>JBBRXB010000005.1:0-194355 GCA_038248915.1 Candidatus Limnocylindrales bacterium | reverse complement strand
GCAGGCGGGCCTGGGCGCGCGCAGCGGCCCTGGGCGCGGGCAGCGGGCCCGGCCCCGGGCCTCGGCGTCGGCCGGTGCGCCGGCGCGCCGGCGCGAACCGGGACACCACCCGAACCTAGGTCGCGGCCTTGGTCTCCCCGGCGACCACCGGCTTTGGCCGAAAGACCCCATACAGTGCCGCACCACCCAGGCCGCCGAGCGTCGTCACGAACACGATCGTGCCCGCCGTGCCGAACTGTTCGGCCCAGTAGAAGGCCGTGAATGAACCTGCATCAGACACCCCGGCCGCGGCCAGGTCCGGCCCCCGACCCGCGGCCAGGTACCGCTGATAGGTGCAATCAGGCCCGGCCTGACAGAACGGCGGGATCGGCTTCCCCGCCTTGTCGGCTCGGTTGAAGTCCGGATAGCCGGAGTCGGCGTAGAAGAAGATCGCCTTGATCATCAGCAGCAGGATGGCGACCGTCAGGCCGGTCACGAGCCCCGCGAAGACCCCGTTTGCGAGGATCTTGGACCACGGCCCGAGCCGCCGGTTCGAGCGCTGGTTGGCGTAATAGCCGATCAGCAGGCCGGATGGGACGGCCAGGATCCAGATCAGCCATTCGATCGGGATGATCAGTGTGAAGCTCGCCACGATCGTGACGCCCATACCGATCCCGACATAGGCGGCGGTGATCGCGCCACGATCGACGAACCGGTTCACGAGTGGCGCGGGACCCCCGCGAGCGCGCTGCGGCCGGGGTAGCGCGCGCTGTCGCCAAGCTCGCCTTCGATGCGCAGGAGTCGGTTGTACTTGGCGACCCGCTCGGAGCGCGACGGGGCGCCCGACTTGATCTGGCCGGTGCCCATGGCGACGACGAGGTCGGCGATGGTCGTGTCCTCGGTCTCGCCGGAACGGTGCGACACGACGGCGGACCAGCCGGCCGCGCGGGCCAGCCTGATCGCCTCGATCGTCTCGGTCAGCGTGCCGATCTGGTTGAGCTTGATCAGCACGGAGTTGGCCGATGCCTCTTCGATCGCCCGGGCGATCCGGTCCGTGTTCGTCACGAGCAGGTCGTCTCCGACGAGCTGGATCGTCCCGCCCAGCCGCTCGGTCAGGTGGCGCCAGCCATCCCAGTCGTCCTCGGCCAGGCCGTCCTCGAGCGACACGATCGGGTAGCGGGCGGCCCAGTCGGCCCACAAGTCGATGAGTTCGCCCGAGTCGAGCGTCCGGCCCTCGCGTGCCAGGACATACCGAGTCGCCCCACCCTCCACGCCGGTGCCGGGCTCGACTAGCTCGGTCGTCGCCGGGTCGAGCGCGATGGCGACGTCCTCGCCGGGTCGGTAGCCGGCGCTCTCGATGGCGCGCAGGATGACCTCGACCGCGGCCTGGTTGGACGGCAGCGACGGCGCGAAGCCGCCCTCGTCGCCCTGGCCGGTCGCATGGCCCTCGTCGCGGAGGATCGTCCGCAGCGCGGAGAAGATCTCCGAGCCGGCCTGGAGCGCTTCGGAGTACGTGTCCAGCCCGACCGGCATGACCATGAACTCCTGGAAGTCGGTCGAATCCTGGGCGTGCTTGCCGCCATTGAGGATGTTGAACATCGGGACCGGCAGGACCCTGGCGCCGACGCCGCCAAGATAGCGGTACAGCGGCAGGTCGTACGAGGCAGACGCCGCGTGCGCGCAGGCCAGGGACACACCGAGGATCGCGTTCGCGCCGAGCATCGACTTGTTGGGTGTCCCGTCGAGCTCGCACAGCAGCTCGTCGATCCCGGCCTGGTCGGCGGCGTCGAGCCCGTAGATCGCCGGGGCGATGGTGTCGGTCACGTTGGCGACCGCGCGGAGCACGCCCTTGCCACCGAAGCGGGTGATGTCACCGTCGCGCAGCTCGACCGCCTCGTGGGCACCGGTCGAGGCGCCCGACGGCACGGCCGCCCGCCCGACCGAACCATCCGACAGGACGACGTCGACCTCGACCGTCGGATTGCCGCGCGAATCGAGGATCTCGCGAGCGTCGACGACCTCGATCATCGTGCTCACTTGCGCGCCTTGGCCGCCGCCTTGGTCGGCGCTGGTCGGTCGAGGAGGACGGTGACACCCGGCAGCTCGCGGCCCTCGAGGAACTCGAGCGACGCGCCGCCGCCGGTCGAGATGTGGGTCATCCGGTCGGCCAGGCCCTGCTGGGTCACTGCCGCGACCGAATCCCCGCCACCGACCACCACCGTCGCGCCGGCGTCGGCGCGTTCGGCCAGGATTCGCGCGACGGCCTTCGTGCCATGCGCGAATGACGGGATCTCGAAGACTCCGAGTGGACCGTTCCAGAAGACGGTCTGGACGTCGGCCAGTGCCTCGACGATCAGATCCTGGCTGGCCTTGCCGAGGTCCACGATGTGCCATGAGGCCGGGATCTTCTCGGCCTGGAGCGTCTTGTACTCCGTGCCGCGGGTGACTTCCTTGGCCACGATGACGTCGACCGGCAGGATGACCCGGACCCCGTTGTTGGCGGCCGACGACAGGATCCGCCGAGCGTCCTCCGTCCGGTCCGGTTCGGCCAGGCTCTTGCCGATCGCCTTGCCCTGGGCGAGCAGGAACGTGTTGGCCATCCCACCGCCGAGGATGAGCATGTCGACCTTGGTCAGCAGATGGTCGATGACGCCGATCTTGTCCGACACCTTGGCGCCGCCGAGGATGGCCGCGAACGGGCGCTCGGGCGCCTCGAGGAGCTTCGACAGCATCTCGATCTCGCGCTCCATCAGGAGCCCGGCATAGGCCGGCAGGAGCTTGGCGATACCGACCGTCGAGGCGTGCGCTCGGTGGGCGGTCCCGAAGGCGTCGTTGACGAAGATGTCGGCATACGACGCGAGGGCCGCCGCGAAGACCGGATCGTTCTTCTCCTCCTCCGCGTGGAAGCGGAGGTTCTCGAGCATCAGCACCTCGCCCGGGCGCATCCGCTTGACCGCATCCTCGGTCCCGACACCCAGCGCGTCGCCGGTGACCGGCACGTTTCGGCGGAGGAGCTGGGTCAGCCGCTCCCCGACCGGTCGCAGGCGCAGACCGTCCTGGACCTTGCCGCCCGGACGCCCGAGATGGCTGGCGAGGATGACCGACGCGCCCGCCTGGAGCAGGGCGTTGATGGTCGGGATCGCCGCGCGGATCCGGGAGTCATCGGTCACCCGCCCGTCGGCCAGGGGGACGTTGAAGTCCACCCGGACGAACACGCGTTTGCCGGCGACATCCACGTCGCGGATCGTGAGCTTGTTCATCGATCGGTCAGGCGGCGACGGGCAGGCGCGCCGCGACGAACGCGATGAGATCCGCGACCCGGCAGCTATAGCCCCATTCGTTGTCGTACCAGGCGATGACCTTGACCATCGTGCCGTCGAGGACCATCGTCGACTCGGCGTCGACGATGGAGCTGCGGCTGTCACCCTTGAAGTCCATCGACACGAGTGGCTCGTCCGAGACTCCGAGGATGCCCTCCAGCGGCCCGGCCGCGGCGGCGCGGAAGGCGTCGTTGAGCTCCTCGACCGAGGTCGGGCGGGAAACGTCCGCGGTGAAGTCCACGACGCTGACCGTCGGCGTCGGGACGCGCAGGCTGAAGCCGTCGAACTTGCCCTTGAGGTCCGGGATCACAAGCGCCAGCGCCTTGGCCGCGCCGGTGGTCGTCGGGATGATGTTCTGGCCCGCGCTGCGCGCGCGGCGCGGGTCCTTGTGCGCCACGTCCAGGATGTTCTGGTCGTTGGTGTAGCTGTGGATCGTGTTCATCAGGCCGCGCTCGATGGTCAGCAGGTCATGGACGACCTTGGCCGCCGGGGCCAGACAGTTCGTCGTGCAGCTGGCGTTGCTGATGATGTGATGGGCAGTCGGGTCGTACTTGTCCTCGTTGACGCCCAGGACGATCGTGATGTCCTCACCCTTGGCCGGGGCGCTGATGATGACCTTCTTCGCGCCGGCCCCGATGTGCGCCTTGGCCTTCGCCGCATCGGTGAAGATGCCCGTGCTCTCGAGCACGATGTCGACGCCCAGATCGCCCCACGGCAGGTTGGCTGGGTCGCGCTCGGCGAGGATCTTGATCTCGCGGCCGTCGATGATGATCGACGAGTCGCCGGCCCGGACGTCGCCCGGGTACGCCCCATACGTCGAATCGTGCTTGAACAGGTGCGCGTTCATCTTGGCATCGACGAGGTCGTTGACGGCGACGACCTCCACGTCGGGCGCGCGCTCGATGAGCGCCTTGAGCGATTGCCGACCGATCCGGCCGAAGCCGTTGATGCCGACGCGGGTGGCCATGATGGAGACCTCCTGGGCGAGATGCCGGTCGGGCCGGGCGCCAGACGCGGGTGTTGGAACGTCGGATCGGATGCGCGATCGAACGGGCTGCCGCGAGAAATCCGCGGGTCGGCCCGGATCGAGCGTCCCGGCCATCGTACCAAAGGGGCGCCGGGCCGCCCCGGGTCGCGACGCCCCGATCGGGGTGACCTTCGGCCCGGACATGGTACGGCCCCCGCCGTCGGCGGGGGCCGTGGACCTTGGTCTGGGTCAGGGACGAAGGGTCAACCCCCGCCGATCCGGAAGACCTTTCCGCCGCAGATCGGGCACGTGCCCTGGATCGCTGGCTTGCCGTTCTTCATCGTGATCTTCTGGGCGTTCTGGACTTCGACCTTCTGCTTGTCCTTGACACAATAGGCCTCGGCCATGTGGACTCCTCCTCATCCTCGTGACGCGTCGCGGGATCCCATGTCCCGCATCCGCGCAACGGTGCGTTGTCAAACGGTGTGTCGCCAGAGTGACGGCCGCCAGCGGTCCGTCCCGGCTTCACGCTTCTGTCGATCCATATCAGCGAGGACGAGCAGGCTTTCAAGTCCTGTCTCGACACAGGCCGCCTCGGCCGCGTCCTTGACGTCGCCGCTGACGAATTCGCCTGTCGTCCGATTGGCGTAGACCGCACAGACGACGCCGGCTCGACAGCGGGCGAGGGTCGCGAGGACGAGGAGAGCTGACGCCTCCATTTCGAAGTTCATGACGCGCTGGCGCGCCATGTCCTCCGCCAAGTCAGGGTACCGGATGGGCAACTGGGGGATCGGGCGCCCCTGGGCGCCGAAAAACCCCGGTGCCGTCGCGGTGATCCCAACGTGATACCGGTGTCCGAGCCGCTCCGCGGCCTCGATGAGCGCCACGACCGCTTCATAGTCGGCGACCGCGGGATACCCATCGTGAACGAAGAAGCTCGTGGTCGACTCGAGACGCACCGCCCCGCTGGAGATGGCAAGATCGCCAAGCTCCATCTCAGGTTGGAGTGCCCCGCACGACCCGACCCGGATGAAGGTCGGCCGCTCCGTGATCGCCAGGATCTCGGCCACCACGATCTCGACGTTGTCCGTGCCGATGCCGGTCGAGACGACCGACACCCGCTGGCCCCGAAACCGTCCGGTGACCGAGGCGAACTCCCGATGTCGCTGTTCGAGCTCGATGGATTCGAAGCGCGACGCGATGCGGGAGGTTCGGTCCGGGTCGCCGGGGAGGAGGATGTACTCGGCCAGCTCACCTGGACCGAGTCCGATGTGGTACTGCCGTTCGCCGGCTGGGATCGCGATCCTGCGATCCGACGGGTTTTCGACGCGGTGGTCCGCGTTCGGCAAGACCGATTCCTCGCTCAAGTGGCTGCTTCGCTGGCGCGAAACTCGGCCGAGGATAGTCCTGCGTTCTCACGAGCGTCAAGCCGAGTGGATCGTGCTCGGCTCACGCTCAGCCAGGCTCGCCTCAAGGGCGTCCGCGGCGGGGTCTCCGGGAGGGCCCGCGAACCTGGCCAATCGACCGGCGACCCGGGCCGTCATCCGGCGCCGAGTCTGGGTCCGGCGGAGCAGGGTGACCGCCAGCGACGCGGCCGATATGGCGACCAGCGAGCCCAGCCCCGCGGTGCCCGCGTCGAACGGGAAGGTGCCACCCAGACCGGCGTACCGGCCACCCAGACCGGCGGCTGCCGCGGGCGAGGCCGGGGACATCGCGGATGCGTCCGCCGAAGCCGTCGCCATCCCGGTCGAGGACGATCCGGTCGCGGCGACCGGCTCGCCGGCCTGGATGATGCCGGCCGGGTCGTCGACCACGATGACGGCGCCGGTCGTCGTCGACTCGACGCGACCGATGGCATTGATCGCGTCGTCCGGTTCGACGAGGCCGAGGCGATCGAGCGCCGCAGCCTTGAGCACGACCGTGCCGATCGCGGTCCCGTCGTCGAGGGTGAACCCGTCGGGTCGCAGATCCACGACCAGGCCACCGATCCGGACGAGTTGCCCGACCTTCGAATCGAGGTCGATGAGATCGGCATCCGGAACGGGCTCACTGGCGGTGCCCGTGCCGCCCGCGGGCGCGCCCGTCGCGGACCCGCGGGCGGCCGTCGCCCCGGGGCCCGAGGCCATCCCGCCGGTGGGTGCCCGGTCCGGATCGGGACGTCCGGTGACGCGGACATCGGCCGTCGAACGCGGGGTCACGGCGTATCGGCGATCCGTTGCGGTCGGATAGGGTCGGCGGGCGATCCCGACGATGGTCGCCGTTCGGCCGGTCGCGAGGGTGGCGCTCGGGATGCCGGCCCCCGGCTGGCCGATGACGGCGACCTTGGCCGATCCGACCTCGAGCTCCGCACGCCAGCGGTCGCCGAGCTTGGACACGCTCGCGACTCGGCCGATCACCGAGACGAGACGCCACTCCTGCGCTGGCCCGGGCGACCCGTGGAGGACCACCGCTGACGGCACCGGCGCGGTCCCGGAGATGACGACGCGGTCGGCCCGCAGTCGCGGCGCGCCATACGCGACCCCGACCCGGCCCTCGGCCCGGATCCGCTTGCCCACCGATGGCGCGGTCGCGCCGGTCGGGAGCAGCACCTCGATCGCCGCCGAGCCGTCCTGCACGACGATGCGCCGGCCGGTCGCGTCGAGCAGGCTCGCCGGCGCGGTGACGACGGCCTCGATGGCGACGTCCCGGTCGGTGATGCCCTTGGCCTTCGCGATCGATATGGTCGCTGTCGCGCCAGCCGGCGCGCTCCCGGACGAGTTTGGCGTCGGCGACCCGGACGGTGGTGGGGCCACCACGACGACCAGGTCTGTCGCGCCGCGCGCCCAGATCCGATAGCCGTCGAGTGCGCCGCTTCGGGTGGCGCGCTGACCGACGAAGCCGGTGACCCGGTAGGTGGCACCGACCTTGAGCGACGTGGTCGTGACCCGGCTCGATGCATCGGTCATGACCTTGACCGGGGCCGCGCCGGAGCGCTCGAGGATCAGCGTGATATCGTCACCGGCCGTCTTCTTCGGCTTGGCCACGAGACGGCCGGTCGTCGTGGCGAGACGACCTTCGATCGGTTCCGCGAGGCCGTCCGCGGGCACGCTCAGCGGCGTTGGCAGCGCGCCGCTGCCGAGGCTCCGGATGTCGCCTTTCACCGGCCGGATCTCGAGCTGACCGTACGGCGCGGCCAGCTTGCCGGTCACCTCGAGGAGGGCGCCGCGGGCGAAGGTCGGCGAATCCGCTGGCAGGTGGACGACCAGGCCGGCGTCGTTCGCGGCGATGGCCAGGAGTGCCGGTGTGCCCAGCCGTCCCGCCTCGGCGACGACCACGCCCGATGTCCGGACGGTCGTGCCGATCGGGAGCGCCCGAACCGTGGTCAGGGCGAGCAGAGCGACCGCAGGCGTGGGCGTCGGGGATGCCGTCGGTGTCGTGCTCGGACGCGGGGTCGCGGTGGGGCCGGGCGTGCCGCTCGGAGAGGACGTCGATGTCGGCGTCGCTGTCGGGGTCGGCGGCGGCATCGGCGTCGTGACGATGATCTCGAGCTCCTCGGCAATCGTCGCCTGGATCCGATACCCGGCGGTGCCCGTCCCCGAGCTGTCGCGCTGGCCGAGCGGTCCGGTCACGGCGACGGTCATCCCGGAGGCGAGGCTGCGGCCGTCGAGCGCAGCTGGACCGATGACGGCCCGAACCTGCCCGGACGTGTCCTCGACGGTGATGCCAAGCCCGTCGGCCAGCGTGTCAGGAGCACCGGCGATCGTGCCCGCGACGCGCACCCGACGTCCTTCGAGCGACTCCCTGGCATCGAATGCCCGCGTGTCGACCGCGGCCGGCAGCGCCTGGACCGGGCCGACCACGATCGTCGCCTCCGAGATCCGAAGGGTCCGCTGTGAGAACCGGCTGTCGAGCGTGCCGACGGCCGTCACGGCCGTGCCCGTCGGCCAGTCGGCCGTCACAAGGGCGTCCAGGTAGAGGGCGATGCCACCGGTCGCGTCCTGGATGAACCCGCCACGGCCGGACTCCACGGCGCCGAGCGTGGTCGTCAGCACGCCCGAGATCGTCGCGGTCGTGCCGTCCGCCATGGCCCGCGCGTCGGCGATCGACGCGATCGACCGCGCTGGCGTCGGGGTGGGTGTCGGCGTGGGCGTCGGTGCCGGTGTCGGCGTCGGCGTCGGGGTGGGCGTCGGCGCCGGTGTCGGCGTCGGACCTGGCGCGGGCACGGGCGCCGAGGGCAGTCCCTGTGGCGTCGGCGAACCCTGGATGAACCAGTCCGCGCCGTTGTCGTTCGTGTCCGTCCCGTTGCCGGCCGCGGCCCCCGGGGCGCGCTCGAGGCTGGACCCAGCCGGTGGCGCCCCAGCGGCCGATCCCTCGACGAACCCATTGGTCGCGTCACCCCAGCCGATCGCGTCGACGACCGACCCGCCCACGACCCGAAGCGCCACGGCTCCGCCGGTCGCGGCGAACCCACCCGCATAGGTGAGATCCGCCCCACCAGCGACCACCCCGGCCGCATTGGCGATCAGAAACCGACGGCCCGGATCGAGGACCGTCGTCGTGGCCCAGGTTGCCTTGCGCGTGACGGTCGATCCCGATGAGGTCGCATAGACGACCTCGAGGCCGGCCAGATCGACCGGCGCAGCTCCCTGGTTGGCGATCTCGACGAACTCATCTGACGCCGATGCCCCGCCGGTCTGTACCTCCGACACGACGAGCGTGGACAGCGGCCATCCGACCGAACCCGCGAGCACCGTCCTCCCGCCCCAGGCTCCGAAGAGCGCGACCACCACGACGACGATGAGCGCGGTCGATCCCGCGCACCGGGCACGATCCATCGGTGACCTCCCGGCGGGGCAGGCGGGAAGGACGGGTGGCGACGGGTCGGATGGTTGTAGCAGGCGCTCATTCACTCGCGCTTATCCGGATGCGCCGAGGTTCGACTACGATGCGCTCCACATCCCGACCCCCACGCCATTTGGAGAGACCGTGGCCCGCGCCAAGAGGACCGAACGCGCCGAGGCGCGCCGCCGCTACCGAGCCGCCACTGTGACCGACCCCGAGCTCGCGGCCGCGGACGGCGCCACCCAAGCGGCTGGCACCGCCAAGGCGGCCCCCGCATCGGGGTCGAAAGCTGCCGGGCCCGTGCCCGTCCGCGTCGGTTTCGCCAACGCCTTCCGCCAGTCGTTTCGACCGATGCATGTCCGCGAGGACGTTGCGTCGGTGCCCTGGATCGCGGTCCACACGAAGGCGCTCTGGGTGCCGCTCCTGATCACGCTTGCCAGCACCGTCTACATCATCGCGACGAATGGCAAGGACACGATCTCGCAGTTCATGTTCGCCTACTTCATCCAGACGCCGGCCATCGGCGGCGTGTTCATCGCGGGCTTCCTGGCGCCGCGCTCGAGCTGGTTGCTGGGCGCGATCGTCGGGTTCCTGTCGGCGATCTGCTACGCGATCCTCGTGCTCTTCTACCCGGCGACGATCTACGCCGGTGTCCCGCCGACGAGCGACCAGGCGCGCGACGTTGCGATCTCGGCGCTCATCCTGTCGCCGATCATCGGGTCGTTCTTCGCCTCGGCGGCCGCCTGGTACCGCCGGTTCCTGGCCTACTCGAACCCGAACCGCGGGCGTAAACCGAGCCAGACGGCGAAGCAGAAGCCGGGCGACGGCCGGACGCGCGCCGGGACGACCCAGAAGGTCAGCGCCAAGCGCTGATCCGACGGGCCCCCGGCGCGCGACGGGGCGCGCGCTCGGATCGTCAAGCCAGCGCCGACCTCATCCGAGGCGGCGCATCCCGGCATGACCGAGCTGGCGGACGCCGGCCGGCCGATCCGGTCCACCGGCCTCGGCGGCCACCTCGGGGAGTGGCCGGATGGCCCTCGCGATGACGTTGACCACCTCGCCCTCGCGCTGGAGCTCGCCGTCGACGAGCAGCAGCGCGTGTCGCCGGACGACGCTCCGCAGCCGCGCCCAGGTGTCCGGCCAGAGCGTGACGTTGACCATCCCGGTCTCGTCTTCGAGGGCCAGGAAGACCGTGCCCTTGGCCGTCATCGGGTGCTGACGGGTCACCACCAGGCCGCCGATCCGCACCGGTCCCGACGGCATCATCGAGAGCGCCGCGTTGGTCACCGCCCCGATCCGTTCCAGGGCCGGCCGGAAGAGCGTCACCACCTGCCGCCGCGCGTCCAGCCCGATGACCGCATAGGCGTCGCCGATCCGTTCCGACTCGGTGATGGCGGGGAGTGCCGGGGCGTCCGTCGCCGGCAGGCGCAGGTCCATCGACCGCCCGGCCGCCGCCGACCGCTTGCCCGACGCCCGGCCGAGCCCACGCAGTGCCCGCCCGTCCACCCGCCCGCGTGCCGCGCCGGCGACCTCGCGGAGCTGCCACAGGAGCTCGCGCCGCGGCCGGCCCAGCGAGTCCAGGGCCCCGGTCCGGATGAGCCGTTCGAGGACCTCCTCGGGCAGCCCGGTCCGTTCCACGACCTCGGCCAGGCTCCGGTACGGGCCGGCGGTCAGCTCGCGATCGAGCATCGCCGCGTGCTGCTCGCCGATGCCCTTGACCAGCTGGAGCCCGAGCCGGACACCCCAGCCGGTCGTCACCTCCGGGGTCCAGCGCCCCTGCGCTTCGGCCGACGGGATGACGCAGGCCGGTGACTGGATGGGCACCGGCCGCGCCGCGATCCCGCAACCCTCCGGCAGCGGCTCGCCGGGCCTGCCCACCCACTCGGTCGTGGTCTTGAACGACGAGGTGTTGATGTCGACCGGCAGGACGGCCACCCCGTGGCGCTTCATGTCGTTGACCAGGACCTCGACCGGGTAGAAGCCCATCGGCTGGGCGTTGATCAGCCCGACCAGGAACTGGGCCGGGTAGAACAGCTTGAGGAAGGCCGATTCGTAGGCCGTCCGGGCGAAGGCGGCCGCATGCGACTTTGCAAACCCGAAACTCGCGAACGCCGCGACCTGGCGGAACAGCTCCTCGGCGACCTCCTCGGTCATCCCGGGCTGGCGCAGACAGCCGTCGTGGAACTGCTGGTGGAGCTTCTCCATCTCGCGGCTCGAGCGCCACGTCCCCATCGCCCGCCGGAAGCCGTCCGATTCCGCCGCCGTGAAGCCACCGACCTCGATGGCGATGCGCATGACCTGCTCCTGGTAGAGGATCACCCCCATCGAGTCCTTCAGGATCGGCTCCAGGCTCGGGTGGAGGTAGGTCACCGGCTCCAATCCCTGCCTGCGGCGCAGGAACGGGTGGACGGCGTTGCCCTGGATCGGCCCCGGCCGGATGATCGCGACCTCGACCACGAGATCGTCAAGGTTCTTCGGACGCGACTTCGGGAGCGTCTGCATCTGGGCTCGGCTCTCGACCTGGAAGACCCCCACGGTATCGGCCGCCTGGAGCATCTCGAACACCTCCGGGACGTCCTCCGGCAGCCGGTCCAGGTCGAGGCAGACCGCGCAGTCGTGCTCGATGAGCTGGAGCGTCTCGTCCATCGCGGCGAGCATCCCGAGCCCGAGCAGGTCGAGCTTGATGAGCTTGAGCGTCTCGACGTCGCGCTTGTCGAACTGGACGACGACGCGATCGACCATCGTGGCGCGCTCGATCGGGGCGATGTCGATGAGCGGGGCGGCGGTCACGAGCATCCCGCCCGAGTGGATCGACAGGTGCCGCGGGAAGCCGTCGATCCGGGCGCAGAACTCGAGCCAGCGCTCCCAGTGGGAGAGGCCGACCGTCGTGCCAGCGCGGGGCTGGGCTGGCGGTTCGGGCTCGACCCGGGCGACCGAGGACTGCGTCGCGGCCGCCCCCGCGTCCGCTCGTCGCGGTGCCGCCGGCGGATCCCAGCGTGCCGGCCGACCGAGCTTGTCCGCGGCGCGTCCCCCGTCCGTGGCGCGCGGTGGCGGTCCCAACTGGCCGCTCTCCGGGTCCACCCGACGGCCCTCGATGAGCGGCGGCGCCACGAGCCGGTCCGCGTCCGCCTTGTAGCCCGTGCCACGACCGGCCCGCAGCCAGGCGACGCTGGCCGGGGTGTCGCCGGGGCCACCCTCGTCGTCGGTCCGGGCGCCCGGTCGGAGCCCGACGACCGGCGCCAGTGCTTCCGGCAGCGGCGCCGTCCCGTCCGGCGGAAGGTCCCGCAGCCACGCGAACGGTCGCGGCGCGTCCGGGTCGGCCGGCTTCGGCGGTTGACGCCACGGTGGCACCTTCCCGACGAGCGGCAGCCGGGTGTTCAGCTGGCCCATCCCGTCGACCAGGCCCCGCTCCTCGGCCTCACCCGCCGCCCGCGTCACGGCGGGCTCCCGGTCGCCGGGTGAGCGGAAGAACTCGGCGAACCCGCCGTCCGCCTCGAGATCGCGCCGGACCATGACCGAGTCGTACGTCTCGAGCGCTTTCGCCACGCGGTCCACCAGCGGCCTCGGGAACCCCAGCGCATAGCCCACCTCGCGCACCGCCGATCGCGCCCGGTAGGTGACGAGGTTGCAGACCATCCCGGTGTGGTCGGGGCCGTAGCGCTTGTAGATGTACTGGATGACCTCCTCCCGACGCGCGTTCGAGAAGTCGATATCGACGTCGGGGTAGGTCGTCCGGCCCTCGTTGATGAACCGTTCGAAGAGGAGGTTGTGACCGATCGGTTCGACCCGGCTGATGCCGAGGGTGTAGGCGACGATCGAGCCCGCGGCACTCCCCCGCCCCTGGGCTGGGATCTTCTGCTCCCGGGCGAAGCGCATCAGGTCCCAGCAGATCAGGAAGAACTCGGCCAGACCGGCCCGTTCGATGACGTCGAGCTCGTGAGCGAGGCGCTTGACGACGGCCGAGGTCAGCGGGTGGTAGCGCTTCTTCGCCCCCTCCCAGCAGAGATCCGAGAGATAGGAGAACGGTGTCTCCCCGTTCGGCACCGGGAAACCGGGGAAGCGGTACTGCTCGAAGCCGAGATCGACCGAGCACGACGCGGCCAGCTCCACCGCCGTCGAGATCCCCGCCGTCCAGGCCCGAGCCGCCACGCCACCCGCCGGCGGCCCGAGCACCGCCAGCTCCGAGCCCGACTTCAGGTACGACTCGCCGTCCGGCCGCCGGAGATCGGCCAGCGTGTCGAGCGAGCGGCCGTGCCGGATGGCGGTCAGGACATCGCCCAGCTCGCGGTCCTCGGGCCGGGCGTAGTGGACGTCGTTGGTGACGACGACCGGGAGCCCGGCCGCCTCGGCCAGGGCGGCCGCCTCCGAGACGAGCCAGTCGTCGTCGGCGAGGAGGTGGTGCGACAGCTCGATGAAGAAGCCGCTGGTGGCCGTCCCGTCGCCCCGCCCGAATAGTGTCGCGTACCGCTCGACGACGGCCCGGGCGCCGGCCAGATCACCCGTTCGGAGGCGCCGCACCACCTCCCCATCACGACAGCCGGACAGCGCCACGAGACCCTCGGTGTGGTCGGCGAGGAGGGCCTGGCTGAACCGTGGCACGCCCTTCGTGCCGGCCATGTTGGCCCGCGACACGAGCCGACACAGGCTCCGCCAGCCGACCTGGGAGCGGGCGAGCAGGACGAGGTGCGGGCCACGGACCCGCTCTCCGATGCCGCGCAAGTCCTCCTTGACCGGGGCGCGGTGGCCGGGCAGGCGGGCCCGCTCTGGTCGGGGCCGGCGCGGCAGACCCTCGGTCACGGCCGGGTCGAGGAGCGGGACGCTGCCTGGCTCCGGATGGTCCCTGCCGCGGCGCCGGCGGCGGCGTGCCGGGACGACCACCCCGGCCGGATCCGCGACGGCCGCATCGAGCAGCTCGATCTCGAGACCGATGACCGGATGGAGCCCGACCGCTTCGGCCGCCCCGACGAAGCGGACCGCCCCATACAGGCCGTTGTGGTCCGTGACCGCGAGGCCGGTCAGTCCCAGCTCGACCGCCCGTTCGACCAGGTCATCGGGCGCGGACGCGCCGTCAAGGAACGAGAAGTTGGTGTGGCAATGGAGTTCGGCGTACGGGGTCGGTGCCACGGGTCTGCTCCGGTCGAACCGGCTGACTGGGGGCTCGATACTATAGAACAGATGTCCTGTCTTGGATACCCAAGTCAGGCCCGCGACCGGGACCAGATTCCCATCCAAAACGCGCCGAATCGATGAAACAAGAACGCCCATCGCGGCGTCTCACCGGCATGCACGCACCGAAGCGCCAGATCGCGTTCTCCGCCATCCGGACCGGGGCGAACGTCGCCCTCGCGCTGCTGCTGATCCTCGGCCTCCTTCCCGCGGTCCTCGCGGTCCAGGCAGCCAGCAGGTAGGCGAACACACGACGTCTCGGCGCCTGGGGGCTCGGGACGACTCGGCGGTGGTCGACTGCGATGGTCGAGCGC
Source organism: Candidatus Limnocylindrales bacterium (assembly GCA_038248915.1). Taxonomy (GTDB): domain Bacteria; phylum Chloroflexota; class Limnocylindria; order Limnocylindrales; family CSP1-4; genus SPCO01. The sequence goes on along the minus strand of JBBRXB010000005.1, from coordinate 179,788 downwards.
CGACCCGCCGGATGCGTTGGTGAGCAGCTCATCCGGCCACAGGACCCCGTCGCTTGGGGGCGACGGGGTCCTGTCATGTCCGGCCCGGATCGGCGCCGGGGAGCCGCGGCGCTAGGATGGCGGCGTGATCTCTCATCCTCGCCCGGTCATCGGGCTCCTGCTGCTGACCGCGGTCGTGCTCGCTGCGTGCGATCCAGGCGTTTCGGCCTCGGCCCCCAGCCCGTCTGGACGGGCGTCCGCATCAACGGCCGCGGGCTCGACGATGTCCAGCCCGCCGGCCAGTGGCAGCGCCAAGACCAGTCAGACCGACACCGACTGGGGCCGCATCTGGGACGCGCTCCCAAAGGGCTTCCCGAACTACCCCGGCGCGACGCCTGCCGATGAGGCGGCGACCGGCGCCGCGTCGGCCGTCCTCGTCGTCGATGGTGCCGATGCGAACGACATTGCGACGTTCTTCCAGATGCGCCTGGACCAGGCCGGTTACGACACGGTCGGTCTGCAGGGTCCGCTCGAGAACGGCGGCTATGTCGTGGACATGACCGGCCCGCCAGCGGACTGCATGCTGCAGGTCACGGCGGCTCCGACCGGCGGCCTGACGACCGTCACGATCCTCTACGGGGCGGCCTGCCCATTCGGCTGACGCTGGTGCGAACCTGCAACCCCGGTGGTGCGGTGGCGCAACGCAGCGATGATGTCGGGCATCTATCCTGCAGCTAACCTGTTCGGGAAACGCGTAGTTCTCGATCCGGCAAGGGGGAGACGAAGACCGTGCAATCTGCCCGTCCCAGGGACGTCGGACTCCTGGTGCTCGTCGTCGGGATATTCCTGATCCTGTTCGTCGTCAGCCTGATGCTGGGGTCGCCCGCGCGCTGACGCCGGTATCGAGCGGGGTGACGCTCAGTCGTAGAGCCGCTCGAGGTGCCACGAGCGGTCCACTCGGTCGTAGTAGACCAGCGCGAGCCAGCGACCGCCCACGACCTTGAAGTAGTCGCGGGCGATCGGTCCTCGCCACCAGGCCTCGTCGACGCGCCAGCGATTGCAGACCTCGACGGTCTCCCGCCGGCCGTTCCAGCGGATGGCCGTGATCGACCCATACGCATCGAGCTCCACGTCGATCGGCGGATGCTCGCGGAGGAGGCGGGTCACGGGGCCACACCCCGATCGTCCGAGGCGACCGAGCGCCAGGCCCAGCGCAGCTCGGGCAGTGGCGCCTCCGGGTCCGTGATCGCCACCCGCCGGACCCGGTCCTCCCCGAACGTCAACGCCAGCCGCGCGAGCTGCCACTCGAGCCGAGCGCCCCGGGCGGCCTGTGGCGTGAACAGCGGGAGTTGCTGACCGGACGCCGGGGCGGTGCCGTCCAGCTCCAGCGAGAGGCGAGCGACCGCTGCCGGTGGCGGGGTCCGCTCCAGACGGGCGAACAGCAGGCGCTCGATCGCCTCGGCGTCGGCGGTCGGTTCCGGGAAGCGCTGCTCGACATCCAGCTCGCCCGGCGTCCCTGCCAGCGCGAAGGCCAGATCCAGATCGAGATGAAGCCGCGCCCGCGAGGCCGCCAGGCCACGCGCCACGAGCTGCTCGGTCAGGGCGCCGGCCAGCCGGTGGAGGACGAAGCGGAGCGGCTCCAGGCCCTCCGTAGCGGGCTCGATCGACAGTGCGAGCCGGAGGTGTTCCGGGGCTCGGCGCGGACGGAACGGCTCGAGCTCCTCGCCCCGGGCGCGCGCGTGGATCCGGGCACCTTCCTCACCGAACCGGGCGACGAGGGCGGACCGAGCCAGGTCGGCGACGGCCCCGATCCGGCGCAGCCCGAACCGGGTCAACCTCGCCCGGACGTCTGCATCGGCCGTGAGCAGGCCGGACGGGTGGGGCGCGAGGAAGGCCGCCTCACCGCCGGGCGGCACGAGGTTGGGCGCCCCGGGATGAGCCAGGACGGCGGCCACGGTCGCGCTGAACCGGGTCCCGGCGATCCCGGCCCGGACGTGGCTCATGGCCGGGACGGTCCCACCGCCGTCCTTCCCGAGCACCCGCTCGAGCGCCTCGACCAGCCGCCCGACGAGGACCGGCTCCGTACCCCACAGCGCCTCGAGACCGTCGACCTGGACCTCGAACAGCCCGAATGCGGCGTCGAGCGGGTCGGCGCTGCCGGCGATGCCCGGGCTGAACGCCGCGAGCGTCTCGAAAGCAGCTTCGATGGTCGTCCGGTCCGCGTCGGGATCTGGGTCGATGAAGGTCGCCTCAGGGACGAGCCGGTGAGCGCTCCCGAGCGGCATCCCCCGCCGGACGCCCAGCGCCCGGGCCTCCGGGCTCGCATCGACGACCGGGCCCGGATCCCATGGCCGGCCGCCCAGGATGAGCGGGCCGGGCGGGAAGGGCTCGAAGGCTCGCGACCGGGCGAGCTCGAGGGGGAGGTGCGGCCGGTGGAGATGGAGGAGTCGCATCGTGGTCGGTCCGTTCGTGGGTCGCGGGGGCTGGATCGGGGGCCTCATCGAGCAGGTAGTCGCGGCCGAGACAGGCGTCACGCTCGCCACCCTCCGCATACAGGATCCGGAGGGTCGCCCGCCGCCCGGGCGGCCCGTAACGGTTGCGGGCGATGAGCGCCTCGGTCCGCTGGCCGACGATGTCGCGCCCGAGCCGGATCCACGACCGCCGGGAGAGCTCAAGACGGAGGCTGGTCGATTCGGCGACGGCGGTCGCCAGGCCGCCGGCCAGACCCGGTGGCTCGAGCACGACGAGGAGCGTCTCCGACCGTCGGGCGAGCGCCGCCAGCCGGCCGAGCCGGCCCGCGATCCGGCCGGGCTTGTCCGTGGCCGCCAGCCGGCCGCCCGGCAGGTCCAGGACGAGCAGGTCCACCGAGCGCCCGGCCAGCAGCGCGCCGCCGATGGCCAGGCCCTCGTCGAGCGTCTCCGGGGTGATGACCACGAGCCACTCGAGCCGGATGCCACGGGCGACCGCCTCGACCGGGTCGAAGCTGCGCGACAGGTCCAGCCAGGCGACGATGGAGCCGGCCGTCTGGGCTTCGGCCGCGAGCCGCAGGACGAGCGTGGTCCGGCCGCTGGAACCGTCGCCCCGGATCGCGACGCTCGCGGATCGGGGCAGGCCGCCCGGACCCAGGATCGCGTCGAGCGCGGCGAAGCCGGTGTGGATGACCCGGTCGTCGAGGGTGGGTGTCGGTGCCGGAAGCCGGGTCGGGGTCGGGCTCGGTGCCGTCGCGGGCGCCAGGGCGAGCGCCCCATCGGTCAGCCTCGGAGCTGCGGCTCCCCAGCGAGCCTGGAGGCTCGCCACAGCTGCCGTGACATCCGGGGAGAGGGTCGCCATCGGACGACCAGATTAGAACATCTGTTCGGTCGAATCAAGGTGCCGGACCACGGCGTTTGCCATCCGTCCATCACATGCACCTTCGGCACACCGAGGCCCCGGATCAGACCCGCCAGACGGCCCATGCCTGCACGCCCCGAGCTCGACAACGCCGTCGGCAGCACCCGCGACGACCTCGAGCCCTCTCTGCGGTGCAGCACGTGGACGGATGACAAGATCGCGCCGCCTGACCGGTCGAGGCCACCGCGGATCGCTTGGACGGCGCCGTCACCGGCCCGTCATGCGAGAAGCTTAGGCTCACTCCCCTACCATGCTCGCCATGTCCACCCAGTCCGCCCAGTCCGCCGCGCCGATCCCCGACCGGCCGATCCTCGTCGTCGACGACGATGCCAAGATCGTCCGGCTGGTCCGCACGTACCTCGAGCGTGACGGCTTCATGGTCGTGACCGCGGCCGACGGCCCGGCCGCCCTCGATGCCATCGAGCGCCACCGCCCGGCCCTGGTCGTCCTCGACCTGATGCTCCCCGAGCTCGACGGCCGGGCCGTCATCCGCGCCGTCCGCCGCGACGACGAGGCCCGCGCCACGCCGATCATCGTGCTGTCGGCCCGGGGCTCGACCCTCGACCGCATCGCCGGGCTGGCGGACGGCGCCGACGACTACCTGCCCAAGCCGTTCAGCCCCGCCGAGCTCGTCCTGCGCGTCAAGTCGATCCTTCGCCGGGCCGCGCCGGCGATCCCCGACCAGGCCACCCGTCCGCCGCTCGTCCACGGCGATCTCGTCGTCGATCTCGACCGACACGAGGTCACCCGCGACGACCTCCCGATCACGCTGACCCGGGTCGAGTTCCGGCTCCTCCAGACCATCCTGGAAGCCGATGGCCGGGTGCTGACCCGGGACCAGCTCCTCGACGCGGTCTACGGCCGGGATCAGGCCGAGGTCCTCGATCGGACCGTGGACGTCCACATCGGCCGGTTGCGCGACAAGCTCGGCGACGACGCCGACGAGCCCCGCTACGTGGCCACGGTTCGCGGGGTCGGCTACCGGGCGGCCGGCACGACCCGAACGTCACGGCCATGATCGGCCGCGGCATCGCCACCCGGATCGCCCTTACCGCACTCGCCTCGGCGGCACTCGGCGTGGCCATCGTGGCCATCGGCATCACCGTCGTCGGCGCAGACATCTTCCGGACTCTGATGGCCGAAGTCGGCGTCTCGGCCGATCACGCCCAGGCGATGTACGACGAGTCGGTCACGACCGTCGTCCTCGCCGCGGTCGTGGTGGCGGCCCTCGCCAGCGTGGTCCTCGCGGTCGTCCTCGCCCGGATGCTCGCACGGCCGCTGGCCGAAGTCGGTGGGGCCGCCCGCCGGATCGCCGAGGGCGATTATGCGGCGCGCGTCCCTCGCGACGGGCCCGACGAGATCGCCAGCCTGGCCGATTCGTTCAACCAGATGGCCGCCAGCCTCGAACGCCAGGAAGTCATGCGCCGCGACTTCATCGCCAACGCCGCGCACGAGCTGCGGACCCCGCTGACCAATCTCCAGGGCTATCTCGAGGCGCTGCGCGACGGGGTCATCGTCGCCGACAAGGCGACCTATGAGTCGCTCTGGGATGAGGCGGAGCGCCTGGTCCGGCTATCGCACTCGCTCGACGCGCTGGCCGAAGGTGACGCGGCCACCGGCCCATCGCTGCTCACCGAACTCGACCTCGCCGTTGCCATCCGATCGGCACTGGAGCTCGCCCAGCCGACGCTCGATCGGACGGGGCTCAAGGTGGTCGTCGATGTCCCCGAGCACCTGCCGGCGCGCGCCAACCCTGACCAGCTCGCCCAGGTCCTGGGCAATCTCCTGTCGAATGCCACGCGCTACACGCCAGCCGGCGGCACGGTCACGGTTCGCGCGGAGCGGCAACCATCCGACCTGCTGGTCTCGATCGCCAACACCGGCGACGGCATCCCGGCCGAGGACCTCGACCGCCTCTTCGAGCGCTTCTACCGGGTCGAGAAGTCGCGCGACCGGGCGCGTGGCGGGGCTGGGATCGGCCTGGCCATCGTCAAGCAGCTTGTCGAGGCCGGCGGTGGGCGGGTCGGCGCGGAGTCGCGCGACGGGCTGACCCGGGTCTGGTTCAGCCTTCCCGGCTGACCGTCACGGAATGGCGACGCTCAGCATCCCGACCAGGATCCCGGCCAGTCCGATCCATTGGATGCGCTTCAGTCGCTCGCCGAGGAACACGACCGCGACGACGATGGTGACGGCCGGTCCGAACGACGCCGCCAGACCGACCATCCAGGTCGGCGCGGACTCGAGGCCGATGGCGAAGACGATCAGACCAAGGACGTCGAGCCAGCCGGCGATGACGACGGCGACGACGATCCGTCCGTCCGACCAGGCCGGACCACCGACCGGCCGGCGCGCGATCGGACGGGCCGTTCGGGTGAGGACGACGATGGCCACCACGCCGACCGCGGCGTTGATGACACGGGCGATGGTGTAGGTCTGGACCCAGGTCATCGTCTCGAGGGCGATATCCGTGGCGATCGCCATCAACGAGAAGAGGACGAGCGCGGCCAGTGCGAACACCACGCCAGGCCCGGCGAACCGGGTCGAGCGCCAGCCGCCATCGAAGGCGATCCCCGTCAGCAGGACCCCGGCCGTCGCGACCGTCGCCCCGGCACCCTGGAGGAGGGTCAGCGACTCGCCTCGGAAGAGCACCGACAGGACGACCGTCAGGCCGCCGAATGCCGCGACCATCCCGCTGACGACGGCGATCGGCCCGATCTGGAGCCCGGTGAAGTAGGCCAGGTACGCCCCAGCGCCGATGAACCCGAGCGCCATGGCCAGCGCGAACGACCGGGGCTCGGTCGGGAGACTCGCGCCGGTCGCGAGGAAGATGATCGTGAACAGGACTGCCGTGACCAGCTGCATCCCGGCCGTCACGCGCACGCTGCCGATGACCCGGCTTCCGAGGGCCGTGACCACGTCGAGCGTGCCCCACGCGAGCGCGGCGCTCAGGCCGGTCAGCAGTCCGAAGGGCATCGGCGGAGCGTATCGGACCCGAGCGGGGCTCGTGCTACCATTCCGGCCGGTCCCCCGTCCACCGACGAGGCGCGACCGTCCGTGGGGATGTAGCTCAGCTGGAAGAGCACTGCGTTCGCATCGCAGGGGTCAGGGGTTCGAGTCCCCTCATCTCCACCACCGCCCTCACGCGTCAGGCGACTGGACGATGGACGCTCGCGCCGGCGGCTGGACGACCGGGAGCGTCCGCGTCGGGGGCATGCGGATCGCGGGCGCCAGGTCGCCGGCGATCGACCGGAACCGCTCCAGCGCCGCGGGCTGGAGGAAGTAGTAGATGAACGACGCGCGGCGTTCCGTGCGAACCCAGCCAGCATCGCGCAGGACCTTGAGGTGGTGGCTGACCGTCGGCTGGGTCACGTCGCAGCAGTCAGTGAAATCGCAGGCGCAGACGCCGCCACCCGCTGCCAGCTGTCGCAGGATGGCCAGCCGCGTCGGGTCCGCGGCCGCCTGCAGGAGGAGGACGTCGGGATCGGTCTGGCGCTTCATGTCGGGCATGGTATTGACAACTATCGATATTGGCAAGTATCAATACAACAACCAAGCAACCGGGCAAGGAGCATCCTTCGATGACGACCGAGATGACCGACGCGACCGACACGACCGACACGATCCACGAGGCCGTGCGTGCCCGCTACGCCGCGGCCGCCACCCAGGCCCGCGACGGCGGCTGTTGCACCGGCAGCCCGGACACGATCGGCGCGGACCTGTATTCCGCCCTCGAGCGCGACGAGCTCCCCGAGGCCGCCGTCCTGGCGTCGCTGGGTTGCGGCAACCCGATCGCCGTGGCGGAGCTGCACGAGGGCGAACGAGTCCTCGACCTCGGCTCCGGCGGCGGCATCGATGTCCTCCTGTCGGCCAGGCGCGTCGGACCGACCGGCCGGGCGATCGGTCTGGACATGACCGACGAGATGCTCGCGCTCGCCCAGCGCAACGCCGCCGACGCCGGTGCGACGAATGTCGAGTTCGTGCGCGGTCACATCGAGGACATCCCGTTGCCGGCCGAATCGGTCGATGTCGTCATCAGCAACTGCGTCATCAACCTCGCCGCGGACAAGCCGGCCGTCTTCCGCGAGATCGCCCGCGTGCTGCGACCGGGCGGCCGGATGGGTATCACCGACATCGTGGCCGAAGATCACCTGACTGCTGCGGAGCGAACGGAGCGCGGTTCCTACGTCGGCTGCATCGCCGGCGCCCTGTCGTTCTCGGAGTTCCGCGCGGGCCTCGTTGCGGCCGGCCTCACCGACGTGTCGCTGACGACCACCCACAGGGTCGCGGACGGCATGGTCAGCGCCATCGTCAAGGCCACCAAGCCGGCCGACGCCAAGCCGTTCATCGACCTGTCCGCACGCGCGCTGCCCATCGCCGAGGATGGCTGTGGCTGCGGCCCAGGCGGCTGTTGCTGAACGTGATCGGGACTCGCGGTCTCGACGAGCATCTGACGAGGATGGGCCGTCGCTTCCGCAGCAGGATCGCCCGTGTCGCTTGATCGTATCCGGGTGCTCTTCGTGTGCACCCACAACTCGGCCCGCAGCCAGATCGCAGAGGCGCTTCTTCGACGAGATGGCGGTGACGATTTCGAGGTCGCCTCGGCTGGAACAGAAGCGACCCGCGTCAACCCCTACGCCGTCCGCGTGCTGGCGGACCTCGGCATCGACTGGACGCATGCCGAGAGCAAGACGATCGACCGCTTCCTCGACCAGCGATTCGACTACGTGATCACCGTATGCGATCGCGCACCAGCGACCTGCCCGGTCTTTCCTGGCTCGTCGAACTCGCTCCACTGGGGCCTGGACGATCCGTCCGAGGTCGAGGGCACGGACGAGCAGCAGCTTGCCGCCTTCCGCCGGACCGAGACGGAGATCTCCGCCCGCTTGCGCCCGTTCATCGAGATCGCACTTCGCGCGGGCGGCCGTCCGCGGCAGGCTGCGATCGGCGGTTGAGCCACCCGGCGCCTAGCCAGCCGGCCGAAACCGTGGCACGCTTCGCCCCGAGGGAGCGGACGGGGTACGGCTGGCAGTCCCCCTGGAGTGCGGCGGACCGCCCGAAGGGTGCCGATGGCTCATGACCCACGACAGCCCACAACGACCGACGACGCCCCGCCGCGCCACCGGCGCGAGGTCGCCCCTGGGGCGGTCCTCGAGGCGTCGCCCAATCCGATCGTCGTGTCTTCGCCACGGTCGTCGACATCACCGCCCGCAAGGTCGCTGAGAACCAGCTCCTCCAGGCGCAGAAGCTCGAGTCGATCGGTCGGCTGGCCGGCGGCATCGCGCATGACTTCAACAACATGCTGTTCGCGATCAGTGGCTACGCCGAGATGCTCGAGGAGGACCTGACCGGACCGCCCGAGGTCCCGATCGATCGCGACGTCGCCCTGCGTAGCGTGACGGCGATCGACCAGGCGGCCGACCGAGCGGCCAGCCTCACGATGCAGCTCCTGACCTTCAGCCGTCAGCAGGTCGTCAGTCCCAAGGTGCTCGACCTGAGTGATGCGATCTGCGCCATCGAGCCGATGCTCCGCCCGATCATCGGCGAGACGATCAAGCTCGTCCTGCACCCGGACCCCATGGCGGGACACATCCGGGCCGACCCCGGCCAATTCGACCAGATCCTGGTCAATCTCGTGGTCAACGCCCGCGACGCGATGCCCGCCGGCGGGACGGTCACGATCGAGACCGGCAATGCGGTCTTCGACGATCCGTTGGCGATCGAGCACTTCGAGGTCAGGCCCGGCGCCTACGTCATGCTCGCGGTCAGCGACACCGGCGAGGGCATGGACCGGGCGACCCGCGAGCACATCTTCGAGCCGTTCTTCACGACCAAGGAGACCGGCAAGGGCACGGGCCTCGGCCTGGCCACCATCTATGGCATCGTGCGCCAGGCTGGCGGCCACATCTGGCTCTACTCCGAGCCCGGCCTTGGGACGTCGTTCAAGCTCTACTTCCCACGCGACGACGCCAGCCCGACCGTCGAGCCGTCGGTCACCCGCCGTGCCGGCTCCGGGACCGGCACGCTCCTCGTCGTCGAGGACGAGCCCGCCGTCCGGGACATGACCACGGCCGTTCTGCAACGCGCGGGTTATACGGTCATCGCCGTCGCGGACGGGGTCGAGGCACTCGCCCGGATCGAGTCGCTCACCGCCCCGATCGACGTCCTTGTCAGCGACGTGGTGATGCCCGACATGTCCGGGCTGGAGCTGGGCGAGACCGTGCTGGAACGCTATCCCGACACCGGGCTCGTGCTCCTGTCGGGCTACACTGCCGAGACGCTCGACCTATCGAAGCTCATCGCGCGTGGCGCCATCTTCGTGAGCAAGCCGATCGGGACGCGGGTCTTGCTCGATGCGATCCGCCGGGCGATGCCGGTCAGCCGGAGGTCATGACGGATCGTCGAGGGCGCCGTGGAGCTCGGTCGAATGGTCGCGCAGCCAGCGCCGCCAGACCTTGTGATCCGGGCGGCGCGTGGCGACCAGTGCCCAGAACCGCGGGCCATGTCCGAACACGTGGAGGTGGGCCAGCTCGTGGATGACCACCGTCTCGAGTGCCTCCGGGGGGGCCAGGATCAGCCGCCACGAGAAGGCCAGCCGGCCCTGGCGTGAGGCGCTTCCCCAGCGCGTCCGTTGATCGCGGACACTGACCGCCGTCGGCGTCACGCTGAGGACGGCCGCGTGACGGGCGATGTCCCGCTCGATCGCGGCGCGCGCTCGCGGTTTGAGCCACGCCTCGAGAACGGCGGCCGTGGAGCGGCGGTCGGCCGGGGCGAGACGGACGATGAGCTCATCCTCGTCGGGGCCACCGATCCGCTCGACCGTGGAGCGGCGCGTGCCGGGCCGCGCGGCCACGATCCGCAGCCGGTGGAGGTCGCCGCGGAACCGGATCGTGGCGTCGTCGCGGAGCCCGCCGCGCGCCAGCAGGTCGGCACGGTCGCGCTCGTGCTGCGCGAGATGCCGCCGCAGCCATGGCTCGCGCTCGGCCAGGAACGCTCGGATGTGCGGCTCCGGATCGGCCCACCCGCGGCGGTTCGCGGGCGGGACGGACACGACCACGCCACGGTCCGGGTGGATGACCACGCGCAGGCCGCGCGACCGGGGCGAGCGGCGGAGGGTGTACGCGACAGGGCCACTGGGGAGCCTGACGACAGCGTCGGTCTCGGTGGCGATCACGCCGTCGATCGTGACAGGTCGCGCCGCCGCAGTCAGGGACGCCGCAGCAACCGGCCGGGGCGCTCGCCTGTCTCGGCGCCAGCCAGGATGGCGAGGCGTCCGTTGACGATGACGTGCTCGATGCCGGTCGGGTAGCGCGCTGGCTCCAGGTAGGTCGCCTCGTCGATGACGGTGGCCGGATCGAGGACGACGAGATCGGCGAACGCCCCTTCGCGGACGGTCCCGCGATCACGAAGGCCGAGACGCTCGGCGGGCACCGAGGTCAGCTTGGCGACGGCCGTCTCGAGCGAGATGATGCGACGCTCGCGCACATACCGGCCGAGGACCCGCGCCGTCGAGCCGTACGCCCGCGGGTGCGGACGCCCGGCGTCCAGGATCGGGTGCCCCGGACGGCGACCCTCGGCGTCCGTGCAGACCGCGATCCAGGGCACGGCCATGATCGTCTCGACGTCGGGCTCGCTCATGCATTCGATGACGACCGAGACGTCGAGGCGATCGGCGACCAGCGCGTCGAAGGCGAGATCGGACGGTTCGGCGTGCAGCTCGTCCCCCAGCTCTGCCAGCGACCGACCCGACCACTCAGGGTGGCTGGCGGCATAGGAGATCCGCAGGCCGGCCCAGCCCGGGTCCGCGGCGACGTTCTCCCAGCCGGAGATACCCCGCTCGATCTCGGACCGGACGAGGTCGCGGACGTGCGGGTCCGCCAGTGCCGCCACGCATGCGTCGACGCCGAGCCCCTGGAGGGCTGGCGGCAGGATCGTCGCGAGCGTCGTGGCGGCGGCCGTGTACGGATATTGATCGGCGGCGACATCGAGGCCCTCCGCTCGCGCCGATTCGAGGCGGGCGACGGCCTCGCCCGCGTGTCCCCAGACCGCGTGCGACCCGCATTTGAGGTGCGACACCTGGAGCCTGCCACCCGGACCCGCCGCCCGGACCGCCGCGATCGATTCGTCGAGCGCGGCGAACAGGCCGTCGCTCTCGTTGCGCATGTGCGTGGCATACAGACCGCCTCGATCGGCCGTCACCGCCACGAGGGCTTCCACCTCCGCCGCCGTGGCGTGCATCCCGGGCGCGTAGATGAGCCCGGACGACAGGCCGACCGCCCCCGCCCCCAACGCGGCCTCGAGCTCGACGACCATGGCCGCCAGCTCGGCGTCCGAGGCTGGTCGAGCCTCCGCGCCCATGACGGACCCCCGGATCGTGCCCTGACCGACGAGGAACGCCACGTTCGGGCCAAGCGCCTGCTCCTCGACCCGATCGAGATACTCCGCGAAGGACTCCCAGCGGGCGACGAGCCCGTCCGGACGGAGCGACAGCTCGATCAGTTCGCGCCCGATGCCGGTCAGTGGCGCGAGCGTGTCGCCGCAGTTCCCGGACAGCTGGGTCGTGAAGCCCTGGTGGAGATGGCTGGCCAGCGCTCCGTCGACGAACAGCGAGCCGTCCGAGTGCCCGTGTGGATCGATGAACCCGGGCGTGACGGTGCGGCCGGTGCAGTCCAGGACGGTGGGGACGGTGGTCGCATCGACGACAGACAGGTCGCCCACCGCCAGGATCCGATCGCCGAGGACGCCGACGTCGGCGCGGATGGCCGGCTCGCCCGTGCCATCGATGACGGTCCCGCCCCGGAGCAGCAGGTCGAACGTGGTCACCGGGCGATGGTGCCATACCACTAGCCCGAATCGGCGCACTTGTGCATCTATCCTTCGTACCGGCGGACGAACCCGTCGCCTACCTGGACGACCGATGACCGTCGAAGCCCTGCGCCGGCGCCGCCCCGAGACCCTCGGCGATCTGCTGTCGGCCTACGGCCGCGAGCTTCAGGCCGTCGCCTACCTCATCGTCCGGGACAACGCCGACGCCGACGACATCGTCATCGAGACACTCCTCACGGCGTTCGAGCGCGGGGGCGAGATCCGCGACGAACGGGCGCTCCGAGCGTGGCTCCTGCGCGTCGCCACGAACCGGGCGCTCGGCACGAGACGACGTTCGTCGCGCGTCATTCGGCTCGACGCGACCCCGGACCGGGCCGGCCCGGGCGATGTCGCCTCGGAGTCGACCTCGCGACTCGACCTCCTCGAAGGGATCGACCGGCTGCCGATCCAGATGCGTGCGGCGGTCGTGCTCCGCTACTACGCCGATCTGTCGGTCGAGGAAGTGGCTACCACCCTCGGCAAGAGCCCGAACACCATCAAGGCCCAGCTCCAGACCGCGCTCGATCGTTTGCGCATCCACCTCGCTGATCCCATCTCGCCGAGCCTGTCGGAGGTCCGCCATGCATGACACCCAGGTCGAGGACCGGCTGCGCCGCGTCCTGCGCACCGAAGGCGACGATCTGCCATTCACGGTCACGACGGCTGAGCTGGAACGGCGCCTGCTGGCGCGGCGTCGCGCCGCGAGCGGCCGCCGGGTGTCGTTGGTCGCGGCGGCCATCGCGGCGGTGGCGGTCGCCGGCATGGTCGCCGTCTCGAACGGCTGGATCGGTATGCCGGCCGTCGCCACCCAGCCGAGCCCCTCACCGAGCCCGACATCGACCGCGGGCCCGTCGTCGCCGGCGGCCGTCAAGGGCCTCGTGGCGATCGATCGAGATCCGTCCGAACCGACGCTGCTCGAGGTCACACCGCGACTGTCGGATGGAACGACGGATGTCTTCGATGTCGACGGCGTCGAGGTCGAGCAGTTCGTGACCATCAAGCTCGCCTGCGTCGGCCACGGGGTGCTCGATCTGACCGTCGGCTCCCAGGGTCCTGACGTCATGCCTTGTCAGAGCGAGGGAGCAGCTGAGCCAGCGGGCGATCCGTCGATCCAGGAGTCTCTGGTCGATAGCACGCCATACCGGGTGATGGTCCGCGCGCCCGCCGGGATCGCGTACACGTTCGTGGTGGAACACGTGACGGTGCCGGACGTCCTGCCCGGGCTGGATCGGATGGATCCGGGCGACTTCGTCTTCGAGGCGACGAGCGGGTCCGATCGACCGGAGCCCGGCACTGGTGGTGGCCCGGTCACGCGGGTCGTCGGGTCCATGCCGGCTGTCCTGGTGGGTCAGGTCCAGGTGGTCTGCTTGGGTCACGGCTCACTCAGGCTCGACGTTGGCAGACCCGGGAGCCCGACCGCCTCGGTGTCGTCGATCGTCTACTGCAACGGCGAGCAGCGCATCGTCTCCGACGGCACGGGCAACCCAGGACCCGCCGAGATCCTCGTCACGGCGGCCGATGGAACGGCCTGGCACGTCATCGCCACGACCGCAGGTGACCCCCCGGCTACCGTACCGCCCTGACCGACCCGTCGTGGTCCTCTGGTAGACTCCGCATCCCGTGGGGCTATAGCTCAGCTGGAAGAGCACCTGCATGGCATGCAGGGGGTCCGGGGTTCGAGTCCCCGTAGCTCCACCAACCGCGACGAGAACCCCTCACCCGTCACCCCTCGCCGGCGCGGCGGGGGGTGAACCGTCTCCCGAGGGACACGTGACCAAGACCGCCAGGACCGAACAGGCCAGCGAGCCGCACACCCACATCGAGCGCTACGACCCAGGCTCGATCGAGCCCCATTGGCAGGCGCGCTGGGCGGAGCTTGGCCTCCACGACACAGACCTCGTGGACGACGCGCGACCCAAGTACTACCTCCTGACGATGTATCCGTATCCGTCGGGCGACCTGCACATCGGGCACTGGTACATCGTCACCCCGAGCGATGCGCTTGCGCGCTTCCGCCGGATGCACGGCTACAACGTGTTCTTCCCGATCGGGTTCGACGCGTTCGGATTGCCGGCCGAGAACGCGGCCATCAAGAACGGTGGACACCCGTTCACCTGGACGATGCACAACATCGAGACCATGCGTCGCCAGTTCCGCTCGATGGGTGCGACATTCGCCTGGAAGAATGAGGTGGTCACGGCCGACCCGTCGTACTACGGCTGGAACCAGTGGCTGTTCCTTCGCTTTCTGGAGGCCGGCCTGGCCTACCGGGCGCTGTCGGCCGTCGACTGGTGCCCGAACGATGGGACCCTGGCCCGCGAGCAGGTCGAGGGCACGGACCGGCACTGCTGGCGCTGCGGCGCGCTGGTCGAGAAGCGCGATCTTGAGCAGTGGTTCCTGCGGACGACGGCGTACGCCGACGAGCTGCTCGACTTCTCGGGCATCGACTGGCCGGAGCCGATCAAGATCCAGCAGACGAACTGGATCGGTCGGTCGGAGGGCGCCGAGATCGACTTCGAGGTCGCGCCGGACGACTACCAGCCGGGCGGCGACGTCCTGCGCGTGTTCACGACCCGGCCGGACACGCTATTCGGGGCGACGTTCATGGTCGTCGCACCGGAGCACCCGCTGGTGCCGAAGCTGACCCATCCCGATCGCCTGGCGGAGGTCGAGGCATACGTCGGCCAAGCACGGCGACGGACCGAGATCGATCGGCTTTCGACGGATCGCGAGAAGACCGGCGTCGCCATCGGCGCCGTTGCGATCAACCCGGTCAGCGGCGAGCGCATCCCGATCTTCGTCGCGGACTACGTCCTGGCCACCTACGGCACCGGTGCGATCATGGCCGTGCCGGCCCACGATGAGCGAGACTTCGAGTTCGCCCAGGCCTTCGGGCTGGAGATCCGCCGGGTCGTGGCTGGGCCTGACGAGGCCTCCCACGGTCCGATGACGGCCGCGTACATCGCCCATGCCGCGGACGCGATGCTGGTCAACAGCGGGCCCTACTCGGGGATGCCGGCCGACGAGGGCGGCAAGGCCATCGTCGCGTGGCTGGCGGAGACCGGTCGTGCCGAGCCGAAGGTGACCTATCGCCTGCGCGACTGGCTCGTCAGCCGGCAGCGCTACTGGGGCACGCCGATCCCGGTGATCTATTGCCCCACTGACGGGCTGGTACCGGTCCCGGACGACCAGCTGCCCGTACTCCTGCCAGAGACGGTCGACTACGCCGGCAGCGGGGACAACCCGCTCAACCACGACGAGGCGTTCCTGCGCGTCGATTGCCCGCGCTGCGGTGGCCCGGCACGGCGCGAGACCGACACGATGGACACCTTCATGGATTCGTCGTGGTACTGGTTCCGCTACCTGTCACCGGACGAAGCCGGTGGGCCGGTGGATCGCGAGATGACCGACAGATGGACCCCGGTCGACCAGTACACGGGCGGCGCCGAGCATGCCGTCATGCACCTGCTGTATGCCCGCTTCTTCACCAAGGCGATGGCCGACTGCGGCCTGGTGCGCGACCGCGAACCGTTCAGGCGGCTGTTCAACCAGGGCCAGATCCTGGGTGCGGACGGTGAGCGGATGTCGAAGTCGCGTGGCAACGTGCAGGACCCCGACGAACTCGTCGCGAGGTACGGCGCCGACACCGTCCGGCTGTTCCTGATGTTCATGGGGCCGTGGGACCAGGGTGGGCCGTGGAGCCCGACCGGGATCGGCGGCGTGCATCGCTTCCTGAACCGGGTCTGGACGCTCGTCGTCGACCCGCACGGGCGCGAGCCGGGCGACCCGGAAGCGGGCTCACTGCCGGCTGCCGAGACCGAGGCGCGTGCCCGTGCCGGGTTGCGGTCCGCCGCCCATCGGACACTGCGCGACGTGACCACGGACTACGAGGGATTCCGGTTCAACACGATGATCGCCAAGCTCATGGAGCTGGTCAACACGCTGTTCCGGTACCGCGGGACCGTCCTGGCAGGCAGGCCCGAATGGGACGAGACGATCAGCCTGTTGCTGCTGATGCTGGCGCCGGCCGCACCGCACATCACCGAGGAGCTGTGGAGCCGGCGTCTGGAGAGGGCCGGCCGGCCGTGGACATCGATCCACGAGCAGGCGTGGCCCGAGGTCGACCCGAACGCGGTCGTGGAGGCGACCCGCGAGATCCCCGTCCAGGTGAACGGCAAGCTGCGCGACAAGGTCACCGTCCCGGCGGACGCCACGACCGCCGACATCGAGGCGGCCGTCCTGGGACGCGAGCGGATCCGGGCGATCCTGAACGGTCGGGCACCGGACCGCATCGTGATGGCCGGCGGCGGCAAGCTGGTCAACCTCGTCATCCGGTGAACGCACCATCGGACGATGCGCTCGCCTTCGATCGATACCTCGACGCGAACCGCCCGGCCGTCGCTGACATCGCCCGTGCGTTGCGTATGACCGTGCTCGAGGACGTGCCCGGCGTGGTCGAGACGTTCGACCCAGCAGATGGCCTGCTCGCCATCGGGATCGGTCGGTCCATGCGCGACTTCACCTTCGCGATCACCCCCCACACGGCCCACGTCAATCTGCAGCTGGCCGACGGCGCCGACCTGCCCGACCCCGACGGTCGCATCGAGGGCACCGGCAAGCGGGTCCGGCATATCAAGGTCCGCTCCGTCGATGACGCGGCGTCCGGCCCCGTCCATCGTGCGATCGCGGCGCAGATCGCGGCACGGCGCGGCGCCTGACCTGACCCGCCGCCGCCGGTCGGCCCGCGCCGCCCAGCGTGACCCCCGCGCGCTACCCTTGGGCCAAGGGAGGGTGACGCGTGGCGGATGCACAGCGGACGCCAGCCGGTCTCGGCGCTCGCGTCGGCCCGATCGTCCTGGTCGTCGTGGGCCTGCTGCTCGCCATCGGGTTCGGACGAGCTTGGCGCGGTGACCTTGCGGGGGCCACCGCGCCATGGTGGGCCTACCTGTTCCTGATGCTTCTGGCGGTGGCGATGCTGGCGCTGGCGACCGCCGTATCGATCGACCCCCGACCGCCCCAGCTCCGGCAGTCCCTCGCAGGCGCCGCGCTCGTATGGCTCGTCGTGCTCGTGGTCATCGCCATCGGAGCGGCCGGCGCATCACGTTCCGCCCGTGAGGCCTGGCTGCTGGTCATCCTGGCCGTCGCCGTGGGCGCGGCGCTGGTCGACCTCGCGCTGACCACCAGAGTCGTGGCCGGCCCGGCCGGCGATGTCGGACCGTTCCAGCGGCTGGGCGCGGTGATCGTATTCGCGCTGGCGATCTTCATGGCCGCGGGGGCCGCGGTCATCGTCGTCAGTCTCGTCCGCGCCGTATGGCGAGCGATCGCCAAGGGCGAGTCCGTCGACCGGCTCCCGTGGGGTCTCGTCGTCGCGATCGCCGTCCTGCCGATGGTCACGTTCTGCATCGCCGCGATCGGCACGCGACGTGCCGCGGGCGGGACGTTCCAGGCCCAGGCCACCGCGAATCGGCGCAACAGCGTGCTGCTCATCATCACGCTCGTCGGGATCGTGGCCGCGACCGCCGAGGTCATCGCGGTCACCCTCACCTACGACCCGATGCCTGCCCTGTGGTCGGGAGCGGCGGCTGCCGCGGTCGGCCTCGGTGCCGCAGCCGGGGCCAACCGATTCGGCTCGGACGTCATCCTCCAGACGGCGGGCGCCCGGCTGGCCGTGCCAACGCGTGACATGGTGCTGCTCGATGTCGTCCGCGAGCTGGCGATCGCGGCCAACGTCCCCGAGCCGCGCGTTTTCGTCATCGTCGACGGCAGCCAGAACGCCTTCGCGACGGGCCGCGACCCGGGCCATGCCTCACTGGCCGTCACCACCGGGCTGCTCCACACGATGGATCGAGAGGAGCTCCAGGGGGTCATCGGTCACGAGCTCGGGCATGTCCGAAACCTGGACACACGCTATGCCCTGTATGTCGCTGTGCTCGTCGGCCTGGTGGCGCTGGTGACGGACAGCTTCCTCCGGTTGGTCATCGAAGGCTGGCGGAACGGGGCCTTCGTCTGGGGCGGGGACGACGACAACGCACTGGCTGGCTTGGCCATGGGCTTCCTCGTCGGGATCTTCCTGCTCATCGTGGCCGGACTGCTGCGCGTCGTCGCACCGCTCTTCTCGGCGCTCGTCCAGGCATCGAGCAGCCGTGAGCGCGAGTTCCTGGCGGACGCGACTTCGGTCGAATTCACCCGGAACCCCCGGGCCCTCGAACGGGCGCTCATGTCCATCGCCCGCGACCGCGACCCGCTCAAGGCCGCCAATCGGGGGACCCAGCACCTGTGGTTCCGCAACCCGGTCAAGGCCGGCAGCGACCGGCGCAGCGGCCTGCTCGCGACGCATCCCTCGATCGGCGCCCGGATCGATCGGCTCCGGGCGCTCCAGGGCCTCGATCCCCTGGCGCCAGAGGCCGCCGCCCTGCCGGCCGCCGAGACCTGACGGTCGGTCTTTGGACTCGTGGCGATCGTCGCCGTACGGATGACATCATCATCGCGTGGTCGACGCGCGAGCGAATCCCAGGCCTGGACGCACAGAGAGGAGAGCACGGTGGGCATCGAACAGGTGGCACCTCAGACGAACGGCGTCGACGTGAAGATCCTTGCCACGGTTGACCTTGCCGGTGAGCTCGAGGGCATGGCCGGGCACCAGCTTCGAATGCGTATGGTGACGATCGAGCCAGGGGGCGTCTTCGGCCCGATCCATGATCACAAGGACCGACCGGGCACGGTCTACATCTTGCGAGGCACGATCACTGACCATCGAAACGGGGTCGATACGGACTATGGTCCGGGAGTGGGATGGCCCGAGGATCGGAATACAAGCCACTGGCTCGAGAACAGGGGAACGATCCGGGCGGTGGAGATCTCGGTCGATATCGTGGACAAGCATGGATCGTGACCGCGCGTGGACACCTGCGGGCCGTGATACGGGGAGGCGCCGATAGCTCGTGACCGGTCACTGACCGTAGATCCATCGATTTCCGTCGTCTGTACGGATCAGGTCGTCAACCCGAATGGAGTAGTGGTTTGAGCGAGATCAGGATCGGCGCCCTCTGCTGGAACCAGTACACGACCTGGCCGGACCTGCTCCAGGCGGGGATCCGGGCGGACCGCCTCGGCTATCACAGTCTCTGGACCTGGGACCACCTGTACCCGATCCAGGGTGACCCGCACGGCCCGATGTTCGAGGCCTGGCTCACGCTGGCCGCCTGGGCCCAGGCGACCGAGCGAGTCCGGATCGGCTTGATGGTCGGTGCGAACACGTTCCGCAACCCGGCCGTGACGGCCAAGATGGCCACCACCCTCGACCACATCTCGAACGGCCGGGCCATCCTCGGCATCGGCGGCGCCTGGTTCGAGACAGAGCACGAGGCGTTCGGGCTGGAGTTCGGGAGCGGCTTCCCGGAACGCCTCCGCTGGCTGGGCGAGGCCCTGCCGATCATGCGCGGCATGCTGCACGGCGAGCGACCGACAGCCGCCGGCCCGCACTACAGCGCGGCGGACGTCGTCAACGAGCCACGCCCGGTCCAGGCTCGGCTGCCCCTGCTCATCGGCGGTGGCGGCGAGCAGGTGACGCTCAAGCTGGTGGCCCGCTACGGCGACGCGAACAACGTCGGCAACGGCTTCGAGAACGTCAAGCGCAAGGAGGCGATCCTCCTCCAGCACTGCGAGACGGTCGGTCGCGATCCGGCCGAGATCGAGCGCACGACCGGCATCGGGACCGTCATCATCCGCGACTCCCGAGCCGAGGCGGACCGGGTCCACGCGGCGATGTTCGAGCGCCAGACCGGGGCGGAGCGCTGGAAGGACCAGCCGTTCGGCACGCCGGAAGACGTGGCCGAGCGGTTGCTGCCGTTCCTCGGCATCGGCTACCGCCATCTCATCGCCGGGTTCCCGTCGCCCCATGACGAGGAGTCGATGACGCGCTTCGCGACCGAGGTCCTGCCCATCCTCGAGCGAGGTTGACAACGTCAAGATGCGAACGGCATAGACTCCGGTCATGGCGATCTACGCGGTCTGGTTCGTCGCAGCGCTGGCACTGCTCGTGCTCGAGCTCGCGAGCACGACGTTCTTCTCGATCTTCCTGGCCGTCGGCGCGTTCGCGGCCGGCGTCCTGGCCTTCTTCGTCCCCGACAGCGCCGTCTGGCTGCAGGCGGTGCTGGCCATCGCGGTGGCGATGCTCGGGGTCGTCGTCGGCCGACCGTTCCTGAGCCGCCGGCTGCGCCGCAAGGGCGAGGGTCCGCTCACGCCAGGGGTCCACGGTGGTTTCGTCGGTCAGCGTGCGCTCGCGCTCGACGACATCGGTGAGGAGCTCCATCCGGGTCACGTGCGGCTCGCCGGCGAGACCTGGCTGGCCTTCGCGGACGACCACCAGGCCATCGCCAAGGGGGACCCGGTGATCGTCACTGCGGTCCGAGGGACGACGCTCGCAGTCCGACCCGCATCTGGGTCCGTCACACCGGAGTGCTGAACCATGGATACGGGTGAGGCCGCCCTGATCATCGCGTTCATCGTCGCGATCCTGTTCATCCTGTTCGCGTTTTACCTGCTGCGGAACACGGTCAACCTGGTCCAGCAGGGGTTCGTCGGGGTCGTGACCCGGCTCGGGGAGTTCCGGGCGATCCACGAACCCGGGCTGGTCATCATCGCGCCGTTCATCGACCGGCTGGTCACGGTCGATATGCGCGAGACCCCGTTGCCCGGCGACCGCCAGGAGGTCATCACCAAGGACAACGTCGTGGTCGCGGTCAACGCCACGATCTTCACCCAGGTCGTCGACGCCAAGCAGGCGCTGTTCAGCATCGCCCGGTTCGACGTCGCCATCGATGCCCTCGCGCGGACGGCACTGCGCTCGGTCATCGGCACGCTGTCACTCGACGAGGCACTGTCCGAGCGTGAACGGATCAACGTCGACGTCCAGCAGCAGATGGAGGCGGTCACCGACAAGTGGGGCATCCGGATCAACCGGATCGAGATCGTCGAGATCACCCCGCCGCCCCAGATCCTCCAGGCACTCGCGCTCCAGAAGCAGGCCGACCAGGAGAAGCGCGCCAAGATCCTGCAGTCCGAGGGGATCCAGCAGTCCGCCGTCAACGTCGCCGACGGCGATCGCCAGGCGGCCATCAAGAACGCCGAGGGCGAACGTCAGTCGGCCATCCTGCGGGCCGAGGGCAACCGGCAGGCGGCCATCCTCGAGGCCGAGGGCCGAGCCCAGGCCATCCAGACCGTCTACTCGGCGATCACGGCTGCCAATCCGAGCCCGACCCTGGTCGCGATCCTCCAGCTCGACACGCTGAGCCGTTTCGCGGAGAGCCCGAACACCAAGATCGTCATCCCGGCCGAGTCGGCCGCCCTCCTCGGCGCGGTCCAGGCGATCCAGTCCGTCCTGGGGCAGGTGCCCGCCGCCGAATGAACCGCGCCCGGGCCGACCGGGTCAGCTGACGTCGAGACGCAATCGTCCGAACTGTGGCTCGCCGCCGAAGAAGTTCATGAAGCCGCCGACCTGGACGTGGTACGTCACACCGGCGACCGTGTCAAAGGTGAGGGCCGCCTGGAATGTCGAGCCGACCGGGCTGCTGAACACGTCGTCATCGCAGGCGATCTCGTTCAACGCCCCGACGTCACCGTCGTACACGGCGATGAGCGTGTCGAAGTTGCTACCCGCACTGTCGACGGTGATCGGGTCGCCGGTCCCTTTGATCGCGTACCAGAGCGTGCGACCCATCTGATCGCCGATGCCCTACGGGCAGGTCGAGACCTGCAGCTCCGCGTCACGCGAGGCGCCGCCGGTCTGGACGTTGAACCGATCGCCGGGCTCGAGGGTGAGTGCGCCCTCCGGAGTGTCGTTGGCCGGGGCCTTGCCGTCGGGCTTCGGTCCGTTCGGCGCCGTGGTCACGCTGTGACTCTGGAAGGCGACCGCGTCGC
The DNA here is from genome assembly GCA_038248915.1 of Candidatus Limnocylindrales bacterium. Lineage (GTDB taxonomy): Bacteria > Chloroflexota > Limnocylindria > Limnocylindrales > CSP1-4 > SPCO01. The sequence goes on along the minus strand of JBBRXB010000005.1, from coordinate 157,639 downwards.
AATGCTCCTCGTCGATCGCGAAGCTGTCGCCGCTCGAGAAGACCAGTGCGCCGGTCGGTGTCAGCGCCTGCTCGGTCACGCGCTGCCGCGAGGTCGCGCTCGTGTGGGTCGAGGTGACCGGGCCGCCGTTCAGCGCCAACGCCGCGTTGGCCGCCGCCGAGAACGGATCGCCGGTCGCCGGATCCTCGAGGGGAAGGGTCGCACTCAACGCGGTACGGGTGATGGTTCCGCTGGGGTTGCCGGCCGCGAACAGCTCCCGGTTGGCGGTGGACAGGAAGGCGTCGGCCGAGAACCCGAACTGATCCTGGATCGCGAAGAGGCTCGCCGCCGACTCGTCCGTCTCCCAGAAACAGCTCACCGTCACGCCCTGTGTATCAGAGACGAAGGCGCGCGGGTTCGCCTCGAAGACGCTGATGTCGGTGACGTCCCCGAAACAGTCGCTGAGCTCGACATCGAGGCCGGGCAGATGGAGGGTGGCACTGCCCTCGATGTTCTGGACGGTGCCCTGGGTCGCCGAATGATGGTTGCCGTTCTGGAGCTGGCTGATCGGCTCGGGGTCGCCGACCCGCGTCATGATCGCCACGACCCTGGCGCTGCCGAGGGGCGAGCCTCCGGTGTCGACGACGTCGAGCGTCGCGCGGGCGCTGATCTCGGTCGGGCTTTCTGTGACCTCGACTCCGTCCGTGGACCCGGACACGCTGGGCGGGTCCAGTTCCCGGTCGGCCGGGGCCAGCCAGACCGAGACGCCTCCGAAGTCGCCGAACTGGCTGCTGGTTTCGAGGTCGATCGACGCGAAGCCGCCGTCGATCGCGGTCTCGCAGAAGATCCCGACGTGATGGTCGTGGTACTTGGTCAGGCGGTCGGCTGAAACGGTCGCAGGCAGGAGCGCGACCAGCATCGTCGCGACCGAGATACCAGCAAGGATCCGCTTCACGGTCTCCCTCCGATCCGGTGCCAGCGAGACCGCGCCGAGGCGGCTCCCCGCAGGTGAGCATCCTGCCACCGAGGGCAGCCGCCGTCTATGGCTCGTTCGTGCGGGCGCCGTGAGGAACGCCCTCAAGGGGGGCGTCGCGCCCCTCAGGCGGGCGTCGCGCCTTCGCCGCCGGTCTCGAGCGAACCGATGTCGAGCGGTGAGAGGTGCGTGGCGGCCCGTTCCCGGGCGCGGTGTCGAGCTGCCTTGGCCCGATTGCCGCAGGTGGCCATGTCGCACCAGCGTCGCCGGCTCGTGCGCGAGGCGTCGTAGAAGATCCAGTCGCAAGTGTCGCTGGCGCACACCTTGATGCGCTCGGGATGACCGTCGGTCAACTCCGCGACGAGCGGATCGGTCAGTCGCGCCAGGGCGTCATCGACCGGGTCGCCGATATGGCGATGGTCGACCCAGCAGCCATCGGGCGCCGGCACCAGCTCGATGACCTGGCGGGCGCGGAGCGCCAGGTTGATCGTCTCGAGCGACCCGACCCGTGGGGCCCGGTCCCCGGCGATCGCCTGCGCGACCTCGCGCAGGGCAGATCTGACCGCGCGGATCTGGCGTAGTTCAGGGGACTCGTTCGCATCGTGCGTCGCGGCTTTGGTCCGGACTCGATCCGCGCCCTCGGCATGGATGACCCCACGCTCGACGAACCACCCGAGCGCGTCGTCGAGGGTCGGGATGCGATCGAGCGGCAAACCAGTGTCGGTGTCATCCGGTGTTCCGGTGTTCAGGAAGTCGAAGGTGTCCTCGAGGTCCACGTCGTGAGCGTGGCCGCGGTCGGCCGGAGCCGCGAAGTTCGTCGTCATGTCGCTAACCACTCTAGACCTATTGACAGGTTACGCGCAAGAGGGTACATTTCACTAGTAACCTATTGAAGACCTGTGACGGGTTAGTAACGGAAAGGAGTCCGGCATCATGGCCGCCTTCGTGATCATCGCCATCCTGATCATCGGACTCGGTGCGCTGGACGCTGCTGCCATGGCGTGGGGCGCTGACTCTCGGGACCAGATCCCGGACGACCACCGACGATGACCCGAACACCACCTACGACGGGAGTCGAACTCATGCATCCCCTGGGCATCTACGCGCTGGAGGTCTCGCGAGACCGCGAACGCCAGATCGACGCGGACCGTCTGCTCGCCGAGCAGCGCCGCCTGCTGGACGACGACGGGCCCGACGACGGTCGCCGCCTCGAGGCGCTCCGTCACCCGGCAGCGCTCGTCCTGGCCGCCTTCAGCCGTGGCTCCGCCGCCGCGGTCCGTCGCCTCGACGACTGCGTCGCCGACGACCTCGGGCGCACATTCGCCCAAACTGAATAAGCAAGCCGCCGATCGCTCCTCCCGCGCGACCGGCCGCTCTTCCTCCGCCGCCGGTCGCGCCTCCCGCACCGGCGGCGTACCCGTGCCCCCAGGAGGGCCACATGACGGCTGGGACGGCGGCGGTTTCGTGGGGCGAGGGTCGGATCGACCTGTTCTGGGTTGACGCAGATCGTTCGCTCCGGCATCGGGTCTTCAGCGACGGCGCGTGGGCCGAGTCTGAATCACTGGGCGGCGCCCTCGCCTCCGCACCGGCCGCGACCGCCTGGGCGATCGACGAGCTCCAGGTGTTCGCGATCCTGGACGACGGCCAGCTCTGGAACCGCTATTGGGACGGTCGGTCGTGGCACGCCTGGGAGGCGCTCGGCGGTGCCCTGGACCCGGCCGCCGCGCCGGGTGCATCGTCCTGGGGCGCCGACCGGATCGACGTCTGGGCACTCGGCCTGGACGGCCGGACCTGGCACCGCTGGTGGGACGGGACCTGCTGGGTCGACTGGGAGCGTCTCGAGCGCTGACCGCGGCGGATCCAGGGCCCGGCGTCATCGTCCCGACACGCGACGGTCGTATGGTTGGTGCATGAGCGACACCGACCCCACCCGGACTGCCTCCCCCACCGCCAAGAGCGACGCCGACTGGCGCGCCGAGCTCACCCCGCAGCAGTACCACGTCCTTCGCGAGAAGGGCACCGAACGGGCGTTCACCGGCGCCCTCTGGGATGAGCACCGGACTGGCACCTACCGCTGCGCCGGCTGCGGTGCCGAGGTCTTCCGATCTGATGCCAAGTTCGATTCGGGGACGGGCTGGCCGAGCTTCTTCCAGCCGTCGGACCCGAACGCCGTCGCCACGGAGAAGGACCGATCCTTGTTCATGACGCGGACCGAGGCGAACTGCGCGAACTGCGGCGGCCACCTCGGCCACGTCTTCGATGACGGACCGAACCCGACCGGCCTGCGCTACTGCATCAACTCCGCATCCCTGAACCTCGACTCGGAGGACTGACGCTCGTTTGGTCAGCCCGTCGAGCCGGGTGATAAGTCGCAGCTAAGCGGCCGCCGATAAGGTTCGGCCACGACGTCGCCGCCTCGTCGGAAGTGCCCCCAACGAGGCGAGACGTCGTTCGATGCCCGGCGTGCTTGCCGACCATCCCGCCGGGGAGGTCGATGCGTGGATCCGAAGCCCGCGCCGTGGCGTGTCCTCGAGGATCCGGTCGGTGCCGCGCCGGGCGGTGAGGCACCCAGACCGGGCGCGGCCTCGGTGTCCGCGCCAGCGCCGCCCCTGGTCTCGCGATGGGCCGTGGTCACGTGCGCCGTGGCTGGACTCCTGGCGATCGGAGCGTTCCTTCTCGCCGCTGGATCGTCGTCGGGTTCGGTCGCGGTCGAGGGTGGCGCGCCGCTGACGAGCCCGGGCCTGCGGGCCGGGTCGAGTCCCGATGCTGCAACGGCCGTGGCCGCCAGTGGGCGCATCGTCGTGGTCGAGGTCGTGGGGGCAGTCGACCATCCGGGTGTCTTCCGACTGCCCGCCGGGTCGCGGGTCGGGGACCTCGTGGCAGCGGCGGGTGGCTATGGGGCCCGGGTCGACACGGATCGTGCCGCGCATGACCTCAACCTCGCCGCTCCCCTCGCGGACGGCGACCAGATCCGCGTGCCATCGAGGGATGACCCGGCCAGGGCGCCGGGAGCGACGGCCGGCAGCGGTACGCCGAAGGGCTCGGCCGCGGCCGGCGCACCGATCGACCTGAATCGAGCGACGGCTGAGCAGCTCGACACGCTCCCTGGGATCGGGCCAGCGACGGCGGCCAAGATCCTCGCGTCGCGCGCTGAGCAACCATTCGCGTCGGTCGATGACCTGCGCACTCGGAAGCTGATCGGCGAGAAGACCTTCGGCAAGCTCAAGGACCTCGTGACGGTGCGCTGAGGTGGGCCGGAGCAGTCGTTTGGCCCTTGGCGCGATCGCCGCGGCCGTCGCCGCCGGGCAGATCGCGCCGAATCATCTCGGCGGGGCCATCGCGCTGGCGCTAGCCGCGGTCCTGCTCCTCGCCGAGACACGGCCGAGGCTCGGGACCAGGTCGATGCTGCCGATCTTGGTCGGGGCCGGGCTGGTGGCTATCCGGCTCGCCCTGGTGCCGGCCGGTCCGCCGCCGCTCGCCACGCCGCCGGACGGCAGCGGGCCGTGGCATCTCGCGGTCGAGGCGACCGGTTCGCCCCGTGACGGCCAGCAGACCGCAACCCTCGCGACCTTGCCCGATGTCGCACCACGGTTCCGGGTCACCGCGACATTGCCCGCATACCCGGTCGTCGTCCCGGGCGATCGGGTCACCGTGGATGGCTCGATCCGGCCGCGACCCGACTCGCCGTACGGCGACTACCTGCTGGGCATCGGCGCGATCGGGACGCTGACCGCGCGGTCGCTGACGATCGAGCCGGCGCCGGACAGCCTCGCTCGGCGCCTCGAGTCGCTCCGGCGCGGCGCGGCACAGGCACTGACCCGCGTGCTCCCCGAACCGGAATCGGGGCTCGCGGCCGGCATCCTCATCGGCTTGCGTGACCTGGTCGATCGGGATCTGGCGGCCGCGTTCACGACCGCCGGCGTGAGCCACGTGGTGGCCATCTCCGGCTGGAACATCGCGATCGTGGCGGCGGCCATCGCGGCCATGACCGGGCGCCTCGGACGACGCCGCCGCTCCGTGGTGACGATCGTCGCCATCGTGCTGTACGTCGCGTTCGCCAGGGCCTCGGCCTCGGTCGTTCGCGCGGCGTTGATGGCGGCGGTCGTGCTGCTCGCGAGGGAGACAGGTCGCGCCGGCCGGGCGACGGCGGCCCTCGCCTGGGCGGCCACCATCCTGCTGATCTCGGATCCCGACCTGATCGGCGATGCCGGTTTCCAGCTGTCCTCGCTCGCGACCGCGGGGCTCATCGCGTGGGCGACGCCGCTGACCGGGTGGATCGACGGCCTTGGCCGGGGACGGGCGCCCGCCTGGCTCGCGGAAAGCCTTGGCGTATCGCTGGCGGCCCAGGCGGCGACGCTGCCGATCATCCTCGTGTCGTTCGGTCGGCTGGCGATCCTGTCGCCGCTGGTCAACCTGGTCGTGGTCCCCCTGGTCGCACCGGCGATGGCCGTGGGGCTCCTCGCGCTGGCGGGCGGGGCAGCCGTCGCGGCCGGCGCCCCGGCGATCGTCGGTGCGGTCGTGGCCGCACCCGGCTGGGTGATCCTCCGGATCCTCGTGGCCGTGGTCGAGACCGCGGCGAGCCTGCCGTTCGCGAGTGTGACCCTGGAGCCGCCGCTCGACCTGGCGGCCGCCGCGATCGCGACGGCCGCGTTGGTGGCGATCACCTGGTGGCGGCGCCGGCTGCGCGCCGCGGGACCGATCGCCGTCGTGCCCCCGACACCGACCGCCGCACCAGCGGGCCGAGCCGCCGGCCGTTCCGCGACGTCCGGCGCAGCGTCGCGACGCGCGTCCGGTGCCGGCCGCGCGGTCCGGACGGCGAGCATCGCGGCCCTGCTCCTGAGCGTCGCCGTCACGGCTTCGGTCGTCATCGCCCGGCCGACGGGTATCCCGCGGATCTCGATCCTCGACGTCGGCCAGGGCGACGCGATCCTCGTCGAAGGCTCACGCGGCGGTCGACTCCTGATCGATGGCGGTCCGGACCCGAGCCGGCTGATGGTCGTGCTCGACGCCCGGATGCCACCGTGGGATCGCCGGATCGATGCCGTGATCCTCAGTCATCCGCACGAGGACCACGTCGCTGGCCTGGCGCTGCTCCTCGAGCGCTACAAGGTCGCCCGCGTCTTCGAACCCGGGATGCGCGGTCCGGGGCCCGGCTATGCCGCCTGGCTGCGGGACCTGGCGAGACCCGGTGCGCCGGTCCGGATGGGCCTCGCAGCGGGGGACCACCTCGACGTGGACGAGATCGGGTTGCGCGTCCTGTGGCCGATCCGCGGCCAGGTGGCGGTGACCCCGCCCGACGGCGGGACCGGCATCAATAACGTGTCGGTCGTCCTGCTCGGCCAGATCGGCCCGCGCCGCGTGCTGTTGATGGGCGATGTCGAGGAAGGCATCGATCCGACGCTGCTGAAGGACGACTTGCCCCACGTCGATCTCCTCAAGGTCGCCCATCACGGCAGCCGGACGGCGACGACCCAGGCCTTCGTCGACGCCACGCGGCCGACCGTGGCCGTGGCCTCCGCCGGTGCCGGCAATCCGTATGGGCATCCGGCCAAGTCGACCCTGGATCGGCTGGCCGCCTCGGGCGCGCGGGTCCTGCGGACGGACCGCGATGGCTCGGTGGTGGTCGGGTTCGAGCCCGATGGTATGACGGTCCGCGCCGAAGGCGGGCGTCCAACGGCCGGCGTGACCACCTCGACGCCTGCGCCACAGGCCGCGACGGCCGCGACGGCCGCGACGGCCGAGCCGGCCACCGCGCCGGCCCCCGCGCCGGCCCAAGGCCAGGCGTTCCTGTGTGCGATCCCGGTCACGGCCCTCGTGCCGGATCGGGCCCCTGTGCTCGCGACGTCCGCCGCGTTCGAACCGGACGAGCGACCCATACCGGCCGGCAGTCCGAACCCGGCCGTCGGGTACCATCGAGGCGATGACGGTCCCTGGGCGGGTGGATGCCGCCTCCCTCCTGCTCTCCCTGGATCCCCCACCCTGGTTCGTGCGGCACGCACGCGCCGTCGGCGAGGTGGCCGGCTGGCTGGCCGCCCGGATCGAGGCGCAGGGTATCGCCACCGATCGGCGATTGGTCGAATCGGCGGCGCTCCTCCACGATGCGGACAAGGCGCTCCCGAGCGACGATCCAGCCCGTGCCTTGCCACATGGCGACGGATCGGCGGCATGGCTGACTCGAGTCGGACACCCGGAGCTGGCCCGGGCGGTCGCGGGCCACCCGCTGACGCGACTGCTCGACGGCGAACAGTACCGGCGCTGGTCGGCCTTCGCCACCCGCGAGGAGCGGATCGTCGCCTATGCCGACAAGCGAGCCGGGCAACGGCTCGAATCGATGGAGGCCCGCTTCACGTCCTGGCGTCGGCGGTATCCACACCTGGACGTGGATGGCCGGGCGATGGGTTGGGACGGCGCCGACCTCCACCTCGTTCGTGCCCGGGCCGACCGTCTCGAAGCCGACGTCTGCCGCGCCGCGGGCGTCAGCCCGACCGAGGTCCGCCGGCTCGCGTGGACGGGCTCGGCGCTGCGTGCCGCACGCGAGCGACGACCGTGACGACCGCGCCGCTGGCGTTCTACTGGGGCGACGACGAGCTCTCGGCCTCGCGCGCGGTCGATCGGTTCGAGGCGGCCCTCACGGCCGAGAGTGGCGCGCCGATGGAACGTTGGCTGTTGCGCGGCAACCGCAACACGGCCGGCACCATGATCGCCGATCTCCACGCGCGCGTCGCCACGCCGGTGATGTTCGGTGGCGGCACGCTGGCCGTGGTCATGAATGCGGGCGCGCTCGTGGTCAAGGGCGAGGACCGTGACGCGTTCCTCGGGGCGATGGCCGTCGTCGCGCCGGGTAATGCCCTGGTCATCCTCGACGCCAGCGATTCGGGTGCCAAGGCGCCGACGCCCAGGCGGCTCGCCGACGCGGTCGTGGCCGGCGGCGGCACCGTCCGTCAGTTCCGGTCGCCGCGCGAGGGCGCCCTTGCTGGTTGGATCGAGGCGGAAGCTCGCGAACGCGGCTTGCAACTCGCGCCCGGCGCCGCCAAGACCCTGGCAGAGCGCGTCGGCGGGTTCGTCCGCGAAGCCGACGCCGAACGGAGCCTGCAGACGCGGGTCGCCTCGATGGAGCTCGACAAGCTGGCGCTGTACCGCGGCGCCGACGCGATCTCGCCCGACGACGTCCGGGCGCTCATCGCCGAGGCGGTGCCGGGGTCGGTCTGGGCCTTCACCGATGCGGTCGCCGAGCGCCGCGTCGAGCGCGCCCTCGAAACCCTCGACCGGCTGCTCGAGTCGACACCGGAACCCGTCCTGCTCGCCGTCCTGCATCGCCGGGTCCGGGAGCTGATCGAGACTGGTGATCGTCTGCGTTCCGGCGAACGACTGTCAGCAGTCGGCAAGGCGATGGGCGTCAACAGCGAATTCCGGATGGAGAAGCTCCGCGACCAGGCAAAGCTGTGGTCGACCGACGAGCTGATCACCGCGCTGGACGGGGTGGTCGAGCTCGACGCGATGGTCAAGGGCGTCCCGGGCTCGGACCGGACCGAGGCGCAGCGTCGACTCGCGTTCAGCCTGTGGGTGATCGACCATGCCGGCGCGGGCCGGCGAAGCGCCTGACGGTCAGTGACCGGCGGACCAGGCCTGCTCCTGGACGACGAGATCACTCTCGATGGCGAAGACGCAGCGGCCTTCGCCCAGGTCGAGGAGCTCGATAAGGTCGGGGTCGATGTACAGCTGCGAACAATCCTCGCACAGCCCGCCAGGGATCCCGAAGCACAGCCGCTCGCTGCGGTCGGGCAGGCGGAACGTCGTGTCGAACCGGGTCGTGATGAGCCGGCGAGCACAAGCGGGGCATCGATCTCGGACAGCGGACATGGCGCGATGCTAGGAGGGAGCCCGTATCGTCCGGCATGACCCGCAAGTACCCCCGCCCGGTACCCACCTGGCGATACACGACGGGCGCGGCGTGTTCCTGCGGCGTGTTCCTGCCAGGAACGGATCGGGGTCAGTCGAGCGTGAAGGTGGATCGAATCCGACCGTCCATGGAGGTTTGGGCACTCGACCACGCTCGAATGATCAGATGCTGCGCCTCACAGGAACATCGGTCCCGGGCCGATGCGCGGCGCGAGCCGCTACTGCACGCTCAGGATCGTCTTGGCCTCGGACCAGTGCTTTTCGAGGCCGTAGTACTCGCGCTCCGGCGGCGTGAAGATGTGGACGATCACGGAGCCGAAGTCGACCAGGACCCAATGCGAGGCCGCGGTCCCCTCGCGCCCGATCGCCTTGGTCCGCTCGTCGCGCAGGCCGCCGATGATGCCGCTGGCGATGGCCTCGAGCTGCCGTTCCGATCCGCCCGAGCAGATCACGAAGTAGTCCGCCATCGTGGTCAGCCCCGCGAGATCGAGCAGGATGATGTCGGCGGCCTTCTTGTCCTCGGCCAGCTCGACGATGCGCCGGGCGAGGTCCAGTGGCGGGCGCTCGGCGGCCGGGGCCTTGGCCTTGCGTTTGGGCAGGCCGTCGGCGCCGGGCGCGGTCGCAGTGTCGGCAGGCAGGGCGGGTTCGGTCACGATCAGGGGTTCCTCCTTGAGTTCCGGTATAGGGCATGGTCGTCGATGTAGCCCGCGACCGCATCGGGGACGAGGTAGCGCAACGACCGACCGGCCGCGGAGCGCGCCCGCAGCTCGCTCGCCGACAGCCGAAGCCGTGGCGAATCGAGGAACGTCGCACGATCCGCCAGATCCGGCAGGTTGGCTTGCAGAAAGGCCGGCCCGGCATCCGGGTAGCCGTCCCGCGGCGCGACCACGACCCGGGTCAGCTCGAGGATCCGTCGCGGCTCGCGCCAGGTCATCAGCCCGAGGAACGCCTCCGCGGACAGCACGAGCACGAGCCCGGCACCACCGTCCGGACGGCCCCCCGCGATCGCCTCGAGCGTGTCGACCGTGTACGAGGGCCCGGCCCGGTCCAGCTCGATCGAGTCGAGCGCGAACCGCTCATTGCCGGCGATCGCCAACTCCACCATGGCGCGCCGGTCCTCGGCCGGCGTGATCCGGCGGCCGGTCTTGTGCGGGGGTTCGCCGGCCGGGACGAAGGCGACGCGCTCGAGGCCGAGCGCCTCCGCGGCCTCCTCGGCCACCGCGAGATGGGCGATATGGATGGGATCGAACGTCCCTCCGAAGATGCCGAGCGAGCCGGGGACGTTCGCACGGCCCGTTCCCGGCACGTTCGCACGGCCCGTTCCCGGCACGTTCGCACGGCCCGTTCCCGTCACGTCCGCTCCCGTCACGTCCGCTCCCAGGGTTGCGCCTCCCATTCGAGCTCGGTCCCGCCGATCCGCACGGTGTCGCCCGCCGTGATCCCGGCGCGGCGCAGCTCGGCGTCGATGCCGAGACGGACGAGGTCGCGCTGGAACCGCTCGGCGGACTCCTCGACGTCGAAGTTCGTCTGGGCGGCGACCCGCTCGATCCGGGTGCCGCGGATGCGGAACGCGCCGTCGTCGTCGAGCTCGACGCTGAAGCCGTCGCCCATCGCCTCGATCCGGTGGACGACGACGCCGGCGGGCTCCGGCGGCTCGGCGAGCTCGGACGCATCGGGCAGGAGCTCGGCGATCCGTGCGCGGAACTCGGCCAGTCCCTCACCCTGGGCGGCCGAGATGGCGACCGCGTCGACACCCTCCGCCTTGCGGGCACCGCGGAAGGCCGGCCAGGCCTCGGCCGCGGCCGGCAGGTCCACCTTGTTGAACGCGACCAGCATCGGCTTGGCCAGGAGCGCAGGGTCGTGGGCGCGGAGCTCCTCGCGGATGACGTCGTGATCCCACTCCGGGTCGCGTGACGACCCGTCCACGACGTGGACGAGGATGCGCGTTCGCTCGACATGACGGAGGAACGCGTGACCCAGACCAGCGCCGCTGCTGGCGCCCTCGATGAGCCCAGGCACGTCGGCGATCGTCGGCCGGCGTTCGTCCTCGTCACCGAGGTCCATCACGCCGAGGTTGGGTTCGAGTGTCGTGAACGGATAGTCGGCGATCTTGGGCGTCGCCGCGGTGACCGCCGCGAGGATCGTGGACTTGCCGGCATTCGGCAGGCCCACCAGCCCGATGTCGGCGATGAGTCGGAGCTCCAGCCGGATCCACGCCTCGGCGCCGGGCTCACCCTTCTGGGCGTGCTTCGGGGCCTGGTGGGTCGACGTCTTGAAGTGCGTGTTGCCGAGACCGCCACGCCCGCCACGCGCGACGGTCGCGTGCTGGCCGACGGCGACGAGGTCGGCCAGCAGCTCCCCGGTCTCGTCGTGATAGATGGCTGTGCCGGGCGGCACGTCAAGTGTCAGGTCGTCGCCGGCCTTGCCGTGGCGCCGTGCCCGCGTCCCGCGGCCGCCGGGCGTCGCCCGAAAGTGATGCCGGTGGTTGAAGTCACGCAGGGTGGTCTGCCCGGCGTCCACCCGCAGGTGGACCGAACCGCCGCGGCCGCCGTCCCCGCCGTCAGGTCCGCCGCGCGGGACATGCGCCTCCTGACGGAAGGTCGCGGCCCCGTCGCCACCATCGCCGGCACGGACCCAGATCTTCACGCGGTCGAGGAACATCAGGGCCATTCTCGCACGGGTCGGCTCGGGAACCCGACGGCGCGGCCTCGCGCGCGGGTCGCCGCAGCGACGGTCGGCCTAGAAGTAGGCGAGCGGGTTGACCCGCTGACCGCTGTCCCAGACGGGCCCGCGCCAGACCTCGAAGTGGAGATGCGGGCCGGTCGCGTTGCCGGTCATCCCGACCCGACCGACGTGATCGCCACGTCCGACGTGCTCGCCCTGCCCGACCGTGATGGCCGACATGTGGTTGTAGGTCGTGTACAGGTCGGACCCGTGCGCGATCCACACCTGGTAGCCGCCGCCGTTGTTCTTCCAACCGGCGAACGTGACGATCCCGCCGGCCGCCGCTCGGACGGTGGATCCGGGGTCGGCGGCGATGTCGATGGCGTAGTGACCGTAGTGGAAGTACTGGCTGATGTAATTCCCGCCGCCGATGACCGGCCACATGAACGTCCCGCCGTTGTACCTGGCCGGCGGTTTGACGTTGCCGCCACCGCCGCCCCTGCTCGTCGGCCGCGTGATCCTGGACACCGGCCTGGGGACCGGCATCGCCTTGCCCTTGGCACCAGGGATGACGAGGACCTGGCCGACCACGATATTCGGATCGTCGAGGCCGTTGGTGGCGAGGATGTCCGTGCTGTTGACGTTGTACTTCGCTGCCATGGCATCCAGGGTGTCGGTCGCCGCGACCGTCACGATCAGCCCCGTGACCGGCGGGATGCGGAGGATCTGGCCGGCGTGGATGTCGGTCTTGGACTTGAGGTTGTTCGCCCACCAGACCGACATCAACGAGACGTGGTACCTGGTCGCGATCGCGGCGAGCTTGTCGCCGGCCTTGACCTTGTAGGTCTTCACAAGCTCGTGCCCGTCGGGGACCGTGGTATCGACGGCGATCGGCTTGACCAGGGTGCCGTCTTCGGTGAACGGACCCTCGACGACGATCGGCTCGGCCACGGCGATCGGCCCGTCGCCCAGATCGATCGACTCAAAGCCGAGCCCCGGGGTCAGCGTCGGGGTCGGCGCTCCGAGCTGGACGGAGCCTGTTCGTTGCACGCTACGGGCCGCCGTCGTGCCACCAGTGCTGTCAGTGGCTCCGTTGCCGGTGCCGGTCTGGTCGATGTCGTCACGCTGGGCACCGGTGCCGCCGCCGACGGCCAGTCTGGGCGATGTGCCGCCGCCGTTGGTTCCGCCGGTTCCGCCCGTGGCCGCCGCGGGTCGTCCGGCGGTGATGCTGAGGAGGGAGGCCCCAAGGAGGATGCCGGCGACCGCGAAGGCGACCGACCGATCCGTCCCGAGCCGCCCGAGGATCGACCGGCGATGTGCGCTGACGGGGTGTTCGACGGTGGCCATTCGCTCACGGGCAGGGACCAGCCGCGAGGCGGCCGCGACCGAATGGACGCCGTGTCGGACCTTGTGCGCGGCGGCGGCGCTGTGCGTCCGAAGGACGGCAGCGGTCGCGAGTCTCGGATCCGATGGCCGATGCAGCCGTCCAAGGACGCGCTGGACACCGACCGTTGCGTTCAGCAATACGGTCTCCTGGAGGTTGGACGGTCCCGCCTGCGCTGGGGGTCGCGCTAGGGGTTGGGGGTCACACGCTGGAACCGTCCGGGTCGCGGTATCGAGCTGGGGTCTCTCTTCGCGGCCGAAAATCCCGTCTCCGCGGGCTTACGACATCGTGGCAAACCCTATCACGGACCTTGCGGCCCGGGCAAACCGCGCCAACCGGGCCTCCGTTCGCGAAACGACTCAGCGCAGCGCCTGGATGCGGACGAGGTTCCCCGCGGGATCACGGAAGGCGCAGTCACGGACCCCGTACGGCTGGTCGGTCGGCTCCTGGACGACCTCCGCGCCGCTGGCCGCCAGCCGTTCGAAGACGGCGTCGAGATCGCGGGCGGCCAGGACGACGGTGGCGTAGCTGCCCTTGGCCATCATCTCGACGATGGTCCGGCGCTCGTCGTCGGTGATGCCGGGGGTGGCGAGCGCCGGATACAGGACGATGGACGTGTCGGGCTGATCGGCCGGACCGACGGTGATCCAGTGCATGCCCTTGTAGCCGACGTCGTTGCGGACCTCGAAACCGAGGGTGTCGCGGTAGAACGCCACGGACGCATCCGGGTCGTCATGGGGCAGGAAGCTCGAGTGGATCGTGATGTCCATGGCGGTCCTTCTAGCGTTGGCTCGGACGGGGGCCGACATAGGCCGCCAGGTGCTCACCGGTGAGCGTGGAACGGGCGGCAACGAGGTCGGCGGCTGTGCCCTCGAACACGATCCGGCCGCCGTCGTGGCCGGCGCCGGGGCCGAGGTCGATGATCCAGTCCGCGTGCGCCATGACCGCCTGGTGATGCTCGATGACGATGACCGACTTCCCGGAGTCGACGAGCCGGTCGAGCAGACCGAGCAGCTGCTCGACGTCGGCAAGGTGGAGGCCGGAGGTCGGCTCGTCGAGGATGTAGACACCGCCCTTCTCCGCCATCCGGGTGGCCAGCTTGAGCCGCTGCCGCTCGCCGCCGGACAGGGTCGGGAGCGGCTGGCCGAGGGTGAGGTAGCCGAGCCCGACATCGGTGAGCCGGGTCAGGATGGCGTGGGCGGCCGGAACCTTCGCGTCGCCGGAGCCGAAGAACTCCAGGGCTTCGGCGATCGGGAGTGCGAGGACCTCGCTGATGTCCTTGCCGCCGAGCCTGTACTTCAGGACTTCGGCCCCGAACCGCTTGCCCTCGCACTCCTCGCAGATGGTGGCCACGCCGGCCATCATCGCCAGGTCGGTATAGGTGACACCGGCACCGTTACAGGCGGGGCAGGCGCCCTCGGAATTGGCGCTGAACAGGGCCGGCTTGACCCCGTTTGCCTTCGCGAACGCCGCGCGAATCGGGTCGAGCAGTCCGGTATACGTCGCCGGATTGCTCCGTCGCGAGCCCCGGATGGCGCCCTGGTCGATGGACACCACGCCGTCCCGCCCCGAGACCGAGCCGCGGATCAGTGAGCTCTTGCCCGAGCCCGCCACCCCGGTCACCACCACCAGCACGCCGAGCGGGATGTCGACGTCGACGTCGCGCAGGTTGTGGGTGCTGGCGCCGCGCACCTCCAGGGCGCCCGACGGCGTCCGCAACGTGGGCTTGAGGGCGGCCCGGTCGTCGAGGTGCCGCCCGGTGACGGTGCTGCTCGCCCGCAGCTCCTCGACGCTGCCTTCGAACACCACTTCGCCGCCCGCCGTGCCCGCGCCGGGGCCGAGATCGATGACGTGGTCGGCGATCGCGATCGCCTCCGGCTTGTGCTCGACGACCAACACGGTGTTGCCCTTGTCGCGCAGCCGCAGCAGCAGGTCGTTCATCCGCGCGATGTCGTGCGGATGCAGCCCGATCGTCGGCTCATCGAACACGTAGGTCACGTCGGTCAGCGAGGACCCCAGATGGCGGATCATCTTCGTGCGCTGCGACTCGCCGCCGGACAGGGTTCCCGATGACCGGTCGAGCGAGAGATAGCCAAGTCCGATGTTCACGAACGAGTCGAGGGTCTCCCCGAGCACCGTCAGCAGCGGTGCCACCGACGGCTCGTCGAGGCCGTCGACCCATTCGGCGAGGTCGCTGATCTGCATCGCACAGGCATCGGCGATGTTGATCCGCTTGATCGTCGACGATCGGGCGGCCTCGTTGAGCCGGCTGCCGCCACACTCGGGGCAGGTCGTGAACGTCACGGCTCGCTCGACGAACGCGCGGATGTGCGGCTGCATCGCGTCGGGGTCCTTGGACAGCATCGACTTCTGGATCCGCGGGATCAGCCCCTCGTACGTCAGGTTGATGCCCTCGACCTTGATCTTGGTCAGCTCCTTGTAGAGGAGGTCGTGCAGTTCCTTCTTGGTGAACTTGCGGATCGGCTTGTCCGGATCGAAGAAGCCACAGCCGCTGAAGATGCGGCCGTACCAGCCCTCCATGCTGTAGCCGGGGATCGTGAGCGCGCCCTCGTTGAGGGACTTGCGGTCGTCGTACAGCGCAGACAGGTCGAAGTCGGTGACCGAGCCCACGCCTTCGCAGCGAGGGCACATCCCTCCGGTGATGGAGAAGCTCGCGCTCACGGCCTTGCTGGCCCCGCGCTCGACGATGACGGCGCCAGAACCGTGGGCCGACGCGACATTGAAGGAGAACGCCTGGGGCGAGCCGATATGCGGTTGCCCGAGCCGACTGAAGAGGATGCGCAACATGGCATTGGCGTCGGTGGCGGTGCCGACCGTGGAGCGGACGTTGGCACCCATCCGCTCCTGGTCGACGATGATCGCGGTCGTCAGCCCTTCGAGGACGTCAACCTCGGGCCGGGCCAGCGTCGGCATGAAGCCCTGGACGAAGGCGCTATAGGTCTCATTGATCATCCGCTGGGACTCGGCGGCGATCGTGCCGAACACCAGCGAGCTCTTGCCCGAGCCAGAGACGCCGGTGAACACCGTCAGCCGACGCTTCGGGATCTCGACGCTGATGTCCTTGAGGTTGTTCACGCGGGCGCCCTGCACGCGGATCAGATCGTGCGTGTCGGCGACGTGGACCGCAGGCGGCCGAGTGTCCGTGCTGGTGGTCAAGTCCTCAGCTCGCCGCTCTCTTCACGAGCGCGCCGATCCTCGCCTCGTCGGCGGCGGTCAATTCCTTGAGCGCGAAGGCGACCGGCCACATGGTGCCGTCGTCGAGGTTCGCGGCGTCGCTGAAGCCGAACGTCGCATAGCGCGTCTTGAACTTCTCTGCGGACTGGAAGAAGCAGATGACCTTGTCGTCCTTGGCGTATGCCGGCTGCCCGTACCAGGTCTTCGAGGCGAGGTCGGGCGCGCTGGCCTTCACGAGGGCGTGGAGCCGCTCGGCCATGTCGCGATCGGGTTTCGCCATCTCGGCGATCTTCGCGAGCACGTCGCTTTCCCCATCGGCCTTGGCCCCGGCCGCCTTCATCTCCTTGGCGCGCTCCTTCATCGCGTCTCGTTCCTCTTTCGAGAATCGCCTCGACGTCGTATCGGTCGCGGTCGCGCCCTTGGCGGACTTCTCCGGGTCAGTCATGGCAGGGTTCCTCGCTTCGAGATCAACGGTCCTGGATCAGCCCGAGGACGTTGCCATCGGGGTCGGTGAAGGTGGCCACCAGGCGGCCGCCACCGACGTCGCGCGGGGACTCCTTCACGGTGGCGCCCGCCGCGGTCACCTCGGCCAGCTTCGCCTCGATGTCCGATACGTGCCAATAGGCGACGGGTGAGGTCATGGCCTCCGGTCCGCCGCCCGACACCAGCCCGATCTGCTGGCCCTCGGCCTCGTAGCCGACGTAGTAGGGCGCGTCATTCTGGGGCGGGAAGCCGAGCAGGGCGGTGTACACGGCCTTGGCCGCCGCCATGTCGGACACGGGATGCAGCACGGTCTTGATCCCAAGGGTCGTCGAGCCGGTCATGGTGACTCCTTCTGCGCTGGACTCCATGACGGTCATGCTAGAGGTCGCTGGCTGACCTGCGCTTCTCGATTCCTGATCGGTCTGGTGACCTGCTTCGAGACGCACGACGGCATCTCCGCGGTCGCGCGCGCCGTCTGCTCCCGGTAGGCGCTGGGCGGCAGACCGACCAGCTCGGTGAAGCGGGTGCTGAACGTGCCCAGCGACGAGCAGCCGACCTCGAAACAGACCTCCGTGACGCTGAGGTCGCCACGTCGCAGAAGGGCCATGGCGCGCTCGATGCGGCGGGTCATCAGGTAGCGGTACGGCGACTCGCCGTAGGCGAGCCGGAACTCGCGGCTGAGGTGCCCGGCCGACATGTGAGCGCCCCGGGCGAGCGCCTCGACGTCCAGCGGTCGGGCGTACTCCCGGTCGATCCGATCGCGGACACGGCGCAACCAGGCGAGGTCGCGAAGGTGCTGTGCCGCGGCGGGACTCGTGATCACCGGTGAATCATGCCACGCTTGGCACGGACGACGCCTCTTGGCACGGACGCCCTAGGCGTCGAGGCTCTTGGTCAGCGAAGAGAGGAACTCGGCGTTCGACTGCGTCTTGGCCAGCCGGTTGAGGAGGATCTCGATGCCCTCGTTGGCACCGACCGCGGACAGCATCCGGCGCATGGTCCAGACCATCTTGAGGGTGCCCTCCTCGAGGAGGAGCTCCTCGCGACGGGTGCCCGAGCGCTGGACGTCGATCGACGGGTAGATCCGCTTCTCGGCCAGCTTGCGGTCGAGGATGAGCTCCGAGTTGCCGGTGCCCTTGAACTCCTCGTAGATGACGTCGTCCATGCGCGAGCCGGTGTCGACCAGGCACGTGCCGATGATCGTCAGCGAGCCGCCCTCCTCGATGTTCCGCGCGGCACCGAAGAAGCGCTTGGGCGGGTACAGGGCGATCGGATCGAGGCCGCCGGACAGTGTCCGGCCGGACGGCGGCAGCGCCAGGTTGTAGGCACGCGCGAGGCGGGTGATCGAGTCGAGCAGGATCACGACGTCTCGACCGGTCTCGACCTGCCGCTTGGCGATCTCGAGCGCCATCTCGGCGACGTGGGTGTGGTTCTCGGTCGGCTCGTCGAACGTCGAGGAGATGACCTCGCCCTTGACGCTCCGGCGCATGTCCGTCACTTCCTCGGGTCGCTCGCCGATGAGGGCGACCATCAGGAGGATCTCCGGGTAGTTGGCGCTGACGCCGTTGGCGATCTGCTTGAGGAGCATCGTCTTGCCGGCCTTGGGCGGGCTGACGATGAGCGCGCGCTGGCCCTTGCCGATGGGGTTGACCAGGTTGATCAGGCGCTGGGACAGGTTCTTCGGGTCCGTCTCGAGGTTGATCAGGACGTCCGGATGGACCGGGGTCAGGTCGCCGAAGACCGGGCGGGCGCGCGCGGTCTCCGTGTCCACGCCGTTGACGGCATCGACCCTGAGCATGCCCCAGTACTTCTCGGCCTCGCGCGGGGCGCGCACGGCGCCTGACACGCGGTCGCCGATGCGCAGGCCGAAGCGGCGCACCTGGCTGGAGCTGACATAGACGTCGTCCGGGCTGGGGAGCAGGCCGTGACGGCGAAGGAAGCCGAACCCTTCGTCGACGATGTCGAGGATGCCGCTGGCGTAATCGTGGCCGGCACGCTCGGTCTGGCGTTGGAGGATGAGGTCGACGAGCACGTCCTTGCGCTCGCCGGTGTCAGTTTCGACTTCGAGGTCGCGTGAAACCTGGCGGAGTTCCGCCACGCTCATCTCACGGAGGTCGTTGACCTCGAGATCGTTCCGCTCGCGCGCGGCCTCGAGCTCCTGCTGTTCTTCGTATTCAGTGACGGGGGCGCGACCGCCACCACCGATGGGGGCGCGTCGTCGGGGTCGGCGGTTGCGTTGGGAGCGCTGATCGCGCTGGTCGGGGCCGGGTCCGGGCATTAGGGAAAGGTCACCTTCGGGTGATGGGGGGACCGGGCGGATGGTGCGCGCGGAATCGCTGCCGCAGCGCGGTTGCCGGTCGGGATATATGGAGCATAGACCCCGTTCGGGGCGACGTCAACGGCAATTCGGTTCGGGCCGCAGTCGTAGTCTGTGCGGCGATCCTTGCCAGGTACCAGTGAGCGATCCTTGCCATATACGAATGAGGGTCGTGGTATGCGAAGCGTGAGCGCCCCGATGGCGATCTCCGGCCGTTCCGAGCCTGCCCCCACGCTCAGGAAGTCGACCGACGTTGCCCTTGTGCGCCCGCTGGGCGGCCAGAACTCGTACACGACGAGCCTGATTCGTAGGTGGCAAGAACAGGACAGGGTTCGCGCCGGTACGATCGACGCATGTCGATGAAGCGCCGCCGGGCAGCGGCCGAGCCCGACTGATGGACCGCTTGCGCGACCGGGTCATCCTTATCAACGGCACGACCGGCATCGCGGCCGCGACGGCAGTCCGGTGCCACGAACGGCTGACCGGCGGCGGCGCGGATCATGGACCTCGGCTGCCACTGCATCGAGATCATCCGCAACGTCGTCAGCAAGCGGAACCGGCCGGTGGAGGTACTGCGCCACACGGACACGCTCGTCCATCCGATCGAGGACGAGGACAGCGCGGCGCGTTCATCCGGTTCGAGTCGGGCACGATCGGCCAGTTTTCCTGCGCACCGGGTTCGAGATGTTCAGCGCCCCGGACGGCGGAGCCGGGTACATCGCCGAGAAGGCGGAGAGCGCGGCCGGCTGGCTGTTCCCCGTCGGCGACGAGGTCTCGGAGCTCGGCTATGTCGACATGTTCAGCGACATGTTCCGCGCCATCGACGAAGGCCAGCCGGCGCGGGAGACGCCGTACGACGGCTACCTCGTCAACGCGCACGACGGCCAGGTCGTCACCAAGCGCGAAACCCTCCGCCGACGGCCGCCACAAGCTGATTCTCGAGGACCCGACGTCAGGCGACTTCACGGAGCGGGTCGTCGCGGGCGGCTGAAAGGACGGCAGACATGGAGGAGACGGATCGCGACGCCCTCGGCGAGGACGCGCTCGATTTCTGGCTCGGGCGATGGACCGTCTCGTGGACCGGCGGCGGCCATGGGACGAACACGATCCGACGCATCCTCGATGGGCGGGTCCTCGAAGAGTCCTTCGACGGGCGCGATGACAGCAGCCACCTCATCGGCCGAAGCCTCTCGGTCCGAGACGCGGCGGATGGACGCTGGCGGCAGACGTGGGTCGATTCGACCGGCGCCTATCTCGACCTCGCCGGTGTCGCGATCGATGGCCGCATCGCATTCCAACGAGAGACCATCGTCAATGGCGTCGAGGTGATGCAGCGCATGGTCTGGCTCGACGTGACGACCGATGCATTTCGCTGGCAGTGGCAGCGGTCCCAGGACGGCGGGGCGTCGTGGGACGTCGCGTGGGAGATCGCCTACCAACGACTCACTGAATGACCTGAGCGCGAGCTTCTTGCGAGAAGACACTTTGCGACCCGAGGGTCTTATGCCAGTAATGCTGAGTGCCGAGTCGAAGTAAGCCCTGTCGTGCGAATATCCATGCATGCGAGCGTGGGGCGGCATCAGAATGATCACGCATATGGTCCGACCGCGTTCGCGCCGCTGACCCCGACGCGGAGACCTGGTAGTGTCTCAGTTTGGGATCGTCGGGGTGTGCGCCACCCTCGTCAGCGGTCGCGAGAAACTCATAAGGACTGCACGACCACTCGCGTCACGAATGACAGGCTTCGCCCCTGCAGCGAGCCGGTGATCCGCCAGCAGCCGGGGTGATCGAAGGTCAGCCCCGAGGGCACGAAGCCGGTCGGACCGTACTCACCAGGCGTACGGACGTCCGCGGAGAACTGGCCACTACCATCGAGCCCGACTCCGGAGGCCGTCAGTTGTCCGGGCAGGACCCGCCACCAGGGGAACTTCGTCGAGATGGTGCTCTGGCCGGGGTCCGGCGTGGCCGGCAGGACGCCGCCGATTGGCAGCCGGATCCAGATCACGTCGTTGCCGTACCAGATGTCCACCCAGGGGACCGGCAGCGTCGAGGGATCGGCCACTGCGGCTGGCGGCTTCGTCCCCGGCTGGCCGACCGTGATCGGGCAGACACCTACCGATGAAACGGCCGCGAGGGTCGGTGTGGCCGACGGGATCCTCTCGGAAGGCGTCGGCGGCGAACTGCAACCCGCGGCCAGGATGACGGCCAGCAGGGCGACTACTCTCATGCGGCGGACACCTCTTCCCGAGGGACGTAGCGCGAGTCTAGACCGCATTGGCCTAGTCAAGCAGCGCCGCGACCCCTCAAATCCTCTCGTCCCGACCAGCAGGACCTCCTTCTGGTCCGTCCGAAGTGCGGGACCGCGCGGAGCACGGATCGGAGGGCCTCCGCAGGCTCCCGATTTGGGACGGTCAGAGCTGGGCATGGCCCGGCAACGAGCTCCAGGCACATAGGTGGACGGGAGCCACGATCGAGTCCTTGCGCAACCGACACGGCAGGCGCAACGTCTAGTTGACGATGAAGACGTTCGCGATCGCTCTGCTCGGTGCCTTGCTGGCTGGTTGCGCGACGCCGACGCCGTCTCCAACACCCAGCGCAGTCCCGACGCCAACAACGCCCTTATCGACCCTCGCGCCGTCCGCGTCGCCCATCGCTTCGCCCGCGACGAGCCCGGCGATCATCTGCGTGCCTGGGCAAAGGGTCGTGCCTTCTGGCGGGTCGACGACGGACGAATGCCGGACGGCGATCATCGTCTTCGAGGCGGTCGCCGCGCGGCTGGGCGGGATCGCCGAGGCGCGGATCGAACCCGGCTACTTCGATTGCGGCGATCTTTGGCCGGGCGTCGGCTCACCGCCGGCATGTATCGGGGAACGCATCCCGCCCGGAACGGCGATGCACGGGTGGGCGAGCTTCGAGGGGACTGATAATGTCGCCGCCATCACGCTCGCACGGAGCCTCACCGGCCAGTTGCCATCAGCCTCATTCGGCCCCTGGCAGGGACGTGTCGAGGCGTTCGTCGTTCCCCCGGTCGGCTGGGTCATGCCGTAGCGGATCGGCCGAGGTCGCTCGGTTCGGGTGACATTGGCGCACGCTTTGCGATCCGAGCGGCATCTAGCCTCGCGCTGACAGGTGGTTGCCCGGGTACCCGACGGGAGATATTGTCGCCATCGATGGACGACGCTCTCGGTTGGACACTTCGCTTGATGACCCCGGGCGCGACCTGCGTGTGCTTGCTGTGTTTCTCTCGAAGCACTGAACGCCACTGGCAGACACGACCTAGGATGGACGGGGTTCACGAACACGGCCTGGGCAGCTCCGGTAGCCTCCTCCGACCGATGCCGCACGCGAGGGAGTCATGAGCGCTGTCATCGATCACATGCGCAACGTCCCACTCTTTCGAGGCATGTCCACGTCCGACCTTGAGACCGTCGCGGATCGGGCCTCCGAAACGACCTTCGAAGATGGTGCGACCGTCACGCGCGAGGGTGAGCCCGGCGAGGCGTTCTACATCGTCATCGAGGGTCGCCTTCACGTCTCACAACAAGGAAACGTCATCCGTGAGCTGGGGCCGGGCGACTTCCTCGGCGAGATCTCACTGGTCGATGGACGGCCGCGCACCGCCACGGTCACGGCCGTCGGTCCCGTGCAGGCGCTCGTCATCCGGCGTGCCGACTTCCTGGAAATGGTCGAATGGGACAGCGCCGTTCGGCTCGGGATCCTGATGGCGCTGACCGAACGCATCCGGAAGACGGATCCTGGCGACATCCTCGACTGAAGGGTGCGCGATGCGCGACGTCAGAACACTTGGTCCTCTCCCTCGTTCTGCTCGGGGCCGGTGACGAGGAGGAGACCGACGACGTGAGTCTTCCACAGGAAACCGACCCTGTCGCTCGTGAGCATCCGAACGCGACCGCCTACCGGCGGACGGCGGACAGGTCGAGCGCTGGTTCTACCCGGAGGACGCGGACGTGTGGGATCGAATCTTCGGGCTGCCAGGCGACGCCGCCGGTTGAGCGAACGGACCGGCCACGAGTCCTCTGCCACCGGGTCGCGGCTTGGCGCTTTGGGACCCGGATCCCAACTGACCACGAACCTGGTCTCGTCTGACCGCCTTTCGGGTGACATTGGCGGGCACTCGCTGAGGATTCGACTTCCCGGCCACCTATGCACCAGCGGGCAACTATCCCTCGAGCATCGACCTACCGGGCCCCGGTTGCTGGCATCTCGAACTCGATCTCGGGTCAACGGAGGCGACGATGGACCTCCAGGTCGCGCCGGCTCGCTTGAGCCTAGGGACATCCGTTCCGTGATCGACGTCGACGGCGGTGTCCGGCCCCCTTTGACGCACGCTGAGTGACCGTGAGGTCAATGCTCCGTGCCGGATGCCCGTCGCCGGGAGGCAGCCAAACTGCTGGTCCGCGTTCTCCGGCGACGCGCATACTCCGGACATCGGCGGGAGGCACGAGAACGCCGAGTTCTCACCGGCGCGACGACTACCAACGGTCGCCAACTGTCGCGCGGGGCCAATGGCGAGCCCGACCCACCGTCGCTGGTCACGACTGTGACCGTGGAGGTTCGCAATGGCGCTGATGGCGATCGTGCTCCCGATCCTGCCCGGGAAGACGCCGGAATGGCGCGACTTCATCGCGGAGGTGAATGGAGCGCGTTACGAGGAGTTCGCCGCTTCTCGGCGAGGCGCCGGGGTCCACGAACGGACATTCCTGCAGCAAACGCCGATGGGCGACCTTGTCATCGTGACGCTGGAAGGCGACGATCCGGGGCGGTCATTCGGGCAGTTGATGACGGGCACCGACGAATTCAGCAAGTGGTTCGGCGAGCACGCCATGGCAGTCCACGGCGACTTCAGTGCGCCGACCGGATCGCCGTCCGAACTGGTCGCGGATTCAGAACGAGCCTGACGGGCCACCGGACCGCGCGTTCCGGACATGTGAGCGCAGCTCGCGACATGCCACCCTGTGCCGCCTGGAAGGATCGTCGATGATCGTTCGGGTGCTGACCGCTCGAGTCGCGCAGGAGAACACGGGCAAGTTCAACGATCTGCTCCGTGCGCAGCTCGCGGAGCTACGGACGCAGCCTGGGCTTGTGTACGCCAAGCTGGCGCGGCGCCTGGACGAACAGTTCGGCGAGGAGGTCGTCCTCTTCGAGGAGTGGGAGACGCCCGGGCACGTGTGGGCCTGGACGGGCGGCCGCCTGACCGAGCCGCGGCTGTTGCCCGGCACGGAGGAGCTCGTCGTCGACCTGGCCATCAGCCACTACGAGGCGCTCGACCGGTATCCGCAAGACGACCATCCGCTCCTTGATCCACACACCGGTCTTCCCGTTGCCGGCGCAGGTCTGGGCGACTCGTGAGGGGGCTGGTGACTCGACCCCGCGTGAACGACGGCGAGGATCCAACCCGCGACGTCACGTCGCGATTCTGAATGCAGTCTCACTGACGTTTCTGCACGCTGACCACCCCGCAGGCACATCCAAAGGACGCGCTGATCGGGTCAGATCGGCTCACTGGGGCTCGACATGGGGTTCGACGGGACGACGATCACGTACGTGGCTTCGGCGGGCGATTGGGGCGCAGGGATCGTTCGGCTCCGACGAGGTTCGAGGTGGTGGCCGCTGTCGTGGTTGATCCCGATCCTCTTCGGGCTGTTCGGCATGTACCGGATGGCGACAGGAGACGTGGTGGCGATCGCCTTGCTGTTCGGCGCCGCGTTCATGTTCATGGCCTTGAACTCCGCGTGGTTCAACGGCGTGCTCATCAAACGGCAGCTCAAGTCGATGGTCGGCCAAACCTCGACGATCACTCTTGCTGAAGACGGACTGCGCTATAAGGCAGGCCCTGCTACTGGGACCCTCGATTGGGACGCCGTCCATGACGTGATCGTCGATCGGCGGGTGGTCATGGTCACACGCGACAAAGCCGTTTCGTGGGCCATCATCCCCAAGTCGGCATTCGACGACGATGGGCAGATCGAGGCCTTTCAGACCGAGATCCGACGGCGTCGGGATCTAGCCCGGTCGCCGTCGCGAGGTCGATGACAGCCACGCCTCGGGGCCTTCGGCCGCCCGATGGCTGGAGTCAATGCCGGTCCGAGAGGTCTCTGTCCTCCATCTCCCAGGCGTGGTCCAACACGTGGTACGCGGAGTGCCGGATCACGAACTGGACGGTCCACGACCGCGCCGATACGCCCCGGGCGTTGTGCTCGCGGATGGCCGCGGCGAACGCGTCACGATGGGCGCGGACCTCGCCGGGGTCCTGCCACAGCTCATGATCGGTGATCACCCCGACCTTGCGCGCGAAGTCCGACATCTCGACGACATTCACGTGGCGCACGATCCGGTCGCGATCGCGTCCTCCGCCGCGCGGTCCCTTCTGGAGCTCCGCCGAGACGCGCGAGGCGACGTCATCGAAGGAGGTCCAGCAGGCCTGGAGCAGGGCGATCTTCCGCTCGCACTCGGCGTCGCTCATCTGCTCGAACTCGGGCAGCGCTGACCTCATCGAGAGACCGTAGAAGTCGGTCATCCCGGTACCCTCGAGCCGTTCCACGATCTCCGGCTCGCCCGTCGCGTCGAACTCGGCGGCACGGCCGGCGAGCGCGGCGACCTTCGCGTACCGCGACCGGTACATGGCGAGCACTTCGAGCGCTCCCGCCTCGGTCTTGGCGCTCCGGTCCCAGCCGGGCCAATCGAAGGCGACGGCGACGGTCCGTTTCTTCTTGCCCGCCTCCACCAACACTCGTATCGCGTCGGACATGCCGTCTCGCCGCTCCTGTGCGGAAGCCCAAGGGTAGCCGACCCTCGGTGTTCGCCTGATACTACGTTGGGTCACGCCCTGGACCGATGTGGGGTCGAGGAGCCGACCGACTTGGACGGCAAGGAGCGTCTCCGATGCTGAGTGACGATCCGGTGTTCACGATCCTGTTGTCGACCGACGTGGCGGCGAGCCGGACCTTCTACCGGGACGTCCTCGGCCTCGAGCTCATGGCGGAGTCGGAGGAACGACTGGTCTTCCGCTTCGGTGGCACCACGTCCTTCATCCTCTCGCGGAGCACCGTCGGCACGTCCGACACCCAGACCCAGATGGCATGGAGCGTGCCAGACGTGCGTGCCGCCATCGCCGACCTGCGAGGGCGCGGCGCCCGGATCGAGGAATACGTCGAGCCCGACCCGGTGACGAACGACGGCGTTGCCGACATGGGTCATTCGTGGGCCGCATGGTTCATCGACCCGAGTCGCAACGTCCTCTCGGTCGTCCAGCCGAAGGCCTGAGCATGCCCCGGATGAGGACCGTCATTCGATCGATGGTCGCGGTGGTCGTGATCATCGTCGCACTCGTCGCGTGGCGGCTCCTCCCGCTGTGGACCGGCCCAGCACTACCCGATGGCGCGACGCGCCTATCCATCGTCACAGCGAGTCCGCACCTCTCGTTCGGGTGTGCGGCCGCGATGATGTCGCCGGTCCGTGTCGCGACGTCGGGCGATGATCTGATCCTCGTGGCGGTGGAATCGGGAAACACGATCCCGGCTATCTGGCCGGCGGGGTTCGCCGCTTGGTGGGTCGATGGGCGGGCGGTCGTCGCCGACCCGTGGGGAACCGTCATCGGCCGGGATGGGGACGTGCTCGACAGCCTCGGTGGCGGCGACGGAGCGGACGGCGCCTTCGCCATCTGCCCGTTCGGGATCGTGGCGGCGGATCGACCGTAGACCCGGACCGCGCCATTCACCAGCGACAGCCGGAAGCACATCTCGATCTGGGCGAAGCCCGCCATCTAGCCTGGCACGCCCATCGACTTGTTGCCAGGGCCTGATGACCTGGGTCGCGATCATTGGATCTGCCAGTTCTCGCCTGGGCGGACCGCTCTGACCGATTCCGGGGCTCGCGGACAGGTCCAGCTCCGCGATCTCATGCTCGGACCCCGCATTGGCCGCGGTCCGATCGGCCGGTGATCGGCCATTGGCGTCCCCGGTGACCGTTCTGCCAATACGGGGGTTCATGACAGCCAGGATCGTCGGCAACGTGCCTGGGAATCGCTGCTAGCCGGGCTCCTCGTCGCTTTCGGAATCCTTCTTCCAGCCGAGATGCTTGCGCAGCCAGCCGACCGAGGCGAGGTGGTACGTCGCCGTGTCGTCGTACATCGGCAACGCCTCGATGTCCGACGTCGACAGGTCCGTCCCGATCGCGCCCGTGGTCAGGCTCGTCACGTGGTCCGCGGCGACCATCACGTCGCGCTTGGCGGCGAGCCCGACGCGGATCCCGTGGAAGATGTCATCGGCATCCGAACCGAGCACCTCCCGAACGGTCCCGACCCGGGACCCGTCGGCCGCCGTGACCGGCGTGTCGTAAACGATGCCTCGCCAGCTGATCGAATCGTTCGTGGCCATCATCCGCTCAGTGGACGTTGATCGTATACGTGATGCCCGCCTGGAAGTCGAACGACTCGAACTCGTCGTAGGTGCGGAGCGTGTGGGTCCCGCGGGAGAGCGGGCTGACGACCATGAAATAGCCCTTGTCCCGTGACAGTGCCGGATCGGCGCTCAGCAGATTGTTTGCGGGGAGGTTCGTCACCGGCGTCGTGACGACGTAGGCGCCCAGATCCGTCACCGTCTTCCCGTTGAACGTCACCTCGACATAGGTCAGCAGCGGGAACGTCTCGTTCACGCATGCGAGCAGGTCCGCCGCGTCCGCGCCATAGAAGGGTTCGGCCTCGACGTTCGAGCACTCCGATCCACCAGGATTGACGAGCAGGAATGCGCCCTGGGGCACGTTGCAGGTCGTCTCTGACTCGCCACCGAGGGACACCGGGAGGAACCAGACTTCGGATCGATCGGGCTCTGTTCGCATCGACCCGCGAGCAGCGGGTTGTCGACGCTGGTCCCGAACGCCCACACATTCCAGGCCTGAGCAAGCTCGCTGATCGAATGGCCCCGAGGATGCGCGTTCGGGGGCAGGAATCCGCGCGTGGCCGGACCTCCGGCGGCCACCGCCGGGGCAGCGCTGAGGATCACGAGCATCGACGCCAGGAGCGCCATCCGGACTTGTTGCATGGAACACGACCTCCAATCGCAGTTCGACCGACTGCCACCTGCGTCCTTGGGACGGAGATGGACGCGAGTCGCGTATCGCGCGCATCATGCACGGCGCGCGTATCGCCCCCGTCTTGGGCCTTGCGGCGTCACATCGACGTCATCGCGATCGAACGCGTGCCGCCAGCGGAGAGGAGCTGCTGTGGCCGGACCAGCCACGGTCGACGACTACCTGGAGTCCCTCCCTGGCGACCGCCGAGCCGTCCTCGAGGAGCTTCGGCGGACGATCAACGCGGCGGCTCCCGAAGCGACCGAGACGATCGCCTATCAGATGCCGGCCCTGCGGAGCCACGGCGGCCGATTCCTCGTGTCGTATGCCGCGTTCAAGCATCACTACAGCCTGTTCCCCGCGAGCGGCGCAGTGATCGACGCACTCGGCGACCAGCTGGCGCCCTACCTGGCCGGCAAGGGCACGATCAGGTTCCCGGCCGGAACATCGATCCCGCTCCAGGTGGTGAAGAAGGTCGTCAAGGTCCGTGTAGCCGAGAACGCGGCGCGCGAAGGAGCATCCGAGGCGGCCACCTGACCGGCGTCGACTGCCGCGATGCTGACGAGGCGTGCCCGGATATTCGTGATCGGTGCGCCGCTCAGCCAGCCCGGACGAGCGCGACCTCCGGGGCGCCAGATGGCTCCCCTGCTTCGATCCAGCGAGCGATCGCATCGCGGGCGAACAGCTGATCCACGACCATCGCCGACGCGCCGATGACGCCGGCAAGACCGCCGAGTGACGATCGCAGGACAAGGAGGTCGCGCGTGGCGAGCGGCAGCGAGCGGCGGGCGATCGTCTCGCGGATGGCGGCGAGTAGCTGGTCCGGGCTGTTCGCCACACCACCGCCGATGACGATCAGCGATGGGTTGAAGAAGTTGACGACACTTGCCAGCATCGAGCCGATGTGGCGACCGGCGACCTGGAGGAGGTCGATCGCCAGCGGATCACCGAACGACGCCGCCTGGGCGACGTCTTCAGCGGTCACTCTGCCACGTTGGTCGAGGGCGTACCGCAGCCGAGCGCTCCGGCCGTTCTCGGCTGCCGTCTGCCCCGCCTGGCCGATCGCCTCGCCCCCGGCCAGTGCCTCCAGGCAGCCGCCGTTCCCGCACCGACAGACGACGTCCGGATCATCCACGACCTGGATGTGGCCGACATCCCCGGCACTCCCCTGCTCGCCGCGATGCAGGTGCCCGTCGGAGATGATGCCGGCGCCGATGCCCGTCCCGATCTTGACCACCACGACGTTGGCGTGGCCGGCCGCAACGCCCGACCGCCACTCCCCAAGCGCCAGGACGTTGACGTCGTTGTCGACCCAGACCGGCACCTCGTAGCGGTTCGCGAAGCGCTCGCGGATGGGATAGCCGTCCCAGCCGGGCATGATCGGTGGCGAGATCGGCCGTCCGGATTCGAACTCCACGGGACCCGGCACGCCGATGCCGATCCCCCACAGGCGCCCATGCAGCCCCTGCGTCGTCCGCAGCAGCGAATCGAATAGGGCATCGACCCGCTCCAGGTGGGCCTCCGGCCCGGCCTCGATCCGGGCGGGTTCGTCGTGGTGGCCGAGGATGCGGCCGTCGAGCGTCGTGACCGCGACGGCGATGCTGGCGGCGCCGAGATCCGCGACCAAGATGTGGCCGCCATCGGCCCGGAACGTCAGCTGGCGCGGCGGCCGGCCGCCGGTGCTCGGTCCGACATCGCCCTCTGCGACCAGGCCCCGCTCGATAAGCTCGCCGACGCGTTGCGCGACGATGGCCCGCCCCAGGCCGGTCCGGGCGACCAGTTCCGCTCGGCTCCTTGACCGCCCGAACCGGATCTCGTCCAGCACGACCACGAGCGCGTCGAGCGCCTCGTCCGGCAGCGGCGCGAACCGCGTCGGTCGGTCAGCGGAAGGTGGCTCGAGACGGACGGGATCCATCGCTCGATCGTACTCCGTTCCCCGTCGTGCAGCCACTTTTGCACTTGACATGACAAAGTATGATGCGTGGCGGAGGAACCCGAACCAGGACCCATCCGGACCATGCCCACAACGCGGCCCGGACCCTCCTGGCATCCATCTGGACCGTCCAGGACAATCCCCGACCAGCAGCGGGTGCGCCAGAGCATGAGATCGATCGCCGACGTCGGCGCGGCTGTCATCGGTACCGGGTTCATCGGCACCGTCCACGTAGAGGCGCTTCGGCGCATCGGTGTCCAGGTCCGCGGCGTCCTCGGCAGCACGCCAGAACGTGGCGCGGCGAGGGCGGCAACCCTGGGCGTCCCGCGCGCCTACGCATCGCTCGACGACCTGCTGGACGACCCGTCCGTCGACGTGGTCCACGTCACCTCCCCCAACGATCTCCACCTCCCCGAGGCGAAGGCCGTCCTGGCGGCCGGCCGGCACGTGGTGTGCGAGAAGCCGCTGGCGATGTCAGCGGCCGAGTCGCGCGAGCTGGTCGAACTGGCCGCCGGCACCGGCCTCGTGAACGCCGCGAACTTCAACATCCGCTACTACCCACTCAACCAGCACGCCCATGAGGTCGTGACCTCGGGTGTCGTCGGGGATGTGCGGCTCGTGACCGGCCGCTACTTCCAGGACTGGTTGCTGCTCGACAGCGACTGGAACTGGCGGCTCCAGCCGGAGCGTGGCGGCGCCCTCCGTGCCGTCGGCGACATCGGCTCGCACTGGCTGGACCTGATGGCGTTCGTGACCGGCCAGCGCATCACGGCGGTCATGGCCGAGCTCGCCACGTTCATCGAGCAGCGTCGCGAGCCGACCGGGCCGGTGGAGACCTATTCTACGGAGGTCGCCAAGGAGGCCTTCACCCGGGCCATCGCCACCGAGGACGCCGCGACGATCCTGCTCCGCTTCGAGAATGGCGCCCGTGGCTCGGTCAGCATCAGCCAGATCAGCGCCGGGCGAAAGAACTCGCTCCAGTACGAGATCGACGGCTCCGAGTCCTCGGTCGCATGGGATTCGGAGCAGCCGGACCAGATCTGGTTCGGCCATCGCGAACGGCCCAACGAGGTCTTGATCAAGAACCCGGCGCTCATGGGCGAGGCCGGGCGCGCGGCCGCGGCGCTCCCCGGCGGTCACGTCGAGGGCTTCGGTGACACCTTCGCCGCCCACTTCCGGGCGATCTACGCGGACGTTCTCGCGGGCGGCCCATCCCTTCACCCAAGCTACCCCACGTTCGCCGATGGCCACGACGCGATGCTGGTCAACGACGCCATCGCCGAGAGCGCCCGGCTCGGTCGATGGGTCGATGTCGTCCGCGACCCGCTCGTCGACCTCGGCGGCCCCGTTGAGACGCACCGATGAGGCTCGGCCTGCTGACCGCGCCGTTCCCGGAGACCCCGCTGATGGAGGTCGCCGACTGGACCGCGGCCAACGGGTTCGAGAGCCTCGAGATCGCGTGCTGGCCGCGGGCCACCGGTCCGACCCGCCGATATGCGGGCACGTCGCATCTCGACGTCGCCAACCTGATAGCCGGCCAGGCGACCGAGATCGGCTACGACGGCGACGTGATCATCGAGCACGAAGACCGCGACTTCGAGAAGACCGACGACCTGATCAAACGGGGGTTCCTGCTCTCGCGGGACATCCTCCGCCCGTCCATCAAGTGATCCCCAAGGGAGCCTCGTGACCATCTCCATCGATACGTTGACCTATCGCGACGTCGCCAAGACGATCGACCATTCGCTGCTCCGCCCGGAGCTCGACGACGCGTTCGTCGAGGACGGCTGTCGCCTCGCACTCGCCTACGACGTGGCGTCCGTGTGCGTGCGGCCGGCGGACGTTGTTCGCGCCCGCCTGATCCTCGACGGGACCAGCGTCGCGATCGGGACGACGATCGGCTTCCCGCACGGCAACCACCTGACGGCGACAAAGGTGTTCGAGTCCGTGCGTGCGATCGGCGATGGGGCACGCGAGCTCGAGATGGTCATCCAGATCGGGGCGCTGCGGTCCGGTCGCGATGCGGCGGTCCTGGCCGACATCACCGCGGTGGTGAACGTGGCCCATTCGGCCAACGCGATCGTCAAGGTCATATTCGAGAACGCCTACCTGACCGACGACGAGAAGGTCCGCGCCTGTCACCTGTCCGAGGCGGCCGGTGCCGACTTCGTCAAGACCTCCACCGGGTTTGCCCCGGGCGGCGCGACCCACGAGGATCTGGCGCTGATGCGCCGCAACGTGTCGGCGCATATCGGGGTCAAGGCGGCCGGCGGCGTTCGGACGCTCGACGCGCTGATCGACGTCATGGCCCTCGGCGTCACGCGGGTCGGCGCCACCGCAACGGCGACCATCCTCGACGACTTCAAGGCGCGCAAGGCCGGGCTTGCTGGCGTTGCTGCGGCGGCCGGCTCCAACGAGGGCGGCTCCTGATGGTGGACGAGGTCCGCCGTGCCGGCGCGAGCCCCAGTACCGCCAGATCGAGCCGGCGCTCGGGGAGCGGATCCTGACCCTGCGCTGCGCCGACGAGGAGCCGATGGCCATCGAAACGACGATCCTGCTGGGCGCCTGCGCCGATGCCGTGATGACCGCGGACCTGGCCCACGGAATCCACGGCCGTCGGAGCGAGGCGACCGAGTCGCGCTATGCGGCGGAGCGCAATGCCCTGGCGGTCGCGTTCGACGTCGAGGGGCCCGACCTCGCCGAAGCGGAGTCCGGCGCGTGAGCCGCGAGGTCGCCGGCCTGCGCGGCCGTCTCGTCCTGGACGATCGGGTGGCCACCGGCCGGATCGCCATCGAGGATGGTCGGATCGCCGAGGTCGAGCTTGATGAGACCGCAGCCGGGGCCATGGCCGCGACCGACCTCCCCTACCTCGCCCCCGGGTTCGTGGACGTCCACGTCCACGGTGGCGGTGGCCACGACGCGATGGGCGGCGCCGAGGCGCTTGACGGCATGGCCCGTCATCTCCTGCGGCGCGGGGTCACCGGGTTCCTGCCAACGGCCCTCGCCGCGCCGATCGCCGAGCTCGTGACGTTCGCCGACAACGTCAGAGCATGGCGGCCGGACGCGCCGACCGACGGTGCCGAGCCGCTCGGGTTCAACCTCGAAGGGCCGTTCCTCGCGGACGCGTGCCGGGGCGCCCATGACCCGGCATTCCTGCGAGCGCCGGCCGACGTGGACCGGGTGGACCTCGAACCGCTGATCGATGGCCTTCGGCTCATGACGATCGCGCCCGAGCTGCCGGGCGCCCTCGAGCTCATCGGCTGGCTCAGGGAGCGCGGCGTCGCAAGCTCGATGGGACATTCGGTGGCGAGACTCGACCAGGCACGAGCCGGGTATGCGGCCGGTGGCACCTCCACGACCCATCTGTTCAACGCGATGAGCGGCATCGATCACCACGCACCCGGCCTGGCGCTTGCCGCCCTGCTCGATGACGCGACCTACGTCGAGCTCATCGCGGACGGCAACCACGTGCACCCCGCGCTCTGGCCGCTGATCACCCGGCTCAAGCCAGCGGATCGGTTGCTGCTGGTCAGCGATGCGATCACGCTGGCCGGTCTCGGTGACGGCCGAGCCCGCGTCGGCTCCCTCGATGTCGAGGTCGTCGGCCAGCGGGTGACGCTCGCCGGTACCTCGACGCTGGCGGGCTCGGTCATCGCCCTCGACGATGCGGTCCGTAACCTGGTCGGTTCGGGCGTGCCGCTCCCCGCGGCCGCGGCGACGGCCAGCCGCAATCCGCTGGCGCTCATCGGCGTCACCGATCGCGGCCGCCTGGCGGCCGGCCAGCGGGCGGACATCGTCGAGCTCACCGACGACCTGCGGGTTCGCCGCGTCATGCGTGCCGGGATGTGGACGACGGTGGAGCCGGCCTGACGTGGCCGACTGGGCGCGTCTCGAGATCCGGCCGTTCGACGGGGACGCCCTCGACGACGCAGCGCGCCTGCTCGCCGCACGCCATCGGGCCCAACGCCTGGTCGAACGTGGGCTGGCACCCGGATTCGAAGATCCGGCCGTGACCCGCCGTGCGATCGAGGCCCTGGCGTCGAGGGAGGGTGCTTCCGGCGTCGTCGGGATCCGTCGTGGCTCGGTGGTCGGCTATCTCCTCGGTGCGCCCCGAGATCCGACGTGGGGGCCGAACATCTGGGTCGAGGGCGCCGGCCATGCGGTCGCGGAGCCGGAGATCCTGCGCGACCTGTATGGCGCCGCGGCGGCCGGCTGGGTGAACGCCGGCGCGACGAGCCATTACGCGGTCGTCCCCGCCACGGACGCAGGCCTGGTGGACGCCTGGTTCCGGGTCGGGTTCGGGCAACAGCATGTGCATGCCATCCGCGAGGTGCCCGCGCCGGGCGAGACCTACTCGGTCGCCGCGGAGCTGACGATCCGCCTCGCCGAGCGACGCGATATCCCGGACCTCGCGCGGCTGGACCTGGCCCTGCCCGAACACCAGTCCCGGTCGCCGGTCTTCTCCAGGATCCGGCTGCCCACCATGGAAGAGGCTGTTGCCGAGCACGAGGAGGACTTCGACGACCCCGCCTTCACGACGTTCGTGGCGGAGCGCGACGGACGCGTGATCGGGTCGGCGGTCGGCTGCGCGATCGAGGTGTCATCGGAGCACCGCAGCATCGTCCGACCGGACGGCGCCGGCTTTCTCGGGTTCGCGGCGGTCCTGCCAGACGCCCGGGGCCTGGGCGCCGGCCGGGCGCTCGGCGAGGCCGTGCTGCTCTGGGCGCGTGACGCCGGCTACCGCACCGTCGTCACCGACTGGCGCGAGACGAACCTGCTGTCCAGCCGTGCCTGGCCGGCGCTCGGTTTCCGGCCGATCTTCCGTCGCCTCCACCGAGCGATCGCCTGAGGGCGCCGGCGCGCCCGCCGCCCGTGGGTCAGGCCTTGGCGGCGGCCGCCTGGCGCGCCTTGGTCCAGTCGTGCTTGAACTGGACGATGCCCTTGTCCGTGAGCGGGTGATGGACCATCTGCTGGAGGACCTTGAACGGCAGCGTCGCGATGTTGGCCCCGGCCAGGGCCGCCTGGGTCATGTGCAGCGGGTTCCGGATCGACGCCGCCAGCACCTCGGATTCGATCTCGTGGATGGCGAAGATCTCGGCCAGCTCGCGGATGACGATCATCCCGTCCTGGTTGATGTCATCGAGCCGCCCGACGAACGGGCTGATGAGCGACGCGCCGGCCTTGGCCGCCAGAAGGCCCTGGTTGGACGTGAAGATCAGCGTGCAGTTGGTCTTGATGCCCTCGTCGGCGAACCGGCTGATGGCCTCGAGCCCGTTCTCGGACATCGCGACCTTGACCACGATGTTCGGGGCGAGTGTCGCGAAATGGCGGCCCTCCTCGAGCATCCCGTCGACGTCATCCGACACGACCTCGGCCGACACCGGTCCCGGGGTGATCTTGCAGACCTGCTTGAGGATGTCGTCGTACGAGCCGCCGACCTTGGCATACAGGCTCGGATTGGTGGTGACCCCATCGAGGACGCCCCAGCGCGCGGCCGTCTCGATCTCTTCGATGTCGGCGGTATCCAGGAAGATCTTCATCTGGTGACTCCTGCAGGGATGAGCGGCGGGGCGAGATTCTAGTCCCGGAGCAAGGATCGAGTACTGCGTAGACACGATGAAGGGGCCGCCGTGGGCGACCCCTTCGGTGTGCGGGTTTGCGTCGCGGCTACTGGCCGGCTGCCAGCGCGTTGACGAGCCCCTTGCCGTAGAAGTTGTTGTTGCCTGAGCCTCCCTTGCAGACCTGGACCGGGGCACCGAAGAACTCGACGCCCGGATCGAGCGCGGTCGGGCAGGGCTGGCCGCTAGCCGTGTTGCGCAGGATCGCCACGACGGCTCCTCGCGACATGCCCGGATGTGCTGCCCGGATCAGAGCGACAACGCCGGCAGCATGTGGTGCAGCCATCGACGTACCGTTCAACCAGGCGTAGTAATTTCCGGCCGGATCCTGGACCAACCGCCCGAGGCTGGCCTCCAAGGCGAGGTCGCTCGCCGTCGAGGAATACGGCGCGAGAACGCGACCACGGGAACTGTCGAACGTGGGCGTCTGGTACCTGGAGCCGCCAGGGGCGGTCACGTCGGTGACATTCCCGTAGGTCGAATACCAGGCCAGCAGGTTCTCTGCACCAGTCGCCGTGACCACGACGACACCCGCGATCTCCGTGGGCAGGACGACGCACGAGTTGTTGACCGGTCGGGAGCCCTCGGCGCCGGGTGGGAAGTCCGGGCTGATCTCATCGGTCGTCGGGTGGTTGAGGTCGATGCCGTCGTTGCCGGCTGCGGCGATGAGCACCACGCCCTGCTGCTGTGCGTACTTCGCGGCAGCAGAGATCGCCTCGATGATCGCCTTCTGTTCCTTGTCGTTGCGGCAGTTGAACAGCCACGGGTCGGCAAAGAAGCTCATGTTCACGACATCGAGGTGTTGATGACCGGCGTACATCAGGGCGTCGACGACGGACTGGGTGAAGAAGTAGCCCTGCTCGGTGCCGGCCTTGAGGACGACGATGGAGGCTTCCGGAGCGACGCCGGCGATCCCGGTGCCGTTGATGGGCGCGCCGATCGTCCCGGCGGTATGCGTTCCATGCCCGGCGAGATCCTGGAGCGCGGCCTTGTTCGAACAGTCACCACGCGTGACCTGCTCGGCGGGGTTGGACGTCGGGGTCGTCGCGTAGATGAATACGCAGGACGCGGCAAGATCGACGTTTGGCATGATGTCGCCGTTGGTCAGGTCGACACCTGTGTCGATCACCCCGACGCGCGCACCCTTGCCCCGGTTGACCGCGTACGAACCGGCCGACGTGGCGCCGATCGCCCGCATATCCCACTGGCATGGGCTCAGCGGTTCCGGGCTGCTCGAGGACGGGACGCCGAAGAGTGTCGAACACGCAACGGCTTCGGACGCTTGTGCTTTCGTTCCTGGCGGGGCCGCCAGGACGGTCCCCGCCATGAGCAGCGCCGCGATCGTGCCGACGAGCATGGAACCCCATGCAGATCTGGGCGGCTTGAGACTGGGCACAGGCCGTCTCCTTTCCATCTGGCGATGGCGGGAGTCCACCCGGGATGCGCGACAGCGCGCATCAGACCCACCCTGAGTGCCCCCATCCTCACCCAATCACACCAGCCGCGTCGAATCTGACGATCACTCCGTGGTGCCCACATGCACCAGCTGGGTTCAGCTGCTGGGGACGGACTCAGCGCCCGCGGCGGCGGCAGCAGCGGTCGGTGTCTCTGTCTCGCGAGCCGAGAAGACTGGCTCGCGGCCGTCGCGGACTGCGAGCGCCGCGGCGACGAACCCATCGAACAGCGGATGCGGCCGCTCTGGGCGTGACTTGAACTCCGGGTGGAACTGGCTGGCCACGAACCAGGGGTGGTCCTTGAGTTCCACGATCTCGACCAGACGGCCATCGGGCGACTGCCCGGACAGCAGCATGCCGGCCGCCTCGAGCGTCTGGCGGTAGCGGTTGTTGACCTCGAAGCGATGGCGGTGGCGCTCGTAGATGACCTCCTGGCCGTAGACCGCGGCGGCCTTGGAGCCGGGGGTCAGCTTGGCCGGGTAGAGGCCCAGGCGCATCGTGCCGCCCTTGTCCTCCATGTCGCGCTGGTCGGGCATGAAGTCGATGACCGGGTGCTCGGTGAACATGTCGAACTCGGTCGAGTTGGCGTCCTTCGTCCCGACGACCTCGCGCGCGAATTCGATGACGGCGCACTGGAGCCCGAGGCACAGGCCGAGGTACGGGATGCCGTGCTCGCGGGCGAAGTGGGCGGCCAGGACCTTGCCCTCGATGCCGCGGTGGCCGAATCCGCCCGGGACGAGGATCCCGGCGGCGCCGTCGAGGCGGTCGTGCAGGTTCTCGTGGGTGAGCGCCTCCGAATCGACCCAGCGCACCTTGGCGTCGACCTCGTGTGCCCACGCCGCGTGGCGGAGCGCTTCGGTGACGGACAGATACGCGTCGGGCAGCTCGATGTACTTGCCGACGAGCGCGATCTCGACGACCGGCTTGGGCGCCTTGATCCGATCGACCAGGGCGCGCCACGAGCCGAGGTCGGGCGCCACGTCGGGGTCGCCCAGGCCCAGCTCGCGGACGACCAGCCGGCCGAGACCGGCCGCCTCGAACATGAGCGGGACCTCGTAGATCGTGTCCGCGGTCTCGGCCGGGATGACGGCGTCCATCGCGACGTCCGTGAACAGCGCGATCTTCTCGCGGATCTCATCGGGCACGGGGTGGTCCGAGCGCAGCACGATGACGTCGGGCTGGATGCCGATGCCGCGCAGCTCCTTGACCGAGTGCTGGGTCGGCTTGGTCTTGAGCTCGCCCGTAGCGGCCAGCGCGGGCAGCAGCGTCACGTGGACGTACAGGACGTTGGCCCGGCCGACGTCCTTGCGCATCTGGCGGATGGCCTCGAGGAACGGCAGCGATTCGATGTCGCCGACGGTCCCGCCCACCTCGACGATCACGACGTCCGGGTCGCCGTCGCGCGCGACCCGCCCGATCCGTTCCTTGATCTCGTTGGTGATGTGCGGGATGACCTGGACCGTGCCGCCCAGATAGTCGCCGCGTCGCTCCTTGGCGATGACCGCCTGGTAGATGCGGCCGGTGGTGACGTTGCTGAGCTGGGACAGGTTCTCGTCGATGAAGCGCTCGTAGTGGCCGAGGTCGAGGTCGGTCTCTGCGCCGTCGTCGGTGACGAACACCTCGCCATGCTGGTAGGGGCTCATCGTGCCCGGATCCACGTTGATATACGGATCGAGCTTGAGGATGGAGACGTGCAGGCCGCGGGCTTTGAGGAGCCGACCGATGCTGGCGGCGGTGATGCCTTTGCCCAGAGAGGAGGTCACGCCTCCGGTCACAAAGACATACTTCGCCATCGATCAGGTCCTCCGGGGGTTTTTCCAATGCTATCGGACAACGGTCCCGTCGTCGAATCTGGGGCCGGTCGTCTCGGTGCCGCTCGGTGCCGTCGGGTGCCTCGGGCGCCCGTCCTTGCCAAATACCACTGTGGTTCGTGATATGCGAAGACTGGCGGATGCGTGACCGGGTCGGGGCACTCTGCCGAGCGTGATCCGGCCGTCAAGTCGCTCGGATCGGGCGTCCGTTCTCGCATAGCACGAGCCGCCGTAGTAGGTGGCGAGAACGGTGCCGGATCCGCGACGGATCGTCCGCTCGGGCGCGCCGATGGTCACTCGCTGGACGGCGGCCACGCTCCAGCCGGCGGATCGACCCGGCCCTCGCCCCAGACCTCCGGGCCGCAGAAGAACGGGTGGGCGGCGGGGCCGGCCAGCGTCGCCGGATCCGTATGCCAGGCCGCCAGCACACCCTCCAGCCACGCATCGATCTCGCGGAATTCCGTCCAGCGCGCGAACGACCAGCCGGCTTCTATACAGATGCGGACGAGCGAGCGCTTGGCCCACACGACGTCCGCGTAGCCGGCGGCATATCGGTCGCTCTCGCCGTCGCCGATGAACACGACCGCGCGGCCGGCCGCCTGGTGGGCCAGCACGCGGTTGCGCTTGCAGGTGCCGCATACGAGACAGGTCGGGTGCCCGTTGGGAAACGCGATCGTCGCCCGGCGACCCTCGAAGGTCGTCAGGGCCGTGACCACCGGCAACTCCCCCACCCCGAGCGCCTCGAGCGCCGGCCGGATGAAGAAGCCGAAGCCGTCCGACACGATCTCGATCGGGACGTTCGCCGCCTGGGCGCGACGGACGAACGGCACGAACCCCGCGTCGTGCGGCTGGGCGGCCGCGGTGGCGAGCAGGTCGGCGGCCGGCACGTCCACCAGCGCCATCTCGAACGACATCAGCCGGCGCGACCCGGCCAGCCCCGCGTCGTACGCCGCGACCTCGTCCTCCCAGATGCCCGGGACGTGCTCCGCCATGACCGTGTCGGACACGTCGGTCAGGGCGACCGTTCCGTCGTAGTCGACCAGGATGGCCAGCGGCGGGTCGCCCGGACGCAGCGGGGGGACGGGCGGGGCCAGCCCGTCGGGCCCGATCACCGGGCTCCGTCTCGACTCACCGGCACCCACGCCTCACCGCGCCAGCCCGCCGATGACCCGTCCGACCCGTGCGCCGCCCGGCCACGACCCGCGTCGCAGCAGGGCCACGCCGGCCAGGATGATCGCGCCGCCGACCAACTGGATGGGGCGGATCGGTTCGGACAGGAAGATGGCGGCCATCCCGACGGCCAGCACCGGGACCAGGAACTGGAGGGCAGTGACGCGGGTCGGGCCGAGCAGCTTGACGCCGTTGAAGACGATGACGTTGGCGAAGCCAGCGGCAAGGATCCCCGAATAGGTGAGCGCCAGCACGACCGGCAGTCCGAAGCCCGACAGGTCCGAGCTCGCGAGCTGCGCGATCCCGCCTGGCGCGAGGAACGCGGCGCCGGCGATGACCGCCCAGGTGGTGGTGATCAACGGCGAGTGGCGCCGCAGGATCTTCGCGCCGAGCACGGTGTAGACCGCCCAGCAAGCGGCGGCGATGAGGGTCAGGACGTCACCCGTCAGCGATGCCCCCAGAACCAGGCCCTGACCGGCCGCGATGACCAGCGCGACCCCGGCGAACGAGATGAAGGCGCCGATCAGCTTGACCGCGTTCGGGCTATCCGCCCCAAGGCCCATCGCCAGCAAGGCGGTGATCACCGGCGTGGTCGCGATGAGGAGGGCCGAATCACCGGCGGGGATCGATTGGAGCGCGACCGGCCAGAGGATCTGGTAGACCCCGAACCCGAGCGCACCGAGCCCAAGGATCTTGAGGACATCGGGGCGCGGCAACCGGATGGCGCCCTCACGGACCCGCAGCAGGATCAGCAACGTGATCGCCGCGATGCAGTAACGCAGGAACGAGAAGCCGACCGGCGGGAGGACGGCGATGGCGCCTTTGACCACGATGAAGTTGCCCGCCCAGAAGAACATGACGATGAGCACGGCGAGCTCGGCGATGCGGCGGTCGCGCTGGGTCGACGGGGCGCCGGCAGACGCGGCGCCAGATCGGGCGGTGAAGGGCCGCGCGGTCGACCGTGTGGCGCTGGACAGTTCGACGCCCGCCGGATCGGCGGGCGTCTCGAGCGGCGAGCTGGTCGGTTCGATGCCGATCAGACGCCTTCCTGGTCGAGCTCGAGGAGCTCCTCGTCGTCCTCCTCGGTGACCTTCAGCCAGACGAAGAGCCCGGCAAGGACGGCGAGCGGGATGACGATGAGGGCCGCGAGGGTGATGCCCAGTGCGACGGCGACGGTCTTGAGTGCCTTCATAGCGGACCTCCTTGTTCGATGACAGCCTCGATGGTTGGTAACGTCAGGTCTTGGCTTGGGTGTTGGCTTCCGTGTGCCGCAGGCTCGGCCCGCGGGCGATCATGTCGACGATGTCGTCGCGGGTGAACTCCGCGAGCTGGTGGCGGCTGCCGGCCTGGCCGCTCATCAGGAGCCTGAGGACGAAGGCGCCGTCCTGTTCGAAGAAGAACACATCGCGCGGCTTCTGGTCGTCCATGTAGCGGCCGATGACCCGGAACGCAGCCTCGTAGTGACCGGCCGGTCGCTCCACGGCGCCGGAGCCACGGCGGGCGCCGGCCTCCTCCATGAACCGCGCGATGTCGTCATCGAGGAAGGTGAGGGTCTCCTTGACCTGGGAACCGATGGACTCTGACCATGTCCCGGTGCTGCCACCCGAGGTCACAAGACCCTGGACGATGAACCCGTCCGGCGCTTCCAGCAGGAGGACGTCCTTCATCGCGCGCTGGTCGAGGAACGCGCCGATCGAGCGAAAGACCTCCTCGAAGTCCTGGCGCGCGCTGCCCTCGTAGATCCGCATTCGGTCGGGGCCTCCTCGTGTCGGCAGCCGGTGGTCGGACCGGTGGTCGGGACCGGAGTGTAGGTCAGTGGCGCATCGACGGGCAAGAGCGTGACCATCGGTCGGTCACGAGGGCTCGGCGGCCTCGATCCCGTGCAAGGCGACCGCGAGCTCGGCGCCGATCCGGGCATCGTTGACGATGAGCGCCGTGTTGGCCCGCAGTGAATCGCCGTCGGTCAGGGTCGCGATCCGGGCCAGGAGCCATGGCGTGAGCGCCGGCCCGCCGATGCCGGCCGCCTCGGCCTCGTGGACGGCGCGCTCGACGCTGTCGCGTGCCACGTCGTCGGGGAGTGCCGCGTCGGCCGGTGCGGGGACGCACACCAGGATCCCGCCGCCGAGTCCCAGACCGAGCTGCGCCGCGACGAGCCGGGCCGCGGCGGCCACATCCTGGACGGTCGTGGGCGATGGGATCCCGGACGAGCGGGCGTAGAACCCCGGGAGCTCGGCCTGGCCGATGGTCACGACCGGGACGCCCCGGGTCTCGAGGTATTCAAGGGTCGCCGGGACGTCGAGGATCGCCTTCGGCCCGGCGCACACGACGGCCATCGGCGTGCGGCCGAGCTCCTCGAGGTCCGAGGAGATGTCGAACGTCGGGGTCTCCGCCGAACCCGAGCCGGCGCCGCCACCAAGCGCCCCGCGATGCACCCCGCCGATCCCGCCGGTCGCGAAGACCGCGATCCCGGCGGCATGCGCTGCGATCATCGTGGCTGACACC
This sequence comes from Candidatus Limnocylindrales bacterium, assembly GCA_038248915.1. GTDB lineage: Bacteria > Chloroflexota > Limnocylindria > Limnocylindrales > CSP1-4 > SPCO01. Next base: position 115,170 of record JBBRXB010000005.1, on the reverse strand, counting down.
GTCGTGGCCGCCCAGCCGCCGCCGGCGAGTGCCGCGGCCAGGCTCGGCCGGGACGCCTTGCGAACCGTACCCGCTGGGGCCGTCGCCAGGGCGAGCAGGGCTGCCTCGTCGAGGCCGACGAGGAACCGTCCGTCATGGATCGCGATGGTCGCCGGCACCGCACCGGCCGCCCTGACCGCCGCCTCCGATGCGCCGGCGACCTCAAGGTTGACGGGGTACGGCAGGCCGTGGCTGATCAGGGTCGATTCGAGGGTGACGACCGGACGCCCGTCGGCCAAGGCTGCCGCGACCTCGGCACTGACCGCCAGCCGCGCTGCGACCGAGCGCCCCGTCCCGCCCGTCATGCGAGCAACAGCTCAGGCCGCGGCGACCCGAGCTGACGCGCGGCGGCGTGGTGTCCGGCGAGGGCCGCCCGGTGGAGCGCTGCGGCCAGCGGGAGGCCGGCGGCCCGGGCCGTCAGCCACGCGACGAGGAACCCGGCATCGAACGCGTCGCCGGCCCCGGTCGTATCGTTGGCCGCCACGACCGCGGTGGCGACCTCGAACCGCTGCTGGCCGGTCCCGGTCCGGGTGAGGACCGTGGCGCCCTTGGCCCCGCGTTTGACGATGGCCACCGGCGCATAGTCGAGCAGGCGGTCCTTGGGATGGCCGCCCAGGAAGGCATCCGCTTCGGCGGCCGTGGCGAAGATGATGTCCGGGGCAGCCGTCTCGATGAGGGCGCGGGCGGCTCGCCGGCCACCCTCGAGCAGCGGCCCGATCGACGCAAGGTCGAGGCTGATCTGGGCGCCCGCCGCTCGCCCGAGCTCGATCGCCCGACGACCGGCATCGCCGAGGGGCACCCCGAGCAGCGAATAGACCGGGAGGTGGACCGCGTCCGCGCCGGCGAACCAGTCCGCTCGCAGGTCGTCCGGAGCAAGCCGGTCCGCGGCACCCCGATCGGCCACGAACGAGCGCTGGCCGCTGGCCGCCACGACCACGCCGATCCGGCCGGTCCGCGCCCCCGCGATGCGGACGATCCGCGGCGTCACACCATCGCCGCGGACGGCCTCCACGAGGGCCCGTCCCGCGGCGTCACGGCCGACCGCCGAGATGAGACTGGATCGCGCCCCAAGCCGGGCCAGCCACCGAGCCGTGTTCGCCGCCGAGCCACCCTGCGCCAGGCCGACTCGGCCAGGGACATCGGTGCCGGTCTCGAGCCGGCGCTCCGGGACGAGGACGACGTCGAGCATCAGGTCGCCAAGGACGACGATGTGCGGCCCAGCCCCGCCACCCCGACCCGGCCGGCGCGGCCGCGACGGGCGAGAAGGGCGGCGCGGGCGAGGCGTTCGCAAGGTGGGCATGCACGGAGGATAGCCCCGTGATTGGCCCTCGCGCCTACAATGGGCGGGAGGGGCCACACCGCCTCGACCACCCCGACGGGAGCGCATCCATGACCCTCGCCACGGACATCGACCAGCTCGCCATCGACACCATCCGCACGCTCTCGATCGACGCCGTCCAGAAGGCGAACTCCGGTCATCCGGGCGCGCCGATGGGCGCGGCGCCGATGGCCTATGTCCTCTGGACGCGGTTCCTCCGTCACGCCCCGACCCACCCCGATTGGCCCGATCGGGACCGCTTCGTCCTGAGCGCCGGCCATGCCAGCATGCTCCTCTACTCGCTCCTGCATCTTACCGGCTACGGGGTCACGCTCGAGGACCTCGAGTCGTTCCGTCAGTGGGACAGCATCACGCCCGGCCACCCCGAGTGGGGCCTCACGCCCGGAGTCGAGGCGACGACCGGACCCCTCGGCCAGGGGCTGTCGAACGCGGTCGGGATGGCCATCGCGGAGCGCCGGCTTGCGTACGAGGTCAACAAGCCCGGGCACGAGTTGGTCGACCACTGGACCTACGTCATCGCCAGCGACGGCGACTTCCAGGAAGGGATCGCCTCGGAGGCATCGAGCCTGGCTGGCCACCTCCGGCTCGGCAAGCTGGTCGTGCTCTACGACGACAACAACGTCCAGCTCGATGGGCCGACCGCGATGGCGTGGTCGGAGGACGTGCCGCTGCGGTTCGATGCCTATGGCTGGCATACCCAGCGAGTCGCCGACGGCAATGACCTGGCCGCCATCGAGAGCGCCATCACCGCCGCCAGCGCAGACGAACGGCCAAGCCTCATCGCCGTGCGCACGCACATCGGCTTCGGCAGCCCGAACAAGCACGACAGCCATCAGGCCCACGGCTCACCGCTCGGGACGGAAGAGGTCCGCCTGACCAAGGAGGCCTACGGCTGGGATCCGGACAAGTCGTTCTACGTCCCGGAGGCCGCGCGCGACCATCTTCGCGCCGCGATCCCGGAGGGCGACGCCCTCGTCGCAGCGTGGGAGGCCCGCTACGACGCATACCGGGACGCCTATCCCGAAGCGGCCGCCGACTTCCGTCGCCGAGTGACCCGTGCCGGGCTGCCCGACAGCTGGGGCACGGACCTCAAGACGTACGACACCGGCACGGAGATCGCCACCCGAAACGCCAGCCAGGACGCGATCCAGGCCCTCGCCCCGCGGCTGCCGGACCTGTTCGGCGGTGCCGCGGACCTGTCCGAATCCAATCTGACCGACGTCAAGGGCGAACCGGACTTCAGCGCCGAGATGCCCGGTCGGAACCTGCGCTTCGGCGTCCGCGAGCATGCGATGGGCGGGATCGCCAACGGCATCGCCTACCACGCCGGGTTCATCCCCTACTGTGCGACATTCCTGACGTTCAGCGACTACATGCGCGGCAGTGTCCGGCTGGCAGCGCTGGCCGGTGTGCACGTGATCTACGTCTGGACCCACGATTCGGTCGGGCTCGGCGAGGACGGGCCGACGCACCAGCCGGTCGAGCACTACGCCGCGCTCCGGGCGATCCCCAACCTGTGGTTCGTCCGGCCCGGTGACGCCAACGAGACGTCGGCGGCCTGGGCGCTGGCCATCGAGCGGACCGATGGGCCCGTGGCGCTCGCACTCACCCGCCAGAAGCTTCCGACCCTGGCCGGCACGGACCGGCTCGCCCGGGAGGGCGTCGCGCGCGGTGGCTACATCCTGCGCGAAGCGAGTGGCGGCACGCCGGAGCTGATCATGATCGGCACGGGCTCCGAGCTCCAGCTGGCCTTCGCCGCGGCCGAGCGACTCGATGGCGAAGGCATCCCGACGCGGGTCGTGTCGCTGCCGTGCTGGGAGCGGTTCGATGCGCAGGACCAGGCGTACCGCGATGCCGTGCTGCCGCCGACGGTGCGCCGTCGGGTCAGCGTCGAGATCGGCGTGTCGCTGGGTTGGGAGCGTTGGGTCGGTGACGAGGGCGCGATCATCGGGCTCGACCATTTCGGTGCCTCGGCGCCGGCCGGGACGATCTTCGAGCACTTCGGGTTCACCGCCGACCGGGTCACCGATGTCGCGCGTCGCGTCGTCCGCGACGGCCTGCGTGGTCGCATCCCGACCCTCGATGGCGGGCACTTCGGCGCGCATCCGTCGATCGGCGCGGGGGAGCCGGGCGTGGCGCGGACGGGCGGCTCCGACCCCGGCCGCTCCTGAGGCGCGGGCCACTGCGGGCCTGAGGCGGCGCGCTCCGTCGCTGCGGATCGTCGACGGCGTGTCGCGTTCGGGCCGAAACGGCACGACGAGCTGGCCGCCGGGTCGTATCCTTCGGGCATGCGCATCGCGTTCGCGGCCGATCATGCCGGTGCCGCCATGAAGGACGGACTCATCCGCCGGGTGGCCGAGGCGGCCCCCGGCCACGAACTGATCGACCTCGGTGGCGACGGCTCGGATCCCGAGGACGACTACCCGGACTTCGCTGTGCGACTGGGCGACGCGATCCTCGCCGGGAACGCTGAGCGCGGCGTCCTGATCTGTGGTTCCGGCGTGGGAGCCTCGGTGGCGGCCAACAAGATGCACGGCATCCGTTCCGCTGTCTGCCACGACACCTATTCCGCCCACCAGGGCGTGGAACACGACGACATGAACGTCCTCACGCTGGGGGCGCGAGTGATCGGTCCGGAGCCCGCCTTCGAATGCGTCGTGGCGTTCCTGAACGCGACCTTCAGCGGTGAACCGCGCCACCGCAGGCGGGTCGGCAAGGTGCTTGCGATCGAGACCGCCGGGGGCGACCCGAGGACCTGAACGAGCCCGTTGCGGCGGCGTTGCGGCGGCGCCCCGGCAGCCGCCCGACGACCCTTGACACGTCCCTGACCGCGCCCGACACTGCGTCACTGCCGGTCGTACGAAAGTCCTAGGACGTTTGGCGGGTACGAAGCGGAACGGCCGAGCGACGGAAGGGAACGCATGAGGGCGCTGTCTGGGCAGGCGCGTGGGCGGACGTCGCGTGCGATCCATCCCGTCCTCGTCCTCCTGATCGCCGTCGCCCTCGGCAGCATCGTCGCGACGGGGTTCTCGTCGGTCGCGCGGGCCGATCCGCCGCCGGGATCCTATGACCCGTGGCTGGAGGTCGCACCGACACACGGTCGCGCCGCCGCCCCCTTCACGGCGAAGTACTGGTTCATCCCCGATGGCTCGTGCTACTACGAGACTGTCCAGTTCATGTGGGACGGCAAGAACGTCGGGTCGCCAGCGACCATGGACCAGACCTCCTGTACCGCGTCGCACAGATTCTCGAAGCCCCCGACGACAGCACTCGGGACGCATGTCGTCTCTGCCATCGCGTGCTACGTCAACTCCGGCGGCGTGCCGCAGTGCGATTCCTGGACCGTGCCGCCGGCCCCGGCGAAATACGCGGTCGACCCGACGCCTTCCCTCCAGCTGACTCCCACGAAGGCCCTCGCTGCCGACGGGTTCAAGGCGACATACCGGAGCGGGAACGGCGCGCAATGTCCGTATCGCCTTGCCCAGTTCTACTGGGACGGGAAGGCGATCGGTTCCCAGGTCAAGGTGAATCCGAAGGATTGCAGCTCGATCCTGGACCTGAGCGACGCGCCAGCCCCCAGCGGCGCCGGGTCGCACACCGTTTCGGCGAGGGCCTGCACAAGTTCGGGCTGCGCGACGTCCACGAAGGCTCAGGCAAGGTTCACCGTGCAACCCAAGCCGACGCCCACACCCACGCCAAGACCGACAGCGACCCCGACCCCGTCCCCTTCGCCGACCCCCTCGCCGTCACCCTCTCCGTCGCCATCGCTCGAACCGAGCCCGAGCCCCTCCGAGTCGCCGACGGCGGCACCGACCCAGGAGGTCCTCGGGGAGACGAGTCCGCCCCAGGTGCCGGATTCGCCGGCTCCGGCGATCCCCACCACCCCATCGCCCTCCCCGAGTGGCAACCCGTTCGTGCCGGCCCTCGTCAGCGACATCGGCGGGCCGGGAGGCGGCATCGATCCGGCAGTCGTGACGACCAACCTGCTGTTGACGCTGTTGCTCGTGTTCCTGTTCGGGCTGACGGCCGAGATCTTCAACAGCACGACGGATGCCAACCGTGACGAGATCCACGGCTGGTGGACCCGGCTGCTGGCCGGTCCATTCGGCTTTGCGTCCCGACTCAACTTCACGGGCAGCGGGCTGTCGCGGCTGACCGGCAGCGGCCGGCTCGGGAGCATCCTGCGGGTCCTGACGATCCTCGGCCTGAGCGGCCTGATCTACGGCTTCCTCAGTCCAGACTTCGGCCTGAATCCGCAGAGCCTCGTACTGTTCATCTCGCTCGTCGTCGGGCTTGGCTTCATCACCTACTACGCCGAGGGCTCGTCGAGCCGCCTGGCCAGACGACGGTTCCGCGCCGACGCCTCGATCCGGCTGTACGGCACGGCCATCGTCGTGGCCATCGTCGCGGTCATCGTCTCGCGCTCGATCAGCTTCTCACCGGGCCTCGTCTACGGATTCATCGCGTCGGCGGTCATCGTGGCGCCGGTGGCACTGGCCAAACGCGAGGACGCCACGCTCGTGCTCATCCCGGCCTTCGGCCTGCTGGTCGTCAGCGTGCTCGCGTATCTGCTGCTCGGACCGGTCCGCGTCCTCGCCGCCGGTGGCGAGCCGCTGCCGGCGCTCCTCGAGACGATCCTGGCGATGGTCATGATCGGCGGTCTCGAAGGTCTGTTCGTGACGATGATCCCGCTGCGCTTCCTGGACGGCGCGACCGTCATGGGCTGGAGCCGGATCGCCTGGGCGCTGACGTTCGGGACCGTGACGTTCCTGTGGTGGCAGCTGCTGTTCAACCAGAACGCGGCGTACGCTGCGGCGTTCGAGCAGACCAATGTGCAGGTCGTGCTGGCGACCCTCGGCGTGTTCATGCTGACGACCGGCGGCCTGTGGTCGTACTTCCGGTTCCGCCCGAGCCCGGCCGAAGCGGAAGCCTGAGGTCGGGGCGGCCCGCCCGGCCACGAGGTCCAGGAGGGTCGTGGCGGCGTACCATGGACGACCACGCTCGGAGGCCTAGATGACCGACCCTGTTTCGACCGCTGTCGCCGCTCCCCGACTCGCGCTTGGTGCTGGCACCGCCGCTTACGAGGCGGCCGTCGAACGTGCACGCATCGAGGATTGGGCGAGCCGCCTGTTCGCTCGCGACGTGAGCCTGTGGACGACCGATCAACGGGTCGGCGACGCCATCTCGGAGCGGCTCGGCTGGCTGGATGCGCCGGCTCATTTCACCGACCAGATCACGGCCCTCGAGGCGTTCGGCGACGCGGTCGTCGACGAGGGCTACACGACGGCGGTGGTGGCCGGCATGGGCGGCAGCAGTCTCGCCCCGGACATCCTGCGCAGGACGTTCGGCACGACCGAGGGCTATCTCGAGCTGCGCATCCTCGACTCGACGGACCCCGAGTACGTGCACGCGACGCTCGACGACCTGGACCCGCTGCGGACGCTGGTGATCATCGCCTCCAAGTCCGGCACGACGACGGAACCGAACGCGTTCCTGGCCTACGCCTGGGCCCGGGCCGAGGCGGCGCTCAAGGCGGTCCCGCACCACCGCTACGAGCATCCCGGTGCCTACTTCGCCGCGATCACGGATCCAGGCAAGAGCGTCGAAGCGATCGAGCATGCCAACGACTTCCGCGAGCTCTTCCTGAACCCGCCCGACATCGGTGGACGGTATTCCGCGCTGACCTATGTCGGGCTCATGCCGGCGTCGCTCATCGGAGTCGACCTCGACCCGCTGCTCGCTTCGAGCTCGGCGATGCTCGGGGCCTGCCACGAACCGGACCCCGCACTCAACCCGGGTCTGTCGCTCGGGCTGGCGATGTCGACCCTGGCCAAGACCGGCCGCGACAAGCTGACGTTCCTGATCGACGACGAGATCTCGAGCTTCGGAGCCTGGGCGGAGCAGCTCATCGCCGAGAGCACGGGCAAGCACGGCGTCGGCATCGTGCCGGTCGATGTCGAGCCGCTGGGGACGGCCGGGGCCTATGGCACGGACCGGACCTTCGTCCGGATCGCGCTGGCCGGGGCCGATCCCGGCGAGCGCGACACCCTCGCCACAGCCCTCGAAGCGGCCGGTCACCCGGTCATCCGGATCGAGGTCGCCGACCCGATCGACCTCGGCGCCGAGGCCATCCGTTGGGAGGTCGCCACGGCGATCGCCGGGATCATCCTCGGCATCGATCCGTTCGATCAGCCCAACGTCGAAGAGGCCAAGCAGCTCACGCGCGACCTCCTCGCCTCGATCGGTCATCGCGATCAGGCGACGAACGACAGCCCGGCCACGGCCACCGACGACGACCTGGCCCTGTACGGCGACGCGGCGCTGCGGCTGACCTCGGGTGATGGCAGTGTCGTCGGGGAGCTGGCCCGGCACCTGGCCCGCCGGCGACCGGATGCCTACCTCTGCCTCCAGGGCTTCATCGCCGCGACGCCGGCTCGCGACGCGGCCTTCGCGCGCATCCGGGCGCTCCTGCGGGATGGGACGGGCCGGGCGACGACCGCCGGCTACGGCCCGCGCTTCCTCCATTCGACCGGCCAGCTCCACAAGGGCGGCGCCCCGATCGGCTGGTTCATCCAGCTCACCTCGGACCATCCGAATGACCTGCCGATCCCGGGCTGGCCGTACACGTTCGGGCAGCTCATCGACGCGCAGGCAGCGGGCGACTTCACGGCCATCGAATCGCACGATCTGCCGATCGTCCGGGTCCACCTCGGCGCGGATCCTGACGCCGGGCTGGCCGCCCTCGAACAGGCCCTCACCGCGGCCCTCGATCCCAGCACGGTGGCCTGACCGGCATGCGCATCGGGTTCATCGGGCTCGGCCGGATGGGGGCCAACATGGTCCGCCGACTCGTGCAAGACGGGCACGACGTCGTGGTCTACAACCGGACACCCGAGAAGACCCGCGAGATCGCGGCCGAAGGGGCGACCGCTTCGTTCTCGATCGCCGACCTGGTCGCGGCGCTCGAGAAGCCGCGTGCGGTCTGGATCATGGTCCCGGCCGGCGACGCCACGCAGGCCCAGATCCACGAGCTCCTCGAGCATCTCGAGCCGGGCGACACGATCATCGACGGTGGCAACACGAACTTCCACGATGACGTCCGTCGACACCAGGAGCTCAAGGCGAAAGGGATCGGCTATGTCGATGCCGGGACGTCGGGCGGGGTCTGGGGCCTCCAGGTCGGCTACTGCCTGATGGTCGGCGGCGACGCGGCGGTCGTCGAGGCCCTCGTCCCCGTGTTCAAAACGCTGGCCCCGGACGGCGGCTACCTGCACGTCGGCGGGCCGGGCGCCGGCCATTACGTGAAGATGGTCCACAACGGCATCGAGTACGGCCTGATGCAAGCCTATGCCGAGGGCTTCGAGATCCTGCACGCGAGTGACTACGACCTGGACCTCGCAGGTATCTCCGACCTGTGGATGCAGGGTTCGGTCGTCCGCTCGTGGCTGCTGGAGCTGGCCGGGCGCGCGTTCCGTACCAACGGCCCGGACCTGGAGCACATCAAGGGGTACGTGGCCGACTCGGGGGAGGGCCGCTGGACGATCCAGGAAGCGATCGACCACGACGTCCCGGCACCCATCATCACCCTCTCCCTGCTGACCAGGTTCCGATCCCGCCAGGACGACTCGTACGGGGCGAAGGTGCTGGCCGCACTCCGCAACGAGTTCGGCGGGCACGAAGTCAAGACCGAGTAGCGCCGACCGGTGGCGACCACCCGAACGAAGCCGACCAAGACGGCGGCCCCGGCCAAGGAGCCGGCGCCGCCGCCCGCGACGACACCCGACGAACCGTTGCCCGCGAGGACGGCGCCCCGGACCAGGGGCGAGCCTCGCACGATGATGGAGATGCGGCTGGCACGCGAGGGCAAGCGTGCGTCGCGAACGAAGCCGGTCGAGAATGTCCTGCGCGACGGGCTCCGCCTCGAGCGCGTCCCGGATCCGTCGTTGATGGTCCTGTTCGGAGCGACCGGCGACCTGGCCCACCGCAAGGTCATCCCGGCCCTCTATCAACTGTGGCGGACCAATCTGCTGCCGCACGAGTTCCGCCTGGTGGCCGTCGGTCGACGGCCCTACACCGACGTCTCGTTCCGCGCCGAGATCCGCAAGTCCCTCGAGCAGTTCAGCCGGCTCCTGCCGATCGACGTGGAGGCCTGGGAGAGCTTCCAGAAGCAGATCGACTATCGCCGCCTCGACTTCGACGACGCCGACGGGTTCGATGAGCTGTCGGCCTATCTGGACGTCCAGGACACCGAGCACGGGACACGCGGCAACCGCCTGTTCTACCTCGCCACCCAGCCGTCGCAGTTCGCCGACCTGGTCGCGCAGCTGGGGCGGGTCGGGCTCGATCACGAGCGCCATGACGGCGGCTGGCGGCGGATCGTCATCGAGAAGCCGTTCGGCCACGATCTGGAATCAGCCAAGCGGCTGAACCGCGAGGTGGGCAAGGTCTTCCGCGAGTCGCAGGTCTATCGCATCGACCACTACCTGGGCAAGGAGACGGTCCGCAACCTGCTGGTCTTCCGCTTCGGGAACGGCATCTTCGAGCCGCTCTGGAACCGGCGCTATGTCGATCACGTGCAGATCACCGTGGCGGAATCGATCGGGATCGAGAGCCGCGGCGACTTCTACGAACAGACCGGGGCGTCGCGCGACGTGCTCCAGAACCACCTCCTTCAGCTGGTCAGCCTGGTGGCCATGGAGCCGCCGGCGACGTTCGAGGCGAATGCCCTGCGCGACGAGAAGGTCAAGGTCCTGCGCGCGATCGCGCGCGACCCGACCGTCCCGGTCAAGGACGTCGTCCGCGGCCAGTACGGCCCGGGTTGGGTGGCGGCCACCAAGGTCGAGGGCTACCGCGAGGAGCCCGACGTCGACCCCGCATCCGAGACCGAGACGTTCATCGCGGCCAGGCTGACGATCGACGACTGGCGCTGGTCGGGCGTGCCGTTCTACGTCCGGACCGGCAAGCGCCTGCCGAAGCGCGCGACCGAGATCGCCATCCAGTACCGCGAGGTCCCGCACCACCTGTTCCGCGACGAGGGCGTGGAACCTGACGCCAACCTGCTGGTCATCCGGATCCAGCCGGACGAGGGGATCATGCTCCGCTTCGGCGCCAAGATACCGGGACTGGGTCTGGACGTCCGGTCGGTGACCATGGACTTCACCTACGGCTCCGCGTTCAACGTCGACTCGCCGGACGCGTACGAGACGCTCATCCTCGACGCACTCCAGGGCGACGCATCGCTCTTCACGCGGGCGGACGAGGTCGAGGAGGCGTGGGGCATCGTGGATCCGCTGATCAACGCCTGGGCGGACGGACCGCCGCCGGCCTTCCCGAACTACGACGCCGGGACGTGGGGGCCGCCCGAAGCCGACGAGTTGCTTGCCCGGGACGGTCGGCGTTGGCGCCGGATCTAGGGACCCGACGATCGTGGTGACCGAGGCCCCGCCCCGGATCGGCGAACCGCGGCTGCGCTGGTCCGCCCGCGCCCACAGCATCGCGCAGATCGAGACCGAGATCACTCGCGCCTGGTCCGCCGAGGACGCGGAGGTCCGCGGCGATGCGGACCTGGGCCGCCACATGGCCGCCCGCACGAACGTGATGAACCTCATCGTGGTCGCCCGCCGGCCCGAGCTGGCCGAGCGCTGCGCGGCGATCATCCAGTCCCTGACCGGACGCCACCCGTCACGCACCATCGTCATCCAGTCGGCCGACCCGGACGGGCCGTCGTGGCTGGACGCCCGGATCGAGGCACACTGCGTGGTGCCCCGGCCGGACGCTCCGGAGACCTGCGCCGAGACGATCCAGGTCATCTGCGGGGGCGAGGCCGGCCGCCATCTGTCCGCCATCGCGACCCCGCTGATCATCCACGACCTGCCCGTGACGGTCTGGTGGCCGGGCGAGCCGTCACTGACCAGTCCTGCAGCACGCGACCTGCTGGCCGGGGCGGACCGGCTCGTCGTCGACGCATCGACCTGGAGTGGCGACGGACTCGTCCGGCTTCACGAGATGGCCGCCCTCGAGGAGGCACAGAGCATCGCCATCAGCGACTTCGCGCTCGCCCGGCAATCACGCTGGCGGGAGGCGATCGCGTCGATCTTCGACGACCCGGATTTCCTGCCCTACCTCCGTTCCATCCGCCGGGTGGCGGTGACCTACAGCACGGACGACGAGACCGGGACGCTCGCCACGACCAACCTGGTCAAGCCCGTCTACCACGTGGGCTGGCTCGCGTCGCGCCTCGGTTGGTCGGTCACGCGCCCGCTGGCACCGGTCGGCGGCGGGCCGCGGCCGGCGTCCGGCAGTGCCGCCCGAACCGGCAAGACGAGCGGCAAGCCGACGATGGGCCGCGGTCTGGTGGCGACCCTGTCGGACGGCCGCGCCGACGTCTCGGTCGTCGTCCGACCGGTCGTCTCGACGACGCCATCCGGCACCACGCTTCGGGTCGAGCTGCTGGCCGAGCGACGCGGTTCGGAGCTGCGCGCCGATGTGACCGCCGAGGCCGAGACCGCCCGCGTCCGCGTCTGGCAGGACGGGGTCGAGGCGCTGGATCGCCACTTCCGGGCGCCGCGTCGGGGCGACATGGACCTGCTGGCCGAGGCCATCGAAGCTGGCCGCCGCGACCCGATCGCCGTCGGCGCGTTGCGCTGCGCGGCGGCGCTCATCGGGCCGGGCGAGGACACAGCTGCCGAATCGAGTGGAGGAACGTCGTGACCGAACCGGAGATCCAGGTCGTCAAGGATCCCGAGGCGGGCGCGGCCCTCGCCGCCGAACATATCGCGCGGGTCCTGGCCGACACGATCCTGGCCCGCGGCCGGGTCGACTGGGCGACGACCGGCGGATCCAGCCCGGTCGGCATCTATCGGCATCTGATCGCGCCGCCGCTCGCCGCCAGCGTGCCGTGGGAGAACGTCCACGTCTGGTGGGGCGACGATCGATATGTTCCGCGCGACCACCCGTATTCGAATGTCAAGGCATTCGACGACATCATGATGGGTATCAGCGCGGCGGAGGAAGGCACAGCCGGCGGCCTGGTGCCCGGCGTTCGGATCCCGATCGACCAGGTCCATCCGTTCCGGGCGGGCGAGGCCATCGCCTCCGGTCGCGGGGCCGCCGGGTGCGCGAGCGCCATGGCTGATGAGATCCGCGGTGCGCCGTTCGACCTGGTCGACGGCTGGCCGGTCTTCGATCTGCTGTTCCTCGGCATCGGCGGTGACGGGCATCTCCTGTCGGTCTTCCCCGGTTCGCCGGCACTCGACTCGCCGGATCTGGCGATGGCGATCCCGGCCCCGACCCACATCGAACCGCGCGTTGAGCGGGTGACGCTCAATCCAGCGGTCGTCGCTGCGAGCCGGGATCCGCTGGTGGTCGTCTTCGGGGCGGACAAGGCCGACGCCATCGCCAAGATCTTCGGACCGGACCGCGACGTGCGGCGCGTCCCGGGCCAGCTGGCGCGAAACCGGGGCGCCACCTGGATCCTTGACGAGGCGGCCGCCGCGGGGTTGCCGCGCTGAGCTGGCCAGAGGGCGTGGCCGAGCGGCACGTCCGCTCACCTGAGGGCACGCCGATCGCGGTCTTCAGCGTCGGCGACGGACCGCCGCTCATCCTCGTCCACGGCGCCACGGCCGACCACACGACGTTCCGGATCATCGGGCCGGTGCTCGCAGCCCGGTTCACGGTCCACGCCGTCGATCGGCGCGGCCGCGGGGCATCCGGGGATGCCGCCGAATACGCCATCGAGCGGGAGTTCGACGACCTGGCGGCCGTCGCCGAGACCCTGGCGACCGAGGCGGGTCGCGCCGTCGATGTGGTGGGCCATTCCTACGGCGGACGTTGCGCGCTCGGTGCGGCGCTGCGGACCGATACGCTCCGCCGGATCGTGTCGTACGAGGGCGCGCCGACACCGCCTGGGATCAGCTACCACCCCGCGGGCATCGAGGATCGGCTGCGGGAGCGACTGGCAGCCGGCGACCGCGATGGGGCGCTGGCCGCGTTCCTGCGCGAGGTCGTGGGGATGCCGGCGGCGGATCTTGCGGCGTACCAGGCGGACCCGATCTGGCCGGTACGAGCCGCCGCGGCCGGGACGATCCTGCGCGAGCTCGAGGCGGAGGCTGAGCCGGCGGCGTCGCTGGACGTCCTCGGGCAGGTCCGGCAGCCGGTCCTCCAGATCCTCGGCGGCGACAGCGTGCCGGTCTTCCGCGAAGCGACCGCGTCACTCGACGAGCGCCTCGTCGACGGCCGGATCGTCGTCATCGACAAGGCCCGCCACGCCGCGCATCACACGCACCCGACGGACATGGTCGCCGCGATCGAGACCTTCCTGGCCTGAGCCGGCACCTCCCGGGATCCACCGTATCGCGCCGCATCGGCCGTTCACCCCTTCCCCGACGTGCCCTTCCAGCCAGGAACACATCTGCGCCACCTGAGCGTGGATCCGCGTCGGAACCTGCGGTCTGTGGACGAATCGCCATGCGGCCACGCTCGAGTGGCGAGATCGTGTTCCATGCAGCAACACCGACGGTGGCACGGTCCCGAGGCTGGCGCGGGTCGCAACGCGCCCGCTCGCTCGCGACGCGCCCGCAGGTCACACCGCGCCCGCTCCCGCTCGCGACGCGCCGTTCGTGCACAATCCCCTCATGCTCGAGATGGATCCCATCGGCTGGATCGTGGTCGGTTTTCTCGCCGGCTCGATCTCTGCTGCGCTGATGGGTGGCAAGACCGCCCGCGGGTGTCTGCCGAACATCCTCGTCGGCATCCTCGGTGGCCTGCTCGGTGGCTGGCTGGCCGCCCAGATGGACTTCGGCCAGACGCAGGGCTTCATCGCGGCGGTCGTCGTGGCCATCCTCGGGTCCCTCGTCGTCCGCCTCGTCCTGAACGCCATGAGCAGGCAGTGATACGCCCGGCTACCATCGCAACATGACCGACGCGCCGACCGATACCGCCACCGCCGCCCATCCGTATTCGCCGGGTCTCGAGGGCGTCGTCGCCGGCGAGACCAGCCTCAGCCTCGTGGACGGAGCACGGGGTCGGCTTCTCTATCGCGGCTATCGGATCGGCGATCTGGTCGCGCACGGGACGTATCCGGCCATCGCCAACCTGCTGTGGACCGGCGACTGGGATCCCGCTCATCGTCTGGCGACCGCCGCCGTTCCCCCGGCCGTGATGACCGTGCTGCGGGCCCTGCCGCCCACGACCAAACCGATGGACGCGCTGCGGACCGCTGTCTCGACCTGGGGCGCCACGCAGGACCTGCCGTGGCCGCCGACGATCGAGCATGCGCGGGCCCTGACCGCCTTCTCACCAAGCGCCCTGGCGGCCTTTGCGCGCCTCCGGGCGGGTCACGAGCCGGTCGACCCGGATCCGTCGCTCGACCTCGTCGAAGGGTTCCTCTACCAGCTGACCGGGGCGAAGCCCGATGCGGGGACGGCGCGGGCGCTCGATGCCTACTTCATCGTCGGCTCGGAGCACGGGTTCAACGCCTCGACGTTCACGGCGCGGGTCGTCACCTCCACGCGCTCGGATATCGCGTCGGCGGTGACGGCGGCGATCGGGACGATGAAGGGGCCGCTCCACGGTGGGGCGCCGTCCGAGGTCGTCGATCAGCTCAGCCAGATGAAGAACGCCACATCGGCCGAGGCATGGGTCCGCGACGCGATCGACCGCGGTGAGCGGCTGATGGGCTTCGGCCATCGCGTCTACCGAGCCTACGACCCGCGCGCCGCCGCGCTGCGCAAGGTGGCCGAGGGGATGGAGCACCGGCCTGACTGGCTGGAGCGCGCGATCGAGGTCGAGGACGTCGTCCTGCGTGTCCTGGCCGAGAAGCACCCCGAGCGGGTGCTCAAGACCAATGTCGAGTACTACGCGGCGCCGGTCCTGATGGGCGTCGGTCTCGCGCCGGATCTGTTCCCGGCCGCGTTCTCACTGGCCCGCCACGCGGGCTGGACCGCGCACGTCCTGGAACAGGCCGCCGACAACCGGCTGATCCGCCCCGACGTCAACTACATCGGGCCGGCGGAGCGCGACCTGCCGAGCTGATCGGGCCGCCGTCGCGCCGCCCGGAGCCGCAACCGGCGAGTGCCGGCCGGGCCCGCGCCGAGTGCCGGCCGGCCCGAGACGCCAAGCCACCATGCGCAGGGTCACCTGGAGCCGTCGAGCCCGGCCATCCATGCCCGTCGCGCATATCTGTCACGGACGGACGCAGTTGATGGCCAGATATCCACCCGATGACTATTCGGCCACCGATTCTCGGCTTGTCGGCCCCGGCCCCGCGATCCCACGCTCAGTCCGGACCCGCCTCGTCGCTCCGACGATCGGTTCGGGTCGGCTTCTCGGCCCACTAGTCACGCCGCGCATAAATGGCCAAACCGGCGGGCGCGATGGGGCGCGGGCGCGAGGGGGCATGGCGCACGGGCCACGGCACCCCGCAGCGACCGACCGCTACAACCAGCCGCGCCGCCGGAAGTAGGCGACCAGGGCCAGGAGCAGCACGCCCATCATCAGCATGATCGCGAGGAACGAGAACTCCTGTTCCTGGCCGGGCACCGGCACATTCATGCCGAAGATGCTGGCGATGAGGGTCAGGGGCAGGAGCACGACGCTCACCGCGGTCAGGATCCGGAACGAATCATTCAGCCGGTGCGAAAGCACGGATTCGTTGGTCGACTCGAGCGCCTCGATGACCTCCTTGTAGTTTTCGAGGGTGTCCCAGATCCGCTCGGCCGCGTCGGAGATGTCGTCGAAGTAGATCTCGAGCTCTGCCTGGAGGTAGCGCTGCTTCGTCCGCTCGAGGTCGCGCAGGACCGCCCGCTGCGGCCGGGTGATCCGCCGGAAGTTGATGATCTCCTGCTTCGCCTCGGAGATGTCGCGGACGATCTCGGACGAGCGCCCTTCGAAGATGTCGTCCTCGATCCGGTCGAGCTTCATCTCCATCTTGCGCAGCATCGGGAACGACGCGTCGACGCAGGTGTCGACGAGCTTGTACAGGAGGTAGCCGGTGCCCTTCGAAAAGGTCGCTTCGGCGAGGTCCGGCTTCTCGCGGTAGCGCTCGAACATGGCGGTCAGCGGCGGCAGCGGGATGTTCGGCAGGGTGATGAGGTAGTCCGGGCCCATGAACAGGTCGAGCTCGGCGGTCAGGATCCGGCCGGTCTCCTTCTCGAACATCGGGAAGTGCAGGACGATGAAGACGTAGTCGTCATACGGGTCCAGCTTCGGCCGGTTGTTGCGTGAGTAGACGTCTTCATAGTCGAGCGGGTGGAAGTCGAAGTTGGCCTCCAGCCAGTCGCGGTCGGTCGTCCGCGGCGACTCGATGTGGATCCAGCGGATGCCGACCGTCTCGATGATGTCGGGTGTGGCCACCGGGTCCGCCAGGGTCGCGGCGGCCGCCAGCGCCCCGCGTCGCCCGCCGGGCCTTGGCAGGGGGCGCGGACGGGGGAAGGCGAGGTTCGGCACGTGACCATCGTAGACCGGCGTGCTGCAGGCCGAACCCGGGTGTGTGGACCGCGAGCCGGCGGCACTCGTGCTGCCGCGTATCGGCTCAGCTGGCCGGCGGGATGTCGAGCCAGCCTTCGCGGACCGCGCGCGCCGCCAGCTCCGTCCTCGACGACACCCCGAACCGCTCGAAGATGCGCGACAGGTGGGTCTCGACGGTCTTCGAGCCGATGCCGAGCGTCGCTCCGATCTCATCGTTGCTCTGCCCGTCGGCGACCAGCCGGACGACATCATGCTCGCGCGCGGTGAGGTGGATGCGCCCGACCATGCGCGGTCGCATGGTGAACGCCAGACCGCCCGCGGCGACTCGCCGGATGGCGTCGACCAGCTCGCCCACCGGTGCCGTCTTCGAGACGAACCCCGCGGCCCCGAGGCTCAGCGCTGCCTCGGCGTATTGCGGATAGTCGTACGCGGTCAGGACGATGATCGCGGGGAGGGCCGGCCGGTCGCCGCCGTCCGGGGCGGACAGCAGGCGCAATCCGCTGTCCGTGCCAAGCCGGACATCCAGCAGCAGAACGTCGACGACCGTCGCGTCCGTCAGGCGTGCTTCGCGCGCGGCGTCGAGCGAGCCGGCCACGCCCACGACGTCGAAGTTCGGCTGCGAGCGGAGGACCGCCGCGGTCCCCTCGCCCACCACCGGGTGGTCGTCGACGACCGCGACGCGGATCGACCCGGCGTCGCCGGTCAGCGAGCCCGCCATTCCAGCGCCACGTGCGTGCCGCCGGTCGTCCAGCGTCGGACGTCAAGGATGGCCCCGATAGCATCGGCTCGCTGCTCCATGTTCATCAATCCGAAATGGCCGGAACGCTCAGCCGTCTCGCCCGCATCGGTCGCGATCCCAGGTCCGGCGTCGTCGATCGACAACGACACCCCGGATGTCGTCGAGGTGTAGCGCACGACGATCGGCGGCCGCCCGTGTTTGACCGCGTTGGACAGGGCCTCCTGGGCGACGCGGAAGAACGCGAGCTCGACATCAGCCGGCGACCGGGCGCCGTCCGATCGCTCGAGCCGGACTTCACCACCAGCCAATCGCTCGATGCGCAGGACCAGCCAGTCGAGTGCCGGACCGACGCCAAGGTCATCGAGGATCGGCAGGCGCAGGTCGCCGCAGATCGCCCGCAAGCGGTCCGATACGGTCCGGGCGATGTCGGCGCCCTCGGCGTCGCCCGCCGCATCCAGGCGTTGGACGAGCAGGGTCAGCTCCTGGAGGGCATCGTCGTGGATGTCGGCCGCCACGCGCGCCCGTTCCGCCTCGGTCGCGGCGACCACGAGGTCGCGCTGGAGCTGCGCGCGGGTCGCCAGGCGAGCGAGTGGCCGCACCGTGAATCGACCGGCCACGAAGATCAGCCCGATCCACAGGGCGAATGGGAAGAGGTACGGGCTGGAGTCCGTCGATAGCGCGATGAGCGGGGTTGCCCCGGCGACCGCGAACTCGGTCGACTCGAGCAGCCGGCCGCTTGGGTTGGCCGCCCCGACCAGCCCGCCCGGCCGGATCGGCCCGGCTGCCGCCAGGCCGGGGATCAGCGGGATGGCTCCGACGAGCGCCCAGCGCGCGATCCCGGAGCTCGATCCGGGCTCCGTGACGGCCAGGGCGAGCCCGACGAGGATCGCCCCGACGACGCACGCGCCGGTCGCCTGGGCCACGAGCCGACGCTCGGCGGGATCGGTCACGCGCTCCAGCAGGCCGATCGCCAGCGGGACCATGCCGACCGTCAGCAAGACGCCACTCAACGCGGTGAGCGGCGGCGACCATGTCGCCTCAAGGGGCCGGAGGATGAATGGCGTGGCCGTCGCGAGCGCCAGCGGCACGGCCAGAGGCTGCAGCCCCGTCCCGGCCCGCCCACTGGCCAGCCACCAGCCAGCGATGAACAAGATGGCCGCGCCCAGGAAGACGGATGGGATCGCGTCGCGGAACCCGAAGCTGGCCCCGCTATCGCCGTACGACACCAGGTTCCAGCCGTTTGCGACCGTCCCCTGGTCGAGGTCCCACGGCTGGATCGCCGCAAAATCGCCGATGGGAGCAGCCAGCAACGACGCCAGGATCGCGGGCTTGAGCGAAACGACCGTCGGCTCGACCGGATCGACGCCGATCGGCTGGGCGTTTGGCGTTTCGCCAGTGACCGGATCCTCGCTCGGGGGGATCGACGGGTAGACATACTCGGGCAGGCGGATCAGCGTCACGTTGTTGAGGCGCGTGACGACCATCCCCTGCCGAACGCCCATGGCATGCGCCCAGCTGTGATCATTCACCTCGGCCGCGACCACCTTGTCCTCGAGCGGCGCCAGGCGGATCCCTGGGTCGAAGGAGCCGAACAGCATCGTCCCGACCGCCACCAGAAGCGCGGTCGCGGCGACGCTCACGGCCAGCCGATCGCGCTGTTTCTGATCCATGGCCGGGACACTACCAGAGCCACCTCGGCGGCCGGGGTCCGGGGAATCCCTGAACGACGACCGGGGACGTGGCGGGTCACCGCGGTGACGGTCGGCATCTACGATCGGCCTGCCCGGGCGTCCACGGCACCAGCCATGAGGAGACACGGTGGCCATCCTGGAGACCCACGACATCGGCAAGCGCTACGGGCGCCGACGCTGGGCCCTTCGGCATGTCGATCTCGCGGTCCCAGACGGCACCGTCACCGCGCTCGTCGGTCCGAACGGCTCTGGGAAATCGACCCTGCTCAAGGCGTGGGTGGGCTTCGAACGACCGACCGAGGGGCACCTGACCGTCGACGGCATCGACCCCTGGAAGGATCGCGCCGGGGCGATCGTCCGGATCGGCTATGTGCCCCAGGCGCCATCGCTCTATCGCGAGCTGACGGTGGAGGAGCACGTTCAACTGGCCGTGTCGCTCCGCCCGCGGTTCGACCCGGCGATGGCCCGTCACCGGCTCGACGACCTCGACATCCCGCTCGCCTCACGTGCCGATGAGCTGTCCGGCGGACAGCAGGCGCAGGTCGGCCTGGCGCTGGCCCTCGGCGCCCGGGCGCCGGTCCTCCTCCTCGACGAGCCGCTGGCCAGCCTCGATCCTCTGGCGCGGCGCGAGTTCCTGCACGTGCTCGTCAACGCCGTCCGGGCCGAAGGGTCGACGGCCCTCCTGTCATCGCACGTCATCACCGACATCGAACAGGCGTGCGACCGCCTCCTCGTCCTCGGCGCCGGACGGACGCTGCTTGACCTGTCGATCGCCGGGGCGATCGCGGACCACGCGGTGGTGGCGACGGCCGATCTCGTGGCGGCGCCGGCAGCATCCGGTGTCGGCTCCGTGGTCGGCGTCTTCCCGAGCCCGACCGGCGAGCGGCTCAGTCTCGTCCGCGGCGATGCCGCGGCCGTCGGTGGCCGGCCGGCGACGCTCGAGGAGGTCGTCCTGGGTCACCTGGCCGCGGCCCGACCGCCACGGACCGGCGCCATCGACCCGGGGCGGGCGGCATGAACCTCCAGGGCGCACGGATCACGCTCCGGCTGCATCGGTTCGAGCTCGTCGCGTTCGGGCTCGCACTGGGCGGGCTTGCGGTGGCGTTGCTCATCCATGCCGCTGTCCTCGCGAATGCCCAGCCCGGTCCCGAGTGCCTGGTGGTGACGGACGCCGTGACCCCGCAGTGCGAGGCGGCGTTCCAACGGTTCAGCGAGGCGCAGCAGGGCATCCTCAGCATCGTCACGACGCCGTTCCTGGTCGTCGTCTATGCCATCGGCCTGTTCCTCGGCGTGCCGATCGTCGGTCGTGAGCTGGAACGCGGCACGGTGAGGCTGGCCTGGTCGCTCGGGCCGTCGCGCTGGCGCTGGTACGCGGCGCGGGTCGTGCCGATCCTGCTGTTCGTGGCGGCGCTGACGTTCTTGGCCGGGATCGCCAGCGACCAGTTCTTCGCCGCCAGTCGACCGGGCACGGACATGTCAAGGTCGTTCGATGGCTACGGCGCTCGTGGCGGCCTGCTCGCCAGCCGGGCCGTCTTCATCTTCGCCGTCGCCGTCGTCGTGGGCTCGGTCATCGGACGCGCGCTGCCGGCCGTGATCATCGCCGCCGTTGTGGCCACCATCGGCCTGTACGGCGGGACCGAGGTCCACCATCGGATCCTCGCCATGGAGGCCGTCACCATCCCGGTCGACCAGACCGGGCTCGGCGCACAGTTCGGCGGGAGTGGCGACATGTACATCGATCAGCGATTCGTCCTGCCAGACGGGTCGCTCGTCGGCTGGGACTACTTCAGCAGCAACAGTCCGTACGACGAGTTCGGCAACCCCCTGTACCCCGAGGTGTCCTTGGTGATCCCGGGAGAGCGCTACCGATTCGTCGAGGGACGCGAGGCCGTCGTCCTCGCCAGCGGGTCGCTGGTCGCGCTCCTGCTGGCCGGGTTCGTGGTGTCACGGCGGCGCCCGGGCTGACGCCGCGCGGTCAGCGTTCCGGGGAGCCGCTGGCCAGCTCGGGACCGGGAGGGAGCGTCGGATCGGTGGCTGACCGGCCCGAGTCTCCGGCGGCGGGCGCCCGCCGGAGGTAGATCGTCACGGCTCCGAACAGGAAGACCGCCGCCCCGGCGATGAACAAGCCGTGGATGCCGCTGATCGACACGACGACGGCGCCGGCCGCCGGTCCGATGATCCCGGCCGCGTAGAGCGGCAGGTAGACGAGGTTGAGCGCCGCCGACCGGCGTTCTGCCGGCAGCTCCGTGGCCAGCAGTCCGAAGATCATCGAACTGACGAGGGCCGTCGCGGCGCCGAGTCCGACGGCGAGCAGCCCGAGGGCGCCGATCGATCCGACGAGTGGCATCAGGAACAACACGAGGCCCGCTTCCGCGAGCGCCGCGATGAGGACCAGTCGGAAGCCGATCCGGTCGCCGATGAACCCGCCGAGCGGCGACGCGAGGGCACCAACGAGCGCCGCCGTTCCCGTCACGAGTGCGATCGCCGATGCGAGACCCGGTCCCAGCCCGTTGATCCCCTCGACCAGGAGTGGGATGTACGGCCGGCTCATCTGGATGGCGACGAACGAGATCCCGAAGATCAGGAAGATCCGGCGGGTGGGGCGGTCGGTCAGGACGCCGCGAAGCGACGAGAACGCGAGATCGACGATCCGACCGTTGGGCACGACTTCCGGGCGGACCTCGCGAGAGCCGAAGGTGACGAGCAGGGCCGTCCCGACCGACAGGACCGCCGACAGGGCGAAGACCGGTGCGAGCGCCCAGCCGAAGCCATCGACCAGGATGCCGGCCAGCGCCGGGCCGACCGCGAACCCGACCGGGCCTGACGCCCCGAATATCGCGATCGTCGTCCCGAGGCGGGCGCGCGGCGTAACGTCGCGGATGCCGGCCAGCATGATCCCGGTGTTACCGAGCTGGAAGCCGATGAGCAGCATCGCCAGCGCGACCTGCCACGGTTCGCGGGCGAGCGCCATGGCCGCGAAGACGACCGCCTCCACCAGTGCGCTCCGAACGATGACGACCTTGCGGCTGTACTTGTCGGCCCAGGCGCCCCACAGCGGCACGAGCGGCATGCCGACGATGAAGATCAGCGCGCTGAAGATACCGATGAACGCGGGCCGGTCCGCATCGGTGACGCCCATCTGGCGGAGATAGGTCGGAAGCAGGGCGAAGATCTGGCTGACGCCGAGTCCCTCGACCATCGAGGTCAGCCAGAAGACCGCGACGAGGATGCGCCAGTCCTGGCGAGGGCGGGGCGACTGGTCGTTGGTCGGGGGGCCGGTCCGGTTCGACGTTTCGGGCTGGGTCGCGGTCGCGCGGATTGACACGGCGCGAGCCTAGCCCAATGCCAGCGGGGATGCGGGAGGCCGTTGGGCCTGGGCGGGTCGCCGCCCGTGGGCTTCGGCCGAAAGCGTTTGCCTTCAGATTCTTGCCAGACAGCACTGGCATTCGTCGTATGCGAATGATTCGTGGCCGATCGGCCTCGATTCGAGGTAGCGGCGGTCCACGCACGCTCGGGCCTGCCGCTGGAAGCTCGGTCTGAGCCATCGCAGGTCCGACTGTTGGCATACCACGAACGTGGTTGTTGCCTGGCAAGAACCGAGGTCTGGTCCGGGCGTCGCCGCACCGTTGCACCGACCGAGTCCGCCACAGGCGCCGCGCGCCGCCGCACCGTGCGCCGGCCGCGCCCGCCGCAGGCGCCGGGCGCCGCACGTGGCACCACCCGGACGCACGAAAGCGCCCGAAGGAACTGGTGGGAGCTTCCGTTCGACGGATCCTGGGGCTACGAACAAGTCCGCAGTCCCTGGTCGTCGCCGGGTCCCTCGCTCGTTGGCCTTGCGACCTGCGAACCTGGTTCCCGGGACCGTCCCGAGGATCACTCCTCGAACCGGTCTGGCGGTTCAACCTGCCCCTTCGGGCAAGACGAAATGTACGGGCTGGGCCCGTGCTGTCACAACAGGCTTGTCCACGAACTTGCAAGACCTGGGCGAAAGTTATCCCCGAACTTCGAGATGATGTGGACGGTCTGGGGATACACTCGTTCTGGAGGTACCACGTGGGTCGTCTGCTCGCCCGACTCGTGTCCGCCCAGGACGGCTGGGCTCGGCCACTCGGCGACTTCAACCATCGCTGGCTGAGCGCCTTGTTCGACCAGATCCGGCCGGTCAAGGATTTCCTCAACGGGGTCTGGCTGGGTCACCCGCTCCACCCCGCCGCGACGGACATCCCGATCGGCACCCTGCTGTTGACGGTCGTCCTCGATATCGCGGGACAGACCACCGCGGCGGATATCGCGCTGGCGGGGACCATCCTGTTCATGCTGGCCGCGGCCGTCACAGGCTCCGCCGACTACGTCGACGCGGAAGACACGACACGAACGCGGGCGACGACGCACGCCACGCTGATGGTCGTCGCCCTGGTGCTGCTCCTGATTTCGATCGCCATCCGGGCGACTGGCCCATCGGACCGGACGATCCCGATCGCGCTGTCGATCATCGCGTTCCTGATCGTCGCGGCGGGCGCCTATGTGGGCGGCGATGTCGTGTTCGTCCTCGGCAACATGGTCAGCCGGCACGCCTATCGTGGCGCCGGTGCCAAGTGGATCAAGCTCGACACCGGTGACGTCACGGACCTCGCGAGCCTGCCCGAGGCGACCCCGACCAAGGCCAAGGCGGGGATCAACGACCTCGTCCTCGTCAGGATCGGTGGCACGGTCCACGCCCTGCACGCTGTCTGCGCGCACGCGGGTGGTCCGCTGCCGGAGGGCACGATCGTCGATGGCTGCATCCAGTGCCCGTGGCACGGCGCCCGGTTTCGACTGACCGACGGCCACGTCCGTCGCGGCCCAGCCGTCTACGACCAACCGGCGTACGTGATCCGGTCCGCCGAGGGCGGTGGCTACGAGGTCAAGCGAGCCGTCTCGTAGGCCTGCGACACGCGGGGCAGCCCGTCCCCCATCATCCGACGATGCCGGACATCGTCATCGCGGATCCGTGCCTGGTCGTGCTCATCGGCGCGGCCGGCGCCGGCAAGTCGACGTTCGCGGCGCGCCATTTCGCGGCGGACGAGATCCTCTCATCCGACCGCTTCCGGGCGATCGTCTCGGGTGACGAGGCCGACCAGGGTGCGACACGCGCCGCGTTCGGGCGGCTGGACCGGGAGCTCTGGCGGCGGCTCCGGGCCGGTCAGCTGACCGTCGTCGACGCGACCAGCATCGAACCGGGTGCGCGCCGGTCACTCGTGGTGCGCGCAGAGGCGACCGGGGTTCCAGCGGTGGCCATCATCCTGGACCTGCCGGCCGACGTGGTGCTGGCGCGCAACGCGGCCCGCCGTCCGCGGGTCGTGGACGAGGCGGTCGTCCGTCGCCAGCTCGGCCGCCTGCGCATCGCGCTCGACGGTCCCACTCCACCGATCGGTCGCGACGGGTTCGCCACCGTCGTCGTCCTGCGTGATCCAGCCGAAGTCGAGGTCGTGACCATCGGCCGGCGCCCGCCCTGAGCACCACGGCCTGCGGTCCCTTACGTCGCCCCGATCGCGATGCAGGCGATGGCCACCGCGGCCAACCCGATCCCGGCCGCGTGGGTCACGGTCACCCGCTCACGCAGGAAGGCCGCGGCGAGGATGACCGTCGTGACCGGGTAGAGGGACGACAGCACCGCCGCGACGGCCAGCGAGCCCGCCTGGACGGCCAGGATGAAGAAGCCGTTGCCGGCCATGTCGAGGACGCCGACCCCGGCGATCGCCGGCACCAGCCGGCCCTCGGGCCGCCAGGGCGCGTGGGTCACGAGCACGACGGCGGCGATGAGCAACGCTTCCGTGCCACGGATCAGCGTCAGCGGCCCGAACGCGTGACCGTCACTGATCTGGGCGACGCACACGCTGAACACCCCGATCCCGATGCCGCCCGCCAGGGCGAACCGGAACCCTGACGGACGGTCGGGCGCGTCCCGATCGTCGACGACCCGCGAGACGAGCAGCACCGCGACGACGGCGAGCCCGATGCCGACCAGCACGAGCGCTGGCGGGATGCCCTGGGTGACGACGCCGGCCGCGACCGGGATGAGGGCCGCGATGACCGCCGTGATCGGCGCGACCACCCCCATCCGCCCGATGGCCAACCCGTTGTACAGCGCGCTGATGCCGATACCGCCGGCGACGCCGGCGAGCAGGCTCCAGATCACATCGGCGGGGAGCATCGCGGTCTCACCGCGGGCGATGGCGAGCACGAACGCCATCGCCATGCCGACCAGCTGCGAGCCGAGCACGACGCCGAACAGCGCCGTCCGCCGGGTCAGGAGCCCGCCCCCGAAATCGCCGCAGCCCCAGACGATCGCCGACAGGAGTCCGAAGACGACCGTGACCGTCTGTGCCGAGCCGACCTCGCTCAGGCGGGCGAACCGGTCGCGGCCGGAGCCGCCGACGCGACCTCGGCGCCGGTGTCGACGCTCGTCGGGCCATCCAGGACGACGACCGCATCGGCGACTTCGTCGTAGCGGGTCGACGTCGTCAGGTAGATCACCTGGAAGTCGGTCGCCACGCTCTTGAGCAGCCCGAGCGCCCGCGCGGCCCGGCTGTCGTCGAGCGTCACGAACGGGTCGTCGAAGACCAGCGGCGGGCGCCGATCGCCGGTCACCAGCCGGACCAGCCCGAGCCGGGCGATGAGGAAGACGAGATCGAGCGTGCCCTGGCTGAGCGAGCGGACCGGCACCCAATCGTCCTTCTCGGGTGCATGGACCTCGATGTCGAGTGTCTTGTCGTCGACCCGGACGCGCCGATACCGGCCGCCCGTGACGGCCGCGAGGTCGCGGACCATGTGGGTCTCCAGATACCGGGTGGCGGTCTTCATCGTCGCCTGCTCGGCCCGATCGATCGCCTCGAGCGTCGTCGTGAACACGCGCTGGCGGCGTTGCGCGACGGTCAGCTGCTCACGCCATGCGGCGAGCCGTTCAGCCTGACCAGCGACCTGCTCGGCGTCGACCGCATTGGTCTCCACGCGGGCTCGGGCGTGGGCCTCGTCATCGCGCGAGCGTTCGAGGGTGTTCTCCTGGTCACGCACCTCGACCTCGAGCCGTTCGCGGGCCCGGGGTTCCTTGGCGATCGGCCCGAGGGCTTCGAGCGCGCTCGCTTTTTGCGAGATCTCCAATGCCGCGGTATCGCGTTGGTACGGCAACATGTCGGACGACTCGCGGCCGACGAGCCCCTCGAGCTGGGCCTGCAGCACATCGATGGCGGCGACGTGCGCCTCCTCGCGAGCGAGCAGGTCTTCGGCCGCCGCCAGGTCGATCATCCCGAGCGTTCCGAGCTGCGCCTGGGACTTGAGCTCGCAGTCCACGAGCTCGGCCTCCATGTCCGAGCGCCCACGCAGGCGGCGGTCGATCTCGACATCGCGCAGGAGCGCGTGGTTCTTGACACTGCGGCGGAGCCACAGGGCCACCGCGGCCAGGACCAGGCCGATCACAGCCACGATCGCGCCGATAGCCTGGATGGCGAAGCCCAGTTTGGCGATGCCGAGGATCTCGAGGACGACCGGCCCCGCCGCGAGCAGGATGCCGATGATGACGAGCACGACCGAGACGCGAGACAGGGGCTGCCAGGTGGGCTCCGGCTCGAGGTCGAAGTTGACCTCGATCTCGCCCGACAGGGCGGCCCGCAGTTCGCGGATGCGGCCATCGAGGGCGCGCAGGCGCTCGACGCCAGCGCGGACGACCCCGAGCGGGTTGGGCGATGGGTGGCTGCCGGCCAGGGCCGACACCTCGGCGACGACGTCCACCGCCTGGCGGTAACGCTCATACCGCTCGGTGGCGGCATCGCGTTCGGCCATGATCCGCTCGGCCTGGCGGGCCTTCTCGAGCAGGCCACGGCGCTCCGTCAGCGCGATCTCCGCATCGCCTCGTCGGTCGCGAGCGGTCGACAGCGTGTCGCGGTCGCGCTCGAGCTGGGCCAGTGCGAGCTCACCCTGGTCGACCGCGGCGCGTGCCTGCTCGACGGCCGCCTCGGCGACCTTGAGCCGGCCGGGGTTCCGGTCGCCGCGCGTGGTCAGGTCATGGAGCGCCTTGTCGAGCTTCTTGCGGGCGCGGCTCGTGCCCCGGTCGGCGCCGCTGATCGAGGCCTGCAGCCGGTCGCGCAGGGCGCCTTCATCGCGCGACAGGTCGCTCAGCTCGAAGTGGTGGACCGACGCTGTCGAACGGAAGAATCCCTCGGTCGGGATACCGGTCAGCTCGGCCATGACCTGGTCGGCCAGCGTCGGGTCCGTGATCGACTGGCCCTCGTAGTCGAGCTTGACCGTCCCCTTCGACCCCGCGAAGGTCTTCTCCAGCCGGCCGACCTTCTGGCCGTCCTCGTCATCCTGCTCGAAGTCGACGGTGATGATCGAGCGCGCCTCGGGCGGAGCCGCCCACGGGCGGAGTGCCTCGAGCTCGCCGGCGGTGCTCGTCACCCGCTTCGTCAGGGCGAGCTCGAGCGCACGCTGGATGGTCGTCTTGCCGGCCTCGTTGGGTCCGCGGATGACGGTCAGCCCGGGCGCCAGGTCGATATCGAAGGTTCGATAGCGCCGGAAGTCGCGACCGCTGATCTTGCGGACCCTCACAGCGAGACCTCGTGACCGGCCAGCAGCAGGCGGCCCAGGCGGAGGGCGTCGCGATGCTCGGCGGCCTCGGCCGCCGAGCCGGCGGCCTCCAGCGTGGCGATGCGTGCCTCGAGGTCGCGGATGAACGCGCCGGCGATGGTGTCCGCGGACGGCAGCGGGCCCTCGGTCAGGGCCGGCGTCGAGGCGTCCCGAACGCGGACCTTCAGGAAGGACGACGCGAGGGCGGTCTCCATCTCGTCGAGGTCGAGGTCGAGCTCGTCGCGGCGGACCCCGACGAGCCGAGCATCGAGGACGAGGTCCGGGTCCGCTTGGGCGGCGAGCAAGGCGATGAGCGCCGGCTGGTTGTCGATGGTCGACGCGTCGACCTCGGTCCTGCTGAAGCGCGTCCGGCCGACCTGCCGCTCCTCGACGGTGACCTGGCGCTGGCCGGCGATCTGGTCGAGGGCGACGAGGAGGACCTTGCCGGCCCGGTCCTGGTCGAGGGCCACGGTTTCGGGCGCGCCCGGATAGGCGTACGTGACGGCTCCGGCGCGGCCCTGCTGGGCCGAGTGCCAATGCCCAAGCGCGAGGTAGTCGAGCCCGGACGCGGCGATCTCGTCAGTCGTGATGACGACTTCGTCGCGGTCCGTCTTGCCGGGGATCGAGATCGAGCCGTGGATCAGGCCGATGTGCCACGTGGTGTCGTGGCCGGACGGCGGGGCGGCGCGGTCGATGGCGCCGGTCGCGGTCGCGTCGAACCCCTGGAGCGGGCTGTGCGGCGCCCGTTTCGTCGCGAAGACCGGGCCGTGGACGACGGCATCGAGGGCGGCGAGGTGCACCGACGGCCGATCGGGATCGAGGACGGTGACCATCTCGTCGTCCAGGCCGCTGCCAGCCAGCGCTGCGAGGTCGTAGGCGCGGTAGATCGAGGCACGGTCGCAGACGTCATGCGTGCCCGGGATCACGACCGTGCGGATCATGGCCTCGGCGAGGCGCTTCAGCTCCGCGGCGACACGCTCGACCGAGCGGCGTGGCTGGACGTTGGAGTCGAACAGGTCGCCGGCGATGAGGAACAGGTCGACCTTCTCCTTGAGCGCGAGGTCGACCGCCGCCTTGAAGGCCGCGAATTGGCGCTCGCGCTGGGCCGCCGCCTGCTCGCCGAGATCGTCGTGGCGTGCGCCGAGATGCACGTCCGCCGTATGGATGATCCTGAGCATCGCGATGCGGCATGCCTCCTCGCGGGTCACGTCGGTCGATCCGAGGAGCCAGCCACGCCGGCCCCCGTTTCTCGGACCGCGGGCCGCGGCGTTGGTGCGAGCGAGGCGCCCCCATGACTCCCCGCTCGCCGACTCCAATATCGGCGGTCATTGTGACAGGTACGGTGTCACGGTCGCCACCAAGCGGAACGGCCGCGGCGGGGCGAGCCGGAGGGCTGCGGGGAGCACGCTGCCGGATCGATCCGCGCGGCCGTCGACCGCGTCGCCGACCCATTTTCGCAACCCGTTGTATCCTCCCGGGCACTGAACCGGTGCGCCCCGAGCAACAGGGATCCCACCGTCGGCACCTGGGCGCGCGTCCCGGCTTCTCTCGCCAAACCGCACGTCTCGGCCTCCGGTGTGGCCGTCCCAAAAGGCGCACTCGTGCAACTGAACGCGCCTTCCGGAGGAGCATCGTGATCTACGCCGATCGCACCCTGAACTGTGTCGATTGCGGAGTGGAATTCATCCATTCGGCCGCCGATCAGGAGTATTACCAGCAGAAGGGGTTCGTCAGCGACCCGAAGCGCTGCACCAGCTGCCGAGCCAGCCGCCGAGCCAGCCGCGATGGCGGCGGCTCTGACGTCCGCGACATCGGCGGGCCGCGGGGCTACGAACGCGGCGACGACCGCCCGAACCGGGAGTACTTCGCGGTCGTCTGTTCGTCGTGCGGCAACCAGGCCCAGGTGCCGTTCAAGCCGCGGATGGATCGGCCGGTCTACTGCTCGGACTGCTTCAGGACCGTCAAGCCGGACTGAACCCGGGCCGGGGGGTCGGGGCGGACGGCGGGCCGTCGTGGGCCTTTTCGGGCATGGACCTGGTCAGAGTCGGAACGTGTCCCCGGCACGGTATCGTTCGCGCCGCCGGCCCCGCCAGACCGTGACGCGGGACCGACCGTGGACCTGCCACGCTCCGTCACGACCGACCAGCGCGGTCTCCTCGTCGATGCCGAGGACCGCCGACCCGCGCGGCGCCTGCAACGCGATGAGTACGGAGAATGGCTCCGGCCACGCGTCGTAGTGCGGCACGACCGAGGCCCCCGGCACGAACCCGAGGCCGAGCCGCCAGCGCAGCGGCCAGGGCGCCAGGCGCAACCGGAAGTCGAACGCGTGGCCGGCCAGGACCATCGCCCCGGCCGAGCAACCGGCCAGCACCGCGCCGCGCGCGTGCGCATCGGCCAGCGCCTGCCCGACCGCGCTGCCGGCCAGGACCTCCATCAGGTACCTGGGCTTGCCACCCGACAGGTAGACCAGGTCCGCTTCGCCCACCGCTTGGACCGCCGCCGGATCGTCGGCCGCGTCGCGATCGCGAACGAGCACCAGTTCCACCTCGGCGCCGAGCAGCCCGAAGTGTGCGGCACCCATGGCGGCCCAGCGGCTGAACACCTCCTCGCCGTCCGGGTAGGAGGCGGTCGGCAGGATCGCGACACGCGGCCGCGAACGACCGGTCGACGCCAGCAGGCCGGCATCGAATTCGAGCATCGCGGGTAGGAACTCTCCGGCGCCGACGAGCGCCACGGGTCCGGGCATGCCCCGGAGTCTACCCGGACCTTGCCCGAATCCCGGCCTCACTGCGACACTGCGCGGACATGACCGAGCGCACCCAGAATCCCTCCCCCGCCGTGCCCGCGATGACCCTCCGGCAGCGGTGGACGCTGGTCGCGACGGTCATCGGCTCGGGTGCGGTCTTCCTCGATGGGACGATCGTCAACTCCGCGCTCAAGCACATCGGCCAGGACCTGCCCGGCTCGATCGTCGGCGTGCTCGAGGGCCAGGCCTACATCGTCGGTGGTTACCTCGCGGTCCTGGCCGCCCTGCTCATCCTGGCCGGCGCCCTGTCCGATCACTACGGCCGCCGCCGTGTCTACGCCATCGGCCTGATCGGGTTCGCCGCCACGTCGGCCCTGTGCGGTCTCGCGCCGACGCTCGAATGGCTGGTCATCTTCCGTCTCCTCCAGGGCGCCGCCGGGGCGCTCCTCATCCCGGGCTCGTTGGCCCTCATCACCCACGCATTCGAGGGCGTAGCGCGCGCCCGCGCGTTCGGCATCTGGGCGGCTTCGACCGCGGCCCTGACGGTCCTCGGACCGATCGTCGGCGGCACGATCATCGACACCGTCGGCTGGCGGATCGCCTTCCTGGTCAACGTCCCGCTGCTGGCCTTCGCCCTGTGGGCGACCGTCAGCCACGTCCAGGAATCGCGTGACCAGGGATCGACCGGCCGGTTCGACTGGTTGGGCGCCCTGGTGGCCGCGCTGGCCGTCGGGGGACTCGCCTTCGGCGTCATCCGCGGCCAGGCCAACGAGTGGCAGGACACCGCGGCCTGGGTCGCCATCGCGGTCGGCGTCGTGGCCCTGGTCGCGTTCCCGATCCTGATGGCCCGTCGCCCGCACCCGCTGGTCCCGCTCGAGCTCTTCCGCTCCCGAGCGTTCGCTTCGATCAACGTCGCCACCTTCTTCATCTATGGCGGCCTGTATGTGACGTTCTTCTACCGGGCTGTCATCCTCCAGGGCGTCCTCGGCTACACAGCGCTGGGAGCCGGTCTCGTCGGCCTGCCGACCGGGGTCATGCTGGCGGTGCTGTCGACCCGTATCGGGACCCTGGCCGGCCGGCTCGGGTCGCGTCCGTTCCTCGTCGGCGGACCGCTGCTGATGGCCGCCAGCCTGCTCTGGTTCGCGCGACTGCCGGCCGACTCAGCGCCCTGGAAGGCCTCTGTCGACGACCTCTCGAGCCTCATCCCGCCATTCGCCCCGCTGGTCGACGTGCTGCCGTTCGCACTCCTCTTCGGGCTCGGCATCTCGTGCGTGGTCGCGCCGCTCACGAGCACGCTGATGGGCTCGATCTCGGGCCGGTTCTCCGGCATCGGCTCGGCCATCAACAATTCGATCGCGCGGGTCGGCCAGCCGTTGCTCGGCGCGCTGATCTTCATCCCGATCAGTGCGGCCTACTACGCGTCCCTGGGTTCGGCCACCGGGCTCGACATGGCCGACACGACCATCCGCCGAGCTTTCCAGCCGCTCAATCCGCCGGCGGCCGGGGCGACGCCAGACCAGATCGCCGCGTCGAACCTGGCGTCGATGGACGCGTTCCACCTGGCGATGATCGTGTGCGCCGGACTGCTGGTGGTCGGCGCCGCGGTATCGTGGTACGGGTTGCGTGAGCCGGCCCGGTCGACGGCGACGGCTGCGGCCCCGAACGGCCCCACGACCGACCTGGGCGCCACGCCCACGGCAGCCGACGCCGCGGCAGAGCATCCCGCGCAGCCAGCGTGACCCACCGATGACCCGCGACTGGGACGCGCGGACGTACGACCGCGTCGCCGACCCGATGACCCGCTGGGGCACCGCCGTCCTCGACCGGCTGCCCCTCGATGGGCACGAGCGGGTGCTCGATGCCGGCTGCGGCAGCGGCCGGGTGACCGAGCTGCTGGTCGACCGCCTGCCGACCGGCAGGGTCATCGCCCTCGACGGTTCGCCGGCGATGATCGAGGCCGCACGTGAGCGCCTGGCCCGCTTCGTCGACCGAGTCGAGTACCTCGTCGCCGATCTCGGCCAGCCGCTGCCGATCGACGGCACGATCGACGCCATCCTGTCCACGGCGACCTTCCACTGGGTGGCGGACCACGATGCGCTGTTCACGAACCTGGCGGCCGTCCTGCGACCGGGCGGCTGGCTGGCCGCCCAATGCGGCGGCGTCGGCAACATCGCGTCGGTCCACCGCGTCCTGGCGACGATCGGCGACGGCTGGCTCGGGGCCGTCCATTTCGAAACGCCGATGGCGACGCTCGAGCGGCTCGATGCCGCCGGCTTCGTCGACGTCGAATGCTGGCTGACGGACGAGCCGACCCGGTTCGAGCCGGGCGAGCCATTCGAGACCTACCTGCGCACGGTCATCCTGGGTTCCCACCTCGAGCGACTCCCGGAGGCCGAGCGCCAGGCGTTCGTCCACGAGGTCGCGAGCCGCATGCCTGAACCAGTCATCGACTACATCCGGCTCAATATCGTCGCCCGCCGTTCGAGCCGGGACGCGACCGCCTAGTCGCGGACCCGGAACGGCGCGCCGTGGCCCGGGATGACGATGTCGGCCGCGGCGAGGACACGAGCGCGACCGCGCTCGATGGCCGCCTGGTCGTCGGCCAGCGGGTCGATCTCCGGCGTCCGGTCGGTTCGCCACCACAGGTGGGTCAGGGCATACACCCCGTCATCGGCTGTGACAACGAGCGTCGCGTCCTCCCGCGTATGGCCGGGGGTCAGCCACAGCTCGCTGTCGCGGCCAAGATGGTGACCGTCACCGTCGTGGTCGAGCCACAGGTCGTCGCGGTAGCGCGCCCAGAAGTCCACGACCTCGGCGTTGGGAAACAGGGCGATGTTGATCGTGTGATCCGGGTGATGGTGGCTCAGGAATACGTGCGTGACTGCCTCCGGATCGACGCCGAGGGAGGACAGTGGATCGAGGATCAGCGAGCGCCGGGCGACCATCCCGGGGTCCGCGACGATCAGCGCATCGCCATCACGCACGAGCACGACGCTGCTGCCGACGCGGTCGTGGGCGTAGCCGGCGTGGAGGAGGTGGACGGAGGTCACGGACGGATGCTATCGGGTCCGGGCCCGGCCGATCGTCCGTCGTGCCGGGTGGGATGGCCGGCGGCAGAGCGGACCGGCTGTCATCCTCGCCCCATGGCCACCGACCGACCTGCCGACCTCGTCCTGCGCGGCGGCCGGATCGCCACCATGGATCGGGCCCGAAGCATCGCCAGCGCCGTCGCCGTTCGGGACGGGCGGATCGTCGCGGTCGGTTCGGATGCATCGATGGCGGGGCTGACCGGGTCGCGGACGCGGGTCGTGGAGCTGCGTGGACGGAGCGTGACCCCTGGGTTCGGTGATGCCCATGTCCATCCGGTCTCCGCGGGCCGGTGCATCGCTTCCTCCGACGGGGGTCTTCGTGTGTCTGGGCGTTCGTCGCGGCCCGGCGCCGGCGACCCGAGGGAACCGGCTCGCGGCTCGCCGCGGCCCTGGTGCGTTCCCCTCAGGCGCACACAGTCGAGTCAGTCGAGCATGGAGCTGGCTTGAAACATGCAGCGGACGCTTGATTCGAGGACGGCTCGCGTTCAGATGCGACGGGAATGTTCCTGTGCAGAACGCCACAGCCGTGGGGGCGCGGCGGGCCGAGGCGACGCGTCTCGTGGTCGATCAGACGAGGTCGCTCGGCACGTCGATGTCATCGAGCGTCACGCCGTCTGGATCGAGCTCCCGCCAGGCCAGCTCGTCGACGACCCTTGTCGCCAGCCAGCCCGTCACAGCGCGAAGCCGCCGCTCGCCGACGTCGAGCAGGGTGGCCGTCGCCACCAGGGCGGGTTCGCGTCGGACGGCCATCGGCAGGGGCCGTGGTCGGCCATCGGACGCGAGGACGACAGCATCGACACCAACGGCCGGGTCCTTCGTGCTGGAGCGCCTGGGTTTGGCCTTCGCGGGCGTCTCGAGCTCGGCGATCATCCGCTCGAGGACCGGGCCGACGAGCGTCGGCATATCGCCACCGACCACGATGACGAGGGGTCCCCTCGCCGCCAGAAGCCCGGCCAGCAACCCGGCGAGCGGTCCCTCGAACGGCACGCGGTCGCGGACGACGATGACATCGTCCGGGACGGCGGGCTCCGTATCGGGCGCCGCGACCACCAGGATCTCGTCGGCGACGGGCCGCACGGCGTCGATGGCGTGCCACAACAGTGGCCGGCCGTCGATCGGCTCCGCGAGCTTGTCGCGCCCGAACCGGCTCGATCGTCCCCCGGCGAGGACGAGCGCAGTGACGCGTGGTTCGGTCACGACCGCCCACCCGCAGGCGCGACTGTCGCCCTCGGCCCCGGGACGTGGCCGTCCGGCACCCTCCGGAGGATCCCGCGCCGGTCGAGGTCGGCCAGGATGGCCATGACGTATTTGCGACTCGTACCCGTCGCATCACGAAGCGCGGCGGGGGTCAGGGGTGCCGCCGCAGCCATCGCGACCGCCCGCGCCGTCACCTCGCGGTAGGTCGACGCTGCGTACGCGAGATCGGGCTGGAGGACGATGATCCGACCGGTGCGCTCGAGCTCGCCGACGGCCGACGGTGGGCAGCCGGCTGCGCGAGCCGCCTCGGACAACGGCGGCGGAGCGAGGACTGCGACCGCCTGTTCGAGTCGTTCCATAGCCGCCTCCTGTGCCTGGTCCATGGTTGGCGATGACGATGGTGCCCCCGGCAGGCGGACCTCGGCGCCAACACGGACGAGGCGGCCGGCCTCCACCGCTCGCTCAACCAGGTGATCTGCGAGCGCGACCGCGGTCCGCCGCGTGACCGTCGCCTCACGGCGGAGCGTCCGCGCGGCGACCGCGCGGATGTCGACGAGCGTCTCCGTGCCACCGGCATCCCGGACTGCGGCGAGGACCGCGGCCTCGACCGCGGCGGTCACGTCGGGCGCCGCCGTGACCCCGTCGCCCGCCCCGAGGTCGTCCGCCAGCACCCCGTGAAGATCGAGCCTGGCCTCCTTGGCGGCCACGATGTCGCCGGCAGCCACCGCGCTGGCCAGTTGCCCGACCCGTTGCGCGGTCTGACGGCGTCGCGACACCCCGCGCGCCGGCCAGCCATCGACGACCAGCGCGCCGACGATGCGGTCGGACCCGGACGTGCGTCGCAGCACGAGACGATCGCCCGGCGCGACCGCGAGCGGCGCGTCGAGACGGAGGATCCCCACAAGCGCGCCATCGGCCAGTTCGAACGCGTCACGACCGCTCCGTCCGATCGCGCCATCGACCGCCGCCGTCCCCAGATGCACGCGTGCGCGGGCGCGGTCAGGCAATGGGGCGGCGAGCCGGATGAGCAGCCGGTCGCTGGCCCGGACCGCCGGGTCGTCGGTCAGGGCGACCCCGCGGTGCAGGTCGAGGGTGTCGGCGCCGGCCAGGTTCAGCGCAGCTCGACCCGCGCCGGCGCGATCGACCGTGGTGCCGTGGACCTGGATCTCGCGGACGCGCACGGACCGGTCGCCCGGCACGAGCCGGAGCGTCGCGCCGATCCCGATGCCCGGCCCGCGGAGCGTGCCGGTCACGACCGTGCCCCGACCCTTGACCACAAAGACGCGGTCGATCGCCAGGCTCGCACCCGACCGGCGGGCGGCCCACCCCGGGTCGGCGACGACACGATCCCGGAGGCCGCCAAGCGCCGTCCGCAGCCGTTCGATCCCATCGCCATCGACCGACGAGACCGCGAGGACCGGCGATCCGGCCAGCGAGGTCCCGACTAGCATGGCCTGGACGGCAGCGGTGACCTCGGCCGTCCGTTCCGGCCCCGCCAGGTCCATCTTGGTCACGACCGCAAGGCTATGCCGGATGGCGAGGGCATCGAGCAGGGCCAGGTGCTCGAGCGTCTGGGTGCGCGGGCCGTCGTCGGCGGCGACCACGAGCATCGCTGCGTCGATCTCGCCCGCACCGACCAGCATGTTGCCGACCAGCCGGTCGTGGCCGGGGACATCGACGAAGTCGAGCTCGGTGCCGTCGGACAATGCGAGGTGGGCGTAGCCGACATCGATGGTCATCCCCCGCCGCCGCTCCTCGGGTAGCCGGTCGGCGTCGATCCCGGTCAGCGCCCGCAATAGGGTCGTCTTGCCGTGGTCGATGTGGCCGGCCGTGCCGATGACGACGGTCATGCCGGGTTCGCCCGGGTGCGGCCATCCGCCAGGGCGCGGCCGACAGCAGCGCCCAGCGCGGCATCGTCGGCCGGATCGACCGTCCGCAGGTCGAGCATGACCGCGCCGTGCTCGATCCGCCCGACGACCGCGGGTTCAGCCGCCCGGAGCCGGGCGGCAAGGCCGTCCGCCCCCGGCCCGACGATGACGAGCCCGACCGACGCAAGGGTCTCCCCGGGGAGCGAGCCACCACCGATGGCCGACCTCATCTCGGTCACCGAGACCCGCGCGCGGGTCGCCGACGACAACGCCCCGTGGATCGCGTCCGCCCGCCGACCGAGCGCCTCCGCGGTGGCGGCGATCATCCGCCAGACCGGGATGTCCGTCGTCGCACGGCCCGCGCGGTAGAGTCCGAGGGTCGCGGCCAGGGCGGCCAGGGTGACCTTCTCCGGCCGGACGGCGCGCGCGAGCGGGTCCTTGCGGATCCGCGCGATGAGATCGGCCCGGCCCACGATCAGCCCGGCCTGGGGACCGCCGACCAGCTTGTCGCCGCTGAACGTCACGAGGTCCGTGCCGGCGTCCAAACGCTCGGCTGGGGTCGGCTCGTGGGCCAGCCCGAAGACCGCGGTCTCCAGGAGCGCTCCGCTGCCGAGGTCGTCGACGACGATGGCGCCATGTGCGTGGGCGAGCCGGGCGAGCTCGATGGCGTCGGGCGTCTCGACGAACCCGGACTGGGAGAAGTTCGATGGATGGACCCGTAGAACGACCGTCGCCCGGCCGTCCACGAGCGGCGCCTCGAAGTCTGCGGCTCGCGTCCGGTTGGTCGTCCCGACCTCGATCAGCCGGGCGCCCGTCCGCTGGACGATCTCGGGGATGCGGACGCCGCCGCCGATCTCGACCAGCTCGCCGCGCGAGACCGCGACGCCGTGCTTGCCAGCCAGCCCGACCGCCAGGGCCAGGGCCGCCGCATTGTTGACCGTGACGATCGCGTCCTCCGCGCCGGTCAGCGCGATGAGGTGAGTCTCGGCGACCCGGAAGCGCGGCCCGCGACGGCCGGCTTCCCGGTCGAACTCGAGAAGCGAGTAGGCACCGGCCGCCCGTGTCGCGGCGGCGATGGCGACGGCCGGCCACGGCGCGCGCCCCAGGTTGGTGTGGAGGACGACGCCAGTCGCGTTGATGACCGTGGTCAGTCCACTCCCCGGCCCGCCCGGATCGGCGTAGCCGTCGAGACGGGCGACGACCGCCGCTGCGAGCGCGACCAGGTCGCGCGGTGGGTCGCCGGCCGCCAGCCGATCGCGTTCCTCGGCGAGGACCTCGCGGGCAGCGCCCGCCAGTGCGTCGGCGTCAGTCGCCGCGGACGCGAGCGGCCGGACCGCGGTCAGCAGTCGTTCGACGCTCGGGGGACGCGGGCGATCCGTCGGCATCTGGCCTCCGTGGCGGGAACGCGTGGGAGTCGAACCCACCGCGCCGCGCCGAGCGCCGCGCCACTGGTTTTGAAGACCAGGGGACCCACCGGGACCCGACCGCTCCCGGCACGATGGTAGCCGTATCATCCTCGTGATGGCCGCGCTCGAACCCAGTCCGTTCCGCCTGACCGACCTGACCGAGTGCGGTGGCTGTGCCGCGAAACTGGGTGCCGACCTTCTCGCCGAGGCACTCGCCGGGCTCGGCGCGGAGCAGCTGAAGTCGTCGCCTGATGAGCTGATCGCCGGGCTCAACCCGCCCGACGACGCCGCCGCCTATCGGGTCAGCGACGACCTCGCGATCATCGGCACGCTCGATTTCTTCCCGCCGCTCGTCGACGACCCGCGGACATTCGGGGAGATCGCCGCCGCCAACGCGCTGTCCGACGTCTTCGCGATGGGCGGGCGCGTCCTGTTCGCGCTGTCGATCGCGGCCTTCCCCGAGGACCTGCCGCGCGATGTGCTGACCGAGACCTTCGCCGGGGCGTCGTCGAAGGTCCGCGAGGCTGGCGGGATCCTGGCCGGCGGCCATACGATCCGCGATGCGGAACCCAAGTACGGGCTGGCGGTCATCGGCGCCGCCCATCCTGACAAGCTGCTGCGCAAGGGCGGCGCACGGCCGGGCGACCGTCTCCTGTTGACCAAGGCGCTTGGGACCGGTGTGCTGCTATCCGGGTCGCGGCAGGGCAAGACGAGCGCAGCCGACCTCACCGCGGCCATCAACGGCATGCGTCGCCTCAACCGCACGGCGGCCGAAGCGCTGGTCGGGGCGGGTGTCCGGGCCGCCACGGACGTGACCGGGTTCGGGCTCCTTGGTCATGGCTTGGAGATGGCCCGCGCCGCCGGTGTCCGGTTCGTCTTCGAGGCGGCCGCGTTGCCGGCCCTTTCGGGTGCGCTCGACGCCGCGAGAGCCGGCATGGAAACCGGCGGCGTGGGCCACAACCGTCGCTATGTCGCCGCGTCGTTGACGATCGGCCCGGCCGTCGCCGCCGAGTTCGTCACGCTGGCCCACGACCCGCAGACGTCGGGCGGTCTGCTGGCAGCGGTCCCGGCAGACCTTGTCGCGACCCTGGAGGACCGGCTGGACGTCGCCGGCGTCGAGCGCTGGTGGATCGGACGTGTGGAGGCGGCAGGGCCCGACCTCGTGCTGGTCTGACCAGGCCACGACCGCGGCCGCCTACAATGCTGGGCCGAGGGATGGCCGCCTGTCGCCGGGCACCCAGGGATGAGGAGGGCCCGATGCGCCGTTTCATCGTCGAGGTCGTGCTCGACGCCCTCCTGCTCCTGTTCATCGTCCTCTTGCTCGGCGCGATTTCCGTCGCGCAGCCATTCCCGTTCGGCGGCAGCGCCAACGTGCCGATCGTGGCGCTCAAGGGCGCCGGGCTCATCGGGTTCCTGTCCTGGGCGGCGATCCTGGTCCTCGTCAACCGATTCGCCCGACCGGTGATGGTGGCCTTCACCGGCCGGCTCCTGTTTTCGACGCTGGGCCTGTTCGTCGTGATCATCAACGCCGTGGCGATCTGGCTGACCTCGGTCATCGCCCCGATCAAGATCGCTGAGGTGGCCCACCCGACCATCCTCTGGATCATCGTTGCGGCCGCCCTCTACACCGCACTCTCGACTGTGATGGACGCCGTCCTCGGACTTAACCGGCCGACCTTCGGGACCGACAGCAGTCGGGGGATCTGGTCGTTCCTCGAGTCGCTGCCCACGCCGCGTCGGAACTCGATCATCGAGAATCTGCGGCTCCAGCAGGTCTACAACGCGATCTACACCACCGGCCTGGACATCGCCCTGGCCGACACGCCGATCGGCAGCGTCCGGCGCTGGTTCGACCGGGTCGTCATCGGCAACAAGGACGACCTGGCCGAGACGACCGGCCCGCAACGGATCGCCGACATGCTCCAGCGGCTCGGCCCGACCTACGTGAAGATCGGCCAGATGATGGCCAGCCGGAGCGACGTGCTGCCGGCCGAGTGGACCGACGAGCTGTCGAAGCTCCAGAGCGAGGCCGCGCCGTTCGCATACGAGGACGTCGTCGCCATCGTCACCAAGGAGCTCGGCTCGTCACCGGAGGCGCTCTACCAGTCGTTCGACCCGGTCCCATTCGCGGCGGCCTCGACGGCCCAGGTCCACGAGGCACGACTCCACGACGGGACGCTTGTCGCGGTCAAGGTCCAGCGGCCACGGATCGTGGCCAAGACGCAAGCAGACCTGGGCGTCATCCAGGAGCTGGCCGGCGTCGCCGAGAAGCGGATCGCGGTCGCTCGCAAGATCGGCCTGCAGGCCATCGTCGCGGAGTTCGCGCAGGGCGTGCTCAAGGAGCTCGACTACCGCAACGAGGCGTATCACGCCCGGCGCATGGCCGACGGCATGACGCGCTTCCCCGAGGTCCACGTCCCGACCGTCTATGACGAGCTGTCCGGTCAGCGAGTCCTGACCATGGAGTACGTCAACGGCATCAAGATCTCCAAGGCGGACCAGCTGCGCGAGGCAGGCTTCGACACGACGGCGCTCGGGACTGTCTTCATCCGCGCGATCATCAAGCAGGTCCTGGTCGACGGCTTCTTCCATGGCGACCCGCACCCGGGCAACATCCTGGCCGACCCGAAGTCGAAGCAGATCATCTTCCTCGACCTCGGGCTCGTCGGGCAGCTCAACTCGCAGCAGCGGGTCGACCTGCTCGGTCTCATCTACGCCATCAAGTCGGTCGACATCCAGGGCATCGGCGATGGCCTGCTGGCGCTCGGCAAGCCGACCCGCCAGTTCGCTGAGGCCGGGTTCCGGAGTGACATCGACCGCCTCGCCCGGCAATACCTCATCTACGGCAAGGCGACCTCGCTGGGGTCAGCGCTCGGGGCGTTCCTGGGGGCGGTGTTCGACAACGGTCTGCGCCTCGACAGCCAGCTGACCTTGGCCATGAAGGCCGTGATCCAGGCCGAGGAGACGGCGCGGGCGCTGTCGTTCGATATCGATCTCGGTGACGCGGCTGTGACCGAGGCACGAGCCGCGTTCATGGAGTCCTTCACCCCCGAGAAGATCCAGAAGCAACTCGAGCTGAGCGCCGTCCGGATCGGCAAGGAGCTGGCGCGCAAGGTGCCCTCGTTCGAAGGGGCCGCCCTGAGCTGGATCGACCAGTTCAACAAGGGCAAGTTCGTCGTCGAGGTCGACACCAAGGGTCTCGAGAGATCGATCTTGAGCGTCAGCGACATCGGCCGTCAGGCGACCGTAGGGGTCATCGTCGTCGGCCAACTGATCGGGACGGCCATCGTCATGGCGATCCTGCTCCAGCCGTCCCTGAGCCAGTTCCAGGGCGTCGCATATCTGGCGATGATCGCGTTCGCGGTCACGCTCGTCGTCAGCTTCATCGTCCTGTTCCGCGTGTTCCTGGCGCCGCCGGCGCGCGACGAAGACGCGTAGTCCCAGGTGGCCGCGGGTCGAGCGGCTGTCTAGCCGTCGCCCGGTTCGATGGCCGGCCCGCTCGGCAGGACCGCCATCGATCAGGCACGCGAAATCGACCCCACCGGATTCGGATCAGTCGATGGTCGCGTCGTCCCGCCGACATCGGGCGTCCAGGCCCCGGGCGCCAGCACTGCCCACGGTTCCGTTGACCTTCCGAGGGGATGGACGGTGTCGAGACCTCGGTCCTTGTGCGTCTGGAAGGTCCCGATGATGGCGATGACGGCGAGGGCCCACCAGCCCAGCCGCGGCAGGGTCGCCAGTCCGAGGGCCAGCCAGACGAGGATCTCGTCGTTGCCGAGCAGACCGGGCATGGCGGCCACGAAACCGTGTCGGTAGAGCGATGGGGAGGCGACGATCGACGCCTGGGCGAGCCGCGCCAGACCCCGCAGGCCGCGGCCGAGGACGAAGGCCGCGACGACCGCGATGACAGCGATGAGGAGGTAAGCGGCATACGGCACGAATTGCGGCAGCGCAAATCCGTACAAGGTGTGGTAGGCCAGCTGCTCACGTTGGAACAGGCCCAATGCATCGAGCCACTGGCGCCATGAGGTCATCCCGACGAGCGGCAGGGTCAGGAGGGTGACGCCGACGAGCAGACCCATGCCGCTGGCCAGACCTCGCCATCGGCGCTCCCGAACGAGCCACAGACTCGGGATGCCGAACTGGACCTTCGAGAGCACGCCGAGGACCAGCCCCGCGGGGAACCGTGGCGCGATCGCGAACAGGACCACGGCCACGAGGACGATGTTCCCGACCCACAGGCCCTCGAAGATCGCCGGCCACAAGAAGAAGATGGGGATCCAGCGCCACAACAGCCCGAACGAGCGGAGCGTCACGACCGTGGCGACCCCGGACACGAGCAACCAGGTGGCCGTCGCGACCGCCGCGGGCAGGCTCGCGAGGGCGGCGAACAAGGGGATCGTCGGCGGCGGGTAGAGGAACGGCAGGGCGGTCGGATCCTTCGGGACGGCCGTGAGCGGTTCGAGCGCATACGGGCTGCCGCCATGGAGGAACGCACGTCCGGCCTCGAGATAGATCCCGAGGTCCCGCATCCCGTGCGATCTGAGGAAGACGATGTCAGCGAGCAGCCAGAGCGTGATCGTCCCGACCACGAGCAGCTGGGTCGATCTGAGTGCGGTGCCGCGGAATCGACCGACCCCGAAGGCGACAAGGAAGGCGACAGCCACGAGCGCCACCACGAGCGCCGCGCCGCGACCTGTGCCTTGGCTGTGCGCGAGGCCGAGGCTTCTGAACAGCTCGCTGAAGCGCTGGGTCGGCACTCCTCCGACGACCGATACCACGGCGACCATCGC
Source organism: Candidatus Limnocylindrales bacterium (assembly GCA_038248915.1). Lineage (GTDB taxonomy): Bacteria > Chloroflexota > Limnocylindria > Limnocylindrales > CSP1-4 > SPCO01. The sequence continues at coordinate 72,197 of JBBRXB010000005.1, read as the reverse complement.
GACAACCGCACCGATCGCGATGGCGACCCACGGCCGATATCGAGCCGTCCACGCCCCCAGGGCCACGGCCACCGCGACGATGGCCACGACGGCGAACCACACGACCCTGCTCGTCACCGCTCCCGAGAAGTAGGTCGTGGCCTGGCCGACGATGACCCACACCGCGAGCGCGCCCAGCGCCAGCGAGCCGATGACCGATCGGGATGGACGCCTGGCAAGCCAGCGGACGCCGAGAGATCGGATCGTCACGATCTCGCGCTCAACGTCCCGAACCCAGCCCGCGCACGTCGCGCCGACCGACGATGTCCATCGCGCTTCCTCGGATGCTGCGTCACGTGAGCACCCACGGTACTCGGCGCCTTCCGAGCAAGCGCCGCCCGGTCGACAGGTCACGGACGCATCGTCGAGGAATCGATCGGCCACGCTGATGTCAGCGGGGCCGGGCACCGGCCGCGTGGAGCTGGTCGGCCACCCGGTCGGCGATGAATCGAGCGTCCTCGTCGACACCGGGCATGATCCCCGACTTTCGGGTCTCACAGCCACCGGAACCCAGGAAGTAGATCCCCGTGACCGGTGCCACCCCGCGCTGGTCGATCGACGTGCCGCGCTCGTCGAGGACCGGCACGCCTAGGTAGCCGAGATCCCCGCCGAATCCGGTGGCCCAGACCACGGTCGCGACGCCGGATGCGACGAGGTCCAGCACGCTCTGCGACTTGACCGCCAACGGATCCGGATGTGGCGCGTCGGCCGGGTCGGGGTTCGATCGGGTCCGCGTGGAGGCCGGCCGCCTGGATGCCAGCCCCGACACCGCCGATGATCTCAGCCGACTTGGCATCGCCGAAGGCGATGTTCGCCCCGACCGTGTCGTCCTGCCGCAGGCGATCGCCATCGACGGCCGCCGGACGCTCGAGAAGGGCGACGCCCTGCCCCGCGAGCGTCCGGCGGCTCACGGTCGGGCCGAGTCGTCCGACACCCGAGGTGACCGGCTGCTTCGCGAACGGCACCCGTGGATCGGTGGATCGATCGATCCGCACATCGACGAAGCCTGCCTCCCCCAGCCATTCGAAGGTGTCGCGGCCGCGGTACCGTCGGCGAAGACGAGCAACCGCGCTCGTGTAGAGAAAGACGGTCCGGCCCGCGCTGACGAGATCCTCGACGATCTGTACCCCGGATCGCGCGCTACCGACGACGAGCATCGCGCCGGTCGGAAGGTCCGTCGCGTTGCGATTGTCGGCCGAGTGCAGCTGCCGGACGCCAACCGGTAGCGAGCGAGCGCGGGGATCCTGGGGACGCGCTGCAGTCCATACGCGACGATCACGCTCCTTGTCTCGAGCTCGACGCTGCCGCGACCGTCCTCGGCGCTGACGATGAAGCCGCCATCGCCGGGGAGCGATGCCACGGCTGCCACCTCCATCCCCGTCCGGATCGGGAGGCCGTGATCGTCCCTGTGGGCCTTGAGGCGGGCGATCCAGGCGTCTCGGCCGCGGGACGCGTCGCGCGGTTCGATGGCGTCGGCCTGGCCGCGGAGGCGGTTGAGCCAGTTCGGCGTACTGAGCGCGAACGAATCCCAGTGCCGCGACCGCCAGCTCTCGCCGACGCGACCCCGTTCGAGGACGACATGGTCGATCCCGTGCCGCGCCAGGTGATAGCTCGCACCCAGCCCCGCCTGACCGCCCCCGCTAGCGATGGATCCGTGGATCCTCCCTCCCTCGCCGCGTGATCGTGGCGACCGATCCGTGCCGAACGCTCGCCTCGCGGGCATCCGGCGGGAACCGGCCTGCTGGGGTCCAGGTGCGCCTCGACGGAAGGAGGCGCGCTACACTCCCCACGTCGTCGAAACTGCAGGAGGTCACCCTTGGCGAAACCCTACGTGAGACTGACCCAGCCCCTCGTGCGCGACACGAAAGGCAGCGAGCTTCGACCCGCGACGTGGGACGAAGCCCTCGCTCGGACCGTCCAAGGGTTCACGGCCGCCAAGGCGGCCCACGGACCGACGACGTTCGGCACGTTCAGCTGCTCGAAGGCGACCAACGAGGTCAACTACGCGGCACAGAAGTTCAGCCGGACGATCCTGGGCAGCAACAACATCGACAGCTGCAACAGGACGTGACACGCCCCTAGCGTCGCCGGTCTGGCGACAGTGTTCGGTGCCGGGGGCGGCACATCCTCATATCGCGAGGTCGAAGAGACGGACCTGATCGTCCTGTGGGGCAGCAACGCCCGCGAGACGCATCCGATCTTCTTCCACCACCTGCTCAAGGGCGTCCGGGCTGGCGCGCGCCTGTACGCAGTCGACCCGCGCCGGACGAGCAGCGCGGAATGGGCGGACGGCTGGCTCGGCCTCGACGTCGGCAGCGACATCGCGCTGGCCAACGCGATGGCTCGCGAGATCATCGCGGCCGGCCTTGAGAACCGCGAGTTCATCGAGCGCGCGACCGTCGACTTCGATGCCTACAAGGCCAAGGTCGAGTCGTACACGCTCGACTACGCCGAGCGCGAGACCGGCGTTCCAGCCGAGGCCATCCGCGACCTGGCCCATGCGTTCGCCACGGCGCCGCGGGCGATGATCTGCTGGACGCTCGGGATCACCGAGCACCACAACGCGGTCGACAACGTCCTGGCCCTGATCTCACTCGTCCTCCTCACCGGCCATGTCGGCCGCTATGGCAGTGGCGTCAACCCGTTGCGTGGCCAGAACAACGTCCAGGGCGGCGGCGACATGGGCGCGCTCCCGGACCGTCTGCCCGGTTTCCAGCACGTCGAGAACGACGAGCTCCGGGCGATGTTCGATGCCGAGTGGGGCGTGGCCGTGCCGCCCACCCGCGGCTGGCACCTATCGGACATGTTCGACGCGATGGAGCGCGGCGACCTGACCGCGGTCTATTGCATCGGCGAGAACCCGGTCCAGTCCGAGGCGGACCAGAAGCGCACGATCCACCTGCTCGAAAGCCTCGATCTCCTGGTCGTCCAGGACCTGTTCCTGACCAGGACCGCTGCACTGGCCGACGTGGTCCTACCGGCCACCGCGGCCTGGGCCGAGAGCGACGGCACCGTCACCAACTCCGAGCGCCGCGTCCAGCGCGTCCGCAAAGCGGTCGAGCCGCCGCCTGGCGCCCGTGACGACCTGGCCATCGTCTTCGACCTCGCCAACCGCATGGGTGGCGACTGGGGCGTGCCCGACCCGGAAGCCGTCTGGGACGAGGTCCGGCGCCTCTCCCCGGTCCATGCCGGGATGTCCTACGAGCGGCTCGAGCGCGAAGGCGGTCTCCAGTGGCCGTGCTACGACCTCGATCATCCGGGCGAGCTGTTCCTCCACTCCCGGCTGTGGGAGGACCCGGTACCCGGCGATCGCGTGCCGTTCGTCCCGGTCGACCACGACCCGCCGGTCGACAAGCTGACCCCCGACTTCCCGATCCGCCTGACGACCGGCCGCCGGCTTGACTCATACAACACCGGCGTGCAGACCGCGGGCTACACGTCGCCGCTGCGCCGGGGCGAGAGCCTCGACACCAGCCCAGAGGACGCGGCCACCTACGGGCTCGCGGACGGCGAGGTCGTGCGGGTCGTGTCGCGGCGTGGCCAGGTCGAGGTCCCGGTCCGGATCGACCCGTCGCTCCGCCCCGGCCTGACGTTCATGACCATGCACTTCCAGGACGAGGTTGCGGTCAATCTGCTGACCATCGATGCCACCGACCCGAAGTCGGGCACGGCCGAGTTCAAGGCGACGGCCATCCGCATCGAGAAGCTCGAGCGCCCGATCGGCGTCGGCTGACCACCGCTCTGACCGGGTGTTCCAGCTGGGCCGGCTCCTGTACAGTCAGCCCGCGGGTCGATCGTCGTGCCACCGGCGACCGCAACCGGAGGGTCGTCGAGATGTGTCTGTTGTTCGCCATCCTTGCCGTGCTGGGGCCGCGTGCCCTCATCTTCTTCTGGTGGCTGCTCGAGCCTGCGCGATGGGCCGCGACATTCCAGTCGGCCGTCGTCCCACTCATCGGGTTCCTCTTCCTGCCGTGGACGACGATCATGTACGTGCTCGTCTTCCCGGGCGGAGTCGAGGGCCTCGATTGGCTGTGGCTGGGGCTCGGTCTCGTCGTGGACATCGGCTCGTACGGCGGCAGCGCATGGGGTAATCGCGCGCAGTCGACCTACACCGACTTCGACGGCGTCTGAGGCTAGAACCCGACACTCTGCGGGAGCGAAAACTCGACGACCAGGCCGATGCAGAAGATGACCACGGCCACGCCGAGCATCGCCCAGCGGATCCATTGCGGCCGGAACCGCGCGGCCATCCCGGCGAAGAACAGGACCGACGCGAAGAGCACGGCCGTCAGGACGAAGTCGTCGCCGGTCTGATTTGCCGTCTGCGCGGCCTTGAGTGCCCGCTCCGAGTCGACCGCCTTCGCGTCGGCAAGATCCTGCTCGGCGAGGTGGTACGTCGGCAGATCGAATGGCGTGCCCGGTGGCAGTTCGGTCGATCCGGCCGGGCGCTCGGCCAGCCACGCCGCGAATGCCGGCTTGAATTCGGCGCGAAACCGGGTTTCGAGGAAATCGGCCAGCTGCGAATCGCGTTGCGCTTTCGCGGAGGACCAGGCGATGAACGTGGCGACATCGATCTGGATCTGGCGCGTCGCGACGGCCCCGTGCCGTGCACTCTCCGACCGAAGCGATGCCGACAACGCGTAGCTGTTGGCCTGGTTGCCACCCCAGCGCGTCGCCTGATAGGCGCCCCACGCCGACAGGACGGTGGCGAGCGACAGGAGGATGGCAGCCGCGATCTCGACTCGCTCGTCATGCCACGCGTCACGTGCCGCCGCGGCGAACGAATGATCGTGGGCTACCGGCGCTCCATCGCTGCTTCCCAGGTCGTCATCCGGCTCGATCGTCATGCGCCAGCCTGGTCCGAAGCGGCGCCGAGATCGCGTTCCTCATCGCCCGTCAGCGCGCGCAATACGAGTTCGAAACCGACCACCAGCGCCGCCCCGAGCAGCGCGATCTCGAGCCCGAGGGCCAGCCATACGAGGCTGAAGGCGATCGCCGCCAGGCCATATCGCTCGATCGACGAGCGGTGCTCGGTGACGGCCTCGCCCATGACGTCCCGGGTCGGGGCCCGATCGTCGATCGTGGCCAGCCCAGCTGACGAGGTGGCCTTCGCGGACGCGGTCGCGCGACCAGTCGCGTCGCTGGCCGCCGAGGCGAACGAGCCGACCCATGCGGGCCTGCCCCACAGATAGGCTGCGACGGTGATGATCGACGTCGCGACGAGGATGATGACGGTCACGCCGCGCAGGTCTGCCACGGTGGCGTCGACCACGGCCCGGACCGCCCCGGCCAGGTCCGCATCGGCGATCCCGCCGATGATCAGGCGCTCGATCGTGCTCATGGCGAGCCGGGCGATGAGGAACGCGATGATCGTGCCGACGCCCAGGTACACGAGCATCCGCCGCCGGTCGTGCGCCAGCCAGATCGCGAGCGCGACGAGGATGATGCTCAGGATCAGCAGGGCGATGACGATGACGTCGAACGCCTGGACGACGGAGCGGGCCGCCAGCAGCCGGTCGGCTGGCATCAGCTGGACCGTGCCGAACCCTTCCGGCAGCTGGATCCCGAGGGCGGTCGCCAACCGTCCGGAGAGGACATCCGGCGTCTCCGGCGACGTCAGGTCTGGCAGCTGGATCTGGGCCGGGATGAGGCCGATCGACTGGAGCTCGGTCAGGGCCGCCCCGACGACCGGGAAGACCTCGACCGTGACGTAGCCGTTCACCACGCTGACCGAATCCGGTCTGTCGCGGAGCAGGTTCATGACCTGGGCATGCGCGAACGAAAGCGTCCGGACGAGCGCGGCCTGGATCCGTGGGTCCTGCAGGGCGACCTGGAGCCGCTGGTCGATCGCATCGCGCACGGCCAGGGTCAGGGCACCGGCCAGCGGCTTGGCGGCGTCGGGCAACCGGGCGGCGATCCGATCCTGGACGCCGATCGCGGTCACGACCTGGCTGCTGATCCGGGCGCTCAGCGGATCGATGACGGCCGGATCCCCAACGACCGTGCCGGCCAGGCTGGCGAACCGGTCCGTGTTGAAGGCAACCTGGTGAGTCCAGACCGCGATGGTCGTCACAAGGATGACCAGGCAGGCCAGCACCAGCGCCAGACCTGCGAGCGCGCGCCGTCGACGACGCGCCGGGGCCCCGGCGGCGACCCCGCCCGGGGCCCCGGCGGCGACCCCGCCCGGGGCCGTGTCGTCCTGCGTCATGTCACCCTCCAGCGCCCTACGGAACGAACCGAACACTAGCAGGAGCCATGGCGGCGGACGTGCCCGTCCGGGCCAGCGTTCCACCCACCCGCGACCGTCATCGGTCCAGTGCTAGCCTGTGCGTCCGACGCGAGGCGACCGAGCTTCCCGTGGCCACGCAGGAGGGCAGATCCATGCCAGCGAAGACGGGAGCCGGCGGCAAGCGCTCGGCCAAGACAACGAAGACCGCCGCCAAGGCGGCCGCCAAGACGACCGCGTCCACGACCAGCCAGCCCGCGGCGGCGACCACGAAGCCGACGGCCAGGCCCGCGAGCAAGGCCGCGACCAAGGCAACGACGCGGACCGCGACGAGGAAGCGAGCGCCATCGAAGGCCAGGCAGGCCGCCGAGCTGGCGTCACGCGTGTCGGAAGCCGAGGCGGTCGATGGTGCCACTCGTGTCATCGCCGGCATGGAGGTCGTCGCGGCGGCAGCCGATGCGGCCGCGGCCGGGCGTGCAGCCGTCGTCGAGGGTGCCAGCGATCTGACCCGCGGGACCGACGAGCTGGTCGTGGCCGAGCGGGTCGCGGCACTCGGCGACATCGTCGCGGCAGCCGGCATCAACGACGTCGAGCAGGGCGCGCAGCTCCTGGCGACATCCGAGGACATCGCCATCCTGGGCGCCGTCGTCGGGGCGATCAGCGAGGACGATCTGGACCGAGGGCTGCAGGTCGCCCGCGTCAGCGGCGAGCTGAGTGCCGTGGCGATCGTCGTCCGGCGCATCGGGATGCCGGTCCTGTCGGCCTTCCTGGCCGATCGAAGCGAGCGGCTGCTCGACGTGTCGGTCGATTCGATCGTGCGCGCCGGCGGGACCCGGGCCATCGCCCGAGCGCTGTCGGAGACCGGCGGGCAGGTCGAGGCGCTCGGAGCGGCGGAGGCAGCCGAAGGGGTCGCACGGCTCGTGGCCGCCGAGGGTCTGGCCGAGCGCAGCGACGAGCTTGCCGAGGAAGGCGCCGCGCTCAGCTTCGCCGGTCTCGAGGAGATGGATGCCGGCGAGGCCGTTCGCCGGGCGGCCGTCGGGGTTGGCGCGGCGGGGCTCGCCGAAGCGGGTGAAGGCCTCGAGGAGATCGGGTCTGCCGGGGCGCTGGCAGACGTCGCCGACCAGCTCCGGGACTAGCCGGGCTAGGTGGCCGTCGGCCGGCGGGCAGCCGGCGGCCGGGCGACGGGGCGGCGGCCGAACGCCCGCTGCATCGTCAGCGTCAACGTGCCGGCGATGAGCAGCATGACGACGTTCGCCAGCAGGACCTGGAAGGCGCCCACCGACCCGGCCTTGTCACCAGTCGCCGCCGCGACACCGAGATAGGCCGCGGCCGGGATCGTCGTGACCGAGATGGCCACGCCGACCGCCGCGCTGGCGCGCGTCTCGAACGCCAGCATTCCGGCGACCCCGGCCGCGAACGCCACGACGAAGGTCGACGCCTCTAGGTTCGGCGCGACGACCCGCTCCGTGGCGCCGATCGACAGCTCGCCGGCCAGCAGCCCGAACGGCCGCAAAGCGACGATGACCGCTGCAGCCGCCAGGGTCGCCATCGACAGCCCGACCGCCAGCGTCGCGACCGCCCGGAACGCCAGCCGAAACCGCCGGCCGACGAGCCCGACACAGGCCGCGGTCAGCGGCAGCAGGTCCGGGCTGACGGCCATCGCCCCGACGATCAGGATCGAGTTCTGGTTCAGCACCCCGAATGCGGCGATGGTCCCGGCGATGAGCATGAACGCGAGGTACTTCATGACGATGCGGGACTGCACGCGGGCCTCGCCCAGGACCTCGGACCAGACCAGCGCGTCGGCCGAGCGCGACAGCTGGCTCTGGCGTCGTGTCGGGCCGATGAGGTTGAGACGGGCGAGCAGGATGTCGTCGCTCGGGATGTCGAAGCCATCGATGGTCTCGAGGGCGGCATCCACGCTCTCCGGGCGGACGTCGGCCGTGAGCATGAGCCTGCCCGGCTCGACGAGGTGGGCCCTGGCCAGGTGGCTGACGCCGTCGATGGCGGTCAGACCGGCCACCACCTCGTCGCTCAGCGCCTCGGGAACGAAGACGCGCAGGAACAGCACTGCAGGGCCTTAGTGAACGGGACCGGCCGCGGCGGTGACGGGTGCGGTGTCCTCGGCGTGGTACTCGGCCAGCAGACGCTCCTCGTCGGCTCGCTTGGGGAACAGGAAGAAGACGATGACGCCGCCGAAGACGACCGCGATGATCCCCGCCAGGTAGGCCCAATCGGCGCCCGCGAGGAACGAGCTCTTGGCACCCGCCGTGATGGCCGTGGCGTACTGCGGGTACTGGGCCGCGACGGCCTCGGCGCTGGAGAACGACTTGAGCAGCTGGGCCTGCACGCTGGCCGTGATCTGCGCGGCGTTCGGGGCCGCCGCGATGGCCGCCCCGACCGCGGTGGCGTACCCCGCCGTCAGCAGCGCCCCGAAGATCGACTGCATGAACGCCCCGCCGAGGTCGCGCTGGAGGTCCGCGGTGCCCGACGCCATCCCGGCGCGGGCGACCGGGACGGACCCCGTCAGCGCGTGCGAGGCCGGCGTACCGGCCAGCCCCACGCCGATGCCCAGCATCGAATAGCCGAGCGCCACCTGCCAGTACGGGCTGCTGTCCGTCCAGAGCACGCGCATGGTGACGAACCCGAGCGCGACGAAGACGTAGCCGAGCAGCAGCGTGAATCGCGCCCCGCGCGCCTCGACGAGCTTGGCCGAGCGGGGCGCGACGACGACCATGAACAGGGCCGCCGGGATGATCGAGGCGCCGGCCTGGAGGGTCGAATAGCCGAGCACGTTCTGAAGGTACTGCTGGCCGATGAACATCGCGCCCATCAACGACCCGAAGACGATGATGCCGGCCGCCGCCGCCACCCAGAAGATCCGGCGTGAGGCGATCCGCAGGTCGTAGAGCGGGCTGGCTGCGCTCCGTTGACGCACGAGGAACGCAGCCCCGGACACGACCGCGATGATCAGCAAGGCGAGCGCGAGGCCACCGGCGTCGGGTACCGGGGCGAAGTTGATGGCCAGGATCGCGGAGCCGACGAGCACGGCCGACAGGATCCCGCCGAGGTTGTCGACCGGCTCGGTCGTCTCGTTGATGTGAGCCGGCACGAACCGGATGGCCATCACCAGCGCGACGGCCGCCAGCGGCAGGGTGACGATGAAGACCGAACCCCAGTCGAAGTGCTCGAGAAGGAAGCCCGACACCAGTGGGCCGAGCGCAGCGATCGCGCCACCGAGCGCCGACCACAGCGCGATCGAGCGCGTCCTTGCCGGACCGGACCATAGGGCGGCGATCAGCGCGAGGGTCGTCGGGTAGGCCATGCCGGCCGACAGCCCGCCGACGATCCGGGCGACGATGAGGACCTCGATCGAGGGAGCCGTGGCCGCCACGAGGCAGGCCGGGATGGACAGCAGCACGCCGAGGACGAGCATCAGCTTCCGGCCGTAGCGGTCGCCGAGGGCGCCCAGCCACAGGACCGACGCGGCGAGCCCGAGGGAGTACCCGACCGCCACGAGGTCGAGGGCGGTCTGCGACGCGCCGAACGCCTTGCCGATGTCCGGCAAGGCGACGTTGGCGACCGACAGGTTCAGGTTGGCGACCGCCGCCACGAGGATGAGCGACAGGAGGACGAGGCCGCCCTTGTCGGGGCCGTCGGCGTCGTCGGCGGCCGTCGGGGCTGTCGGGCTGGCAGGGGCGGTCACGTCGGGTCCTCGATCGGTGGGGTCGGTGACCCTCTGATGTGGACGATAGAGCGTCAACGAGGCTGCGACTCGCCGTTCGCGACATCCCGCGACGTCGCGCACCGACCATCCGCGCATACCATCCGGCGATGCAGACATGGATGGCCCTCGCGATCCTGGCCTCTGCCCACGTCATCGGGGGCGTTGCCGCGGCCGCGGCCCGGCCTGACGCACGGACGGCACGACCGCCAGGGCATGACGCCTCTGGCGGTCGCGGATGCGGGTACTGCCAGATGGCGGGTCAGTGGACCGTGACGGTGGCCTCCATGCCGTCGTGGATCATGCACACGTAGGTGTACGTCCCGGGCGCGGCCCCCGCGAGCGAGACCGTCCAGCGGTTCAGGATCGCCGTGCTCGGCAAGGCGATATCGCGTGCCAGCCGACGCGGGCCGATGAACCCCGAGTCGGAGACCGTGGTCGGCGTCGTGACGTTCGAGACCCCATTACCCCCATCGAACTCGATCTCGTCGGGCGGCCCGAAGTTGCAGCCAGTCGGTCCGATCGGCGTATCGGTCGAACCGTTCTCGCACATCGGCTGGAACTCGTTGCCGAGATCGCCCGGGAACGTGACCGTATGCGGTTCATTCGGCGAACGGGGCACGAAGACGACCTTGTCGCCGGGCGCCGCATGGAGGTCCCTCGGAAAGAACTCGAGCAGGGCGACCTTCCCGTCCGGGCTCGACGTCCCGGCGATGACATGCCGGGTCGAGGATGAGTCGGCGTTCAGGCGCGCGGCGTCGCGGTTCGCCTTGGCGTCGGCCGTCCAGGCTCCATTGAGATCGCGCTGGATCTGCTTCTGGATCTGCTTCTCGACATGCTGGGCGCTCGGTCCCTGGGTGCCGGCGGGCAGAACGTTGAGGCGTCCGTTCATCCCCGCATGAACGCGGCAGAGGAACACATAGCTGCCCGGTGCTGCGGTCACGTGCACGACGAACGGCGCTGGCGGACCACCCGGGGTACCGCTGCTGACGACCGCGCCGCCGTCGAAGCCGCACGGCTCCGCCGTCGACCCGCAACTCACCGAGGTCGGGGAAAGGGCGGCTTGGTTCAGCACCGCATGGGTCGTGCCATTCGGGTTCAAGACCGTGTCGTCCGGGTCGTCCAGGCCAGCCCCGTTGGTGCGCTGATCCTGGCGGGCGGTCGTGCCGGCGGGAAGGATCGTGAACGTGTGGAACCCCTGGTTGATGAACTGGAGGTCGGAGCCGGTCGGCACCGCCACCGTGCGCGGGAAGAAGTCGTTGAAGGCCCACAGGTGGCCCGCCGGAGCCGCCGAGGGCATGTCCGCCGTCACCGTGGCCGGGCCGGAACTCGCACCGACCGGAGCGGCGAGGACGAGACCTCCGAGCATGAATAGCGTGGCGCCGGCCGCAGCCAGACGCCATCGGGTCCTGATCACGAGTTCCACCTCCTGCGCGCTCGGCAGACGCGCACCCCCGGTGCAGTCTGCGGGGGTCTGGTGTAGCCGATAACGCGGGCCGAGTCCACCCCCTGGCGAAGTTTGCCCGGATTCCGGTGGTGCGCGCGAGCACCGGGCTGCCGACACCCTCACAGAGGATCATGTCGCTAGACTCACAGCGATGGATCTGCACGTCATCGGCCCGCTCGCGTCGCCCGCAGAACGCGCGGCCGTGGATGCCGTCCTGGGCGTACCGGAATCGGGTTGGGTGGGTGGCCCGCGCGACTCCGGCACCGATGGGCATGCCTCGCGCGGCGGCCACGCAACGAGGTCCCGCCGCGATCAGCTGCTGCCGGCTCTCCACGCGGTCCAGTCGCGGATCGGCTGGATCAGCACGCCGGCCCTCAACTACGTCTGCAGGCGACTGGCCGTCGCGCCCGCCGAGGCCTATGGCGTGGCCACCTTCTACGCTCTGTTCGCCACCACCCCGCGACCACCGCTCGTGGTCCACGTCTGCGACGACATCGTCTGCCGGCTGGCCGGCGCGGAGGCGATGTGCGCGGATCTGACACGGGCCGTCGGGCCGGCCGGGGAGCCGCTTCGGGACGGCCGCGCCACGTGGCTGCGCAGTCCGTGCCTGGGTCTGTGCGACCACGCGCCGGCGGCACTCGTCACCAGCGCGGGCGAGACGCCATCGACCGCCGGGTTCGGGCCGGTCGACGCGGCGGGCGTCATGGGGTTCCTCGAACGTGGGCTGGGCTCGTCGTACCGGTTCGTGGATCCGCCCCCAGCCGCGCCGGACCACGCACGCCTGCTCGACCGGGTCGGCGTCGTCGATCCGACCTCGCTCGACGACTACCGCGCGCACGGCGGCTACACCGCCCTGCCGCTCGCGCTTGAGATGGGACCCGAGCGAGTCATCGCGGAGGTGACCGAGTCGAAGTTGCTCGGTCGGGGCGGCGCCGCCTTCCCGACCGGCCGCAAGTGGGCCGCCGTGGCCACCCAGCCCGCCCAGCCGCACTACCTCGTGTGCAACGCCGACGAATCCGAGCCTGGCACGTTCAAGGACCGCGTCCTGCTCGAGGGCGACCCGTTCGCGACGGTCGAGGCGATGACCATCGCGGCCTACGCGACCGGCGCCTCGAAGGGGTTCCTGTACGTCCGCGGCGAATACCCGGAGGCCGAGGCACGCATCGCCGATGCGATCGCGCGGGCTCGCGCGGCCGGCCTCCTCGGGGCCGATATCCTCCAGTCGGGCTTCGCCTTCGACATCGAACTCCGGCGCGGCGCCGGCGCCTACATCTGCGGGGAGGAGACGGCGCTCTTCGAATCGATCGAGGGCAAGCGCGGCGAGCCGCGCAACAAACCGCCCTTCCCGGTGGAGGTCGGCCTGTTCGGCAAGCCGACGGTCGTCAACAATGTCGAGACGCTGGCCAACGTGTTACGCATCGTGACCGATGGCGGCGAGGCGTTCGCTCGCGTCGGGACCGAGGGCTCATCCGGCACGAAACTGTTCTGCCTGTCCGGCCATGTCGCGAAGCCGGGGGTCTACGAGGTCGAGTTCGGGGCCACCCTGCGCGACCTCATCGAGCTCGCTGGTGGCGTGCCCGGTGGTCGGGCGATCCGGACCATCCTGCTCGGTGGCGCCGCCGGGGTGTTCGTGGGCGCGGACGCGCTGGACATGCCGCTGACCTTCGAGGCGACACGCGCCGCCGCCGCGACGCTCGGGTCGGGCGTGATCATCGTCTTCGACGAAACGGCCGACCTGGTCGACACCCTCCGCCGGATCGCCCAGTTCTTCCGCGACGAATCGTGCGGTCAGTGTGTCCCGTGCCGGGTCGGCAGCGTCCGGCAGGAGGAGCTGCTGGCTCGGCTGGCCGCGGGCTCCCGGGTCCGGCCACGCGAGGAAGAGCTCGCGCTGCTGGGCGAGATCGGCCAGGCGATGCGCGACGCCTCGATCTGCGGCCTTGGCCAGACGGCATCGTCCGCGATCGAATCCGCCCTGCGCCAGCCCGGTATGGTGGTGCTGTGACCGACAGCCTGAGCCCCGATCGCGATCTGGCGCTGGCCGAGCAACCGCTGACCGACATCGTGTTGCGGCCGCCGGCACGGGCCAGCCGGCCGCCGTCGGCACCGGTCGTCGAGCCGCCGCCGCCCATCACGCTGACCATTGATGGCGAGCCCGTCACGGTCCCGGCCGGGACGACGATCCTGGGCGCCTGTCGAGCCCAGGCGATCGACACGCCGACGCTGTGTTACGCCGAGAACCTGACGCCGGTCAATGTCTGCCGGGTGTGCGTCGTGGAGGTCACCGGGTCGCGGGTGCTCGTGCCGGCCTGCTCACGCACCGTCGAGGCGGGCATGGACGTCCAGACCGACTCGGAGCGGGTCCGGCTGTCGCGCAAGATGGTGCTCGAGTTCCTGGGGTCCTCGGTCGACGTCTCGCTGGCGGGTCCGATCGCGCCGGATGGCTCGATCGCGGCGTATGCCGAGCGCTACGGCGCGGATGCTTCGCGGTACGGTCCGCCGGCGGCCGCCGCGGCGCCCGGTGAGCGCGACACGCACGAGGCGGGCCACCACCATGCGCCGGCCGGTGATGCCACGGCCGCGACCGTTGCCCAGCCGACGAAGGTCGACAACAACCTGTACGTCCGCGACTACGGCAAGTGCATCCTCTGCTACAAGTGCGTCGATGCCTGCGGCGAGGAGGCCCAGAACACGTTCGCCATCGCGGTCGTCGGTCGGGGCTTCGACGCCCGGATCTCGACCGAGCAGGCGGTCCCGCTCCCAGAGTCCGCCTGCGTCTACTGCGGCAACTGCATCGGCGTGTGCCCGACCGGCGCCCTGATGTTCAAGTCGGAGTACGACATGCGCGAGGCGGGCACCTGGGACGAGTCCGCGCAGACCATGACCGAGACGATCTGCCCGTACTGCGGTGTCGGCTGCGCGGTCGAGCTCCATGCCCAGGACGACCGCATCGTCAAGGTCACCTCGCCATCCGACTCATCGGTGACTGACGGCCACCTCTGCATCAAGGGCCGCTTCGGCTTCGAGTTCGTCAACAACCGGCCGCCGCGGCCGTAGCTGCCGAGGCGGCCCGGGCCCGGCCCGCCGTCAGCCCAGCCCGCTCAGGTCGCGCAGGTCGATCCGGCCATCGTGGGCGTAGACGTTGAAGCCGTCGCCGCGGAGGAAGCCGACGAGGGTCACGCCCAGGCGCTGCGCGGTCTCGATGGCGAGATCCGACGGCGCCGAGACGGCTGCGACGATCGGGAGGCCGGCCACGGCCGCCTTCTGGACGATCTCGAAGCTGACCCGGCCGGACACCATCAGCAGGAAGCCGTTGAGCTGGCGTGCGCCGACCAGCACCTGCGAACCGATGAGCTTGTCGAGGGCGTTGTGCCGCCCGACGTCCTCGCGGATCGCGATGAGCTCACCTGACGGCGTGAAGAGGCCGGCGGCATGGAGCCCGCCGGTCTGGTCGAACGCGCGCTGCGCAGCACGGAGCAACCCCGGCAGGGCGAGGATCACCGAGCGACGAACGACCGGACCATCCGGCAGTGGGTCCACTCGGAGCGCCACCTCGTCGATCGAGGCCTTGCCGCAGATCCCGCACGACGCCGTCGCGATGAAATGGCGTTCGGCCACCTTCGCATCGTCGAATGGCTTCGACAGCCGCACGAGGATCGTATCGTCCGGCTGGCTGAGCGATCGAGGGTCGCCACCGGCCGTGCCGAGGACCTCCTGGCCGTCAAGCAGGCCCTCCGTCCGGAGGAACCCGACCGCGAGCTCGGCCTCATGGCCGGGCGTGCGCATCGTGACCGCCACCGCGACCGGGTCCTGGCGGGGTCCGGCGGCGCGGATCTCGAGCGGCGCCTCACCGACCACCCGGTCGTCGCGGACCTCGAGCGACTCGCCGCGCACGGCCAGGATCCGGCGACTCGTCACCTGCCGGACCGGCGACGGCCCGTCGCCGGTCATGCCGGGCACGACGTCACCTCGAGCACGTGACCGAATGTCGTCAACGCATCCCCAGCGGTCTTGGCAACGTCCAGCGCATCTCCCAGGGCGCTCAACCCGGCGATCCCTCCGCCAGTTTCGGCCCAGCTGATGAACGCGCCGGCGGCGACTCCGTACGCGTCGAGCATCGCGCCGGCCGATGCGTGCGCGTCCGCATAGCACCCTGCCGGCGGGTTCTCGCGCAGCCAGTCTCGTTCGGCGTCCACGAAGTCAAGGATATCGACCGCGGCGCCTCGCACGGCGACCGGATCCAGCGCCTGGGCGGCCGTCGTCAGCGACCCATTCAGGCGTTCGACCGTGGCTCGATCGTCGTTGACCCGACGCAGGAAGTCGGCGTAGGCGAGGCGCGCCGGACCGCTTGCCCGCGGTTGCAGGGTCGTCGCCGGGGCCGTCAGGGTCGGAGTCGAGAGGCTGCTCGGCGAAGGCGTCGCATCGGTCGTCTGGTCGGGGGTCACGAGGGGCGTCGAGGTCGGACCGGACGCCGCGGTCTGACTAGCATCGACGTTCGCCGGCGACCCGGACGGCGTCGAATCCGATGGATCCCGGGTCGCCCAGGCCGCGCCGAGCACGACCACCGCGAGGGCGAGCACGGCTCCGGACGCGACCCACGACCGCTTCGACATCGGCCCGAGTGTAGAGGCGGCTTCGAGGAGGATCCCGCCGGCAGCCGTGGGCGTCATCGCGACTCGCTCTGTGCCAGCCTTCAGATGGACGCCCCCAAGGGAGATGCCGGATCTGGTCCCGGGGCCGCCACGGCGCTGCCGCGGGATCGGGGCGTGCCTCAGCCCTGGCGGTGGATCACCCCGCCGGGCGCCGCATCGCCCGGGCGAGCGGACGGCAGTGTCGTTGGTGGGACCTTCGGCGATTCGTCTCAGTGACCGCACGGCGACGACGGGATTATGGCCGTCGCGCGTCCGCCATGGCAGCGGGCTCGGTCAGAGCTTGCAGTTCTTGGAGACCCAGACAGCAACCAGGGCGATGTCCTTGGCGTTTCCGGCGATACCATCCGAGAGCGCCTTCACCATTGCTGCTTCGTCGAGCGTCCCGCTTGCGAACGTCTTCCCGATGTTATCCATGACGTCGGCATAGGTGTTGGCGGCCGCTGCGATCTCGGCCGGCGCGAACTTCCGCATGTCCGCCGCAGCAGCCTGGAACTGCGCGCCCACGCTCGCGAAATCGCCAGACGGGGTCTCGCTGACCTTCTGGATCTCCTTGAACGCACCACAGAAGTCGGTGGCCGTGCCTCCGGCGACAGGCGCCGAGGTCGGTGCCTCGCTCGGCAGAGTCGTGTCCGAGGCTGACGGTGATGTGCTCTCCGCAGGCGACGATGCGGCGGCGGTGTCCGCGGGCGCCACGCTGGGTGCCCCCGTGCTCGACGTCGACGAGCATCCGGCCAACGCGACCAGCAACAGGAGCGACAGTGGAGCGATGACACGCTTCATGGGCTAGTCTCCTACGGAAGCCCGGGAGGACCTTGGCTGGTACGCCGGCCTTCTCGAGGGCGGCGAGTATGGACGTCCGCTGGATCCCTGTCCCAGGCGAGGTCGGCCCGGGCCGCGATGGTGCACGCCGACGAGTGAGCCAAGGTTTTTCGACCTGGCGATCGCGGACTGCTCCTCCGTTCCAGTCGGCGGACGTCCACTCGCACCGGACGGACTGCCAGATGCCTGACCGCGGCATCTTTCGAGCCTTCAGGCGCGACGCAGCCCGGTCATGGCGGGGTCATCCGCTTGACGGTGCCCATGGCGTCGTTCACCCGCCTGACCGATCCGAAGCCGACGGTCAGACAGCCGCCCGCTCCAGTGAATGGCTGGGCAACGACGTTCGTGCGGGCAACGAGCCCCGAGGACGGTTCCGTGGCGGGTTCGTGCGGGGCGACCTCGACCGGAGGGCCGTCGACCCGGCCTAGCGATCGAGGAACACCGCCGCCCCCGTCGGCCGCAGGCAATGGGTCGAGCTCATCGCCTGGAGATAGCCCCCGGCGTTGAGCAACGCGACCATGTCGCCCTCTCGGACCGCAGGCATCGGGTAATCCTCGGCGAAGACGTCGCCCGCCTCGTTGATATGGCCGGCGACGGTGACGGCCTGGGTTCGGGCGGCGCCGGCATCCCGGCACAGCACGAGCTCCTGCGCGAACCGGTAGATGAAGTATGCGCAGTTGACGTTCCAGCCGATGTCGAGCCCGACGAACGTGACGTCGCGGCGGCGCTCGACCGTGACGACCTCACCGAGCAGGATCGCGGCGTCCTTGGACAGCTGGTCGCCCGGCTCGCAGGCGATGGTCACGCCAAGGGGGCCGAGGTGGCGGGCAAGGACGCCGGCGTAGGCATCGAGATCGGCCGCGTGCTCGTCCTCCCGGGCGGGTGCGCCAAGCCCGCCGCCGACGTTGACCTCGAGGATGGTGTGGCCGGTCGCCCGCAGGCGCACGACGGCCTCGACGGCCGCCTCCAGCGCTCGCTCGAAATCGGCCAGCCCGTCGGCCAGCCAGCCCGACCCGGCATGGAAATGGATCGTGTCGATCCGGAGGTCGTGGTGCGCGGCGGCCGCCACCGCGTCGTCGAGGCGCTCCAGCCCGATCCCGAACTTGGTCGGGCGGTCGCCGGCGTATTCGAGGTGGTCGTTGTAGCCGGCGCCGACCCCCGGGTCGATCCGGATGCCGATCGCGGCACCCGGCGCCCGCCGGCCGTACCGCTCGATCTGGCTGATGGCATCGAGATTGCAGTGGATGCCATGCGCCAGCAGCGCGTCGAGGTCCCGTTCCGAGACGTTCGTCCCGGTGTAGCTGATCTCGTTCGGCCGCCAGCCACAGGCGAGCGCGCGCTCGACCTCGCCGGGTGAACAGGCATCGATCCCGACGATCCCCGGAGTACCCGGCGCCCCGAGCCCGCGGAACACCTCGAGGACCTCGGGCAGCGGGTTCGCCTTCAGCGCGAACCGGAGTCGGTACGGCAGGCCGGTCCGGCCCAGGGCTCCCTGGAGCGCCCGGGCGTTCTCCGCGAAACGGGCGCGGTCGTAGACGAACAGCGGCGTCCCGTGCTCGCGGGCCAGCACCTCGGCGTCATGGCCGACGATCCGTAGGCGCCCCGCCTGGTCGATATCGAGGCCGGGTCGGACCCACCAGGGCCGCGCGGTCACGCGCGAGCGCGGGCGTGGACGTGGGTGGCGTCGCCGGTCGCGGTCGAGGCACGCGGCGTCCAGCGGTCCGGACCCTCCTCGACGGCCACGCCGAGCGTCTCCATCAGCCGCGCGGAGGCGGCCGCGATCTCGGCGATGGCGCCCTCGAACGCTTCGCTGTTGCGGGCGCTCGGCACCCGATAGCCGCTGATCTTGCGGACGTACTGGCGGGCGGCGGCCTCCAGTTCGCCCGTCGTCGCGGTCTCGTCGGCGCGACGCAGGGTCTTGATGCTTCGGCACATGCCCATACGGTACCGGCACACGGCTATGCTCGCCACGATGACGACCTTCCGCACGATCATCGAACCGTTCCGGATCCATGCCGTCGAGCCCATCCGGATCACGACCCGCGAGGAGCGCGAGACGGCCATCGCGGCGGCGGGACTCAACCTCTTCGCGCTCCACGCCGACGACGTGCTGATCGACCTGCTGACCGATTCCGGGACCGGCGCGATGAGCCGTGACCAGTGGGCGGCCATCCAGCACGGCGACGAGTCATACGCCGGGTCGCCGTCGTGGTTCGCCTTTCTCGCCGCCGTCCAGGAGCTGTGGCCGTTCCGGCACGTCATCCCGACCCACCAGGGCCGCGCCGCCGAGAAGATCCTGTTCTCGGTCATCGGCGGCGCCGGCAAGGTCATCCCGAACAACACCCATTTCGACACGACCCGCGCGAACGTCGAGGCAAGCGGCGCGGAGGCGCTCGACCTCGTCATCGCCGAGGGCCGCGACCCGGCCGCGCTCCACCCGTTCAAGGGCAACGTGGATATCGCGGCGCTCGAGGCGCTGCTGACCGATCGTGGCGCGGATGTGCCGGTCGTGTTCGTGACCGTCACCAACAACTCGGGCGGTGGGCAGCCGGTCTCGCTCGAGAACCTCCAGGCGGTGCGCGCCGTGTGCGACCGGTTCGGCAAGCCGCTCTTCCTCGACGCATGCCGGTTCGCGGAGAACGCCTGGTTCATCAAGACGCGCGAACCCGGCCAGGCGGATCGGGCGATCCCGGACATCGTCCGCGACATGGCGGCCCTCGCCGACGGCATGACGATGAGCGCCAAGAAGGACGGCCTGGCCAATATCGGTGGCTGGCTGGCGATGGATGACGACGCCCTCGCCGAGGCGTGCCGCAACGTCCTGATCCTGACCGAGGGTTTCCCGACCTACGGCGGCCTCGCCGGCCGTGACCTCGAAGCCATCGCCCAGGGCCTTCGTGAGGTCGTCCAGGACGACTATCTCCACTATCGGATCCGGTCGACTGCCTATCTCGGCGAGGCGCTTGAATCGGCGGGCGTGCCGCTCGTCAAGCCGTTCGGCGGCCATGCCATCTACCTCGACGCGCGAGCATTGCTGCCGCATGTCCCGGCGCTCGCCTACCCGGGCCAGGCCCTGTCCGTCGCGCTCTATATCGAGGGCGGCATCCGCGGCTGCGAGATCGGGACCGTCATGTTCGGGCGACAGCCGGACGGCACCGAGATCCCCGCGGCGATGGATCTTGTCCGGCTGGCGATCCCGCGACGGACCTACACCCAGAGCCACATCGACTACGTCATCGAGGTGGTGGCGGCGGTCGCCCAACGCGCCGCCGACCTGGGCGGCCTCCGCATGGCGGAACCGCAACCGGCGGCGCTGCGACATTTCACGGCCCGCTTCGAGCCGCTCACGTGACCGTCTCCTGACATGGCCGCTGCGGGGTTCTGGGCGTTCGTCGGCGCGTCGTCGCTCTCCATCGGCGTGTTCGTCGCGATGTCGGGGCGCCTGCCCACGAGGGCGCCAGGGCTGCTCATCGGCTTCGGATCGGGTTCGGCGTCGCGGCGATGCTGACGCTCAGCGCATGACCGATCCGTCCGTGCTCGCGGAACGCTTCGGGATGCAGGCCCATCCCGAGGGTGGTTGGTACGTCGAGACCTGGCACGCGGCAGCCGTCGGCGACACTCGACCGACGGCAAGCGCGATCCTGTTCCTGCTGGCTGCAGGCGAAGATTCGCACTGGCATCGGCTCGATGCCGACGAGATCTGGCAGTGGTCGGCGGGCGACGACCTCGAGTTGCGGATCTGGGCCGACGGCGACAGGCTGATCGCGGTCCACCGCCTGGGCGGCAACCTCGACGGCGCGTCCGGGGCGACGGTCCAGGTGATCGTGCCTGCTGGCTCGTGGCAGACGGCCCGGACCCTCGGGTCGTGGACGCTGGTCGGTTGCATCGTCGCCCCGGCGTTCGACTTCGACGGGTTCACCCTGGCGCCGCCGGACTGGGAGCCGTCGTTCGGGTGACGGGCGCGCCGGCCGTTCCGACCGCGTTGCCCCTGAACCGGACGAGGCCCGGGCTCCCTTATCCGCCCTCGCGCATCCCCCAGGGCGAACCGTAGGCCGTCAGCAGGTCGAGGAACGGCACGGCATCGAACGCCTCCGGCCCGAGCACGCCGGTACCGGCCCAGGCCCCGTTGGCCAGGAGCTCGAGCGCGACGACCGGGTTGATCGCCGTCTGCCAGACGACCGCCTGCGCGCCGTCTTCGCGCATCGTCACCTCGTTGTCGACGACGTGGTAGAGGTAGACCTCGCGCGGCCCGCCGTCGACCCCGGTGCCCTTGACCCAGGTTCCGGCACAGGTCTTGCCGCGCATCCGGTCGCCGAGCTGGGCCGGATCCGGGAGACATGCCGCCACGACGTCCCGTGGCGACACCTCGACGCCGCCCACGCGGACCTTGTGCGTCCGGTCGAGGCCCAGCGTGTGGAGGACCTTGAGCACCTTGATGAACTCGTCGCCAAGGCCGTACTTGAATGTCACCCGGCGAGCCTTGACCCAGCGCGGGATGAGCAGGACCTCCTCGTGCTCGACATTGACGCATTCGACCGGCCCGATCCCCTCCGGGAAGTCGAACACCTCCGGCTCGCTGAACGGCGGGGTCGTGTACCAGCCGCGGTCGGCCTCCCAGATGACCGGTGGGTTGAGGCACTCCTCGATCGTCGTCCAGATCGAGAACGACGGCGCGAAGTCGTAGCCGTCGACGACGAGGTTGGCGCCATCGCGGATGCCGATCTCGTCGATCTCTGCGAAGAGGTGGTCCCCGGCGTAACGGGCGAAGACGTCGGACAGACCGGGTTCCACGCCGACGCCGCACAGGGCCAGGCGGCCGGCCGCCGTCCACGCGTCCGTTCGCGCGAATTGTTCGTCACCGAGCTTGACGCCGGTCCGCTCGTAGGGCGTCTCGGGGTCCGGATGCGACAGGGACATCGCCATGTCGAGATAGTCGACACCGGCCGCAAACGCGCCTTCGAAGATGGGCATGACGAAGCGTGGATCGACGGCGTTGAGGACATGCGTGATGCCGTGCTCGCGGCACAGCGCCGCGATGTCATCGGAGCGGGACGCATCGACGCACGCGGCGAGGAGGCGAGCATCAGCCGGGAACCGGGCCACGGCTCGCTTTGCGCGGCCGAGGTCGTAGTCGGCGACGAC
This sequence comes from Candidatus Limnocylindrales bacterium, assembly GCA_038248915.1. Taxonomy (GTDB): domain Bacteria; phylum Chloroflexota; class Limnocylindria; order Limnocylindrales; family CSP1-4; genus SPCO01. Next base: position 50,151 of record JBBRXB010000005.1, on the reverse strand, counting down.
CAACCGCTCGAAGAAGTCACGCCGGACGGCGATCGGCACGACCGCGCTTCCGACACCACCGGCACCGACCACGAGGATCCGCATGGCGCCAGTCTCGGGGACATGGCGAGCTGGCGTCGCGCCGTTGCGCGGGGCGAGCGCGGGGTTCAGCCGCCGGCAGCGAGCCGCCAGTCGATGGGCCCGGTGAAGCAGTGACCGATCCTGGCGCAGGCGCCGTGGGTCAGGTCCCAGCTTCGGCCGGACACGTATGGCCCGCGGTCGACGACCGGCACCGTGATCGTGGCGCCCGTCTTCTGGTTCCGGAACGTCACCAGGGTCCCGCACGGGAGCGTCCGATGGGCCACGCCGACGAGCGTCTCGGTCATCTTCTGGCCGCACGCGGTGCCGTTGCCGTAGAGCCCCGGGCCGTACCACGAGATCTCCGGGTCGTGGCGCCAGACGTTGCGGCTGACCGAGCCAGGTCTGGCCACCTTCTGGGCGGGTCGAACCTGAGCCTGGGTCGGCTCGGTTCGCGGGTCTGGCTCGACGAGGGTCGAGGCCTGATCCAGGTTGCCGGCGGACCGGGCCCCTGGATCCTGGGGCTGGATCGTCATCGCCATCCCGCGCGCAAGCGCCGCGACCTCGACACGTTGGAAGAGGTTGGGATCCAGGGTCGTGGCGGGGCTGGGACCCCGCGAACCGACTGGACCAGGGACGGCGACCGAGGCGAGGAGGGCGATGAGCGCCACCTTCGCGACGACATCCTTGTGTCGCACGTCTGGGACGAACGTACCACGGATCCGCCGTTCGGGTGGCTGTCGCCGCCAGTCGTGACCGGATCAGAATCGTGTCAGCATCGCGGCGATGGCTTCGCACACCTATCGAGTGACGGTCCCGCTGGACCTCCGGCGGACGCTCGCACCGCTCGCCCACGGCTCGTTCGACGCGTCGGTCCGGGTCGGGACCGGGCGCGCCTGGCTGGCCACGAGGACGCCGGATGGACCGGCCACCGTCGAGCTCAGCCACGCCGGGGACGAGGTCCGGGCGGAGGCGTTCGGTCCCGGCGCGGACCGGGTGCTCGCCCAGGTCCCGGGCCTGCTGGGGCTGCATGACGGAGGCCCGCCGATCCCCGCGGGCCACCCGCTCATCGCCCAGCTCGCCCGCCGCTTTCCCGGCGTCCGGATCCCGCGCACCGGTGCGGTCATCGAATCGCTCGTCCCGGCGATCCTCGAGCAGAAGGTCACGAGCCTGGAGGCGCACCGGGCCCTGTCAGGGCTGACCCGCATCCACGGCGAGGCCGCGCCGGGGCCGCCCGAATGGCGGCTGCGCCTGGCGCCGGCACCGGGCGTCCTCGCCGCCCTGCCGTACTACGCATACCACCCGTTCGGGGTGGAGCGGCGTCGCGCCGAAGTCATCCGCCGGGTGGCGGCGCGCGCTGCCTGGTTCGAGGCCATCGTGGATCTGTCGCTCTCCGACGCCTATGCCCGCCTGACGGCCGTGCCGGGCATCGGGCCGTGGACCGCGGCGGAGGTCGGTATCCGGGCGCTCGGCGACCCCGATGCGGTCAGCGTCGGCGACTTCCATCTGCCGAACCTGGTGGCGTTCGCCCTGGCTCGCGAGCCACGCGCTGACGACACGCGGATGCTGGAACTCCTCGAGCCGTACCGCGGCCAGCGGGCGCGTGTGATCCGACTGCTCGAGCTGAGCGGGATCCGGCCGCCCCGCTACGGGCCGCGACTGTCGCCCCGGCGGATCGAATCGATCTGACCGGACACGGGGGCAGCCCGAGCCCGTGAGGGGATCGGGGCGCGGTGCCCGGACCCGACGCCGGCCGGGACGCCTATGGGATCGTGACGCCGGTCAGCGTGACGGGGTCGTGGATCGTGTAATCGAGTTCGTCCGATTGCTGCACGCCCGATGCCGCGATGACGTCCATCGCCTTGGGCACGGCGTTCGGGTCGAACGTGCAATGCGGGTCCGCGCTCGCGGTCGAACACACGCCGAACTCGAAGCCCCCGGGGGTCGCCGTGAAGAGGCGCGCGTTCCCCGCCTTGAAGCCGTCCTGACCGGTCAGCACGACCGTGAACCCCCAGCCGGGGCCGGGCGTGCCGAGCGATGACTTGGGCACGGTCACGGTGATGAACCGCGACACCGCATTGCCCTTGACCACGACGGTGCCGAGCGTGCCCCCACTCGCATCCACGTAGCGCTGGCCGAAGCCCTGGACCTGGATGAGCCGGTTCCACGCGAAGGCCGGCGCGATCGCGAAGTGGCGCGCCGGGTCCGATGCCGCGGTCGAGGTCGACGCCGCCGCCGGGTCGTGGACATAGATGTCGACGAGCTGGGCACCGAGCGGGCTCCCGAACGTGGCGGTCAGGTCGCGCGTCTTGATCCGGAACGTGACATCGGCCCCCGAGTCGTAGACCTGGAAGGCCTCGATGTCGAAGGCGCCCGGGTGGAAGTCGGCGGACGTCGGGTAGGCGTAGTTGCCGGGGCCGTTGTCATCGTGGTCCGGATCGGCGACCTCGAGCAGCAGCGTGCCCGGTACGAAGTCGAACACGATCGTCCGTGTGACGTGGGCGGTGCCACCGCCCGGGCTGACCGCGACGACGTTGAGGACGGTGGTGCCACCGGTGACCGCGACATCGACGCTGAATGAGCCGTCTGTAGCGGCGATGGCCGAGGCGCTGGTGGTCGTCGAGTTCGCATCGGTGTTGGTCGCCGCGACATGGATCGTGTTGCCCGCCACGGACGTGCCGGTGACCGTCACCGGTGAGGCGGACACGGCGGCGCTGTTGGCCGGGCTGGTGACCGTGAGCGTCGTGGTGCCCTGCGTATGCGCGACGTAGCGCGCATGCGTTGCCGCGGGGAGTGCCACGTTGCGGCCCGCCACGAGGTCTGCGGCGAGGCGCACGAACGAAGCTGCCGACCACGTGAGCGGCGACGCGGAACCGGCCGCATCGCCGTTCTGGAACCCGATCGAGGCGATCGTCGGGTCCGTGCCGAACGCCGAGGCGGCGAGGTCCGGCAGCTCCCAATCCTGCTCGGGGATCAGCCCGACGCCTGACGCGAACGCCTGCATCCCCTGGAGCAGCGAGGCGGCGGTCGCGGCATCGCCCGCGGCGAGCGCCTGTTCCGCTCGTTCCGCCGAAAGGACGGGCCAGAGGTGCCCGGTCCCCTGTCCGCTCGGTGCCCACGGCCGGCCGTCGCTGGCGCGGTCGCCGTAGCCGTCGCCGTTATAGCGGTGCCAGCCGGGACCGCTCGGCGTGATCGACTCGATCGTGGCGTCGACGACGGGGAGGGACGCCACGATGTCCCGGTCGGCTGCGGGAAGCGCACCGAGGCGCACCAGCTCGAGGAAGCCCGCGTCGATCACGGCGCGCTGGTCGAGCGTCGGGCCGCCGTTGCCCACGCCGTACGAGATCGCGGCGTTCGGGTCGCCGGTCTTCGATAGGCGGATGAAGTACGGATGATCCGCGAGCGGGCCGTTGGTCGTGACCGTCCAGCCCTTGATCGAGCGCTGCCAATCGTCCGCGACGCCGAGCCAGATGCTGGCCGCTGCCGTGTCGCCGTTGGCGCGCGCCAGCTCGCCGGCCGCCACCAGCCCGGCGATCTCGGCGGCGATGGTCGATGGCGAGTAGCCTGCCTGTTCCTCCCAGCGCTCGGAGCCCGAGGCAGGTCCGTGGGCGACCAGGTAGTTCGCTGCGGGCTTGACGTGGTTCGCGTACAGCGAAGGATCGGTCAGCCCAAGCTGGTAGGCCATCAGGATCGGGTAGGCGACCTCGTCGAGCTGCGTCCCGAACGAGTCTGGCGCGGTCTTGCCATTGACCAGGCTGTTGCGCGGCATCGAGCCATCGGGCAGCTGCTGTCGCTCGAACAGGAAGAGGGTCGCGTCGCGGGCCGTGGCCAGGTCGCCGTCCGCCAGCAGGCCGGTCCAGGCTTCGTACAGATCGCGCGCGAACACCTCGCGGTACGACCCGAAGTACGTGTTGGCCGGGTCGCCCGCCGAGACGGCCTGCCCCCATGGCGACGCGAGACTGGCGACGATCGCACCGGGGAACGTCTTGTCCTCGGACGCCTTGAGCACGTTGGCGCTCACGTAATAGGCGTCCCGCAGCGCGTCAGTCGGCTTGTTCTTGAGCCCGGCCAGCTTGTTCGGCAACTTGGTGAGCGTTGCGTCGTACGCGCGCCAGCCCTTGGCGTAGGCATCGAGCACGGCGCCCGGATCCGCGCCGAGCGACCCTTCGGCCGCGCCGACTGCCGCGGCCTGCGAGGCGCCGAACCCGAGCGCCAGCACCCCGTTGCCGCCGGCCAGGGCGACCCGCGCCGTCTGGACGACGTTGCCGCCGTGGGCGTCGGTGTCGATCGGGCCAAGTGAATGGTTCGAGTCGAGCTGGACGAGCCCGTCGCTGTCGCTCCCGACGAAGCCGCTCGCGGCCTCGGTGAACGAGCCGTCGAGCGCCGCGTAGACCGGCTCGGCGTAGTCGCGGTTGGCCGCGTTCGTGGCGGTGACCGGATCCGACGAGACGAGAACGGGGTGGCCCGTCGAACCATCGATCGTCGCCGAGTCGGCGCCACCGTTGCCGGGACCCCCGCCGCCATTGCCGTTGACCGTGGCATCGAAGCGAACGTACAGCCGGTAGACAGGCTGCTTCGGCTTGGGCTTCCCGAGCGAAGTCAGCTTGACCCGCATGATCAGCGTGTTCCGGCCCGGATCGGTGAAGTAGTCGGTCACGACCTGGTACCGGCCGGTCTTCGCCGTGGACGTGACCCGGCAGGCCATCCCGCCGGAGTCGGCGATCGCCTCCACGACCGAGGTCATGTCCCGCGTCTGGAGGTCGGTGAACGTGGTCCCGTCGGTCACGACGTACTGGAGCGTCTCGACATTGGTGTTGTCGACGGTCGGGTAGTAGACGTCGCTGAGGACGCCACCGGCGACGGTGTACCAGACCTTGGATGTCGAGTTGCGGGCCGTGCCGAGGCAGTCCTTCCGGGCGAGGTCGAAGTGCGACAGCGCTCCGGGCGCGCCCGGAGCGCCGGCCGGTGCGGCCACCGTGATGACCAGCACGTGGGTCGCGGCGTCGAAACTGAAGGTGACCTTTGTGCCGGCGGCCGGGACGGTGAACGCGAGGTTCGATCCGTTGAGGACGCCGCCCTCGCCGTAGTTCACGTCCCAGCTCTCGCTGATGGCCACCTTGGTCTCGTACGAGCCGGGCGGTAGGGCGGTCGTTTCGAGGGTGTAGATGCCGTCGCCATCGGGATCCTGGAGCCAGGACCGCAGGCAGCTCGGATCCCAGTCAGACGCGCAGCCCAGCTCGGACTGGAAGCTGCCCGCGGCCACCGCGATGACGGAGCTGACGTTGTCGGTCGCCCAATGCGTCTCGTGGTCGTAGTAGAACTTGACGGGTGCCCCGGAGGCGAGCGTGACCGGGATGTTCGCCCCGTTCGACACGGCGTGCAGGCCGTAGTTCTCGTCCCAGGCGTCGTTCAGGGCGGCCTTGTACTCGTACGCCCCGGCGGGCAGCGTGAAGGTGTTCTGCCAGACGCCATCGTTGGCGTCGTAGACCAGGTGCGTGGTCGCGCAGGCCGGATCCCAGTCGCCCGCGCAACCGGCCTCTGACTGGAGTGAGCCGGCGATGGTGACGGACGCCGGATCGGGCGTGTCGGAGGCCAGGGCCGCGGCCGGAAGGGGCACGAGCGTCGCCACAGCGACGATGAGCAGCACGGCCCGGAGCTTGCGCATCCTGGTCACCTCACTCGAGACCAAGGTCGTGACCGCCCGTCACGCCCCCGTTTGGTGGGGCCGAAGCATACGACCGCCGCACGGTCGCTGTCGATGTCGGATCGGGCGATCAGCGCTGCTCGATGAGGGCTGCGGCGCCTGGCACATGCCGGTAGAACGGCGTGTGCTGGGGATCCAGCGGCGTGTTGCCAAGGATCAGGTCCGCGGCCTTCTCGGCGATCATCATCACCGGGGCGTAGATGTTGCCGTTGGTGACATACGGCATCGCCGATGCGTCGACCACGCGCAAGCCGCCCAGGCCATGCACCCGCATCGACAGCGGATCCAGGACGGACGCACCGTCGGTGCCCATCCGCGCGGTGCATGACGGATGGAGCGCGGTCTCCGCGTCGCGCGCCACCCACTCGCGGATCTCGTCGTCTGTGGTGACGATCGGCCCGGGCGAGGTCTCGCCACCGTTGTAGGGGTCCATCGCCGGCTGGTTGAGGATGTGCCGGGCGACCCGGACCGCCTCCACCCATTCGCGCCGGTCCTGCTCGGTCGACAGGTAGTTGAACCGCAGCGCCGGGTGATCGTGCGGATCCGTCGTCTTGAGCGCGATCGTCCCTCGCGCGTCCGAGTACATCGGTCCGACATGAACCTGGTAGCCGTGTCCGGGCGCGCCGGCGGTCCCGTCGTAGCGGATGGCGAGCGGCAGAAAATGGAACATCAGATTCGGGTAGGCGATCGCCTCGTTCGAACGCGCGAAGCCGCCGCCCTCGAAATGATTGGTCGCCCCCGGGCCGCTCCGTCGGAACAGCCATCGCGCCCCGATGAACGGCCGCCGCCAGAGCTCGGTCGCCGTCGGCTGCATCGAGACAGGCTGGAGCGACTTGTACTGGATGTAGACCTCGAGGTGGTCCTGGAGATGGTCGCCGACGCCCGGCAGGTCGGCCACGACCGGGATCCCGAGCGCGGCCAGATCGTCCGCCCGTCCGACCCCCGACAGCTGCAGGAGGTGCAGCGTGTTGATGGCGCCGCCGGCGAGGATGATCTCGCCCCCTTCGATGCGCTCCGTCCCACCGCCCCGGCGCTCGATGTCGACGGCGACGGCCCGCCTGTTGTCGAAGACCACGCCGGTGACGAAGGTCCGTGTCCGCACCGACAGATTCTTGCGCCCGCGAACCGGCTTGAGGTAGGCCTGCGCCGCGCTGAGCCGCCGCCCGTCGTGGATGTTGCGGTCGAACGCCGCGAATCCCTCCTGGCGATAGCCGTTGACGTCCTCGGTCAGGTGGTATCCGGCCTCCTGGGAGGCGGCGAAGAACGCCCTGAACAGGGGGTTGGTGGCCGGACCCCGCTCCAGGATGAGTGGGCCGTCGTGGCCGCGCCAGGGGTCGTCCGCGGACGCCGCCAGGCAGGTCTCCATCTTCTTGAAGTACGGCAGGCAGTGAGCGTAGTCCCAGGTCGCCATCCCAGGATCCGCGGCCCACCGTTCGTAGTCGAGCGGGTTGCCACGCTGGAAGATCTGGCCGTTGATGCTCGACGAGCCGCCGAGGACCTTGCCCCTCGCGTGGTAGACGCGCCGGCCGTTCATGAACGGCTCGGGCTCCGACTCGTACATCCAGTCGTAGTAGCGGCTGCCGATCGGGAAGGTCAGTGCCGCCGGCATGTGGATGAACACGTCGAACCGGTAGTCAGGACGGCCGGCCTCGAGGACCAGGACGCGGTTGGCGGGGTCGGCGGACAAGCGGTTGGCCAGTGCGCTACCCGCGGAGCCACCACCGACGATGATGAAGTCGTACCGCGCCGTCGCCATCGAGTCGATGCTAGCAGCGTGCGGATGCGCGGACGCCCTCCAGCGGTGGCGCGGCGGCCGACTTAGCGACTGGACCGTAGACAGCTGGCTTGCCTGTATACCTTTCTCGAGCCTGCGTGCACGCACGAAGCGATGGCGGTGGAGCGTGGATCGAGCCCGTCGATCCATCGATGTGTTCGACACCTCCGACGGATCGGTCGGGACCAGCATCCCTGCTCCGGTCGATTCGCCGGCGCGATGGAGTCGGCAGATCGCACCGGCAGCCGTGGGCGATGATGGCCATCGACGAGCGACCCGACCGCTGGGAAAGATGAGGAGACCGTGACGGCACTCGACTACGGCCGATTCAGGGCCTTGACCTTCGATTGCTATGGCACGCTCATCGACTGGGAGACGGGCATCCTGGCCGGGCTGCGGCCGATGCTCACGAGTCGCGGGATCGACGCCACCGACGAGGACATCCTCGAAATCTACGCCGGGCTCGAGGCCGCGGCAGAGGCCGGTCCCTACCAGCGGTACCGGGAGATCCTCGCTGGCGGGATGCGCGGCGTCGCCGCCAACCACCGCGTGGAACCCTCGGCTGCCGAGATCGAGTCCTTCGCCGGGTCAGTCGGTGCTTGGCCGGCCTTTCCCGATTCCGCGGCAGCGCTGGCTGCGCTGCACACTCGCTTCCGGCTCGGGGTCATCACGAACTGCGACGAGGACCTGTTCGCATGCTCCGCGACGCGGCTGCAGACGACGTTCGACTGGGTCGTCACCGCCGAATCGGTCGGCAGCTACAAGCCAGACCCACGCAACTTCGAGGTCGCGCTGGAGCGCATCGGCCTGCCCCGGGAGCGGATCCTGCATGTGGCGCAGAGCCTGTTCCACGACCATGTCACGGCGCGACGGCTGGGCTTTGCGACGGTCTGGATCGATCGTCGCGGTGGTCGGGCCGGCTTCGGGGCGACGCCGCCGGCCGACGCGACCCCGGATGCGACGTTCCCGGACATGGCCTCGTTCGCCGCGGCCGCGACAGGCCGCGCGACCGCGACCCGCCCTTAGGTCGACCCCGGCGTCCAGGTCGACCCCGGCGTCGAGCGAGCGACGAGGACCGGCGTCGGCGAGGTCCGGACCACGCGTTCGGACACGCTGCCCATGAACAGCCGGTCCATCCCGGTCCGGCCGTGCGACCCGACGACGATGAGATCGACTGACTCGGCGATGGCCGCTTCGACGATGGCCTCGCCGGGGTCACCCTCCCAGATCAGGCAGCGCATCGGGATCCCCCGGCGGCGGCCGAGCTCCACGACGACCTGTGCCGCGGCCTCGCGGATAGCCCGGGCCTGGTCGATCCGCTGCCGGTAGCCGCCGCCGGGCAGCCGCAGCCCGTGCGGGTCGATGACGCTGACGAGCAGGATCGCGCTGCCCAGACCGGTCGCGAGATCAAGCGCCAGCCGTTCGGCCGCCGCCGAGGCGGGCGACAGGTCCGTGGCGAGGAGCAGCGTCCGGAAGGTTCCCCCGGCGTCGGTCGCCGGGACTGGCCGTAGCGGCATGACGGACGGGTCGATCACGGGCGCCGCCGTCGGTGACAGGTCGCGCATCACCCATAGCCTCGTGCGACGTGCCGCGCCATGAAAGTGACCAATGGCCCGAAACGGGCGGGCCGTGTGGCCGAGCCGGTCGGCCGCGCAGGCTTGGTAGGCTCTCCCCTCATGGCGACCGACTCGCAGCCGTCCAGTGCCTCCGCCGGCCCGTCGTCGACGGGCGGCGATTCGAGCCTGACCGTCGGCGACCTCGAGGCCCTCGTCGACGCGACTCGCGAGATCGCCGAGATCCTCGAACTCGAGCCCGTCCTCCAGTTGATCGTCGATCGCGTCCGTGGCCTGATCGGGTCCCGGTACGCGGCCCTCGGCCTGGTCGATGGCAGTGGCGTCATCGACCGCTTCATCACCAGCGGGATCAGCGCCGAACAGCGCGCCCGGATCGGACCGCTGCCACACGGCCGGGGTCTGCTCGGGCTCATCATCCGCGAGAGCCGCGCCTATCGGATCGCCGACATCGCGAGCCATCCCGACTCCAGTGGCTTTCCGCCGAACCATCCCGAGATGGGCTCGTTCCTGGGCGTGCCGATCAAGGTCCACGGGCGCGCCGTCGGCAACCTCTACCTGACCGACAAGCTCGGCGCCCCCGCGTTCAGCGAGGCCGACCGTCTCCTGGTCGAGATGTTCTCGCTCAGGGCCGGGATCGCCATCGAGAACGCCCGGCTGCACGAGCAAGTCAAGCAGCTGGCCGTCGCGGATGAGCGGGAACGCATCGCTCGCGACCTGCACGACGGCATCATCCAGGGGATCTATGGGGTCGCCCTGTCGCTCGAGGACGTCCCGGAGCTGATGACCGTCGATCCCGATGAGGCTGGGCTTCGAGTCGACCGGGCGATCGACTCGCTCAATGTCGCGATCCGCGAGATCCGCAACTTCATCCTGGGCCTCCGCTCGGAGCTGCTGCACGGCGCGGACATCGTGGCCGGCCTCGCGACCCTCGCCCAGGAATTCAGCCTGAGCGGGCAGGCGGAGGTGGACCTGGATCTCTCGATCGATCCGGCCGTGACGGCCAAGCTGCCCATCGGCCATCGTGTCCAGCTGCTCCAGATGGCCCGTGAGGGGCTCAGCAACGCGGCTCGCCACGCTCGGGCTGGCCGCATCGAGCTCAGCCTGTCTGCCGACGACCACATCCTCGAACTTCGGGTCACCGATGACGGGGTAGGATTTGATCCCGATGTTGTCACGTCGGCCGGTCACCTCGGGCTCGACAATCTTCGGGCCCGGTCGGCCGCGCTTGGTGGCGAGATGACGATCGAGAGCAGCAAGGGTGCCGGGTCGCGGTTGACCGTCCGAATCCCGATCACCCTCGAGGAGCTCCCCGTATGACCGATGCTGCGTCGCCACCCGGCAAGCTGCGCCTGCTCGTCGTCGACGACCACGAGGTCGTCCGCCAGGGTCTTGTCGCGCTCATCGATCGGCGCGAGGGGTTCGAGGTGGTCGCGGAGGCGGCAACGGTCGCGGAGGCCATCGACCAGGCCCGTCGTCATCAGCCCGACCTCGTGATCATGGACGTGCGCCTGCCAGACGGGTCGGGCATCGAAGCCTGTCGTGAGATCCGCGCGGAGCTGCCGGGCACCCGCGTCGTGATGCTGACCTCCTACCCGGACGAGGAAGCGGTCCTGTCCGCGATCATCGCGGGAGCCAGCGGCTACCTGCTCAAGCAGATCCGGGCGCGCGACCTGATCGCCGCGCTCGAAGCCGTCGGGCGGGGCGAGTCGCTCCTCGATCCGGCCGTGACCGAAAAGGTCCTCGAGCGGATCCGCCGCATCGCGTCAGGCTCGCAGGACGCCGACGAGCTTTCGCAGCTGACCGGGCAGGAGCGCAAGATCCTGATGCTGGTGGCCGAGGGGATGACCAACAAGGAGATCGCCGCCCAGATCTTCCTGTCGGACAAGACCGTCAAGAACTACGTCAGCTCCATCCTCGCCAAGCTCAACCTTGAGCGGCGGGCCCAGGCGGCGGCGTTCGTGGCGCGCCATCGGCTCGATCGCGGGGAGCTCTGACCGCGGCGACAAAGTGCGGCAGGAGTGTCGCCCAGCCGCCGTGATTCCGATCCCGCCAGTCTTGGCCGCCCGCGCCAAGCGCGTCCCAGCCGCGGTGCTCGATCTCGACGAGCGTGGTTTCATCGCCTCGTTCGATGAACCTGATCTCGACCTCCGTCGCGTCGGCGCGGTCGCGCCGGAGATGCCACAGGTAGACGAAGCGGCTCGGCGGTTCCCAAACCATCACCTCACCCCAATCGTGCTCGACGCCGGTCGTCGTCCGTTCGAAGATCCGCCCGCCCGGACGACCCTCCAGGACCACGGCGATATCGGGCTCCTCCGACACGGTGTGGTCGACCGGCCACCACTGGCCGATCCGGCTGGTCCAGACATCGAATGCCTGCGCGGCCGGGCACTCGACCTCGAAGGCCAGCCTGATCGGTTCGATCACGGCTCTGGCGTCGTGTTCTCGGCGACCAGTCGAAACCGGGCTGCCGCATCACCCCAGACGCGCTCGAGGTACTGGCGCACGGCCTCGACGCCTTCGTCGTGGAGTCGGTAGATCCGGCGAGTCCCGCGCGGCTCCTCCACGACCAGCCCGGCCGCCTTGAGCAGCCGGAGATGTCGCGAGACCGCCGGTCGGCTGATCGGCAGGGCGTCGGCGAGGTCGCGCACCGAACGACCACCCGATCCCAGAAGCTCGACGATCGCCCGGCGATTCGGGTCGCCCAGGGCGTCGAATGGGTCACCCGCCGACGACGAAGCGGACATGAGCTCAGCTGTGCGGCTCGGCACGCTGCTTGAGACCGCTGGCGAACTGGGCGAAGGACGGTCCGAGGTCGGGCATCGAACGCCACATCATCGACACCAGTAGACCGCTGTATTCCTCGCGAAGGTCGAACCGCGTGGTTCCGCTGCCGGTCGGTGCCAGCGTGAACGTGCGGACACCCTTGAATAGCCCGAGCGGCAGCCCGCCGCTCCAGGTCATCGAGGTAGCCGGCTCGAACCGGGTCACCTTGACCGGAAAGGTCCGACCCGGGTTGGCGCCGGACACGACCTTGATCGTCGCTCCGGACGCGATGGTGCCCTCGACGCTGAGGACGCCGGAATCCCAGTCCGCGTAGTGTGCTCCGTCCACCAGGACGGCCCAGATCGTGGCAGGCGTGGCGTTGATGACAGCGGTCGCCTCGAACGACTTCACGGCCTACAGCGCCCGCATCCGGTTGTTCTTGGCGTCGTGGCTGACCTCGGCCAGGCCGAGCGCCTCGAGGAGTGGCGGCATGTACACGCCGAACCGCCCACGCAGGCCCTTCTTGAGCCCGTACCAGCCATTGACCGGGTTGTCCGCCGAGCGGCCCCACGCTTCGACGGTGCCCTCCGGTGGGGGCTTCTGCTCGTCTGCGCCACCTAGCGGCATCCAGTCGCCGTAGGCCTTGAGCATCGCGTGCAGGTCATCGATCGCCCGACGGTCGTACTTCAGCTGAGTCCCTCCGACCTGGCAGATGATCGCCGGCGGGTCGGATGCCTCATCCAGGTACATCTGGTACTCAGACGTACCGGGTGGCGTCTTGAGGACCCACGGATCCGCCTTGGTGCCGCTGCCGACTGCTGTCGCCATGCCGTGCCTCCCGTCATCTGGTCGATGCCATCGGTAACTTCCGCGTTACGGTAGCACCGGCCAAGCTCGTCTGGCAACGCTCCGAGGCCATGTCGATTCCGCCGACGGCCGTTCGTCGTCCTAGCGCTGGGCGGCGTCGTCGCCCCGAAGCGTCGGAGGATGGAACGATGGCGAAGTATCTGCTGCTCTACCACGGTGGATCGATGCCGGAGGGCCAGGAGGAAGGGGCGCGCGTCATGCAGGCCTGGACCGCCTGGTTCGGATCGCTCGGCGGTGCGGTCGCCGATCAGGGCAACCCGTCAGGCCCCTCGAAGACGATCGCGCCGGATGGCACGGTCACGAACGGTGCGGCCGGCCCGTCGGGCTACTCGATCATCAAGGCCGAATCCCTCGATGCGGCGGTGGCACTCGCGAAGGGTTGCCCGGTTCTGGACGGTGGGGCGTCCGTCCAGGTCGTGGAGACGTTCGACGTCATGTGACAGGCCCGACTGTCGAGCCCGGCGCCCTGGTGGCGTGAGCCGGGGCTCGGCAGCCGAACAGCGACACCGTGGCCGTCGACGTCGGCGACCAGCCGGCGGTAGGCTCGACCGACCAGAGCCGCCGAACCGGAGGACATCGCGATGCAGGTGCCGAAGCCGACGGACGCCGACAAGGCGCGCTTTCGGTCGCTCGTCCCGGATGATGCAGCGGTCGAGGTCAAGCCGATGTTCGGCAACCTCGGCGCGTTCGTGAACGGCAACATGTTCATGGGCCTGTTCGGGCCGGCGATCGGACTCAAGCTCGCCCCGGTGGATGTCGAGAGGCTTCGCGCCATCGCCGGGACCGGACCGTTCGGCCCGCCGGAGCGACCGATGTCGGGCTGGGTCACCCTCGCGCCGGACCAGCTGGGCACGGCCGATGGGGCGAGATGGATCGGACTGGCCCTGGCGCATATCCGGACGCTGCCGCCCAAGAAGGGCAAGGGCTGAGGCTGAGCGCTGGATCCCCCGTGATGCCACAAGCGCTGACGCCGCGGTCCTGATGGCACACCCGCACGGCTCACCCGCAAAGGCCGGACGCGACCGCCTGGCGATCGTCTTCGGGATCACGCTGGTGGTGTTCGTCGTCGAGCTCGTCGGCGGCTTCCTGGCCAACAGCCTCGCGCTCCTGGCCGATGCCGGTCACCTGTTCACGGATGTCGCCGGGATCGGCTTCGCCCTGGCGGCCATCCAGTTCGCGAGCCGGCCGGCCAACCCTGAACGGACCTTCGGTTACCTGCGCCTGGAGATCCTCGCGGCGGTCGTCAACGGCGTCCTGCTGTTCGGGGTCGCGGCATTCGTGCTGGTCGAGGCATGGCAGCGGCTGGCCGACCCGCCGCCGGTCGAGACCAGACTGATGCTCGGGATCGGCGTCATCGGCCTCCTCGCCAACGCGCTGTCGCTGATGCTCCTCCATGGCCTCCAGGGGACCAGCCTCAACATGCGCGGCGCCTATCTCGAGGTCCTCGGTGACCTGGCGGGGTCGATCGCGGTCATCGTCGCCGCCGTCGTCATCGCTCTGACCGGCTGGACCGGGGCGGATGCGGTCGCGTCGGTGCTGATCGCCCTGCTCATCATCCCGAGGACCTGGCGGCTACTGCGCGATGCCGTGGACATCCTGCTCGAGGCGACCCCGAAGGGCCTCGACCTGGCGGTCGTCCGACGCCACATCCTGGAAGCCCCGGGCGTGGCCGATGTCCACGACCTTCACGCCTGGACGATCACCTCGGGCGTCAATGTCGTGTCCGCCCATGTCGTGCTCGGCCCTGGCGCCGATCCGCCGGCGGTGCTCGACGAGCTGTGTCGGTGCCTGTCAGGCGATTTCGATATCGAACACTCGACGTTCCAGCTCGAGACCGCCGACCGCCGTCGACTCGAGGAGATGGATCACGCCTGACGGGATCGCGTCGCGGCGCGCGCAGCAGCAGGCTAGCCGTATGGACGTTGGCGCCGAGGCAGCTGGCCTGTGTCGCGGCCCCTTCTGACCTGCCTGTTGCTGCGTGGGCGGACCGTCGTGGCCACTCATGGGACTCGCGGACAGTTCCAGCCCGCGATCCACGCTCGGACTCCGCCTCGGACGGGGTCCGGCGGGCCGGGAATCGGCCAGTAGCGTCGCCCGAGGAATGGTCTGCCAGATCGTGGCGGGTTCGCGGCCCGTGGTTCGGGCGGATTGTCTACAATGTGGCCCGAACGCGCGCCAGGCCCTCCCCGCGAGACCCCATGCCGAAGACGCCACCACGGGGGACACCTGGTGACGACCCGACGGTCGCTGCCGGCGCCGCACTGGCCGAACTGCTCGAGCCAGATGAACGTATCGAGCATGACGTGCCGGTCGTCGCCGCCCGACTCGTGCTGACCGACCGGCGGCTGTTGCTGGTCCGTGAAGGCTTCGCGTTTCGGCCGCGGAGCGGGATCCGGTCGTGGCCGCTCGATCCGGTCCTCACCCTCCGCCTGGAGCCCGGCCGTCTCGTCATCGAGCACGGCAACCCGACGGTCGGTGTCTTCCACACGCAGACCCAGGCGGCCGCGGTCAGGGCACTGGTCGCGAAGGTCCGGCGCGTGACGAGAGCGGCCTTCGGCTAGTCGAGTCCGCGGCCGTCAGGCTTCGGCGATGACCCCGATCGATATCCGGAAACCGGCCCGCCGTTGGACGGGCGGCATCAGGGTCCCCTGTCCGATCGGTCCGTCGGCCGGGAACCAGCGCTGCCATTCCTCGTTGAACGTGTCGAACTCGGTCGAATCCCGGAGCGACCAATTGGCCCACACGACCTTGTCGAGCGAGCTGCCGGCCGCTTCGAGCTTGGCCTTCAGGTTCTTCAGGGCCTGGCGGGTCTGGTCCTTGATCGCACCGCTGACGACGAATCCCGTATCGGGGTCGACCGGACCGATCGACGAGACGTAGACCATCCCGCCCGCCTCGACGACCTTGCCGAGACCGACCCCGGGCTGGATGGCATCGGGTTCCGGCGACGGCATCGACTCGATCCCCCAGCGGCCCTTTCCCTGGCGGGCGGGCTTGGCCGGGTCGAAGGGCGGGATGCCGAACTCGCCGGGCGGGAGCTCGATGCCGTAGGCCTGGAACTTGCCCATGAACGTCGGCCGGATCCCGGTCGGCTTCAGGAAGCCCTCGATCTTGCCATCGTGGAAGCCGGTCTGCTCGAAGGCGAAGATGTCCTGAGTCAGGATCTCGTCGTCATCGATGCCGAAGACCTCGGTGATGTTGACGACCTTACGGGAGCCGTCCTTCAGGCGGGCGGTATGGACGATGAGGTCGACCGCGGAGGCGATCTGCTCGCGGATCGCCCGCAACGGCATGTCGTAGCCGGTCATCAGGACCATCGTCTCGAGCCGGCGAAGCATGTCCCGCGGCGTGTTGGCGTGGCCGGTCGACAGCGATCCCTCCTGGCCCGTGGTCATCGCCTGGATCATGTCCAGCGCCTCGCCGGCCCGGCATTCGCCGACCACGATCCGATCCGGGCGCATGTGCAGGGCGTTGCGCAGTAGGGCCCGCATGGTGATCTCACCCTCGCCCTCGAGGTTGGGCGGGCGGGATTCGAGCGTGACCACGTGCGCCTGGCGGAGCTGCAGCTCGGCGGCGTCCTCGATGGTCACGATCCGCTCGTCGTCCGGGATGAATGACGAGAGGACGTTGAGGAAGGTCGTCTTGCCGGAACCCGTGCCGCCGGACACGAAGACGTTGAGGCGCGCCTCGACGCAGACCTGCAGGAAGTCGAACATCTCGCGGGTCGCCGTGCCGAAACCGATCATGTCCTGGACCTGGTACGGCGTCTTCGAGAACTTCCGGATGGTGATGACCGGCCCGACCAGCGAGAGCGGCTCGATGATGGCGTTGACGCGCGAGCCGTCGGGCAGCCGGGCATCCACCCGCGGGCTCGACTCGTCGATGCGCCGGCCCATCGGGGTGATGATCCGATCGATGATGCGCAGCACGTGCTCATCGTTGAGGAACACGCTGTCAACGCGCAGGATCTTCCCGCCGCGCTCGATGTAGATGTGGCTGGGGCCGTTGACCATCACCTCGGTGATGGTGTGATCGGCCAGCAACGGCTCGAGCGGCCCGAGACCCGTGATCTCGGAGGCCACCTCCTCGATGAGGCGGGCACGCTCGTCCTTCATGACCACGTAGCCGTCGCGGAGAAGGACCCGCTCGACGAGCGCCTCGACGGTGTTGTGGAGATCGTCCGGCTCGGACACCTTCAGGAGCGCATCGAACGAGTTGACGACCTCCTCCTGGAGCCGCAGCCGGATCGACGCCAGGAGCTGTTCGCGGGCCGGGGTCCGGACGTCGGTCGGTGGCGGCGGTGGCGCCACGACGGGGACCAGCGCGGCACCGTTCGCGCCATCCGCCGCGCCCCGCTGGGCGCGCTCGACGCGTTCGAGCAGCGACATGATCGTCACCTCCGTCGCACGATGCGTGCACAGGTCCCTTGGGGGCGATGGGCCGAGGCTGCGCTGGAACGCGGCCACCGGTCTCCCCGAATGAGTCCGCCGAGAGGATACCCCCGACCAGGACCATTCGCGAAGACCCGTCGCCGGAAGTCCGGTGCACGAGCGCAACCTCGGGGAAGCCAGGCGTCGCTGCTGTTCGGGTCGGCCATCCTGGTGTCCGGGCTCGCCGGCGACGCCCACGGCAGCGACGGACGGCACCGGCCCGACCCTCGACCGTGCGCGCCGGGGATGGCCGCGCGACTAGGGCAAGTGCCTGATTGCGGTGCGGGTGGACAGCGGCCTACCTTCTCGGGCCTCGGCAGGGATGCCCGACCGCCGTCGTGTCGCGGCCCACCCAGAAAGGTCGGTCCCGTGTCTTCGACGTCCGTCGTAACCGTTCGGCCCGCCATCCGGCGCAAGCTGCAGTCGGTCCTCGTCATCGCCTCGATGCTCGGCCTGACGCTGGGCGTGGTGACCCCCGTCCTGGCCGCCACATCGATCACCCTCGTCAGTGGGGCCGGCAGCGGCGGCTTCGAAACGGCAGATCCGAATGTGACCTACTCGATCCCGGCGATCGGGGCGAGCGGGCCGGCTTGGATCGTGCCGCCGCACGGCGTGTATGCCTCGATCACTGGCGCTCGCTGGATCAATACGACGGGTTCGACCGTGGACGACCAGGGCTCGGGCCAGACGGCCGAGTACTCGATCCCGTTCAGCTTGCCGACCGGGTTCTCGAGCCCCTCGATCAGCGTCCAGCTGGTGACCGACAACGCTGGCACCGTGCTGCTCAACGACGTCCAGATCGGCCAACAGCCGCAGATCGACACGAGCGCCAACTTCAACACCATCTCGACGTTCGACGACTCGACCCTGGCCGACTTCCATGCCGGGTCAAACGCGCTCACGATCAGGAATGCCGACTTCGGCGGATCGAACGGCATCGACTTCAAGGCCGTCGTCACCTATACGCTGGATGTGTCCGGTCCGACTGCGAGCCCGGTACGGACCCCGGAACCGAATGCCAACGGCTGGTCCAACACGGCGGTGACGGTCGACTGGAATTGGACGGACGCCGGCTCGGGGATCGATCCAGCCAACTGCACGACCAGCAGTACCACGACCGGTGAGATCGGTGCCGAAGGCCAGACCCTGACCGCGACCTGCACGAACCTGGCGGGCACGACCGGGATCGCGGCACTCACGATCTTCAACGTCGACACGATCCCGCCGACGATCGCGGCGGCGGCGACGACGGTGCCGGATCCCGGTGCCGATGGCTGGTACACGACCGACGTGGCGGTCCACTTCACCTGCGCGGACACCGGCTCGGGCATCCCGGCCAACGCCTGCCCGGCCGACCAGATCCTGAGCAGCGAGGGGAAGGGCGTCGCCTCGACCGCGGCGACCGTGACCGACGCGGCCGGTAACACCAGCGACCCAAGCAACGTCGTCACGGCCGACATCGACAAGACCGGCCCCGCGCTGGACCCTCGCGTCAGCCCCGCTCCGGTCCAGCTCAACGGGACGGCCAAGGCGTCGGCGGGCGCGACGGACGATGTATCCGGTGTCGTCTCGCAGTCGTGTGACAGCGTGGACACGAGCGCGGTCGGGACCCACACGGTCGAATGCACGGCCACCAATGGGGCCGGTCTCACGACGACCCAGGTCGTGTCCTATCAGGTCATCTATCGCTTCGACGGGTTCTTGCAGCCGATCAATGACACGGCGCACGCCGGGACGTGTGGATCGCCCTGTCCGTTCAGCACATTCAAGGGCGGCAGCACCATCCCGGTGAAGTTCGTGCTCAAGGATGCCAATGGCGTCACCGTCGAGCCCGTCAGCGCCCCGCGCTGGGTCACGCCGGAGATGGGCGCGCCCACGAGCTCGGCTGTGGACGAGAGCGTGTTCAGCGATCCGGCGACGTCGGAGCCGGCGTACCGCTCCAACGGTTCGCGGTTCACCTACAACTGGAGCACCAAGGGCTTCGCCACGGGGGTCGTGTGGACGATCGGCGCGGCCATGGACGACGGCCAGACCTACTACGTGAACATCGCCCTGCGATAGGTCGGTCCGGCGCGGATCCGCAAGGGTCCCGGCGATCGTCGACTCAGGCCGTCGGCACGGCGACAGCGACTTCGGAGGACTCGCCCTGCCGACCTCGCCGGAGCCACCAGCTCGCCTCGAGGCGGACGGCGAACCGCGAGAGGTAGCTCGTCAGCACGACGGCGGCCGCCATCGCGACGAGGACCGGGCCAAGCTCGAGTGCCCGGAACCCGACCACCCCCACCCCCCAGCCGACGATGATCCAGTGGGTGAAGTAGATGGCGATGACGCGGTCGCTCCAGCCATAGAGGATGCGGAGCCGCGCGTCGATCCGTGGCCGCCGCGTGGCGAAGTCGCACAGCGCCAGCCAGAGCAGGATCATCCCGAAGATCGCGACGGCGAACGACACCGGCTGGTGCCAGTATGTGAACACGTCGAACCCTGGCCGCTGGACCAGGATCAAGCCGGCCCCGGTGGCCAGCAGGGCGAGCCCGGTCGCGGCACCGCGCCGGAAGAGAGCCGTCCGATCCGATGATCGCGCCATCATCCCGCCGAAGACCGCGCCGACCAGCGGGTAGGCCAGCCATGGAACCACGGCGTAGTAGACGTTCGGGGCCGAGCCGAGGAACGGCGTGAGGGGCGCGTCCAGGATCGGCGTCCCGAACGCGACGGTCCGGACCCACGGGGCGACGAGGACCAGGACGCCCGCGATGGCCAGCCACAGCCAGCCGGGCTCCGCCCGCGTTCGGAGGATGGCGATGACGATCAATGAGAGGCCCACGACATGGTGGAGATCGATCGTCGTGCCGAGCCACCACGCCGTGTATGGGGCGACCTCGTCGGCGGTGATCACGCCGGTGGCCATGCCGATGGTGGCCGGGATGACGCCCCGCAGCAGGTTGAGGACATAACCGAGCACGAATAGCCACAGGCCCCGGGCCGCCAGGGTTCGAGGATTCGGATGCGCGGCCGCCCCGAGCGAGGCGCCGATCAGGAACATGAACACCGGCGCGGCGGTCGGTCCCGCGGCGTAGCTGATCGCCTCGCCGATCGGCGTCGTCCACGTCTCGCGCGCGCCCCAGTGCCACAGGACGTGGACGAGGATCATGAAGAAGACCGCGAGCCCAGCCGCCAGGTCGAAGGCCCGCACGCGCTCACGACCGACCACCCCGGTGACGGCGTTGACCGCGACCGGCCGGGCTGTCTCCATCGACGGCCATGCTACCCGGGTCGCGCGGACGCTCGGCCCCTCAGGACGACCGGCCGAGCCGAGGGCGGCGATCCGAGGGCGCCGTCAGGTGTCGACGCTGATCATGCCGACGATCACGCTGGCCCCGGTTCGTCAGAGCGGGGGCCTGTGACCGGACGGTGGCTGTCGATCCATCCGGGTCATAGACCTGGCCGTCAGCCGTATAGACTTGCACGACGTCGGCCAGCGTGGCGGCGCGCTGGCGTTCGTCTCCGACAGGATGAGGAGTGGACGTGCGTGAGGATCGGGACACCGTGGCCTCCCCCGTTTCGGACACGAACCTCCAGGCTCCGGTCGGCATCGACCGCAACGGCATGGCCAGGGCCGCATCGCAGGCGTTCGTGCTGCCCGTCCGTTACCGGGTCGATGGCCAGGGCATCCAGACCGTCCTGCCCGGCGCCTCGCTCGTCCCATGAGGAGTACCCCGGAGGTGCCGCGCGCCCAAGCGGGCGCGGGTCCGCTCCCTGGGATCGGGACTCCTGTGTCATCCCCGGCCGAGGTGCTGGAGCGCCTGGCGCCGGAGCTCGACCGACGCCCGTTCCTGCTCGTGAGCGACTTCGACGGGACCCTGGCGCCGCTCGCCACGGACGTCTCGGATGCGACCATGGCGTCGCGCGCCCGGCGAGCCTTGCGCCGGGTGAGCGGGACCCCCGGCGTGTCCGTAGTCTTCCTCTCCGGGCGAACGGTGGCCGATCTCGCGGCCCGGGTCCGAGTTGGCGGAGCCCGCTACATCGGTAACGACGGCCTCGAGAACGGGCTGCTCGTCCGGTCTGGGCGGCCGGACCGCATCCGGGCGCGGAGCATGCCCGGCTTCGAGGCCGTCGTCGCTCGGGCGGACGGCTTGGCCGACGCTGTGGCGGTGGCTATCAGCGAGCCGTGGTTGGTGGTCGAACGTCAGGGCCCGGTCGTCACATTCCACTATCGCGGCGCGCCGGACGTCGCGGCCGCCGGGGCCCAGGTGGGTGCGGTCGTGGACAGGCTGGACGGCGGCGGTGACTTCGTCCGTCACCCTGGAGCTCGGATGCTCGAACTGCGGCCCCAGGGTGCGACCACCAAGGCGCAGGCCGTCGTCCAGCTGCTGGCCGAGGTGCGACCCGGCCTCGCATTGGTGCTCGGTGACGGCGGCACCGACGCCTCGGCCTTCGTCGCCCTCCGCACCGCGGCGCGGACCTCGTCTGCGCCGCTCGTCGCCATGAGCTTGGCCGTGCGCTCGCATGGCGCTCCCCTCACGGCCGTCGAGCAGGCGGCCGATGGCGTCCTGGCCTCCACCGAGGCAGTGGCCACCCTCCTGGTCCTGCTGGCCCGTGCGCTCAGCGCCTGAGGCCAGGCTCCCAAGGCCGCATGGCAAGGCCAACGATGGTCGGGACGAGAGGAGTCAGAACGACGACTTCGACGGCGCCTGATCGGTGCAGACGATCGCGAACCCCTCACGTTCGGCCGCCAGCGCGAGCCGCTCGTCAAGCGTGACGAGCGGGAGTGTCGCCGGATGGTCCTCGGCCGCCACGATCGCCGCACCAAGCTGAAGGGCGTCGGCGGTCCGCAGCGGATGGACACGCAGCAGCCGGATCGCGGTCGTGCGAACGGCCGTGACCGGTTGCACCTCGCGCCATGCCCGCACCAGGCCATCGAGGCGCCGGAGCCCTTCGCTCATCGCCTGTGGGGTCAAGCTGTCCTCCCGTTCGAGGCGAGCGAGCGCCGACACGCACTCCGCCTCCGTCGCCCACCAGGCGACGACCTCAGGATCGATCTCGTACTCGCGGAGCATCGCCGCGCTCGACGATTCGGCCACCAGGAGCGGGACGACAGCCGAGCTGTCCCAGAACCTCACCGCCCGGAGCGCCGTTCCTGGAGGAGCGCCTCGACAGCACTTGCGCCCGGCGACAGCGTTGGCGCCGGTGTACGCAGCAATTCGAGCGGCGGCGGGGCCGCACCGATCCGGATGACACCCGCTCGTTCGAGGCGGCGCAGGCGGCCCGTTGGGTCGGGGAACGCCGCGACAGGCTCTAGCCGAGCGACCGGCACACCACGATCAAGGATGAGGATGCTCTCACCACTCCTGACCCGGTCGATGAGCGCGCTTAGCCGATTCTTGGCCTCAGTGATCGTCGTCGTGTTCATATGGCTAATATAGCCATCTCGTTCTGGCGTGTAAAGGCTCATCGATGATCCGGCGTGATACGGGCGCTCAGTCGTGGGCGTGCGATCCCAGGCGCAGCATCCTGTCCACGGCGAACAGCCAGATGCCGAGCAGGATCGCGACCAGCGCCAGGGTCAGCAACCATCCCGCCGGCTGCCACCAACCGACGAGGAGGGCCAGGCCCGCCGCGCCGGCCATCACCCGGCTCAACGGTCCGTACACGGCGCCAAGGCGCTCGAAGTCCACGAGCGTTCGGATGGTCAGGATGAGCGCCAGAAGTCCGACGGCGACCGACCCGGCCAGCAGCCAGGCGATGTATGGCGGCGTTCGCGGGTCGCCCGCATGCTCGATGAGACCGACCATGGAGGCACCAGCGGCGGCGATCGCGAGCGTGACCGGCAGATGGCTCACCATCCAGATATTGAGCACCAACCCGTCGTCGCTCGGCTGACGCCGACCGACGAAGTCGAAGAAGATCCACCACAGGCCGAAACCAACCAGCAGCGCACACAGGCCAGTGACCATCGTCACGGGATCCCGGGGCACCTGGGTCAGACCGCCGACCACCCCAGTGACGACCTCGCCAAGCACGATGATCGTCAGCAGATCGAAGCGCTCGACCATCGAGTCCGAGGGGCGCATCCCGACCGCGATCCGCTCACGGGATCGCCAGCCGAGATAGCCGGCGAAGGCGATCCACATGGCGACCAGCCCACCCCAGGCCACGAGACGGGGTCCCGGCGGCAGGAACGCGCTGCCGATGATCACGACGAGCGACACGATCATCCCGAAGAGGTAGCGAGCCGACGCGTCCATGTACTCGGGCCGGTCCTGATGCCGGACCGAGTACCAGAGCCAGGTCAGGACGAGCAGGAACGCGGCGTAGACGACGGCGAACGCCATCCCATCCGCGCCGGCGGCACCAGCAGTGAAGACCGCGAGCAGGGCCAGGATGGCCATCTGGAGGAACACGAACGTCCGGGTCCTGCCGTCCTCGCGGCCGTGGAGCTCGTAGTAGAGCGTGCCGTTGATCCAGGCCAGCCAGATGAGTCCGAACACGACGGTGAACTCGATCGCGCCACGAACGGAGATGTCGCCTGCGAGCCGTCGTGCGGCCTGAGCGATGACGACGACGTACACGAGGTCGTAAAAGAGTTCCAGGAAGCTGACCGAGCGCTCCGGATCGATCTCGCCGTGGGCCCGCGGTGGACGCCAGAACCAACGTCGGAATCGGCCCATCGTGCTCCGCATCGCGCCATCATGCGACAGCCGATGCCTCGCCGGTCGCTTGACATTCGCGCACGTCGCAGCGCCTCGCCCCAAGTCCGCGCCGCGACCTTGCTTCCCGATGGGCCGGGGTCGTCGATCAGACCACCGGCTTGACGCAAGTCGCTCTAACGCTCGGAAATCGATTCGCCGTTGTCGTCGTACAGACACGGTCCTGCGGCGGCTGGGCGTGGGTCCCGCGGCCTCCTGAGTGCCAACAGGCTCGAGGATCGAGTCCGCCTAGAACCGGCGGCGGCCCGGTGTGACAGCGGCACCGACGACGACTGCCTTCGCGACGGGCGACGGACCCGGTCGGACCGCGGCGCCGACGACGGCAGCCTTTGCGACCGGCGACCGGCCGGGGGTGACGGCCGCCGTTACGACGGCAGCCTTCGCGACGGGAGCGCCGATGACTCCCCTTCCGACGCGGCGTGGACCGAGCGGCATGTCAGTCTCCTGCTGTTGCGAGCATGGCCTCATCGGCCTCGACGGCGGCGATGAGGGCCTGGATCGGGATGCGACCATTCGCGATGAGCTGGCCGCCCGCGCGGCGCATGGCCGAGGCGAACGGCGCCGCCCACAGGTTCTCGTAGACGAGAACGCCGGCGACGCTGCCCGGATCCATCGCGGCCGCGAGGTGATCGACGTCCTCCTCGGCCAGCGTCTCCACCAGTTCGGTCTCGAGCCGCGCGAGCTCACCGAGCTCGTCGAGATCGCCCAGTTCCTGGGCCATGACCATCCCGTCCTCTGACTTCTGGAGGATGAGGATGTCCATGACCCGGATGAGCCCGGCATCGTGGAGTCGAAGGAGCTCGGTCGCACCCTCTCCGGTGAAGTTCTGGGCCCCCTCCGGGAACTCGACGATCAGATAATCGACGGGTCCCAGCTCGTCGAGTGATCTCTCAATCATGACTGGCTCCTTGTCCTCACCTGGGTTCTGCTGTGGCCTGGCTTCGACGACCAGGGGGTGACTCGATCCTTGAACTGCTCAGCGACCGAGTCCTAGGTGTCGACTGGATCGGCGTGTCATTGCCGGGCCATGTGCACCCGGAGCTCGGCGTCGGAGTCCACGATCAGGTCGCCACTCACGTCCACGGTCACTTTCTCGAGGCGGCCGGTGAACCTGAACGGGCTCTGGTACTCCGGAGTGACCGGTGACCCTGCATTGTGCCCACAGGTCACGGCACCGGGGTTGAATACGAACGGCGTCGTATAGGGCGCATCGGCACTGGCAACCAGGGACCCGTCCACGTAGAGCTGGAGCCTGGCCGGCACGCCCCTGCCATGGGCCATGTCGGGCTGACCGGTCGGTTCGAACTCGAAGCGAAGCTCATGCCTGCCGGCCGGCACCGCCTCCGGGGACGAGACACTGAAACGCTCCCTGGCGACGTAGTTGTGGACGTAGTGCAGCCGGCCGTCCTTGATGTACAGCGAGAACCCGCCGGCTGCCGTGCCCTGGGCGAAGAGCACGCCCTCGGCCCCGCCTTCCGAGATCTCGACCGAGGCGGTGATGCTGTGCGGGCGGTTCAACAGGCGGGGTGCCGCAAAGTTCGGGATCGACTGCGTGTTCGGCCGGTAGACGTAGCGGTCGCGCGGCGGGGCGACGAGCGGCTTCTCGGAGATCATCCGCGCCAGGCCGCTGCCATCGACCGGCATCACGCCGTACTTGCCAGCCTCGACGTACCAGGTCGCGATCATCGCGATCAGCCGGTCGCGGTTCTCGGCCGCCACATCGTGGTTCTCGGCCGGATCCTCGGCGACGTGATACAGCTCCCAGCCGGTAGCGTCCAACTGGGACAGCCGATCGGCCGAGATCGGCTGACCAAACCCCACGCCCGCCTCGGCGAACGACGGGCCCGGCCACGGGCAGACGGCCCGCCAGCCATCGTGGTCGATCGCTCGATGGCCCAGCATCTCGAAGTATTGCGTCCGGTGCTTCGTCGCCACCGCTGGGTCCTTGAGGGCCTCGGCGAAGCTCACACCCTGGATCGGGGATTGCGTGACGCCCTTGATGGCACTGGGCGGGTCGACGCCCAGGAGGTCGAGGACCGTCGGCACCATGTCGATGATGTGGGCGTATTGCGCGCGCACCCCGCCGCGCGCCGGGATCCCGGCCGGCCACGTAACGATGAACGGGTCGGTCGTGCCGCCCCGGTAGGTCTCGCGCTTCCAGCGGCGGAACGGAGTATTGCCGGCCCAGGTCCAGCCCCACGGGTAGTGGTTGAAGTAGTTCGGGCCGCCGATCTCGTCGATGACCTTGAGACCGTCCTCGATCGGGCCCTGTGCGTTGTTGAAGAACTGCGCCTCGTTCACGGTCCCTGTCGGGCCGCCCTCGGCGCTCGCTCCGTTGTCGGACACGACCATCACGATCGTGTTGTCGAGTTCGCCCTCCTCGCGCAGGTGGTCGATCAGGCGTCCAAGCTGGTGGTCGGTGTGGCTGAGGAAGCCCGCGAAGACCTCCATCATCCGGCTGGCCAACCTGCGGGCGTCCGGCGACAGCGACTCCCAAGCCGGAACGTCGGGGTCATGGCGCGACAGCTCCGCATCGGCGGGGACGATGCCGAGCTCCTTCTGGCGCGCGAACGCCTTCTCGCGATAGGCGTCCCAGCCGTCATCGAACTGGCCGGCGTAGCGGTCGGCCCATTCCTTGGGGACGTGGTGTGGCGCATGCGTCGCGCCGAAGCAGAGGTGCAGGTAGAACGGCTTGTCCGGGTCGATCTGCTTGAGGTCGGTGATGAACTCGATCGACTTGTCGACGAGGTCCTCGGAGAGGTGATAGCCCTCCTCCGGCGTCCGCGGTGGCTCGACCTGGTGGTTGTCGTAGACGAGCTCGGGGTGCCACTGGCTCGTGTCGCCGCCGAGGAACCCATAGAAGCGCTCGAAGCCGCGACCGAGCGGCCAGGCGTCGTACGGGCCGGCTGCCGTCTCCCGGCTGCTCGGCGTCAGGTGCCACTTGCCGACCATGAACGTGCCGTAGCCCCGCTCCAGCAGGATCTCCGACAGGTAGCCGTTCTCGCGCGGGACGATGCCGTTATAGCCCGGATATCCCGTGGCGAGCTCCGTGATGGCGGCCATGCCGTTGCTGTGGTGGTTGCGGCCGGTGATGATGCAGGAGCGGCTCGGCGAGCACAGCGCCGTCGTGTGCATGTTGGCGAACCGGAGTCCGTTCGCCGCCAGGTCGTCGAAGTTGGGGGTAGCGATCGGGCTGCCATAGCACCCGAGCTGTCCGTACCCCGTGTCGTCGAGAACCACGAACAACACGTTGGGCGTGCCCTTCGGGGCGCGCACGAGCGCCGGCCACGCTGGGCTGGATTCCTCGGCGGTCCGGCCGATCACGCCAGAAAACGTTGATCCCTCGGGGTACTCGACGATGGGCATCAGATCCTCACTCTCCCGCGCTCCGGGGAGCGTCGGATCCAGGGCAAGAGGCACCTCGTGGCTCGAGTCGATAGCATGCACGGTCTTGTCGACTCGGCGCGTCGTGGGACCGCGGATCTTCCGCGTCTCAGACAGTATGGCTGCTCCCGCCGTGTGGCGCGAGTCGTGCGCATCCGAAGGGATAGCGCTTGACGTATGCCGACAGCTCTGCCGCGTTGACACGCCCTGGCCGGATCTGCACAATCTGACTGACTGGTCAGTCAGTCAGGAGGATCCGTTGAGCGCAAAGGGCAGCCCGGACCGAACCAACCAGATCCTTGACGCGGCGTCGCGCGCCTTCGCCCGAGTCGGGTTCGGGTCGGCGCGCATGGACGACGTGGCGAGCGAATCCGGGCTGAGCAAAGGCGCGCTCTACCTGTACTTCAAGGACAAGGATCAGCTGATCGACTCGCTCCTTGGTCGCATGGTCGACCTCGAGTTGCGCCGCCTGAAGGCCACCCGCAGGAGCGAGGGAACCGTCTCGGACCGGCTCCTGCGCTTCGTCCACGACTACACCGAAGAGCTGGAGCGGGTCGGGCCGCTGGCGCCGATCGTGATCGAGTTCTACGCCCGAGCCACGCGTCACCGGACGGTCCGTGAAGTCGTCCGGCGGTACTTCGAGAGCTTCCGTTCGGAGCTCGCGGCGCTGGTCGCCGAGGGCGTGGGCAGCGGCGAGTTCCGGGAGGTGGACCCGGATGTTGTCGCGGTCTCGATCTCCGGGCTCCTGGAAGGCCTGGCGCTGCTCTGGGTGCTGGACCGGGAGCGAGTTCCGATCTCGGACCTCGCACCGTCCTCGCTCGACATGCTGCTGCGCGGGCTCCGACCCGAGACCCCGTCGACTGAGGTGACACCGTGACCACTCCGCCCGCCCGTTCGATGGGCGACGGCCCCGCCGTCCGGATCGAGGGCCTCGTCAAGGACTACGGCAAGATCCACGCGGTGCGCGGGATCGACCTCGAAGTGCGCCGGGGCGAGGTCTTCGGATTCCTCGGCCCGAACGGAGCTGGCAAGACCACGACCATCCGGACCCTGCTCGACGAGATCCGTCCCAGCGCTGGACACGCGACGATCGTTGGCCTCGACACGCACCAGCAGTCGGTCGAGATCCGCAAGCACGTCGGCTACCTGCCAAGTGACGTCGCACTGTACCCGGGGCTCACCGGAAAGGACATGCTCACCTACTTCGCCAACCTGCGTGGTGGTGTCGACTGGGGCTACGTTGATGACCTCGCTCAGCGACTCGAGGCCGACCTCGGCAAGAAGATCGGCAACCTGTCGTCCGGGAACAGACAGAAGGTGGGCTTGATCCAGGCCTTCATGAACCGACCGGACGTGCTGATCATGGACGAACCGACCAGGGGACTGGATCCCCTCGTCCAGCGCGAGTTCCAGGCGATGATGCGCGAGGTCGCGACCGAGGGGCGGACGGTCTTCTGGTCCAGCCACACCCTGCCCGAGGTCCAGCACGTCGCAGACCGTGTGGGCATCATCCGGAGCGGCCGCCTGGTGGCGGTGGAGCGCGTGGCGGACCTGCGAGCGAAGTCGATGCGGCGGGTCGAGTTCGAGTTCAGCACGCTGGCCGAGGCGTCGGTGTTCGAGAGCCTGCCGGGCGTCCGGGACGTCAGCGTGGCTGATCATCGGATGGTGCTCTCGTACGACGGCGAGATGGACGCCCTGCTCAGGCTCGCGACGGATCGTTACGACGTCCGGGACCTTACCTCCCAGCCGGCGGACCTCGAGGACATCTTCCTGGCCTACTATCGCGACGACGCAGTGTCCGGATGATGCTGTCCGGCGTGCTCGCCAAGACCGTCCGCGACCGCTGGCTGGCTTTTGTAGGCGGGCCCATCGTCATCGGGCTGCTCCTCATCGGCGTGATGGCTGTCTACGCCGCGATGGACCTCCGGCTGATCAGGGACCTGCCTGAGGCGTTCCTGGCCCTGGCGGGTATCACGCCGGGGGCCGGCCCGTCGGCTCTCGCGTACAACATCATGTACGGTCTCATGGGGGCCATGACCATCGCTGGCCTGGCCATCTGGATCGGCGCCGGCTCCATCGCCGGCGAGGAGCGGGCAGGGACCTTGGCGCTGCTGCTGGCCAACCCGATCAGCCGGACCCATGTGCTCGTTGCCAAGGCGGCCGCGATGGTCGTGCTGACCGTCCTCGGAGGGGTCATCCTCGCGGCGTTCGCTGTGGCCAGCCCGACGATCCTGGGTACCTCGCTCGGTGGCGCCGACCCGGGCGCGCTGGTGGTCCATATGACCGTCAATGCCATGTTCTACGGGTTCCTGGCCCTGGCCATCGGCGGTTGGACCGGCAATGGCGGCCTGGCCGCCGGGGTGACCGCCGGGGTGATGATCGTGTCCTACCTCGCGGTCGGCCTGCTGCCGCTCATCGAGGGCCTCGGCAACCTCGTGCGGATCTTCCCCTGGTACTACTTCGATGGGAGCCGGCCCCTGGTCAACGGCATCGAGCGGACGGACCTCGCCGGCCTGCTGGTCGGTTGCGTGCTGTTCCTGCTCATCGCCATCGCCGGTGTCGATCGACGTGACCTGAGGAACCGAGGCGTCGGTCGAACGATGGTCGACCGCCTGCGGGCCAGCCGGTGGACGCGGGCAGCGATGAACCGGCTGGCCGGCTCGGCCGGGGTCTCCCATATCTGGACGAGGACCGTGTCCGAGCACCAGGCCCTGGTGCTTGTCATCGGGTTGCTGATGGCGGCCGCGGGCGTCATGTACGGCGTGCTGTACGCCAGCATCCCACGGGACGTGCTCCAGTTCGGCGCCCGACTTCCCAAGGAACTCCTGGCGCTCATCGGCTACGCCGACATGAGCACCCCGCAGGGCTGGTACCAGAGCGAGTACTTCAGCCTCGAAGCCCCCATCGTCATGCTGCTGATCTCGATCCTCGTCGGGGCGCGGGCGCTCGCCGGCGAGGAAGGCGACCGGACGATGGGCCTGCTCCTGGCCAACCCGGTGCGGCGCTCCAGGGTCGTGCTCGAGAAGGCCGCCGCGATGGCCCTGCTGACCGCCGCGGTGGGGCTCGTGATCATCCTGGGCGCCCTCGTCGGATCGACGATCGGTGGACTTGGCCTGGACGCTGGAGACGTGGCGGCGGCATCGTTGCTCGCGATGATGCTGGGGTTGAGCTTCGGCGGGCTGGCGCTCGTCCTGGGTGCCGCCACGGGCCGGGTGAGCGTCGCAGTCGAAGGCAGCGTCGGCCTGGCGCTTGCCGCGTACGTGATCAACTCGTTCCTGCCCCTCAGTGACAGCCTCGCGGGCTGGGCGCGGGTCTCGCCGTTCTACTACTACCTGACGGGCAACCCGCTGGCCAACGGCATCGACTGGACCCACCTTACCCTGCTCGCCGGGCTGTTCCTTGGCTCCGTCGCGCTGTCGGTCGTGCTGTTTGAGCACCGGGACCTCCGGCAGCCGGCGTAGCAACGCGGTCGGTGGCAACCGGGCACCGATCGGACGGTGCGAGACGGGCGCACGATCGTGGTCGACGAGGCCGCGCTCGCGTTCGTCCGCCACGCGACGAGCTCGCCACGGCGGGTCGCGCCGGCCACGAGGTCGGCGCGGCAACGGGCTTCGCGCCACTGCACGTCGCGGAGGTCTTGACCAACCCGCTCGTTGTGTGACGCCTGCGGTCGTCGACTCATCGGGCATGTCGGCGCTACCGGCCCGCCGACGCCTGCGAGCCGTTCGGAGCCGCCGCCCCACGCCGCGTCAAGCGCGACGGGCGAAGATCGACCCGAGGGTGCGGGGCAAGTCGTACAAGGCCGACCTGTACGAGGCGGCCATCGGGCGGGCATTCGAGCACACACGCGAAGGCGCGGGGCTGGGATGCGGCCTTCGTGGCTGGCGTCGTCCGCGTGAAAGATGGTCAGTCTGGTCGGGGCGAGAGGAGTGGCGACCACGATTTCGATGCACGCGTCAGACACAGCTTCGCCGATGAGAATCTAGAAGCTCGGTTGGCCGCGGCTACGGGAATGGGTCTTGACCGCGGTGCCTAACGGATGGCGCTGTCGGTCAGCGTCGTCCTAGCAACCAGGACTACGGCTTGGGCTCTAGAAAGTCTGTCAGCGATACATGCCGTTGTGGCCAATGCTGAACCGTCCGGGTTCTGGGAAATAGGTCAATCCGTGTGGGCGACCCCCTGTCCGGATCGTGGCTAACACCCGACCGTTCTTCGAACTCACGACTGACACCGTGCCACCGTAGCGGTTCGAGATCCACAGCTGGGTCCCGTCCGCGGAGAGGGCGATCATGTCCGGACTGCTGCCGACACGCCATGTCGCCACGACGCGCCTCGTGGCGAAGTCGATCACCGACAGCGTCCCGGCGAGGCGGTTCGTGACGTACAGCCGGGTGGCATCCCGACTGATCGCCAGGCCGTGGGCTCCCCGTCCGGTATGGATGAACCCGACCGTCCGCATGCGCACGGGGTCGACGACGGAGACCCCGCCAAGACCCTGATTGGCGACATAGAACAGACGTCCGTCTGGTGCCAGCCGAACATCGACCGGGTTCCCACCGACGTCGACCTTGCCCATGACCGCCATCCTGGCCACGTCGACTTTGACAACGTGACCGGTGTACTCGGTGCTCAGGAGCAAGTACTTGCCGTCGGCCGAGAAGTCGAGATGATCGGCGCCGGCCCATGGGATCCGCACGGCCTTGCGCAAGTGCCACGTGCTTCGATCGTAGAAGTACAGCTGGATCGGCCCGCTGTGCGTGGTCCCGGACCGGGAGCTGTCACGCACGACGATCGCAGTGCGGCCGTCCAGGGTGAAGTACAGGTTGTACGGCCCCGGGACGCGGTGGACGCCGATCGGTCGTGCGCTCACCGGGTCGATGACCGTCAGCTTGCCAGCGTACGACGCCTCAGCATACAGCCGCCGCATATCCCAGTCCGGCGTCACGTGTTCGGGCGATGCCCCGGCCTTGAACCGGCCCACGATCTTGAACGTCAGCGGGTCAATCACGATCACCGTCCCGAACTGCTCATCAGGCACGTACACGCGTGGTTTCAGGCCCGCAACGGCCGGCGCGAACATCCCGACCCCGGTCGCCGCGTAGACGTTCAAGGGTCCGGATGGCGAGGGTGCCGGCGAGGTTGTCGGAGTCGGCGCTATGGGCGGGCTTCCCAACGCGGCGCGAGACGATCCACCTGACGACGGCACGGACGACGGCGCCGCCGAGGACGACGGCGCCGCCGAGGACGACACCGCGAGACTGTCGGGCGATGGTCGCGAGCTCAAGCTTGACGAGGATGCAAAGCCTGTGGGTCCAAGCCTTGTGAATACGCCAACGCCGATGAGCACGAGGACGCTCACCAGCGCGAGGACGATGCGCGACGTCAACCGCGGCGGTCGCCCCCGACGCGCCTGGTCGCGTCGCGGACCGGGCAAGGTCGGGTCAGGCATCGCACGGCCGGTGCATCCGACAGCCGGCGATCGAAGTCGCGCGGCCGGCTGAACTGCTCATCGCGCCGTCACTGAGATGATCGTTGCGAGCGGCCCACGTGGTCCTTCTCCGCCAATGAGGTAGCCGACGCCGTCGACAACGATCGTTGCCGAATCGGACACAGGGTAAGGTAGTCGACCGGCGCGGGTCACGGCTCCAGTCATCGGGTCGAGCCGCCAGACCGCCGTCTGCGCCAGAGCGCCGCGCCGACCACCGGCGATCAGGACCTGGCCGCCGATCACGAAGGCCGAGGCATGCGACAGCGCGTGCCCGAGATGGCCGATGATGCGCACGGCGCCGGTGCGCGGGTCGACCTCCTGGACGTCCGTGATGTCGCCCGCCGGCGTGCTGCCCCCGATCACATAGACCTTGCCGGCCACCGCCGCCACGGCCGGATAGCGAACGCCCACTCGGAGCGTGGCGACCGTACGGAACCGGACCCCGTCGGCGGTTGCCAGCACCGCGCGGTCTGTACGGGTCGGCGTGCCGCCGCCGACCACGACCAGCATCCCGTCGACGGAGACCGCGACTAGATCGGCTCGAGGAGTGGGCAAACGGCCGATGACGGTCGAGATGCCCGACGGGTGGACCCGCTGGACGACTGAACCTGGTGCGAACCGCCCGCCACCCAGGACGAGGTCCAGGCCGCCAAGCGAGGCTGCTCCAGCATCATGGACGGGCGCGGCGAGGCGACCGACCGAGGCGACCCGGGCACCCGCCAGATCGACATGCAGGATCGCTCCCGTCGTGGTGCCCGCTCTCGTCAAGCCGCCGGACACGAGGACACCGCCCCTGATCGGCGATGCGACGGCTCGGCTGAGGGGCGAAGAAAGCCGGACCTTGCTGAGGGCGATGCCGATCGAACGGGGTCCGACCACGGACGGCGGTCGCGTCGCGGGGGGCGAAGGCGCGGGGCTAACGGTTGGGGTCGTCACCGCGAGCGGCGTCAGCGGGGCGACCGCGGCCGGAGATGTCGTCGCCCTGGCGGTGGCGGCCGGGCTGGAAGGCGGTGGCCCGCCACATGCCCCGATCGCCATGAGCGCCGAGCTGACCACGATCGACATCCGGGCGAGTCGGGTCGGGGGCGACGACGCACGTGTTCGGCGGCGTGGCCTTGTCGGGGGCACGCTGACATCTTGGGCCGACCCACATGAATGCACGATGAGTTGCGACGCGCGGTGCGGATCGAGCCGACCTAGGAGGCGCTCGACCATGGTCTGGCCGAAGCGTTCGGGCCTGATGATGTGGGAATGGTCGGGGCGAGAGGAGTGGCCACGACGATTTCGATCTCATGCGCTTGACGTGGCGCGTCACCGGCGCCGGGCGGAGGCCCCCGCCCCAGGGGGTCAGCCCGTCATCCGGTCAACTGGCGCCAGGCGCCATGGTCCGCAGGCCCGCGAGACGGGCTGCCGCGGCCTGGCGCTCGTCGTAGCTCAGGAAACCATCGAGGGGCGAGAGGTCGATGGCTGCGGCGATGTGGATCGCGTCCAGTGCTCGAAGGGCCGGCTCGGCGAATGCCCCGGCCGCCAGGAGCACGGCGCGGTCGAGCGGTCGCAGGGCGACGGCATCGACGATCTCGCCGGCGCGGTCCATCAGGACGCCCAGGACGAGGCGCGAATCCCGGGCAGCAGCGCGTCGGATCGCACGCGGAACCTCGGTCAACACGAGCTCACACGAGACGAGCTCGGCATCGACCAGGAACGCCCGGAGCGCATGGCTCTCGGGTTCATCGCGTACCAGCTTGACCAGCGCCGACGCGTCCAGATAGAAGACCGCCACGCCCTAGTGCTCGCCGCGGATCTCGTCGAGGGCGCGACTCAGCGCGTGCGGGTCGCCGTCCATCTGCAGCGGTGCGGGCAGCCCGTGGCGTTTCGGACGCACGACCCGCCCTTCGGCGATCAGTCGGTCCAACGCCGCGCCGGTACTGGGGGCGGGGCCGAGTTCGGCGACCGGTCGATTGCGGTCCGTCACGAGCAATCGCTCGCCGTTCTCGACGCGTCGCAGGTAGCGACTCAGGTTCTGACGCAGCTCGGCGATCCCAACGGTCCTGTCCATGTACATGAAGGTAGCACATCAGGTAGGCGGGCCGATCGAACCCCATCACACTGGTGTGCTACCATGTCGCACATGGAGCGTGTCGGGGTCCGCGAGCTGCGTCGTCAAGCGAGCGCCATCCTGCGACGGGTGGCTGCGGGCGAAACCGTGGAGGTCACCGACCGTGGGCGTCCGGTCGCGGTGCTGCTGAGGACCATGCCCAGCGGCCTGGCCCGACTGGAACGTGAAGGGCTCCTCCGTCGAGCGGACGCCGATGTCCTGGACCTCGTGCCCGTCCGTCTCCCGGCGGGTGCCACAGCGCCGTCGCGACTCGTGGACGAGGGCCGGGCTGATTGAGCGCGCTCTACCTGGATAGCTCGGCATTCGTCAAGCTGGTGGTGGAAGAGCCGGAAACCGCGGCCGTTCGGGCGTTCCTGGCCGACCGCATTGCCCGTCGCGTGTCGTCGGCCCTGCTGCGCACCGAGTCCCTGCGCGCGGTCCGCCATCTGGGCTCGGCTGCCCTGGCCACGGTACGAGAGGGACTGCGGCGCGTTGACCTCGTGGGGATCGACGATCGGATCCTGGACGCGGCCGGAACCCTGGAGCCGCAGGTGCTCCGAACGCTCGACGCCATCCACCTCGCGACCGCGATGGCCGTCGGCGACGACCTCGAGGCGATCGTCACGTACGATGAGCGGATGCTCGATGCGGCGAGACTCATGGGGCTGTCGACGGCGACACCGCGCTGACCCGCCCGACCGCATCGAGGTCCTCGGGATCCGCGCAACGACCGTCGACCTGACGAGAGCTGAGCGTATCCCCCGCAACACCCGACTACCGACCATCTCCGGCCGCGGCCAGCTCGAAGCCGTGCCGGCCGGAGGGATCCCGGTCACCGACTCAGGAGTTCCGCCATGAGCAAGCCCTACTCGATCTTCGCCGATCTCGGGGCGGAAGCGCCGATCCCGGCCCGCGGCATTCTGAGCCAGACCCTCTCGAACGAGGCTGGCATCGAGCTTGAACTGTTTGCCTTCGCTGCCGGGGAACAGCTATCGGAGCACACCTCGGCTCGTCCGGCGATCATCCATGTCCTCTCCGGCGAGGGCGACCTGACGGTTGCCAGCGACAGCTTCCAGGTTGGGCCTGGCACTTGGGTGCGTATGGCGCCCGACACGAAGCACGCGCTGGTGGCTCGCTCGTCGATGGTCATGGCGCTCTATCTACTGCCGAGGTCGACCTAAGGGACCCTCGATGGTGCTACGCGGCGGAAAGCGTGTCGGTGTCGACGGACCAGAGCGGCAACCGAGCTATGGCGCCTCGTGGTCGAAGTAGCGGCAGCGGGGCGCGATCGGGCAGTGAGCGCAGTCCGGGTTGCGGGCGTGGCAGATCTTCCGGCCGTGGGTGATCAGGTTGACGTGGGCCTCGTACATCTGGTCCGGCTCGAGCATCGCCAGGTAGAGCTCGTGGGCATCGTCGGCGGTCGCTTTGGGTGGGATCAGGCCAACCCGCAGGCTGACCCGTTCGACATGGCGGTCGACCGGCATCAGCGGCATCCCGAACGAGAACATGAGCAGGACCGAGGCCGTCTTGGGACCGACCCCATGGATCGCGGTCAGCCACGCTCTGGCCTCGAGGGCGGGCATCTCGCCGAGGAACTCCAGCGAGTGGTCGCCCCGCTCGGCGCGGATCAGGCGCAGAGCCGCCTGGATCCGGGGCGCCTTGACCTGGGCGAGTCCACCCGGCCGGATCGCCTCGACCAGCTCGTCCAGGGGCGCCTGCTCGACCGCCAGCCAATCGGGCTGAGCGCCGATCTCCGGACCCTCGCCGGCCCAGCCATCACCAGCGTCGTGGGCCTCGGCCGGCTCGATCGAGGGAAACGCCCGGCGGAGCGACTCGAACGCCCGTTCGGCGTTGAGGTCGGCGCTGTTCTGGCTGAGGATCGTGAGGATCAGCTCGCTGGTCGGCCCGTGAGGGCGCCGCCAGGTTGGCCGGCCATAGGCCGACACGAGCCCCTCGAGCACGAAGGCGACGAGACCCGGCCGCGTCCGGGCCAGACGTCTCGCCCATGCCTGCGCCGGATCGGCCGGCTTTCGACGGCGGGACCGCACGGTCGGCGAGGCAGTCGCCCGAGTTCGTGCCTCAGCGGCCGCGACCGCCATCACGCGCCGAGCCATACTGCATCGCCCTCGGTACGTTCGGCGCACGCGATCAGCGGGGCCAGCGTGGCAATGGCGTCGCCGTCGCCGTCGCCCAGCCAGCCGTAAGCGTGTCGATATCGAGCCCAAGGACGGCGAGGATCTCGGCCAGGTAGCCCTCGTGGCGGAGCCGATCCTCGTCGGTCAGAACCCGTGGCCGATCCGGAGTCAGGCGCGGCTCCGGCTGGTCGTCCAGCTTGATGCGATGGGTGCGCGACTCGTGCGTCATCGCGGCGACCCTGGTCATGCGTTTGGGCCTCACTCTCTCCGTCCATCATGCGGGCCGTTCTACCGTTGGATCTCGGATTCATGGTTCGCGGACGAGTTCCTCGAGTGGTCGTCGGGCCGTCCCCGGAGTCGCTTTCGGGGCCAGGGCAGCGGCGCTCGGATGACCCAGCGAGATGATGGTCCGAACGAAGACAGGCGAAGCCACGTGCAGCAACCCGCCGACCCGCGGACGGGTGGCAAGAACGTTCGCCCTGGGTGATGGTTGGATCCTCAGCCCGGATCCCGTCAGCCGTCGTGGACTGTGAACAGGGGCGCGCCCAGGCTGGCCACATCCACCTCGATGCCAAGCCCGGGACCGGTCGGCACGGGTCCGAGCCCACCTGAGGACCGGGGCTGATAGCCGGCCACGTGCTCGTTGGTCCAGTCGTTCATGAACGACACAGCAAACAATGCGTCCGGCGGCGTGCCGGCCGCCAGATGTGCCACGGCCGCCGTGACGATGTCCCCGCCCCAGCTGTCCTCGATCATGAGCCTGATCCCGAGGCTGACCGCGACATCCCGCATGATGCGTGCCGGCAGCAGGCCACCGACGCGGCTGACCTTGAGGTTGATCTGGTCCATGGCATCCAGCCCGGCCGCCCGGATAAAGGTCGGCAGGTCGACGATGACCTCGTCGAGGACCATCGGCAGCGATGTCAGGCGCCGAACGGCCACGCATTCCTCGAGCGTGGGGCACGGCTGTTCGAGCCTGAACCGCGCCGAGCCCGCGAACAGATTCGCAGCCATGATCGCGTCCTGGCGACGCCACGCGCCATTGGCATCGCCGGTGATCTCGTCGCCGGCCTCGGTCGCTTCAAGGACTGCGGCCACGCGCTCGGCGTCCTCGCCCGGACTGGCGCCGAGCTTCAGCTGGAACCTCCGGATGCCGGTCGCCCGTTCTCTCCGGGCGAACGCCGCCATCTCGGCCGGAGGCCCCAGCGGGATGGCGACATACAGCGGGAGGTTGCGTTGGAGGACGCCACCCAGGAGCGCGCCTACCGGCTGCCCGACGTGCCGGCCGTAGGCGTCCCAGCACGCGACGTCGAGCGCGCTTTTCGCGTACTCGTGGCCGCGCAGGACACGGTTCATCCTTCGATGGACCTCGGCCATGTTGGTCACGTCGGCCCCAAGCAGCGCCGGGGCGAGCTCACGCAGAGCCGTGCGGGCACCCTCGCCGAAGGCCGGGAGGTAGGTGCTCCCAAGAGGACAGACCTCGCCGAAGCCCGTGGTTCCGCCCCGCGTCGAGATGCGCGCCACCGTACTCGACAACCGGTTCACGATGCGGCCCGACGACATCACGTAGTCACCGTGCGCGTAGGTGAGCTCGTAGCCGAAGACGTCGATCCGCTCGACCGTTGCGCTCGTGTCGCCTTCCACGGGGCAAGCGTAGTGGCTGCGGGGGCCGTTCGCTCACTACCGTCTCTACGGCCGGGAGATCGCCATAGCCACGCTGCTTCGCGAGGCGGTGGCAGAGAAGGCCGAGTCGTCGCGCAGATCACGTCGACCGCGAGTCGGCGTCGCGCGCTCGAGTGATGGGCGAAGCGCGGCCGAGGTGACAGCCGAGCCCATCGCGGAAGAACCAGGCTGAGGTGGCGCTGGTCCGCGACACGGGGCGCCTGCTTGCCGCGCTCGACGCCGCTGATCCAGATCACGAGCGCTGTGCCCGTTGCTGACCGATGCGGTCGAGGATCTGGTCGTCCCCACCCTCGTTCTTGCGGAGCTCGAGTACTGGTGTTCCCGCCGACTCGGGGCCGCGGCGTGGCTCATCTTCCTCGACGACCTGCTCGCCGGGGTCTACCGCGTCGAGCCGCCGACCGGAGCGGATCTTGCCCGCTGTCGCGAGCTTCAGGGTCGCTATGCGGACCTGGCTCTCGGCGTCGTCGATGCCAGCGTCGTGGCGCTCGTCGAGCGCCTCGACGAATCCAAGGTGGCCACCCTCGACCAGCGCCACTTTCGGGCCGTGCAGCCCGCTCATGTCGAGGCTCTCGAACTCCTGCCGTGATCAAGATCGAGCTCAGTCCCCAGGACCGGTGGCTGCGCGAGCGATCGATCGCGTCAGCCCGCAACTGAGTTTGGCGCTGATTCCCGCGCTACCGGGGCTCGATGTGTCCGCATCACACCGATCACCTTGATCTCGACCGAAGGAGCGACACGCCATCGGCGCCGATCGGCGCGTGAGCCTGGGGCCGCCCGGCCAGCAGCCTGGGGCCGCGGCCGGTAGATAAACCCCTAACGAAGTTTGGCTACCTCGGCCGGATCGATATGGAAGGCGACCTTCCCGGTCATGGGGTCGACGCTCGCCTTGAGTGGAACGCGATGACCCTGACTCAGTTGCTTGCCGTTGCTGAGCTCGACCGGATACGCACCGCTGGCGTACACATCCAAGTCTTCCAGCCACTCATGATCTTCGTCCGACATTGCAACTCTCCTTCTTGCATCGCTCGATAGGCGGGACTGCCTAGGGCTCTTCCACTGGACATCGTGCTCCCCCACGCCTGAGGCTGCATTCCGAGGTTCGCCGACGAGGAACGGGGTCGCGAATCCCCCGGGCGGTATGAAGCCAGTGTCGCGCCCGATAGGAGAGCGAGATCAGGAACGAGGTCATGATGTCCTCGCCGGGGACGTCCGGTGGCTCCGTCCGTCGCTTGGCTTCGATCATCCCTCGTCCGACGAGGGCAAGCCCATCCTGGCCGACTAGGACGGGATGTCGAGCGCGAGGCAGACGGCCATTCCCGTGGGCGACGGGGTGGATCGCCAGAAGGGCTGAAGGCCGTCCCCCGCCGACTACCATGCTCGTAGCCACATTGCTGCCGCCATGCGAACAAGGGCACGGAGGGGACCACTCGATGAACGACGCCAATGACCGGCATGCTCGAACGATGTTGCCGATCCCCGATCGCCAGCCGCCGGGTCTGACCACCTACGACGCCAGGGATCCAGACACCGCCTACCCACCGATCGAACCGCTGCTCCCGCCGCAGGGTGCGCCGAACGTGCTCCTCGTGCTGCTCGATGACGTGGGCTTCGGGGCCTCCAGCACGTTCGGTGGTCCATGCGCCACGCCGACGGCCGACCGACTCGCCGCAGGCGGCCTGAGGTACAACCGGTTCCACACCACGGCGCTGTGTGCCCCGACGCGGGCCGCGCTGCTCAGCGGCCGGAACCACCATTCCGTCGGCATGGGCAGCATCACCGAGACCGCCACCTCAGCGCCCGGCAACAGCTCACTCCGACCGAACACCAAGGCCCCGCTGGCGATGACCCTCAAGCTGAACGGCTACTCGACCGCACAGTTCGGCAAGTGTCACGAAGTGCCGGTCTGGCAGTCCTCCCCGATGGGACCGTTCGACTCGTGGCCCTCGGGCGGCGGCGGGTTCGAGACGTTCTACGGCTTCATCGGCGGCGAGAACAACCAGTGGGATCCCGCGTTGTACGACGGAACGACGCCGGTCGAGCCGCCATCGACCCCCGAGGAGGGCTATCACCTCACCGAGGATCTGGCCGACCGAGCCATCACCTGGGTGCGGACGCAGAAGGCGCTGATGCCCGACAAGCCGTTCTTCATGTACTTCGCCCCCGGAGCGACCCACGCTCCGCACCACGTCCCCAAGGAGTGGATCGACAAGTACAAGGGCGCGTTCGACGACGGCTGGGACGCGCTCCGCGAGCACACGTTCGCCCAGCAGAAGGCGCTCGGGGTCATCCCGGCCGACGCGGATCTGACCGTCCGGAACGCGGCGATCACCGCGTGGGACGACATGCCCGGCGAGTTGAAGCCGGTCCTTGCCCGGCAGATGGAGGTCTATGCGGGCTTTCTCGAGCACACGGACCATCACGTCGGCCGGCTCGTGGACGCGATCGCGGACCTCGGGGTCCTGGACGACACGATCGTGTACTACATCATCGGCGACAACGGGGCGAGCGCCGAGGGCACGATGAACGGCGCGTTCAACGAGATGGCCAACTTCAACGGCATGGCCGCCCTCGAGACGCCCGAGTTCATGCTCAGCAAGATGGACGAATTCGGGTCGCCATCCTCATACAACCACTACTCGGTCGGGTGGGCGTCGGCCATGTGTACGCCGTTCCAGTGGACCAAGCAGGTCGCCTCGCACTGGGGCGGAACCCGCAACGCGACGATCGTCCACTGGCCGCGTGGCATCGACCAGCCGGGCGAGCTGCGCACGCAATTCACCCACGTCATCGACATCGCGCCCACGATCCTGGAGGCGGCCGGCCTGCCGGAACCGACCGTCGTGAACGGGGTCCAGCAGTCGCCGATGGAAGGTCGGAGCATGCTGTCCACCTTCAACGAACCCGACGCGGCCGAGCACCATGACCTCCAATACTTCGAGATGTTCGGTAACCGCGGGATCTACCACCGGGGCTGGAGCGCGGTGACCAAGCACCGGACGCCATGGCTGCTCACCGAACAGGCTCCGCCGTTCGATGACGATGTCTGGGAACTATATGACGGGCACGCCGACTACAGCCAGGCGCACGACCTGGCCAAGGACCAGCCGGAGATGCTGGCCAGGCTCCAGCGGCTGTGGCTGATCGAGGCCACCAAGTACAACGTCCTGCCCATGGACGACCGCACAGCGGAGCGGCTCAACCCGGACCTGGCGGGTCGTCCAACGCTGATCCGTGGCGATTCGCAGCAGTTCTTCCCGGGGATGGGTCGACTGTCCGAGAACAGCGTCGTGAGCATCAAGAACAAGTCATTCTCGGTGACCGCCGCAGTCGATATCCCGGAAGGCGGCGCGAACGGGGTGATCATCGCCCAGGGAGGTCGCTTCGGCGGATGGAGCTTCTACGTCAAGGGTGGAAAGGCAGCCTTCGTCTACAACGTGCTCGGTATCCAGGAGTTCTCGACGAAAGCCGATAACGCGATCCCGGCCGGGAGCCACCAGATCCGGATGGAGTTCGCCTACGACGGCGGCGGTCTGGCAAAGGGCGGGAACGTGACCCTGTACTACGACGGTGTCGAGACGGGGCGCGGTCGCGTTGGGGCCACCCAGCCGATGGTGTTCTCGGCCGACGAGACCACCGACGTTGGCTACGAGTCGGGGACGACCGTCACGGCCGACTACGACACCAAGACCAGTCGCTTCACGGGCAAGATCGACTGGGTGCAGATCGACCTCGGCAAGGACGACCACGACCACTTCATCGATCCAGAGGAACGTCTCCGGATCGCGATGGCGAGGCAATAGCGCGGGGCCGTTTGGTGAGCGGTCGGCGTGGCTAGTCGGTCGCGTGCATCGCGAAGGCCCCGAGGTGCGGGTCCGGCTGGCGGCGGGTCCTCAGACCTTGAGGATGGCGTCGGGCGGAGCCGACACTATCTGCAGGATCAGCTGCGCGGAGCCGGTTGCTGCCCCACGGGGCGAGATCGGCGGAGGTGGGTTGGTCGGGGCGAGAGGGCGGTCAACCAACCACCTTTCGGAACAGCTCCATCGCCGGATTGGTCCGACGGTGAGACTCCGCCTTGCCGTGGACCGTCCGATGCGTCAGAAACGTCAGCGCGCCGCGACCAGCCGGCGGTTGCCTCAGCCGGCTGCCTGTGCGCGCTTCGCCAGCGCTCGGGCCATGCCGCGGAAAATGAGCGCGTGAATCGGATACAGGAGGTACCAGTAGAACAGCCCCGGGATACCCTTTGGTTCGAAGAACGCCGTCTGGATGAGCACGCTGCCGGCACCATCGGGCATGACTTCGTACTGGAGCCAGGCGCGGCCCGGCACCTTCATCTCGGCGCGGAGTCGCAGCAGCTCCGGCCGGCGGACCTCCTCGACCCGCCAGAAGTCGAGCGCATCACCGGCGCGGACGTGCTCGGGGTCCCGACGCCCGAGGCGCATCCCCACGCCTCCGGCCACCCGATCGGCAAGGCCGCGGAGCCGCCACAGCGCATTCGCGTACGGCCAGCCCGACGCTCCACCGACTCGCTCGACCACCGCGAAGACCCGCTCCGGCGACGCGCTGACGTGCGTGACCTGCCGGTCGATGATCATCCCTTCACGCGACGTCATGGAGGAGAGGACTGCTTTGTCGGGGGCTGCGAGGGCATCGAACCAGGTCGATTCGCCGGCTTGTCGATCGGTGCGCTCGATCGCCGATCGGAGGGCATCGGCGTACGAGCGCGGGGCAATCCCGAGCCGCCGAGCCGGTCCCGGGTCGCGGACGACGACCTCGTTGCGAAGGCCTTCGATAAGCGGCCGAGCGATGCTCGCGGGCACCGGGGAAACGAGGCTAACCCAATACGAGCTCAGTCGCGGCGTCAGGACGGGCACAGGGATCATCAGGCGGCGCAGGCTCCGGAGGCGAGCATAGCCGAGCATCATGTCGCCGTAGGAGAGGATATCGCGTCCACCGATCTCGACGACACCGGCCACCTCGGGGCGATCGAGCGCCACCACAAGGTAGTCAAGGACCTCGCCGATCCCGATGGGCTGGCAGAGGGTGCCTACCCAGCGTGGCGTGATCATGACCGGCAGGCGCTCGGTGAGATGGCGCAGGATCTCGAACGATGCGCTGCCCGATCCGATGATGATCGCCGCACGGAATTCGGTGACCGGTAGACCGTGCCGGGCGAGCTCGGCGCCCACCGCATGGCGACTCGTGAGATGCGGCGACAGAGCCGCGCCGTCGATGCCCAGACCGCCGAGATAGACGATCCGTCGCACCCCTTCCGCGGAGGCTGCCGTGGCGAAGGCCTCGGCCGCCCGGCGATCCCGCTCGGCGAACGTCGACTCGTCGCCACCCATCGCGTGGGCGAGGTAGTAGGCCACTTCGACGCCCTGGACCGCCCGTGACAGGCTCGCTGGGTCGAGCAGGTCCCCACCCACGATCCGGGCGAACGGGAAACGCGCCGCAAGCGGACCTGGATCGCGGGTCAGGAGGGTCAGGTCCTCTCCACGAACGGCGAGGAGCGCCGCGAGCCTGCCTCCGACATAGCCGCTGGCGCCGACGATCAGGATGCGCACGATCGGATCGATACGACCCGGCCGGCTCAGCCGGGCCTGAGGGTGCCGGACCAGACCTGCCAGGCGAGCAGCGTCTTGGCGACAAGGCTCAGGACCATGTACGTCTTCTCTCCGGCGAGGTAGTCACGCCAGCGTCCGATCCTCCGGTACTGGAGGACCATCGTGATCGCGAAGATGTTGAAAGCGACGAACAGCGAGCCGATGATGACGTACACGAAGCCCGGGATCCTTAGGTCCGCGGGCAGGTTCGGTTGGGCGCCGTAGGCCCAGAGGATCGAGAAGATCGCGATCCACGGGACGACGCCGGCGATACAGCCGAAGATGAAGTGTTTCCAGTCGGGGTTTGCCTTACCCTCGTTCGCGGCCTCCATCGACCAGCCGAACAGGATCATCGCGACGTTGCAGCCGGCGATCGCGATGAGCGCCGGAAAGTCGGTGATGTACGACAGGTACGCGATCGCGACGATCATCACCGTCGAGCTGAACGCGTACTCCACCCAGCGGAGCGGGTTCATGCCGCGGGCGAGGAATCCTTCGTAACGGTCGCGGAGAGGCCAGCCGGCAGCCGCATGGGCGATCGAGCTCATGAGGAAGAAGCTCGCGATCAACCAGGCAAGCGGCATCTCGAACAGGACGACCTGCGTCTGATCGACGCCCTTGAACGTGCCGTTCTCCAGGACCGGGCGGATCGTCGGCACGATCACCGTGAACAGCGTCGCCGTCGAACTCACGGCGATCATGAGCACGAACTGGAGAAAGTGCGCGCCGG
Source organism: Candidatus Limnocylindrales bacterium (assembly GCA_038248915.1). GTDB lineage: Bacteria > Chloroflexota > Limnocylindria > Limnocylindrales > CSP1-4 > SPCO01. Next base: position 5,160 of record JBBRXB010000005.1, on the reverse strand, counting down.
CGAGGGAGCGGTTCCAGCGGCGGAGTGAGCGCGCCCGGTCCGGCGGGATCGGCTGGCTGGCTGTGGCGATCATCGTTCGGGGGACCTCGTCAGGAGGAGCCACGCGCCGGCATCGGTGTCGTGCTCTCGAACCTCTTTCGCGCCGTCCGGTCCGGCAGATGGGTCTGAGGTGCGGGCTGCCACGAATCTGGGGAGGACCGAGCCCATCCGCTACTCGATCGGTCCGGTTATCCGTCGAGCAACCGCTCGCGCGAACTGTTGTGCCGCGACGACCGAAGACCCAACGACCTGTGCCCCGACGACCGGGTCCTCGAGCTCTGCCGTCCCGCGTCCGCCGACCATGATCGGCAGAGCACTTTCCGACCGGCCGGCCCGCCGGATCGAATTGACAGTCCTGCGCAGCGCCGGCAACGCGTCAGCTCTCGAGATCGACAGACCGACGAGGCCGACGGTCCGACTCGAGATGAAATGGACGAGGTCCGGGTGTGGGAGGTTCGGGCCGAGGTTCTCCACCGTCCAGCCATCCTCCTCGAGCACCTGCGCGAGGCAGACAAGACCTGCGGCGTGTTGCTCTCCCCTGGGTGCCGCGAGGACGGCGACCGGCCCGATGCGCGTCTCCGGGGTCGTGGCGGGACGGATGCGGGCAAGCGCATCATCGAGAGCGCGGCTGGCAAGGTGCTCGTCGGCGATCGTCCACCTGCCGCTTTCCCAGTTCGCCCCGACCAGCTGCAAGGCGGGCTGCACGAGTTCGTCGAAGACGACGGCCCTCGGGCGCGACACCAGTGCCTCCCCAAGAGCCCACGCGGCAAGATCGTCGTCGCCGTCGGCGAGCAGGGACGCGATGAGCTCAGGCGTGATGACCTCATCGGGCAGTCGCCGCTGGTCGGTGCTCATGTCGCCTGGATCGCGCCGCTTACCCATTCGGGGAGATGCTCCATCATCTAGTGGTTCGCTGCGATAGCTTATGGCCTGTCTGCTCTCTCATTCACTCAAAGCTTGGGTAGATCGCCGAAGACGACTTGGGAACCCGGCGTGCCCTGGGCGCCGCCGGCCGCCTCGAGGGTGACCATCGCGGCAGCCTTTCCGCCGAGGTCCACGCCGAACGGGACGATGAGCGCGCCAGTACCATCGAATGACACCGTGTCGAGCGGGTGGACACCAGCGGCATCGGCGTACCACAGTTGATAGACCTTGCCCGGCGGCGTGGCTGGCAGGCGCTCGGCAATGAGATACGCCTGGTCCGTCCCGGGGCGATAGACGACTTGGGCGACGGCTGCCGGCGCGATGGCCTCTGGCATCAACGTGGCTGCGATATGCCGCGAGTCGAGCGCGACGGCCATCGCCGCGCCTTGGATTACGAGGCGACCCTGGGCTGCCGCGAAGGAATCGCGCTGCTGATACAGCTCGTGTTGGAGGTTCGCCACGCTTCGCCACGCGCCGAGCGAGACGATCACCAGGGCCGCGGCGAGTCCAGCGGCGAGCGTTCGCGGCCATGACCGAAGGACCCAATCCAGCCGCGAATCTGGCGCTCCGCCGCTCGCCGCCGCGCTTCGGTATGGCCTCGGTTCGGAGACCGGTCCCATGGCCCGGATGGCGGTCATGATCGACCCCCGGAGCGATTCCGGCGGGCGATACGCTGCGACGACGAGCGCCAAGTCCGCCATCGTGCCCTGGAAGGCGCGCGCGTCGGCTGCACACTCGACACAGCCGACGAGATGACCATCGAGTTCGATGGCTTCAGCGTCGTCGAGCCCGCCGAGCTCGCGACCAGCCACGAGCTGGAGGAATCGGTCGTGCTCGATCATCGATCAGGCCCCGCCGGGTCGGCGGCCACCGCAGATTCGCTGAGCGTTTCGCCCAAGACTCGCCGCAGCCTGATCAAGCCATCACGGATCCGGGTCTTGGCGGTCCCTAGTGGGATGGCCAGCGCCTCGGCGACCTCGACGTGGGTGAGGCCGTCCATGAAGGCGAGGGTCACGGCCTCGCGCTGCGCATCGGACAGCTCGCGCAGGGCCGCTCGGACGGTCTCGCCCCGCGTCCGCATCCAGGTCTCCTCGTGGACGTCGTCCTGCGCGGGCCGCAGGCTCAAGTCCACATCCACGGTTCGGCGTTTCGCCCCCGTCTCGCGCCGAAGCATGTCGATCGCCTTGAACCGAGTCATCGTCAGGAGCCAGCTCGAGACCGCGCCGCGAACCGGGTCATACCGGTCGGCGTCGCGCCACACGGCCACGAACACTTCCTGGACGGCATCCTCGGCGAAGCGGTCGCTGCCGGCGACGCGGTAGGCAAGTGAGTACAGCGGCCGTTCGAAGCGGCGCACGAGTTCCTCGAGCGCGCGCTCGTCTCGGTCGCGGATGCGGCGCATGAGCGTCACGTCGTCGGCCGACTCGGGCCCGTCCAGGGTCGACTCGGGCCCGTCCAGCGGGATCGAGCCGGTAAGGGGGAACTCCGCCTCTGGACTCATGCGGCCACTCTGCCACATGACGGGAACGCCGAGGCGCGGCATCTCGATCGTCATGCCCTGAGTTCGATGCAGGTCGACGTGCGGATGGCACCCTCCGGCAACGGCGATCATTCAGGCGACGCCGCGTCCCCGTTCGAAGACGATCTGGAGGTCCTGGCAGAGGCCGGTCGCGAAACCCGCCTCACTGAGCGCGAGGTAGTACTCCCACATCCGGATGAAACGCTCGTCGAATCCCTGGCCGCGCACTTCGTCGCGCTGGCCCATGAACCGGGTCCGCCAGGCACGCAGGGTCCGGGCATAGCTCGGCGCGATGTCCGATGCTTCTCGGATGAGCAGGTTCGTCCCGTGAAGGGATCCTTCGATGGCTGCGAGCGACGGGCATAGCCCACCCGGGAAGATGTAGGTCTGGATCCAGTTGGCCCCGCGGCGCTGCGCCTCGTACAGCGCGTCCGGGAAGGTGATCACCTGCAGGCTGAGCCGCCCACCCGGTCGCAGCGCCCGGTCGCACGCCTCGAAGAACGTGTCGAAGAACTCGGCCCCGACCGCCTCGAGCATCTCGATCGAGACGATGGCGTCGTAGGTGCCGCTGACCTCGCGGTAGTCACGCATCTGGATTTCCACGAGATGCTCCAGGCCCGCAGCGCGGACCCGCTCGCGGGCCAGGTCGTGCTGCTCCTGCGAGATGGTGATGGACGTGACCTGACAGCCGAGTTCGCCCGCGGCATACAGGGCGAAGCCGCCCCAGCCCGACCCGATCTCGAGGACGTGCTGGCCGGCAGTCAGTCCGGCACCCTCGGCGATCCTCCGGTACTTGTTGCGCTGGGCGTCCGCGAGGGACTGTTCGGGCGCATCGAAGACCGCGCTCGAATACGTCATCGTCTCGTCGAGGAAGAGCCGATAGAAGTCGTTGCCCAGGTCGTAGTGTGCCGAGATGTTCCTGCGTGCCTGGTCTCTGGTGTTGCGCCGGGCGCGATGGGCAAGGGTCCGCGACACCTGCAGAAGCCTCCGCCACCAACCCCGGCCGAGACCCATCGCCGAACGATTCAGGGCCGCCAGTTCGATCAGGGCCTCGAGATCCGGCGACGACCACAAGCCATCCATGTATGCCTCACCGGCACCGGTCTCGCCGCGCAGCAGGAGGCGGACCGCGGCAGCAGCATCGTGGATGCGGATCTCGGCGCGGCGTTCAGACGCCGGATCGCCGAAGGCCCGGCGCCGGCCGTCCGGCAGGACGACGATCAGACAGCCGACACTGATCCGGGCCGCAGCCGCTAGGCCGATCCGTTCGGCGAGCGCCCCGATCGTTCGATCCTGGAAGCGGCTCAGCGGACGGACTGGGACCCCGACGTTCATGGCATGCCCCGTCCGTGGCCCCGGTCGAGTCCAGCCCCAGGGCGGGCGGCCTGGCCATGCCGTCGGAATGGCAGCCCGCGGCGCCAGAGGTGGAGGGCGTGCCAGTGGATGAGGACGATCGTCCGCTGGGTCATGAGCGGGTACCGCACGAGCATGCGCAGGACCGACCGATCCGTGAGGCGGTGACGTTCCAGGACGAGGCTCGTGGCGAGCAGCGTCGCCCCATCGTGGCGTTCGTTGATCGCGATCGATAGGCGGCTCGGCTCATCGTGGACCCGGACCGTGTACTCGCCATCCATCCCGATGAACGGCGAGACGTAGAACGCCTTTTCCATCGAGGCCACGAATCGACCGTCATCGGCGCGCGGTCGGAGCGTGTATAGATGTCGCTCGAGGTGGGTGTTGTGAACCTCGACGACGACCACGCGCAGCTCCCCAGCGGCGTCGCGACAAAGGTAGAAGCTGGCCGGATCGAAGACGTAGCCGAAAACCCGCAGGCTCGTCACGAGGGTGATCCGCCAGCCGGTCGGATCCTCGCCTTCCGCCCGGAGGTGGCCGAGTACGGTGTCCTGAAGGTCCGTGGCCGGCTCGGGCCAATGGTCGTCATCGCGGAACTGAAGGATGTTCCGTCGGTTTCGACTCACCAGCCGGAGCGACCGATCGACGCCCTCGAGTTCCGACAGGTCGATCGCGAAGTAATAGACATCGTGCTCCAGCGCGTACTGGAACGGATGCACCCGGCGATGGCGGACCTTGCCCTGGAGCAGGTGTGACCTCATGCCGCCCGCTCCTCCGTCTCGGCCGCCAGGAGCTCGGCCGTCTCGAACCCTGAACGGCAACCGTCTTCGTGGAAACCGTAGCCGAGGTGGGCGCCGGCATACCAGGTCCTCCGGTGACCCTGCATCGCGCGCAGTCCGTCCTGTGCGGCAAGCGTCTGGGAGGTGTACATCGGATGGCTCATCGCCCGGCTTACGATCACCTTGTCGTCCCGGACCCGGTGACCCGGGTTGACCGAGACGCAGTACTCGACGTTGCCCGGCAGCGCCTGCAGGCGGTTCATGTGGTACGTCATCGTGAGCCGGTCGGCCGGCCGACGGCAGTCGGGTACGTCGACGTTCCACGACGCCCAGGCCGACCGGCGGCGAGGCAGGATCGAGGCGTCGGTGTGCAGGACGACCTCGTTGGTCGAATACTCGAATCCGCCCAGGGCCGACCGCTCGCGCGGGTCGGCGTCGACCAGGAGGGACAGGGCATCGTCGGCATGAGCGGCCATGACCACCGCATCGAACCGCTCGGACCAGCCGCCGGCGGTCCGGACGGTCGCACCCAGCTGATCGCGAATC
>JBBRXB010000004.1:0-208571 GCA_038248915.1 Candidatus Limnocylindrales bacterium | reverse complement strand
CCGCGGCGGGAGCGGCCGGCGCCGGAGCGGCCGGCGCCGGAGCGGGGTCGGCCGGGGCGGCGGCCGCCGGGGCGGCGGGCTGCGCGGCGACGGCGGCAGCGACCGCAGCCGCGGGAGCGGCCGGGGCGGGCGACGGGGCCGGGATCGGCGACGTGTCGACGTCGACCTTGACCGACTCCTGGATGTCCGAGGACGCCTTACGGAACTCGCGGATGCTCTTGCCGAGTGACGACCCGACCTCCGGGAGCTTGCCCGGGCCGAGGATCAGCAAGGCGATCACGAGGATGATGATGAGCTCTGGGGCTCCGATGTTCGGCAGCATCTCGGTGCTCCTGTCGGTGGGCTGGTGTGAACGATCCCCTCGCGGGATCGACGCTGTTGGACCCTCTCCGCGCCGATTAGGGTAGCACAGGGAGCCGGGAAGCCCAGTCGCGAGCGGCCGCCGCGAGGCGCTCGCCGGGGTCGCGCGGACCGCCACCGGATCGCCCGTCGAGCGCCGCCCCGGCGATCGCCCTCGACACGTTCACGAGAAGCCCGCGACCGACGACCGCGCCGGCTGGGGTGGCGGTGGCCGGCCCATCGCGCAGGACCGGCTCGAGCTCCCCACCCTGGGTGCCGATCCCCGGCACGAGGAATCCGAGTCCGGGCGCCACCGCCCGGATCGCCGCCAGCTCCGCGGGGGCCGTGGCCCCGACGACCAGCCCGACCGTCCCGCCTGGACCCCAGCCGGCGACGTGACGCGCGACCCGGACGTGGAGGGGTTCGGCGGGTGCGTCGATCGCTGAGTTCGGAGCAACGACCAAATTCTGGAACTCACCTGCCTCGGGGTTGGACGTCCGGCACAGGACATAGGCGTAACGGTCGACGCGCTCGAGGAGGGGCTCGATGGCGCGGCCGCCCGGGTACGGGTTGACCGTGACCGCGTCGGCACCGAGGACGTCGAACAGCGCGACGGCATGGCGTGCCGCGGTCGACCCGATATCGGCGCGTTTGGCATCGAGGACGACCGGGATGTCGGCCGGGATGCTCGCCCGGATCCGCTCGAGCGCCATCATCCCGGGCGACCCGAGCGCCTCGTAGAAGGCAAGGTTCGGCTTGATCGCCGCGGCATACGGGCCGGCCGCCTCGATCAGCAGGCAGACGAACCGTTCGACCCCGGCGACGGTCGCCGCGAACCCAGACGGGAGCGCGGTCGGATCGGGATCCAGGCCGAGGCACAGAACACTTCCGACGGCCTCGGTCCGGGCCGCCAATCGCTCGAGATACGTGGCGCTCACTGCGGCGCGGCCGAGCCACCCGTGCTCGGGGCGCCCGACACGACCGGAGTGGAGGCGGGGGCCGGCAGCTGGTCGGCCGGCACGAACCAGCTCGGTCGCGACTCGCCGTCGAGCCCGGATACCTCGGTCAGATCCGTGACGTCCTTGACCGTCCAGCTCGGGGCGGCGCCGTCGAGGCGGATGAGCTTGAGATCGACGATCTGGCCCCGGATGTGCAGGAACGCGATCGAATCGCCGGCCGGCGACCAGACCGGGGCCCACGATGCGCCGTCTTTGGTCAGCCGCAGGACCTCGCGCCCGTTCGATGCGTCGAGGATCGCGAGGTCGTTGCCGAAGCTGCTGGTCTTGGTCACCACGATGTAGCGGCCGTCGGGCGAGAACGACGGCTCGAGGTAGCCGGGCCCGGTCAACGGCGCACTCTTGGCCTTGATCACGTCCCAGCGCACGATCACCGGGGCGCCCTTCGGGCCGTCGCGACCGTTGCGGACGTAGAGCAGGACCTTGCCGTCGGGCCGCCAGGTCGGATCCTGGTGGCCGAGCGGCGGCGTCTCGCCGAGCGCCGGGACCTTCGACTTCTTCGTCGACAGATCGTAGAACTGGAGCACGACGTCACTCTGCGACGGGTCCGGGCGATCTGACACGATGGCCAGGGTGTGGCCGTCCGGGGACAGCACTGGCTCGCGGATCCAGGCCTGCCACGTCCGGCCGTTCTTGGTGACCTTGCCGCTCAGGATCCGGACCGGGTCGGCGCTACCGTCGGCCTTGACCAGCATGACATTCGGGACGGTCATCGCGTAGTCGCGGAGGACGCCCGCCGCGGGCCAGTGGCCGATCGCGTCGACGGTCCGGATGAAGTAGATCGAGGTCCCGTCGGGCGACCAGGAGGGCATCGAGTCGTTGCCGCCCGTCGTCACCTGCTTGGCGACCTTGGCGGTCTGGACCCAGATGTTGCCGGCCTTGGCGTAGGTGATCGAGCCCTTGAACGTGACGACCTCGGGCGGGACGACGATGACATTGGACGGCGCCGGGGTCTCCGTGACGTCGCCGCCGCCATTGCCCCCGTCGCCGCTGGTCCCGCCCTTGGAGCCGCCGACGAACGGGACGCTGCCATTCAGGAGGTTGAGCGTGACGATGGCGATGATCACCAGCCCGACGATCGACAGGACCGGTGCGAGCCACCGCCCGGTCTGGCCGACACCCATCGGCGGTCGCGAGGCGGGCGTCCGGGCGGTCACGAGGCGGTCGCCAGCAGGACGGTCCGGTCATCGCCCGCCAGGATCGCGGCCGAGCCCGGATGGCTGCCGGAGGTCGCCACGTCCCGGATGTCGAGCTGGAGCGATTCGAACCCGCCGAACGTGCGGCTGGTCAGCCGCGCGACGACATCGACCCGATCGCCCTCGTGGACGACCTCGGCGATATCCGACCGGCCGAAGGCGATGCCGTCGAGCACGTCCCGCTCTCGACGGAGGGTCAGCTGGCTGTGGCCGCCGGTCGCCGCCCGCACCCGAGTCACGGTCAGCCCGAGGACCGCGACGAGCGGATCGGGGTTCCCGGGACCGCACGGCGCGAGCCCGGCGAACTCACGGAAGAGGGCGTAGTCGACGTCACGGGCCGGGAGGGCCAGGTCGATCGCGAGCGCCATCCTCGGGTCCGGCGGCGCGCTTCCGCCGCGAGCGCCAGGAACCGCACTCGGAACTCGTCCCAGCGTTCGGTCGGAAGCTCGAACCCGGCCGCCCCGGCATGGCCGCCGTAGCGGGTGAACAGGTCGCCGCAGCGTTCCAGCGTCGCCCCCAGGTCGAGCGACCCGTCGCTGCGGCATGACGCCCGGACGACGTCGCCGAGGTCCGCCCCGACGACCGCCGGTCGGCCCCGGTCCTCGACGAGGCGCGCGGCCACGAGCCCGACGATGCCGACGCCCCACGGTCCACGGACGACCGTCGCACCATCGGTCCCGGCGGCGCCCGCGACGGCGGCTCGTGCCTCGGCCACCGCGGTCTTCATCAGGTCTCGTCGGGTCAGGTTGGCCGCCTCGAGGGCATCGGCGTGGGCGGCCGCTTCGACCGGATCGTCGCTCAGCAGGAGGAGCGCGGCCTCCAGCGCCTCCCCCACCCGCCCGGCCGCGTTGAGCCGCGGGGCGATGGCGAACGACACGGTCTCGAGGTCCACCGCCGCGGGCGCGATCCGGGCTCGCTCGAGCAGCGCCGCGATCCCGGGTCGGGGCGCTCGACGCAGCCGCTCAAGACCGAGCCGCGCGATCGAGCGGTTCTCGCCGACCACGGGCGCCACGTCCGCGACGGAACCGATGGTCGCGAGGTCCGTCAGGTCGAGTGCCGCGGCAGGGCCGCCCGGGACGTCGGCCAGCAGCAGCTGGGCGACCTTGAACGCGACGCCGCTGCCTGCCAGCCGCCGGTCGGGATAGGTGGAGTCCGGCCGGTGCGGATTGACGATGGCGAGGGCTGCCGGCATGACGCTCGGCACGCGATGGTGGTCCGTGATGATGACATCGAGCCCGCGATCGTTGGCGACGGCGACCTCGGCCACGCTCGTCGACCCGCAGTCAACGGTCACGATGATCGTGGCGCCACAGGCGACGGCGGCTTCGATCGCTGCCAGCGACAGGCCGTGGCCCTCGTCGAGGCGGCTCGGGACGTAGGGCTCGACCGCGATGCCGAAGCGGCGCAGCGCCAGGGTCATGATCGCCAGGCCGGTCAGCCCATCGGCGTCGAAGTCGCCGAATACCATGACGCGCTCGCCCTGGTCACGCGCGGTCCGCAGTCGGGCGAGCAGGCGGTCCGCGTCGGGCAGGCGCGCCGGGTCGTGCAGCCCTTCGCGCGGCTCCGCGAACCAGGCGGTCAGCTCGTCCGTGGACGTGGTGCCGCGCGCCGCCAGCAGCCCGGCCAGCCGTGCTGAGATCCCTCGCTCGCCGGCCAGCACGTCCGCCGCGGCGGTCGATCCGACCCGCTCGGGAAAGGTCCAGCGAAAGCGGGGCTCGATCACGTCGTCAGGATGCCATGGCAGGCTGCACCACGGATCCACCGACGCTGTGCGTGGCCGGCCTCAGGATGCCGAACGCCGGACGCGTGGTGTGCGAGCCGCGGTCAACCGGCCGTGTCGTCGGTCGTCCCAGAGATGCCAGTCCACGAGCAGCGGGCTCGCCACGAAGATCGACGAGTAGGTCCCCGAGATGATCCCGATGAGCAGCGCCAGGACGAAGTCGCTGATGGCCGCCCCACCGAACAGGAGCAGCGCCAGCAGCGTCAGGACCACGGTCAGGCTGGTCATGATCGAGCGGCCGAAGGTCTGCAGGATCGAATGGTTGACGATCGCCGCGAAGGGTTCGCCAGCGTGTCGCGCCTTGTTCTCGCGGACGCGGTCGAAGACGACGATCGTGTCGTGCACGCTGAAGCCGATGACCGTCAGCATCGCGGTCACGAACAGGGCGTCGATCTCGACCCGGAAGAAGGTCCCGAGGATGGCGAACACGCCGACCACCACGATGACGTCATGGAGGAGCGCCACAAGGGCGGTCACGCCGAACTTCACGTCGCGGAACCGATAGGTGATCCAGAGCAGGATGCCGATCGAGCCGACCACGATGAGGATGAGAGCCTGCGAGATGAGGTCGCTGCTGACGACCGCGCCGATCGTGGTCAGGCTGCGCTGCTCGGCGATCGGTCCCAACTGGTCCTCGAGCGCCGTGGCGACTTTGCCGAGCGTTCCCTGGGTGGGGATCTGCGTGTCGCCGGTGGCCGGCGGCGGCGATCCGGAGGCACCCGGCGACGCGCCTGGCGCGGCGGAGCCGGATGGAGCCGGGGACCCCGAGGGTGCCGCGCTCGGAATCGGACTCGGACTGGCGGACGGCGTCGCGGAGGCGGTGGCGACCGGGCTCCCGCTCGCGGTCGGGCTGCCGCTCGGTCCTGCGCCTGTGCTCGCGCCCGGGGACGCACTGGCGGTCGGCGGCTCAGACGGGACGACCTCGAGGAAGTCGGCGGGCTTCTCGGTCTTGATCTCGATGAAGCCGGAGCCGGTCCGCACCGCGACGGCCGCGAGCCCCTGGCTGGCGAAGACGGCCTCGACCTGGTCGGGCGTGACGTTGGGATCCTCGAAGCGGATCTCCCATTTGGTGCCGCCGGTGTAGTCGATGGTGAACTGGAGGCCCGCGTCGGTGAACGGCGTCAGCAGGATGAAGAACAGCCCCGGGATGGTGAAGGCCAGCGAGATGACGTAGAACCAGCGCCGCTTCCCGATGACATCAAACACGCGCGCGCGCCTCGCGCCGGGACGATGGACGGACGGCCCCGAGGGCGACGAACTCGTCGTCGCGCAAGCCATACAGCCGGGGCTTGCGGGCCCATTCCTGGCGGACCAGCCAGCGCAGGATCGTGCGGGTCACGACGATCGCGCTGAACATCGAGACGAGGACGCCGATGATCAGGACCAGCGCAAAGCCGCGGATGGTCGACGACCCGAAGGCGTACAGGATCGTGGCCGTGATGAGGCTGGACACGTTCGAGTCGAGGATCGAGTTCCAGGCCCGGTTGAAGCCGGCCTCGACCGCCGCCGGGAGCGACTTGCCGACGCGCAGCTCTTCCTTCATCCGTTCGAAGATGAGGATGTTGGCGTCGACGGCCATGCCGACCGACAGCACGAAGCCGGCGATCCCGGCCAGGGTCAGGGTGACCGGCACGAGCCGGAAGATGGCGTACATGACGAGCGTGTAATAGATGAGCGCGAAGCTCGCCACGCCACCGGGCAGCCGGTAGTAGATGAGCATGAACGCAAACACCAGTGCGATCCCGATCAGCCCGGCGAGGACCGTCTGGACCAGGAACTGGGTGCCCAGCGTCGCGCTGATCTGCTCGCTCGACAGCGCGGTGATCGGGAACGGCAGCGAGCCGAACTTCAGGACCGTGACGAGCTCCGTGGCGGCCTTGGCCGAGAAGCCGGCCAGCCCGCCGCCCGTGATCTGGACGTTCCCGTTCGGGATCGAGTTCTGGATGACCGGAGCGGAGATGACCGAGTTGTCGAGGGTGATCGCGAAGTAGCTGCCAACGTTGGCCGCGGTGTAGTCGGCGAACAGCTTGGCGCCCGTGTCTTTGAGCACGAAGTTCACGGCCGGCCGGCCGTTCTGGTCCGTGCCGACCGTCGCCGAGGCGACTTGGTCGCCACTGAACAACGGCGGGTAGGTCTTTGGATCGAGGGTCTGGCCCTCGGTCGCCTGGGTCGACCCGAGCGGCACGAAATCGAGGCGGCCGGTCGCACCGACGAGCTTGCGGACCGCCTCCGGATCGGTGACGCCCGGCAGCTCGACCACGACCCGGTCCGCGCCTTGCGTCGTGACGACTGGCTCGGACACGCCGGTCGTGTTGACCCGCCGCTCGACGATGTCCTTGATGATCGACATGTCGCCGGGGCTCGGAGTCTTGCCCTCGACCGGCAGCGCCTTGTATTCGACGCGGAGGCCGCCCGACAGGTCAAGGCCGAGCTTGGTCTCGACCGTGCGCCACGTCCCGTCGGCGCTCGAGGAGTCCGGCAGCTGCAGCCCCGGCACGAAATCGATGACGAGCGCGAGGATGCCGATGAGCAGGATGAGGATGGGGCCAGCTTTACGCATCGAGGCGGGATGTTACACGGAACGAGGCCTGACCGCGTCGGACGCGACGGCGCTGGGCGGGGTCGGCGGTGGGCATCTGGGCGTGAGTCCCTCGGGCGGCGCGACCCACACCGGGTCGATCCCATCGACCATATCGTCGCTCGGTAGCGATGCGGTGAACGGGTTGATGAAGAACTCGCTACCGACCCCGCGCGGACCGGTCAGGCTTCGAGCGTCGCCTTGATCCGCGCGGCCAGCGACGGGCCGATCCCGGGCACCGCCGCGATCTGCTCGACCGGCGCGTCGCGGACGCGCTTGATCGAGCCGAATACCTTGAGGAGCTCGCGCTTGCGCTTGGGTCCCACGCCCGGCAGGTCGTCGAACGCCGACCGGACGCTCCGCTTCGCCCGGAGATCGCGGTGATAGGTGATGGCGAAACGGTGGGCCTCGTCGCGCAGCCGCTGGACGAGGTACAGGGCGGGTGACGTGACGGGCAGCACGATCGGGTCGGTCGCGTCCGGCAGGAACAGCTCCTCGCGCTCCTTGGCCAGCCCGGCCAGCGGCAGGTCGTGCAGACCGAGCTCGTCGAGCACGACCTTGGCCGCGCTGACCTGACCCTTGCCGCCATCGACGATGACGAGGTCCGGCATCGCCCAGCGGCGGGCCTCCTCGACCCCTTCCTCGCCGTTGCGCACGGAACGGAACCGCCGGCGCAGGACCTCCTGGTGACTGGCGAAGTCGTTCGGGCCCTGGACGGTCTTGATCTTGAACCGGCGATACTCGCCGGAGCGTGGCTTGCCGTCTTCGAAGACGACCATGCTGCCGACCGATTCGCTGCCCTGGAAGTTGCTGATGTCGTAGCACTCGATGCGGAGCGGCGGTCCGGGCAGGCCGAGCGCCTCCGCCAGCTCCTCCAGCGCGGCCAGGGTCTTGCCCTGATCGGCCAGCCAGCGCGCCTGCTCGCGCGCGAGGGTCTCGGTCGCATTGCGGGTCGCCAGCACAAGGAGCTCGCGCTTCTCGCCGCGCTGTGGCACGTGCAGATGGACCGGACCACCACGCCGTTCGGCGAGGAATGCCTCGAGGACCGCCGTCTCGGCGATGGCCAGCGGGACGTAGACCTGGCGCGGGATCGATCCGGCGCGGCTGTAGTACTGCTCGAGGAAGCTGGTCAGGACCTCGTCATCGGCGGCGTCGCGCGCCGCCTCGAGCAGGAACACGTCACGCCCGATCATCTTGCCGTCGCGGATCGCGAACAGCTGGATGGCGGCCTGGTTGTCCTGCCGCGCCATGCCCAGCATATCGAGCTCGGTCTTGGCGAAGGCGGCCATCTTCTGGCTCTCCATCGTCCGCTCGATGGCCCGGATCTTGTCGCGCAGGACGGCCGCCCGCTCGTAATCGGTCCGTTCCGCGGCACCAGCCATCTCGCCGACCAACGCCTTGACCAGGGTCTCCTGGCGGCCCTCGAGGAAGAGCTCGACCTGCTCGATGTCCTTCCGATAGGCGACTTTCGAGATGGCCGTGATGCAGGGGCCCTGGCAACGCTTGATGTGATAGAGCAGGCACGGGCGCTGGAGGGCGCGGACACCGTCCTCGATATCGATCGTGCAGGTCCGGAACGGGAACAGGCGCCGGACCAGGTTCATCGATTCGTCGACGCTCGACGCCGAGGCGTACGGCCCGAAGTAGCGGCTGCCGTCGTTGACCAGCTTGCGCGTCCGCTCGACCCGCGGGAACTCGTCGCCGAGGGTGACCTTGATGTACGGATAGCTCTTGTCGTCCTTGAGGCGGACGTTGAAGCGCGGCCTGTAGCGCTTGATGAGATTGGCCTCGAGGAGGAGGGCCTCGGACACGGAGTCTGTCTGGGTCACCTCCACGTCGACGACCCGGTCGATGACGCTCCGGATGCGGTGGATCTCGCCGCCCGGCGCCTGCTTCTGCCAGTAGGAGCGAACCCGGCTGCGCAGACTCTGGGCCTTGCCGACATACACGACGTCGCCGCGCGCGTCCTTCATCAGGTAGACGCCGGGCTTGTCGGGCAGCTTGGCCAGGGCGGATGCGAGTTCGGGGGTCACGAACCGATGCTAGCGCGACGGCCGGACACACGCCGGGAGCCCCTCGGATCGAGGGGCTCCCGTCGAGGTGAGACCGGAAAGCCGCCCGGGTTCAGCGGGCGAGGCCCTGTCTGGTCAGTGCTTGGCTTTCTTGGCGTCGAAGACCGTCGAGAGGTCATTGACCGCGGCGTCGCGGGAGCTCAGGGGCTGCAGGTCGAAGCGATGCTCGATGGTCGCGAGGATGGAGGTCGTATCGTGCTCGGCGCTGTCGACCACGAAGTCGCCCTTCAGGTGCGGCGAGAGGATCAGCGTGGGAATGCGCGTCCCGGGTCCCCAGACGTCATGCGGACCGTTGTCATTCCCCTGGCCCGGTGCCGGGACGTGGTCCCACTGGCCACCGAATTCGTCGTACGTCACGATCACCATCGTGTCCTTGGCGCAAGCGCTGCCTTCGATGGACTGCAGCAGCGAGACGAGATGATCGTTCCCGTTCGGCTCACTGGCATAGCCGGGATGCTCGTTCTCCTGACCGATCGGCTTGACGAAGCTGACCGGCTTGAGATCGCAGACCTTCTTCGTCGAGGCGTCGGCGAGGCGGCTGAACTCGGCCTCGTCCTTGAGGTGCGCCGCGCGATTCGCGAGCCCAGCGGGCGTTGCCGTCGAGAATGCGGCGTAGTAGTTGAACGGCTGATGGTGGTACTGGAACAGGTTGTTCGGGCAGCGCGGCCACATCGAGGCGGGCACGCCCGCGCGGTTGTTCGGGTCGACGTCCGGATCGAGGCAGCCCGTCGTCGTCGCGGCTGGCGCGGATCCGTTCGTCCATCCCGGTGCCCCGACATCGCCGTTGGCATTCGACCAGCCACCCGAGTACCAGGCCCAGTCGACCCCGGCATCGTTCAAGCGGTCGCCGATCGTCGCCCCGGTCTGCGGGGAGATCACCGGACCGAACGTGCCGGAGGGAAAGTACGACGGCTGCATCGTGTTGACGGCCCAGTTGCCACAGACGGCGGCGGGCGCCGGCGGGACACCGCCTGCTCCGCACGCGACCGTGACCGCTTGCCGCGAGACGGGGCCGGTGGCCGTGTACAACGGGTACGAGACCGGCATCCCGTTCGAGTCGATGATCGTGTGCTGCCCCGCCGTCGCGCCCGGGAAGACCGGTGACGCCGCGGCGACCAGCCACTGGTGGTTCAGGAAGGAGCCTCCGAAGGCGCTCTGGAAGAAGTCGTCCGAGATGGCGTAGTCCGGCGCGCCCTTGGAGTGCAGGTACTGGTAGACCGGCAACCTCTTCGTGTCGTAGACACCCATCGTGGTTCCGACCGAGTCGCTGCCTGTCATATAGCGGTTCTGCCGCCCGCCGTTCTCCTGGTACTGGTCCTGGTAGAACTCGTGGACCAGATCGCGCGTGCACCCACCGGGCAGCGCGCCCGGGATCGGCAGCCCGGTGGCCGGATTGATCCCCGGGTCGAGGATGCCGTTCGGGTAGCTGAAGGCATGGAGGACCGGCGGGCACGTGATCGCCGACGGCGCGATGTAATCGTCGATCGTGAACCGGTTGTTCGTGAAGTGGCTGGTGATGCCATGAGCCGCGTCATTGCACGTCGCGGTGAGCGGCGGTGACGTCAGGTTCGCGTCCAGCTGCTTGAGGCAGGTATACGGCACGCCGGTCTGGTCGACCTGCGTGGTGTGGGCCGAGTCGGCATTCGCCAAGCCGTTGACGCCTTCCCAGCCGCCGTACAGGTTGTCGAAGCTGTGGTTCTCCTCGTAGATCACCACGATGTGGTTGATCTTGTCGAGCTGCTTGGCGTTGGAGGGCGATGACGAGAACCGGCTGGCGAGCCCGGCCGCCTTGGCCAGCAGGTCGTTGGACTGGCTGATCCAGCCCTTGGCCTGCTGCTCGTTGATCTTGGTGTCGCCGAACTCGGCAGCCCAGAGGGCGAGCCGGATCTGGGCCGCCAGGGCGTCCCGTTCGGTGCCGAGGTCGATGAGGGCCGACTCGGTCTCCGCGTAGAGGGTGTCACCCGCGGTATTGCTCGCGAGCGCGGCGGTGGAGGCGGTCAGGGTGTCCATCGAGAACTGGCCGAACGAGGCCATGATCTGCTTGTAGGACGCGCCGAGGTTCTCGAGCGTCGGGCCGTGGGCCTTGAGCGACGTCGGCAGGACCTTGTTCGCGAGGAACTCGGTCATGACCCGGCCATCGGTGACGTAGTCGTCCTTGAGG
This sequence comes from Candidatus Limnocylindrales bacterium, assembly GCA_038248915.1. GTDB lineage: Bacteria > Chloroflexota > Limnocylindria > Limnocylindrales > CSP1-4 > SPCO01. The sequence continues at coordinate 197,429 of JBBRXB010000004.1, read as the reverse complement.
CCGACGAGCCGCAGGATCGTCGGTCGCAGATCGGTGTGATCGCTCCACAGGGCGGTGCCCGGCTGGCTCTTGTTCACGCCGGGACCGACGATCCCGACCCACGTCGTGCGCACCTCGGGTTGGATGCCACCATGGTTCCACGCGAACGTGAAGTTGGAACCGGTCGTGTTCGGCAGGAACACGCAGTTGGACAGGTCGTTGTTGGTGCACGGCGTGGTCGATGACCCGTTGAGGAAGTAGTCGCCCTGGGCGAACGGCGTGATCGTCGGCGTGCGTGCCGGGTCGGCCGTGACCATGTGGAGGAGCTGTTCCTCGACCGGGTCGGCCATCGCCACGAACAGGTGCTGGTTCACCCCCGACAATGGGTTGGTCACCTGCATGTCGGACATGGCCTTCTCGAGATCGCGGGCGGTCGCCGAATCACGAGCGGGGTGGCCGTTGATGTAGACGTTCGGGGCCATGTCCGAGTGGACGCTGAAGTTCGTCGTCGCAGACGTCCCGTGGCTCGCGTTGTAGGTGGCGACGAGCCGCTTGAGGTCGCCGTTGACCTCGGTGACGTGGCCGTTGACGTAGGTGCATGGCGTGGTGACGCCGTCGCACGGTGCGTCCGGCGCGGTGCCGGCGAAGTGGTCGCCCTCCTCGACGGTGAAGACGAACAGTGAATTCGACTTGTTGATCCCGTCGCTGGCGAGTCGGGTGAAGAAGTCGCCGAAGGCCTTGTCGTAGTCCTTGAGTTGCTGGACGTAGCCGGCCTCACCCGGACCGTAGGCGATGTGGATGTTGCCGGAGTTGCCGTGGTTGTCGTGCGCGTCGGAGATATAGGCGTAGGTGACCGGGATGCCGGCCTCCTGCATCTGGGCGACCTCGCCCAGGGTGTTCTTCGCGTACATGCCGTCGAAGCCCGGGAAGCCTGGCTGGCTGAACGGGTCGACGATGGGGTTCCCGCTGGTGTCGTTGACGGACGCGGAGCCGCCGTTGATCGCCGGATTGACGTACTTCGCGCCGAACAGGGCCTGGTAGCCAACGTAGCCGCCCGCCTCGTCAGGAAGAGGATCGGGACGCGCGTTCGCGCTGTTCGCGTTGCAGATACCGCCCCCGGCGGCGCAGTGGATCGCGATGCCGACGAAATCGGTCTGGGCCAGCGCGCGGGCCGCCGTGCCCGACGGCGCCGCATTGGACGCAACCGCCTCGTTCCATTCCGGCGACCCGGTGCCGAAGACCTTCGTCATATCGCCGGTCGCATCGGTCCCGGTGTTCTCGAGCACGGTGTTCGCTACTCCGACGTTGCCGACGTCACAACCGGCGCGGGCGTAGGGCACCCACGGCGCAGGCGCGTTACGGACGGCGCCCGTGCCGCCGAGTGCCGCCGAGTCCGCGTTGACCATGTTGTAGTTCGGGTCGTTGACGGCGTCCGTCTGGTCGGTCCAGTACTTGAACGTGGACGAGAAGCCGACCGACCCGTCCGGCCGGTAATAGCCGTAGGCGTTCGAGACGGCCTGCCCGTGTCGGTCGGGATAGAGGCCGGTCAGCGAGCTCAGGATCCCGCCGCCGGTGTGCGAGATCAGGATCGTGTGGTCGTTGGTCAGGAGCGTGCCGTTGCTCTTGATGAAGTTCAGGAGGTTCGGCATCTGCTCGAGATCGGACGGGACACTGGGGTTGTCCCGCAGGAAATGGACGTTGTCGAACTGGACATAGATGACGTGCTTGATCGCGCCCTTGTCCGACTGCAGTTGGCAGCCGTCAGCCGGAGGCTTGGACTTCGCGCTGACCGGGACAGCGCCCGGGGCGAGATTGGCCGACGCGGCGACCATGATTGCCGCTGCAAGCGTCACCAGGATCCGATGAGACACGGGCCTCGATACGGTCGAGCCGAACCGGTTCATGCCGTCTCCTCCTCTGTACGCCACGGGACGGGGAGTGGTCGCGGCAGGCCATCGGCCGGGCGTCGGGGCCTTGCTGGGCCATCCTCGGAACCCTGACGATAACAGTCGACGAACCCCATGTGAACGGGTGCTGGCGGGCCCATGTCGGAGGCGCACGCGCGTTCGGTGCATCGACGCACCAGAAATGTTGTCTCTCCGCACCGGACGTGAGCGTCGCGCCAGGGCTTCTGACGCCGCGTCGGACCGATCATCCGTGCACCGGATTCGGTGCTGGGTGACCTGACACCTGCTGGTCCGAGTGGTCCCGACCAGGCCGACATCGACGCACGCGACGAACGGCGAGGTCGACGAGCCGACCGACCCTGGGCGGGCTGGTTGATGACCGGGTAAGGGCGCGTCGCGAGACTCTGACCATGGACCTCGACCCAACCGTAGCCGAGCGCCTCGCCCGTCTCGCCCCCGACCAGCGTGCGGCTGCCACTGCTCCGCCGGGACCGTCGTTGTGCATCGCGCCGGCCGGCAGCGGCAAGACCACCACGCTGGTCGCCCGCGCCGCCTGGCTCATCGCCACGGGGACGCCGTCCGACGCCATCCGGGCGATCACCTTCAACAAGCGGGCGGCGGTCGAGATGACCGAGCGGCTCGACATGGCGGTCGCGCCCCTTGGCGTCCCACCCGGCGCCGTTCGCGTCCGGACGTTCCATGCGCTCGGGCGAGAGATCCTGCGCGACGCCGGGGTCGTCGTCGAGCCGATGGCGGACCGGGCGGCCATCCTGGCCGAGGTGGCGCCATGGGCCGATGCGCCCGCCCTCCTCCGCCTCGACACCGTCATCTCGAGGCTGAAGGTCGAACTGGGCGTCACGGCCACGGCGGTCGCGGCGGATCCCGAGGCCGGCCCCATGGCGCGCGCGTTCGTCGCCTACGAGGCTGCGGTCGCGGCGACGGGCGGGCTCGACTTCGACGACCTGATCCTGCGCGCCATCACGCAGCTCGAGACCGATCCCACCCTGCTCGCGCGGTGGCGCTCGCGCTGCCAGGAACTGCTCGTCGACGAGGTGCAGGACGTCGATCAGGCCCAGCTGCGACTCGCCCTGCTGCTCGCCGCGCCGGACAACCGGATCTTCCTGGTCGGTGACGACGACCAGTCGATCTACGGCTGGCGACTGGCCGATGTGCGCCGGATCCTGGGGCTCGAGGCGGTGCTGCCCGGGCTCCGGCGGGTCGATCTCGAGGTCAATTACCGATGCCCGAGGACGGTCGTCGAGCGGGCGGTCCGGCTCGTCGAGGGCAATCGCGAACGCTTCGCGAAGGCGATCCGGGCGGGACCAGCCGCCGCAGGCCGGCTCGTCCTGGCACCTGACGCCGCCGACGAGACCGTGCGTCTCGAACGAGCGATGCGGACGTGGCCGGACGACGGCACGACCCGGGCGGTGCTCGCGCGGACCAATCGGGAGCTGCTGCCCGCGGTCGTCGTGGCCCTTCTGCTGGGTATCCCGTTTCGCGCACCGCGGATCGCGCTGCTGCTGGAGTCGCCGGCCGTTGATGCGTTGCTCGGGCGCGCCGCCGAGCTCGATGCGACAGACTCCACGGCTCGGACCCGCCCGCTCCTGATCACGCTGGGTCACCTGCGGAACGAGGCGGTCGCCGGTCTTGATCCAGCCGCGATGGAGGTCGCGACCGCCCTGCTCGGCTGGGCCGCCGGCTACGCCGACCTCGCTTCGTTGTGCGCGGCCATCGTGGCGATCCGAACCCGTCTGGCCGAGCTCCGCCGTGACGATGCGGCCCTGACGCTCGCGACCGCCCATGCGACCAAGGGGCTTGAATTCGACCACGTCATCGTCGTCGGCATGGAGGTCGGCCGGTTCCCGAGCGCCCGAGCCGTCAGCCAGGCCGAGGACCCGGCACGAGCCTACGAGGAGGAGCGCCGCCTCGGGTATGTCGCCTGGACTCGGGCTCGCCGGTCGTTGACCCTGCTGTACGACCCGGCAGTCCCCTCCCCATTCCTGCTCGAGGCGTTCAGCGCCGCGGAGCTCGGGCTGACGTCTACCATGCCTGGGTGAACCGGTTGCCGTCCCTCGGGCCTCGCGGCGAGGGCTGGGTGGCGATCCAGGTCGTGCTGCTCGGGGCGATCGCATTGGCGGGCCTCGTCGGACCACGCTGGGCCGATGGACCGTCCCTGCCGCCGTCGCTCGCCGGGGTCGCGCTCGTCGCGGCTGGTTTCGGGTTGGCCGTCCTGGGTGTTCGCGGCCTGCGTACGGCCCTCACCCCGTTCCCACGGCCCGCTCCGGATGCCGTGCTGATCACGTCGGGGGTGTACGGGCGAGTCCGCCACCCGATCTACGGCGGTCTCATCGTCGCGGCGCTTGGCTGGAGCCTCGTCACCGCGTCCTGGCTCGCACTCGTCCTGTCGATCGCGCTGCTTGGGTTCTTCGAGGTCAAGTCGCGGCTCGAGGAGCTCTGGCTGATCGAGCAGTTCGAGGACTATCCGGACTACCGTGCGAAAACGCGGAGGTTCATCCCCTGGATCGGTTGAGCTCCCGGATCAGGCGGTCGATCGAATCGAGGAACGGCTCGGTGAGCTCCGCCGACAGGGCGTCGCGGATCGAGTCCTTCACTCCATAGGCCGCGCGGCAGCGGATCGCGGTGGCACGGAGCGCAGCCGGCTCGTCGTCGCGCAGCCGATCCGGGAGCGGCTCGAGGTAGGCGACCCATCGCACCGAGCCGATCGCCCGTGCGCCGGCCAGGAGTCGGTCCGCATGACGGGCCGCAACGAGGCCGGCCTCGTCGATCGTCGGACGCTCGTGGCGGGCAGGTCGCCGACACGCCCCTCCCGTCCGCGCCTCGGTCATCCGCGCTCAGTCGTCCCCGGGCTTCGTTCCGACGGCGTCGTCGGCGTCGACCGGCGGGGCGAGCAAGAGGAGCGGCAAGCGCTTGCGCTCCGAGCCGTTGACCAGGATCCGGAACGAGTAGTCGCCGGGCGCCGGAAACGTCAGGTTCCAGAGATCGATCGAGAACGTCAACACGGCATCGCGACCGTCGCGCTGGCTGCGCGCCACCAGGCTGCCGGTGGCACCGGCCACCTCGCCGCCGTCCGGGTCGAGCAGCACGAACCGGATCTCGTGCTCGCGGTCCGTCTCGGGCGCGGTCACCTGGAGACCGATGACGAGCGCGAGGTGCGGATGGCGGAGCGGGAACCGCCGCCCACCGATGCGGGCCACGCCGCCGCCCAGGACGTGGAACTTCTGCCCCGGGATCGTCTCGGCGGCATCCGCGAGGAAGGCGAAGTCGATATCCGGCACGTGCGTATGCTAGCCCCTCGGCTGGGCGCCCGGTCAGCGTGCCTTGGCGGCTGCGGCCCGTTTGTGCGTTGGGGCGATCCGGATGACGGGCGCCTTGCCGTGGCCGTTGCCGGTGCTCCGGCCGGCCTCTTCGGCGAACGTCACGTCCGACAGTGGCACGAGCGGCTCGCCGCGCAGGACGCGCGCGAGATACTCGCCGGTCGCGGAGCCGGCGGCCCGGGCGATCTGCTCGGGCGTCCCCTCGCCGATGATCCGGCCGCCACGGTCGCCGCCCTCCGGCCCCAGGTCGACGATCCAGTCGGCGGTCTTGATGACATCGAGGTTGTGCTCGATGACCAGCACGGTGTTGCCCCCATCCACGAGACGGTGCAGGACCTCGAGGAGCTTCTCGACGTCGGCGAAATGGAGCCCGGTGGTCGGCTCGTCGAGAACGTACAAGGTCCGCCCGGTCGCCCGGCGCGACAGCTCGGTCGAGAGCTTGACCCGCTGGGCCTCGCCGCCCGACAGCGTCGTGGCGGGCTGGCCGAGGTGGACGTAGCCCAGTCCGACGTCATTGAGCGTCTGGAGCTTGGCTCGGACGTTGGGCACCGCATCGAAGAAGTCGAGCGCCTCCGCGATCGTCATCTCGAGGACGTCGGCGATCGACTGGCCCTTGTAGTGGATCTCCAGTGCCTCGCGGTTGTAGCGCTTGCCGTGGCAGACCTCGCACGGGACGTAGACGTCGGGCAGGAACTGCATCTCGATCTTGAGGATGCCGTCGCCCTTGCAGTGCTCGCAGCGGCCGCCCTTGACGTTGAAGCTGAACCGGCCCGGCGTGTAGCCGCGCAGGCGCGATTCCGGCACACCCGCGAACAGTTCGCGGATCGGCGTGAACAGCCCGACGTAGGTCGCCGGGTTGGATCGTGGCGTCCGCCCGATCGGGCTCTGGTCGATCTCGATGATCTTGTCGATGTGCTCGGCACCCTCGAGCTTGTCGTACGCGCCGACCGGTTCGCGCGAACCATTGAGCTCGCGGGCGAGCGCCCGGTACAGCACCTCCGTCACGAGCGTGCTCTTGCCGCTACCGGACACACCGGTCACGGCCACGAACGTCCCGAGCGGGATGCGCAGGTCCAGGTCGCGCAGGTTGTGCTCGCGGGCCCCCCGGACCCGGAGGTACTTGCCGTTGCCCTTCCGACGCTTGGCCGGGATCGGCACCGCTCGCTCGCCACGCAGGAACGCGCCGGTGATCGAGCGGGGCTCGGCGAGGACCATCTCGAGCGGGCCGTTGGCGATGATCTCGCCGCCGTGCTCGCCCGCCCCCGGGCCGATGTCCACGACCCAGTCCGCCGTGCGGATGGTCTCCTCGTCGTGCTCCACGACGAGGACCGTGTTGCCGAGGTCGCGCAGCCGGGTCAGCGTGGCGATGAGCTTGGCGTTATCCCGCTGGTGCAGCCCGATCGACGGCTCATCGAGGATGTACAGGACGCCCATCAGCGTCGTCCCGATCTGGGTCGCCAGGCGGATCCGCTGGGCCTCCCCGCCCGACAGGGTCACGCTCGTACGGTCGAGGGTCAGGTAGTCAAGCCCGACATCGACGAGGAAGCCGAGCCGGGCCCCGATCTCCTTGAGCAGCTGGTGGGCGATCGTCCGCTCGCGCTCGGTCAGTGTCGCCTCGAGGCCGGCTGCCCAGACCAGGGCCTCCTTGATCGACATCGTCGCGACGTTCCAGACGTTGAGGTCGCCGATGGTCACCGCCAGGATCTCCGGTCGCAGCCGCATGCCGTGGCAGACGGGGCACGGATGGGTGACCATGAACTTCTCGAGCTCGGCCTTGATGTAGTCCGAGTCGGTCTCGCGGTAGCGCCGTTCGAGGTTGGTGACGACCCCCTCGAAGGTCGCCTTGTAGGTGTTCTCGCCACGCTCCGTCCGGTAACGGACGATGACCTTCTCGTCCTTCTTGGCGTACAGGACGTACTCGATCGCTTCCGGCGGCAGCTTCCGGATCGGCGCCTTGAAATCCCAGCCGTGGGCGGTGGCGATCGCTTCGAGGATCTTCAGCCGCCATGAAGCGTCGGTCGGCATCCGTGCCCACGGAACGAGGGCGCCGGTCGCCAGGCTCTTGGAGCGGTCCGGGATGACGAGATCCGGGTCGATCTCCAGCTTGGTCCCGAGACCCGTGCAGGCGGGACAGGCGCCGTGCGGCGAGTTGAACGAGAAGCTGCGCGGCTCGAACTCGTCGGCGGTGTAGCCGTCGTATGGACAGCTGTACTTCTCGCTGTAGCGCCGTTCCTCGAACGACGGCTCCTCGTCGTCACGCGGGGCCGGGGCGATAAGGACGATGCCCTCGCCCAGCCGCAGCGCGGTCTCGATCGAGTCGGCCAGCCGGCTGGCATCCGGGTCCGGGATGACCTCGCCCGTACCGGGGTCGATCGGCCGTCCGTCGGGCCCCTCGGTCGCGCCCTCGGGCGTGTCGGCGTGCCGCACGATGTAGCGGTCGACCACGACCTCGATCGAGTGACGCTTGTACTTGTCGAGCGACGGCGCGTCGGCGATATCGACCATCTCGCCGTCGACGCGGACACGGACGAAGCCCTGGCGACGCGCGCCATCGAAGACCCGGTCGCCCTCGGTCTTGCGGTCCTTGATGAGCGGCCCGAGGACGAGCAGCCGGGTCCCCTCGGGCAATGCCAGGACCTGGTCGACGATCTGCTGGACGCTCTGCCGCTCGATGGCGTGGCCGTTGGGGCAATGCGGGATCCCGATCCGCGCGAACAGCAGCCGGAGATGGTCGTAGATCTCGGTGACCGTGCCGACCGTCGAGCGCGGGTTGCGGGACGCGCCTTTCTGGTCGATCGAGATGGCCGGCGACAGGCCGTCGATCTGGTCGACGTCCGGCTTCTCCATCTGTCCGAGGAACTGCCGGGCGTAGGCGCTCAGGCTCTCGACGTAGCGCCGCTGGCCCTCGGCATAGATGGTGTCGAAGGCGAGACTGGACTTGCCACTCCCCGACAGCCCGGTGATGACGACCAGGCGGTCACGCGGAAAGGCCACGTCCACGTTCTTGAGGTTGTGTTCGCGCGCACCGCGCACGACAAGGCGATCCTGGGGCACCTGCCAAGTGTAGCGGATGGGAGGCAAACCGAACAGGCGTTCGTGCGGCATGGCGCGCGTCGGCCATGCCCGGAGCGCTCTGCTAGGCTCGGGCGACCATGCAGACTGTGTCGGGTCTCATCCTGCTCGTGGGTCTCGTGCTCGCGATGTTCGGCTTCGTCGGACCCGGCTCGAGCCCGACCGCGCCGGTCGACGGCCAGACCCCGCCCTTGCCCATCCAGCCGTCCCTCGCCCGGCCGTCGGGACCGTCCTCGACCATCTAGATCCCTCCGCCGATCAGGTAGCGCCGGCCCGCGGTCCGGCCGCGATCCCGAACCTCAACGGCGCCGACCGGGCCGCTGGCCGGTCCGCTTGCGGATGTTGGGGGTGACCGTCCGATCCCACGTCGGCCGCTCAAGCCAACGGGCTTGCCAGCCGGCGTCATCCTCGTGCTCGTCGCGGATGCCGGGCAGCCAGTCGGCGATCGTGTTCTCGTCGACGCCGGTCGCGTCGCCGTCGCCCGGGATGCCGTCGAGATCGGCCGCCGGCTCCTCGTCGGCCGGGAGGACCGTGACGCTCGTGACCTCCATGGCCGGCCCGGCGGCGACCGCCGCGGCGGCACTCCGCCGGCCACGCGCCCGGTCCGCGGCGCCGGACAGCCCGCGACCATCGGACGACGTCCTTGCTGCACGTTCCGCCGCACGCCCGACCGTGATCGAGGCGTCCTCCTGGAGCACGCGCAGCCGGATCTGCTGGATCTCGTCGCGCAGCGCCGCCGCGCGCTCGAACTCGAGCTGCCTGGCGGCCGCCTTCATCTCCGCCTCCATCCGGGCGACGACCGCCTCGACCTTGGCCCGGTCGGCCTCGCTCAAGTCCGCGCCACGCTCCGAGGTGTAGACGATGGTCGATTCGGCCACCGCCCGGAGGCGCTCGTTGAGGTCACGGATGCCCTTGACGATGGTCGTCGGCTCGATGCCGTGCGCCGTGTTGTAGGCGACCTGGGTCGCCCGCCGGCGATCGGTCTCGTCGATGGCGACCCGCATCGATCGGGTCACGGTGTCGGCGTACATGATCACTTCGCCGTTGATGTTGCGGGCCGCCCGGCCGATCATCTGGATGAGCGACCAGGCCGAGCGAAGGAACCCCTCCTTGTCGGCGTCCAGGATCGCGACGAGGGTCACCTCCGGGAGGTCGATCCCCTCGCGCAGCAGGTTGATCCCGACGAGCACGTCGAAGACGCCGAGCCGCAGGTCGCGCAGGATCGCGACCCGCTCGAGGGTGTCCACCTCGCTGTGGAGATACTGGACCTTGACCCCGAGCTCCTTGAGGTAGTCGGCGAGGTCCTCGGCCATCTTCTTGGTCAGGGTCGTGACCAGGGCCCGCTCGCCGCGCTCGACGCGCACCCGGATCTCCTCGAGCAGGTCGTCGATCTGGCCCTCGGTCGGGCGGACCGTGATGGTCGGGTCGACCACGCCGGTCGGACGGATGAGCTGCTGGACGACGGTCCTGCTCCGCTCGAGCTCGTACGGTCCCGGCGTCGCGCTCATGTAGATGGCCTGGTGGACGGTCGCCTCGAACTCCTCGAACGTGAGTGGCCGGTTGTCGAGCGCCGACGGCAGCCGAAACCCGAAGTCGACCAGGATCTCCTTGCGGGTCCGGTCGTTCTTGTACATGCCCACGACCTGCGGGATTGTCATGTGCGACTCGTCGACGACCAGCAGCCAGTCCGGCGGGAAGTAGTCGAGCAGCGTCCACGGGCGGCTGCCGGGCTCGCGGCGCGACAGGTGGCGCGAGTAGTTCTCGATGCCGGTGCAGTAGCCCAGCTCCCGCATCATCTCGAGGTCGAACGTCGTCCGCTGCCGGAGCCGCGCGCCCTCGAGCGCTCGACCTTCCGACTCGAGCCAGCCGACGCGCTCCTCCATCTCGGCCTCGATGTCAACGATGGCTTCCTTGAGCTTGTCCTGCGGCGTCACGTAGTGGGTCGCCGGGTAAACGTTGACCTCCTTGCGTTCGGCCAGCAGCTCGCCGGTCAGCGGGTCGAGCTCCGTGATCCGCTCGACCTGATCGCCGAAGAACTCTACCCGGATGAGCGTCTCCTCCGAGGCCGGCTGGAGTTCCAGCGTGTCGCCGCGCACCCGGAAGCGGGCGCGGGCCAGGGCCGCGTCGTTGCGCTGGTACTGGAGGTCGACCAGGTGGCGAAGGACCGCATCCCGCCGGTACTGGCCGCCTGTCCGCAGCTTGAGGACCGTGGCGCCATAGTCGACCGGGGCGCCGAGGCCGTAGATGCACGACACCGACGCCACGATGATGACGTCGCGCCGCTCGAACAGGGCGTGGGTCGCGGCGTGGCGGAGCCGGTCGATCTCGTCGTTGCGCGACGAATCCTTCTCGATGTAGGTGTCGCTGCGGGGCAGGTACGCCTCGGGCTGGTAGTAGTCGAAGTAGCTGACGAAATACTCGACCGCATTCTCCGGGAAGAACTCGCGGAACTCGGCGTAGAGCTGGGCGGCCAGCGTCTTGTTGTGGGCGAGGACGAGGGTCGGTTTGTTGTGCTGGGCGATGACCTTGGAAAGGGTGTAAGTCTTTCCGGATCCGGTCACGCCGAGGAGCGTCTGATTCTGAACGCCCTTGGCCAGTCCGGCACTGAGTTTCTCGATGGCCGCCGGCTGGTCCCCGGTCGGCTCGAACGGGGCGACGAGCTTGAAGTCGGGCATAGGAACGCAAGTCTACCAGTCCGAGCACGAACCGAACGGACGTTCAGTTTCAGGCAGGCAGCGCCCGTTGCCTGGGAGACGACGACTGGTGGTTAGCTCAGACTGGCCGGAGCGCTTCGTCGAACGCCCGTTCCGCCAGGCTTCGCGTTTCGGCCGGCGGGCCGGAGGTGTCGATGACCCGGGTCGCGGCGGTGGTTGCGCGCTCGGTTAGGTCAGCCTGCGCCATGACTCGCGCGGCCGCATCCGCCTCGGATGAGCCGCGCTCGATCAGGCGTTCGTGTTGGACCGCGGGCTGGCAGGTGACCAGCCAGACCTCATCGCACATCGCCGCGAGGCCGCCTTCGACGAGCTTGATCGCTTCGATCACGACGGCATCCGCGCCGGCAGCCTCGGCACCTTCGATCGTCGCGAGGATGAGCGGCCGGACCGCGGGATGGACGATCGCCTCGAGGTCACCCAGCGCCGCCGGATCCGCGAACACGATCTGCCCGAGCGCGGCCCGATCGAGCGACCCATCCGGTCGGCGAATCTCCCCACCGAACCGCCCGATGATCGCCTCCAACGCCGGCTCTCCGGGTTCCACGACCTCGCGCGCCACCTGGTCCGCATCGACGACCACGACCCCCTGCCGCTCGCCCAGCCAGCCGGCCACGGTCGACTTCCCGCACCCGATCGGCCCCATCAACCCGATCCGGACCGTCACGGCGCCCGCTCCTCCAGGTCCAGCCAGGCATCCTCCGCCGTCGCCAGCGCGACATCGATATCCGCCAGCTCGCTGGTCACCCGCCGCATCTCGACGAAGTTCCCCTGCACGGCCGGATCCCCCATCGCCAGCTCCAGGTGATTCTTCCGAAGCCCAAGCCGCGTCAACTCCCCCTCAGCCGCGGCCTTCTGCCGCCGATACGCCTCCTTGGAGAGTTTCTCCTTCTTTCCACTCTTTCTGGGAGGTGTTGGGGCGGGTGCCCCGGCCGCCGACGGACGGCCGGGCGCGCGACCGTTGGTCCCGTTAGTCGCAGCGCCGTAGGGACCAGACGGCGCGCGGCCGCTCGGGCGGCGGCCTCGGAGACGAGCCGCTTCCAACTCGATCGCGGATGCCACCGTCCACCCGTTCTGGACCGCCGTTCGCCACTCCCGATAGCCACCGTCGAACGACACCGCCGACCCATCCCCCACGACCCACAACTTGTCGCACACCGTCTCCAGGAGCCGCCGGTCGTGCGACACGACCAGCAGCGTCGCCGGCGACTCGGCCATGAACGCCTCGATCGCCTCGCGGGCGGGGATGTCGAGGTGGTTGGTCGGTTCGTCGAGGAGCAGCAGGTTCGACGGCTGGATGCCGAGCAGCGCGAGCTCGAGCCGCGAACGCTCCCCGCCGGACAGCAGCCGGACCTCCTTGAACGCGTCGTCGCCCCGGAACAGGAAGCGCGCGAGGTAGGCCCGCGCCTCACCGGCCGTGACCGAGATCGCCTCCATCAGCGCATCGAGGACGGTGGCGCCGGCGATGGCTGCGCTTCGCAGCTGGGCCAGGTAGCCGATCTGGACGGCATTGCCGAATGTGATCGCCCCGTCGAGCGGCGGCAGGTCCCCGGCGATCGTTCGCAACAGCGTCGTCTTGCCGGCCCCGTTCGGCCCGACGATGCCGATGCGCTCGCCGCGCTGCGCCGCGAGCAACGGTACCCGGGCCACGATCTTCGCCTCCGTCGCCACCGACCCGTCGGGTGCCAGCGCGCCGTGCCCCGGCAGGTAGCCGACCGCGAGGCCTTCGATCCGGACCACGATCTCGCCACTCCGCGACGGCCCCGTCCCGCCGACCGATCCGCTCGTCGGGATCGCCAGCTTGCGGCCGGTCCTGGGCGCCTCGCGGCGCTCGGCTTCGAGGCGCTCGAGGCGCGCTTCGTGCTCGTGCTGCTTGCTGAACTTGCGGTGGCTCCGGTAGCGCTGGATGAGCTCCTTCTCGCGGGCGATCTGGTCGGCCTGCGTCTCGACGTCCTTGACGGTCCGGGCGTCGCGCTCGACCCGCTGCCGGTGGTACGCGCTGTAGTCGCCGCGGAACGTCGTCAGGCGCCGATCGCGCAGCTCCCAGATGCGGTTGACGGTCGCGTCGAGGAAGGCCCGATCGTGGGACGCGACCAGCAGCGAGCCATTCCGCCGCCGAAGGTGCTCCTCGAGCCACTCGAGCGCGTCGAGGTCGAGGTGGTTGGTCGGCTCGTCGAGCAGCAGGAGGTCGGGATCGGCGATGACCAGTCGTGCCAGCGACGCCCGGGTCTGCTCGCCACCCGACAGCGCGGACGGCGGCTTGGCCCACTCGTCGCGGGAGAACCCGAGACCGGTCAGGGCGCTCTCGACCCGCTGATCGAGCGTGTACCCGCCGAGGATCTCGTACTCGTGCAGCAACTCCGCATAGGCGTGATCGGTGACCTTGCCATCGCGCTCCATCGCCGCCAGCCGTTCGGCCATCCGATCGAGATGGGCGGCCCCCGTCCGCACGGCCAGCCGCAGGTCCGGCGAGGCCATGAACGCCTCGTCGAAATGCGCCTCCTGGGCGAGCAGTCCGATGGTCAGCCCACGCTTGCGATGGACATCGCCAAGATCCGGTTCGTCGCGGCCGGACGCCAGCCGGAGCAGGGTCGTCTTGCCCGCCCCGTTCGGACCGACCAGTCCGATCCGATCGCCGAGGGCGATCGAGGCGTCGATGGCGTCGAGGATCACGAACGTGCCGACCTCGCGGGTGACCCCGGTCAGCCGGAGGATGCTCACGTGCCGGGCTCCGGTCCGACCGACGCCCGTGCCGCCGCGCGTCGAGTCGCGGCCGCCCGCTTCGTCCGCTCCGTCCGCGCCTGCGTCGAGGCACGGGTGGCCTCATCCGGCGTGAGCCCGAGCGTTCCCTCGCCTGCCAGTTCCGTCCAGCGGCCACCCGCCCGACGCGGGCCGCCGGTCATCGTCCGCAGGATCGCCGCGGCGCCCTTGCGGTCGGCCTGGCCGAGGCGCTGGCACCACGAGCAGAAATGGGTGGAGCGCGCCCCGACGACGATCCGCTTGATCGGCCGGCCGCAGCGCGGGCATGGCTGGCCGGTCCGCTGGTAGACCTGCAGGTGCTCCTGCATCGACCCGTCGCCATCGGGCGCCGTGTAGTCGTCGATGGAGCTGCCGCGCCGCTCGACGGCTTCGGCGAGGACCGACCGGATGGCGTCGTAGAGGCGCCGTTCATCGGCCGGGCGGAGTGTGCCGGCCGTTCGGATAGGGTGCAGGCGCGCGGCCCACAGCGCCTCGTCGGCATAGATGTTGCCGATCCCGGCCAGGAACGACTGGTCGAGGAGGAGCGGCTTGAGCCGCCCCTTCCGCCGCCGCAGACGCCGCCGGAAGTCGCGCACCGTGAAGTCGCCATCGAGCGGCTCCGGACCGAATGCCGCGAAGACCGCTGCGCCGCCGACCTCCGAGATGAGGTCGCCGGTGACGGGGTCCCGTCCGTACAGGCCGATCCGGCCGAACTTGCGGATATCCCGAAACCGGATCTCCCGGCCGTCGGCCAGCTCGAGGACGAGGCGGAGGTACGGATCCTGCGGGGTCTCGGCCGGCACGACGAACAGCTGGCCAGTCATCTTGAGATGGACGGTCAGCGCGGCATCGCCGGACAGCTCGATGACGACAAGCTTCGCCCGCCGCCCCACGGCCTCCACCCGCCGGCCCGCGACGGCGTCCGCGAACGCCTCGGGCGTATGCGTCCGGAGCGTCCAAGCCCACGAGCAGCGTGCGCCGACGATCGTCGCGCCCAGGATGCGCGGACGCAGGTCGCGCGCGACCGTCTCGACCTCGGGAAGTTCGGGCATCGGGGCGACCTACCCGAGCGTCGGCGCGAGCGGCGCCTCGTCGGGGGCCTCGTCGGCTTCGGCGGCGATGGCGTCGGCACGGGTCAGCGGCGTCATCGACTCCCAGTCGTCGCCGATCTTGATGTCGACCGTCAGCGGCACGTCCAGTGGCAGCGCGCTCTCCATCGTCTCGCGCAGGAGCGGCACCAGCCGGTCGACCTCGTCGCGCGGGACCTCGAGCAGCAGCTCGTCGTGGACCTGGAGCAGCGGCCGTGCCCGGAACCCGCCGGCGCGTAGTCGCTCGTCGAGACGGATCATCGCGATCTTGACGATGTCCGCCGCGGTGCCCTGGATGGGCATGTTGATGGCCATCCGCTCACCGGCCGCCCGGAGCGTCGGGTTGCGGGCGGCCAGCTCCGGGATCTGGCGCTTCCGCCCGAGGAGCGTCGTGACGAACCCCTGGGTCCGTGCCTGCTCCTTGATCGCCAGCATGTAATAGCTGATCCCCGAGTACGTCGCGAAGTAGGTGTTGATGAACGCCTGGGCCTCGGCCCGCGGGATGTTCGCCCGCTCCGACAGCCCGAAGTCCGACAGCCCGTAGGCGATCCCGAAGTTGACCATCTTCGCCATCGAGCGCTCGCCAAGCGTCACCTCGGCCGGGTCCTTGTGGAGGACGAGCGCCGCGGTCTCGCGATGGAGGTCGGCCCCACGCGCGAACGCGTCGCGCAAGTGCTCGTCGCCCGAGACATGGGCGAGGATCCGGAGCTCGATCTGGCTGTAGTCGGCCGCAACCAGGGTCAGGTCCGGCGCACCAGCCACGAACGCCCGCCGGATCCGTCGGCCGAGCGGCGTCCGGATGGGGATGTTCTGGAGGTTCGGATCGGAGGACGACAGCCGGCCAGTGGCGGCCACGGCCTGGTGGAACGTCGTGTGGAGACGGCCGTCGGAGGCCATCAGGATCGGCAGCGCATCGACATAGGTCGAGCGCAGCTTCGTGTAGATCCGCCACTCGAGGAGCTTGTCGATCATCGGGTGGGCGGGGCGCAGGTCCTCGAGCACCGATGCGTCAGTCGAGTAGCCGGTCTTGGTCCGCTTGCCCTTTGGCAGGTTCAGCTCGAAGAACAGGATCTGCTCGAGCTGCTTGGGACTGCCGAGATTGAACTCGTGACCGACGTCGACATGGATCTCCGCCTCGAGCCGTGACATCTCCGTGGCGAACTCCGTGGCCAGCGCCTGGAGCGCGTCGAGGTCGAGGGCGACGCCGGTCGCCTCCATCCGCGCCAGGACCGCGATCAGCGGCAACTCCAGCTCCGCGTACAGGCGGTCGAGTCCGTCGTCCACCAGGCGCCGCTCCAACGGCTCGCGAACCGCCAGCGCGGCCAGTGCCTCGAGACCGGTCCGCGAGGCGTTGTCGAGCTCGGCGACCGGCGGCAGGATGAGATCGAGCTGCTCGGCTACGACATCGGCGATCGTCTGGCTCCGCAGCGACGCGTTGAGGACGTACGCCGCGATCTGGGTATCGAACGCGACGGGCGTCGGTGGTGCGTCCGGGTCGTCCCCGATCCGCGCGACCAGGAGCGGCTTGACCTCGTGTCCGACGACCGGGATATCGAGCCGGTCGAGCAATCGACGGAGGGCCGTGGCATCGTCAGGCCCCTGGACCGCCACGGTTCGACCATCCGTGCCGGCGATCGCGAACGCGAGTGGTGAACCTCGCCGCGGCCTGGGGTCGTCCAGGAGCAGGCCGATCCCGACCGCGGGCTGCCTGGCCAGCCACGGTTCGAGCGCGGCGATGCGGTCGCCCGGGTGGACCTCGATCCGCGATGGGTCGACGATCGCGGCGGCCAGCGCGGCCGGCAGGTCGCCGGGCTCGACGCTCGGGAGGACGACGCCCGTCCCGTTCGTCGCATCAGGAGCGGCGGCGCCCTCGTCGGGCGTCGGCACCGCTCGAGCCACCGAGTCGAAATCGAGCGACAGCTGGAGCCCGCCACCCTCGCCCGGAGGTCGGGTGGGCCGCGCCGCGCCCCAACCCGAGGGCCTCGTGGCGCCCGCCACGCGGGCCGCTGGGACCGAACCGTCGGTCGCCACCCCGCGCAGTGCTTCGGCTGCGTCCCCGGCCGTCTCGCCGGTCATCGCCGGCAGCCGCTCGATGAGCGAGCGGAACTCGTACTCGCGGAAGAGGCGGATGACCGTCTCGCGGTCGTAGTCGCCGAGCCGGGCCGCCTCGAGGTCGAACTCGACCGGCAGGTCGCGCACGATGGTCGACAAGTCCTTGCCCATGCAGACCGAGTCGTGATGGTCGAGGAGCTTGTCGCGGAGCTTGTCCGGTTTGACCTCGGCGATCCGCTCGTACAGCGCCTCGAGCGTCCCGTACTCACGGATGAGCTTGGCCGCGGTCTTCTCGCCTACCCCCGGGACGCCCGGGATGTTGTCGGTCGGGTCGCCCTTGAGCGCCTTGTAATCGATCATCTGGCCGGGCACAAGCTCGAACCGCTCCCGGATCCGGGCCGGGTCGTACAGGATCGTGTTCTCGACCCCGGAGCGGGTGGTCATCAGCCGAGTGTGGTCGGTGACGAGCTGGAGCATGTCGAGATCGCCGGTCACGATCGTCGTGTCGAGGCCCCGGCGCTCCGCGTCTACCGTGATGGTCCCGATGACGTCGTCGGCCTCGAAGCCGGCCAGCTCGTAGACGGGGATCCGCAGCGCCTTGACCACTTCACGGACCTTGGGGAACTGGTCACGCAGGTCGTCCGGCATCCGCTGGCGCGTCGCCTTGTACTCGGCGTACTGCTCGTGGCGGAAGGTGTGGCCCTGGAGGTCGAAGGCGACCGCGACGTAGTCCGGCTTGATGTCGGCGATGCCGCGCAGAACGATGCTGCAGAAGCCGAAGACCGCGTTGACGAGCTCGCCCTTCGAGGTGGTGAGGGGCGGGAGCGCGAAATATCCGCGGTAGATGAGCCCGTTGCCGTCGAGCAGCATCAGGCGTTCCATCGGCAAGCCTCGGGGTGATCGGGATCGGTCAGGGACGACGTCCCAAGTGTACCCGCGGACTCCCGACGCGGCGCTCGCGCGGGCGGCGCCCGCGAGCGGTCCCAGGCCCGATCAGTGCGCCTTGAGCCGGCGAGCTGCCCAGCGGACCGTGAACAGGAGCAGGCCCACGCCCAGCACGGTCAGCGACAGGAGCGGCAACGGTGCGATGCCTGTCGGCGCGACGACGACCGGGGCGGTCGCACTCAGTCGCTGGTCGGTCGGTGTGGACCCGGCCTCGCCGGCACCCGCGTCGGCGCCCTTGGCGCTGCCGGTCGCGGCCGGGGCGGCGATGCCCGCGGCGGCGGACGGTCCCTGGTTCTGACCATAGTTCGGCGCGCCGCTGGACGCCGCCTCGGGGGCGCTGGCCGTGTCAGGGACGCTGACGGCGCCGGTGCCGCCGGTCGCGTTCGGCTGGGTGGTCGAGGCCGCCCGATCGCCCAGGATCTGGGCTGGAGGGGCAGCGCTCGCCCCTGCGCTGACAGGCGCACCCGCGGACGTCGCGCTGCCAGGGCTGAAGGATGGGACGGAGGCGACGAGGAGACCGGCGATCCCGAGCGTCGTCAGGCCGATGGCCAGCGGACGGCTCAAGGCGTCCCGGGGGCTGCCGAAGACCCCGACCAGGCGGCGCCACAGCGAGCCGCGGAGTCGGGCGGCATCGGCAGCGGTCAACGTGTAGTCGCGAGCGCGAGCCGGCGTCGGCATGGCCTTCATGGCGACGGCGAGGGTGACCAGATCCGCATGCAGTTCGGCGCACCGATCGCAGGCTGCGACGAGGGCTTCGGCGGCCGCACGCTCGGTCGGATCGAGGGTTCGGTCGGCGAGGGACGCGACCGTGGCGGTGTCGTGGCGGGCGTGGTCGGACGTTGCGGGGAGAACATGCATCACACCGGTCAGACGGGTGACCGGCGTGCCTGGTTCCCCGGCCGTTCCCACGGTGGTCAGTCGTGTCGCATCCGCGGCGGTCAGGGCGAAGTCGCGCGGCCGTCCCGGCAGCGGCAGGACGCGTTCGGCCTGGGCGAGCGCGAGCAGGTCGCGATGGAGGCGGGCGCATCCTGGACAGGCGACGATCATGGCTTCGGCTGCCGCGCGCTCCGGCCCGGCGGCGTCCCGATCGAGGAGCGCAGCGATGAGCAGCGGATCGTGCGTGTCGTGGCCGCCGACGCCGGGATCGCCGTCAGCCACGGAACGCGTCCATGCGATCCTGGAGCAGGTCCCGGAGCGCCAACCGGCCGCGATGGATGCGTGACTTGACGGTGCCGAGCGAGACGCCGGTCATCGCCGCGATCTCGGCGTAGTCGTAGCCCTCCACGTCGTACAGGACGATCGCGGCGCGCTGGTCGTCGGTGATCGATGCCAGCGCCCCGGCCAGGAGGCGCGTCCGTTCCGAATCGAGGGCGGTCCGCTCCGGATCCGCCTCGATGCCGGCGGGTGGCTGCCAGCTCTCGTCGTCGAGCTCCGGATAGGGCTGGACCGGCCGGCGCTTCTTCGCGCGCTGCTGGTCCATCGCCGCGTTGACGCAGATGCGGTTGAGCCACGACTTGACGCTCCCGCCACGGAACGAGGTCAGGTTGCGGAACGCCGAGAAGAAGGCCTCCTGGACAGCATCGGATGCCTGGTCGCGATCCGGGACCATCCGCACGACGAGCGCGAATAGCTGGTCCTGGTACAGCCTGACCAGGTCGTTGAAGGACTCGAGGTCGCCATCGCGGGCTCGCTCGAGCAAGATGAGGTCGCGGCGCTGGACGGGGTCGTCGGAGACCATGGTCGAGCGAAGGTCCTCCACGATCGGGGGGTCCCTCCGGACGGCGATTCTGAGGCCGGGCGAGTCTAGCATCGGTCCCGGTGGAGACGCCGCCGTTCGGAACGAGGTTCCGCGGTCGTTCCACGGCAGGCGCTAGGATGACGCGCGGCACCCCGGCCGGAGTGGCGGAACAGGCAGACGCGACGGTCTCAAACACCGTTCCTTGCAAGAGGGTGCGGGTTCGATCCCCGCCTCCGGCACCACAGCAACCGTTCCGCCAGCAAGGGCTCAGAGGTCGACGGAGCCCTTGTCGAGGATGTTGAGCGGTCGAGTCCGGTCGGATCCGTTCGCGCTTGCCGCTGGCGACACGGTCTCGTCGGGCGGTCGGGCGGCCTCGTCTGCTGACGCCCCGAGCGTCCGCAACGGACCATCGTCGGCCGGTGGCATCGGATCGATCGCGTGCGCCTTGGCTCGCAGGTCGCGTTCGATCTGGAGTCGCTCGTGATACAGCACCTCCCGATCGCTTGACGGGATCCCGTCGCTGGCCAGGACCTTGTCGATGGCGTCGAGCTCGCCGAGGGCTTCGGCGGTCAGGCGAGGACGGTCGGTCGGCGTGAAGCGCTCCGAGGCGCGGCCGATGGCCGTCACCCGATCTTCGAGGGCATCGGCAGACGTCGTCAGATGGGCTGCGCTCGTCGCTAGGCGGCTGGCCATCGTCGCGCGTGCCCGGGCCACATCGTGGTCGCGGCCACCCGGCCGACGAACCGGCTGCCGATGCTCAGGAGGGCCGGAAGGAACGCCATGGTCAGCGACCTCGCTCATGCATGGAGTGGAGGGTCCTGCGTCGCTGTTGGCAGGCCGACTACTGAGGCCCTACGAGCATCGCAGGCGCATCACAGATCCCGTCCCGCTGCTCCTCGAGCGAGCTGTCGCGTGGCTGCAATGATTCGGATCGGTTCACGGTGCCCCGCTCGCGTGCTGCCTCCATATCGTGCTCGATCGGGGGGCACCAGCGAGGTACGACATGGCTACCCAGGAAGCCGACCGAGGACCCGGACGCACGCCGCCGTCGACGGCTGCGAGGTCCCGCACCGCCCGCCACGACACGGTGGCGCCCGGGATCGACCTTCTTCCGTGGTCGGCCGTCGCCGCCCTGGGGCTGCTTGGTTTCGCCGTCGTGACCTACCTTGTTGCCGTCGGGTTCGGCTTCCCGTTCGACCAGCCACTGCTGGACGCGACCAATGGGTTGGGCCAGTACATGGTCGCCTGGCGCGATCTGTCGGATTCGGCCAATCTGCCACTCATCGCGATCGGTGTCGCGATCGTCGGGTGGCTCCTCTGGAAGCGCCGGGGTCGCGAGGCGCTGCTCGTCGTGGGATCGCTCGCTATCGCCACCGCCGGGAGCGAACTCGTGAAACAGATGATCGCCCGACCGCGACCACCGGGCTTCGACAATACGGAGCTGGGCGTCGTATACAGCTTTCCGTCCGGCCACGTCCTGGAGGCGGTCACCGTCTACGGGATCATCGCGATGCTCGTCTGGCGCTCATCCTTGCCGCGGCCGGTCCGGCTCATCGTGCCGATCGTGTTCACCGTGAACATCGCGCTGGTGGCGGTCGCCCGCGTCGCCGTCGGGGCCCACTATCCGAGCGATGTCCTCGGCGGGCTACTCGCCGGCATCGGCTTCCTTGCGCTGTTCGTGATCGCCACCGAACTGCTGCGCCGTCATGACGCCACGAAGGAACGCGAGGACCCGAAACGCGTGGAGGGATCACGTCCTGTCGCCTGATGTCCGGCCGTCGAGGGCCTTCGTCGTCGGCCGGCTTCGTCCCGGCCGACAGATCGATGCTGTCGTGCGCGAGGTGGAACGGCTGCTCCTCGACGAGGGCCTGACGGTCGAGACACGCGTCGTGACCCACAAGAAGGAGGTCCGGCGCACAACGACCGGAGCGGTCAAGGCTGGGTGCGACCTCGTCGTGGCGGTCGGGGGTGACGGCCTCGTCGTCCAGGTCGCCACGTCGCTGGCCGGGACCGGCGTCCCGCTGGCCATCGTCCCGACCGGGACCGGCAACCTGCTGGCCGGCAACCTCGGTGTGCCGCGCGGTCCGCGCGCTGCGGTTCGGATCGCCGTCCATGGCCGGCCGCGCAAGATCGATCTCGGTCGGGTGTCGGTCGGTGGCAAGACCAAGGTCTTCACCGTCGCCTGCGGGATCGGGTTTGACGCCGATGTGATGGACCGCACCGACAGCGCGACGAAAGCCCGCTGGGGCAAGCTCGCCTACCTCGCCAGCGCCCTCATCGAGACGCGCAAGATCCACGACGTCACCCATCGGATCACCCTCGACGGCGTCCGCAGCACGACCGAGGCGGCACAGGTCCTCATCGCCAACTTCGGCCGCGTCACGCCCGGCTTCCGGGCCCGGGGTGTTCGACCCGACGACGGCATCCTCGACGTGTTCATCGCACAGGCTGCCGGGCCGGTGCCGGCCCTGCTGGCCGGCTGGGAGGCCATGCGCACGACCGGGCCAGGCGCAAGCGAGGGTGGCCGCGTCTTCCGCGCCCAGGCCCGCAAGGTGCGCGTCGACACGAACCCCAGCCGGCGGGTCGAGGCGGACGGCTCGGTCGTCGGCCGGACCCCGATGAAGGTCTCGGTCCGGCCGCTGGACCTGGTCGTGATGGTCCCGGCCCGGGCCTCGGCTGACGAACGGGACAAGACCGGCGGAGCAGACCGATGACGCCGACCAGCCGCACCACGGTCGAGCCGCCGCGCATCGATCCGCCGAGCACCCCGACGAAACGAGGCGTGACCAGCCTGGCCGTCGGCTTCGTCATCGCGCTGGTGGCGATGGCCGGCTTCGCGCTGCTGGCCGACCGGATCTACGCCCAGGAGGCGTTCGCGCTCGACGCGTTCGCCAACCCGTTCCTCCATGCGATCGCGTCACCGACGCTCGACGCGGTGATGAATGGCATCACGACCCTCGGCTCGGTGCCGCTCGTTGGCTTCCTGTTCATCGTGGCGATGCTGGTCCTGCTGCTGCGCGGCAAGCGCGCCGGGGCGCTGTTCCTCGCCGTTGCGATCGGCGGCGGCGTCGCGCTCAACAGCATCCTCAAGCTCGTCATCGAGCGGCCCCGACCGGCGCTCCCGTGGGCGCATGTCCTGCCCGACTACAGCTTCCCGAGCGGCCACTCGATGAACTCGCTGGTCTTCTATCTCGCCGTGGCGTTCCTCATCTGGGCCAACGTCGGCGAGCGCGTCGGGTCGATCGCGGTCGTCGTCGCGTTGGCCATCGCTGCGGCGGTCGGGTTCAGCCGGATCTATTTCGGCTATCACTACCTGAGCTACGTCATCGGTGGGTTCGCGGCTGGACTCGCGTGGCTGTTCATCGTGTCGATCGCGTTCGAGATCATTCCGCCCACCTGGGCGCGCCGGCCGTGGGCCAGACCGCCGGGGCCCTCGTCCGGATGATCGCTCGTCGCCCGCGCCCGGCCGTGGCGGCGAGCCGCTGGAGCCCGGCCTTCTGGTCGGCGTTCTACCGTGACCAGGCGAGGCTCATCCGCGAGTGGCGGGCGACCCGACTGTCGCTCGTGCGCCGCGCGATCCTGTCGTACCTGGCGACGGTCGCCGCGGTCCTCATCGTGTCGACCCTGTCGCCCGACCTGACGATCGATGGTCCGACCACGCTGCTGCTCGCCGCGCTGGCCTTGACCGTGCTCAACGCGGTCGCGCGACCGGTCCTCCTCCTTGTCCTGTCGCCGCTGCCGGCGATCGCGGTGCCACTCGCCGGTGTCGTCCTCCAGCTCGGCTTCGTGCTCATCGTCGGGCAGCTCCTGCCGGGTGTCGGCGTCGGGTCGATGGGCGCGGCCATCTTCGACGCGATCACGCTGAGCATCCTCAACGCGATCTTTGCCGAGTTCCTGCGCGCCTCGGACGACGACTCGTATCACGGCACGCAGGTCCGCCGGCTGGCCGCCCGAGCGTTCGGCGAGCCCGAGCCCGCGGTCCCAGGACTGCTCATGGTCCAGATCGACGGGCTCAGCCTCCCGGTGCTCGAGGGCGCGATGCGCGCCGGCCGGATGCCGACGCTCGATCGGCTGATCCGGGACGGCGACGCGCGACTCGACCCGTGGTACGCCCTCGTGCCCCCGGTCACGCCGGTCAGCCAGGCCGGCATCCTGCACGGCAACAACGACGACATGCCCGGCTTCCGCTGGTTCGAGAAGCGATCTGGCACGCTCCTCGTCGCCAACACGCCTGACGGCGCGGCGGAGATGCTCCGCCGCCAGTCCGACGGGCGCGGCCTGCTGGCCGACGATGGCGCCAGCATCGGCAACCTCGTGACCGGCGACGCGGTCCGCAGCTATCTGACGATGGCGACCATCGAGGACAAGCCGGCGCCGGACGATCCCCGGCAGCTCCGTGGGATCTTCGTGAGCCAGGTCAACTACATCAGGCTCCTCGTGCTGACCATCGGCGAGGTCGTCAAGGAGCTCTACCAGCGAGAGCGACAGCGTGCGCGGCGTGTGGAGCCCCGGATGCAGCGCGACCTGTCGTACGCGTTCGAACGGGCCCTGACCAACGTTGCGCTGCGGAACCTCACCACCGCACTCGTGTTCGAGGAGATGTTCTCGGGCGCGCCAGCCATCTATGTCGACTACACCGGCTACGACGCCCTCGCCCACCACGTCGGGCCCGAGCGAGTCGAGGCGATGGACGCCCTCGACGGGCTGGACCGCACGATCGGTAGCCTTCTGAAATCCGGCCGGGAGACGCCGCGTGCGTATCGGCTCGTCGTCCTGTCCGACCATGGCCAATGCCTCGGCGCGCCGTTCTCGCAGCGGTATGGAGAGCTGCTCGAGGACCTGGCTCGTCGCCTGATGGGCATCGAGCCCGGAGCGAGGGCCGCCCGGCAGGCCGAATTCCAACACGCCGGCCGGGTGATCCTCGGCGAGTTCGGTCGGGGGTCGTCGGCCAGGGCGCGAGCGACCAGGTTCGCCGCCCGTCGTCGACGGCGGGCAGCCGCCCCGCCCGACCCCAGCGAGCTGGTCGCCTGCGCGTCGGGAAACCTGGCTCTCCTCTACCTGACCGTTGCCCAGGACCGGCTGGAGCGCGAGCAGATCGACCGGCTGTACCCCGACCTCATCCCCGGCCTGCTCGCCCATCCGGGCGTCGCGATCGTGCTGGTCCATGGCACCAACCATGGGCCGATCGCGCTTGGGCACGACGGTGAGCACTACCTGGCCTCGGGTCGGATCGTCGGGACCGATCCGCTGGCATCGTCGGGCCCCTACGCGACGGACAGCCTCAGGCGGCTTGATGCATTCCACAACGTCGGCGACCTGTGTGTCATCGGGCCGCACGACCCGGCGACCGACGAGGTCGTCTCGTACGAAGATCTTGTCGGCTCGCACGGAGGGCTGGGCGGGTGGCAGGGCCGGCCGTTCCTGTTCCACCCGGTCGACCTCGCGGTCGGCCCGGACGCGATCGTCGGGGCACCGGCGGTGTACGCGGTCCTGCGGGGCTGGCTGGCATCGCTGCGCGACGCCGGGCCGGCGGCGGTTCCCGAAGCGGTCCCGGCCGCGCCACCCGGGGATGACGTCTCCCGGGAGCCGACCGCGGCCTGAGCGGCCTGCATCGCGCAGCCGGTCGCGTCCGTCGCCACTAGACTCCGGGCATGCCCGCCCCGCGTCGCTCGATCGGCTACCCGACCAACGGGCTGCGAGCAGTCCTGGACGACCCGGCCGAGGCGGCCGCCGTGATGGCCGAGCTCAGGAGCGGCGGGTTCGCGGCCGAAGAGCTCGAGAGGTGGCCCGGCCCGAAGCCGAGGATCGCCGATGTCCTCCGCCGCTGACCCGGCCCCGCTCGGCCTCCAGGGACGCTACAGCCCCGCCTCGCGCTGCTTCGGGTGCGGCCCCGCCAACGAGCACGGCCTCCGGATCGAGAGCCACGAGGTAGCCGGCACGCCCGGCGAGCTGGTGGCCGACTGGCAGCCACTCCCCCACCACGCGGCCTTCGAGAACGTGCTCAACGGCGGGGTGATCGGGACACTGCTCGACTGTCACGCCAACTGGACGGCGGCGATGCGGGTCATGCGAGATCGCGGACTGACGGCACCGCCCGGCTGCGTGACGGCCGACTACGCCATCCGGCTTCGCCGCCCGACGCCCGTCGACCAGCCGGTCCGCCTGCGGGCCTGGCCGGTCGAGGCGACCGGTGATCGGGTGATCGTCGACGCCGAACTGAGTTCCGGTGGCATCATCACCGCCACATGCCGCGGCACGTTCGTCGCCGTCGGTCCCGACCATCCCGCCTATGAACGCTGGTAGAGGAGCCCCATGTTCGACCGCTTCTTCCGATCCAAGCCCGCCCCCGCGGCGGCGCCATCCGCCCCCGCGGCGCCGACCAGTGCCGGCGATACGGCGACCGTCCGGCGCATCGTGGCCAAGCTCGAGTCGATGCCACCCGACCAGGCGCGACTCATCGCGTCGGCGGCGTACACGCTCGCCCGGGCGGCCAACGCCGACCTCGACATCAGCGACGAGGAGACGGCCGCCATCGAGCGTGAGCTCCAGGCCAATGAAGCCCTCGACGAGGCGACCGCGGTCCTCGTGACCGAGATGGCCAAGCTCCAGGCGAAGACCGTCGGCGGCACCGAGGATTTCGTGGTCACCCGCGAGTTCAAGGCCCTCGCCGACGAGGCGCAGCGGTTGGTCATCCTGCGTGCCTGCTTCGCGGTCATGGCCGCCAACGGAACGATCTCCGCCGAGGAGACGGCGACCGTCAACGAGATCGCCGCCGAGCTCGACATCGACGCGGCCACGCTCAACGCCATCCGCGCCGAGTACCACGAGCAGCTGTCGTCGGTCCAGCAGATCCGCCGGATCACCCAGGCCCCCTAGGGCCAGGACCGATCCGAGGATCCCGCCGGCCCTCGCGCTCGATGCCGTCTCGTTCCGCGCCACGATGGCGGGTCCGGCCGCCTGGGCCGCGGCCGAGGCCACGATGGCTGAGCGGCTCGAGGCATCCGACGGACCCAGCTTCGCGGGCGGCGCCTGACCAGCTCGATGGCCGTGCTCAGGGCAGGAGCGCGATCACCTCGGCGGCCAGTGCCTCGTCCTTCGACTGGACCCCGTACATGACGTCGTCGATGGCGTCGACCCAGGCATCGCCGAGCGCGTTGCCCTCGGGCGACTTGATCCGGGTGACCGCCCGACCGCCGAGCATGGTCTTGACGCTGGACAGGCTCGAACCTGTGTCGATGGCGGCGAAGGACGGGCCGGCCGGGCTGTCGGCGAGCTCCGAGGGCCCGAAGCTCAGCGTGAACAGCGGCTGACCATGGAACGTCGTCGGGAGCTTCGCCTCGAGCTCGGGGGCGCCATGGGGCAGCCCGGCAGCCGACGCCTCCGGGTTCGCGCCGGCGCTCGACGAGCCGGGTGTCGCGGACGCCGTGGATGGCCCCGGTGTCGAGGCGGCCGTTGGCACGAGAGGACGGCGGACGGGGACGTGGTCGTCCCGACGCAGGCCGCGATGGCAAGGCTGAGCAGGGCGCCCAGTGCGATCAGTGGCTGGCGTATGGATCCTCCAAGGTAGGCCCGGCGGAGGGTACCCGCGACGGGCGTCAGGCGCTGGCGAGACGCAGTTCGACCAGGCCGTCACCGAGCCGGCGGCGCACCTCCGCGAGGAGCTCCGCGTCGTAGGCCACCCCGCGTCGCAGCTCCATCGGCAGGGCCGAGCCACCGCCCGATGCCGGGACATGGATGACCACGCGGGTCGCGCCCGGCCGGTCGCGCAGCACGGCTTTGAACGCCTCCATCGCGCCGACGACCCGATCCGGGGCGGCACTGCCGGCGAACCGTACGTGGAGGATGGTGTCCGGCCCGGCATCGACCGGCGAGTCGGCCGTCGCGTCGGCGACGATCCGCGCCCGCGCCTCGTCGGGGACGGACGGTTCGTCGTCGCCCTCCGGGCCGCGGGCCGCTCCGGGGGTGTCGGGGTAGGTGGACACGGGTTCCGCCGGGGCGATCGACGGCAGCGGGGTGGCCGATCCGCCCGGGGCGCCGACCCGGCGCGGTGACACATATGGGATCGCGCCGGTGGACCTCTCGCTGGTGGCGACCGCGCCTTCGGCTGCGGCCATCGATCCGGCCCCGGCCGCGACCGGCGTCCCCGGCCCGACCGCGACCGGCGGGCGGCCGCTCCCCCCGCCGGTACCGCGACCCGGCCCCGGGCCGTTGCCATTGCCACTGCCGTTCCCGTAACCGCCCGTCCCCCGTCGGCCGCCGCCGCGCTCGCCGGCCGCGACCTGCCGAGCGAAGGCTTCTTCGCCAGCCGCCGCGGCGCCTTCCCACTCGACCGCGAGGTCCGCCAGCAGTGACACGTCCTCACTCTTGTGGTCGACCCGGCCGGCCACCAGCAGGATCTCGCCGTCGCGCCAGGTCCCGACGGTCTGCTCGTACAGGCGCGGGAAGACGACGACCTCGATCGTGCCCTGCAGATCCTCGAGGGTCACGATCGCCATCGTCGCCTTGGCCTTGGTGATGACCGTGCGGACGCCGGTCACGATGCCACCGACGACGACGCGCTGGCCATCGAGCGATTCGTCGCGCAGATCACTCGAATACGCGCTGACGAACCCGCCAACCCGCTCGGCGACCTCGCCCATCGGATGTTCCGAGAGGTACAGCCCCAGGAGCTCCTTCTCCCAGCGGAGGCGTTCGCGGACCGGGACTTCGGTCGCGGCCGGCAGCGGGCGATCGAACGCGGACGCGTCGGCGGCGCCGAGGTCGAACAGCGAGGTCTGGCCGGAGATCCGGTCGCGCTGGGTCGCCTGGCCGGCGGCGACGGCGTCGTCGAGCCCCGACAGGATCTGCGCCGGATGCCCGAACGGGCTCAGGGCACCGACCTTGGCCAGCGCCTCGAGGACCTTGCGGTTCGCCAGCCGGAGGTCGATCCGGGTGCAGAAGTCGGTCAGCGAGCGAAACGGGCCGTCCTCGTCGCGAGCTGCGATGATCGACTCGATGGCGCCCTGGCCGACGTTCTTGACCGCCAGGAGACCGAACCGGATGGCGTCACCTTCGACCGTGAACTCGAGATGGCTCTGGTGGACGTCGGGTGGCAGGACCTCGATGCCCATCCGGCGACACTCGGCGACCGCCGCCGCGACCTTCTCCTCGTTCGAGCGGAAGGCGGTCAACACGGCGGTCATGTAGTCGACCGTGTGGTTGGCCTTCATGTAGGCCGTTTGATAGGCGATCAGGCCGTAGCAGGTGGCGTGCGCCTTGTTGAACCCGTAGCGCTCGAACGGCTCGAACGCCTTGAACACGGCGTCGATGACGTCCGCGGCCACACCTCGTTGCGCGGCCTGGGTGACGAACTTCTCCTTCTGCGCGCGCAGGACCGCGGACTTCTTCTTGCGGATCGCATAGCCCAGCGTGTCCGCCTCGGGGCCGGTGAAGCCACCCAGGGCGATCGCCGCGGACATGATGTCCTCCTGGTAGACGAAGATCCCGTAGGTCTTCTCCAGGTACGGCTCGAGCAGCGGGTGGAGATAGGTGACCGGCTCCTGACCGTGCTTGCGCCGGATGTAGGCCGGGATGTTGTCCATCGGGCCGGGCCGGTAGAGCGCGACCATCGCGGCCAGGTCGTAGACCGATGACGGCTGGAGGTCGCGGACATAACGCCGCATCCCGGCCGACTCCAACTGGAAGACGCCGGTCGTCTCGCCCGAGGCGAGCAGCTCGAAGGTCGTCGCGTCGTCGAGCGGGATGGCGTCGAGGTCGATGGTGATCCCGCGGTTGTCACGGACGAGATCCACCGCCTGGCGCAGGATGGTCAGGTTCGAGAGACCGAGGAAGTCGAACTTGAGGAGCCCGAGCGCCTCGATCGCGTGCATCTCGTACTGGCTCATCAGCCCGTCCGAGTTGGTGGCCTTCTGGAGCGGCATCAGCTCGGTCAGGGGCTCGCGGCTGATGACGACACCGGCGGCGTGGGTGGAGGCGTTGCGCGCCACGCCCTCCAGGTGGCGAGCGAAGTCGGTGATGCGCTTGACGGCGGGATCGCCCTCGACCATGCCGCGCAGCTCGGCCGAGGTCTCGATGGCCTCGTCGAGCCGGATGCCGAGCTGGTTCGGGACGGCCTTGGCGATGCGGTCGACCTCGCCGTAGCTGTGACCCAGGACGCGCCCCACGTCGCGGATGGCGGCCCGCGCCAGCATCGTGCCGAACGTGATGATCTGGGCCACGTGGTCCTGGCCGTACTTGCGCCCGACGTAGGCGATGACCTCTTCGCGGCGACCGTCCTCGAAGTCCACGTCGATGTCGGGCATCGTCACCCGGTCCGGGTTGAGGAAGCGCTCGAACGGGAGCTGGTACAGGATCGGGTCGACCGGCGTGATGCCGAGGGTATAGGTCACGATCGAGCCCGGTGCCGACCCCCGGCACGTCGTCTGGATGCCCTGCTGACGGGCGAACGCGATGAAGTCCGCGACGATCAGGAAGTAGCCCGCGTAGCCCATCGACAGGATCACGCCGAGCTCGTAGTCGAGCCGTGTCTGGAGCTCCGGGGTGACCGTGCCGTACCGGCGCTCGAGGCCGCGCTGGCACTCGGCTCGCAGCCACGTCTCGGTCGTGAACCCGTCCGGGACCGGAAAATGCGGGATGCGCAGCTGCCCGAGCGGCAGGCTGAGATCGGTCATCTCGGCGATGCGACGCGTATTGAGGATCGCCTCCGGCTGGTCCGGGAACAGCGCCGCCATCTGGGCCGCGGACTTCACGTAGAACTCGTGCGTGTCGAACTTCATCCGGTTCGGCGTGTCGAGGTTGTTGCCGGTACCGACGCAGAGCAGGACGTCATGCGCCTCGGACTGGTCCTCGCGAACGTAGTGGAGGTCGTTGGTCACGACCAGCGGGAGACCGGCCTCCGGGGCGAGGCGGAGGAGCTGCTCGTTGAGTCGCCGTTGGTCGGCCATCCCGTGGTCCTGGAGCTCGAGGTAGAACCGGTCCTTGCCGAAGATGTCGCCGTACTCGCCGGCGAGGTTGCGGGCCAGCTCCCAGTCCTCGACTTCGAGCGCCCTGGGGATCTCGCCGGACAAGCATGACGACAGCCCGATGAGTCCCTCGCTGTGGCGGGCCAGATGCTCGCGATCGATCCGCGGCTTGTAGTAGTAGCCGTCGATGTGGGCATCGGTGATGAGCCGGCACAGGTTCCGATAACCGACGAGGTCCTGGGCCAGGAGGATCAGGTGGAACGGCTGGGCGTCGGCCTTGCCCTCCTTGTCGGTCATCGACCGGCGGGCGACGTACGTCTCCACGCCGATGATCGGCTTGATGCCCTTGTTGCGGGCCGCCTGGTAGAAGGCGACCGCACCGTAGAGCGTGCCATGGTCCGTGATGGCCATCGAATCCATGCCCAGCTGCGCGGCCGTGTCGACCAGCTCGGTGATCCGGCCGAGGCCGTCGAGCAGGCTGAACTCCGAGTGCACATGGAGATGGGTGAAGTCGTTCGGGGCGATGAACATCGGGAGCTCAATGGTAGCCCGCCGCCACCCGCCGCGGGTCGCATGGGACCGTGAGGCGGGACCGCTCGGCAGGTCCAACGACCCACCGCACGGCCCCGCCGCGGTCACTCTCCGACCGAAGGTCTTGAGCCGCTCAGCCGTTCGCCGTTCGCGGTTCGGTCGCCATGTCGTTCAGCATCCGACGCACTGATCGGGCTGGTTCCTGGCGACCACGCTATTCGTCATCGTCACGACGTTCTCGGTGAAGATACCGCCGCCCTCGAGGGTGATCGCCGGGCTCCCGCTGATGACGTTCCCGGTGACGCTACTCCGGGTGAGGCTCAGCGGACCGCCGGGAGGACCATCTGGCACGGCGGCGTCGAAGATGCCGCCCCCCTGGACGCTGCCTTCAGGTCCGCTGCCACGGGCCGAGTTGCCGGTGACCGTCGAGCGGTCGAGCGAGATCCCGCCATAGTC
This sequence comes from Candidatus Limnocylindrales bacterium, assembly GCA_038248915.1. GTDB lineage: Bacteria > Chloroflexota > Limnocylindria > Limnocylindrales > CSP1-4 > SPCO01. The sequence continues at coordinate 165,915 of JBBRXB010000004.1, read as the reverse complement.
GGCGACCAGACCGCCGCCGACCACCCACGCCCCGCCGTTGGGACCCGAGGCATTGACATGGTTACCAGCGATGACACTGCCGGTCAGCGAGCCACGGAAGATCGAGGCACCCGCGAGGGCGAACGCCCAGTCTGTGGCGGAGCTGATGGTGACGCGGTTGTCGCGCATGATGGCGCGGGTGAAGGAGCCGCCCATCTCGCCGGCCCCCGAGTCGCCGACGGAGTAGGTGTGGCCCGACGCCGTGACCATGTTGTTGCTGACGACCACGCCGGTGGCCGTGACGTCCGAGTCCGTATGGAGGCCGCCGGACCAGGCGTTGCCGTAGCCGACGCTGTTGGTCATGGTGATCGAATTGCCGTTGAACCGGCTGTTGCGGATCGTCGCGGGAACGCCATATGCAATGTGGATGCCGCCGGCGATGGCCGCCATATCGACGTCGTCCGGCAGCGAAGCCGCCAGGGTGGCCGCGTTGCCGCTGATCGAGCTGCCATCCATGGTCAGGCTACCGCCCTCTACGAAGACCCCGCCCGCATCGGCGTAGCGGCCATTTGGCCCGGCCGCGAGGACGATGTTGCCGTCGACCGAGGTGCGGACAAGGGTCAGGGCGCCTTGCCAGCTCTGGATGCCGCCGGCGTTGGCATCGCTCGCGATGCTGAACGGGCCCAAGGCGGCGCCGATCTGGTTGTGGCTGACCGACGAGTCGACGAGCTTCAGGGTTCCCCAACTGTCGATCCCGCCGCCGGCCGCCAACGCGAACGGACAGGAACCGCCCGGGCACGTCGCAAGCCCGGACGGGATGGTGTGGGACGGTGCCACCCGGTTGCCCGCGATGACGCTGTTCGTGATCGTGACGTCGGCACCGCCACTGAAGTCGGCGTTGGGTGGGATCTCGACCCCGCCGCCGAGAGCGAACACGCCGTCCTCACCGGTGAACGGCTCGGACTCCGGGCTGGAGTGCGCGAACCCGCCGGTGATGGTGACGCCGGTGATCGTGACAGTCGGTTCGACGGCAGCGCCGAACTCGCCGATCGTGATCACGGATCCACCGCCCTTGATGACGGTCGCCCTTGCGCCAGCCCCCACCAACCGGACGCTCTTCGTGATCGTGAACCCGCCAGCAAAGGTGCCGTGTCCGACGTGGATCGTGTCCCCATCATGCGCCGCGTCGAGCGCCGCCTGGATGGTCGTGAAGCAGGGTCCATGCGTCGCGACGCAAAGGCTCATACCGCTGGCTGGAAGCTTCGAAACATGCGCACCATGGGCAGTGTGGGTCCGGGTGAGCGAGGGAAGCATCTCCGCGAGATGCATCATCGAACGGGAGCGATGTGCCAGCCGCTCGATGCGCTGGCTAGCCTTCCCGAAATGATCGTGTCCTGATGCGGCAACGACCATAGCCGGGACCGCCGCGCAGAGCACAGCCGCGATGGTCACGGTGACGGCCATGCGGGAACGATGGCGGTGGCTTCGTGTGGGCGGATCGACGATTTGGGGGTTCATTTGGATCTGACTCCTCTCCTGGCGCGATGCCCGCGCTGTGTCGGTTGGATGCTTTCGCATACCCGTTGGTTGGCGGATTCCGCGGCCCGGTCCGCAGATCCGACAGCGTTTTCCACCAACCTTTGCGTCGCCAGGGACATCCAACGTAGAAGAAGCCAAGCGACGGATCATGAGGAGCAGCCGATGCGATCCCTGGCCCCACACTCGACGTCCCGACCCAGGCGGCGTTCCGGCCCCGTGGCCGGCGTTGTCCTCGCCATGGGCCTTGCTGCCTGCGGTTCAAGTAACTCGACGGCCACGCCCGACACGCCGGCGGCGAGTCACGACACGAACCCCGCGGTGACACCTGGCCCGACGGCGACAGCGACAGCCAGGCCGGTCGTCACACCGACGCCCGCTCCCAGCTTCCCGGCCCTGGACCTCCTCTGGCAGCAGGGCGGCCCGGCGCCGTCGAGGCCCGAAACCTGGCAACCTGCCATCGACCCGATCACTGGCGACATCTGGGTCGCTGCCTCGTACGACAGCATCTACTGGATCTTCAGCCCGGATGGGACCTACCTCGAATCCTGGGGGATGCCGGGCTCCGGGAATGGCCAACTCGACCTGGCCACGCACGAGCAGAACCCGTCGGGATTCGGATCGCTGGCCTTCCTTCCAGATGGGTCGTTTTTCATCGCGGACATCGGCAACGACCGCGTAGAGAGGTTCGACAGCAAGCGTCGGTTCGTCACGTCCTGGGGTGGTTTCGGGACCGGCGACGGGCAGTTCGCGCGTCCCTTCATGGTCCGAACGGACGGCACGACCGTGTATGTCTCGGACGACGACCGTCTCGACATCCAGGCCTTCGACTTGAGCGGCAAGTTCCTCCATTCGATCCATTGGGAGGTGGGCTTCTTCACACTCGATCAGGGTGGCCGGATCATCGCTACGGATGGTCTGAACGGTAATCCGAAGCTGACCAAGGACGGCGGCGGCATCTCCGTGCTTGACCCAGTCACGGGTGACCAGCTCGCCCACTACCCCCTGACCGTCCCGGGCTTCCCGGTCGGCCTCGCGCTCGATGCCACTGGGGACATCTTTGTGAACATCGCCCCCGAGAGGGCTCAAACAAACCCGGTCGCTCTCGTCGAGCTCGACCCGAACGGCACTACCATCCGGACCTGGTCGACTGCCGGCGAGACGATCGCCTTCGCACCCGACAGCAAGGCCATCTACCTCGGGGCCTACTGGACGTTCATCCGGAAGTTCGCGATCCCGGCGGAGTAGGGGTGCGACATGCGACTTCGAGCCGTCACGCCATTCCTGGTCGCTCTCTTGCTCGCCAGTTGCGCGGTGGCGAACGGATCGCCCAGCCCTGACGTTCCAAGTTCGGCGCCAGCGACCGCCTCCGCTTCGGCCCCGGGGCATCTCGATATCCTGAGTTACCGCGGGGGTGCCGGTCGCGCCGGGACGATGCCCGGTCCCGGACCGACTGCGGTCGCATCGGTGCGATGGCAGTTTCAGGCGTTTGGTCCGATCGGGTCGCAGCCTGTGGTCGTCGACACCGTCGTCTACGTCGTGTCCACGGAAGGCACGCTTCACGCCATCGACCTCGACACGGGCGACGAGCTGTGGCACGTCGGCATCGGGGATGATGCACAGGCCTCACCCGAGATCGCCGATGGCCTTGTGATCCTCGGAGCTGAAGATGGGGCCCACGCATTCGCGACCGTCGACGGCCGCGAAGCCTGGTCCATCCGGACGATCGGCCCCGTGCGCGGCGCACCAGCGATCGTGGGACACATCGCCATCTTTGCCTCGGACGGAGCGACGGCGACCGCGGTCGACACCAGGACGGGCGAGGTTCTCTGGACTCACCCGTTGCGCGCAGCGGACAACACGTCCGTGGCGGCTGCGGATGGTCTCGTCGTCTTCGGGCTCCAGGATGGCGTCGCGGTCGCGCTCGCACTCGCCAATGGCACGGAGCGATGGCGGGCGGACACGGGCGACGGGGCTCGGATCGGCACGCCAGCGATCGCCGACGGTCGCGTCTACCTGGCGACGCTGGACGACAACGGGCCCGGCACCCACCACATCGTCGTGCTGGATCTCGATACGGGCAGCGAGCTCTGGCGCTTCGACAGTCCTGGTGACGTGCCCGCCTACACCCCGGCGATCGCCGACGGACGAGCCATCGTCGACAGCGAGGATGGAAGCGTCACGGCGCTCGACGTGGCGAACGGCGGCATCCTCTGGCAGGCTCCAGCACCCGGGCTCGTTGAGGTGGTTCCCACCATCGCCGATGGCACGGTCTACGCCGCCAGCAACGGCGGGTCCGCCTTCGCCCTGGATGCTGCGACCGGTCTGGAGCGATGGCGAGTCCCGATCAAGGGTGTCCCGTACGGTCTCGTCGTAGCGAGCGGCCTCGCCATCGTCGGGACGAATCTCGGCGGCCTCTACGCGATCGGAGGGGCCGTCCCGTGACCTCGCGCGAATCTTCTACCAACCCTCGGCCGATCTGAAGCATCCAACGATTGAATCATGAGGAATGATCGACACACCAGGAGTGGGCCGATGCGCGAGCCAGGACTTCACATGCCCAGCCTTCACACGACGCCACGATCGCGTGGACGATCGGTCGCTGTCGGTGGACTGGTCCTGACAGTCCTACTGGCTGCCTGCGGCGGCGCCACGACGACGGTCGCACCAAGCGCTGTGGCCGTGGCGCCAACATCGACCGTCGCACCGACACCGACAGTCGCACCCACACCGACGGTCGCACCGACCCCCGAGCCGAGCCTGCCGATGCTTCCCGTCCTGTGGGAGAGCGATGGCCCGCAAGCGAAGCCGGGCCTCTTCTGGCCGGCGATCGATCCGATCTCGAGCAACGTCTGGGTTTCCGACTCGTTCGACAACCAGTACTGGATATTCTCTCCCGACGGCAAGTACCTCGAATCGTGGGGCGTGGCGGGCACCGGGGATGGCCAGTTCGACTTCAACACCCACGAACAGAACCCCGATGCCTACGGAGCGATCGCCTTCGCGCCAGATGGCAGTTTCTACGTTCTCGACACCGGCAACGATCGCGTCGAGAAGTTCGACAAGGATCGGAGGTTCGTGAGGACCTGGGGAGGTTTCGGGACCGGAGACGGCACGTTCACCAGCCCCAAGGGGATCGCGACCGACGGCCAGAACGTGTACGTGGCCGACGATCCGCGTCAGGACATCCAGGTCTTCGATACCAACGGGAAGTTCCTGCGATCGTTCTGGTTCCCGTTCGTCTTGTTCACCCTCGCTCCCGACGGTCACCTCTACTCCGGAGAATGGTTGGGGAATGACGCGGCAGTCGCCGAATTCGACACGGATGGAACGCTCATCCGGGAGATCCCTGTCCCGCCCGGGGACTTCCTCGGCGCTGAGATGGGTCAAGTGGCGGTCGACGCGGCGGGCGACATCTGGGCCCCGATCCAAAATCGACCACTGCCAGCGAACCGGTTCGAGCTCATCGAATTCGGCCACCAGGGCAACATCCTCGACCGCTGGTCCTCGGGTGGCGAAACGAGCGTCCTGTCTCCGGATGGCAAGGCGATCTATTTCGCCTACCACGACCCGACCGGCAACTGGCCCTTCATCCGTAAGAATGGCCTGCCGACGCCATGATCGCCGCAACCCGTCGGAGCCCAGTGCTGGTCGCGGCGCGATACGCTTCGTCGGGCTGAAGCGCTGGCGCTGGACATGCTCACTGGAGGGCCGGTGACGGCAAGGGTCGGAGCATCGCGACGCACCGGGGACGGCTTGCTCGTCGACCTGGCCGCTTCCGGTGAACGCGACGCGTTCGATGCCCTCATCGAACCACGACTCGACCGTCTCTACCGGATGGCGTTCGCGATCACCCGCAGTGAGGCGGACGCCCGGGATGCCACCCAGGACGCGTGCGTGCTCGCCTGGCGAGAACTGCCCCGGTTGCGAGACCGCGACAAACTCGACGCCTGGCTGTCGCAGATCCTGGTCAACGCCGCGCGAGGCATCCTCCGCCGCCGCGGTCGGATCCGGGTCCGCGAGCTATCCGTCGAGCCCGATGTCGAGGGTGGGCGGCCTCGCGTCGAGCCCTCCGTTCCCGCCGAGTCTGATGCATTCGCCGACGCCGACGCGATCCAGCGGGCGTTCGCCCGTCTCGACGACAGGACGCGCGCCCTGCTGGTCCTGCACTACGTCGAGGGGGCGCCCCTTGCGGATATCGCGCGGGCCACGGGCTCCCCGGTGGGCACGGTCAAATGGCGGCTCTCGAAGGCGCGTGCCGCGCTCGAGAAAGCCCTCAAGGCGGAACGGCGATGAGCGACATGCTGCGCCTGACTGACGACGCGATCCGGCTCGCGCTGACGCCCGTCGCGGACGTCCGAGCCCCCGAGGGCCTGGCCCAGGAGATCCGGACGGCGATCGATGCCAGTCCGCAACGACGTCGAGGGCTGTTCGGCTGGGCGCCCTCCCGTCGGACCGGGTTGATCTTCCGGTTGATCGTGGTCGGCCTGCTGGTGCTGGGTGCTGTCGCGGCCATCCTAGTCGTCGGGTCACACCGCCACACGACCTTCCCACCCACCACGTCGACCTACCGTGGCGGGCCTGAGCGCGCCGGGATCATGCCCGGTCCCGGGCCTGTCGGGACGCCGGGGATCGAGTGGCAGGAGTCGGCCAATGGACCGATCGGCTCGTGGTCGCCCGCCGTCTTGGACGGGGCGGCGTACGTCGGTGATCAACGCGGCTTCGTCACGGCATTCGATGAGGCGACCGGAGCCCAGCGCTGGCAGGTGAACGTGGTCGCATCGGTCAACAGCGGCGTCTCGGTCTCGGACGGGCTGGTCGTCGTCGGGGACGACGCCGGGATCCTCCACGCGCTCGACACGACCGACGGACATTCGGTCTGGACGTACAGAGCGGCCCGCTCCATCCATTCGACGGCGGCGGTCGTCGAAGGCGTGGCCTACTTCGGCGATCTTGACGGCTACCTGTATGCGGTGGAAATGACGACCGGCGATCTGCGATGGCCGGCAGCCGTGCAGACGGCTGGGCCGATCAGCCGCACGATCGCCGTCGCGGACGGGATCATCTATGCCGGGTCGGGCGGCACAACGGGATCGGAGGGTGGCACGCTCGGCGCCTACGACGCGGAGTCCGGCGAGGAGCTCTGGCGCAAGCCCCTCCAACCCGGCAACACCTCGACGAGCGTCGTGGCGGACGGGCGCGTCTTCGTGTCCGGCGGTCTCGACATCGGTGGCGCGACGCCACATGCGTTGAATGCCTTTGACGCGAAGACCGGCCAACCCGCCTGGGACCAGCCGTTCACGGCGCCGACAGGAAAGATCGTGTTCGCCGGTGCGGTCGGCGACGGCCTGGTGTTCGTCGAGGGCACCGACGGGATGCTCTACCTGGTCGATGAAACGACCGGATCCACGGCCGGGTCACCGATCCCGATCGGCTCCACGCAATCGCCCGGCGCCGGTCTGGTCGGCGACGTCCTGTACGTGACGAGCGACGACCGGATGATCCACGCGATCGACGTCGCCAGCCGATCCGAGATCTGGTCGTTCCTGCTCGATTCGTCGCCGGGTGCGCCGGCCGTCGTGGACGGGCGGATCCTCGTCACAACGAGCATCGGCGGCGTGATCAGCATCGCCCGCTCTACGCTGGCAACGAGCTCGATCCCGGCTCCCTGACCCGGCCCCCGCCCGGGCGAGGGCACCGCTCGGCACGGGTTGACGAGACCACCGGGATGGATGTCGTGATGGTTGGTATCCCCGCCCGCGAGCCGTTCCGACTCTCGCAGCAGGACCTCGGGTGCGACCTCAACCGTCGCATCGGGCGCGGCCCTCAATGGTAGCCGGGTTGGGCTGGACGACTGCGGGCTCAGCCGGCCACGCTGTCACTCTGATGGAGGCCGACCATCCGGGAGGACCACCCGGTTGTGCCCGACGGTTCGACGCTTGAGGTCGGGCTGCATCGGTCGACCAGCATCGACCCCGAGACCGATCTCGGGAGCCCGATGGTCAAGGTTACCCCGGTTTGTGTGGCCGAGGATGATCGGCCCACCGGCTCGGCATATGCGAGCCGACCTTGTGCGAGTACGGCCGGTGACTTCGATGGCGAGGGCGAATGGATCGACGGGCCCCGGGCCCCGAACCGTCCTCATCGCGGTCCTGGCGGGCTTGATCATCGGGATCGGTTCCTTCGTTGCTGTCACGCAAGCCCTGCAGCCGAGGCGCTCCACCCCGGCGTACGACCCGCCGGTCCTCGCCGGCCAGCACATCTGGGGCGCGTGCTCCGGAGGGTTCTACGCGCGCCTCGGGAAGACGATCGTGCTCACGTCTGCGGGTCACTGCGCCAGCGAGGGGACGGTGGCGAAGGACCCGGACGGCAACGGCGTGCGCGGTGTCTTTGGTCCGTCTGCGTTGGTGGCCATCTGCCCGGACCCGGGACACCGATGTGCGGCGCCTGACGTGAACTACCTGGTGGTCGCCAACGACCGCGTCCCGTGGGGACACTTGAACGTCGTGGACATGGGCACGGCCGGTTACCGGACCATCCCGCGCGATACGGCGCCGTTCGCCTGTGGCGACATCGCCGTCGGTGACCTGGTCGAGATCGACGGCCGTAACACCTACCGGAGCGGGATCGTGGCCGAGAAGAGCCGGTACCTCGATGCGGGGAACGGCTCCTCCTACCCGTGCATGATCGCCAGCAGGATCCGGGTGGATGTCGGGGATTCGGGCGGCGCGGTCCTCGTGCGGGGGCTCCCGGGGGGCGTCACGCTTCGCAGTTTCGGTGGGTACCTCGGGTTCACTCCGTTGGCCGAGAGCCTGACAGAGCTGGGACTGGAGCTCTGCACGACGCCCGACTGCGGTCTCGCGCCGCCGGTGGCCGTTCCGGCCGGAACCGCCAAGTGATGCACCAGCTGGCGGGCGGGCGAGCCTACGGAAGCGCCTGCGCACTGCGAATCGAGTCGGGTTCGCTGATGGCAAGCGCACCAGATGCCAAAAGCGCTGGCGGCACAGGACAGTTGACGGGAATCGACCGATGACGCTCGGTGACTTGTAGCCGATCCTGCTGCTCCTCGGAACACTCGGCCTTGCCATCCTGCGGGAGGTCCGTCGCGAAGTGGTCGACCGAGTCGTGACCCGCCGCCTGACGACCGCGGCGATCGGTTTCCTGGCCGCCGTGATGCTCCTCTCGCTCCCCGTCCCGCTCCTGGCCCCTGGCCCGTTGCTCGCCTCGTCGCGACTGCTGTCCTGGCAGCTGAGCCTCGTTGGCGGGTGGGATGCGGCGACGGCCCAGACAGCGACGATGGTTCCACCACAAGGGCGCCCGCAACGATGACCGGCGCGGCTCCGTTTCGTCCGGAACGTGCCATGCGCCTCCGGATCCACGTCGACGACGTCGGCTCGCATGGGCCCGCCGAGAAACGGGGGCACTCGACAGGCACCTTCGCGCAAGGCCCGGTGCGGCAAGGGTAGATGGCGAGCCCGGCTGGCCTCGTGCGGAAGGAAGGTGTCGCCGGACTCCCGGCTACTTCCTGGGTGATGCGGGTCGGGCCCGAACCGCGGAGTTCGCGGCCACCGCGGACCGGATCAATGCCTTGAAGGCGGCCTCGTCGAGCTCCTCGCCTTCGCGGATGTCGATCGCCCGGCGCGTGCCCGCCTCGAGACTGGAGTTGAACAACTTCTTGGGGTCCTCGAGGGAGGCGCCTCGGAAGAAAGTGAGCTTCACGACCTGCTTGTACGACTCCCCCGTGCAGACGCCGCCGTCATGGGACCAGACCGGGATCCCGGGGGACGAGGACTTCTCCCATTTCCAATCTTCCTGGATCTCGGGGTCCGCGTCGTGGATGCGCTCGCGAACCCAGGCAAGCGTCTCGCCCCTCCAGTCCCCCAGCTCCTTGATCCTCTTGGTGATGTTCTCCGAACCGGTTGCGCTGTTCGGGGCACCTTTCGCCGTCATGACCGCTCCGACCCGAGCCTCGATCTCGCCCCGGCCTGGTCGGGCGGCTGCACGATCGATACCCGCCGATGCCCAACGAGCTCCCACACGTGCTCCTTCGTGCCGGCGAAGGACATCGATGGAGAGCCCGGCAGCCGTTCGTGCCAGGGCAATGCCGGCCGGTGATGGTTGATCGGGATTCCCGCGAACAGGTAGATGACCATGCCCCATGCTACCAACCCATCGAGAATCAGCCACGCACGACCGGGCGGTCGTCAAACCCAGGGTCGATCGGGCTGGTCCTCTCGTGGCGGTCGGCGTCATGGTCTCCGTGACTCGCAGCCCACCATGGCGGCGGCACCGAGCCCGATGAGGCCGGTCGGCGTCGATGTGCCTCAGCAGCGGACTAGACTCGGTCACCCGGCAGCCAAGGAGGTCCAGTGCGGTCCATCGAGCTCGGACTCGTGCTCCCGATGGAAGAAGCGTGGACGGACGGCTCGACGCCGCGCTGGGTCGAGATCCGCGAGCTGGCCCGGCGGGCCGAGGCGATGGGGTTCGACACCGTCTGGATCCCGGACGAGCTGCTGTGGCACCAGACCGACGGATCCATCCACGGCTGGTGGGAGAGCGTGGCGATGACCGGGGCCGTGGCCGCCGCGACCTCGCGGGTGAAGGTCGGCACCTGGATCCTGTCCGCGTTGCACCGCAACCCCGCGCTCACCGCCAAAGCGGTCGAGACGTTGGACGAGATCAGCGGCGGGCGATTCGTGTTCGGGCTCGGTTCCGGTCACGCGGGCAAGCAGGCCCATGTCTTTGGGCTGCCCGAAGACCATGTGATCGGCCGTTTCGAGGAGGCGCTCGAGGTCATCGTGCCCCTCCTGCGGGCGGGCCGGGCCGATTTCGAGGGCACCTACCACGCAGCTCGCGACCTGGAGCAGCGACCGATCGGTCCACGCCCCGGCCGCATCCCGATCATGATCGGCGCCGGCGGTCCGAGGATGCTCAGTCTGGCCGCACGGCATGCCGACATCTGGAGCTGGTACGTCGAGGAGCGAAGCGACATGGCGGAGTTCGCGCCGCGGCTGGCAGCACTCGAAGCGGCCTGCCTCGAGATCGGCCGGGACCCTGCGTCCATTGCCCGGTCGGCCGGTATCTTCGTCGAGCCGACGGACGTCTCGGGAGCGGCGGAGGCGATGGCCGTTCCACTGAAAGGCTCGGCCGAGGAGATCGCCGACGGACTCCGGGCGTTCCGCGACGGCGGTTTCACCCAAGTCGAGATCCTGCTCTGGCCCCGCACGCTGGCCGCGCTCGAGGCGATGGCTCCGGTCCTCGGGCTGCTCGACGCCGACTGATCGAAGGAGCCTGGCCCGACCCGACGGCCGAGGGACGCGCCACGATCACGGGCGATCCAGGGGCTGGCCGGTGCCCAAGTCGTCCCCGTCATCGCGGGCTCCGGTCGCTCGATCGTGGTGACGATTCCCGTCCACGGCCAAGCGCAGATCTCGACCGACGCTCAGTACATGAGCGCCCAGCTGCATGGGACGGCCACATCCTCAGGCAGGAGCGCCACCGCCATCAGGACGACGCCAGTGGTCGAGCTCCTGGCGCCCCAGCGCATGACACCGCTCTCCCACGTTTCGCCGGCGGCCAGCTTGCCTGGCCCGTAGCTCATGCCAATCTGCGTAGGGAGGTTCGCGATGGCGGCACCAGCGTCGGCGCTTGGCAGGAACGCACAACGGTAGGCCCACTCGGGGGGCAGATTCTTGGCCCCGGCCGGCTCGAAGACACCGCCGAAGGTGTCGGGCGCCCCGTCGAATGGCCAGCCAGTCTGCGCGATGTCGGGAAGGACCGGGTTGCCATCGAGCGGTCCGACGACGATCCCGTTCCCGAAGTCGGCGGGCGTCGGCGGGACCGGCGACGCAACCTCGACCAGGGCCACGAAGATTGCCGTCTTCGCGGGCGCGTATCGTTCCCAGGTCGTGTCCGCGAGGCCACCGGGCCCGGCGAAGGTCGCCGGATCAAGCAGGGCCCCGGCCAGGTCGTTCAGGCGATCGATGACCGAATCCGCCACCCAAGCACTCGCCGCGGCCGATGCCTTGCTCGGGGCGCTGACGGTGAACCGGGCGCCGTCTGGCTGTGCCAGCACGAACGTGTCGATGATGTCGGGACGCGCGGACACCGAATTGCCAAGGGCCACCTCCGGCACGACCACCCTCGGCTCCGCCAGCAGGTCAGCATCCCTGCGCAGCAGCTCCCGCAGGCCGGCCGCGCCCGCGGCAGTCAGGGCGTTCCGCTCCAGGATCCCGCACGGCTGACCGGGCTGGCATGTGGCGCCGCGCTGGGTCCACCGGATGACGGTGCCGTCGGAGAGATAGTCCGCTGTACGTCGCCCGGCACCCGGTCCCGGCTCGCCGTCGTAGCCGACATCGAGGCGAACCAGGAGGTCGGGGCCCGCGCTCGATGGCCCCGGTGAAGGGTTCGCTGGAGCCGCGATGTGCCCCCCACCCGTAGCGCAGGAAGTGAGCACTGGGGCAGACAGGAGCAATGCAACGATCCGGTGGAGTCTCATGGTCGCGATGGTCTGGTTCGGCCGACCTCGATTCTCGCGTCCCCACCGCCAACAGCGGGCGGGTCGCAGGTGGGGCCCGAGGAGGTGGTCGTTCTTCAACCATCGCATACGTCAAGCATGCTGGCCGATCTGCCGGGTATCCATCACTCAATCGTCCCGACCGAACGTGCGCTGCGGTCGGCCTCTGGGCCCCGGGCTCCCGGATCGTTACGCTTCCATTCGCGGCATGGTCCCGCGTGCCACAGGTACCGCCCGCTCTCCGGCTGGAGGGCCGACCGGCTATCGTCTCGGGATGCTCTCCTGGGAACCGACCGACGACGACATCGAGGGGATGGTCATCGACGCCCTCGAGGCACTGCCCGAGCCGTTCCGCGGCCTGCTGGGGAGTGTCGCGATCGTCATCGAAGACGAGGCGACACCGGCCCAGCTCGCCACGGTGGGCGCGCGTGGTCTGTACGGGCTCTACCAGGGCATCCCGCGAACGCTGCTGTCGGCCGACGCCGCCCCGTCGCCCAGCAAGATCACGATCTTCCGCGTCCCGCTCTTCCATGCCAACCGAACCCCGGAACGGCTGGCGGCGGCCGTCGCCGACACCGTCTATCACGAGATCGCGCACCACTTCGGGATCTCCGACGCGCGGCTCCACGAGCTCCAGACCGAGCGGCCAGGTCGAGGTTGAGCCTGACGTCGGGCGTCGCGAGGCCTGTGACGGCGTCGCGCGCGACGCCGGGCGACGGCCTCCTGCACCCTGTCGCCCTCGGGGGCCCTGGCGGTCCTGATCCTGAACGACCAGGTGCTCAAGGCGGCCTGGCCCGGCCCGCTGACCGGAAGCTCTCAGACATAGCCGGGCTCGTCGTGGCGCCGCTGGCACTGCAGGCCGCGTGGGAAGTCGTCGCCTGGGCCGTCGGACGATGGAGCGGGCCGGATCGGCGCGTCCTCATCGTGGCGATCGGTGTGGCCGCGATCGGGTTCGCGGCCATCCAGGTCCCGGGACCGGCGGTGGAGGTCTACCGGGTCGCGCTGGGCGTCCTTCAATGGCCGTTCGCGGCGGCCGCCGCTCTCCTGACCGGCGAGGCGCCCCAGCCGATCAGCCCCGTGATCGCGACGCCCGACGTCTCGAACCTCCTCGCCCTCCCAGCTCTCGGCGTGGTGTGGTGGGTCGGGAGCCGACGTTCAGGTGGCCCGCCCCGCGAGGTCGGAGCCGTCCAGCGCTGACGCTGGCGATGCCGCAGGTGGGGCCGGCGAGTCGCCGCGGTCTCGTTGGAACCCCGCGATCAGGCCGAGCGTCGGCTCGTCAGGGCCGAGCGCGTCGGCCAGCCGCTCCGGCCAGCGCTCGGCGGCCGGGACCGAGGTGCCGATCGTGGACGAATCGCCGAGGGCGACGTACCGCACGTCGTGGTCCGGGCTCAGACCCGGACACGCAGCGACCGGAGCCCGCGGAGCACGAAGGTCGGCTTCCAGCGGGGCGTCTCGACGAGCTCGATGCCTGGACAGCGACGGAGCAGCGTCCCGAACGCGATGGCGAGCTCCATCTTGGCCAGCGGCGCCCCGAGGCAATAGTGGATCCCGGCACCGAATGACAGATAGGCGTTGGGGTCGCGCGCGAGATCGAGCTCGTCGGGTCGTTCGAACGCGGCGGCATCGCGGTTGGCCGACCCGAACAGCAGGGCCACCTCCTGGCCACGCGGGATCTCGATGCCGTCGAGCTCGATGGGCTCGAGGACCCACCGTTCGAACAGCGACAGCGGCGTGTCGAAGCGCAGGAGCTCTTCGATGGCCGTCGCCAGCAGGTCGGGCTCCACGCGCAGCCGGGCGAGCGCCTCGGGGTGGCGGAAGAGCGTCCACCAGCCGTTGCCGGCACCGTTGACCGATGCCTCGTGGCCGGCATTGAGCAGCAGCACGCATGTCCCGATGAGCTCGGTCTCGGTCAGCGTGTCGCCATCGTCGACGACCGCCGCCAGGGCGCTGATCAGGTCTTCTCCAGGTCGCCTGCACCGCTCGGCCAGCAGGTCGCGCAGGTACGCGCCGAATTCGGTGGCCGCCCGGACGGCCTTGTGGGCAGATGCATCCGGCGGGTCGAGCTCGTACATCAGACAGAAGTCGGCCGACCACGGTCGGAGCAGATGGCGGTCCGTGGCCGGGATGCCCAGCAGCTCCGCGATGACCGTGACCGGCAGCGGCTCGACGTAGTCGCCGATGAGGACCGCCTCGCCGGCGCCCGCGAGGTCGTCGACGAGCTCGTCGACGACCGCCTGGATGCGGCCCCGCATCGCCTCGACGGTTCGCGGCGTGAACGCCTTGAGCACCAGTCGCCGGAGCCGCGTGTGGTCGGGCGGCTCCAGATCGAGCATGCCCACGTCGTTGAGCTCGTGGAACGGTGCGTGCCAGGCTGGCGGCTCGGGCCGGCCCATCTCCGCGTGGGTGGCCTGGTGGAGGTAGGTCCGGCCGAGCCGCCGATCGCGCAGCAGCCGGTTCACGTCCGCATGGCGCGACACGAGCCACTGTCGCGTGGCCGGGTTCCACAGCACCGGGTGGTCGTCGCGAAGGCGGCGATAGACCGGATACGGGTCGGCGATGAACCCGGGATCCGCGGGATCGAACCCGAGCTCCAGGGGCGTCGCGGTCGGGCTGGGACGGACCATGGCGAGAGCGTAGCGCAGGCGCCTGCGAGCGACGGCGACGATCGCCTCGCGGGCCGCACACGGGACCGGCACCCTGGTGCTTGCCGCCCGCCGCTCCGTATCGCTAGGATGTGCGCCAACGGTCGGCCGGGAGGGTCGGCCGCGGACCCCGGCCGATTCGATCCCTGGTCAGCTGACCGTCGTGGACGATCCGGTCCTGGACACTGGAGGAGAGTACACATGCGCATCCGCAGCACCGGCCTGACCCTGTTCGCGGGGTTGGCCATCCTGGTCGCGGCCTGTACCACGGGTACAGCCTCGACCGCACCTTCGACGGCCCCGTCCGCGGCGGCTCCGTCAACCGGAGCATCGTCGGCGCCATCGACGGGCCCCTCCGAGGCGCCGTCGGTCAAGCCGACGTCGGACCTCAAGATCGGCGTCGTGACCGACGTCGGCAAGGTCAACGACAAGAACTTCAACCAGTTCAGCTACGCCGGCGCGGTCAACGGTGCGGTCTCGATCGGCGCCAAGACCCCATCCGTCGTGGTCCCGACCGCCCCGTCCGACTACGAGCCGGACCTGCAGGCATACGTGGACCAAGGCTACAACGTCATCGTCTCGGTCGGCTTCAACCTCGTGGCCGCGACGGTCAAGCTGGCCAAGGCCAACAAGGACATCTGGTTCATCGGCGTTGACGCCGACCCGTGCATCGACAAGTCCGGTGACATCTCACCGGACTTCTCGGACTGCTCCGGCGATATCGCCACGCTCCTGCCGAACTTCATCGCCCTCAACTACCAGGAAGATCAGGCGGGCTACCTGGCCGGCATCGTGGCCGCCTCGGCCAGCAAGAGCGGCATCATCGGCGCGGTCGGTGGGGTCGCGACCTGCGCTCCGTGCGTCCGCTATATCCAGGGCTACTATCTGGGCGCCCAGTCGATCAACCCGGCGATCAAGATGAAGTCGGCGTGGGTTTCCGCCAGCGACTTCGTCAAGGGCTTCGGCGACCATGACGGCGGGGTCACCTTCGGTGAACTCTTCATCAAGCAGAACAAAGGCATCGACGTGGTCTTCCAGGTCGCCGGTGCGACCGGCAACGGCGTCATCGACGCCGCCTGCGCCGCGGGCATCAACGCCATCGGCGTCGACGTCGATCAGTACCAGTCGTACGCCGCATCGCAGGCGTGCATCCTGACGAGCGCCGAGAAGCACCTCTCGGTGTCCGTCTCGACCTCGATCCAGCAGATCGCGGCGAAGACTGCCAAGGGCGGCAAGCTCGTCTACAACGCCGCCAACGACGGGATCGGCGTCTCACCGTTCTACGGTGCGGCGAGCAAGCTGCCGGCCGACATCCAGACCACGATCGATACGGCTCTCGCGGGCATGAAGGACGGCTCCGTCGTCACCTGCCCGCCGGCGCCTGAGTGCGGAAAGACCCCGGCGCCGCCGATCGGCAACTGACCCAGACCCCGTAACGCGAGCGGGTCGGCCTGCCGGGCCGGCCCGCTCGTCATATCTCCGTCGTGGTAAACGCAGCCGAGGCACCGATGACATCGGAGTCCCCGCAAGTTGGCGCCCCTGCTCTCGAGATGCGGGGCATCACCAAGCGCTATCCGGGCGTCGTCGCCAACGATTCGATCGACCTGGACATCCGCCCGGGTGAGATCCATGCGCTGCTCGGCGAGAACGGCGCCGGCAAGACGACCCTCATGAACATCCTCTACGGGCTGGCGCGCCCGGACGAGGGCACGATCTTGATCGGCGGCGAAGAGGTCAGGCTGACGGGGCCCTCGGAGGCCATTCGCCGCGGGATCAGCATGGTCCACCAGCACTTCATGTTGGTCCCGGTCCTGACCGTCGCCGAGAACATCATCCTCGGCGAGGAGACCACCGTGCGCGGCGGCTTTCTCGATCGCAGCGAGGCGCACAAGCGGATCGTCGACCTGGGCCGTCGGTTCGGCTTCGAGGTCGATCCCGAGGTCAAGGTCGGTTCCCTGTCCGTCGGCTGGCAGCAGCGAGTCGAGATCCTGAAGGCGCTCTATCGCAATGCGAAGGTGCTCGTCCTCGACGAGCCGACCGCTGTCCTGACGCCGCAGGAGACACAGGAGATCTTCGAGGTCCTCCGCCGCCTGGCGGCCGAGGGCCACAGCATCGTCTTCATCAGCCACAAGCTGTACGAGGTCCTCGAGATCGCCGACCGGATCACGGTCATCCGGCGCGGCAAGGTCGTCGGCCAGCGAGTTCCGGCCGAGACGAACGAAGAGGACCTGGCCGAGATGATGGTCGGGCGCGAGGTGTCACTGACCGTCGATCGGGGTGAGTCGCACCCGGCCGGGGCAGCCCTCGCGATCCAGGGCCTCGTCGTCCGGGACGACCGCGGCCGCGAGGTCGTCCACGCCGTCGACCTGGAGGTGCGGTCCGGCGAGATCCTGGGCATCGCAGGCGTCGCTGGGAACGGCCAGGATGAACTGGTCGAGGCGATCGTCGGACTGCGCAAACCGACGCGCGGCACGGTCAGCCTGGAAGGGATCGACATCACCGGTCTGAGGTCGCGTGACGTCTACGAGCACGGCGTGGGCTATGTGCCCGCTGACCGGCATCGGTTCGGCCTGGTGCTGTCGTTCAGCATCGCCGACAACCTCGTCCTGACCAGCTATCACCGCCAGCCCTATTCACGTGGCCTGCTGCGCAACGACGAGGCGATCCGAGAAGCTGCCGAGGAACGGATCAAGGCGTTCGACATCCGCACTCCGTCGGCCGACGCGAAGGCGGCGACGCTGTCGGGCGGGAATCAGCAGAAGGTCGTCATCGCCCGCGAGTTCAGTCGCGACCTGAAGCTGCTCGTGCTCGATCAGCCGACCCGCGGTCTTGACGTCGGCAGCATCGAGTTCATCCATAAGCAGATCATCGCCAAGCGGAACGCCGGAACGGCGATCCTGCTCGTCTCCGCGGAGCTCGACGAGATCCTGGACCTGTCGGACCGCATCGCGGTCGTCTATCGCGGCAAGCTGGTCGGCCTGCGAGACGGTCGAACCGCAGAAAAGAACGATGTCGGACTGCTGATGGCCACCGGCGGGCGGGCGAACGGCGACAGCGCCGGCGGCGAGACCGGGAGCGCGGCATGAGCGCTCGATTGAGCCGCGCCTGGGCGATCCTCGCCCTGCCGCTCATCTCGATCGGTTTGTCGGTGATCGTCGGCTCGCTGGTCATCGTCTTCTCCCAGTGGCTGGTCACCGGCGAGCTGCAGGCGGGTCTGGCGCTCGATGCGTACGGCGCGCTCGTGTCCGGTTCGGTCGGCTCGGAGCGGGCGATCGTCAACACGCTCATCAACACGATGCCGCTGCTGCTGGGCGGTCTGGCCGTCGGCCTCGGGTTCAAGGGGGGCCTGTTCAACATCGGAGTCCAGGGCCAGTTCCTGATGGGCGCCTTGGGTTCGGTCATCGTCGGCGTCCAGCTGCGCGAGAGCCCAGCGCTCATCGCGATCCCCATCTCCCTCGTCGCCGGCATGATCTTCGGTGCCGCCTGGGGGTTCATCCCGGGCTTTCTCAAGGCGGTCTCGGGGGCCCACGAAGTCGTGACCACGATCATGCTCAACTTCGTGGCCATCGCCATCCTCGCGGCAGCCGTCAGCGGCCCGCTGAACGTCATCGGGTCCCAATCCCCGCAGACCCTGCCGGTCGGCAACGCATCGCTCCCGGTCATCCTGGGTCGGAATGGGACGATCGCGATCATCTACGCCCCGATCATGGCCATCCTGTATGGCTGGCTGCTGTTCCGGACGACCCGCGGCTTCGAGATCCGGGTCGCCGGCGCGAGCCCGGACGCCGCGCGTTATGCCGGTATGTCGCCGCGTCACCTGATCATCTGGACGATGTCCGTCTCCGGGATGCTGGGCGGCATGGCTGGCGCGACCGACCTGCTGGGCGCGACCCACCAGATGACCACGACCTACGGCACGACCGTCGGCTTCGATGCCATCGCGGTGGCGCTGCTCGGTCGGACCAACCCGCTCGGGATCGTCCTGTCGGCGCTCCTGTTCGGGGCGATGCGAACTGGCGCCTCGGCGATGCAGATCCAGGCTGGAGTCCCGGCTGATCTCGTCGGCGTCCTGCAGGCGACGATCCTGTTCTTCCTCATCATCGGTCCGGTCATCAAGCGCATCTTCCGACTGAAGGACGCGAAGACCGGGCTCGAAGACTCGGCGACGACCTTTACCGCGACCTACGGCGGGGAGGCGACGATCCGCTGATGGACCACTTCCTGTATGGCATCCCGATCGTTGGGCTTGTCTTCGAACTCATCGGTTATCTCGTCCACATCACCCCGATCATCGCGCCGATCGTGATGAAAGCGTCGGTGTCGATCGGGTTCGCGGCCCTGTGCGGCGTGATGTGCGAACGCTCCGGCATCGTCAATATCGGCATCGAGGGCATGATGCTCGTCGCGGCATTCGTGGGATGGATGGCGGGTGTCTACCTCGAACCGGTCCTCGGCTCCACCGTCGGCCCGGTCTTCGGGGTCACTCCGACCCTCCTCGTCGCGCTCGTCCTGGCAGTGCTCGCGGGCGTCCTTGTGGCGCTCATCCATGCGTGGTTATCGATCTCGGTCAAGGCCGACCAGATCATCAGCGGCACGATCATCAATATCGCGGCCTTTGGCATCACCGGCTACCTGATCTCGCTGTTGTCGATCAATTCGCCTGAGGGCGCCGGCCAGTTCAAGGCGTGGAATCCCCCGCAGGCGATCTCCGACCTGCCGGTGGTCGGCTGGTTGTTCGACACCGTCTTCGCCCAGGGACCGATCACCATCGGGCTCATCGTGATCGTCGTCGTCTTCCAGATCGCGCTCTTCCGGACCCGTTGGGGCCTGCGCAGCCGTGCGGTCGGCGAGCATCCGCGCGCGGCCGAGACGGTGGGCATCAACGTCATCCGCCTGCGCTACCGGAATGTCATGCTCGGTGGTGCGCTGGCCGGTCTCGGCGGTGCCTTCCTGAGCATGGAGTCGACCGGAACATTCCAGCCTGGGATGACCGTCGGCAGGGGCTTCATCGGCCTTGCGGCGATGATCGTCGGACGCTGGACGCCGATCGGTGCGTTCGGTGCCGCGCTTCTCTTCGCGTCGTCGGTCGGGATCAGCCAATCCATCCTCATCGCCCCTCCTCCGGGACAGCTTGGTGACATCCTGATCTCCCTGCCGCCACAATTCTTCGACGCGCTTCCCTACCTCGTCACGATCATCATCCTCGCAGGCGTCATCGGTCGGAGCATCCCGCCGGCGGCAGACGGCCAGCCGTACGAGCGCGAGGCGGCGACCTGACCCGGGACGAGCGTGATCGGGCAGCGGCGTTGCTCGACCTCGCGGAGGGACGTGGACCCGTCCCGGTCCTGGACGACGCAGCTATCGAACGAGTCCTCCGGGCGACCCGGCGGATCGCGGTCATCGGCGCGTCCTCGGATCCTGGGCGGCCGTCGCACGGGGTGTTCCGGTACCTAGTCGGACTGGGCCTCGACTGTGTGCCGATCAACCCAAATGAGCACGAGGTGCTGGGGGTGCCCGTCTACGCTTCGCTGGGCGAGGCCGTGGAGGCCACGGGACCGTTCGACATGATCGATGTCTTCCGGCGGTCCGAGCTGTGCGTGCCGCATGCCCAGGAGGCGGTCGCGGCCGGGGCGCACGTCCTGTGGCTGCAGCTTGGCGTCGTCGACTGGGAGGCGGCTCGGATCGCCCGCGATGGCGGCCTGGACGTCGTGATGGACCGCTGCACAGCCATCGAGTGGCGGAGGATCGGCGGGCGACGGTAGATCGGGGCCGTGGCCGTCGATCGCGCCCGCTCTTGTCATACGATCGTGGCGCGAACGTCAGCGTGCCTGACTCCTCCTCGGGGCGGACGATCGGGCCAATGTTGTCGCGATACGGTCGGCGCACGAGGATCGCGGACGTGTTTCGGCTCGGCTGGGCTCTAGCGTGCGTGGGGCGGCAGGATGGCGAACACCGGCGTTCGCGAGAGACGAGCCGTCGCGGACCACGGGCCGCAGACCGCCATGGCCGGGTTCGGCGTCGGCAGGCCACCGTGGCCGGGCTCGGCGCCGGCGCACCTAGCGGATCAGGAACCCGAGGAACACGAGCACGACGCCCCCGATCAGGATCGCTCCCCCGATCTGGGCCTGCCGGCGCAGAACGGCCATCGCCACCGACGCGCCCGTCGCGCCCGTCGCGCCGTCGTCGCGGACGCCACCCCGCCACGCCGAATACCGAGCCACGTTGGCGTCCTGGGCCCTGAGCTGCTGGTAGCGGGCCCATGGCCGCCTGGCGCGGGTGTACCCGACCGCGATCAGGGCGATCCCGCCGACCCACAGCACGATGTTCACCAGCCCCACCTGGTCAGCCCTCCCCTTCCCGCCCCGTCGCCAGTCGTTCACGGACGGCGGCCTGGACCAGTGGCGCGTTGGCCTGCCCCCTGGTCGCCTTCATGACCTGGCCGACGAGAAAGCCGACTGCCTGGGCCTTCCCGGCGCGGTAGTCGGCCACCGCAGTCGGGTTGGCGGCGATGGCCGCGTCGACGGCCGCATCCAGCTGGCCGGTGTCGGAGATCTGGCGGAAACCCCGGTCCACGATGATCGACGCGGCCGTGGCGCCGCTCGTCGCGTGGACCTCGAGCACCTCGCGACCCTGGGCGCGAGAGATCGCCCCGGTCCCGACCGCGACCACGATCGCCCCGAACTCCGAGGCGGTCACCACGACTCGGCCCTCGGCCACGTTGCGCAGGCGCAGGTACTCCCCGGTCACCCAGTTCGCCACCGGCTTCGGTTCGAGCTCAGGCGTGGCGGCGAGTGTCGCCTCGAACAACCCCGTCGCGTCAGGGTCGGCGACCAGGACCGCCGCGTCATACGGCGTCAGTCCAAGCACCTCCCGATACCGCACTCGCCGAGCGGCCGGCAACTCGGGCAGGGCGGCGCGGATCTCGTCCAGCCAGGCCGCATCCAGGTGGAGCGGCGGAAGGTCCGGCTCCGGGAAGTAGCGGTAGTCGTCGGAGGTCTCCTTGACCCGCATCCGGTAGGTCTCGCCGCGCTCCTCGGACCAGCCGCGCGTCTCGAGCTCGAGCGGCACGCCGGCGTCCAGGGCCGCCGCCTGGCGGACGATCTCGAACTCGATCGCCCGCTCAACGGCCCGGAACGAGTTCATGTTCTTGACCTCGATCCGGGTTCCGAACGGCTCTGTGCCGCGCGGGCGGAGTGAGACATTGGCCTCGACACGCATCTGCCCGCGCTCCATGTCCGCGTCCGATGCGCCGATCGAGCGGAGCAGCAGCTGGAGCTCCTCGGCGTAGCGGCGTGCCTGCTCCGCGGTCCGGATATCGGGCTCGGTGACGATCTCCATGAGCGGCGCGCCGGAGCGGTTGAAGTCGACCAGGCTGACCTTGCGGCCAGCCGCGTCCGTGGCATGGACGAGCTTGGCCGTGTCCTCCTCGAGGTGCGCCCGCGTGATCGCGACCGTGAACGGCCCATCCGCCGTGTCGAACGTCAGCCGCCCGAGCGACGCCAGCGGCAGATCGTACTGGCTGATCTGGTAGCCCTTGGGCAGATCAGGGTAGAAGTAGTTCTTGCGGTCCCAGCGGGTGGCCGCAGGGGCGGTCGCCTCGATCGCGGCGCCGGTCAGCAGGACGTGTTCCACGGCGCGCCGATTGATCGTCGGCAGGGCGCCGGGGAGCCCGAGGCAGACCGGACAGACGTGGCTGTTCGGCGACGCACCGTCATAGTCCGTGGAGCAGCTGCAGAACATCTTCGAGGCGGTCCGCAACTGGCAGTGGACCTCGATGCCGATGACGGCCTCATACCGTTCCCGCGCGGGTGCCTCTATCATCGGCGCCGGCTCCGCGGCCGGGATCGTGGCTCCATCGCGCTAGTTTGGCATAGCGTCCGGGCCTCGACGATGGATGCCTGGATCGCCGCCGAGACGACCGCCACAACCGCCCTCGAAGCCGATCCCGTAACCTCCCGACCCCGTCGCGAGCCGGTTCCCAACGCCCTCGCTGCCGCCGACTCTCCACCGAATGAGCGTGAGAGCGCTCTCTTGACATGGTCTGATATTGTCCACCATAAGCGTGAGAGCGCTCTCACAACCGGATGGAGAGACCGTGACCCAGCCCACCGGTCGCACCCGCCGCACCAGCACCACCCTGGAAGAGGTCGCCCACCTCGCCGGGGTATCGCGCGCGACGGTCTCCCGGGTCGTCAATGGCTCGCCGCGCGTCAGTCCCGAGGTTCGGACCGAGGTCCAGTCGGCGATCGAGCGCCTCGGCTACGTCCCCAACCGGGCGGCTCGCAGCCTGGTCACCCGTCGGAGCGACTCGATCGCCGTGGTCATCACGGAGCCCACTGCCCGACTGTTCAGCGATCCGTTCTTCCCCCGCCTGCTGCGCGGTATCAGCTCCGAGCTGGCCGCCCGCGATCGCCAGCTCATCTTGCTGATGCCCGACTCGGCAGCCGATGAGAGCCGGACCGCGGACTACCTGACTGCCGGTCACGTCGACGGCGCCCTTCTGGTCAGCCTCCACGCGAACGACCCGCTCCCCGATCGCCTCAGCACGGCCGGCATCCCGATCGTCCTCGTCGGCCGGCCGCCCAAGGGCATCCGCGCCAGCTACGTCGATGTCGACAACCGGCAGGGCGCCCAGTCCGCCGTCGGCCACCTCATCGCCGGTGGACGTCGGGTCATCGCCACGATCGCCGGCCCGGGCGACATGGCGGCCGGCACGGACCGCCTGGCCGGCTACCGCGACGCCCTCGCCGAGGCCGGCATCGCCCCCGACCCGGCGCTCGAGACGACCGCCGACTTCACCCAGGATGGTGGCAGCGTGGCCATGAGCCGGCTGTTGGCCACGCGCCCCGACATCGATGCCGTCTTCGCAGCTTCGGACCTGATGGCTGTTGGCGCCCTGACCGCCCTCGCGGGCACCGGTCGTCGCGTCCCTGCCGATGTCGCGGTCGTCGGCTTCGACGACTCACCCGTGGCGACGTCCACGACTCCCCAACTGACCAGCGTCCGGCAGCCGATCGAAGAGATGGGCCATGAGGTGGCCCGCCTGCTCATCGCGGCCGTCGAAGCCTCGGACCCCGTGCCGCGGCGCGTGATCCTGGCCACCGAGCTGGTACGGCGCGCGTCGAGCGCCGGGAGGCCTTCGCCCTGAGCCGGCCGGCGACCGGCGGTCCGTGACCCGTCCCGGGGCCGGGCCCCACCCCCACGAGCCACTGGAAAGGTGGAGAGATCGAGCGTGATCTCACAGAGGAGGAGACAGACACGATGAAACGTTCCAGATCCGCCCCACGCGCCCTGGTCGCCCTGCTTGGCGTCATCGCCATCGTGGTCGCCGCCTGCGGTGGCACGACCGCGACGACCGCACCGAGCACGGCCGCCAGCACGGCGCCTTCCGCAGCGGCCGCCGCGACCTCGACACCGCCGCCGGCGGTCACCCCCGCCCCGCTGCCCCCCGACCAGCCCGGCCCGAACGGTGGCGTGGTCGTGAGCTGGTTCGTCGGTCTCGGCGCCGGCGGTCAGCCCCAGCAGCTCCAGGCTGAGGCGGAATTCGTCAACGCCTTCAACGCCTCGCAGAAGGACGTCTACATCTCCCTCGCGATCTACAACAACAACGTCGCGGCCAACATCCTCAAGACGCAGATCGCCGCCGGCAACGCGCCGGACATCATCGGTCCGGTCGGCGTCGAGGGGCTGAACCTGTTCCGCGACCAGCTGCTCGATCTCGCTCCCCTCATCACCAGCACGGGCTACAGCGTCCCGGGCGTCGATCCGAAGCTCGTCGACTTCTTCAAGCTCGGCGAGAATGGCGCCACGGTCGGCGTCCCGTTCGCCACCTATCCGTCGTTCCTGTACTACAACAAGGACCTCTTCGATGAGGCCAAGCTGCCCCTCCCGCCGACCAAGGTCGGGGAGCTGTACGACGGCAAGCCGTGGGATATGGACGCGGTCCGCACACTGGCCATGAAGCTCACGGTCGATACGGCGGGGAACGATGCCACCAGCCCGACCTTCGATCCGACCAAGGTCGTCCAGTGGGGCTTCGACATGCAGTATGCCGACAACAGCCCGCTGGCTGAGACGGCGCTGTTCGGGGCGAGCTCCTTCCTCGCCGCCGACGGCAAGACCGCACAGATCCCCGACCAGGTCTCGACCGGTGAGAAGTGGTACAACGACGGCGTCTGGAAGGACCACTTCATCCCGAGCGCGGCGCAGATCAACAGCGACCTGCTCGACAAAGGCAACGAGTTCGAGTCGGGCAACCTGGCGATGAACGAGTCGCATAGCTGGTTCACCTGCTGCGTCTACCCGGCGGCGCCGGCCAAGGCCAAGATCAAGCAGTTCGGCTTCGCCATCGCGCCGGCCTACAACGGCACGATCACGGCCAAGCTCCACGCCGACACGTTCAGCCTGCTCAAGACGACCAAGAACCCTGATGCCGCGTTCAAGGCCCTCACCGCGCTGGTCGCCTCGTCCGAGCTGATCACCCTGTATGGCGGCTTCCCGGCGAACCCCGCCCAGCAGGACGCCTACTTCAAGGCCACCGAAGCGAACTTCCCGGGCGTCAAGCTCGATTGGACCGTCCCGCAGGCCATGCTGGCCTTCCCGGACGTTCCCAACCATCAGTCCTGGGTCCCGAACTACGCCAAGGCCAAAGCCGCCTGGCAGGCGTTCCAGAACAAGTACCGCGCGTCTGCCGGCGTCGATATCGACGCCGAGCTGGCCACCTTGAAGACCACCCTGCAGGGCATCTTCGACGAGGCCCCGGCGCCGTAGCCTGGGCTCCTCGTGAACCGGCTCCCTCGGGTCCCCCCGCCCGAGGGAGCCACCCCGCCCGGCATCCCCAGGCATCCGATACGAGGACATGACCCAGTCCACCGAGGCCCTGGCCTCCACCAAGCCCCGAGCCGGCCGCCCGCGGTTGAGGCTGACCCACGACAGGCGCGAGGCCGCGTGGGGGTTCGTCTTCATCGGCCCGTGGCTGATCGGCCTGGTCCTGTTCACGGCCGGTCCGATGATCGCCTCGCTGTTCCTGTCGCTGACGGATTTCGATCTGGTCCATCCGACCGAGTGGAAGTTCATCGGTCTCGACAACTACATCCACATGGCGAGCGACCCGAACGTCGCGACCTCCGTGATCAACACCTTCAAGTTCGCCGCGATCGTGGTCCCGTTGACCATGCTCGCGAGCCTCGGTTTCGCGGTCCTGCTCAATAGCCAGCAGCTGTTCGGCCGACACGTCCTGCGGACGCTCGTCTACATGCCCATCCAGATCCCGCTCGTGGCAAGCACGCTCGTGTGGATCGGTTTCCTCAACCCGCAGACCGGCTGGATGAACGCGATCCTCGCCTTCTTCGGTATCCCGGGACCGGACTGGCTGAACAGCACGACCTGGATCTACCCGGCCCTCACGCTGATCGGCATGTGGGGGATCGGCAACTTCATGCTGATCAACATCGCGGGGCTCCAGGCGGTCCCGACCGAGATGTACGAGGCGGCCAAGATCGACGGCGCCGGGCCCTGGACGCTCTTCCGCCGGATCACGATCCCGCTCATGTCGCCGATCCTGCTGTACAACCTGGTCATCAGCCTGATCGTGACGTTCCAGTACTTCACGCAGGCCTACACGCTGACCAACGGTCGCGGTGACCCGGCCAATTCGACCCTGTTCATCAACCTGGAGCTCTTCCGCGAGGCGTTCACGTTCAACCGGATGGGCTACGGCGCGGCCATCGCCTGGCTGCTGTTCGCTCTCGTCCTGGTCCTGACGATCGTCCTTTTCGCCTTCGCCAGGAAGCGCGTCTACTACGCCGGCACGGACCGATGACGACCGCCGCCAAGTCGGGCGCGACGTCGTTTAGCGACAAGGGGCCGATCGCCCGCGCGTATCGGCGCTACCTGGGCCGGGCGTCGCTGTTCATGTTCGCGATGATCCTCGTCAGCGCCTTCCTGTTGCCGCTCGGCTACATGGTCCTGACCGCCTTCCAGCAGCCGAGCCAGTCGTCGACACCGGGCGCGCCGGTCTACCCCGCCTCGCCGCAGACCGGGATGTTCGAGGGCGAGGCCTATCCGATCTACGAAGTCCCGATCGACGGGGTCACGAAGCCGATGCTGCTGATCGAGAAGGGCCGCGAGTCGAGCATCGTGGTCGACCCCGCCGACCCCACCTCGACGAAGATCGAGTGGCAGGGTCGCTGGCGAACGCTGACCCAGTCCTGGACCTTCGCTCCGGAGTTCGAGAACTTCACGACCGCGTGGTCGCAGCTGAACTTCCCGCGGCTGCTGTTCAACACGGCGATGATCGCGGGCCTCAGCACGATCGGTGCGGTGGCGTCGGGCGTCGTGGTCGCGTACGGCTTCGCGCGCTTCCGGTTCCCGTTCAAGAACTTCCTGTTCATCGTCCTGCTGGCCACGATCATCCTGCCGATCCAGGTGACCCTCCTGCCGCTGTACGTGATCTTCACCAATATCGGCTGGAACGGGACCTGGCTGCCGCTCATCGTGCCCGCCTTCTTCGCTAACGCCTACAATGTCTTCCTGCTGCGCCAGTACTTCATGTCGCTGCCGCGGGACCTCGACGAGGCCGCGATGATCGATGGCGCCAGCCCGTTCCGGGTCCTGCGCTCGGTCATCATGCCGCTCTCGATCCCGGCCATCATCGCGGTCAGCCTGTTCCACTTCTTCTTCGCCTGGAACGACTTCTTCGTGCCGCTGCTGTATCTCGCGAGCAAGCCCGATCTGCAGCCGCTGTCGGTCGGCATCCAGCAATACAACGCGCTGTATTCGACGCAGCCGACGCTCATCCAGGCGACCTCGCTGATGACCATGGCGGTGCCGGTCGCCGTCTTCTTCCTCGCCCAGCGAGCATTCATGCGCGGCGTCGTCGTCACCGGGGTCGACAAGTGAAGCCCACCGTGGGCTGGCCCGACATCCCCTCCGTGGCATGGCGGCGGCCGATGGGCCTCCCGTGTCCGACGGCCGGGCACCCGCGCGTGGACCAGCCGATGATCGACGACGGGCCGTGGGCCGGTGTCCCGATCGGCGGCCTGGGCACGGGAAGCATCGGGCGGACGCACCGTGGCGATTTCGCGCGGTGGCATCTCGAGGTCGGCAGGCACGCCTTCGCCCCGATCGCCGCGGATGCCTTCTCGGTCTTCGTCGGGGCGCCCGGCGACGGCGACGGAGGCGCCGGCGGCGCCGGTCGGGCGACCGTCCTGTCGACATTCATACCGGACGTCCTGCCGGCCTGGCGCTGGGATCTGCCGGTCGGGTCGGGCACGTACCACGGCCTCTTTCCGCGCGCCTGGCAGGCGTTCGAGCCGAGCGTGCTCGGCGTCCGGCTCGTCGGCGAGCAGCTCAGCCCGGTCATCGCCAACGACCTTGAGGCGAGCGCGCTCCCGGTCGGTGCGTTCGAGTGGTGGGTGGAGAACCCGGGGTCGGAGCCGCTGACCGTCGGGATCATGCTGACCTGGCAGGACCCGAGCGCCGACCCCTCTGTCGCGGCGCCCGCCGGGGCCTGGCACGAGACCATCAATACCACCGATGCCGGCGGGGCGATCCTCCACGCCCCCGCAGGATCACCGTCGGGTCTGCGCGGGACGTTCGCCTTGGCGGCGTCCCGCGCGCCCGGCGTCACCGTCACGGTACGTGACCGGTTCGATGCCATCGCGGATGCCGAGCTGTGGGCCGACTTCGCCGCCGATGGCCGGCTCGAACCGGCCAGTGACCGCCGGCCATCCACCGAGGGCGAGGCCATCGGCGCGGCGGTCGCGGCGACCGTCGAACTAGCCCCCGGCGAGCGGCGCTCGATCCGGTTCGCCGTCGCCTGGGACCTGCCGATCGTCGAGTTCGGTGCCGGCCGGCGCTGGTGGAAGCGCTACACGCGGACGTGGGGCCGAACCGGCAAGCGAGCATTCGATCTCGCACGTCACGCGCTGGCGGAGGCGCCCCGCTGGCGCGACGCGATCGAGACCTGGCAGCGTCCGGTCCTCGAATCGGATAGCCGACCCGACTGGTACAAGTCGGCGCTGTTCAACGAGCTGTACTTCCTCGTCGACGGCGGCAGCTTCTGGGAGGCGGGCGAGGTCGATGGGCCGGTGCCCGACGCCGGCGATCCGGGCCGGTTTGCACTGCTCGAATGCCTCGACTACCCCTTCTACGACACGGTCGACGTCGACTTCTACGCATCGTTCGCGATCCTGGCCCTCTACCCGGAGCTCGAGGCGCGGGGCATCCTCGACCTGCTTGCCGCGATCCCGGTCGACGATCCGGAGATCGTGACGGTCGAGGCATCCGGGCTGCGCGCCGTGCGCAAGGTTGCCGGGACCGTGCCGCACGACGTCGGTGGCCCGGACGACGACCCGTTCTACCGGCCCAACTGGTACCACTTCCAGGACGTCAGCGACTGGAAGGATCTCGGCCCGAAGTTCGTGCTCCAGGCTTGGCGAGACGCCGTGGCCGCTGGACCGGAGGCTGGCGACGCGCTGATCCGGACCGTCTGGCCGGCCGTGGACGATGTCATGACCCGCCTCGCGGCGCGAGACCGCGACGGCGACGGCCTGCCGGAACACGACGGGCTGCCGGATCAGACCTACGACACGTGGCCGATGGAGGGCCCGTCGGCCTATGGCGGCTCGCTGTGGCTTGCCGCGCTCGCCGCGGCCGAGGCGATGGCCGGCCGGCTGGGCATGACCGAGGCGACCGGGCGCTGGGCCGGCTGGTTCGAGCGCGGCCAGGTCGCGTTCGATCGACGGTTGTGGCGTGGCGACCACTTCGCCTACGACGGCGGCGACGGCCCCAGCTCGGACAGCATCATGGCCGACCAGCTAGCCGGCCAGTGGTACGCCGACGCGACCGGTCTCGGCGACATCATCCCGCGCGACCGGGTCGAGACCGCGCTCCGGACGATCCACCGGATGAACGTGTGCGGGTTCGGGGGCGGCCGGATGGGCGCGGTCAACGGCGTCCGGCCCGATGGCCGGGTGGATGAGTCCAGCGAGCAGTCGGCCGAGGTGTGGGTCGGCACGACCTATGCGCTGGCCGCGTTCATGATCGGCCGCGGGCTCATCAAGGAGGGCTGGGAGACGGCCCGCGGCGCGGCCGAGGTCACGTACGAGCGCGGCCTCTGGTTCCGCACGCCCGAGGCGTACGACGTCAACGGCGACTTCCGGGCCAGTCTGTATCTCCGGCCGTTGGCCATCTGGGCGATCGAGGAAGCGCTGGCGCGGGTTTCGCTGCCTCACACGCGCTCGTGAGGCGCACATCCTGGATATTCGAGCGTGGACGAAGGCGAGTTCGGGCAGATCCTGCAGGATCCTGGCACCCACCACGCTCAAATGTGCCGAATGTGCGCCTCGCAGACGGCCCGGGCGGAGAGGAGAGGAGAGGGCCGAGAGGGCCGAGATCAGACCGTGGTCGCCGCCTCGTCCCGGATCCGCTCGACGAAGCGGCCGATCCGGCGGAGGGCCTCCTCGAGCCGTTCGTACGAGGTCGCGTAGCACATCCTGACGTGCCCGACGCCCGATGGACCGAACGCGCTCCCCGGCACGACTGCAACCCGTTCCTCGTTGAGCAGCCGTTCGGTGAAGACCTCGTCGGTCAGGCCGGTCGAGCCGATCCGGGGAAACGCGTAGAACGCGCCGCGTGGCTCGAACGTCTCGAGCCCGAGGGCGTTCAGCCCGTCGACGATGAGCCGGCGGCGGCGGTCGTACTCGGCCAGCATCCGCTCGACGTCGGCCTCGCCCTCGACGATCGCCGCGAGCGCGGCATCCTGGGCCGTCGTCGGCGCCGACATGATCCCGTACTGGTGGACCTTGAGCATGCCCTCGACGATGGCGGCCGGGGCCGCGACATACCCGACTCGCCAGCCGGTCATCGCGTACGCCTTGGAGAAGCCACCCATCACGATCGTGCGCTCGCGCATCCCGGCCAGGGCGCTCATGGCCCGATGGCGGTAGGTCCCGTACGCCAAGCGGTCGTAGATCTCGTCGCTGTAGACGAGCAGGTCGTGACGGACGGCGATGTCGGCCAATGCCTCCGCGACCGCATCCGGCAGCACCGCCCCCGTCGGGTTGCACGGGTAGCCCAGGAACAGCGCCTTGGTTCGAGGCGTGATGGCGGCCTCGACGGCGGCCGGATCGAGCGCGAAGTCGTCCTCGAACCTGGTTGCGACATGGCGCACGACGCCGCCCGCGAACACGATGGCCGGCACGTAGGCGACGTACGACGGCTCATGAAGGATGACCTCGTCGCCTGGGTCGCACGTCGCGCGCAGGGCGAGGTCGACGGCCTCGGACGCCCCGACCGTGATCAGCAGCTCGGTCGCGGGGTCGTAGCGGACGCCGTAGCGGGTGTCGAGATGGCGGGACAGCGCCCGGCGCAGCTCGAGCGTCCCGAGGTTGCTGGTGTAGTGCGTCCGGCCCTCGCGCAGGCTCTCGACGCCGGCCTCGACGATGACGCGCGGGGTGTCGAAGTCGGGCTCGCCCACCCCAAGGCTGATCACGTCGTCCATCGTCGCGGCGATGTCGAAGAACCGGCGGATGCCCGACGGCGGCACGCTCCGGACGCGCTCCGACAGCACGCGGTCGGCGAGCGGCGGTCGCCCGTCCGTGTCCATCATCGGCCGGCCGCCTGGCCGGCCCGTTCGGCTGGCGTCGGAGCCGCCGGGTCAGCCGCCGCCGCGAGCTGGGTCGGCTCCATGCCGCGCCACGGGGCGTCCGCGGTGATCGCCTCGTAGCCGCGCGCCAGGCCGAACAGCGCCGCCTCCGACCAGGCCGCGCCGATGAGCTGGAGCCCGACCGGCAGCCCGTCCGACAGCCCGCATGGGATCGACACGCCCGGCAGCCCGGCCATGTTGACCGGCAGCGTGCAGGCATCCGACAGGTACATCGACACGGGGTCGGCCAGGCGCTCACCGAGCCGGAACGCGACCGTCGGTGAGGTCGGCGCGACCAGGGCATCGAAGCCCCGCGCCCAGAGCGCATCGAAGTCGCCCTTGATCAGCGTCCGAACCTTCTGCGCCTTGAGGTAGAACGCGTCGTAGTAGCCGGCCGACAGCGCGTAGGTTCCCAGCATGATCCGCCGCTTGACCTCCGGCCCGAACCCCTGCCCGCGGGTGGCCAGGTAGTCGGCCAGCATGTCGCCGTCACCCGACCTCGGGCCGTAGCGGATCCCGTCGTAGCGGGCGAGGTTGGCCGACGCCTCCGCGGGGGCGACGATGTAGTAGGTGGCCAGCCCGTAGTCGGTGTGTGGCAGGCTGACCTCCTCGACGATGGCCGCGGCGGCCTCGAGGGCGGCGACGGCCTCGCGCACCCGTTCCTCGACGCCCGGCTCCATCCCGGCCACGAAGTACTCGCGGGGCAGGCCCAGGCGCTTGCCACGGAGCGACACCGCGGCCTCGGCGTCGTCCGCCCGGAGCGCGGTGAGGGTGGCGGGCACGGGCTCCGGCGACGAGGTCGAATCGCGGTCGTCACGGCCGGCGACCGCGTGGAGCAGAGCCGCCGCGTCGCGCACATCGCGGGCGAACGGCCCGATCTGGTCGAGCGAGCTCGCGAACGCGACGATGCCGTAGCGGCTGACCCGGCCGTAGGTCGGCTTCATCCCGACGATGCCGCACAGCGCAGCGGGCTGGCGGATCGAGCCGCCGGTGTCCGTGCCGATCGACAGCGGGGTGTGATAGGCCGCCACGGCTGCCGCCGAGCCGCCGCTGCTCCCGCCCGGGACGCGGTCGAGCGCCCACGGGTTGGCGGTCGGACCGAAGGCCGAATGCTCGGTCGACGAGCCCATCGCGAACTCGTCCATGTTGGTCTTGCCGAGGATGACCGCGCCGGCAGCGCGCAACCGCTCGGTGATGTGGGCGTCATACGGAGCCAGGTAGCCCTCGAGGATGCGCGAGCCCGCGGTGCACTGGCCGCCCGCCACCGACACGAGGTCCTTGAGTGCGACGGGGACCCCGAGCAGCGGCCGGAGCTGGTCGAGCGCGTACGCCGGATCCGACGTCGACGCGGCGAGCCGGGCATCGGCGGCATCCGCCTCGGCCAGCGCCCGCTCGCGATCGATCGTCAGCCAGACGTTGAGGGCGTGGTTGTCACGCTCCGCGGCGTCGAGGTGCGCCTCGGTCAGCTCGCGCGACGACAGCTGCCGGCTGCGCAGGAGGCCGGCCATCTCGTGGGCATGGAGACGTGTCGGATCGGTCATCGCCGCGTCGTGCTCATCGCCCGGTCAGCGCTCGTCGATGATGGCCGGCACGACGATGAAGTCGCCATCGCGAGCGGGGGCGTTGGCGAGGACCGCCTCGACCGGCAGCGATGGCCGGACGACGTCGTCGCGCAGGATGTTCTCGAGCTCGATCGTCTGGGCGGTCGGCGGGATGCCGTCGGTCGGCAGCGCTTCGAGGATGGCGTACTGGTCGAGGATGTGGTTCAGCTCGCCCTCGAGCCGGGTCAGCTCAGCACCGGTCAGGCCGAGCCGAGCGAGGTACGCGACGTGCTCGACGTCCGAGCGCGACAGGGTGGCCATCGCCCGATGATAGCCGACACGCCCGCTACGATCGGATGCAGCTGCCCGTCATCCGACCGATGACCCTCGCCGACATCGACGAGATCGTTGCGGCGTTCCTGCACCAGGACTGGGGCGACCGCCGGGTCAAGCTGGAGTTCGCCGTCGGCCACGCTGAGATGCACCCGTTCGCCGCGGAGTCCGACGGGGCCGTGGTCGGGACCGGCATCATCAGCCTCCACGGACCGGTCGCCTGGACCGGCACGATGAGCGGGCGGGCCACGGCCCTGGCCGCGCCCGGCCCGTGGCCCAAACGGCACGGTCCCCCGCCGCCGAACAGGTGATGGTGCGCAGCCGATCGGTGACCGATGCTGGCGCCCGACTGGACCCCTGGACCCGCCGGAGCGACCCTCGACCATGCTGCCCGCCATCCGCCGTACCACGCGCCGCCTCCGTGGCGGTGCATCGGCGCCCGCGGTCGGCAGCGCTGGGGTCGGGCCGAGACCCGTCGGTGCGTCCGTCCCGGCGCCCCTGGACGGCCTCGAAGATGTCGTCATCGTACTCGGGCGGGTCGAGATCGCCCTCCTCCTCGTCGCCCTCGAGACCGCCCTGGGCGATGCCGTGGACCGGCCGAACACCCCGGCCCGGCTGGAACAGGCCCTCCTCATGCTGATGGCCGACCGGGGCGAACCGGGTCACCCGCACGTCCTCCGACGGCCGGCGCTCCTGTCCACCCCTGAGAGCTGGGAGATCCACCTCGACGGTGTCGAGCGAGCGACCGGATTGGCGGTCCGCGAAGCCGGCCGAAGCGGGGCCTTCGCCGCATGATCGCCACCGTCTGCCTGCAATGCGGGACGCCATCGACCCAGGGCCGTGGCACCTTCTGCCGGCGCTGCGGACTGCCATATGGCCAGCCACCGAGCACCACCGCCGAGCTGCCGACCTGCCCCATCTGTTACATCACGGTCGACGATGACGGGCGTCTGCCGAGCTTCGACCGAGCCGGCCTCCGGGTCGACCTCGTCAGCCACCAGGCCGAGCACGACCGGTATCCTGTCGGTGACGACGAGTGGCTCGAGTCGTTGCGCAGCGGTGACCGGATCAGGATCGGCCGCTGGTCCGCACCGTTCGAGACGGTGCGCCGCTACCTCGTCACCGGCCAGGTCGACGCCGGCCGCAACCGGGCGCTCGCCCATGACACTATCGTCACGGCGATGACTCAGCTCAAGCGCTGGGGCCCGGACGGCCTGATCCTGGGTGACCTGCCGGACTGGAAGGCAGCCCGACTCGCAGTCGTCGAGATGATGGAGCGGTTCGCCCGGGGCCGCCGAACCTAGGACGTATCCCGGCGCCCGACATACGGATGGGCCGGCCACGAGGGCCGGCCCATCGATCAAGGTCGTCGGACCTTGTGCCTGTTGGTCACGGCTCGCCGTGGAGCGGCTTGGTCGGCGGCAGCGCCGCACCGCGCTCGCTGTTCCGGAAGTCGATCGCCGACTTGACGAGGAGCGGATCGCGCTGCTGGAAGACCGCGCCATGCTCGCCGTTGCGGAAGTCGATGGCCGACTGGGTCAGAAGCGGATCCGTCGTGGTGATCACACCTGTCTGGGCGGCGGCCGCGGCACCGTGTGGGCTGCCGCGCATCTCGGCCGCGGGCCGCGCCAGCGAACCCGACCCGGCGCGCTCAGCGGCGCGGAACTCGATGGCCGACTTGCCGACGAGCGGGTCGCTCTTGGCGGCAGCGGCCGAACCCGGCCGCGAGATGACATACGCCGCGATCACCGTCGCGCAGACGAGGGCCACGACCACCGCCACGATGACGACAGCCAGTCCCGGGACCCGCGCGCGGTCGCCGGTTCCCAATGCCTTGGTGGGGCTCTGCATGAGCGCCATGTCCGTGTCCTCCAGCTCGAACCTCGGAAGATCGAGGTCGTTGCCGACACGCTACGAGCGGGACAGGCGGGCTGACATCGACAGATCGCCCGATACGCGGCCGCCGGGACGCTTCATTCTGGGCCGAGCAACCCTTTAGGACCGTTGCGAGGCGTTCCGCCCGGACGATTGCGTGGCGCCCCGGCGCCGCTGCGCTTGATGGACGCGTTTCGCCGACATCCGAGCGTGAGCGGATGCATCTCAGAGCTCAAGCCGTCGATCAAGACCATCGGCCGGGCATGCATGACGCAACGCTGCGTCTCACGGACGCGCCAGGCGGTCTTCAGGCCGGGCCTTCGGACCCGCCAGGGCCGTCGGCCTGGCCAGGGCCGTCGTCCTGGCCGCCGTCGCCGGCGAGGACCCGTCGGAACCCCGTCGCGTCGAGGATCGGGACGCCCAGCTCCTGGGCCCTCGTGAGCTTCGAGCCGGCGCTCTCGCCGGCGACGAGATAGTCCGTCTTCGTCGAGACCGAGCCGCCCGGCTTGCCACCGGCCGCCCGGATCGCCTCCTCGGCTTCCTGCCGGCTGAAGCCCTCGAGCGTGCCGGTCACGACGAGCGTCTTGCCGTCGAGCAGGCCTTTGCTCCCCTCGCCGGCAGGGCGCACGACCGGCCGCTCTGGCACGACCCCGACGTCGACCAGCTCACGCAGGACATCGCGGGTCGTGGCATCGGCGAACCACCGACCTATCGCCGCCGCGACCGACGGGCCGATGCCCGGGACCTCCGTGAACCGATCTGGCTCCTCCGTCCCGATCCGGCGCAGCTCCGCTTCGACCGCCGCGAACCACGGATCGGGCACGACGTCGCCGTCGGCCGGTGGGTAGTCGTCCGGTCGGACACGCTCGGCCAGCCAGGTCGTCAGGTCGATGGTCGTCTGCCAGCCGACCTGCGGGATCCCGAGGCCGTTGAGGATGCGCGCCAGCGGTCGCCCCACCCGTGCCCGCGCGATCCGGCCGTGGAGGTTCTCGGCGCTCTTGCGCGCATAGCGATCGAGCGACTCCAGGTCCTCCACCGTCAGCCGGAAGAAATCAGCACGCGACCGGACCAGGCCCCGCTCGAGGAGCTGCGACAGGACCGCCCACCCGGCACCCTCGATGTCCATCCCGCCACGGCCGACGAAATGCCCGAACTCCTGGGCCAGGCGCGCCGGGCAGGTCGGATCGGGGCAATAGATCCGGACCGCGCCCTCATCCTGGACGACTCGCGTGCCGCACACCGGACAGGTCGCCGGCATCTCGTACACGCGCTCGGTGCCGATCCGCCGCTCGACGATCGGCCGGACGACCTCGGGGATGACGTCGCCGGCCTTCTGGAGGACGACCCAGTCGCCGATCCGGATGTCCTTGCGCCGAACCTCGTCGAGGTTGTGGAGCGTGGCGCGAGCGACCGTGGAGCCTGCCACCTTGATCGGCGTCATGTGCGCCACCGGTGTCATCGTCCCGGTCCGCCCGACGTACGGGACGATGTCCTCGATGAACGCCTCGACCTGCTCGGGCGGGAACTTGAACGCGATGGCCCAGCGCGGGGCCCGGCTGACGATCCCGAGACGCGCCTGCTGGTCGATCCGGTCGACCTTCACCACGACCCCATCGGTCTCATACGGGAGCGCATGACGGGCCTCGCGCCAACGCTCGGTGAACGCGATGACCGCCTCGATGTCGAGCCCCGACTCGTGGTCCGGGTTGACCGGGAAACCCAGCCCAGCGAGGCGGGCCAGGGCGTCCGTCTGCGTCGCGACGACCTCGGCATCCTCGACGAGCTGGTAGAACCATGCGGACAATCTGCGGCCGGCCGTGACCGTTGGGTCGATCTGGCGGAGGGAACCCGCGCCGCTGTTGCGCGGGTTGGCGTAGAGCGCCAGACCGGCTTCCTCGCGTTCCTCGTTGATGCGCTTGAACTCGGCCTTGGGCATGAACACCTCGCCACGCGCCTCGAGCGCGGCGGACTCGGTCAGGCGCGGCGGGATGACCGCGATCGTTCGCAGGTTGGCGGTGACGTCCTCGCCGGTCGTCCCGTCACCGCGGGTGGCGCCCTGGACGAACCGGCCGCGCCCGTAGCGCAGGCTGATCGCCAGGCCATCGATCTTGAGCTCGGCGACGTAGCGGAGATCGGGCGCGGGCTCCGGTGCAGGCGGCAGCCCGAGGCCCTTGCGGACCCGCGCATCGAATGCGCGCAGCTCGTCGTGGCTGAACGCGTTGGCCAGTGACAGCATCGGCCGGCCGTGGCGGACCTCGTCGAACGTGCCGGTCGGGGTCCCGCCGACGCGCTGGGTCGGCGACTCGGGCGTGGTCAGCTCGGGGTGCACGGTCTCGAGCGCGACGAGCTCGCGGAACAGCGCGTCGTACTCGGCGTCCGCCAACTCCGGGGCGTCCTCGACATGGTAGAGCTCGTTGGCACGGTCGATCTGCGCGGCAAGCTCGATGTGGCGAGCCGCAGCCGCCGACGGGTCAAGCGCCGCCGCGGTGGCGACGAGCGACGGATCGACCGGGGGCAGCTGGATGGCCATCGGATGCGAGGGTACCGAACCGGCCGGTCCCGCGCACCGTGATCTCAGGGTCAGTGGCCGCGCTCGTCCCCGACCAGGCGCCTCAGGCCGCGACGAGCTCGGTCAGGTCCGCCACGATCCGGCTGGGGTGCCGCGTGACTACGGCACCGATCCTGGCAACGAGCCCGTCCGGAGCCACCTCCGCCGTGGTCGAGCATTCGAGCCATAGGTGCCCGCCACGCTGGCGGATGACGGTCGGCGCGTCGCAAACGGGACAGAACGGGTCGGTGTCGAGGGCGCGCTCGATGCGATCGAGCGTTCGGGTGGTGTCGAGCATGGGAGATCGTTCCTTCGGGTGAAGTCGAGAGGGATCGACGGGACCGGAGCCTCGCGTCGATGGTCCCACCCTGCCTCATCGAGGCGGCCACGTCGATGGCGGGCGGGTGGCGACCAGGTCGCGGTTCGGGGTCAACCGACCAGGTGGGCCGGACCGATGTCGTCCGGCGTCGGGGTGCCGAGGAGGGCCAGCGTGAGTTCGAATTCCTCGCGCAGGATGGCGATCGCGCGCTCCACGCCGGCGGCACCACCCGCCGCCAGTGCCCAGAATACAGGCCTCCCCAGCAAGACGCCCTGCGCCCCGAGGGCCCGGGCGATGGCGATATCGAGCCCGCGCCGGACGCCGCCGTCGACCCACACCTCCGTCCGGCCATCGACCGCGGCGACGACCTCTGCGAGCATGTCCACCGCGGCGGGCACGCGATCGAGCTGCCGCGCACCGTGGTTGCTCACGACGAGCGCATCGACGCCGTGCTCGACCGCGAGGCGGGCGTCCTCGCCGGTCAGGATCCCCTTGACCACGAGCGGGAGCGAAGACCAGCCCCGGATCATGTCCAGGTCGGCCCAGACGAGACTGCGGTGGACCGGGCGGTCCTGGAGTCGCCCCGGCGCACCGAGTCCCGCCCTACCGTGGCTCGCCGGGAGGTCCGCGAAGTTGCCCATCGCCGGCAGCACGAACCCCGTCCGCCGGTCGCGATCGCGATAGCCGAGGACCGCGAGATCGACCGTCAGCACGATCGCGCTGAAGCCGGCCGCCTCGGCGCGCTCGACCAGCGAGCGAGTGACCCCTTCGTCGCTCTGGACGTAGAGCTGGAACCAGCGTGTGCCACCGGGCGCGCCGGCGGCGACCGTCTCGATCGAGTGCGACGAGGTCGTCGACAGCGTGTACGGGATGCCAGCCGCGGCGGCACCCTTGGCCGCCTCGGCCTCCGCGTCGGCATGCGCGAGCGACTGGAACGCCATCGGCGCGACGGCCACCGGCAACGCGCTCGGCCGTCCCAGAAAGGTCGACGACGGATCGACCGCCGACACATCGACGAGGACCCGGGGCCGGAACCGCCGCCGTCGCCAGGCCGCGATGTTGTCATGGAGGCTGACCTCGTCCCATGCGCCACCCGCCACGTAGTCGAAGGCGCCCGGGTCCATCAGCGCGCGAGCCAGCGGCTCGAAATCGGCGAGGTTGACGACCCGCGCCAGCCGAGCGGCGACCTGGTCCGGCTCGGTGGCGTCGGTCACCCGACGAGGTCGAGGTTGGCCAGGCTGACCAGCATGGTCTTGCGCCCGACCGAGGCGTCCTTGAAGGCGACCGTGACCTCTTCGTCGCTGCGCGTCAGCTTGCTGGTGACGACGATGCCATCGCCCCAGCGGGCATGGCGGACCCGGTCGCCGTCGCGGAACTGGCGCTCGCCCGGGATGATCGGCCGAGCGGTTCTCGCCGTGGTCGGCCCCGCCGGCGGGCTCGCGGCGCCGCCGGACCCGGTCGGTCCCGCCGCCCCGAGGTCGTCGTCCCAGGCCCGCACCGGGCGTCGGAGCGAGCCCGATCGTGCCCCGTCGTCGTAGGCCTCGCGCTTGGCCGCCAGGTCGCGCGACGGGCGGAACGCCTCACCGTCTGCCGGTGCGCCTGGCGTGCCACTCCCCTGCCGGTAAGCCGGGCCCGATCCGCGGGTCGGCGTCCCGAACCGGCTCGTCCGACGTGCCCCGAACACGAGGTCGAGATCGAGGTCGCGGTCGTCGCTGCCGCCAAGCTGCGGACCGTCCATCAGCTCGGCCGGGATCTCCATCAGGAAGCGTGACGGGACCGAGGCCTGGCCCATCCCCCACGTGGCTCGCCGCCAGGCATGCGACAGGTAGAGGCGACGCTTGGCCCGGGTGATCCCGACGTAGGCGAGCCGGCGCTCCTCCTCGAGTTCCTTCTCGTCGTCGAGCGCGCGGCTGTGCGGGAAGAGGCCTTCCTCCAGCCCGGCGATGAATACGACTGGGAACTCGAGGCCCTTGGCCGCGTGGAGGGTGATGAGCGTCACCGCGTCGGCGTCGCCCTCGTACGAATCCTGGTCGGCGACCAGGGCGGTCTCCTCGAGCAGCCGGTCCAGCGCGTCATCGGGCGTCAGGTCGTCATAGCGGGTCGTGACCGCACGCAGCTCGAGCAGGTTGGCCCAGCGTTCCTCGCCGTCCTCCGAGCCGTCGGCCAGCATCGCGCGGTAGCCGGACGCCTCGAGGGCCTCGTCGAGGAGCTCGGGAAGACCGACCACGCCGACCCGGTTGCGGAGCCGACGGACGAGGACGGCGAACTCGGCCAGCGCGTTCCGGGTGCGGGGCCCCAGACCCGGCAGCTCGCCGGCCGCGGCCGCCTCGATGGCGCCCCAGGTCGTGCCGTCCTCGCGGGCGGCGGCGGCGCGGAGGGTCTCGATCGTCTTCTCGCCGATCGCGCGCGCCGGGACGTTGATGATCCGCTCGAAGCTGACGCTATCGGTGTCCGAGCGCAGGATGCGCAGGTAGGCGAGGGCATCCTTGACCTCGCGCCGGGAGTAGAACCGGGTCCCACCGACGAGCTGGTAGCGGATACCGTAGCGCAGGAACGATTCCTCGATCGCGCGGGACTGGGCGTTCATCCGGTACATGACCGCGATGTCACGGGCCCGGAACCGGGCATCCTCCTCGTCGGCGCGACGGGTCAGCGCCGTCCCCCGCCCGCCGACCAGGCCCTCGGCCTGGCGGGCGATCCACTCCGCCTCCTCTTCCTCGTTGTAGGCCTCGAAGCGCTGGATCCGCACGCCGCCGGCGTTGTCCGTCCAGAGCTTCTTGTCCTTGCGCGCGGTGTTGCGCGAGACGACGGCGTGGGCCGCATCCAGGATCAACTGGGTCGAGCGGTAGTTCTGCTCCAGCTTGACGACCGCCGTGTCCGGCCAGTCGCGCTCGAAGTCGAGGATGTTGCGCAGGTCGGCGCCCCGCCACGAGTAGATCGATTGGTCGTCGTCGCCGACCACGCACAGGTTTCGATGACGGGCGGCCAGCGCGCGGACCCACAGGTACTGCGCCCGGTTGGTGTCCTGGTATTCGTCGACATGGAGATAGCGCCAGCGTTCCTGGTACTTGACCAGCACATCGGGTGCCTCGTCGAACAGCCGGACCGCCTCGAGCAGCAGATCATCGAAGTCAAGCGCGTTCGACGTCCGCAGGCGCTCCCGGTAGCGCGTCGCGAGGCGGGCGATCGTCCGCTCGCGATGGTTGGCGGCATGCTCGGACAGGAAGGCCGGATCGAGCATCTCGTTCTTCGCCCGGCTGATCGCGCCGAGCACCGCGCTGGGCCGGAACTCGCCGGTCAGCGGCATGTCCTCCTCGCGCAGGATCTGCTTCATCAGCGATTGCTGGTCGTCCGTGTCGTAGATGACGAACCGGCGGCCGATGCCGATCGCCTCGCCCTCGGCTCGCAGCACGCGCGCGGCCAGCGAATGGAACGTGCCGGCCACGACGTCGCGCCCGCCCTCGCCGACGAGGCTGATGATCCGCTCCCGGAGCTCCGCGGCCGCCCGGTTGGTGAACGTCACGGCCAGGATCCGCCAGGGCGGGACGTCCCTGATGCTGACCAAATAGGCGATCCGGTGCGCGAGCACCCTCGTCTTGCCCGAGCCGGCACCGGCCAGGATGAGCAGCGGGCCCTCGGTCGTCGTCACCGCCCGGGCCTGCTCCGGGTTCAGCGCGCGGACGATCTCCTCCTCGCGCGCCTTGCGGGCGGCAGCCCGGGCGACCGGGTCGGGCGGTGGCGGCGCGGTGGACGGATCCTTCGTCTCGACCGGCGCTTCGCGCATCCAGGCGGGCTCATCCGGGACGGACGCGGGGACGTCGGCGAGGTCGATGAAGGCCGTCCCGGTGGCCGTGCTGGTGGCCTCGGCCGCGGCATCGAGCGTGGGGTCACCGGAGCGGCGACGTCGGGCTGGGCTCACCCGCTCATTGTAGGTCGGACGACTCACCGGCTCGTTCGCGGCCGGCCGGTCCGATCAGTCGCCGAACCGCGCTACGACTTCACCTGGTCGGGCGGCGGCGCCGTCACCGTGATGGGCTCGTCCCACTTCGATGCCGTGAGATCCGCCGTCAGCGTGGCGTCGTTGGCTGTCGAGAGGATCGCCGTCACGCCGGCCAGGTGATATGGAAGGTCCTTCTCGACCCGAACCGTCAGCTTGAGTGTCGCGCCGGCCAGGTTGATCGGCAGCCCGTCGAGCGCGCCGCGGCTGGCCGTCCCGAATTGCTCGGCGGTCAGATCGGCGCTGACCGTGTAGCACTGCCTGGAGCCACACGCCACATCGTCGCCCTTGACCAGCGTGATCCCCTTGCTGAGCAGGATGTTGCCAAGGTTGTCGATGAGCCCACGCGCATCGGCAGGATCGATCGGCTGGCTGCCCGCGGGCGCGACCTGGTAGAGCGGCCCAGTGAGCGAGGTCTTGAGATAGGTCTTGCCGTCAGTCGCGATCAGTTCGCCGCTGACCGTGACTCCAGCACGCAGCGCGAAGGTCGCCTTGGCCGCCGGCGCCGCGAGATCGATGTCGGCGGAGGCCGTCGTCCCGGACAGGTCGACCGGGGTGCCGGTCCCGCTGCCGAGCGGGATGGCCACGACCGCCTTGCCGTCGACGGCGAGGTCCAGGTGCACGCTCTTGGCGGCCTGGGTCGACGTTAGTGCGGCCGTGACGATGGACGTCGGATCGGTCAGTGCCGGGCCGGTCGGCGTGCTGTTGCAGGCGACGAGGACGAGCGTCACGACAAGGGCGAGCACAGGCGGGTGTCGGCGGATCATGGGCTCCTCGGGATGGCGCGGTCGGTCACCGCCCTCGGTCGACGGGCAGGGACAGGGTCGGCGTGATGTTCCCGACCTGTCAAACCGCGCTGACCGGGCGAGCCGGCCTCAGAGCGCCGATCAGGGTGCGGGCGACGCCTTCTTGAGCTGGCCGGGCGCGTCGTCCTTGCCGTTCCCCTTGCCGGGCTTGCCGCCGGCCATCCAGGGCTTCCAGCCGGGGTGCGTCGGACCGACGACCCATGGGCCACCGGCCCATGGCGGCTTGCCCGGAGCGCGCAGGGCCTTGCCATCGACCGTCTCGACGTCGACCGCCGTGTCGCCTTCCTGCGTGCCGGCGACCGTCACGGACTTGCCGGCGTAGACCGCCAGCGGGTTCTTGTCGCCCCAGAACCAGGGCGGACCGTCGGACAGCGTCCAGGTCTTGCCCTGGGCCGTCATCGTGAACGCTGGCCGGCCCTGACCGTCGGTGCCCTTCGTGATCGGGCCGGTCAGGGAGATGGCGATCTCCGGTCCCTTGTCGGGCTTGGCCGCCTTGTCCGCCTTGTCCGGCTTGCCGGACTCGTCGGGCTTGCCGGACTCCTCGGGCTCGGCCTTCTGGGATGGGCCGGACGACGGGGACGGGGAAGCGGCCATGACCGGGATCGCGATCGCCAACGCGGTGACGACGGCGACCAGCACGAGCCCGACCCGAGTATCGATCTTCATCAGCCGAGTCTCCGCAGCGGACCTTGCAGGCGACCTTGCCGGACCATCGGATCGCGTGACCACGGTGCCCGACGGCACCACCATCGGGGCCCGCGAGGTCGAGGAACGCGAAGCGAAGGCCGCCGAGGCCGTCCATGCGGCCAGGGAGGCGCACCGGCACCGGATGCGCACCTTCCGGGCCGATCAACGAAAAGCCCGTGACGCGGCGCATCCCTCAGGAGCTGACCCGTCCGAGATCCCGCTGACCGACCCGCTCCGCCCTGAGGCTAGAGCCGGAGCGAGCCATAGTAGTGGTCGACGAGGTCGACGGGCGGCACGATCGAGTTGGACGGTGACGGGCTCCGGTTCACGCCATCGAGCAAGCACGCCA
This sequence comes from Candidatus Limnocylindrales bacterium, assembly GCA_038248915.1. Taxonomy (GTDB): domain Bacteria; phylum Chloroflexota; class Limnocylindria; order Limnocylindrales; family CSP1-4; genus SPCO01. The sequence goes on along the minus strand of JBBRXB010000004.1, from coordinate 122,139 downwards.
GCGAAAGGACCATTGCCAAGAACCTCCACCAAGGTATGGTCCGCGAATGACCGTGCTCCCTGGCTTGAGCCCACGCGCCAGCGCCCTGATGTGGATCGGTCTGGCTGTCCTGATAGTCGTCGTCTTCGGCCTGAACGCCCCAGGCGTCATTTCGAGGAGCATCAACAGCGCCGTCAACCCAACGTTCGCCGGCTTGAAGGTCGGGCCGCTCCGGTGCACCGAGATTCAAACCACCGACCAGGACCCTTCCGTCAAAGAAGAGTGCGGACGCCTGACAACATACGCCAGCCAGCTCCTCGATCAGGAACCACATGCTCCGGTCGCCTTGGTAGAGGTCTACCAGGAACCGCACTTCGACCCCTACATCAACACCTACGGCGGATTGCACGACTCCGCCATCGTCACTTTCAGGCTTTCGGACGGGCAAAAGCGAGCGTTCTTCATCAATTGCGGAGCTGGGGCCACCAAGACCCTGTGCTGGGATCTTCGGCCGCGCCAGCCCGGCGACACGAAGAACAAGAAGCTGTCCCGCCCGAATCCCGTTACGGTCCCGTGACGTAGGGAGCGTCCCGCAGCATCGGCCTATATGACGGCAGGATCGGGACGGTAACGCCGTCGTCTGCGACGGGACCATTACCCTCGACGATGTCCAGCGGACCATCGCGACGGATTGGATCGCTGCTTGGGAGAAGGCTGGAAGACCATGACTTTACGCCGCCAGGCCGGACTGGCAAGCCGCAGCTAGGCGCGCACCGTCACGATCACGACGGCCTCAGCTCCGCTCGCCGGCTACGTCCTCGAGGCTAGACCGGCGGGGTCGGGGGCCGCGCTATGCTGCCGAGCGATCCAGTCAACCGCATTGCGAGGTCGGAACAGCAGCACAAGTGGTCGTTCGTCGGCGTCCATAGAGACGGCGGCCACCCGGCGGTCCTCGCCGTCTGCTCGGTACGTGGTGACGTCATCCATTAACCGGTAGCACTTCTGGTAGCAACAGAGGCGAGCATCCCCGGATGGGACACCCGCCTCTGAGGCGATTCCGTGCGTGCGTCCGCCGTCAGCGGACGCCAGCGGATACTAACGGACCCTCTAGAAGTCCATCCCCCCGCCGTGGTCGTGGCCGCCGCCTGCGCCGGCCTTCTCCTTCTCGGGCATGTCCGTGATCAACGTCTCCGTCGTCAGGACCATGGCTGCGATGGAGGCTGCGTTCTGCAGCGCCGAGCGGGTGACCTTGGCCGCGTCGACGATCCCCTTCTTGAAGAGGTCGCCGTACTCGCCCTTGAGCGCGTCGTACCCGTAGCCGGGCTTCAGGGTCTTGACGTGCTCGACCACGACTTCGCCGTGCGCGCCGGCGTTGTCGGCGATCTGGCGGGCCGGAGCCTCGAGGGCCTTGCGCACGATGTCGACGCCGATCTGGGCATCGCCTTCGAGCTTGATCTTGTCGAGGGCCGGGATGGCCTGCAGGAGGGTCGTGCCGCCGCCGGCGACGAGGCCCTCTTCGACGGCCGCACGGGTCGTCGAGAGCGCATCCTCGATGCGGTGCTTCTTCTCCTTGAGCTCGACCTCGGTGGCCGCGCCGACCTTGATGACCGCGACGCCGCCGGACAGCTTGGCGAGGCGCTCCTGGAGCTTCTCGCGGTCGTAGTCCGAGGTGGTGTCCTCGATCTGGGCCTTGATCTGGGTCATGCGGGCCTTGATCTGGTCCGCCTTGCCGTCGCCGTCGACGATGGTCGTGTCGTCCTTGGTCGCGACGACGCGGCGCGCCGACCCGAAGTCCTCGAACGCGACCGAGTCGAGCTTGCGCCCGATCTCTTCGCTGATGACGGTCCCGCCGGTCAGCACCGCGATGTCGCGGAGCATCTCCTTGCGTCGGTCGCCGAAGCCCGGGGCCTTGACGGCCAGCACCTGGATGGTGCCCTTGAGCTTGTTGACGACGAGCGTGGCGAGGGCCTCGCCGTCGACATCCTCGCTGATGATCAGCGTGGACTTGCCCTGCTGGACCGCCTTCTCGAGGGCCGGCAGCATGTCCGCGACGCTCGAGATCTTCTTGTCGGTGATCAGGATCAGGGGGTTGTCGAGGACCGCTTCCATGCGGTCCGGATTGGTCACGAAGTACGCCGAGATGTAGCCGCGATCGAACTGCATCCCCTCGGTGTATTCCTTCTCGAGGCCCAGGCTCTGGCCCTCTTCGACGGTGATGACACCATCCTTGCCGACTTTGTCCATCACCTCGGCGATGATCTCGCCGACTTCTGGATCCGCGGCGCTGATGGCGGCGACGGCCGCGATCTGCTCACGGTTGTCGACCGGGCGGGACTGCTTCTTGATCTCGGCCACGACCGCCTCGACGGCGGCCTCGATGCCGTGCTTGACGACCATCGGGTTGGCGCCGGAGCTCACGACACGAAGGCCTTCGGCGACCATCGCCTGGCCGAGGACGACCGCGGTGGTCGTGCCGTCACCGGCGACGTCGTCGGTCTTGGTCGCGACTTCCTTGAGGAGCTGAGCGCCCATGTTCTCGAAGGGGTCTTCGAGCTCGATGTCGCGAGCGATGGTCACGCCGTCGTTGGTGATCGTCGGCGAGCCGAACTTCTTGTCGAGGACGACGTTGCGGCCCTTCGGACCGATCGTGACCTTGACGGCGTCGGCGAGGCGGTCGATGCCGCGCTTGAGTGAGCGACGAGCGGTCTCGTCAAAGATGAGTTGCTTAGCCAATTCGAAAGTCCCTCCAGGGAACGTGTGGGGTCGATGGAACCGGTTGACCCGGTGGTCAGTCCTGGACGATCGCCAGGATGTCCTTCTGACTGACGATGAGCAGGTCGTCGCCGTCAACCTTGAACTCGGTCCCGGCGTACTTGGCGTAGAGGACCTTGTCCCCGACCTTGACGTCCATCGTCTCGCGCTTGCCGTCCTCGAGGATCTTCCCGGGGCCGGCCGCGACGATCGCGCCTTCCTGGGGCTTCTCTTTGGCGGTGTCCGGGAGGACGATGCCGCTCTTGGTCATCTCCTCGCGGGCGCTGGGCTTGATGACGACGCGGTCACCAAGCGGTTGGAGCTTCTTCGCTGTCGCAGTGGCTTTGGCCAACGTGCATTCCTCCTGTGTCGGCCAGGGCCGGCCGCGGCATGGAGTCGGTGGGACGTCGCGCGGCCGGGTCGGGCCGAGAGGGCGATATCCCCCGGAACCTGTGTGGAGGCATCGCGTCGAACCCGGTCCGACCCTCCAGCCGGTCACCCAGGCGCCCGTCGGACTCCGGTGGTTCGCGATGCTTGGCACTCTCACTGCGAGAGTGCCAAATAGAGACTAACGAACCTTGGGTGAGCCTGTCAACCCGCGCCCGTGCGCTGCGTGACTGGCGGCCTTGAAGTCGCTGGATGGTTGCCGGCCCAGTCAGGAGTCGGCGTAGGTCGATCGCGATGACGTCGAGTGCTCCGGGGTCCATCGGAACGACCGACTCGAGTTTCCATTTGCCCTCGGCATCGGTCGATCCGAGCGGCGGCGATGTAGATGCTTGACTCGATCGTCCCGAGACCGTCATGCGTCGCGGCGATCCTGTCGGTGCGCTGCTCCCCGTCGTCGTGCCACTCCTTCACGCCTTCCCGGCCCCGCCGATCGGGCGCCATGGCCCCGAAGAACACCACGAGGCCGCTGGTCCAACCACCCCATCCTTCAAGTGCGATGGCGCGTTCAGCGGACAGTCCCGGAGCCCTTGGAAGGATCGCGGCCCGTGTGTTTCGCGGCCCGTGTGTTTCGCGACCCGTGTGTATCCCGACCCGCCGGTCGGCACGATCGGCGTGCGGCACGTGATCTGCCCCTTGCTTGCCCGCCTCGCGCGGCCGACGGTGACCACGTCGGTGTCTGATGGATCGCTCGCTCGATGACGATCGACACGCGCCGGTTCATGGCGCGGTTCTCGCCACCTACGAATGTGGTTCGTGGTAGGCGAGACCAAGCCTTCAGGGAGCGCCCGGATCGCCCGATCCTCCGGCGTTCTGAGCGTGAAGCGACGCGAATCAGGGCGTCGAGGACCGATCTCGACAGATCTCGACAGATCTTGTTCGCATTCCACGACCACCATTCGTATGTGGCAAGGATCGGGGGCCGTGTGTCTTCGGGTAGCCGCCCATCATCCGGACACGGGTGCTCTGCGTTCCGGGCAGTCCGGGCGCGGGGCCCATGCGCTCGCGGACGAGAAGCAACCGTTGCGACAAAAGGAGCGAAGATCGATCAGCAGCGTGGCGTCCGTTATGGATGGGCGATGGTCAGCGTGACGTCGCTCGCGCCAAGGGCCAAGACGGGGCAACCGGGGCCGTCGTAGCCGACATACCAGCCCGCGGTCCCCTCTGAAGCGTCGTACAGCACCACATGCCGCAGCGCTGGAAGGTCCGGCTTGAACTCGGTGGCGCCAGCGTACGTCTCCTCGCCCGCGTCGCTCTGGAGCGACATGCTGCTGAACCGGACCTGGACGACGTGCTGACCGGTGACCACGATCGGGGCGCCGCTTCCGGCCGCGCTGAACGGGGCGGTGGCGATCTCGAGCTCGCCCTGGGGTGGGCTGGCCGGACCGGGCAGCGACGACTCGCCAAACACGAACACCAGGCCGTCGGCATCGCCCGCGTTGGTGATGCGGAGGTCGGTGAGCCTGTCTGACGGAAGGACGACCGTCTGCGGGAGCGGGGCGCAGCTGGACGCCGGCGTGGCCGGAGCGGTCGTGGGGCCATTGGTCGGGATCGGCGTCACGACCTGGGCCGCGGAAGGGTCGGGGCCGACCGTGACGGTCGCCGTCGTGGTCGCCGATGGCGTGCCGCTCGTACCGGCCGATCCGCACGCGCTCACGACCAGGATCAGGAGGCTGACGATCGTGCCGAACGCGAGCCGCGAGGGTGGTCGGCGGCGGCTCATCCGGTCCTCCGCGTGCTCGGGAAGGTGCGGTCGTAGGCAGTCACCAGGGCCGGCCCCATCGCCCGAGGCGGAGTCCCACGTCGTTCGGCCAGCCATGCCCCTGTGACGCGCACCCACTCGGGCTCGTTACGGGAGCGCGGCGCCCCGGGCGGAGCGAGGAATGGTGAATCGGTCTCGATCAGGAGTCGGTCGTCGGGCACCATCGTCGCGACCGTGGCCGATGCTTCCTCCCCCGCCCGGAACACGAGCCCGGAGAAGCTGACCGCCAGCCCGAGGTCGATGACCTCGGCCGCGTAGTCGGCCGGTCCGGAGAACGAGTGGATGACGGCCGGCGGCCGACCCCCGAATGCAGCTGCCCATCGCGGCCCACCGACGCCCGCGGCACGGAGCTCACCGACGAGCGCGTCCTGGGCGTCACGGCGGCCCACGGCCGAGCGGCAATGGAGGATGGCCGGCTTGCCCGTCTCGAGCGCCAGCCGGAGATTGCGCCGGAGGTTGGTCAGCTGATCGTCGACCGGACTGAAGCCACGGTCGTAGTCCAGCCCGGTCTCCCCGATGGCCACGACTCGCGGATCCGGCGCCCAGGCGACCACTCTCACCCAGCCCGCATCGTCGACCTTGGCCGCGTCGTGCGGGTGGATGCCGACCGCCGCGTCGAGCCACGGGTGGCGCTCGACGCAGGCCAGCGCCCGCTCCGACGATGCGACGTTCCAGCCCGGGACGAGGATCCGCTCGAGACCAGCCAGCCGTGCTCCGCCCAGGACCTGGTCGACGTCAGACGCGAACCGGTCGGCGTTCAGGTGGCAGTGGGAATCGACCAGCCGCGGCGGGCCGGCGTCGGCCGCGCCATCCGATGCGCTCAGGAAGCGGCTGCCTCATACAGCCCGATCTCGTTGCCTTCGGGATCGAGGACCGCGGCGAACCGGCCCTGGCCGGGGATATCGCTCGGCGGCGTCACGACCGACCCGCCGTTGGACGTCGCCGCCGCGACTGCACCCTCGAGATCTTCGACGTCGATGTAGACGCGCACGACGTTACCGACCGATTCGCCTCGCCGGCCGATGCCGCCCCCGGCGTTCTCCGAGCTGCGGAACAGCCAGTAGCCCTCCATGCCCCCCATCTCGCCGAACTCCCAGCCGGCGACCGCCGCGTAGAAGTGCTTGGCCCGCTCGACGTCGTCAGCCGGGAACTCGATGTGGCTGATGCTGCCCTTGGCCATGATCGGCCTCCCTTCGATCCAGCGGACCTGTGGCCCGTCCTTTGGAAGCGACGTTCAGGGTACGTCCGTTTCGACATCGAGCCGCGGGAAGAGCGGCTCCGCTGCCGTCAGGCGGCCGGCCTCGGTCGCGTGCGCGCCCCACGCCAGCTCGTCCAGGATCGGTGGCCCGCCGTTGCCATCCGCCTCGTACGGATAGCCATGACCCAGCTGGGCCAACAGCCGCGGGGCCGTCGTCGGCAGGAACGGGGCTGCCGCTAGCCCGACCAGCCGGCAGGCTTCGATCAGGTCGCCGAGCACCTCGCGCAGGCGCGCAGCGGCATCATGGTCGCCCGTCTTGGCCGCCTTCGCCAGGACCCACGGCTGGTCGGCCTCGACGGCCTTGTTGGCAGCCCCGACGAACCCCCACAGCTCGGCCAACGCGTCGTGCAGGAGCAGCGACTCGAACCGCTCACGGTAGGTCCGCAGCGTCTCCGTCCACGCGAAGCCGAGCGGCGAATCGGCAGCCGGTCGTGGCGCGGGCCGCTCAGCATCGAGGTACCGACCGGTCATCGAGACCGTTCGGTTGACGAGGTTCCCGAAGTCATTGGCGAGGTCCGCGTTGTAGCGACGCACGAACGAATCCCAGCTGACCTCCGCGTCGCGGTCGAATGGCACTTCGCGCAGGACGATGTAGCGGGCGCCATCGGATCCGAACGCGGCCACGAAATCGTTCGGGTCGAGGAAGTTGCCGCGGCTCTTGCTCATCCGTTCGCCACCAGCGGCCAGCAGCCAGCCGTGGACCCAGACGTGGCGCGGCGCTTCCAGCCCGGCGCTCCACAGCATGGCCGGCCAGAAGATCGTGTGGAACCGGGCGATGTCCTTGCCGATGATGTGGAGGTCGGCTGGCCACCAGTGGGCGAAGCCGTCGCGATCGTCAGGGAAGCCGGCGCCCGTGATGTAGTTGATGAGCGCGTCGAACCAGACGTAGATCTTGCCGGCTTCCGGGTCCCATGAGCCGTCCTCGCGGAGCGCCGTCTCGCCGTTCTCGGCGACCGGGAACGGGATCCCCCAGTCACCCGGCGTCCGCTCCCGGCTGATCGAGAAGTCCTCGAGGCCGCCGCGGATGAAGCCGAGCATCTCATTGCGCCGGTAGTCCGGCTGCACGAAGTCGGGATGGTCCGCGAAATGCTGCTCGAGCCGCTCCTGGTAGGCGGACAGGCGGAAGAACCAGTTACGCTCGGTCAGCCACTGGAGCGGGATGTCGGGATGGTTCGGGCAGATCGTCCCGCGCGGCGTCTCGAGCACGTCGGACGCGTTGCGGAAGCCCTCGTTCGGGCAGTACCAGCCCTCGTAGGTCCCCATGTAGATATCGCCGTTGGCATGGGCCCGGCGGACCATCTCCTGGGCGGCCCGGACGTGGTCGGGGTCGGTCGTCCGGATGAACCGGTCGGGCGCGATCGCGAGGGCCGCCTCGGCCGTCTTGAACAGGGCGACCTTCTCGTCGACGAAGTCCCGGGTCGGGCGGGCCTCGTCGACGGCGGCCTGGGCGATGTTGATCGAATGCTCGTCCGTCCCGGTCAGGAACCGGGTGTCGTCGCCACGCATCCGGTGCCAGCGGGCGATCGCGTCCGCGCCGATGACCTCGTACAGGGTGTGCAGGCCCGGCTTGTTATTGGCGTACGCGATCGACGTGGTCAGGTAATAGCGCGGTCGGTCGTCCATGGGAGGGCGATGGTACCCGACCCAACGACGCGATCGACGCCGCACGAAGGGATCGCCCGGACCGGCGGGAGGGCGTTACGCCGCTGCCATGCGACACGGTAGGATGCTTGGCGTGGAGCGACACGAGTTTCTTGCCGCGTTACACCTCTGTCTTCGCCCGAGGAACTATCTCGAGATCGGTGTCGGGACCGGCCTCAGTCTCGAGCTGTCGCACGTGCCGACGATCGCTGTCGATCCGAAGTTCGCGGTGCAGACCGAGATCCGAACTGAGGTCCGCCTTGTCCGTGCGACCAGTGACTCGTTCTTCCGTCGCCGTGATCCCCTCCGCTCCCTGCGGGGCACCCGGAACCCATGGCGGAACCTGCGGCACGATCGCCCGTTGCTGGGTCGCCTCGGTCGGGCGACCGTCGACTTTGCCTTCATCGACGGGATGCACCTGTTCGAGTTCGCGTTGCGAGACTTCATGAACACCGAGCGGTTCTCGTCGGCCACGACCGTGATCGTGCTCGACGACATGCTCCCCCGCAACGTCATCGAGGCGTCACGGACGAGGGTGAGCCAGGACTGGACCGGCGACGTCTACAAGCTGGTCGCCGTGTTGCGGCAGTACCGCCCGGACTTGATCGTCGTCCCCGTGAACACACAACCGACCGGCGTGCTGCTCGTCCTCGCGCCGGACCACCAAAGCACGGTGCTGCAAGATCACTACGACGAGATCGTCGCCGCCAACGTGGTCGAGGACCCGCAGGACGTTCCGATCTCGGTCCTCGAGCGGACCGGCGCGGTGTCTCCTGAGGCGTTTCTCGAGCTCGATACCTGCGCGACCATCGCCCGTAGCCGTCGATGGCATGTCCCGGCATCGCGGGTCAGGGCCACCCTTGGGAACCAGCTCGCCCCGCTGCTGACGCTCACGAACGACCCGGCGAGGGACGCTGCCGCGCCACCCTGAGCCATCCCACGATCCCGATGCGTGGGACAGACGACTTCGGTCATGCTCGATCAGGATCCGGGGAGTGGGACCGCCTCGAACTCGAACGTGAGCGGTCCGTTGCCCTTGGCGTCGGCCTCGCGGATCTCGATCGTCCGCACCGGCGGGCCGAACGAGAATGGCGCCGAGCCCTGGGCCGATGCCGGGACCGACAGGACGAGGCCGTCGTCGGCGGTCGCCGCGACGAATCGGTAGCGGAAACCGTCAAGCTGGACCTGCCACGTCGGCGCCCGCCAGACGAGCGAACGGATCCGGGCAAGCGGTCCGCTGTCGAAGCCGCGGATGCGGACGATGACCATGGAATCGGCGGACGGCGCGACCGGCACCTGCACGACCTCGCCGACCGAGGCGGTCCGCGTCCCGAGTGGGGTCGCCACGCCGCACTCCTGCCCGGTCGGGGCGAGCACCTGCCAATCCTGGATCGCCATCACCTCGTGGTATCGGCACAGCCGCTCGAGCGTGGCCGCCGGCGACTCGAACCAGTAGAAGCGGCCATCGACCGAATACGGGATGGCGCGCCCACCATCGGTCCGTGACGGGATGAATTGCCGGAGGATCCGTTCGGGACGACCAGATGATCGCAACAGGTCGGCGTTCATCTCGTCCAGCCAGGGCGTATAGGCGGAGTACGACTGGAAGATCGGCACCGGGTGCCAGGTGAACACCGGATACGCCGACGCCACGGCGGCCGCGTACGGATCGATGTGCACCGTGTGGCCGTCGAGCTCCGCCAGGACGTCTGGCGACACGGGGAAGGCGACCTGAAGCCGGTGCCGACTGCTCGCGATGGCGGCGTCCCAGCGCCACGGGCGGAAGGTCGTCGTCGCCTGCCGCACGAACTGCGTCGACGACCCGACGACGTCCAGGTAGCGCGCCGCCGGGAGGGCCGGCGTGACAGACCCGACGCCGAGGAAGGCAAGGCAGACCGCGACCAGGGCAAAGGCCGAGGTACTGCGCGGCAGGGTGCGCGGCAGGAGGACGAGCGTGGCGAGCGCAAGGGTCACGAAGGACGGCGGCGCATGGTAGCGGATGAATGCGAACTTCCAGGTCGCGAAGAGCAGCACGACGACGAGCGCCGCCAGCGCCAGCTGACGGTCGCGCGACCAGCCGATAGCGGCACGCCATGCGACCCAGAACAGGATGGCGGCGACGAGCACGAACGTGCCCAGGATCCACTCGCCTCCGGCTCTCGTCACGACCATCGCCTCCGAGTACCCGGAGATGATCTCGAGCGAGCCGCGCCCATAGGCGATCAGATCGGTCAGCTGTTGGCCGGTGGCGATCCACAGGCCGACGATGGTCACGGCAACGGCACCACCGAAGACGCCGAGTCCAAGCCACCGCGGCCGGGACACCGCGAGGACGACGGCGATGGCCATCGCCAGCATGAACACGCCGACGTTGAGCTTGCCCAGGATGGCGAAGCCGGCAAGCATGCCGGCGACGATCGAGACGGTGATCGGGTTCGGGATCGGGTCCCGGCGCAGGACCTCGACACCGAGGGCGAACGTCAGCACCTGCAGGGCTTCGAACGGCTCGAGCGACACGAATGCCCGAGCGAACACCAGGGTCACGATCACGGCAGCCCACCACGGGAATAGCCGCCGTGCTGCGATGAGGATGACGGCGATCAGCGCCAGGTAGATCGCGGCGGTGGCGATGAAGGCCAACGCGCTACCTGGCCCAAGGAACGGGGTGGGAATGGCCAGGAAGCCGAGTGGGCCGTAGGTGAACATGATGTCCTGGCCGAACCGCAGGCCATCCGCCGCGGCCTGCTGCAGTCCGACGCGCCACGACAGGTCGACCGTCAGCGGCTGGGCGATCCGCATCGGCCACGACAGGACGAGCACGGCCAGGCTGACGACCACGAGCCACGGCCAGCCGGCCCGGTACCACGCGGACCTCCCGACGGCAGCCGTCACCGACGGGGCCGCTCCGCCCGATCGGTCGGTCCGGAAGGTTCGTGCTGATCGGGGGTCATCCGAGTCCGTCCCAGAGGAGGGCCACAATCGAGTGCGCGCGTACTCTACCGTGGGCGGACCGACGGATGCCCGGGGTCGCTCCGGAGACCGAGGCCGATGGCTGTCGGCACCCCCCGCTGACCCGATTCCGGCGATCTGTGGCATCGTAGCGCGGGCCGATCGCGGTCCGTCGACGCGGCTTGGGGCGCCGGATCACGAGGAGGTGCGCGCTGTCGGACACCGGGAGGCCAACGCCGGACCCGACGGACATGTCGTCCTCGGAAGACGACGCGCACCGGCTGGCGGAGCTTCAGGACCAGATCGACGTCCTCGAGCGCGACATGGCGCGCAACCGGGTATGGATCCGCCAGGCCGCGACGTCGCGGCGTGAGCTGCGGGACGAGCTCGTGCGGACCCGAGGCGAGCTCCAGGCGCTGCGCACACGGCGGTCGGTCAGGGTCGCCCTCGAGCTCGCGACCGTCGCGCGGCGCGCGGTCCGCACGACTCGACGGCTGATCCACGCGCCACGCCGGATCGTCCGTTCGATCCGACGGTACCGGCGCCAGCGACACCTGCGGGCCTCGCCCGCTCAAGAGCTCGCCCTCGTGGCGGCGCTGCGCGATGGGCTGGCCCCGGCCCCCCTTGATCACGGCCCGCTCGTTTCGATCATCATCCTCAACCGCGACGGGCACGAGCATCTCCAGCGTTGTCTGGCGGCCGTCGGCCGGACCACCTACCGCGACGTCGAGATCATCGTCGTCGACAACGGGTCGACCGACGGGTCCGCGGACCTCGCACAGCGGACGGAGCTGCCATTCCCTGTTCGCGTCATCCGCAACCGCGTGAACCGGTCGTTCTCGGATGCCAACGACCAGGGCGTGGCCGTCGCAGCGGGCTCGCTCATCTGCCTCCTCAACAACGATGTCGACCCGATCACCGAGGGCTGGCTTGGCTACATGGTCGAGACGATGACCTCGACGGGGGCGGCGGCCGTCGGAGCGCGGCTCATCTATCCGCGCCATCGCGGGGGGCGGCGAGGGGGCACGGAGTTCGCCGACCTCTCGCTCCAGCACGACGGCGTGACGTTCGATCGGACCGAGGCGATCCCGATCCCGCGGGTGATGGGCGCCGGAGAGGACCCGCTCTCAGCCGCCGCGGTGGCCGTCGTGGAACGTCCGGCCCTGACGGCGGCGTGTCTGCTGATCGATCGCGGCTGGTTCGACACCGTCGGCGGGTTCACCGGGGACTACGACTACGGCCTCGAGGACATCGACCTGTGCCTGAAGCTGCGGGCAGCCGGCGGGCGCCTCATGTATGACGGGCGCGCAGCGTTGTGGCACCACGAGTCGGCCACGCGCGCGACCGATCACGAGGCGTACAAGGCGCGGGTCCTCGGCAATCGCGAGGTCTACATCGACACCTGGGGGCCGCGGATCTTCCGCGACGCGCTGCTCGACGGGATCGCCGGGGGTGGCCGGTTCTCAAGTGAGCCTTTCCACGTCGCGATCACCGTGGCAAGCGGGGCAGCCGGTGCCACCGGCGATCGGTCGATCGGTCAGGCGATCGGCGACACACTCGCCGGCATCGGCTGGCGGGTGTCCTACCTCGAGCAGCGGAACGATGGCTGGTACGCGCCCGACCCGTCGGTCGAGGCGATCCTCGTTCTGCACGAGGCGTGTGACGTTCGGCGGCTGCCGAGGAACCTCGTCACGGTCGCCTGGATCGCCGACGAGCCGGGGCACTGGCTCGAACGGGTGTGGTTCGACGAGTTCGACATCGTGTTCGCATCGAGCGACCCGGGTGTCGACCTCGTCCGGCAGCGGAGCGCCAAGGTCGCGCGGCTGGATCCGATGATGAACGGCGGGCCGGCCAGCGGTGGCATCGATGGCGGTCGACCGAGGGCCGTGGCCATCCGCGACGCGCTCGTGGGATGGGCGTCGGCGACGCGCTACGGCCTGCGGATCGGCGTTCCGAAATGGGACCACATCGACCGCTGGGGCGACTACCACTTCGCGCGCGGCCTTCAGCGGGCGCTGGAACGTGCCGGCCACCCGACGCGGGTCCATTTCCTGCCCGACTGGGGATCCCCGACAGCCGCCCGCGACGACATCGCCGTCCACCTGTTCGGGCTCAAGGAGGCGCCGACCCATCGGGGCCAGGTCAACATCCTGTGGCAGATCAGCCACCCTGACCTCGCCACGCCGGAGATCTACGAACGCTACGACCACGTCTTCGTCGCGTCGGATCGGTTTGCCGCGCGGATGGCCAAGCTCGTGTCGGTGCCGGTCACGGCCCTCCACCAGGCGACCGATCCGGAGCGTTTCCACCCCGAGCCGGGTGGCCCCCACCACGAGTTGCTCTTCGTGGCCAGTTCGCGCAAGGTCCGCCGGCGCATCGTCGACGACCTGTCGGGCACGTCCTTCGACCTCGCGATCTACGGTCGGGACTGGACCCCTGAGCTCGTCGACCAGCGACACGTCAAGGGCGAGGTCATCCTGAACACCGAACTGGCGCGCTACTACAGCGCCGCCGACATCGTCCTCAACGACCACTGGGACGACATGCAGGTCGAGGGCTTCATCTCGAACCGCCCTTACGATGCCCTCGCCTGCGGTGCCTTCGTTGTGTCCGACCACGTCGATGGCATCGATGCCGAGTTCGACGGCGCGGTCCCGACCTATCGCGTTCAGGCGGAGCTCGAGCCGCTGCTCGCGCACTATCTCGACGACCCGCTCGAGCGCCAGCGGCTGGCTGCCCACGGCCGCGCCATCGTGCTCGCCCGGCACACCTTCGATCACCGCGCGCAGACCTTGTGCCACATAGCCGACCCGCTGGCCCGCCCCCGCGTGGGCACGATCGACGGGGTCGCCGTCGCGTCGTAGGTCCGCCCGACGGCGCGACTTCAACGGACGCGCCGGTGACCACCTCGCAGGCGCCGTTTGATCGCGCCCCCGGTTCGCCTGATGACCCGCATCCAATCGTCCCGGATCCGCAGCGGCCGGGCGGCGGGTTTCACGGCCGGTCGCAGGGCCTCGTCGCGCTCGCGTTCCAGGACGATGAACAGCCGGCCGATCTCGGCGGCGCGCTCGTGCTCAGCCGGGTCGAATGGCTCGTCGTTCGAAGCGTCCAGGCAGGCCGCCATGAGATCTGGGCAGAGCGCGTCATCGACGAGTGCGTGGAGGTGCTCCCGGAGCCACGGGTCATAGACGAACGAGCCACCGGGCCGGCCGTCCAGGTCCGACGCCAGCGGCTGGCGGACCATGAAGGCGTATCGCAGGCGACCGGCGAGGAATCGCCGGTAGTCGGCCATGCCGTGGTGGTTCTTGCTCGGCCGCAGGTTGGGGTTCGCCTCGTAGGACCGCCCGGCATTGATGACCTTCTGTTCCAGCTGGAGCCACGACCGCCACGGCACATGCAGGACCTCGAGCGCGAACGCGGGATCCGGCTGTCCGGCGCTCGCCAGCGACACGAAGTGGTTCCCTTGGGCGACGACGACGTCCGGATCGCCACGATGCACGACATCGTCCGTCGGTTGCGCGAAGATCCCGACAGCCTGGAGCTGCTCGGCGGTGCGTCCGTCGCGCCAGAGCAGCCGGTCGATGCCGGACCCGCGCATCGCCGGCGGTCCGATGAGGTTCGTCACCGGGACCGTGAACGCGTTCAGGGACAGGGGGATCGCTTCGAGGGCTGCCCGCAGGGTGAGACCCTTGTCGCAGGCGACCCAGAACTCGTCGGCATCGGCGTTGATGACCCAATCGGCGGCGTGTTCGATGAACGCCCGCCGGGCCATGCCCGTGACCACGGCATGCTGCTGCTTGCGGAATACCGGGTCGTGGTGCAATTCGAGCACGCCTTGGTCGGCGTAGGTCTGCAGGATCTCCGTCGTGCCGTCGATCGAGCCGTTGTCCGTCGCGATGATGAGATCGACGCCCTGGGCCAGGTGGTGCTCGACCATGGCGGCGATGATGTCGACCTCATCACGGACCATGACGGTGGCCACGACCTTCATCCGTCCCGCTCGTGCGGCTTGGTGGTCGCCTCTTGCGTCGGCGCGAACACGGGGACGTCCATGCCGGTCCGTTCGGCGTCGGCCAGCGTCACGAGCGCCTCCCGGCTGAGGCCGGCCCCCGGGCCGTCGACCTTGAGGTTCAGGAAGAACTCATGACCGATCGTGTCCTGGAAATCCACCTCACGGGCGGAGATCAGACCCAGGGCATGGAGGTCATCGAGCATCAGGCGCAGATGATTCGGGGAGAAGACCCAGTTGTGGACATCGATATAGTCGTCGCCCGCTGCACGCTCGACGTTCGCCCTGACCTCGTCGAGGTCGTGCACGAACCGGTATCGGCCCGCATGGGTGGCCGACCAGGCCGTCGTGTTGCCGTGTTTCACGGCATTCAACGAGAACTCCGCCAGCGTGCCGACGGTGTGGACCGGCGATCGGCTGTGCGAGGCATCGATGACGCGTCCGATGGCCGAGCGCTCACGAAACCGGTCGAAACAATAGCGGTGGTCCGGGACCACGAGCGACAGGATGCCGTCCTGCGCGAGCAGGCTCGTGCAGTCATTGAGGAAGTCGATCATGGAGATCGAGTGCTCCAGCACGTGCGAGGCGAGTACCAGGTCGAATCGCTCCGGGATGGCGTCCGCCATCGAGGAGCCGGCCTGGAGCACATAGTCGACGTCTTCGATGTCGTCGGGCGAGTACTGCGTGAACTTCCGGTATTTCTCGACGAGACCGTCACGGTCCAGATAGTCGACTGTCTTGGTACGAAACCCGTCGCGCTTGGGCAGGATCGCGTTGTGGGCAGGCCCGATCTCGAGAACCGTGCCGGCCGCATCGGCGGCTCTGAACACGAAGTCACGTCGAACCTGGAGCCTCGATGGCCCGGCTGGCGTCGGACGGCGGGCCACCGGCCCCTTCGCGACGGGCGCGGCGCGGCGCAAGGTTCGCCTGATGCTCCCGAGGCGCCGCCGGACGCGCTTCGGCAGGCGCGCTCTCAGCGACGACATCCGACCGGCCGGGTGGCTCCGTCGTGGCCGAGCCATGGTCCCCGACACTTCCGCGTCCGGCTCGGGGTAGCGATCAGGGACATCGTTGACTGCCCGGGCACAGGGCCTCCGGTCGCGAAGGGCGGACGCGTTTCGGTCATGCCCGGATTGTAGGTCCGGGGTCGCTCGTGCCGCCGCGCGGACAAGGGGCCCTCGCGAGCCCGACAGGCGCTGATCCTGTCATCCGTCCAGCAGGTAGACCTTGGGCATCTCCCAGTCCCTCCCGAGCGCGGTTCGACGAACGAGCGTTCGCACTCACGTTCGAATATTCGCGGGAGACCCGCCTGGAACCTCCTGATCCGGCGGCCAAGCTACCGAAGGACCACAGCGTGGACGGATGACGAAACCGCGGGCGCCGTCGGGCTCCGGCTACTCGAAGTAACCCGCCAGATCGAGGATGACGTTGGTCGCCTTGCCCGTCGTGGCGGTGATGTACACGAGGTACGTCGTGCCGCTGCCGTTGAGCGGCGTGACGAGGCCGTTGGCCCGGGTGTCGCCTAGAGGGAAGTTGAGGGTCGAGGTCGGAGGCGTCGGCGGCGGGGCCGTCGGTGACACCGCGATGTAGCCCGAGGCGGTCTGATTGACGACGGTCAGGTTGGCGACCACCGCGGCGGCACCATCGGGCACGCCCCAGTGACCGTCGACGGGCAGGACCCGGGCGACCTTGCTGTGGAACACCCCGGTCAGGCCCGACAGGCCGCCCGGGCTCATGCGCGTGTCCATCACCCGACCCGGATCGAGCGGCACGAAACGCAGGCCGGCGGTACCCGGCTCGAAGTAGCCGGTCACATCGAGGATGACCTGGGCGTGGGCGCCGGTGGTGCCCGACTTGTAGAAGATCGACACGGCGCCTGTCCCGTCAAGCGGTGCGAACAGCCCGTTGGCCCGGGTGTCGCCGATCGGGAAATTGAGGGTGGAGGTGGCCGGATTGGTGGTCGGCGTCCTGGTCACCGCGAGGTAACCCGCGCCCGACTGCTCGGTCACGGTCAGGTTGCCCGTGATGGCGGTCGCGGTCCGCGGCACGCCGGTCGATGGCACGCCGGCGATCGCGAGGGTCCGCGGCGTGCCGTTGACGAACGGCCCGGTCAGGCCCCGCCCGTTGCGCGTGTCGAGCACCCGGACCGGGGTCAGCGGGCTGAATGTGGCGCCCGTGTCGTCCGCCAGGAAGTAGCCGGTCACGTCGAAGATGAGGTGGGTCTTCTTGCCGCTGATGGCTGTCTTGTACAGGGCCGATAGCGTGCCCGACGCGGACAGCGGCACGGTCACGTTGTTGGCCCGCCCGTCACCGATCGGGAAGTTGATGCTCGACGACGGCGGCGTGTTGGTCGCGGTCGGGGTGACCGCCACGAAGCCGCTGCCCTCCTGCTGGGTGACCGTCACGTTGCCGGTGACCGCCACCGCGTCGGCCGGGATGCCGCCGATGCCCGTGACCTGCCAGGTTCGGGCGGTGTCGGTGACGAACTTGCCCAACACGCCCGTGTTCGAGCGCGTGTCCAGGACGCGGACCGGGCTGATCGGCACGTACGTCGTGCCCTGGGTCTGGAGCGGCGTGATCCGCGTCAGCCAGTCATCGCCGCCGGAGTACTGGTTGCCATCCCAGACCTGGTTGGGGACCTGGGGATCCTGGGCGACACCGACGTAGTCACCCCAGCGGTTCCCGCCATAGGCCCCGGTCCCAGCGCCGAGCAGCTCCTTGGCGCTGACCGACCCCAGCGTGTCACCGAGCTTCTGGTGGGCGCTGTACGACGAGGGGAACTCGCCGGCGGTGGTCGACGATCGCGTCCAGCCGACATGGAGCGTGCCGTTGCCGGACAGCCCGATGCCGCCCATGTAGGAATCCTCGCCGTTCTCGACGATCAGGAAGTCCTGCGTACGAGTGGGATGGACGGTGGCGCGGACGCCGGCCGTGTTCAGCTCCGTCACGCGCACGCAGCTCCGGGTGCTCGAGTCGCCGGTCGGGGTGCAGCCGTGACTGGATGTGAAGACGAGGCGGTTGTTCTGCCAGATGGCGTCGGTCGGACGCGAATCGATAGCCGTGGTGACCACGTCGGGACCCGGTT
This sequence comes from Candidatus Limnocylindrales bacterium, assembly GCA_038248915.1. GTDB lineage: Bacteria > Chloroflexota > Limnocylindria > Limnocylindrales > CSP1-4 > SPCO01. The sequence continues at coordinate 104,261 of JBBRXB010000004.1, read as the reverse complement.
GGTTCGGGAACGGCGGGTCCACGAAGGGGGCGACGACGTTGGCCGACGTCAGGTCCGATTGATTCTCGTAGGCGAGACTTCCGGTGCTGACATGGCCGATCACGCTCTTGTAGCCGACGCCGAGACCCGCCGTCTGATAGATGAGGTGCAGCCGGCTGCTGGTGGCCGGGACCTGCACCGCGAACCGCGGCGTGAACCCGTCGATGTTGTCAGCCAGCCCGTTCGGGGAGCCGGCGATGAGGGCCGCCCAGTCCATGACCACCCAATGCGCGGTGTCGAACGTCGCGCCGGCCACACAATCGGCTCCGGCCGCCATGTCGTAAAGGTTCGCGGCAAGTCCGACCTTGTCGTTCGAGGTGCCGGGCGCCGGGTAATCCGGCAACTGGTCCTCATAGCGGAAGAAGTAGGTATCCCAGACACCCGTCGGGTCGGCGTTGCGCGACACGGCGAAGTCGATGTACCCGTTGCCAAAGTTCGCGGTCCCGGATCGCTCGCAGTCCCAGCTGACCTCGGTCGCAAACCAGCGGCTGTGGACGCTGTCGTAGATGACCCGCGGGTCGGAATCGAACGTGGGGAAGTTTGTCGGCAGCCCGAAGAATTCGGGGATCGCGACGTCCGGAATGGAAGGCACGCCCTGACGGTCGGTGATCCGCATGGACAGGTTGACCGTCTGGACGATGTGCTCGGGCCCGACCGCCACCCACGGATCGGGCGGCTCGATGTTCGTGAAGGCGTTGCTCGCACTCGTCAGGCCGGCGAAGCCGGTACCCCCAGCCGGCGCATCGGCGTTCGTCGTCGCCTGGCTCGGCTGTGGTCCGCTGTAGACCAGCGGCGCGGACGTGCCAGTCGAGGGCGCGCCAGACGCCCCGTCGCCGCGGCCGAGCGTCGGGATGGTGACCTGTGGTCGCACGACGTGTTTCTGCACCGCGGCGAGGCGCGCGACGTCGACCGGGCCGCGCTTGTGCGCCACCTCGCGCGACGCGGTCGCCGCGAGTGGACGGCCTGATGCCGCTGACCCAGCGGCCGGATCCGCGGCGGCCGGCGACCCGCCGCGGGCTGCCACCCCGCCGCTCGATGTCGCGGCGATGACCAGGCCGACGATGGCGGCGGCCAACCGGATCGAGCGGCGTCGGTGCATCCGGGTCTCCTCCAGCAGTCCGACCACGACGGCTTCATGTCCCCCCAAGGACGCGCGAACCATATCCCACGGACCAACATGTCCGCCATGCGGTTCGCCGGTCGCGGATCAGGCCCCGGTCAGGAGGCTCGCGACATCCGAGCAAAGCGGGCTCGGATGGTCATCGATGGTGCCGTCCTCGCCGGCAGCCCGGCCCACGGCGGTCATCGAACGCCCTGACTCACGCGGCGGGCCACACCATGTGCGACGGCCACGATCGACATGGCTGTCGACGCTAGGGCATCGGCCGGACGGCCATCGAACCGCCGTGCGATCGTGAAGGCCGGGATGGCCGCCCCGCGCGGAGTGATCTGCCGGGTCGGACGCGGGTCGGCGCGGAGGATGTCGCGCGCCATCCGCCAGTAGCTCGCCCGTGCCGACGGGACGAGCGATCGCCACCGAGCCGCCGGCGGCCAGAGCAGCCGCTCGATGGCCGGTCCCGAACCGGATCGGACAGGTACCGGGACCACCTCGAGGAAGGCCGCGATCCCCACCAGCAAACGGTCGGTCGCCGGGTCGTGCCGCTTGAGGGCCGCGTCGATGGCGATGGCCAGATCCGATAGCACCAGCCGTTCGAAGTAGGCGCGCTTGAGGCGCTGGCGGGTCGCCTCGTCGTCGATCCGGCGGTCGACCTCATCGCTGACGGCGCCGTAGACGATCGGCGCGCGCAGGACCATGTCAGCCGCCGAAGCCGTCGAGTTACGGGTGGCGGCCGTGATGCCTCCGACCCCGCTGTCCAGCGGCGGACGGAACCACTCGTAGACGTCGTCGCCAATGACCTCGATGTGGTCGCCAGCGCGCAGCAGGGCGCTGATCGTCCAGGCCTGATCACCCAGGACCCGGCCCTCGAATCGGAGGTCGCGGGCCAGGCTGCGGTGGAAGGTCTTGCCGTGGATCGCAGCGTAGGTCATCAGTCCCGGATGCGTCGCGATCGACTTGCGGCCCGGTTGCCGGATGTCCGGCTGGTCGTAGCGTCCGGAGATCCACCGCCGCTCACCGTCGAACCAGATCCGCTGCCCGATGACGGCCTTGATCGAGGCGTCGGCCGTCGGGCCCATGAGGGCTGCCAGTCCGCCCGGCAAGATCACGTCATCCGCGTCGAGGAACGCCAGCCACTGCCCACGCGCGAGCTCGAGCCCGCGGTTCCGGGCGTTCGAGACGCCGACGTTGGCGGGCAGCCGGACCACGACGACTCGCGGATCGCGGTCGGCGACGGCCTGGGCGACATCGGCTGTCCCGTCGGTCGAGGCATCGTCGATGACGAGACACTCCAGCCGGACGTCGACCTCGTCGAGGATCGAGGCGAGGGCCTGCTCCACGGTCGCCGCCGCGTTCCAGGTCGGGAGCAGGACGGACAGACGCGGCGCGCCCGGATCGGTCAAACCTGCGCCGGCGTCATCGAAGGGACTCGTCGAGGGAGTGCTCGAGCTCATCGTCGAGCGAGGTCTGGCGGACCCGGCCGTGGTACTGGCCGAGCGCGCCGACCAACAGCTCCGGGTCGCCGCCCTTGATCAGCAGGAACAGCGCGGAGCCGCCCGGCGGCAGGTCGCCGCCGACCTCCTTGACGAACTTGTCATCGATCCCCGGCGCGGCCGCCCGGCCGATGAGCCCGCCCGCCACCGCGCCACCAACGATCGCCGCGACCGGGAAGACCACGAACAGCAGGCCGCCGAGCACGGCGCCGACGACGGCACCAGTCTCCGTCCCGCTGGACGCCTCGCCGTGGATGGTCACCTTGCCGGCCGCGTCCTTGCGCACGACGGCAGTGTCCTCGAGCTGGATCTTGCCGGCGTGCTCGAGCGCTCGGATCGAGCGAAGGGCCGCCTCGCCATCGTCGGCGCCATCGAATGTGACCGCCAGGAACTCCGCCATCACCGACCTCCTGCCATGTTCCGGGACCCGGGCCCGCGATACGGTCACGATAGCGGGCCGCGCCGGATCAGGGCGGCCCCAAGGGCGATCGCCGCGACGAGTGCCGTCGGCGCGGGTTCCTTCAGTGCCGGAAATGCCGCGTCCCGGTCATGAGCATGGTGCCGTCCGCGGCATCGACAGCGGCCACGACCTCCGCGTCGCGGACCGAGCCGCCCGGCTGGGCGTAGGCCGTCACGCCGGCAGCAAGGCAGATCTCGACCGCGTCCGCGAACGGGTAGAACGCATCCGAGGCACAGGCCGCGCCCCGGAGCACGTCATCGCCCGCATAGGCCCGTGCCTGGGCGACCGCCCCGCGTGCCGCATCCACCCGCGAGGTCTGGCCGGAACCCATGCCGATCAGCCGGCCGTCCCGGACGAGCACGACGGCGTTCGAAGTCACGCCGCGGACCAGCCGCCAGGCGAGGTCGAGGTCCCGGCGCTCGTCGTCGGTCGGAGGGCGGGTCGTGACGACGGTCCAGGTGGCCGGGTCGTCCACGGCCGTGTCGGGGGCGGTCACGAGGACCGCGCCGCCGGCCGTGCGGATCGAGCCGATCGGGTCCGGGCCCGGTCGCGGCCCGTCGGCGCCGAGCAGCGTGTCGACGACGAGGCGCAGGTTGGGCTTCGTGGCGAGGATGGCCAGCGCGTCAGCGTCGAAGCCCGGCGCCACGACGACCTCGAGGAAGATCGCGATGAGCGCCCGGGCGACCTCGGCATCCACCGGCCGGGTCAGGGCGACGACGCCACCGAACGCCGACACCGGGTCGCCCGCGAGCGCCGCCTCCCAGGCCGCCAACGGCGTGGGCCGTTCCGCGGCCCCGCACGGGTTGGTGTGCTTGACGATGACGCACGCCGGCCCGCGCATGGCCCGGCCCAGGGCCGCGGCCGCGGCCCCATCGAGCACGTTGTTGTACGACAGGGGCTTGCCCTGGAGCGGTGGCTCGCCGGTCGCGAACGGGCCATCGGCGACCGTGCTCCCCGGGCGCCGATACCTCGCCGCCGGCTGGTGCGGGTTCTCGCCGTAGCGCAGTGCCTCGACCTTCTCGAGCCCGACCGTGAGCGTCGGCGGATAGGGATCGTCGGGTGGGTCGATCAACCCTGCGACGACCATCCGACGTGGCAGCTCCGATGCGATCCGGGCGTCATAGGCGGCCGTGTGCGCGAACGCCTCGAGCGCGAGCTCTCGGCGACCCTGCGCGTCGACGTCACCGTCCCGCTCGATCGCCGCGAGCACCGCTTCGTAGCGGGCCGGCGAGGTCACGATGGCCACGCTGGCATGGTTCTTGGCCGCCGCGCGGACCAGCGACGGCCCGCCGATATCGATCTCCTCGATGAGTTCGTCGATCGTGATCCCGGGTCGCCCGAGCGCGGCCGAAAACGGGTACAGGTTCACGATCACCAGGTCGTACGGGGCGATCCAGGCTGCCAGCAGCTGGCGCCGGTGGTCGGCCAGCCGGCGATCGGCCAGGATCCCGGCGTGGACCCGGGGATGGAGCGTCTTGACCCGGCCGTCGAGCATCTCCCCGAAGCCGGTCAGCGCGGCCACGTCGGTCACCGGCAGACCGGCGTCGCGCAGCGTTCGGGCCGTGCCACCGGTCGACACCAGCTCGAAGCCAGCCCGGACCAGGCCCGCGGCGAACGGCACGAGCCCGGTCTTGTCGGAAACGGACAGAAGGGCACGGCGCGGGACGGGCACAAGGGCGGCCGCGCGGTCGAGGTCGATGGTCACGCGGCGACCGTCAACGGCGAGCGCCCTCGCCATGACCAGCGCGGTCGCCAGTGGCAACAATCGGTGCTCGACGGCACGGATCCGGTCATGCACCGCAGCCACGTCGTCAGCGGGGAGGATCGCGACCAGCTCCTGGACGACGATGGGACCACCGTCCAGCGTCGCATCGACGAGATGGACCGTGCAGCCCGTGACGGTCACGCCGTGGGCGAGCGCCTCGGCGACGGCGTGCGCACCCGGGAAGGCCGGGAGCAGCGACGGATGGGTGTTGAGGATCCGCTCGGGAAAGGCCCGCAACACGGCCGGCCCGACGATCCGCATGTAGCCGGCGAGCACGACGACCTCGATCCGGGCGGCGCCGAGGGCCGCGGCCAGGATCTCGTCGTCACCAGCCGGGACGAGCGCGGTCTCGATGCCCTGCTCCGCCGCCCAGTCGAGCGCCGGGCAGGCCCGGTCGGCGAACACCAGCTCGAGGGTCCCGCCGAGCTCGCCCCGTCCTGCCGCGGCCGCCAGCGCCCGCAGGTTCGAGCCCGCACCCGACACGCCGACCGCGATCCGTCCGGCAGTCTGGCTCACGCGATGACCTCGAGCGGGCCCTCGACATAGCGGGCGCCAGCGATGCCCGCGGCGTCGGTGACCTCGCCGACGACGGTCGCCGTCACGTCATGCTCGGCCAGCGCCGCGATCGCGGTCGCGACGGCCTCCTCCGGCAGCACGAGGACCATCCCGAGGCCACCGTTGAACGTCGCCCGGATCTCGTCGTCTTCCAACCCGCCGAGCGCCGCGAACAGCCGCATGACGGATGGCATGGACCAGCGCGCGGGGTCGAGGCGAGCGGCCAACCCATCGGGCAGCACCCGCGGGACGTTGCCCGGCAGGCCGCCGCCCGTGATGTGGGCGATGCCCCGGATGTCCGCCCCGCCGGCACGGATCGCGGTTCGTGCCGCGAGCACGGACCGGGCGTATACCCGGGTCGGCGTCAGCAGCATCTCGCCGAGCGTGGCCATCGCTTCGTTCGGCGCCGCGGCCATGATCGCGTCCGTCTCGACATCGCCCAGTGACCGGCGCAGCCGCGCCTGGTACGGCTCGGCGAGATCGAGGTCCCACTGGGCGAGCAGGGCTCGGATCAGCGAGAACCCATTCGAATGGAGGCCGGACGCCGCCAGGCCGACGATCGCATCACCGGCCTCGATCGCCGACCCGTCGATCATGTCGGCACGCTCGACGACGCCGATGCAGCAGCCCGACAGGTCGAAAGCGTCGTCGTCCATCAGGCCCGGGTGCTCGGCCGTCTCGCCGCCGATGAGCGCGCAGCCCGCGTCACGACAGCCGGCCGCCACGGACCCGACGAGCTCGGCCACCCACTCGGGGATCACGTGGCCGACGGCGATGTAGTCGAGGAAGGCGAGCGGCTCCGCGCCGCAGCACACCACGTCGTCCGCGCACATCGCGACCAGGTCGACGCCGATCGTGTCGAACCGGCCGAGCGTCGCGGCGATGGCCGTCTTGGTCCCGACCCCGTCCGTCGACGCCACCAGCAATGGCTCACGATAGCCGGCCGGGATCCCGACCGCACCGCCGAACCCGCCGAGACCGCCGACGACCTCCGACCGCCGGGTCGACTGGACGTGGTCGCGCATGAGATCGACCGCGCGCTCCCCCGCGCCGATGTCCACGCCCGAGGCCTGGTATCGGTCGCGGCCGGCGATCCCCTTCGCCCTGCCGCTCATCGGCGCCGCCAGGTCGATGGCTCAGACATCCGCGGTCACGGCCTCCTCGAGCATGAACTTGCGGCGCTTGGCGTCGTACGGCACGGGCTCCGGGTAGTGGCCATCGAAACACGCGAAGCAGAACCGTTCGTACGGCAGCTCCAGCGCCGCGAGCACGCCGCGGATCGACAGGTAGCCGAGCGAATCGGCACCGATGAACTCGCGGATCTGGGGCTCGGTGTGGGTCGAGGCGATGAGCTCGGTCTCGATCTGCGTATCGATGCCGTAGAAGCACGGATGGTAGATCGGCGGGGCGCTGATCCGGACGTGGACCTCGGTCGCGCCCGCCCGGCGGAGGAGCTCGACGATCCGCTTGGTCGTCGTGCCGCGGACGATCGAGTCGTCGACGACGATGAGGCGCCGGCCGTTGACCACCTCGCGGAGCGGGTTGAGCTTGATCGTCACGCCCCGGTGGCGGAGCCCTGCCGACGGCTGGATGAAGGTCCGTCCGACGTAGCGGTTGCGATACATCCCCTCGCGATATGGCAGCCCGGAGCCCTCGGCGAACCCGGCCGCCGCGGGTGCGCCGGTGTCGGGCACGGGCATCACGAGGTCGGCGTCGATCGGGTGCTCGAGGGCCAGCTGGATCCCCATCTTGCGCCGGGCCTCGTACAGGTTGCGACCCTCCATGTACGAATCCGGCCGGGCGAAGTAGATCAGCTCGAACACGCACAGGGCGGGCGTCGCGTCGGCGAAGCGGACCGACCGCGGCGCATGGCCGGGCTCGAGGATGACCATCTCGCCTGGCTGGACGTCCCGAACGTACTCGGCGCCGACGATGTCGAGCGCGGCCGTCTCGGACGACAGGCACCAGCCGGCCGAGGCATCGTCGCCATGCCACAGGCCGTCGCCGCCGTCGCCCATGCCGGTCGCCGGCAGCCGGCCCAGCACGAGCGGCCGGAAGCCGAACGGATCGCGCACGCCGATCACGCGGCGTTCGTCGAGGACGACGAGGCTGTACGCGCCGCGGACGCGTGGCAGGACCTGGCGGAGGGCCTGGACCGTGTCCGTGGCCGGCTCGTCGGCGAGGAGGGCGGTCAGCAGCTCCGTGTCGGTCGAGGCAGGCAGGCGCGCACGCCCACCCTTGAGCAACTCGAGCAGGTCACGAGTGTTGACGAGGTTGCCGTTGTGACCGATCGCCAGTGCGCGGCGCGGGCCGAGCCGGTAGGTCGGCTGAGCGTTCTCCCAGATCGTCGAGCCGGTCGTGGAGTAGCGGCAGTGGGCGATCGCCAGCTGACCGCGGAGGCTCGGCAGCCGCCGCTCGTCGAGGACCGAGCTGATCATCCCGAGGTCCTTGTAGAGCATCAGCTGCTCGCCGTCGCTGACTGCCAGCCCGGCCGATTCCTGGCCCCGATGCTGGAGCGCGAATAGCCCGAGCGCCGCGATCGCGGCGGCCGCCGTCGGCTCGCCGGCGGGCAGGACCGCCCCGAACACGCCGCACATCGGTCAGCCCTCCCAGCCGAGGGCGCGGGCGAGGCCGCGCTCCCAGGCGTGCCGGAGGTCGCGAACCGGCACTTCGAGGGTGTCGGCCGCGCCGGCACCGCGTTCCTCGACGGCACCGGCCGCGCCGGCCAGCGTGAGCTCGATGACCAGCCGGTCCCCCTCGACCGAGCCGAGCATCTCGACCGGGAGGCCATGCTGGCGGGCCAGCAGCTCGAGGGCGGCGGCGTATCGGGGCCGGCAGGTGACGACGAGCCGTGACGGGCTCTCGCCGAACAGGTCGACCGCCGGCGAATGCGCCATCGCGACGCGGACGCTCGCGCCGAGCCCGCCCCACATCGCCCCCTCGGCCAGCGCCACCGCGAGGCCACCACCCGACACGTCCTGGGCGGACGCCACGAGCCCGCGGGCGATCGCCTCGCGGATGAACACCTGGACCGCTGCCTCGCGGGGCAGGTCGAGCGCGGGCGGATCGTCCTCGCCGGCCCCACCGGCGAGCGCCGCATAGGCGGACCCGGCCAGGCCGGGCACGGTCTCGCCGACGAGCAGGACCGCGTCATGGGCATGCCCGAACGCCGGCCCGACCAGGGTCGCGACATCGCCTAGCAGCCCGACGACGCCGATGACCGGCGTCGGTGCGATAGCCCCCGCCGGCGATTCGTTGTAGAGCGAGACGTTGCCGCCGGTGACCGGCAGCCCCAGGGCGCGGCATGCGTCGCCGAGACCGCGGACGCCCTCGGACAGCTGCCAGAACACTTCGGGTCGCGTCGGATCCCCGTAGTTCAGACAGTTCGTGACGCCGAGCGGCCGGGCGCCCGTGATCGAGACGTTGCGGGTCGCCTCGGCGACCGACAGGGCGGCCCCCAGCCACGGGTCGAGCACCCCGACCGACTGGTTGCCGTCCGTGGTCGCCACTAGCGCCCTGGACGTGCCCTTGACCCGCAGGACGGCGGCCCCGTGGCCCGGCCCGGCCACGGTATCCGCCCCGACCGTCGAGTCGTACTGGTGGTAGACGACGTGGCGCGACGACAGGTTGGCCGACCCTAGCAGGCCGAGCAGGACCGCGCCCGGGTCCATGCCGCGTTCGGGCAGCCGGTCGCTGACCATCGCCGGCGCACCGGGCGCCGGGGCGTCGCGCCGGTGCGTCGGGGCGGCCGCGACACGGACATGGACGATGGCGTCACTCGTCAGGGCGCTCGCGGGGATCCGCGCCAGCTCCTGGGCGCCCGGCGCCGGCGCGCCCCACGCATCGAGGCCACCGGTGACGATCGCGATGTCGCCGTCGTCCGTCACCCGGCCGATGATCGCGACCGGCAGCCCCCAGCGCTCGCAGACCTCGCGGACGTCGTCCCAGCGCTCGGGCAGCACGGCCGCGCACATCCGCTCCTGCGACTCGGAGATCATCACCTCGAACGGCGCGAGCCCGGGCTCGCGCCGCGGGACCGCATCGAGGTCGACGAGGATCCCGGTCCCCGCCCGGTCGGCCGTCTCCGAGGTGGCACAGGTGATCCCGCCGGCCCCGAGATCCTGGAGCCCCTCGACGAGACCGCGTTCGATGAGCTCGAGGCTCGCCTCGATGAGCAGCTTCTCCGCGAACGGGTCGCCGACCTGGACCGACGGGCGCTTGGACGGGTCATCGTCGGTGAAGGTCGCGCTGGCGAGGACCGACGCCCCCCCGATCCCGTCGCGCCCGGTCGCGGAGCCGTACAGGACGACGAGGTTGCCCGGGCCGGGCGCGGCTGCCAGCGTCAGCGACCGCTCCTCCATCAGCCCGATGGCCATGACGTTGACGAGCGGGTTGCGGTCATAGCTCGGGTCGAAGACGAGCTCGCCGCCGACCGTCGGCACACCGACGCAGTTGCCATAGCCACCGACCCCGCGAACCACCCCGTCGACGAGGTGTCGCGTCCGAGCGTCCGCCGGGTCGCCGAACCGGAGGGCGTCGAGGACCGCGATCGGGCGGGCGCCCATCGTGAAGATGTCGCGCAGGATCCCGCCGACGCCGGTCGCCGCACCCTGATAGGGCTCGACCGCCGAGGGGTGGTTGTGCGACTCGATCTTGAATGCGACGGCCAGGCCGTCCCCGATCGAGATGACGCCGGCGTTCTCGCCCGGCCCGGCGACCACGCCCTGGCCCTCGGTCGGGAGCGTCCGCAGCAGCGGCTTCGAGCTCTTGTACGAGCAGTGCTCGCTCCACATCACGCTGAACATGGCCAGCTCGAGGTCGTTCGGCTGGCGCCCGCCGAGCCGGTCGCGGATCGCCTCGAGCTCGTCGTCGGTCACGCCCAGCCGGCGATGGAGGGGCTCGACGGGGCGTTCGGCCACGGTCATCGTGGTCCCACGCCCACGCCCGCCGCGGATCCGACGGCGACGGCCGGGCCGACATTGGCGGCCTGCGCCGCACTGTCGACCAGGGATCGGATGATCGCGAACCCATCGTCGGATCCCAGGATCGCCTCCGAGGCGCGCTCCGGGTGCGGCATCAGGCCGGCGACGTTGCCGGCGGCGTTCATGACCCCCGCGATCGCCCGCAGCGAGCCGTTGGGGTTGGCGGGCTGGTCGGGACCGGCCGACGCGCCGGTCGCATCGACGTACCGGAACAGGACCTGGCCGTCGCGCTCGAGCGCGTCGAGCGTCGCGTCGTCGGCGTAGAAGCGGCCCTCGCCGTGGGCGACCGGCATCCGCAACGGCCGCCCGGCCTCGACCCTGTGAGTGAACCGCGTGTCGGCGCGCTCTGCGGCGATCCGGACCTCCTGGCCGGCGAACCGGAGCGAGGCGTTGCGCAGGAGCGCGCCCGGGATGAGACCGGCCTCGGCCAGGACCTGGAAGCCGTTGCAGATCCCGAGGACGAGGCCCCCGTCGGCCGCGAACCCGGCCACGGCGCGCATGACCGGGCTGAACCGGGCGATGACGCCGGCCCGAACGTAGTCGCCGTACGCGAAGCCGCCCGGCAGGATGATCGCCGCCACGCCCTCGAGCGACGCCTGCTCGTGCCACAGGACGACCGGCTCGGCACCCGCCAGGTCGAGCGCGTAGACCGTGTCGCGATCGCAGTTGCTGCCCGGGAAGACGACGACACCGATCCGCACGCCCATCGTCAGCGCTCCCCCGTCGCGGCGCTGACGGCGGATGAGGTCGCGCCCAGCGGTTCCACCGCATAGATCTCGGTGAGCGGGTTCGACAGCAGCTCGGCGGCGAGGCGATCGACGACCGCACGCGCGACCCCCTCGGCGGTCGCCTCGACGGTCAGCTCGGCGCGACGCCCGATCCGGACGTCATGGACGCCGTCGATGCCGAGGTGCTCGAGGCTGCCCTCCACGGCGCGCCCGGCCGGGTCGAGGATCCCGGGCTTGGGCGTGACGTTGACCGCGAACCGGAAGCTCGTCATGGGGCGATCACGTCCTCCTTGCGATAGCGCTCGAAGCTGGCGCCGGTGATCCGCTCGTAGGCCTCGATATAGCGGGCCCGCGTCCCGTCGACGACGTCGTCGGGGAGCGCCGGTCCGGGTGCGGTCTTGTCCCATGGCTGAGCCTCCAGCCAGTCGCGCACGAACTGCTTGTCGAAGCTTGCCTGCGGTCGGCCGGGTTCGTGGGTCGCAGCATCCCAGAACCGGGAGGAATCGGGTGTCAGCACCTCATCGATGAGGATGAGGTGGTCCTCGTACGGCGGGGCGAACGAGTTGCCCGATGGCTGCGAATCAGGTGGATCGAGCCGTTCTTCTGGTGGGCCGAGATCAGATGGCGACATCGGCTGGCCGATGAGCCCGAATTCGAACTTCGTGTCGGCCAGGAGGATGCCTCGGCGGCCCGCCACGGCGGCGCCATAGCGATACAGCCGGATCGCGCGGTCGCGGATCGCCTCGGCAAGGGGTCCGGCCAGGTCCTTGCGGCCGCCGAAGTCGGCGGCGATGTGGCCGACCATCTCGTCGAAGGTGATGTTCTCGTCGTGCTGGCCGGCCTCCGCCTTGGTGGCCGGGGTGAAGATGGGCTCGGGCAGCGGGTCGCTCTCGCGCAACCCGGCCGGCAGGTCGATGCCGCAGACCGTGCCTCGGCCGCGGTACTCCTTCCAGCCCGAACCGGCCAGGTATCCACGGACGACGGTCTCGATGGGCACCACCTTGGCCGGCCGGCAGATCATGATCCTGCCCCGCAGCGCGTCCATCGGGCCGAAGTCCGGCGGTTCGTTGCCGGCCCTCTGGATCTCCGCGGCGAATACGTCGGTCAGCGCCTCGACATCGGTCTCGAGCAGGTGGTTCGGAACGATCGATGCGGTCTCGGCGAACCAGAACCGGGACATCCCGGTCAAGACGCGACCCTTATCGGGGATGACCGACGGCAGCACGACGTCAAAGGCGCTGATCCGGTCCGAGGCGACGAGCAGGAGCCGGCCGCCGTTGAGACGATGCAGATCGCGCACCTTGCCCGACCGGAAGAAGTGCTCAGCCAGCATGCGACATCTCCGTCCGGGCAGCCGACCGGCCGGCCAGTCCCTCGGCGAGCCAGTCGAGCCGACCGATGACTTCCGGCACGTGGCGCAGGAACGCGGCGTCGTCAAAGCAGCCGTCGAGCTGGGCAAGCGACAGTCGCTGGGCCACGGCGGGGTCCACGGCCAGGATGTCGCGCAGTGGGGACCGTTCGTCGGCGGCCCGGAGCGAGGCGCGCTGGACGATCCCATAAGCGTCCTCGCGCGACATGCCACCCACATCGACCAGCGCGACGAGCACGTGCGACGAGGCATGGAGACCCAGGCCGCGGGTGATGTTCTCGCGCATCCGCTCCGAGCGGACGAGCAGGCCGTCGGTCAGCCCGGTCATGCGCACCAGCATGTAGTCGAGCAGGATCGTCGCGTCCGGGAGGATGACCCGCTCCGCACTCGAATGGCTGATGTCGCGTTCGTGCCAGAGCGGCTGATCCTCGAGCGCCGTGTGCGCATACCCGCGCAGCAATCGCGCCAGTCCCGCGATCCGCTCGGACAGGATCGGGTTGCGCTTGTGGGGCATCGCCGATGAGCCCTTCTGGCCTGCCTTGAACGGCTCCTGCAGCTCGCCGATCTCGGTGTGCTGGAGGTTGCGGATCTCGGTCGCGAACCGCTCCAGCGAGCCGCCGATGATGGCGATCGCGGTCAGCAGGCCGGCGTGGCGGTCGCGCTGGACGATCTGCGTGCTGACCGGGTCGGCGTGGAGTCCCAGGGCGGCCAGCACCTCTGCCTCCAGGTCCGGGGCCAGGTGGCTGTAGGTTCCGACCGGCCCGGAGATCTTGCCCGTCCCGATCTCGTCGACGGCGGTGGTCAAACGGACCCGCCCACGCTCGAGCTCGAACGCCCAGCCGGCGAGCTTGAGCCCGAGGGTCGTCGGCTCGGCATGGACGGAATGGGTCCGGCCCATCATCACCGTGCCGGCCTCGGTGCGCGCGCGGGCGATGATGACCGCCAGCAGCCGATCCGCATCGAGCAGGAGCCGCTCGCCGGCGGCCCGCAACTGGAGCGCCAGGCCGGTATCGACGACATCGCTGCTGGTCAATCCGAGATGGAGGAAGCGACCCTCGGGCCCGACCGCCTCGGCGACCTGGCTGACGAAGGCGATGACGTCGTGGTCCGTCGTCCGTTCGATCTCGAGGATCCGGTCGAGGTCGACTTGGGAGCGGGTCTCGAGGGCGACGAGGGCGTCCGCCGGGATCTGGCCGCGGGCCGTCTGGGACCGTGCGACGGCGAGCTCCACGCGGAGCATGGCATCGAAGCGGGCCGCCTCGGACCAGATCGCACCCATCTCGGGCAGCGTGTAACGAGGGATCATCGGGCGAGCGCCTCGCCGGCCGGCAAGCGTGTGGTGAGCTGAACCGGTTCCGGGATCGTCTTCGCGATGTCATGCCGTCGCATCGAACCTTCGAAGACCACAGCCTCTGCCGCGCGTTCAGCAACTGACCTGGCGGATCCCAGATCAGGCCCCCGGCCGACCACTGTGAGGACCCGTCCCCCGTTCGTCTCGAAGGCGCCAGCCGGGTTCATGACAGTCCCCGCATGGAAGATCAGGGCGCCAGCGCCACGGGCCGCTTCGAGTCCCCGGACCTGGACTCCACGCCTCGGGCTGTCCGGGTATCCATCGGCGGCGAGCACGATCCCGGCGGCGGCCATGGGCAGCGTCGGCACGAGATCGGACATGCCCGATGGCAAGCGGCCTTTCGCGGCAGCGAGCATCAAGGGGCCGAGTGGAACGGCAACCCGCGGCAGGATCACCTGGGCCTCCGGATCGCCAAGTCGCACATTGCATTCGAGGAGCGCCGGCACTCCGTCGTCTCCGACCATCATGCCTGCGTAGAGGAATCCGCGGAACGGCATCTTCCGGCGCGCCATCTCCGCAAGGATGGGCCGATGCACCAGGTTGAGGATCGTCGTGACGTCGTGGTCCGTCAGGTCTGGCAATGGCGAATACGCACCCATCCCCCCGGTATTCGGTCCTCGGTCGTCGTCGAGCAGGCGTTTGTGGTCTCGCGCCACCGGCAGCGCCAAGGCACGTTCACCGTCACAGATCGCGATGAGACTCAGTTCCCTGCCCGTCAGTCGCGCCTGGATCACCAGAGCGGGCGTGTCCGCGGGGCGACCGCTGAGGAACGTCGGTAGGCGGTCGAGGGCTTGCTCGAGGGACTCCGTGACGATCACTCCCTTGCCGCCGGCCAACCCGTCTGCCTTGAGAACGGCTCCGATCCCTTCGGACGCGAGCTCGCGGATGAAACGCTCGGCATCAGCCGATTGACCACCCGTGAAGGCGCGCGCATACGGACTCGGAACCTGTGCGGCCTCGGCTACTTGTTCGCAGAATGCCTTTGAACTTTCCAAACGCGCCGCGGCCGTGCTCGGGCCGAACACGGTGACGCCCGCGTCGGACAGTGCGTCGGCGACCCCGGCCGCAAGCGGCGCTTCGGGCCCGATGACGACCAGCTCTGCGGCGACACGGCGAGCGATGGCCACGACCGCAGCGCCGTCGAGCGGGTCGACGTCCATGCAGCGCACCCGCGGCTCTTCGGCGATGCCGGCACTCCCGGGCGCGACGACGACCTCGTTGACACCCGGTTCCCCGGCCAGCTTCCACGCGAGCGCATGCTCGCGGCCACCGCCGCCGACGACCAGGATCCGGGTCGGCATCACGAGGCTCACGCGGGCAGGCTCGGCCGGTAGCGCGTCGGGCGCCAGGCCCGTTCGATGGTCTGGGTCCGCTCCGGACCGACCGATACCAGCACGATCGGCACCCCAGCGTGTGCCTCGATCGCGGACAGGTAACGGCGTGCATTCTCGGGCAGGTCGGCCAGCGAGCGGATGTCGTGGATCGGCTCGGCCCAGCCCGGGTAGTCCTCGTAGATCGGGGTGGCCCGGGACAGCGCGGCGCAACTCGATGGCCAGACCTCGACCCGGCGCCCATCGATCTCGTAGGCGACGCACAGACGGATCGTCTCGATGCCGGCCAGGATGTCGAGCTTGTTGAGCATGATGCTGCTGACGCTGTTGACGGCCACGGCATAGCGCAGCGGGACGGCGTCGAACCAGCCGACTCGCCGGGGCCGTCCGGTGACGGTCCCGAACTCGTGGCCCCGTTCGGCGATCCCGGCGCCGATGTCGTCGTGCAGCTCGGTCGGGTACGGCCCGGATCCGACCCGGGTCGAGTAGGCCTTCATGACGCCGATGACCTCGTCGACCTGGAGCGGTCCGATGCCGCCGCCCGTGCAGGCACCGCCGGCGACCGGGTTGGACGACGTGACGTACGGATAGCTCCCGTGGTCGAGGTCGAGCAAGGTCCCCTGCGCGCCCTCGAGCAGCACGTGCTCGCCGCGCCCGAGGGCAGCCTGCACGAGCCAGGTCGTGTCGTCCAGGTGGTCGCGCAGGCGCTGGCCCCAGGCGACTGCCTGGTCGACCAGCGGGCCGACCTCGAAGGTGGCCCCGCCCATCCCCGCCAGCACCAGGTTCTTGTCCGGCAGCGCACGCTCGATCCGCTCGCGGAGGACGGCCGGTTCGAGGAGGTCCTCCATGCGCAGGCCGAGACGCCAGGCGCGGTCACCGTAGGTCGGCCCGATGCCGCGGCCGGTCGTGCCGACCTTGGCGCCACCGAGCCGGCGTTCGTTCGCCTGGTCGAGCGCCACGTGGTACGGCATGATCACGTGCGCGCTCCGGCTGACCCGCACACGCGAGACGTCGATCCCCCGCGAGCCGAGCATGTCGAGTTCCTCGATGAGGGTCAGAGGGTTGACCACGACGCCGTTGCCGATGACCGACGTGATGTGCGGATAGAGCACGCCCGACGGTGTGAGCCGGAGCTTGAACACCTCGTCGCCACTGACGACCGTGTGGCCGGCGTTATCGCCACCCTGGTAGCGCACGACCATGGCCACCTGCTCGGCCAGGAAATCGGTCGTCTTGCCCTTGCCCTCGTCGCCCCACTGGAGCCCGACGATCACGGTCGCCGGCATCAGGCCGCCCCCGCCCAACGAATCAAAAGGCCCAGACCCTGGGGGCCTGGGACCAGGATAGATTGCACCCGTGTCGCGCCGCCGACGCTTCGGCGGATCGCCGTGATCCGGTCGCCCGGTCGCCTCACGGGACGGCCGATGCGCCAAGGAAGCGCGATCGTGGACCTCCTGGTGACGGAGCGAGTCCGCTCGTGTCGAGGACGGCTGGAGTATAGCAGGGGCGCCGGGCCCGACGACCTGCGTCGGACCGCCGCCCCGACACGTTCCACGGCAGCTCGTTCTCGGTCATGCCACCTTCGGGCGTACTTCCGGACCGGGCCATCGGTACGTCCTGCGGGTCCGAACTAGGACCGGTGACACGTAGCCTTGTCGAGTGATGCGCCTTCTGGGGGTCCTGGCGCTCGTGACTCCGGTCGCGGTCGGGATCCTGTTCCTGACCTACCCCGATCTCACAGCGTCCTGGGTCGAGCATGGATCACGATCGGTTGTGGCCGCCGTCGCAGCCTTGACGATCGGCGTGGCGATGTCGTCGGTCCTCTCGTGGATCATCATCCGGCTCCGCTATGACCGCCTGGTCAAGGCGGCCGAGCGCATCGCCGGCGGTGACTACACCGTCGCCGTCTCGACCACGGGCGGTGGGCTCGAGACCCGCTTCGGGGTCGCCATCAACAAGATCTCGGCCTCCCTCGCCGACACGCACGACCGCGCGACCTTCGACCGGCTGACCGGCGTCTCGAACCGCCAGGCGCTGCTGGCCGCACTGTTCGCCGAGGTCGAGCGGGCATCGCGCTACGAGCGCCCGCTGTGCGTCGCCTTCGTCGACATCGACCACTTCAAAGCCGTCAACGACTCGTACGGCCACGCCGCCGGTGACGTCGTCCTGCGCGGGGTCGCCCAGACGATCGCCGAGAACCTTCGCACCAGCGACCTCATCGGTCGGTATGGCGGCGAGGAGTTCATGCTCATCCTGACCGAGACCAACGTCGAGGAAGGGGCGGCGCTCAGCGAGAAGCTGCGCAAGCTGGTCGAGCGGCTCAAGTTCAGCGTCGAGGGCAACACGGCCCTGTCGGTCACGATCTCGATCGGCATCGTTGGCGGGTCCGGGCAGAAGCTCCGGATGGACACGCTAGTCCGCGACGCCGACGCGGCGATGTACTCGGCCAAGTCCCTCGGGCGCAACCAGACCTACATCTTCGAGGAGCCCGACGAGGACGCCCGCGTCCCCCGCGCGGCCATCTCCGACGTCGGCCGGCTGCGTGCGATGGAGATCGGCCGGCGGGCGCGCGACGCCGCCACCGACATGCTGACCTCGTACATCGCGCCGCTCCCCCACTACCGCGGCCAGCCATCCGCGCTCATCGCCGGGATCGTGGTCGAGATGTCGCGCCAGCTCCAGCTCCCCGAGGCGGAGGTCGACCGGATCCGGGTGGCCGCCCTGTTGCACGACGTCGGCAAAGTGGCCGTGCCGTCGGAGATCCTCGACAAGCCGGCTCCCCTGTCGTCCGCGGAGTGGCGGACCGTCGTCCAGCATCCGCGCATCGGACAGGTGATCCTCGAGCACGCCGCGGCCCTGCGCGACGCGGTGCCGATCATCCTGCACCACCACGAGCGCTACGGCGGCCACGGCTACCCGTATGGGCTGCGTGCCAACGAGATCCCGCTGGGCGCCCGGATCGTCGCCATCGCCGACGCCTACGACGCGATGACCCACGACCGGCCGTACAAGCGGGCGATGTCACACGACGCGGCGATCGCCGAGCTCCGACAGCACGCCGGGACGCAGTTCGACCCGGAGCTCGTGGAGCTGTTCTGCGACCTGTACGCCAACCGGCTCCCGCAGCCTGATGCGACCGTCCTGGCCATCACCCACCCGCCCAGCCGGCCGCGCCGCGAGCGCAAGGTCCGGGCGGCCGATGTGTCGTCCGGGACGCTGGCGGCCGACGTGCATGGCCTGGTCGACCTGGGCGGCGGCGAGCCGACCGCCACGGATAGCCGACATGGCGATGGCGCCAGTCCGACATCGGACCAGCGCGGGATCGCCACGGGCTGACCATCGCGGCCGCCGCCGACCCGCCTGGGCCCGGGCCGCCGGAGCCGGTTACCTCTCCCGCATCGGCTCGTTCCACGATGATGCGCGGGTGCTTCGACTCGCTCTCGCCGTCTTCGCCGTGCAGGCCGGCTTCCATGCCTTCACGGCGTCGTTGCCGGTCGCGCTGGCGCAGGCCGGCATCCCGGATCCAGAGATCGGCCTGATCGTCGGGACCGCGGCGCTGGTCCAGATCCCGGCGGCGTTCATGACCGGCGTCGTGCTCGATCGGGTGGGCGGCGTGCGAGCGTTCACGATCGGTGGACTGGCCTACGCGGTCGCCTTCGGCATCCTGCTGCTGCCGGGGGTCGAACCCGGTGGTCCGCTCGGGCCGTTCCTCGCGGCCCGCGTGTTCCAGGGCATCGGCATCGCGGCGATCCTGCCGGCCGCCCTGTCGCTCGTGCCGCGCCTCATCGCGGCGACCCGACGCGGGTTCGGGCTGGCGTTCATCGGCAGCGCCCACAACCTGACCCTCGTCGTCATCCCGCCGGTGTCCCTGGCGGTCCTGGCGATCTCCTCGCTCCACGGCGTCGCGCTCATGGCGCTCGGATCCGTCATCGTCGGTCTGGCACTCGTCCGGATCGTGCCGCTTCAGCTTCGAGGCTCCGGCGACGAGCTGGCCGGCGACGGATCCGACCACGTCGCGCGGCGGCGGTTCGGGTTCGCGTTTCGGCCCGCCTGGGCACGGCTCATCGTCATCGATCTGCTGTACATCACCCATTGGGGCGTCATCGTCGCGTTCCTGCC
Organism: Candidatus Limnocylindrales bacterium; assembly: GCA_038248915.1. GTDB lineage: Bacteria > Chloroflexota > Limnocylindria > Limnocylindrales > CSP1-4 > SPCO01. The sequence goes on along the minus strand of JBBRXB010000004.1, from coordinate 84,952 downwards.
GCAGCGGGCGGAGGCCGCCGGCGCGAATATCGGGCTGTTCTTCGTCGCGGATGGCATCGCGATCATCCTGACCCGTGTGCCGACCGGGTGGCTGGCCGACCGGATCCGACCCCTCTACCTGTTGCTCGCCGGGCTCGTGGCGACCGGCACTGCCGTGATCGCCCTGACGGCCGCCCCGGCGACACCGTTGCTCGTCCTCGCCGGGGTGCTGACCGGCTCCGGCGGAGGGTTGGTCATCACGCCCCTGCTCATCGAGCTGTCGCGGCGCAGTCTGGACGCCGACCGCGGCAGCGCGTTCTCGCTGTTCTCGGCCGCCAACGCGGCGGCGCTCGCCATCGGCAGCATCGGCGGTGCGGCGGTCGTGGCGGTCTTCGGTTTCGAGGCTGCCCTGCTGGCGACGCTTGTCGCGATCGCGGCGGCCGCACTGGTGGCGATCCTGGAGCCGGGTCTTCGTCGCCCGCCGGCGGGCGCCGCGGTGGCCGCTGCGGGCTGAGGGTCGGTCAGAAGTCGCGCCGGCCGGCGAAGTGGTCCAGCACCTGCGGCCGGACCAGCTGGTAGACCGCGATCCGCAGGCCGCCTGGGGTCCGGAACGACGTGCACGGGCCCTGCGGGATCTCGAGCGCCCGGGCGACCGACCAGCCGGCCCCCTGGAGCGCCGCCACGGTCGCGCGGTGGTCGGCCACCCGGTAGACGAGGATCGGCCGATCGCCCTCGACGTGGTCGGTCAGCAGGAGGTGCGGCGGCCCCTCGGCCAGCTCGACCATCGCCACCCGGATCCCGCCGTCCTCGATGGCAAAGACGACCGCGGCGCCAAGCGCGCTGATGAGATCGGCCATGTCCGTAGCGACATCGTGGCTCGGCGTGTAGAGGTAATCGAGAGATTCGAACGGCACCATCGCGGGGTCAGCGTACGCTCCGACCGCCCGATTCCGATAAACGGGTCGCCGGTTGGGCCCGAGCGCGTTGGTATGCTCGGGTCATGACCGACCGATCGATCCGTTTGGCGTTCAGCGGCTGGGCGAAGGTCAACTCGAGCCTCCGCGAGGCAGTCGCGAGTCTGAGCGAGGAGCAACTGGCCCGCCATCCGTCGCCGGAGCGCTGGCCGCTGTGGGCCACGATCGGCCACCTCGCCTGCCAGCGGGTGTTCTGGCTGTGCGACTTCGCAGGCGAGCCCGGAGCCGACGCGACCCGGTTCACCAACGCGGCGTACGACTGTCCGGGTGACGACGACCTGGAGCACGTACTCTCCGCGGCCGAGCTCGTCGAGGCTCTGGACTCGACGTTCAGGGTTGTCGAGATGTGCCTCGACACATGGACGCTGCCGATGCTCGCCGAGGAGATCGGACACCTCGACTGCCCGGGCGATCGGACACACCCGCGCGGCTTCGTCGTCGAGCGGGTGTTCAGCCACGACATCTGGCACATCGCGGAACTGAACGAGGCCCTCGGCCAAGCCGATCTGCCGCAGATCGATATCTGGGGCTGACACTCGCCGCCTCCAACGATCGACCTCCTTACCAGGTTTCGCGCCGAAGCGACGGTGGCGATCCTGCGGCCCGCGGTAAGTCTCCGATACGTGGCCGTGCAGGGCCGCGCGCTAGGGTGACGGTGTCATCCCGCCGGAGACGCAGGGTCGGGACCGGCGCAGCCGACCGACCGGGAAGGAGTTGGGACCATGAACAAGGTCCTCCTCACGGGTCGCCTCACCCGCGATCCGGAGATGCGCAGCCTGGCCTCGGGCAAGAACGTCACGACCGTCAATGTCCTAGTTGACGCAACGTTTCCTTCGGCGCCGGCGGCCGCTCAGCACGAGACGGCGTCGCGACACCTTTTTGCTACGATCGACCTTCTCGCGGACAGCAAAGAGAGGATCATGGGCTTCGTCGATATCGAAACGACCGTCGCAGAGGCGCTCAATCAGACGAGATCGGGACTTACCCACGATCGCGTCGTGGAGGTCTTTCACAGTTTCGATGATGAGCAGCGCACCGCGCTTCAAGGCGTTGTGTTCGGGACCATCACGTGGTCAGCGGACTTGGGTCGACCGGATGCAGCGAACTTGTGGGCTGGATTTGAGGTCAAACACGAGTTCTACAGTCTGAACGTCGTCGCAACCCAAGACGGGATCTTCGTGGACAAAGGCTTCGTCGACGCCCAAGACGTGGGTCTGTGGGATGGCAAGGCACCAGATGGACGCTTTCAGGTGGGGTTCGTTGCCAATTTCCATAGCCTCCCGCCCAACAGATTTTCGGTGTCTCTCGTGCGTATCCACTGGCGCGATGCTGCACCCCGGAATCTGGTGGTACGGGCGATCCGGCCCAATACCCTCTTGGTCGCCCAGCCGACGGGAATCACGTTCCTACAGTTCGAGGTCGTCGGAATTCCCCTCCTCGACATCGAGCGCGCGGGGATCCTTTCAGAAGGTTGACTAGCAGGGGCACCCCGTCGCCGCCGGTCTAGCCTCGAGGACGTAGTCGGCGTGCGGAGCGGGGGTCGTGGTCACGATGGCGAGGGGCGCCTACCTGCGGCGTTATCGCGTCATCCGCGCTTGACGCGCGTGTTCCCTCTTCGGTGGCGGCGGCGCGCTCCGAGTCGAGATCTGCGTCCCGCAGTTTGGAGGGAAACCGGGAGCCGGCGCGGGGGCCGACGCGGTTTCAAGGGCCTGGGACTTCCGGTGACTTGCATGCCCCGCCGGAGCGCTGGTGGCATTCGCCGCCTGCTTCCGGGAGCGCTGGTCTGGAGGAGCAGAGGTCCCCCGGATATCACCTGCTCGACCTCCCCGAACGAAGACCTCGAGGATCTTCTCCCGCGCCTGCGCTGCGGCGGCGGCGGTCTCCAGGGCCGTTCTCATGTACTCGGCATCACGACCATCCTCCGCGTGTAAGTGCCTCGCTACGCGTGCCTCGATGGATCGAAGGAGGGCCTCCTCATAGGCCCCAAGAAGGTCCTCGAACTCGTGCGGAGACGTCATACATCACCCGGATAGCGCCGCAGCACCCAATCCAGCTCCTCCGCCGTCATCGATCGCCTGATCCGCCGGCGCCATTCCTTCTCGGCGCCTGCGAGCCATTCAATGCGGAGGCGCTCGTTGAGGCGTCGGCGACAGTCGTAGGCGGACTCCGGACGGCGCTCAGCCGTCATGTCCGGGCCTGTGGCGCGGCCTCGGTGTATCGCGTCCCGCAGTGCTGGCACTTCCCCACCCATACCGATGAACCGCCCTGGTCTTGGTCTGCCCTCGCTTCCGTGGAGTCAGATAACTGGAATCATGCTGCTGTCCACCACAGGAGGCAGCCATGGGAAGACGTGGGTATCCAGCCGAGTTCCGCCGACGCGTCCTCGATCTGCTCGCGTCAGGTCGACGGGTCACCGATCTCGCCCGCGACCTCGGCGTCAGCGATCAGACCATCTATCTCTGGCGCGCCCAGGACCGGATCGACCGGGGCCTCGTCCCGGGCCTGACCTCGGTCGAGCGCGCTGAGCTCACCGCCGCCAAGCGGCGCATCCGCGAGCTCGAGGCTGAACTCGAGATCCATCGGCGGGCCTCCGAGTTGCTGGCGGAGCGCAGCGACCCAAAAGGCGTTTCGCGGCGATCGAGGTGATGGCCGCGGAAGGTCGCTCGGTCCAGGTCGCCTGCCGGGTGCTGGCGGTCTCCGAGTCCGGCTTCTATGTCCAGCGCCAGCGGCCACCGTCGGCTCGGGCGATCCGCCACGCCGCGTTGACCGATGTCATCACCCGGGTGCACGCCGACAGCCGCGGGACGTACGGGGGCCGGCGGGTGCATGCCGAGCTGGTCCTGGGCCATGGCATCGTCGTCGGCCACGGCACAGTGGCCCTGCTCATGCAGCGAGCTGAGATCGCGGGCGTGACCGGACGGCCCCGCTTCCGACGGATCCCCAACATGGCCACGGCATTCGACCTCGTCGAACGCCATTTCGGCCGCGATGATCGCGACCGACTGTGGGTGACCGACATCACCGAGCACCCCACCCGCGAGGGCAAGGTCTATTGCGCCGTGGTCCTCGACGTCTGGAGCCGTCGGGTCGTCGGCTGGTCGATCGATGCCTCGCCGACCGCGGCGCTCGTCACCAACGCGCTGGGCATGGCCATCGAGGGACGCCGACCCGACCGGACCATCATCCACTCGGACCAGGGCACGCAATTCACCAGCTGGGCGTTCACGAGACGGGCCGTCGACTCGGGGCTCCTGCCATCGATGGGCTCGGTCGGGAGTTGCTACGACAACGCGATGATCGAGTCGTTCTGGAGCCGGATGCAGGTCGAACTCCTGGACCGCCGCCACTGGCGGACCCGGGTGGAACTGGCCAACGCGATCTTCGAGTACCTTGAGATCTTCCATAACCGCCAACGCCGACACTCGGCACTTGGCATGCTTAGCCCGATCGAGTTCGAGACTCGACATCAGACCGAGACGGTGGCCTGATCTCCGATATCTCGACTCCACCGAACTGGGGGCGGACCAGAGGCTCCACTGAAGTCAGTGCGGTTCAGATGAACGTCCTTCCCCTGTCCGGGCCAAACAGGTCGCCTGCCCAAGGCTGGACTGTCAACGGGGGGGGTCGATGGTGGCTTTACGGCGACCGACGCGGGGTTTGGCTATGGGTTCCTTCCCGTCAAGTTCCCCTAAAAGGGGGAGCGTGACGTTGTCCGAGGTGATAGGCGTCGACGCGGCGGCGGGCGAGTGGCTCGGCCTGCCGCTCGCCGATGGCCTCTACGCGGGAGCCGACCTTCAGCCGACGGTGGCCGACCTGCTCCGCCGCCACCCGAACGTGGAAATCGTCGGGGTCGACATCCCCCTTGGGCTGCCGTACGGCGGCCCACGGCCCGCAGACTTCGAGGCAAGGGCGTTCGTCGGGATTGGGGTCAGGTCGTCAGCGGCATCCCGGTCGTGCTCGGGGCCGGCGACCTCCTGTAAGCCACCGTGTTCGCACGTCTCGCTGCTGCGCCTTCATCAGTCTTCCAGTCATCGCAACCAGGGCGCCGGCGGGTGACTGGCGCCCGCGGAGGAACTACGCCGGAATCTTACAATTGGCCGCCGGCCCAATCAACGATCTGGCGCCACAACCGCCCGTAGCCGTCCCACTTGACGAAGCCCGGGGGACACCAGTGAGGGCCACAGTCGGACGCGAAGGCCACTGACCGGCCCTGTCCGAACTGGCCCGCCACGAGCAGGGCGTCCTCTCCGATCGTGGCCAGAACCTCCGCCTCGGGGCGGGCGATGATCCGGTTGTATCCAAGCAGGGTTGGCCATGTGCTCGGCAGCCCGCCCACGATCGGGTGATCAGTCTTCAACCGCCGCGGGGTTTCCCCTTGCGGCACCTCCACCCGGTCATCGCCAATCTGCAGCGTGACCGGCAGCGCCCGTTCGATCGGCGTCCCGCCATAACGCGCTCGCCCTTCGATCCCTTGAAACGTCAGGTAACCACCGATCATGACCAGGCCGCCCCCGCCCTGAACGTAATCCTCGATCAAATCAAGTCGATTGGGCGTGGCGATGGATCGATTGAAGGTGTCTGGGTTGAGAAGCAAGGTATTGGCGCCGATGTCGCTTAGAATGACCAGATCGTAATTGCGTAGCTCACGAGCTGTGGTCGGGAACCGAGCCGACGCCAGGTGGTTCGGCAGGTAGTCGATCAGGCGTCCGTCCTGGCCCAACTCACGAATGAGATCGTCGGCCCCTTCCCGGTATTCGGTAGTCGTGAAGCTGTCGAATCCCTTCGAATGAATGCTGTGAGTCATCCACGACTCGCCCGCGAACAAAACACGCAGCGAACTCATCGCCTTCCACCTCTCACGTCACTGCACGCCCCTCATCGTCGGGCATCGTCTGGCCGGACCTCGGCTTGCCTGTGGGCATGGGTGACCGTCGCGGCAGGAGTTGTCAGGCGGGGTCATCGACCAGCCGGCGCGCCTGGGAATGCCAACCTCCATACGGTTGCACGCGCGAGAGAACCGCCTTCGGGACCTTGACCACCACCGTGTAGTTCGGATCAACGACATTGGCGATAGGTGCTAACGCAACCTGCGATACCAGTTGATACGCATCGCCATCTGAAAGGCCGGTTTCCTGTGCCACCCAGGTAATCATGTCGTGCATGGCCACCCTCCAGGCACTGTCCAGCGGCCGTCCACTTCCAACCGACATGATCCATTCATCGTTCTCCAACCTCGGCCACGGGGTTGATCGATGCCGCAGGAGCTCGACGGTCAGGAGGACGTCCATCGCGCCCTCAACTGCCGAGCCGCATGCCTCTCCTTCGCCTTGCCTGTAATGGCCATCGCCGACCGAGAACAGGCCGCCCTCGACATTCACACCAAGGAAACAGGTGGTTCCGGCTCGCATTTCCGGTGTGTCCATGTTTCCGCCATGGTCATCTGGGACAAGGCTGCTACGGACCTCTCGCATGGCAGGCGCGAGTCCGACCGTGCCAAGCATTGGGGCAAGTGGCAAGGCAATACGGTGGTCGCTGTCCCGGGCCTCGAACAGGACGGAACGTGCCCGACGATCGACTTGGTAGATCCAGATTCTCTCCGGCAATGCTGGCTGCAGCGTGGGATCACGGATCGTCGATGTCATTCCGCCGAACCAGGGGACCGACGCAGACACCCCCCAATCGCGGCTAGGTTCGATCGAGTGGAAATGGATAGCTAGCGTATCGCCAGGCATCGCCCCATTGACGAAAAACGGCCCAGTCTGCGGATTGGGTTGACCGGCTGGGACGACGTCGAAAAAGGAGTCAGATGCGTGGCGGAGCTTCCCACTGAACGCGTCTTCGGTCCACACCTTCATTGTCGTGCCTGGGTCGACCATCATGACTGGAGCGATCCCGCCAAAGGTCCAGCACAACTGATCTGACCGGGGAACGAACTCGACGATCGGCATGTTGGCAGACTCGCTTCCTACGCTTCCAGCGCGAGAAATCGCAAGGGATTGGCCACCGTGAGTTGATGGATCTCGACATCGCTGAATCCCTGCCGGCGCATCTCCGGGAGAACGTTTTCAAGGAGGTGGGCATATCCCGGCCCTCCAAAGGCGCTAAGCAAGGTCTTGTAGCCGAGATCCTGGGACATGAGCAATTGGCGCAAATGCCCAGCATCCGCGATCGCGCGGATCATGCGCTCTCGGCCGGCATCATTGGGTAGATCAATTGGAGCGTATGGGTAATAGCTCGATTCTTGCCCAAAGAGATCGAATTCCAGGTATGGACCGCGCTGCGCGAGTTCGATCATGCCGTCCAGATCGAAAATCGTACGCTCCACGTGCGAGATTGACACCTTGGATATGTCTGCTCCGGTCGCCTCGAGGACATTGAGCGCCTCGATTGGAGCACTCGGATGACGCCCCGGATGCACCTGGAGGCCAGCCTTGGTCTCTCGTTGCGCCAGACCGGCGGCGCGAAGGACTTTGGTTTCCGACGGATGAATGGGCCAGCTCACACCGATCTCGCCGATCACGCCGGACTTAACCGAATCGGCCCCCACCCCGGCAACGACATCGCGGATCATCCGATCGGCAAGTTCGGTTTCGGACGCATCAGCAACCTCGGGCGGATGGAACGATTGAATGTAGAAGCCGCAACCCATCACGACGTGCACGCCGCTAGCTCGCGAGAGCTCGACCAGCCGATCGGGATCGCGGCCCAGGCCCTCGGGCGTGCAATCGACTATCGCGTGGCCGCCACGGTCCCGGAAGAGCCCCAGTTCAGCGACCATCGTCGATTGGTCATCAAGAGCGAGGTTGTGCGTATTGAAGACATGCCGACGAATCCAGTAGTGATTGTGGAGATTGATCGGCTCTGTGATCCGATGCCGATCGCGCTCGTAGATGCCGGCGGTCTCGAGTGTCGCCTCGCTACTCGTGGCCAAGCGCTGTGCTTGGATCGATGAATCGGCGACAAGGTGCTCATGGGGTTGCGTGTGGCCCACTCCGGATATGTCGATATCGCCCAATACCGTTCGGAGGCACCCCCTCATCAGGCTGCCTCTTCGGATGCAGCACCTAGGATCCTTCGCGTCGCACGGACATCTCGTAGTCGATCGAGAATCTGGACGGCGACGTGCGGCGCGACGACCGCAACGATGACAAGCGCGCCCTTGAACCCAGTTTGATAGTAGGTGGAGATCTGCGCGTAGTTCATGACATTCGACAAAAGGCCTATCGCCAGCGCGCCGAGGCAGGTGCCAAGGATCGTGGCGCGACCCCCAGTGAGAGCGGTGCCACCGAGCACCACGGCAGCAATCGAGTCGAGGGTGAAGCTCGTGCCAGCGAGCGGATCCCCGCTGAGCGTCCGGGAGGTCAGGAAGATACCGGCGAGCCCGGCGAACAGGGCCGAAAGACCGTACGCGATAAGGCGGGCACGCGACACCGGCACACCGAGTAGGCGGGCGACCGCCGAGTTGCTGCCCGTGCTCAAGATATCCAGTCCAACCTTGGTCCCGCGGAGCAAGACAGCCGCCAGACCGACAAAACCAACCAATAGCGGTAGAGCAACCGGAACAGCGCCTCCCATGAAACCCGACAGCGCGCCAAGCTCAGCCGGGACCGATCCGCCCGGGACTTCGAGGATTGTGAAGGCGACCCCCTGAACTATTGAGAGTGTCGCAAGGGTGGCAAGGAACGGATCAAGTCCACGGGAGACGAGGAGCCCGTTCGCAATCCCGGCGGATAAGCATGCTGCCAGGGCGGCTGCGATCGCCAAGGGCAGACCGAGCTGCGCGAACAAAGATGCGAACACGACCGAGGCGAGGCTTACGACTGAACCCACCGACAGGTCGATCCCCGCGGACGAAATGACCAGAGTCTGACCGATCGCCACTATGAGAAGTGGCGTGATCTGGATGAGAACGTTGCCGGCGTTGGTTGGGGTCAGGTACGTTGTCGAAGACGCGCTGCCAGCCGCGATCAGTAGCAACACAAATACCCCAGCGGGGATGGCCAACGGATCCACGCCTGGGAATGGAAGAGATCGGATTCGGTTCCCCATCATCAAACTGCCATCTTGAGGACCGTCTCCTCGTCGATCCCGTTGGTGAGAAGCTCGCCGACCAATCGACCTTGGCGCATGACCACGATTCGGTCGCACAAGCCAATGAGCTCGGCGATCTCCTGGCTGACAACGACGGCGGCGACACCCTTTGCGCACGAATCCCGGATCAGGCGATAGATTTCGGCTTTGGCCCCAACGTCTACGCCTCGCGTCGGCTGGTCAAGCGCGAGCACGGCCACATTTGACGCGATCAATCTGGCAAGCAGCAGTTTCTGTTGGTTCCCGCCACTAAAGCTCGAGGCCGCACCACCGAGGTTGCCGGTAACACGTGCCGTTTCGGCCGCGTCGGTGGTGACAATTCGCTCGGTCCGTCGATTGACAACCCCAAGTCGACTGAGGCGCCCTCGTGCGATAGGCAATGAGATGTTGTGTATCCCGCTCGCTGGGAGCAGGAGCCCCTCGCGTTTTCTGTCGGGTGGCAGGTAACCGATACCTGCCCGGATGAGACGCCGTGCATCCCCAATCGGAGCGAGCCGACCGCCCAACATTATCCTGCCGGCCGTTGGTCGGAGCCTGCCCCCAATACATCCTAGGAACTCGCTCTGCCCTTGCCCGTCCAGCCCGTAGATCCCCAGAATCTCTCCAGCTCGTACCACCACTGAGACATCGCGCACTGCCGGTGGCAGGACGACGTGCTCCACGGAGAAGAAAGTGTCGGACTCGGTCACGTCCGGCTGGAGGTTCCGAGGTGGAAACAGATCCTCGATCGGGCGGCCGACCATCAAGCTGATCAGCCTATCTCCCGAGAGGCCCGTCGCCGGTATGGCGGCGGCAGTAAGCCTGCCGTCCTTTAGCACCGTTACTTCATCGGCGATACGCAGCACCTCGCCGATCCGATGGCTGACGTAGACGATCGCAACGCCGGTTTGTGCGAGCTCTCTCAGTAGGTCCAGGAGCCGATGCGTATCCGCGGTACCAAGCGCCGCGGTAGGCTCGTCGAGGATCAGCACGCGCGCGTTGCGCGTGAGCGCGCGCGCGATCTCGATGATCTGCTGGTCCGCAGTCGACAACCCCTCGATCCGGCGATTCACGTCGATATGGCGCCCGAGTCGAGTCAAGACCTGACGGGCATGATCCGACAGATCGCGTCGACGTAAGAGTCCGGGGGGCCGAGTTGGGACCGCGCCTATCATCACGTTCTCGGCGACGGTCAGCTCTGGCAGGAGCGCCAGTTCTTGGTGCACAATCTGCACACCATTGCCTTGCGCGTCGGCAGGCCCTCGAAAGGTGATCGGCGTACCGTCGAGCCGTATCTCGCCTCGATCTGGGCGGATGATTCCGCCAAGGATCCTCAGTAGTGTGGACTTGCCTGCCCCATTTTCTCCTACCAGGGCATGGACGAGGCCGACAGCAATCGCAATCGACACTCCGTCCACGGCCCTGGTGCCTCCAAACGTCTTGGTGACGTCCTTCACCTCGAGGAGTGGTACGACCACGGCGACTACTCAGCCGCCTGGAAAGATCTGCTTGACTTGTTCTGGCGTCAGGTATGAGGTGACGGTCCCATCCGCTCCCACGAATCCGTCGCTCCACCAGTCCTTGGAAAGGTCCGCCTTCACGAACTGACCAAGATTCTCATTGGTGATGGGCGGAAGCTGCAAGTCGTATTGAGCTAGAACGGGCTCCCCGCGGAGGATCTTCAACGCAACCTTCACCGCCTCCGGCGTCTGCCAGGTCGGGAAGATCGGCGCCACGCCCTTTAGCCCTGATGACTGCCAGATCTGCAGATATCCGTTCTCGCTTTCTCCGGTCATCGGTACCAGCGGCCGGTTCGCCTGCTGGAAAACCTGGATGGCTGCGCGAGTCATCTCCGACCCACTTGACCACACGCCATCGATGTTCGGGTACTTCTGGAGGAGGGTCTGCGTGGCCTTGAGGCCACCAGCGAAGCTCCAGTCACCGTAGGCCTCACCGATCACCTTGAGACCGCAACCCTCCATGACCTGCTTGGCGGCGTCATAGCGATCCTTCTCGGCCTGGTAGCCAGCAATCCCTCGGAGCATGACCACGTTGCCATGGCCTCCGAGAATATCGCACAAGCCTTGTCCGCCGACTTTCCCGAAGGCGACGTTGCTATAGAATATCTGCGACGTCACATCGGGGCTGGGCGCGACGTTCTGTCCCTCCACCACCACTGGCACTTTGGCAGCGCTGGCTTGGCCAAGCACTCCTTTTAGGGCGTCGGGATTGATGGGCGAGATCATGAGCGCATCGACGCCCTGGGCCAGGAGATCCTGGACATCCGAGACCTGCTTGTTCGCGTCGTTGTCGGCGTTGGCGACCACGAAATCGGCACCAAGTTCGGCGGCGACAAGCTTTGCAGATTCCAGACGCTGTACCTGAAAACTATTGACCAAGCCGTTTATCGCATAGCCGATCTTGGGTCGCGTCAAATCCTTCTTCCAAGGAGTGGTGTCAACCGTGTCTGCCGCGGCGGCACTTGCCATGCCCGGAAAGAGCTCGATTGAGGCAGCCGCAGCGGAGGGGCTACTGACTGCGCTCGCCGCGGGTTCGGTCGGGGGTGCCGAGGTCGAGGTTGCGAGGCTAGTTGCTGCCGTGCTCGGGACCGTCGTCGCCGAGCCCGAGGAACTACATGCGGAGATGGCGAGAGCGGCGGCGGCCAATCCGAGCCAGGGTGATCTCTTGACCCGTCGAGACGTTGGGCGATATGGGACGGTCATTCGGATTCTCCTTAGTGAAGCATCATGAGTCGCTGCCTCGGAAGAGCGTCGCAGCTGCGAGCAGTACGACCCCAGTAGCAATCGCGGTACCGGCTGATCCAAGCCCGATCGCAATCAGGACTGACCCGAGTAGTGTGAATAGGAGCGCGCCTCCGATCGTTCCAACAACACCTCCTTCGCCGCCCTCAAATGTGGTTCCACCAACGACGACGGCCGCGATTGAGTTGAGAAGTAGATCCTGACCCGCCCCCAACGAGCCTTGGCCTACGAATCCCGCGAGAAACAGGCCACCCAGGGCCGCGCAGGTGCCACAAAACACGAATGACCCAACCTGGACAAGTCCGATGCTAACGCCGCTGATCCGGGCTGCCTCGCTGCTGATTCCCCTCGCGTAGATGTGGCGTCCGATCCATGTTCGGTTCAGAACGAACCAAGCACCTATGTAGAGGAGACCGATGATGTAGATGTCGATCGGGATGCCAAGTAAGGTCTGCGACGACAGCGCGGCGATAGCTTCAGGCAAGCTGCCCGTCGGCGCACCGCCCGAATAGACGAGAGCAGCGCCGGTTAGGAAAAAACCAGTACCAAGCGTCACGACGAATGGCGATGCGCGACCGTAGACAACGGCCACGCCGTTGATCAATCCGACCGCCACGCCGACGAGCAAACACAGTGCAACCGTGGCGATAGGCCCAAACCGAACCGCGAAAGCACCGGCAGCCAGCACGTTAACGAGACCGACGACGCCCCCAACTGACAGGTCGAACGACCGTCCGATGATCAGGATGGTCTGACCTAGGGCAACCGCCAGCAGGGGAGCGGCCAGCCGTAGGAACGAAGGAATGGCCGATGGCTGTGCCACGCCAGGGGCGACGCTGAGTCCGATGAGATAGACGGCCGCCAGGACGAGCCATACGGCCTTGGTCCTCCAAAATCCCGAGTCGCTGAGGCCACGCAACAGCCGGCTGCCACCGATGTAGACGGTCATTCTGCCGCCTCTGGTAGGACAGGTCGGTCGAGGTTGTTCTCACCGGCGCTACCTGGGCCCGAAGGGTCGGCGGCGCGACCTGTTGACTTCCCGATGAGCAACTCGACGCCGAGGACGACGCGTCGAGAGGACGGGACCTCCTTGCGCAGAATCCGAGACACGAGCGTCTCGGCGGCCACCCGTCCGAGTTCGTATGCGTGCTGGCGGACTGTTGTGAGTCTGGGGTGAAAATGTCTGGCTAGGATCGTGTCATCGAATCCGGCGACCGACACGTCTTGAGGCGTTCGGTACCCCCCTTGTGTCAGGGCTTCGATTGCACCGACCGCCATCAAGTCGTTTCCGGCGAAGATCGCAGTCCAATCTAAGCCGACGGCCATTTCAGAATCTACGGCAGTTCGAGCGCCTTCCAGGCGGTAGTCCGCATAGCGCGCCCGAATTCGTACGGGGCGTCGACCGCTCGCGGAGAACCCCTCCTCGAACCCAGCCAGTCGCTCTCGGGAAGTTGCAAGACCTTCCGGCCCGCCGAGGTACAGGGCCGAAGCATGACCAAGGGCGGCCAAGTGTTCGCCTACTAGTCGTCCACCGGCCCGATTGTCGCTCACGACTTCATCTGCATTCAGTCCCCGGATGGACTCATCGACGACGACGATCGGCGAGCCAAGCATCAGTCGTCGCAGGCGCCGAACCGAGAGCGGTCCACCAGCGCCGTAGATCAGACCGTCCGTGTGCCCTGACGTCAGTAGCCGAATCGCGCTCGCCTCGCGCTCCCGGTCCCAGTTGGTGTTTGCCAAGAGGACGCTGAAACCCAGATCATGGGCGGCGTCGTCGACCCCCTTGGCAAGTTCACCGAAATACGAACTCGAAACATCCGCGACCACCAGGCCCAATGTGCGGCTTGAGCCCCGGGCGAGACTCTGGGCAGGATGGTGGGGAACATAGCCAAGCCTGTGTGCCGCGGCCTTGACGACGTCCGCGGTTTCTCGGCGTACTGGGCGGCGCCCGCTGTACACATGCGAAACAGTCGTTGGAGAGACTCCCGCGGCCGCCGCTACGTGCGCAATCAATGGTCGGCGCCTACCCGACACAATCCCACCTCGTGATGCAAAGCGATTTGCATACTACCAGCCATTCGGCGCTAGTCAATCTTCTTGTATTGGGCAGCTTCCTGCTCTCGCAGGCATGTGGTAGCTTGCATGCAAATCGCTTTGTGTTCTGGAAGGGCCGCGCCGTGAAACTGCACGTTACGACCTGGGGGGACTCGTCATCGACGCGTGTGGCGGTACTTCTACACGGAATTACCGGGAGCGCCGGGAGTTGGGTGCAGACCGGCATGGCCCTTGGGAAACTGGGCTACTACAGCATCGCGCCTGACTTGCGTGGCCACGGGGACAGTCCAAAACCCAACGTCGGGTACGCGCTCAGGACGCTGGTAGGCGACATTCGGGAAACGGTCCCACGGCGCCCGGAACTGCTGATCGGTCACTCCCTCGGTGGGACGCTCGCAGTGCTCGCCGCATCTGAAAAGGCGCTTGAGCCGCGGCATCTGGTGCTCGAAGATCCGGTCCTTGTCATGCCGTCGGCCGAGCGTGCGGCTTCCGTAATCGATGAAGTAGAGGCGACGCCCCGAGAAATGTCGGCGTACTTGGAGGCGAACCCGCAAGCGTCTCCCGATGATGCGAAGGTGCGACTGCGGGCGCTTGCGTCGTTGGCTTGGCCTCAAGCACGACAGATTTTCGTCGGCAATGCACCTTGGGATTTGACCACGCTCCTTGGAGCTGTCGTTCCGCTCGTACCGACCCTTTGCATCCTGCCCGAATCAAGCGATTGGGTCGGCCCTACTCTCGTAAATGAGCTCAGGATGGTCCTCGGGCCTGACGCAGTCATCATCGTTCCTGCTGCCGGGCACAATATCCATAAGGACAACCTGCCGGGGTTCCTCGAGGCCGTGATTGGATGGCTGCCTCCGCGATTCGGGCCAGTCACTCCTGGGGCTACGCCGGACCAACTCACCGCGCGGTCAGGTTCCGGCACTGCCCACGGGTGAACGGAGGGCCCCGAACGTGAGCCGAGATGGGAGCGTGGTGGCCGTACGGCATCGGATCGGCGACTCCTGGATCGACGGACCGATGGCCGCGGAGGACCGCAACCCGGCGCGGCCGTCCGACCTGGTTGCGGTGGTTCCCGGAGCCGATGCGGCCCTAGCGCGTTCGGCCAGCGCCGCGGCTCGTGCGGCACGTCCTGGCTGGGCGCGGACCCCGGCGCTCGCGCGGGGCGAGGTCCTGTTCAGGGCGGCGGCCCTGTTGTTCGAGCGTGCCGAGAAGATCGGAGCGGAATTAACGCGCGAGGAAGGCAAGACCCTAGCCGAGGGGGTTGGCGAAGTGCGGCGCGCCGCGTCGATACTGCGCTACTTTGCCGGCCAGACCAGCGAGCCGATTGGCGAGGTCTACGCGTCGGTGACGCTCGGGACGCGGGTCAGCACGCTCCGCCAGCCTATCGGCGTCGTCGCGGTCATCACCCCATGGAACTTCCCGATCGCGATCCCCGCGTGGAAGATCGCGCCTGCGCTCGCGTACGGAAACACTGTTGTGTTCAAGCCGGCCTCGGCCACGCCGCTCACCGCGATGCGCTTGGTCGAGGCACTCCTGGATGCTGGCCTGCCGCCCGGTGTCCTCAATCTGATCCTTGCCTCGGGTGACGTGGTCGAAGACGCCTGGCTCGGGTCAGGCGGCGTCGATGCGCTCTCCTTTACGGGCTCGGAGGGTGTCGGCCGACGACTCCAGGCTCGCGCTCTCGCCGGCCACCTTCGCGTTCAGCTCGAGCTCGGCGGCAAGAATGCCGTCGTTGTAGCCGAAGACGCCGACGTCGAGCGGGCTGCCGACCTGATCGCGCGCGGTGCATTCAGTTCAGCTGGCCAGAAGTGCACGGCGACGTCTCGGGTCATCGCGATCGGGGCGTCGATTGACCCTCTCCGATCATCCCTTGCGCAGCGGGTCGCCCGTCTCCTCCCGGGCGACCCGCTTGCTCCGACCACCACCCTCGGCCCGGTGATCGACGAAGCGGCGCGGGACAGGATCGATGGAATGGTCCAGCGTGCTCTCGACGCGGGGGCCAGGATCGTCGAGCGCCGCGAGGTGCCCGGCGATGGTGCATTCGCGCCCGCCGTCCTCCTCGATGGCGTCGACTCATCCATGCCGATCGCTCGCTTGGAGGTGTTCGGTCCGGTCCTCGCCATGATGCCGGCTAGTGATTTGGACGAGGCGATTCGAATCCATGATAGCGTCGAGTACGGGCTGTCCGCCGCAATCTTCACGTCCGACCTCGCTGCCGCCGACACCTTCGCTCATGCCGCGCGGGCAGGGATCATCCACATCAATGGCGAGACAGCAGGAGCTGAACCGCACCTCCCGTTCGGCGGGATGAAGGCCTCGTCATCATGGTCGCGAGAGCAGGGCCGGTCGGCTGTCGAGTTCTATACGCAGACGAAGACCATCTACGTGGAGGGACTCCCTGGTGCTGGCCTGTTCGAGTCCGACGATGCACCGTGAGAGGACCCGCTACGTCCCGTGCCGCCGCGATAGGAAGCCGATCACCTGGCCCGACACCGCGCGCGTAAACCGCGAGTTCATAATGCGATCCGTGCGACTCATTCGGCTCGGTGCTCTCGGCGAAGAGCGGCCTCACATCCTGCTGTCCGACGAGCGCGTCATCGATATCGCGGACGAAGTTGATGACTTCGGCCCGGCGTTCTTCGCGCAGGACGGCCTCGAGCGGCTCCAGGCGTTCGCGGCCGCACATACCGCCGACGCGATCGCCATGCCCGATGGACGGATCGGCTCCCCCACCGGCCGACCCGGAACGATCATCTGCATCGGGCTCAACTACGCCGATCACGCTGCCGAATTCCGCAGTGCCATCCCGGGTGAACCGATCGTCTTCTTCAAGACGACCAACATCCTCGTCGGGCCGAATGACGACGTCCACATCCCGCGCCGCTCGACGAAGACGGACTGGGAGGTCGCACTTGGGATCGTCATCGGACGGACCTGTCGCTACCATGACTCGGACGAGGGGGCGCTGGCCCCGATTGCCGGATACCTCGGCAGTCACGATGTCTCGGAGCGCGAATTCCAGCTCGATCGCGGCGGACAATGGGCCAAGGGCAAGTCCTGCGAGACGTTCAATCCCGCCGGCCCCTGGCTGGCGACACCCGACGAGATCGGCGACCCGGGTTCCCTAGATATGTGGCTCAAGGTCAACGGCGAGCGGCGGCAGACCGGCTCGACCCCGACCATGGTCTTCGGGGTGGCAGAGATCGTCCGCTACCTGAGCCAGTTCATAGTCCTGAAGCCGGGCGACCTGATCAACACGGGGACGCCGCCCGGAGTCGCGATGGGCCGACCCGACAAACCCTATTTCCGCGCTGGCGACGTGGGCGAACTCGGCATCGGGGGCCCGGGCTCGCAGCGACAGCGCTTCATCGCCGCACCGTGACCATGACCGCGCAGGGCGGCCGGGTCGACCGGTCGACGGTCACCGAGCCCGGTCGGCTCGATCTCGAGGCGGCGCTTCGGGCCGGGCTGCGCGGGTCGGTCGCGTTCGACAGCGGCACACGCTCCGTGTACGCGGCCGACGCATCCAACTATCGCCAGGTCCCGCTCGGTGTCGTCCTCCCGCTCGACCACGACGACGTCGTGGCGACGCTGCGGATCTGCGCCGATGCCGATGCGGCAGTCGTCGCCCGAGGCGCCGGGACGAGTCTGGCCGGCCAGGCCTGCAATGTCGCGGTCGTGGTCGACCTCAGCCGGCACATGACCCGGATCCTCGAACTCGATCCGGTCGCCCGGATCGCTCGCGTCCAGCCCGGCGTCGTCCTGGACGACCTCCGGCGTGCGGCCGAGGAACACGGCCTGACCTTCGGGCCGGACCCGGCGACCCACGCCTGGTGCACGCTCGGCGGGATGATCGGCAATAACTCGTGCGGCAGTCATGCCTTGTTCGCCGGCAAGACCGTCGACAATGTCGAGCGCCTGACCCTGGTCACCTACGGCGGGACGACCCTGGACCTCGGCGCCTTCGACGCAGCGGCGCTCGAGGCGGCCAGGGTGGCCGGCGGTCCGCTTGCCGGCCTCCTCGACGAACTGGGGGCGATCGTCCGGGAGCATGCGGTGGAGGTCCGCGAGCGGTTCCCCGACATCCCCAGACGGGTGAGCGGCTACAACCTCGACCAGCTGTTGCCCGAATCCGGCTTCCATGTAGCACGGGCGGTGGTCGGAACGGAGTCCGCCTGCGGGATCGTCACCGAGGCGACCGTACGCCTGATCCCATCACCCAGACATCGACGCCTGGTCGTCATGGGCTATCCCGACATCTTCGTCGCCGCCGACTCGGTCCCCGATCACCTGCGGCACCCGCTGCTGGCACTCGAGGGCTTCGACAGCCGGCTCGTCGAGCAGATGCGCGAGCGACCCCTCAACGTCGAGCATCTCGAGCTGCTGCCCGATGGACGCGGCTGGCTCATCGCCGAACTCGGAGCCGACGACCCGGCTGCCGCGGACGCCCTGGCCGTGGCGTTCATTGCCAGTCTCTCGCCCGGGGTCGACTCGCGCCGCTACGACGATCCCGAGCGCCAGGCGCGGACGTGGCTGATTCGCGAATCAGCGCTAGGCGTCACCGCCCTGTCGGCCGACGGGACCCACAACTTCGAGGGTTGGGAGGACGCCGCAGTTGCGCCGGAACAGCTGGGCCGCTATCTGCGCGCCCTCACCGCGCTGTGGGCCGAGTTCGGCTATTCGGGGTCGCTGTACGGTCACTTCGGTCAGGGCTGCGCCCACACCCGCAACCCATTCGACTTCTCGACCGCCGCCGGGCTGCGCGATTACCGCTCCTTCATCGAGCGCGCGGCCGACCTCGTCGTGTCGCTCGGTGGGTCGCTGTCCGGCGAGCACGGCGACGGCCAGGCGCGCGGTGAGCTGCTCGAGCGGATGTACGGACCGACGCTGGTCGGCGCGTTCCGCAGATTCAAGGCCGCATTCGACCCGCGTGGCCGGATGAACCCAGGCAAGGGCGTGGATGCCTTCCCGCTCGACAGCAATCTCCGTTTCGGCCCCGACCACATCCAGGCTGGCACGCCACGGCTGGTCGACATCTTCGGTGCCGGCGCCGGTGCCCTTCAGACCGGGGCCGAGCGGTGCGTCGGGGTGGGGCGTTGCGTGCGCACCGACGCCGGCACGATGTGTCCGTCCTACCGCGCGACCCGGGACGAGCGTCACTCCACCCGTGGTCGGGCCCGCCTCCTGGTCGAGATGTTCCAGGGAGAAACGACGCCGGCCACCTGGCACAACGAGGACGTCAAGGACGCGCTCGACTTGTGCCTGTCCTGCAAGGGTTGCCTGACCGATTGCCCGACCCGAGTCGACATCGCCTCGTACAAGGCGGAATTCCTGTCGCATTACTACGACGGCCGTCGGCGACCGCGATCAATGCTCGCACTGGGTTTGCTTCCGTGGGCCGCACGGGCCGTGTCACGAGTCACCTGGTTGCCGAACACGACCCTCCGGCTGCCCGGCGTCGGACGCGCGATCCGCGCCGTCGCCGGTGTCACCACAACTCGCCCGGCGCCACGGTTCGCTCGCCGGCCATTCCGCCGCGGCCCAGTCGCGAAGGCCCACCGCGATCTCGCGGACGCCACCGTCGTCGTCTGGCCTGACACCTTCACCGATGCCTTTCAACCCGGCGTCGCCGACGACCTGGTGGCCGTCCTCGAAGCGAGTGGCGAGCGCGTCGCGGTCCCGTCGCGCTGGGCCTGCTGCGGCCGGACGCTGTACGACGGCGGGATGCTCGACCGGGCGCGCCGCACGCTGGGTCAGCTCCTCGACGTCCTCGAGCCGTGGACCGCGCGAGGGATCCCGGTCATCGTTCCTGAACCGTCCTGCCTCGCGGCCTTCCGGGACGAGCTGCCGGCCATGCTCCCGGACGATCCGCGGGCAGCCGTCCTCGCCTTGCTGGCGCGGAGCCCTGCCGAGCACCTCGTCGGGTCGGCTGGGTTCGCTCGCCTGGTGGCGGTCCATCGACTCGGGCAGCCGAGGGATGGGACGCCCGAGCCGCCGCTCGTCGTCCAGCCGCACTGCCACGGCCGTGCGATCGGTACGCCCAAGTCGGACCGCGAGCTGCTGCGGGCCATCGGACGACCAGCGATGATCCTCGACGCCGGCTGCTGCGGCCTCGCCGGGTCGTTCGGGTACCGCGCCGAGCACGCCTCCATCTCGCGCCAGATCGCCGAGGAGCAGTGGCTGCCGAAGGTCCGCAGCGCGACCGAGCGCGCCGGTCAGGACACGGTCGTCGCCGACGGCTTCAGTTGCGTCATGCAACTCGAGCAGACCTCGGAACTGCAGGCGACCGCGCTGATCTCGACCGTGCGCCAAACCCTCGGCATCTGAACAGCTCCGACCAGCCGATCTCCGTCCGCGCCTTCCCACCCTCACGGGCGGGCAACGTGCGGGCCCGACTTTTGCCCAGCGTATACTTGTTTCGCTCTGGGAGCTAGTCACACCGTTCGGCAGGCGGCCAAACGACCATGACCCATCGGAGGCCCGGCGGCATGACTATGACACCGGCCACCCGGCCGCGGATCCGTGTTCTGTTCACCGGATCGCGGGCAGCGCCGAACTGGGAGCCTTGGGGCCGCGAAATTGAGGCGGCCCTGTCGCGCGCGCATGACTTCGTGGTGGCCGACCCTGACCGTCCGCTCCTCGACCAGGTCGCCGATCGGTCGATCGATGCCGTGGTGGAAACTTCCATGCTGGCGTCCGCGGCGTTGGCGGAAGCGGCCGAGGGCCATGTCCGGCTCTGGCAATTGGGCTCGGTCGGGTATGACAACGTCGACGTGGCGTCGCTAGCGCGGCACGGCATCCCGGTTGCCAACCAGCCGGGCTTCACGAGTTCTCAATCACTAGCGGAACACGCCCTCCTGCTCGCGATGATGGTCGAACGGAGCGTCCAGGAATTCGACCACACGATCGATGTAGGTCATGTCGGCCAGCCGACCGGACGCCAGCTGGCGGGTCGAACGCTACTGATCATCGGCCTCGGGGCCAGCGGCCGACAGCTGGCTCGCCGGGCTGTGGCCTTCAGCATGCGGGTCATCGCAATCGCCCACCGGCGCCCGGACCCAGATCTCGTACGACGCTTCGACCTGGCCTGGATCGGCGGCCTCGATCGGCTCGACGAGGCGCTCGGGGAGGCCGATGTCGTGTCGCTTCACGTGCCCCTGAACAACGAGACGCATGACATCCTCGACTCGCGCCGGATCGGTCTGATCCGGCCCGGCGGGGTTGTCGTCAACGTCAGCCGCGGGGGCCTGATCGACGAACTTGCCTTGGCCGAGGCCGTCCGCAGTGGGCACCTTTTCGGGGCAGGTCTCGACGTGGTCGAAGGGGAACCGGCAGGGCCCGACCATCCGCTACGCGGTATCGATCGGATCATCCTGGCGCCGCACGTCGCAGGCGCAACGGACGCGACGGCCAGACGGCGCGCCCGGTTCGCGGCGCTCAACGTGAGCCGCCTCCGCTACGGGCTGGAACCGCTTAGTCGGGTGGACGGGCTGCACAGCCTGGCTGACGCCGGCGGCGGCGCCGAGGGGCGTCGTTTCACGACCTGACGTATCGCGTAAGGGGCCGGCGGCTGACGACCTTGGCGCACTAATCCGTCCTCCTCCACTGTGTCGGGCTGTGCGACGAATCCCCGTCGATCCCGTATCCCGACGACTCGCCTCGCGATCGCGTGCGGAGGCTTCGAGACCACAGATCGGGAGGATGTAACCCTCAGCGGGTACTCCGTTGTCGCAGCCGGTCCAGTCTGAGCCCGGGTCGCCGGCCCTGTTCCGGACGCGGTCCGACGCCTTCGTGATGGACCTCCGGACGTTGCGGAGAGCCAGGGCGCCCCGTGGATCGCATTCGAGCGGGACGAACGCAAGGAGGCCCCCATAAAGCCGCTCTACGCGGCTGTTGAGCAGCGGCTCCTCCCGGCCCTCGTCGCGGTCGGCGTCGCACACGAGCGGACCAGCGGATGGAAGGGCACCAAACGCGCCCTCGATCGGGGCGGCTTCACGTTCGGCTTCAGCCGCGTGAGCGTCTACGTCAACGTCTACTACTGCTACATCTGGGACGCCGACATTGGCTCAACCTTCGCTCAAATGGTCACTTCCTGCCCCTGCAAGCAGGGTTAGGGAGACCGTCGCGATGACCGATACGAGGATCGCACTGCTCACCCGGCTCGAGCGAGCCGGACGTGGCCCGCGAGGCCCTGCGCTGGGCGATCGAAGAGCTGATGAAAGCCGACGTCATTGCGTGAAGTGGACCCGACAGACTCCCTCTGTCAACCTCCAGGTGTCAGGCGGCCATCGCCACCCGACGATCGAGCGCCGGATCGTAGGTCTGGCGGTCCAGCCAGCAGCGCCACAGGATCCGACCCCAGCGCGCGCCAACCGAGCGGATCGCGCGGCTGTGCGTCTGACCACGAGCTCGCGCCGCGTCGTAGGCCGCGCGCGTCCAGGGCGAGATCCGGATGGCGGTCAGCATCCACTGGCCCCAGATCGCCCGGAGATGGTGGTTCGCCGCGTAGCGGAAGCTGACCCGGCGTGACGAGCCAGACTGGCGTGTGACCGGCGCCAGACCGGCCTCGGCCAAGAGACTGCCAGGCGAGGGGAAGCGGGTTCTGTCCTCGCCGATCTCGGCAAGCAGCGTGGCGGTCGTCACGAGGCCGGTGCCCGGAAAGCTCGCGAACAGCGCGGTGTCGGGATGACGCTCGAGGACGCCGGCGATCGCCGTCGCGTACTCGTCGAGGACGCGGCCGACCTGCTCGAGGAGGTCGACCAGGGCAAGCATCGCCCGGGCGCGGGCGACATCGACGCCACTGTTGGGTGTGCCGGCGTGTGTTCGAATGCGTTCGATGAGGACCTGTGGTGCCGTGCGACCCGTATAGCCCTGACGGGCGAGGAAGCGCGCCAGGCGGTGCACAGTCAGGCGCTCGGCCTCGGCCGGTGCCGGATACCGTCGCAGGAAGGCGATCGTGATCGATCGGTCAAGTCCGCTGAACAGCTTCGTCGCGGCCGGGTAGTAGGTCTCGAGGACGGCGCGGAGCTGATGCTGCAGCCGACGGTGCTCGATGACGAACCGCTCCCGATCACGGACGAGGGCCTGGAGCTCCGCGTGGGTCGGGCTGGACGGCCGGAGCGGTCGCCATGCGGCGGCCTGACGACGGAGCAGGTCGGCCAGGGCGAACGCGTCGAGAGCGTCGCTCTTGACCGGAGCGGCGCGGTATCCCTCGCGGGCCCGTGCCGCGACCTTTGGGTTGACCGGGTAGACCGGGTGGCCCCACGCGAGTAGGTGATCGACGAGCAATCCCTCACGTCGCTCGATCGCGACGCCGACCTCGGCCGGGTCGCCAAGCGTCGCCAGCGCAGCCCGCAAGCGTTCAAGCCCGGACCGGTCGTGCGGCACGCGAAGCGAGAGCCGGGTCGCACCGCCGCCGTCGAGTGCGTGAACCTGGTGATGCTGCTCGCCCCAGTCGAGTCCGATGAAGACCTCCACGATGCTGCCCTCCAAGCTGCGACACCTCATCTCGCCGCTCGGCGCAGCCCACCCGGGACGCTCATCGTCCGGTGCTCAAAGGCACGTCTCCCTCGGGCCGGTATAGGCTCGCCTCCCGAGCGGAGGCGCGGGTCTGCCGGAGGATCTCAGCCGATCGCCGCTGCCAAGGCGCTCTCCGCTCGGTGCGAGATGGGGACCAACGGTCCCGCCCCACTGTGGACCGATGAGTGCTGCCAGGCGGCCCCGACGAAGGTCGAGCTGACGGTTGCCCGGATGCCGAGGTGGGCATCGGAGATGACCAGCCGGACGCCGGCCAGGCGCGCCCGACCAGCAAGCGCAGGAACGCGGTCTCGCGAACGCGTCGGACGAGGGGAACCGGGACACCTCGCCCGACTCACCCCGGAGGGCCGCGGCCGAGAGGTGTCCGCAGCCCCGGATCACGAGCAGCGGGTCGTCGCCCACGAGAAAGCGGATCTGGCGCTCGAGGGCATCCGCCCTCCGCCTGAGCCGGATGACCTCGGCGAGCTCGGCGCGGGCAAGGTCGGTCGCGATCCCCCGGTGTCCCCGCAGCAGCCGGCGGGCACGGGCAAGCTCGGGTCCCGTGACCAGGTGGGCGACAGTCGACCCGTATCCCGGCACCAGAACGAGGAGGTGGGCGTGGAGCCGATTGCGGGCCTGGGTCTGGGTGACCACGACCGCATCCCGCGCGGTGGCAAGGAGCTGCAGGTCGCGGGTCCGGTCGGCCAGGCGCACCGGGGGCAGGTCCGGTTCAGCCAGGGTCACCCGCGCGATCGCGAACGCGTCGCCCGGATCGCTCTTGCCCGGACGCCTCGTCCGGCCACGCTCCCGGTGGGACAAACGTACAAGGGAGATACGGCAAAAGCCTCGAGTCCGGGGGCTCACGGGCGCACATCTGAGACGACCCTGCAGGCTCCACCCGCCTACGGTCGTGGCGAAACTAGAGCGGCTGGTGCACGGTGGTCGGGTTCTGCCCCACGTCGATGTAGAGCATCGGTCGGGATTGCGGGCATCCCACGCCCTGGGGTAGTCGGGTTCCGCCTCAGTCTGCTTTAGTCCGTCCGCGCGAGCCAAGCCTACAGTGACGCATGTCTCGATGACGGCCTACGCCGCACTCCGGGGAGCGAAAGCCACCCACCGATCGGCATAAGCCGGCGAAATGGTTATCAGTCCAGAGCGCGTGGGGCAGCCATGCGAAGGAGTCCGAGCAGCTCTGTTGAGGGTGCAGCCAGGTGCCTGTCCGGTATGAAGACGAGATCATCTCGCTGGCAGTAGTACGTCTGATCCCAAGCCTCCATCAACTGCCCCCACCATGCGAAGTCCGAGTGAAACCGTGCCTCGGACTTCCTCCTGGACCGCGTTCCCCAGATCAGGACGGCGATGAGGGCAATCAGGGCAGTGACGAGTAGCCCCAGGACGGTGACGCTCGGGCGCGCCGCCACCGAGAACAGGAGTGTTACTGCAATCAACACCGCGATCGCCGTCCATCGCTCGACCTTCCCTATCGTTGGCCCGCGCAACACTGGCGGGGGCGGTGGCCCAAGGTGGGCGCTAAGCGGTGTCTGGGTTTGTGAGTTCGCCGTAGTCGGCGGGGTCCTCCCGATGATGGGAGTCGCGCCAGCGGACCCGAAGGCGAAGGCGGTGCCCCAGCGAGCCGGGGTCATGCTCTCCGTGGACGAAAAGCCCGCAGAGTGGAGCCCCGACACCTTCTCACGCTGTCAGTGTGGCCGTTCGGACAGGCGACCTGGGCCTGGGAGCCCGCACCAGAGTGGTTGGAGGCGGTAGCCGTCGGGGTCGCTGACACTGCGCTGTGGCCGGACGATATCTCGACGGGAGGTAGGTCGCCGTCGACCCTTGAACCACACGCCGCGCAGAACCGCGCTCCTGTAGGGAGGACGGAACCGCAACTGGCGCAATCCGCAGGCGGTGCCATCGAATATTCAGGCGTCTGTGGAGCTGATCGATTTGAAGTCGAACCTGCACTTTTCGCAAGATCGAAGCGCCTCAAAGCGTTCTGCGCCGCAACTTGGGGAGACTCGCAATGCCATAGGCGGCATTATGAAGTGCGCCATGAACTACCGCGTGAGCGAAAGTTCCCGTCGCTCTGACCACGGTGGACGGGGGATCGAAGAGAGGTGCTCGACAAGCCCCCCTCCTCGTCCGTCAGCTCGACGACCGCGCCCATGTCGCGCAGCCTGCCCTTTCAGCCCGCGTGTTGATCCGAATGGGGCAAGGTCCGGATGGCCTCAACGAGGGTTGTCGGGGGTCACATTTCGTCGCTGACTCTTAGCACCGAACGTCGTGGGATCGAGCACCTCGGTCGGCCGGTCGATGTAGCGACCCGCGATCTTGCTGCCTGCCCATGTCACTGCCCAGCCGACCGGGAGATATCGACCCGGCAGAAAGATAAGGCTGGCGGCGCCGAGTTCACGGCCGGCCGGATGACGGAACGCGGCCCGTAGCAACTCACGCGCATTGGCGGGATCCCGCAGGTCACGGACCAACCCCCGCCGATCCGTGGACGCGCGACGCGCGAAATCGCGAAGGTCATCGGAACGCGCGGCGGCGCTGACGGCCCGACGGGTCTCTGGCAGAGTCGCCAGCCGGGCGATGCGAGAAAGCTTGGTGATCGAAGGCATTCGAGTCCATCCGTGAGCGAAACAGGCGCTCAATCGTAGGGTCGCCGGGCCACCTGCACGGTCGAAGACCCCACGGGTCCTGTTACAAATGCCCTACGGTCGGACGCACGGATGGCGTCAGTAGCTGGCAGACCGGAGCGTCCGCGGGGGTCCGTTGACGGTCGTTTCACGCACGAACGAGGCCGATGTGCGGCCGTTGTGACCGGGGCCGTCCGTCTCTATTGGTACCGCTGTTGGTTTCAGCGATGCTGCCAGCAGCCTCGCCTCAGACAAGAGCGTCACGACGTTCAGTGGCGCAGTTTGTTCGAAACAGTCCTCACTGGCCAGCCGACCGCGCGAGCTGTCACTTCCAGTAGATAGCACGCCAACTTTCGAACTCGTCGGCTATCTGCTTCCAGATCTTGATCGTCTTCGGATGCGCAGTCCCTCGCCTCATCGATCTCATGGCCGTCAGAGCCTCGGATGACCCCACTCTCATGTCTTCTTCAGGACCTGCGGCGGCGGCGAGAGTGATGCCGGCGGCCTGGTCTAGATTGCGGTGGATTCCGCGAATGATCCGTGCGGGCAAGTGAAAACCAGCCGATTCGAGTCTTGCTTGCAACGTGCGCGACTCTTCAAACAACTCCGACGGGAGTGCGTCACCTCGACGGCCGCCGAGCACCGGTAACTCAAAGAGTTGAGGTCCACCACGCTGGCGCGCAGAAAGTGCGAGGACGAGATCAGCCCACGCGCCAACTATCGTCGGATCGCCGGGCAACGTGGCCAATCGCCTGACCAATGTGAGGGTCCGCTCGCGAATCGCATGCCACTCAGCTTCACTCGATCCTTCGACGTTCATGGCAAGCAACATCTGATGTGGTTCCCGACGAACGACCTGCCGTTCGTCCATGTCTTCGGCCCACCGATCGAGGTCCTCCGCCAGGGCTTCGAGAAGGAAGTAGGCGCCATCGCCTGCATAGATCAAGTCCGGAATCGACTCGTGGGCCTCGAGCGCCATACGACGAGCCTCGTCCGCACTGAGGACGAAGTGAATCTCGAATTGACGGGCGTCGATAGCTCAGCCCGCACAGTTCTTGGTCATAGATCCCCTGGAAAACGGCGCAGAACCCGCTCCAGCTCCTCCGCCGTCATCGGCCGCCCGGACCGCCGGCGCCACTCCTCCTCGGCCCCGGCGATCCACTCGGCGCGCAGCCGCTCGCAGAGGCGACGACCGCGCTGGTCGGCAGGTTCTTGGCGGTGCGGTTGATTCATTGGGACACGCCGACTCTCTTAGCCGAACAGCTTCTCTTGTCCAGGTGACTCTTGCTCGATCCTCGGGGCCTGCTGGTAGGTCGGGAGGACCAATAGCGGAAGGACCGGGCGGCGGCCCACGAGGAGCTCCTCCACAGTGAGGATCTGGACCCGGGAGTAGTCCATGCCGGAGACGTCCGAGTGGAAGACCCCGGCAGACGCGGCCTCGGCCAGCATCGGCTTCGACGGGTCCTCCAATGTCAGGAAGACGCCGATGGGCGCGTCTTCGCGCTGCATCGTCCCGATGAGGTCGCGGACCTGTGAGACGTTGACGTGCCCGCTCTTGACCGAGACGAGCACCGGCCGGACCTTGCTCCCGATGTCGGTGAACGTCAGGCGACCGTCGATCCCGGCGTCAGCGCCCTTCTTCTTGTCGCCGATGGGCTGGGCGTCGATCAGCGAGAGCGCCCAGTACTGGAACTCGTATCGTCCGTCGAGGGACTCGGCCGCCAGCATCTTCGCGCCTTCGACCTCGGTTGGCGTTCCGAGAACCGGAACGTCCCCGAGTTCCGGAAATGAGTCGCGGAGTCGCGCCCGCATCACTGCGATGGACAGGTGGGTGACGTCGATCCCGATCCATCGGCGGCCATGCTTCTGCGCCGCGATCAGCGCCGTCCCGCAGCCGCAGAATGGGTCTAGTACGACTTCGCCGGGGTTCGAGCTCGCCGCGATGATGCGTTCGAGGAGCGCGACCGGCTTCTGCGTCGGGTACCCGAGGCCCTCGCTGGACCACGAGACGACGGGCTGGACGCCTTTGTCGGCCCAGAGGTCCTGCAGCGGCGTTCCTTCCATCTGGTCCAGGTACCGCTTCAATCGAGGGAAACCGTTGGGTGTGAAATAGATTCGCCCCTCCGCGATGTATTGGTCGAGCTTCTGCTGGCTGAAGCGCCAGTGCGAGCCGGGAGGCGGCTCGCGGAGCTCGCCACGGAAGACACGAGCTGGTCCCGCGCCAGCGGCCGCTACGTCCCCCGACGCGTACCGCCGCCCATCGGGGTCTTTGTAGCGGTAGTACCGCTCGACGTACTCCTCGTCATACGGCTGGTAAACCTTGTTCCAGACCGTCCTCGCCGACCTGCCGTAGAACAGTAGGACGTCGTGAATGCGCCCGGCCCGCTTGCTATCGCTGTGGGCAGAGGTTCGCTTCCAGACGATCTCGTTTCGGAAATTCTCCGGGCCGATGATCGCGTCGAGTACGAGCTTCAGGTAATGGCTAGCGGTCGGATCGCAATGGAGCCACAGTGAGCCGGTCGGCTTCAAGACCCGGTGGAGCTCAACAAGCCGGACCGTCATCTCCACGAGGTAGGCGAGCATCTGGTTCGTCCCGATGCCTTGCCGGAGCGCCCCAATGATCGAGGAGACCGCCTCCGGCACGCGCCCATGGTGGAGCGAGGTGTTGGTCAGGTAGTTGAAGTGGGCTGCCGTCCCGGGTCCCCAATGCCACGTGTCCTCGAATGCGAGCAGCTGGGCATCCGATTGGCGGCCCGACTCGTCCTTAAAGATGACGTTGTAGTCGGCGTTCGAGTTGAACGGGGGGTCGAGGTACACAAGGTCAACCGACCCGTCCGGGATGTGTTCCCGGAGGATGCCGAGGTTGTCGCCGTAGTAGAGGACGTTCGTCTGCACGCTACGGGCATGGTGTCACAGGCCGGGGCACCATGAAGGATCATACCCGGTCCGCCACGCCCAGGAGCCGCATGCAAGGGCGAGCAACGCCCCGAACCGCCGAGCCAGGCCAACGCAAGATTGCTCGGGCCGGGCGATGGGGTTAGAGCTTGAGGTAATCGACCGCGTTGTCATCGAGACCATCTTTGCGTCGCCAGTAGCGCTCGGTCGTCCTTGGGTCAGCATGCCCAGCGGCCCGCTGAACCAAGTGGAGTGGCGCTCCACCTTCGAGGGCGAGCGTCACGAAGGTTGCGCGCATGCCGTGCGGTCCAAGGCGCTCGACTCCGGCGGCACGCAGCCGACGTTCGACGATGGCGTAAATCGCCCGGTCCGAGCGCGGGCGATCGCCAGGGATGTGGCCGCCCTTGCGGACTTCTACAAAGAGTGGGTCATCGCCGGTCAGCTCAACACCGACTTCCTTGGACGCCACGAGCCATATCTCGATCAGGCGCGACACGTCCGGTGGGACCTTGACGGTTCGGACGACGTTGCCTTTGCCGGTAATGCTCAAAATGTGGTGACCCAGCGCCATGCCGACGCTCGATACGCGGAGGCCCGTCAGCTCCGACCGGCGGATACCGGTCCGCACCAGCAGCGAAACGACAGCGAGGTCCCGCTGGGCGAGGAGTCGATGCGACGATCGCCGCAGGTCGCCAGCGATGGCATCCAGGACGTCGCGAGCCTGCCCGCGCGTCAATGCGCCGCCGTCGCGATCGTCGCGGCCCCTTATGCTCCGGAGGCCTGCAGCGGGGTCGTCGAGAAGCAGGCCGCGCCGCCTCGCCTCCGCGAACATGCCTCGGACGACAACGAGTCGCCGGTTCGTCGTGGTCCTGGCGTACCGCGTTGCCAGCCACTCTCGGTACTCGTCGAGCTCCGTAGCGGTTACGGCATTCCAAGATTGTCCTGTTGCCGCGAGCCACCCGAGGAATGTCGCGAGATCTCGCCGGTAGGCGCGACGCGTCTCGGGCGAGTCACCGCGCCGAACGATCGTGGACGCGAGGGCATCGAGCGCATCGGGGCGGTCGGACGCGACAGCCGACGGCCGGCGCGACAGTCGAGGGTGACCGTGCAACGACCGAGAGCCGACGCTCTTAGCGATGGGGCTGCTCCTCGGCCCGTGCGACGTGCCGGTAGCCGCGAGACATGAGCGGCTGAAAGCACGGCCCCAAACCGATCCAGGTCGGCGGGCGGGCGCCGTAGCACGCACGCGTGGCCGCCGCGAGGTCGTCATCAGTGCGCCGGCGGGCCGATGGCGTCGCCCCGGCTCTATCGCATGAGTGCCACGGCCGAGCGGGAGTGGTCACCGGACATCGGCGCGGTCAAACACCACGCCCCGATCTCGGAGCGATACGTACGCGTCGGCCGTGATGACGACGTGGTCGAGCAGGTCAATGTCGAGAAGGCGGCCTGCTGCCAGCGCCTCCGCCGTGAGGTGCATGTCGTCGGGTGAGGGAGTTGGGTCGCCGGACGGATGGTTGTGGACCAGCGCGACCGCGGTTGCATTGTCTCGAACCGCCTCGCGGAAGAGCTCCCCTACGCGCACTAGGGACGCGCTCACATTGCCCGAGTAGGCAGTCACGACGCGGAGAACCTTGTTCTTGGTGTTGAGGATCAGGACGCGGAATTGTTCCGTCTCTAGTGCGCCCATGTCGGCGCTGAGATGGTCGTACACATCGCGCGGGCTGCGAATCGTCCAGCCGCTCGGAGTCGAGACCGCGATCCGAATCGCACACCTCGGGCAGACGATGGTCGGTCCGTCGAAGTCGGCCGCGACCTCGCGAGTCAGGCAATCCATCGGGAGGCCCCGCCGGGATGGACGCATCGGTCAGCGATGCCTCGGCGGTCCACCCGGTCAGCTTCGGAAAGGCAGCCCGCACACTGGTACGGCCCGGTCAGTGAGGCCGCAGCAACATGCGTGTGCGCGGTCGGAATCTGGTCCGTCTGATCACCTTGGCGTACCAGGCGGCCCAATCGCGCTAGGGTTCCGGTAGTCGGCATTACCGGAACCTACTTGGTACCCCCTGGGTCACGAAAAGCCGAACGCGGACGGATCGAAGCCGAGTGATGCGGGCCGCCCTAATCTGGTACGACACAGTACGGCGGAGGACCATTCATGCCGAAGGCATGCACGGACTCATCTTCAAACTGGCACCGCGTACCTCTTCCGCGTACCACTCATTTGAGCACCTGCTTCGAGACGCCTCGTACCAGATCACGTATCAGTCGATCGGAGCGGGTAGCCCCCTCCCCAAAGCGACATTCGAGTCGAATTGGAGTCAATGATGTAGGACGGGTGGCGATTCGGCTGGTAGCCTCTGTGCCGACGAACCAGAGGGACCCGCGATGCCTGCCCGCGCTCGACCCGCCTTCTTTCTCATCGCGCTGCTCGTCGCAGCGTGCGCGGGCCAAGAGAACATCGCGCCTCC
Organism: Candidatus Limnocylindrales bacterium; assembly: GCA_038248915.1. Lineage (GTDB taxonomy): Bacteria > Chloroflexota > Limnocylindria > Limnocylindrales > CSP1-4 > SPCO01. The sequence goes on along the minus strand of JBBRXB010000004.1, from coordinate 53,597 downwards.
GACGCCTAACGCCATCGTTCTGCCCCGACCCACTCCGGAACCATGCGTAGCAGGCGTGACAGGAGTTGGGGCTTTCGCTCAACGGTTCGCGGACAACGTCGCCGCGATAAGGCGCCTCGTGGTCGCCAAGTCGTTCGACTCCGCGACGACCATCACGGCGCTCCGACGTACCTCGGAAACCCTGAACGCATACGCGGGACTTGAAGCGACGCTCGCCCGTTGCCCGGCGGCATCGGACCTTGTGATTCGAATGACGTCAGTGCGTTCGTCTGCCAGCAAGGCCCTTGACGCCGCGTTTGCCGCGTCTACGGATCCGACCATACGAGGAAGTGCGGTGCTGCTGTTCCAGATACTGCCCGACGTACTCGCCCTATCTGAAAAAACGAACGAGTTGGCATCGAGCATCGACGTTACAGTCGCTCTTGCGCAGGTGCCGAAAGGGGCTGCCCAGCCAGTCGGCTCTCTGCTGCCGTTCGCGACGGCTCCACCTCGGGCGACGCCTCGTCCAACCAGGGCTTCCGGATCGACCGGCGGGGGCGGGGTGGGGCCGGCGAGCAGTTCGTATCGTGCGGCGGTCCGTTACCTCGATTCTGTCCGGTTGACGTACGGCATGATCGCCCGGACGGCTCGCGATCTTTGGGGTCTTCCCGTGGACTACCCTGGCGCGACGCCCGCAGAAGTTAGCGCCGCAAAGGCAACGGCCCGACTGATTTTTGGCCAGACAGTGAACCAGATCCAAGTACACCTATCATTCATTAGCAAGAATGCTTTCCGGTGCCTGAAGGACGCATATTCCGCGGACAAACCGCTGGCGGTCGGATGGCGCGACGAATTCACGTCGTACATTTACCCGGGCGGCGCGACGCCTGGAAACATGGCGGCGACGCAGGATTGGCAGGAGATGCAGTCCAAAACGACTGCGTTCCTCGGAAAGCTATCTGCGTATGTGTCCGACTGCCGATAACTGGCGAATATTCGCCGCGACCCGATCCTAAACAGCGGGCCATATGCCTAAGATGATGACGGGCGTACCTACATCCGACCCAGTAACTCAACCTTCTTTGCCTCGAACTCCTCTGGAGTGATGAGTCCCTGGTCGCGGAGTTCACCGAGGGCGCGGATCTGGTCGGGGATCGATGTTGCTGCTGGAGGGGCGGGGTCGGCCGGAGCAACGGCCGCGTCTGACCCTTGCTGCAAGCGCTTATACGTCACGGTCAACGTGCCACCGCCTCGGCGCTTTGACGCCGCGAAGGCGCCCCACATGACAACCGAACCGAGGCTTGGGCCGTGTTGATCCTCGGCCCAGCTCTGGCTCGTTGGCTCGTAACCAGAACGAGCTAGCACCTGGGCATCCGCTTGGAACAATCTGACCGCGTCGGAATTACTCTTGCCCGGATATGTCCGGATAAGAGTCGTCGGACCATCGGCTTGACTAGTCATCAGGGACCCTTGTGATATGGATTGCCGGGCCAACTTCGCCCTTATATCCTCGTCCGCACGTGATCGGCTCATTGTGGATGCTGCTACCGGAGATGAACCGGTGTCACCAGCAGGAGTCGGCGGCATGTGGTTTCCACCAGTCGCAGGTGGCTCAATCCTCGGGCGCCGCCCCGCCTCGAAGGCCGGTCCGTAGATCCGGTACAAGCCAAAGCCGGCACCCACAGCGACGCCGAGGATTAGCAGGCCGAGCATTGTCCCGGCTGGGAACCCGAGCACGACTAGAACGGCAACGGCGATCCCGACAACAACTGTTCCGTATAGCACCCGTGGCTCGGCGTCCACCCAACGTTCAAACCGAAGCAGTGCGTCGCGGAGAAGGAGGACAATGTCGCCGCTCGCAACGACCTTACTCGGATCCAGGCCCTCGACGGAGATGCTCAGCGGGGCGTGTCCAGGTCTTGGTGGAGCGGAGTCGGTGGTCGGGATCGTCGCGGCCGCTTGAGGCACGGGCCGCGTCTCCGTCGTTATGTCACCCGGTGCAGATCCTCGCGGCAGATGACACGAATAACATCTCGCGGTTTTCTCGACGTTGATCGAGTGGCATTGCGGACACGTCCACACGTCGCACACCCTCCGTGGCCAGTCAGTGTAGCCCCCTCAGATGCGTGGTCGGAGCTTGAGGATGCGACTCGAGGCCGGATGACAACCCCGGAGCGGATCGGCGCCGAGCCAATAGCGGGCGGGGTCGCGATCGAGGTTATCAACCACTACGACGACGAGGTTGAGAATGTGTTCTCGGTACGATCGGCTGGGTCATGACACCATGCCCCTAGACGATTCGAGGTCTGCTGTTCCAAGGTCCGTCGAATCCCGAGGATTTCCAGTTCATCCTCCGACCATTCATCCGGTGACGGAGTCCCAAGACTCCGGAACCGGACCCGACGGCTAATAACGGTTCATTTGCGGTTCTATTGGTTGGCGGGCACTCACATTCCTACTAAGGGTGGGAACCGGGGCTCCCAGTGAGTAGGAACTGTCGTTTGGTAGCGGCAGGAACTGCCGTTCCTACTGTCACCTTGTTGTCACGTGACAGCTCGGCGTTTCAAAGCCGCAAGGTGTACTGGTTGGTCGAGCGATGGCCTCCCGAACGTCTGGCCACGAGGCCGGCCCGCTCGAGCTCTTGGAGTAGGGTCCAGATGTGCCGCCGTGAGCAACCGAGACGATTTGCCAACCTTTGGGAGGACGGGTAGCAGCTCCCGCCGTCGTCGTGGGCGTGGTCCGCCAGAGCAATCAGGAGCAATTTCGCGGCCATGCTGATCCCGTTCACCTCCCAGGCACGGCTGATCAATTTGATGCTCATCGACGATGCCTCTGGCGGCGCGGGATCGCAGGCGTGCGAGTCCGAGGCTTGTGGGCTGTAGGCCCCGGCTCTCGGCGAATCCTTGGTCTGTGAGCCGTCATCCACTCAGTAGTGGCAATCTGCCTAGCCGAGCGGATCGCGGCGTGCCAGTGAACCGCGGAAATCGGGCACAGGCAGGACGTGCAATACGAACCAGCGCCTTCCGAGATCCCGCAAGCCGGGCAGGTCTGCTCGAAGCGACCGACGTGCTGTCTGCTAGCCTCAGTCTGTCGGGCGGTCATTGCCGTGACCCTCCGTCTCGGCCGTCTCGGCCGTCTCAATGGTCGCCGAGGCGGCCTCTGCTCGCGAGGCGCGTGCTGCCTCGATGAGGGCGACGACCAGACGCCGCTGCTCGGAGCTGAGATCACCCATCCTGACCGTTTGAGGCACGTGCGAGCCCCAACGTCGCCTCGCCCCCTCCCTCCCGCCTTGCCGCTGTAGGTCCCGAACGTGTTTAGGTTCTCGATTCATGAAGAGACCCGGCTTTCTCGCGGGCGAACACAGTTCGCCTAAAGAAACCGGGTCACGACCTGACCGAGCTTTGTTCCGTTGACCGCGTGGGTCCAATCGCTGGTCCGACGGTTAGTCCCATCAGATGGGTCGCGCGACGCGGGCAGATAGAGTGGCATTATACACCCATCGGGGTGGGTCTCACGCTCGCCACTCCGGCACCAACCAGGTCGCGCGGACTGGGCGGAGGTCGGGCCCGAGTTCCACAACGTTCCAGAGCGCTCGCAATACCTCGTTGATGATGGCCGGCTCCCACGTCCAATCGATCGTTGGCGGGATGACGTCGGCACGCTCGGCGGCCGCGAGACCTTCCAGCTCGGTGATGATCGCCGCGAGCTTTGCATCGCGTTCGGACTTCTCGATCACACCGTCCTCGTAGTTGTCGATAACGCGTCTGCGTCGTTCTTCCAGAGCCGTCCGCCGATCCGGATCGGCGTCGGAATCGAACTTGTGATGTGGTACGCGGAGTCGGTCGGCCTCGGCCACAACCCACGGCAAGATCTCGCGTTCGCTGACCATGTATGGCCGCGGGTGGTTCGACTCGTATCGGCCCCGGTAGCATTGGTAGCTCGCGTAGGGGCCGTAGAGTCCGTATTTGCGGGAGCCGCGGCCGTGTCGCCCGGTCATGATCTGCCCGCAGGGACAACGGAGAATGCGTGACAGCGTGAACGTGCCGCGCTGCTTGACACGGGCCTCCACGGGCCGTCCCGCCAACTCCTGAGGCGCCGCGGTGGTTAGGACGCGGCGGACCGTGGTCCCGCTCCACTTCTTGCCGAACTTCGAACGCACCTCTTTGGTGTTCAAGATGCGGGCGGCCCCGGCGAATCCTCCGGCCTCCCGATACGCAGCCGCCACGACTTCGACGCTCTCGCGCGGATCATCCTCTAACGTTCCGTTGTGGAGGCGTTTCCCGTAGCCGGCTGACCCAATGTGATCGCCGCGGGCACGCCGCGCCTGGACGGTGTCGCGTGCGCGCTCCTGCGCCAATTCAGCTTCCATTTGGGCAAGCAACGCCAAGATGCCGACCGTGAATCGACCGGACGCTGAGCCGTAGTCGAATTCCCCCTCTTTGTCGAGCCGAACCTGGACACCGTGCTCCCGGCACAACTCGGCGAGCGATGCGTACTCTGTGAGTGACCGCGCCAGCCGGCTCAGACTGTAGCTGTAGAGGACGGATACCTCATCTGCCTCGATCATCCCCCGGAGGCGCCGATACTCGGGTCGTAGACGGGTCTTCTCTCCCCGTCCAGACCGACCCCAATCACTCATTAGCTCAAGGTCGGTGTCCCCGTGGCGGGCGGCCAAGGCGCGAACCTTGGCCTCCTGGGTCTCCCATGACGCGTCACGCGTGCCCGGGTCAACCCTCGACTTGCGGAGATACGCGACGGCTCGTCTCACGCCGACATGATGTACCGATGGGGTAACTGAGTCAATGACGACGTTCACCGTGGCGAGCAATGAGTTCATCGGTGGCGGCAAGGAGCGCTCGGAGTACCATCCCGTCGTCGCCTGGGTTTCGCGTCCACTTGGTCGTATTAGGCGACGAGGTGCGCCCCGAGTCGCTTCTCCACGTAGTCCACACCCAGCGGGCTGATGTGCGCCCGGCGGTTCGTGGCTTCGTACTCGATGAGCCGGTCCTTGTGGGCCGTCGCGAGTACATCTCGTCGGTAGACGGAGGCGTTCGAGTGCTCGATGGCGCCGACGAGGTCCGCTTCGCTGACCCAATCCGCCGACGCGTAGAGCAAGAGCAGGGTCTTGTCCTTCATCGACAGGCCGGTTGCTAGCACCCGACGGGTTGCACCAATGGTCCAGATGGTCGGGACGACCCGCTCGACAAGTGCGTCAACTATGGCCGTCGCCTCCGCCGTAGTCACGCCGTGGAAGATGCGGATCAACTCCGCGACGACCCACTTCGCCCCGGTCAACACGAGAGTGGCGTCCATGTGGTTGGCGTCTACGTCGCCACCGGCGTGGCCAACGCCGCGGTTGTTGCGGATCTCGTAGAGCGCCATCAGCAAGCGTGGAGTCGTGACCCGAACAGACTGCGGGAACTTCGTCTTGTCCGCGTTCTCGAAGTCGCGACACGCGGTCACGAAGTCACGCGGTTTGTTCGGCTTGGCGGCCCATGTCCCGTCCACATGGCTTCGGAGGATGGTGTAGGCCGTCTCGCAGAGCTTGCCCCCGTTCAACTCGGACGGCTCCCACTTGTGAGCGGCGAAGTTCGTGGCGATTTCGTTGAGCGCGGCGATCAAGGGGTCGCGCAGCGACGGCGGGACCGCAACGAGCGCGGTCGCCGGAGTGATCGTCGGCGTGGTCGGGGCGGCCGCCGCGATGGCGACCGCAGGGCGCCTACGCCTTGGTCTTCGGCGGGAGGTCACGTTCAACGAAGTTCAGCCCTGATGGTGTGATCTTGATGTCGTCGGAGTCCTTCGTGTCCAGCCAGCCTTTGTCGTGGGCCGTCTTGGCGAGGCTGTTCCGAAGATCGCCCGGGAGCTTCCACGACACGCCCCGATAGCACGTGAAGACCATGTCCGTCGTCACGTCCGTGATCTCGGCAGTCTGCCCCAGCCAGTAGACCGCCACGACGTTGTGCTCCACGAAGTTGTCCCGCGGCTTCTTCTCGCCCACGAAGTCTTTGAACGACTGCCTGTCCGCCGGGTGGAGGTTCAGGGTCTTGTCGTGACCCGGCGCTCCCTTCGGCTTGTTGCCGACCGCAGGCGCGACGGCCCCGACGCCGTTCTTTCGGACCGTCTTGCGCCGCTTCTTGGCCGCGACGGGCAACTCCGAAGCGGCCCGGCCGCCGAGTCCGCCGACTGCAAGACCAGGAAGTCCGGTCGCTGCTGACGCGATAGCCGCGCCGTACTTGCCGGCAGCCCAACCGATGACGCGCTGCCGCGTAGCCGGCGTCAGCGGCTTGAGCGCCTTCGTGATCGCGCCCATCGCCTCAAGCTCGGCGTCGTCATCGTCGGGCTCGGCGACGACCGAGGCCGTAGCCTTCGTCTCGTCCGTCATGGTTATCCCTCCCCCGCGAGCGTGGTGACCAGCTCGGCCGCCCGGTCCCAACCGGGCCGCCCCAACCTGACGGTGATCTTGCGTCCCGTCTGCTTGATACGGAAGATGTCGTCCATCTGCTTGAGTGTCGATGCGAAGTTGGCCTGGTCGTACCTCTTGAACTCCTCCACGAACTGGCGGATGTCGTCGGCGTCCGTCCACTCCTCGATGCCCGCAGCCTGCCGGGCTGAGGCCACAAGGAGGGCAAGCTGCTTTACGGCGGGAGCCTTGCCCGCGGCCAGTTTGCGCGGCGGCACGATGACGTCGAGCTTCCCGTCCGTCTCATCGAACACCTCGCCGACCACCTCGCGGTCGAGGCGGAGCCGAGCGGCGATGAGTCCGACCACGTCCCCCTCGGTGAGCGCCGTCGCGCCGGGCGTGACGGCCGGGGCATGGGCAACGCCCGCCGTCCCCATGCTGCCGGCCGTCTCGGCCGTACGCCTCGCCATGATGACATCGACCGCCTTTGAGAAGGCCGCCTCCTTCAGCTCGGCTGGGACACCGGCCGCATTCACGGCGGCAATGGCTTCGGCAAGGATGTCGGCGACCGACTCCTTGCTCGGTTCCGGTTCACTCATGGACTCCACTACTCCGTTCCATCTGCGGGCCGTGCCAGCTCATGTTCGACCCGCATATCGTCCACACGCACGACCGCGCGGTCTTGCCATGTTGGCCGTCGCCGCCGGTATGGTGGCGTGACGGATTGATGAGCTCGATATAGCATGGCGCGGCCGCGGTCGTCAAGCGAGTTGGCGCTGGGAGGAGCGGGAACGGCATGAACACGGAGTCCTACGTCCGTTCCGTGCGGTTCGGGCGGCGACCCTTGCTCGACTCCTTGGACCGCGTCGCCCCCGGAGTGGGCTGGTCAGGCCATGCCCGAGATCGTTCCTCCGGGGCGGAGCGCGGGGGGCCGCTCTTCCGACGACGCGCTCGCCGAGGCCGGGGGGGGGGACGCTCAGTTCAGCCTAGACCGCACCTTTGCGCCGGTTGTCCTCGAGACACAGCATCTGGCAGTTCTCCGCGCTGGTCCGTCCGCCCTTCGACCACGGCGTGATGTGGTCGGCCTCCATCGCCTCAATCTCATAGTGCTTCTTGCAGACGGGGCAGATTCCGCCCTGTCGCTCGTACGCAGCGCGTCTCATCCCTGACGTGAACTGGCGGATCGCGAGGTACTTCTCGTCGTGGGTCAGGACGTACTGGTAGGCGCCCTTCTTGCGCGTGACGTCGTCGTCGATCATCAGCACCTTGATCTCACCTTCCAGCTGGTCGGTGTCGAAGAGACCGTCCTTGAACTGGTTGTAGAGGGTGCCCCAGTCGATGCCCTTCAACTCGCTGCGGTACGTGGTGAAGGTCAGCGTCACCCACGCGATCGCCGCTTGGAAGTAGGCCCACAGCTCGTTGGCGTTCGGGTCGTGCTGATGGGCCGACATGTACTGCTCGACCTTCCCGCCCGATAGCCACGAGATAGCGGTCTCCAGGTACTCCTGCCGGATTGGCGAGCCGCTGACGTACTTGTTGCCGAGGAGGTACGCCGCGCAGTTGGACTTGGAGAAGATCGTCTTGGCGTGGGAGAGCCACGGTCCTGTGTAGACCGCGTTTCGCAGCTCCTGCTCGGTGAGGCGTTCGCCCGCGATGTTGATGATGCGGAACCAGTCGAGCTTCTCCTGGTCACTGCCGGAGCAGTGGTAGACCATCAGGGTGTAGTCGAGGATCTGGTCCTGGAGCGTCTTCGACAAGTTGTGGAACGCCATCGGGTGGCCGTCTACCGGGACCGAGAAGTCGCCGTTCACGTACTGGCAGAAGGAGATGGTCCGCTGCTGGCCGTCCATCACCTCGAAGGTGCCTTCGTCCGTGACCACCCAGTACATGACGTTGAGCGGGAAGCCCTTGCGAATGGTGTCGATAACGGCGTTCCGCTTCTTCTCGTCGTAGACGAACTCCCGCTGGTACTTGGGCCGGATGTCGAGCCGCCCGGCGTATCCGACGACACCTTCCTCGTCGTTGTCGCCATAGCCCTCGGCGACCTCACGGACCGTGATCGCCTTCAGGTCGATCTTCATGGACGGGCCCGGATGAGGATTCGGAAGTACAAGCTCTTCCCCTTGATCGAGAGGTCCTTGCCGTCATCGCCTTTGCGGAACCCCAGGATCTCGAACTGCTCCGGGTTGTACTTGTCCAGGAAGGTGATCGGGACGCCCATGGCCCCGCTGTAGTCCATCGGGATGTCCGAAACCTTGGCGACCTCGATGGCCGGATAGTTCGTGTAGGTCGGGTACTCGTCAGGCGTGTAGTGCCTGTACAGCGTCATGGCCTCATGACGCTTTGTGGTGTCCAGGTTGGTGAACCACGCCATGTTCTTCATGGCTAGGTACCTCACCCCGGCCTCCACTTTGATCTTCCCCTTGTCGGTCGTGTGGCCGTAGTCGTCGGGCACGCGGAACCACTTTTCCCCGCCGGTCCGGTGACCGAGCCAGAGCTGTCCGTCCCTTATGAGTGAGTAGATTTCCTTGTACGTGATGGCGTTGAGGTTGCCGAGGATGAGGAACTGCTTGCCATGCCCCACGAGTTGGCCAACGTACTCGCGAAACAGCGAGAACGGTGGGTTCGTGACAACGATGTCGGCCTCGTCTAACGAAGCGACGCACTCAGCGGAGCGAAAGTCTCCGCCCTCCGCCAAGAGGCTGACGACGTTGCGCTCGTGCTTCAGCAGGTACTCGACGTCCTGTAGGTCGGTAGCCCCGTCCTCGTTGGCGTCCGGAACTTCGCTGATCTCGACCCGGTAGGCTGGCTTCTCGGGGGCGTTGTCGGGCATCCCGGCTACGTCCAGCAACCGGAGTTGCTCGCCGGTGATCGGGCTCCCGCTGTAGCTCGTAGTGATGAGCTTCTTCAGGCCGAGATGATTGAAGTTCATCGCGAAATACTTGAAGAAGGCAGACTCATACGGGTCGTCGCAGTTGCAGAGCACGACCCTGCCGCGGAACTGGTCGCGGTAGAGCCGTAGTTCGGCCTCGACGTCGACCAACTGGGTGTAGAACTCGTCGTTCTTGGCCCGGCTAGCCCGGACCAACGACTCCTTCCCTGCCATGCCTCAAGCATAAGGGCCGCGACGCCCCGGAACGGGCTGGTCGGGCGAGCCCGAGATCGACCTTCCGGGCGCGGAGCGCGGCCCATCTCGGAGAGTAGGCATCAGCGCTTAGCTGCGACTTACGCGGACGGTTCGACCTATCGCGCCCGTGACTCTCCGGCTCGTTCTCCGGCCCGTCCGGCCTGAGGCGACTCGACGACGCGCGATCACGCGCAAGCGGCGTCCGTGACCGTCTTGCGGGCTCTCGATGTAATACCTACATTCGCCGTGGTATATGTGTAGACGTATTATCACATCATGAGCAACAACATCACCCGACCGCAGCCCGTCGGCGAAGCTGCTTACGGTCCGGTCTACGATCTCGCCGAGGTCACCGCATACCGGAAGGTCAACGCGGTCAGCCAAGCAGAGTTGGCCCAAAAGCTGTTCGTCACGCAGGGCTACGTCTCGATGGTCGAGCGCCGCGCGCGCGCCGTGAACATCAAGGCGAAGAACGTCATCAAGATCCTCGAAGCCATCGAGGGCATCGCCGCGAGTCGAGCCAAGATGGCCTCCGAAGGTGAGGCCGACCTGGCGGTCATCTACGCCGCGCGGAAGAAGGCGGCGAGCGCCGCCCAGAAGACGGCTTGATGGACCGTCTCGCTTGCACTGGCTACGTCCACACCGGCGTCGGCTGGCCGAACAGCCCCGATGAACGGGCCGACCCGGCGCGCGGCCCGCGCGGGTCCATCGAGCCGTGTACCGAGCCCGTCCTCGACGGTCGCGATGTCTGCGCCCGGCACGGATGCGACCTTCACGCCGTGTCGCTCACCGAGGGCGCGGTCTGCCCCAACTGCGGGACCGGGCTATGACCGGCCAGCGACACGCGCGATCCGGCGGGTCGCGTATGTTCACGCCGTCCGAACCCGCGAACTCGGACGGGTCCTCTACGGGGCGGCGGGTCCTCAGCCCGCCCGCCGTCCCTACCTACCGCGTATCGGGCTGCTGAAAGTGAATGGGCTGATGAGCGACCACGACTTCGACTGGCTTGCAGAGCGACTCGATATTGCGCGTTGGAATGACTCGACGAGCGGGCGGCGTGACGTTCACGCCGAGTGTCCGGTTCACGGTGGCTCGGACTCACTCCACATCACGGAGAAGACCGGCAAGACGCTCGTGAAGTGCCTCAACCCGGTGTGTGGCGCGGGTTACCGCCAAGTCGTCGAGAACCTCGAAGCCGCCGAGGCGACGCCCATCCGCATCACACGGACCAAGCGCCGGTCCGCAACGGCGAAGCCCATCCCGGCCGACGCGAAGGCCGACCCGCTCGGGTGGTACGCCGCCTATTGCGGCGTGGAACGAGCGTTCCTCGACGACTTCCCTCTTTCGGCGACGGCGGATGGTTGGGTGTCGCACGACTTCCCGGGTCTGGGCGTCGCCAAGCATCGCCAAGCGGGCTCGTCCGAGCGGCGCTGGTCGCCCGCCGGCTCACCCAACCCGGCCATCTGGCCGCTTGACGACGCGATGCCGGTCGACATCCTCCTCACCGAAGGCGAGTCGGACGCCATCGCTCTGCGGGGCATCGGCTACGAGATGGCGTACTCCGCCGGATCTGCGTCGGGTGTGCCGAGTGTGAGCGACTTCCGCTCGATGGCGCGTCGCGGCGTCGAGAGCGTATTCGTCGCCTACGACGCAGATGACGCCGGGCAGAAGGGCGCGGCCAAGGCGATGGAGAACGCGATGACGGCGGGCCTGTTCGCCGCGCGCATCGTGCCGCCCGACTACGACTCGCTCACGGGGACCGGGAAGGACTGGCGCGAGTGGGTGCTCGCGGGAAACGTCGACGTCCCCGAGTCCAACGTCGGCAAGGTGGTAAAGCCCATCGCCCAAATCGTGGCCGAGACGCCGAGCACCGTGCCGTGGGTCGCCTACCCGGTCGCCTACTCCGGCGGCGTGACGGTCGTCGCCGGTCCGCCGAAGGGCGGCAAGTCAACCCTCCTGGGACATCTGGCGCGATGCGCCGAGACGGGCGAGAAGTTCCTGGGCGAGTTCGATGTCCGTCCCGGGACGCCTCTCCTGCTGATGACCGAGGAATACGGCGTCCCGGTCGTCACCAAGACCAAGGCATTCGGCCTCTCGGCGATGGAGGTCGTCCAACGGTCGGATGCCGTGCGCGCGGGCTGGGGTCTGGCGGACTCCCTCGCTGCGGCGTCGCGGTGGGTGTCGAACCACGACGGGGCCGTCGTCATCATCGACACGCTCGCCGTCTGGGCGGGCATCGAGAACGAGAACGACGCGGGCGAGACGACCGCCGCGGTCGAGACGATCCGACACGCGCTCGCTGACCGCGACGCGGCGGTGATCCTCGTTCACCACACGCGCAAGGGCGGCGGCATCGCCGGTGAGGCGACGCGAGGCTCGGGGGCCATCGCGGCGGCGTGCGACGTGCAAGCCGAGCTGACCTACCACAACCCGGCGGACCCCCTCGACTCGCGACGATGGCTCACGGTTCGCGGCCGGATCCTCGAAACGACCTCGATGCTCGTCGAGTACAACACGGCGAGTCACGTCTACTCGGTCGTGGACTCCTCCAACGAGCGGAACGCGGCGCTTCTCTCGTGGGTCGATGGGGTGCCGCGCGACGGCGACGGCATGTCGTCGGCTCAACTCGAAGTCTTGTGGGGCATCGGCGACGGCCGCAAGCGCATCGCCGAGTTGATGCGGCTCACGCTCCTTCGTCGAAGCGACGAGAAGGTGAAGGTCGGCCGGAGCTTCGAGTGGCGCTATTGGCGCGACGACATCCGACTTCGCTCCGCCGAAGACGACGCATCGGACGCACCGGAGGTGACGAATGGACCGATGGACTGACGCGAGGACCTCTCGTAGACCTCGCGTCGGAATGCGGTCCGGTCGCACACGCCGCAAAGGCGTGAGCGAACGCACCGTGACGAATGGACCAGTGTTCCAACGTATAGGAGACCATTGGTCCACTCGTCGATGGGATAGGCCTACGAAGGACGAGAGATGACGGACGTCGAGAGGAGGGACGGCACAACTATGACCGTGACGCTCAACGAGGTATACACTCCCACGCTTCGCATGGTAGCGCAAGCCACAAACGCGCGCAAGTGTCGCGAGGCGTGCATCCGTACCGGACGCCCCTCGTTCGAAGAGGCGCGATCACCAACGTGCGCGAACACACCGGGCGCACCGAACGTAGGTCGCGTCCGAGCGGCCGGTCTCAACTCAACACACACCCGCGTGAGCGGGGTTCAACAGGAGGTCTAGTGAGCGCGAACGTCTGCTCCATTTGTTCACATCCGCAGTCACGGCTCATCGATGCCGAGGTCAACACGGGACGCCCAGCTCAACGAGTTGCTGGCGCGTTCGCCGTGTCGTCGCAAGCGTTGCGACGCCACATTCGGAACGGGCACGTCATCCCGCCCGCTTCGCCGCCCGTGGTGACCGCCGGGGAGCCTTCAGGGACGGATGAGGACCTCCTCCGCGGGCTGCTGGTCGGGCTTCAAGCGGACCTCCCGTCCCTGTCGCCCGCGGCCAAGACCGCGCGGGTCGAGGCCATCAGGCGGATGGTCGAGTCCATCCATCGGGTCGCGCCTCCGGGAGCGGCCGACTTGACCGAGGTCGAGGAGAAGCTGGCCGCGCTCGAAGCGTTCCAGCTCGACGCCGCCGAGGTGATGGAGTCGTTCACGGAGGCCAAGTCGGCCATCGCGATGCTCCGCTCCGCTCGTCGCGGCGACACCTACACCGGCGCGGTCCCCGAGCTTGTCACGGCCAAGGGGATCTTCCGCTGGACCGTCGACGGCACCGGCTCGTCCGCGACCGGGCGTTGGAGCCCCACCACATGAAGGAACTCAACCGCCGCAGCGTCGGGCGGTCCAACGACGCGATCAACCAGGAGGGCAAATGAGCCACACCAACCGCGTCGGCGGGCATCGACTTGAAGCCTACCGCGCATCAACACCCGCGAAGTCATCGTGGCAACGCGGGTTGTCACCTACGGAGGCACGCGACTTGGAGGTCGCGCTCCTCGAAGCGAAGCTCCCGGGCGTGTCGCCCGCGGGGCGCACGGCCATCGACGGTCAAATCGCCGCATTGAAGCGGCTCAACTTGAACGGAGGCAACATGAGCAAGGACAAGTTCAAGGCCGCGCTGGATGCGGTCACGGAAGGCATCGCCAAGCGCGAGGCCGAGCTTCGGCTCGTCAACGTCGAAGCCGCCGAGGGGCGGATCACTCCCCTCTTCGCCGAGCGGGAGCGGGCGCGTCTCGTCGCCGAGATCCGCGAGGCCGATGTCAAGGCCCGCGGCCTCCTCAACGATGCGGTCACGGAAGGTCTGAAGGCGCGGAACGCGCTCCTCGCGAAGACCGAGACCGAGCGCGATCCGGCGGCCCGGATGGCCGACGAGTTGGAGCGGGCTCGGCTCGTCGCGTCGAGAGTCGATGGCGACTCCTTCGTCGAGCAAGCGTCCGCGATGTTGGAGGCCGGGCAACCCGCTCGGGCGGCGTTTCTTCTGGAGGTCGCGAAGGACAAGGGAGCGCGGTACACGACGGCCATCGAGGCTGACGTCACGGCCGCGCTCGAAGCGTCCGACCCGAACCGGCAAGCGGCCAAGATCGTCGAGGACGAGATCGCGTCTTCGATGGCGACCTTCGACGTGAAGCGGTTCGCCGTCCTCTCGTCGTCCGGGCTCGGCATCGCGCTCGACGGGTCCATCGGCAACGGCCATCCGGAGGAGGCTTCCCGGGCCTCGGCGGCGGCCAAGATGGCGGCGTTCGACATCGCCCGGTCAACTGGCACGGCCTACGCCGAGCCCGAAGGGGTGAAGCCCGGTCTCGCGACCGGTGGTGACAACCGTCACGCGATCACGTCGGTGCCGGCTTGACCGACATCACGGTCGACCCGGCGGTGTTCGCGGCCTCGATGGTCGCGGACTCGGCGTGGTCATTCGACACCGACCCGGCGGCGGCCACTGGGCACGCGACGACACGAGCCGCGCAGGCCGGGTCCATCGCCGGAGTCCCGGGCACGGGGACGTTCGGGCAAGGCATGGGGCGACCGCCCGAAGCGAGCTGGTGGACGCACGTCGCTTGCGCGCTGATCGTCCTGGCCGACAACCCGTACGTCAACCGCGGCGCGGTCCTCAACAGGCTCGTCGAGCAGTACGGAGACGGGTTCGCGTAGTTCGACAGTATCCGAAGGATGCGCGACATTCTCCTCGCTGGACCGCCCGCATCCGCGGACGGCAGCGTTGGAGTCAGCAACTTCGTCCGAGTCAATCGGCGTGGCGGCGTTTCGACGCAGTTCCGGCGTGCTTCTACCGATCACCGCGACCTCCATCGTTGTCGCTCCGGCCCGTACCCGGGGAGGAGGCTCGCGGTGAACGGCTGTCTGGCGCTAGAACGGCCGCGGCGACTCCCCTCCCCGCCTATCGCGTATCGCGTCGTCCCGCACGCAAGCGGGCCGGAGAATGGCTCTGGCGGTCACGAGGACGGCCCCGCGACCGTTACCATGGGGGCATGCCCACCATTCCTGTCAACCTCGGCCGCCCTTTTGAAGACGACGACCCCACCGAATGGGAGTCGCTCCCGACGGACCACCCGCATGACGTGAACAACTGCTCGGCGTGCTCCTGGTACGACATCTGGACGGACAACGAGAAGGTCTACATCAGGGAATGGAAGATCTGGAGCTACAAGGCCTTCTCCGGTCCGGATGTAGGCGTGGACTACCCGCGTCGCTTCCGCGCTATTCTCGACCACCACTACGCGGTCCGTCGGTCGGCGCACGCCGCCCGCGCAAACATGAAAGCGGGCCCGACTCCGTAGAGTCGAGCCCGTCGAGCTGCGCGTCGCCCCGCCGAGCGTGTCAGCCTTCGACCCTTCGGACCTTCATCGCTTTGACGGCTGCCATCTCGCGCTCCATCGGATCCAACGGGGCCTCGTCCGCCATCAGCGGGATAACCTTGCCGCGCGGGGGCTTCGCGCTTGACCGCGGTTTCGCGTCCTTCGCGACGGGAACTTCAGCGGGCTTCGCGACCTGGCGGGCGTCGTAGCGAGCCCTGGCCGCGACGCGCCAAGCGCGTTCGTGGGTCTCACAGAGGTTGCCGACCGGCTTGCCGCTGGCGCGTAGCCAGATAGCCTTCTTGCAGTCGGGCTTCCCATCGGCGTTGCGGTGGTGACAAGCACCGGAGGCGAAGACGAGGTTGCCCGTCTTCGACGTCTTCGGGGCGGCCTTCTTCTCGGTCGTCATTGCGGTGGGGTCCTTTCCCGTCGAGTCGGCGTCGTTCCTTGCGACGTCAACGACTGACGAGGTTGAACCTAACGAAGCCGCCGGCCGGTGGTAACCCCCTCCGGATGAAGTGCTGTCGCTACATGGCGACAGTCAGGCGGTGTCCTCCTCGACGCGCATCGACGGGTCGCGCCATTCGAAGTCGAGCGTCGGCAGCCACTTCGACGGGCCGAACGTCGCGGGCTGACTCATGTCGACCGTCACGCGCTCGAACAGCCTCCGGAGGTAGGTGTTCACCTTGGCCGGATCGCCCGTCTCGATGTCGGGCGGGAGCGAGATGCGCTTGATCCATCGTCGCGTCGAGAGCTTCGACTCCGCGACGGCGATGTCGGCGAGACGTCGGTCGCGCTCGGCCTTGTCGATGAGACCGTCCGTGTACGTGTCGATGACGCGCGCTCGCTTCGCGGCGAGCGTGGCCAGGGCGGCGTCGTCCTCGGCACTCCCCTTCTGGAGTCGCTTCATCGCCACGGCGGCGTGGCCGACTTCGGCGGCAATGACCGGGAGCAGCTTCGACTCGTTCACCCAACCGCGAACGTGCGGGATCACGCGTGCTCGGGAGCACGCATACCGGACGTCGCCACGCCGGGTGTCGCGCGACCCGGTGAGCGTCTTATGACACGTACTGCACTCGACGAGTCCGGAGAAGCGGAACGAACGGCGCCCGGCTGGTGAGCCGCGACGAACCATCGGGCCTACTTCATCCGGAGCGTGACGCTTGACGACGCCGCGCACGACGCTCCCGGACCAAAGATGGCCGTTCGAGAACCGACTTGGAACACCGCGCGTGTTGAGGAGTCGCGCCGCCCCGTCGAAACTGCCCGCGTCGCGGAAGGCCGCGACCACGACCAGCGGGTCTTCGCCCGCTTCGTCGCCGTATGCGCTGTTTCCTGGTCCGCGCCATTCGGGGTCGCGCTGACGCTTCGCCGCGAAGGCGTCCTTGACTCGCTCGCTCGCTACATCGGCCTCGAACTGCGCGAGTGACGCGAGGACGTTGCCTATGAGCTTCCCGGTCGCGGTCGACGTATCGATGTGGTCACGGTCGACGCGAACCTTGACGCCTTGGCGCTCGCTCAACTCGAAGAAGTCGGCCAGTTGCGAGACGCTGCGGGCGAACCGGCTCAACGAGTACGCATACACGCTCTTGCACTCGCCGTCCTCGACCGCGCGCAGCAACTCGTCCCATCCGGGGCGCCTAGAACGGCCCTTGCGGCCCGAAACATCGAGGTCGCTGAGGATTACCACGTCGTCGTCGCCGTTCGCCGCAGCGAGCTTCCTGATGGCGGCCTCTTGCATCTCGGGTGAGAGCATGCGAGCCGGGTCGTGGACGACGGACTTGCGGATGTAGCCGTAGGCGGTCATGTTCGGTTCGCTCCGTTGACGGATCGACGAATACGACCAAGTATACGTCAGACCTGGGACCGCCTGGCCGAGATCGCCGGCCGCTATCTGGGCAAGGGCCAGCAGGTGGCCGTCGAGGGCCGCCTCCAGACCCGCTCGTGGGACGATGACAAGGGCGCCCGGCACTGGAAGACCGAGATCGTCGCCGGGCACGTCGAGATGCTGTCTGGCCGGCGCAAGAAGGACTACGAGGCCCAGCAGGCCGCCGATTCGCTGGCGGACCAGGCGCAGGCGCTCGGCGAGATCCCGGCCTCGGAGCCCATCCCCGAGTCGGCGTTCGACCCGGGCACGTCGGACGACGACGAGGATGACGAGGACGAGGCGCTCGTCGTCGACGACGCCGAGGCGGAGGCCGCCACAGCCGCGGCCTGAGCACCGCACCGAAGTTCCCATGGCGGCGGCGCGTCCCCTCCGCGCCGTCGCCCCTCACGCCTGGCGCGACCTACGGGGTCGGGACGAACTCGAAGAACGAGATCGCGAGGATCGCGTAGACGAGCGTCAGGAGCGCCCCTTCCAGCCAGTTCGTCTCACCGTCGATGGCGATCAGGGAGCTGATCCCGACGGCGGCGGCCACCGCGGCGATCTCGAGCGGCGTGAACACGAGGTTCATGTCCTGTCCGAGCAACACCCCGAGGAGGACCAGCACCGGCGCCACGAACAGGGCGATCTGGAGGCTGGACCCGAAGGTCACCGCGAGGGCGAACTCCATCTTGTTCTTGGCCGCCAGCTGGACCGACACCAGATGCTCGGCCAGGTTGCCGATGGTCGGGATGATGACCACGCCCACGAAGAAGAACGACAGGCCGAAGCTCGCGATGAATGGCTCGATCGATGCCACGAGGATCTCCGACAGGACGGCCAGCAGGGCTGCCGCCCCGAGCAGGACCACGATGGCGACCCGGCCGCTCCACGCCGGTCCAGCATGCTCTTCGGCTTCGCCAGCATTGCTCAGCGTC
Source organism: Candidatus Limnocylindrales bacterium (assembly GCA_038248915.1). GTDB lineage: Bacteria > Chloroflexota > Limnocylindria > Limnocylindrales > CSP1-4 > SPCO01. The sequence goes on along the minus strand of JBBRXB010000004.1, from coordinate 35,471 downwards.
ACGTCCGGGTGGGTGAACTGATAGATCAGCGACAGCACGTAGCCGATGATCAGCACGATCGACACCAGGACCGACTCCTCCGTGATGGAGCCCGGCGCCCGATCGAGCGTCGTCAACGCGAAGATGGCGGGTACGAACAGGCCGATGAGCGCGAGAACGAGCAGCGCGGCGTTCGAGACGGCGATCTTGGGACTGAAGTGCTGCGGACCGTTCTTCAGGCCCCCGATCAACGCACTGAGGCCCATGACGAGCAGCAGGTTGCCGATGATGGAGCCGGTCAGCGACGCCTTGACGACCTCGATCAGACCTGCCTGCAGGGCGAAGAACCCGATGATCAGCTCGGCGATGTTGCCAAACGTCGCGTTGAGGATGCCGCCGACCTGCGGTCCCGTCATCGACCCGAGCCGCTCGGTCGACAGGCCTACCACCCACGCCAGGCCAAGGATCGCCGCGGCCGAGACGACGAACAGGATCGTCTCGCTGGCATGCAGGCCGAAGTCGAGCACGATCGCCAGGAGGCTCAGGACGACGGTCACGACGAGCGATACGGCCGCCAATCGCGACAGCTGGCCGAGGATCGGGAGACCGGAGCGAGGGGTGGTCGGGGCGGTCATGCCGCCATCCTAGCGAGCCGAGTCGAGTCCGTAGAGGCGCCGACGCGGCAGGCCGGTGGCCGCCGCCACGCGTCGAGCGGCCTCGCCGCGCGCGACACCGGCCGTCACAAGCGCCTCGACCTGGGCGCGCGCGGCATCCAGCGTAGTGGCGGCATCTTCCGCCGAGACCGGTCGGCCGTGCGGCCAAGACCCGACAACGAGCACGAACTCGCCACGTGCCGGGATCGTGCCGTCGGCTGCGGCCGCCGTGAGCTCGCCGAGCGTGCCGCGAACGATCGTCTCGTGGACCTTGGTCAGTTCGCGACAGACGGCCGCGGACCGGTCCGGACCGCAGGCCCCGGCCAGGTCGCGCAACGTGGCGGCGACCCGGCCCGGCGCCTCGAACAGCACGGTTCCGCGGTCGTCGTCCGCGATGCGCCCGAGCCGTTCGGCCCGCTCGCCGCCGGTCCGGGGCAGGAACCCCTCGAACGCCCAGCGCGGCCCCGCGACGCCGGACGCCACGACCGCCGCCAGCACGGCCGACGCCCCGGGCAACGGGACGACGCTCCCGCCCTCGGCCGCCCAGGCCGCGACCAGCTCCGCGCCCGGGTCGCTGACGACCGGCGTCCCGGCATCGGTCACCAGCGCGAGGTCCGCACCGCCACGGAGATGCTCCAGCAGGGCGGTCTCCCGGCCGGGCCCGCTCTGGGCGTGATAGCTCGTCATGCGGGTCTCGATCCCGTGCCGATCGAGCATCCGGCGCGTGTGCCGGGTGTCCTCGGCCGCGATGAGCGTGACGACACGCAGGACCTCGAGCGCTCGCAGCGTGATGTCCGCCAGGTTGCCGATCGGCGTGGCGACCACGTAGAGGGTCCCCCGCCCTGTCGCGGCCTCGGCCTCCGTCACCCGCGCGAGGACCCCGGCCGGCGCCTTGGATAGAGGTAGTCCACCCCGGCCGTCCGCGGCCCGAGCTTGGCGATCGGCGGCACCTGGCGCTTGAACTCGGCCCCGGCGATCATCCGGTCGACGCGCTCCACCATCGCCGACTCGAAGCCGAGCTCTGCCATCTCCTCGATCGATCGTCGTTTGTCGACCCGCCAGAACAGCAGGCGGTCGAGGACCGGGTACGAAAAGCCCCCCTCGGTCTCGTCGGTCTGGCCCGGCCACAGATCCGCCGAGGGCGCCTTGCGGATGACCGCGTCGGGGACGCCGAGCGCGACGGCCAGCTGGCGGATCTGGCTCTTGTACAGGTCGCCGATCGGGTTGAACGCGCAGGCCGAATCGCCGAACAGCGTCGTATAGCCGATGAGGGATTCGGTCTTGTTGCTCGTCCCCACGACGAGACCGCCCCACGTCACGGACCGGTCGTACAACGCGGCCATCCGCATCCGGGCGGCGAAGTTGCCCCGGCGCAGCGGGCTGGCGGCGAGCCCTTCGGAGCCGCTCGCCCCGGCTATCTCACCCGTCCCGAAATAGCCGTCGACCATCGCGCTGATCTCGACCAGGTCGCTGGCGCAGCCCAGCCCGGCGATGACCGACTCGGCGTCCACGCGCGAGGCGGGCGATGAGTGGCGATATGGCAGCATAACCGACAGGAGGCGCTCCGGGCCGATCGCCTCCGCCGTGAGATGGGCGACGACCGCCGAATCGATGCCGCCCGACAGCCCGAGGACCGCCCGCTCGAAGCCCGCCTGCTCGAGCTGGCCGCGGATGAACTCGGCGATGACGCGGCGCGCGACAGCGGTGTCGATGGCGAGCTCCGGAGGCAGCTCGAACGGCGCATCCGTGGCGATCTCGTCCACGGTCAGGCGCCGCGATCGACGACCGGGCGGGCGGTGCCTGCACGACGGGTCCGGAAACCGATGGGTTCGGACGGCGGCTCCGCCGGCGCGACATCGAGCCCGAGCTCGGCAGCTGCGTCGCTGGTCGAGTCGCCGGCGAGCCCGGAGCGCTCGGCGACGATCCGTTGCAGTTCACGGACGTTGAGCTCCGGGCGCTCATCACGCAGCAGTGGCAGCGCGATCCGCTCGCGCCGGATGTCGGCCGGGGCGATGGCCACCGTGAACAGCCCCTCGTCGTAGAGCGGGGCGCTGAAGACGGCCTGGCCGCTCGGTCCGATGACCTCTGAGCCACCCCAGAACGAGATCGACTCGTCCACGCCCACGCGGTTGCAGAAGACGACGAACGAGGTGGTCAGCTGGGCATAGGTCCGCATCAGGATCCGCCAAGAGGTCGCCGTGCCGAGCCCGACCTCGTTGCTGGCGGCCAGGTCACGACCTGGCGACGACGACACGTTGATGAGGATCTGCGCGCCGTCGAGGGCCAGCAGCTGCGGGACGGGCAGATGCCAGAAGTCCTCGCATACGCCGATCCCGATGCCGATCCCCAGCCGCGACGGGACGGCCCGCAGCACGTCACCGGCGGCGAAGAACCGTCGCTCGTCGAACAGGCCGTATGTCGGCAGGAAGAGCTTCCGGTGGACGTGACGGATCTCGCCGTCCTCGAGCAGTGCCGCCGCGATGAACAGGCGGTGGTCGGCCGATTCCTCGACGAATGACACGACCGCCGACAGGCCCCGGGTCGCGCCGGCCAGCCTCGCCAGCCGCGGATCGTCCAGCCGCATCGCGAGCTCCGAGGCGAGATCCTGGAGCTGGTAGCCGGTCAGACCCAGCTCCGGGAAGACGACCAGGTCCGCGCCCTTCGTCCGCGCCTCGTCGAGGAGGCGGTGATGGGTCGCCAGGTTGGTCTCGAGCGCGCCCAGCTTGGGAGCGATCTGGGCGAGCGCGATGGTCAGCGTCTGCACGCTCCGGAGCATACGCGAAGCCCTCGTCACGGGACGCTCGGGAGGAACGGCAGCCCGGCCCACGCCGTGTCGCTTCGACGTCCGCGCCCGGCCGATGCTAGGCTCCGGACGCTCGTGATGCTCCCTGCCGGGCGACGCGGGTGCCGGGGGCCGTCACGCGCGCAGCAGGAGCACCTGGGAGCCTTGTCAGCCGCTCGCGGGACCGGGAATGTCGCCAGCCGCCTGCTGGTCCTCGCGTTCGTGCTGGCCGCCTGCAACACGACGGTCCCACCGATCGTCGAGACGGTCCCCTCCCCGACCCCGCCACGAACGACCCCGATACCGAACGCCGGCGCCTTCGCCCCGGCCAGCTATCCGTCCGATGGCGACGCGCCGTGCGGTCAGGCCAAGCCGCCGGACGCAGCCCACGCCGCCTACAGGGGCGAGCTCAAGCGGATCCGGGCCAAGGATGCCAGGACCGTCGTCTTCGAGCTGTGCCGGCCGGATGTGGCGTTCCTGTCGAAGATCGCCTCGCCGGCCTTCGGCATCAACGATTCCGCGTGGTTGACCCACCACGTCCAGCCAGGCACGGCCGACCCGCAGGCGATCGTCACCGAGGTCAACGGGACCGGGCCGTACAAGGTCGAGGGCTGGGATCGCGGGACGGAGATCAGCCTCGCCCGGTACGACAGCTACTGGGCCACGAGCGCCCGCAACGAGCGCCTCATCGTCCGCTGGAGCGACGGATCGGCCAAGCGCGTGAACGAGCTCGAGGCGGGCACGGTCGATGGCATCGACGACATCGATCCGACCGGGGCCGCGACGATCGACGGCGACGTCAGCCTCGTGCCTGCCGTGCGCCCGGGTCTGAACGTCTTCTATCTCGGCTTCACCGATACGATCGGGCCCTTTGGCAACGAGAAGATCCGCCAGGCGCTGGCCCTCGGGATCGACCGCCAGAAGCTGGTCGACGCGTTCTTCCCGCCGGGCTCGGAGCTGGCCTCCAAGTACGCTCCGTGCGCCATCCCACACGCTTGCAGCGGCGCGGACTGGTACACCTTTGATCCGGCCCTGGCCCGCGAGACGCTGGCCGCGGCCGGCTACCCGAAGGGCCTCCAGACGACCATCCACTACGCGGCCGCAGCACGGCCCTACCTGCCCGATCCGGCCGGCGTCGCCACGGAGCTCCAGGCCCAGCTGCTCGCGAATCTCGGGATCCAGGCGACCCTCGTCGTGGAGCCGGACGACACCTATCTCGCCGCCATCGATGCCGGCACGATGCCGGGCATCTACCTCGACGGCCAGACCGCGACCTATCCCGATGTCAGTGCGTTCCTCGATCCGACCTTCGGGCCGCGGGCCAGCAAGGCCTTTGGCACGCCGTTCGCCGACATCGGCAGGGCCCTCGCCGCCGGGAACGGGACGGCCAGTGGGCCCAAGCGCGATGCGGCCTATGGCAAGGTCAACGACCTCATCCGGGCGCACGTCCCGATGATCCCGGTCGCCCGGACCGGCTCGTCGACGGCCTACCTCGCCGACGTCGAGGGCGCCGGCGCATCCCCGCTGGGCCTCGAGCGGTTCGCGACGATGACGCCCGGCGACCGCCGCCAATTCGTGTGGTTGACGAGCGCGGAACCGGCCGGCCTGTACTGCGCCGACGAGACCGATCGTATAGCGATGCTCGTCTGCTCGCAGGTGGTCGACAGTCTGTACACCTACGACCGCGGGAGCGCGGGGGTCGTGCCGTCGCTCGCGGAACGATGCGCGCCGAACGGCGCGCTCACGATCTGGACCTGCACCCTGCGCCGTGGTGTCCTCTTCGACGACGGATCACGTCTCGACGCGGGCGATGTCCTGGCCAGCTTCGCGGTCCAGTGGGATGCCGACAACCCGCGCCATCTCGGACGGACGAGCACGTTCCCGACCTTCGCCTCGTGGTTCGGCGGCTTCCTGCACCCACCGGCGAAGCCGGCTGGCTGACCGATGGCCGTCAGGCGGGCGGCGGCGCCGTGGGCGGGGCGGTCGGCGGGACCGGCGGGACGATCGGTGCCGGGGCCGCGGGGGCGGCGACGCTCGGGGCGGGGCGGCCGGTCGCCTGCGCCTGCTCGGTCGAGCCGTCCACGACCTCCGCGAAGTGGCAGGCGACCTCGTGCCGTGTGTCCAGGATGCGCAGGACCGGGTCCTCGGCCACGCACCGTTCCGGGTTGCCAAGCTTCTCACGCAGCCAGCAGCGGGTATGGAACCGGCAGCCCGACGGCGGGTTGATCGGCGACGGGACGTCGCCCTTGAGGATGATCCGGCGGCGACGTGATTCGATGACCGGGTCCGGGATCGGTACGGCCGACAGCAGGGCGACCGTGTATGGGTGCAGCGGCCGGACGTTGAGCTCGCGCGAGGCGGCCATCTCCACGATCCGGCCGAGGTACATCACGGCCGTCCGGTCGCTGATATGGCGGACGACGCTGAGGTCGTGGGCGATGAACAGGTAGGTCAGCCCGAACTCGGCCTGCAGCCGTTCGAGGAGGTTGATGATCTGCGCCTGGATCGACACGTCGAGCGCGCTGATCGGCTCGTCCGCGACGATGAGGTCCGGGTTGAGCGCGAGCGCGCGTGCGACCCCGATGCGCTGGCGCTGGCCGCCGGAGAACTCGTGCGGGTAGCGCGAGGCGTAGTCGGGGTTGAGCCCGACCGTGGCGAGCAGCTCCCGCACCCGCTCGCGGCGCTCCGACGACCGACCCACGTCGTGGATGTCGAGGGGTTCCGCGATGATCCCGCCGGCGGTCATGCGCGGGTCCAGGCTGGCATACGGGTCCTGGAAGATCATCTGCATCCGGCGCCGGAGCTGGCGCAGGGCCGATCCCTTGAACTCGGTCACGTCGACGCCATCGAACAAGATCCGGCCGTCCGTCGGCGGGTTGAGTCGGATGATGGCCCGGCCGGTCGTGCTCTTGCCGCAGCCCGATTCGCCGACCAGCCCGAGTGTCTCGCCGCGGGCCAGCTCGAACGACACGCCGTCGACCGCCTGGACGTCGCCGATATGGCGCTGGCGGATGATCCCGTCGCGGATCGGGAAGTAGACCTTCAGGTCCTGGACCTGGAGGAGCGGCGTCGGGACAGCGGTAGCGCCGCTATCTGCCGTCGCAGGGGATGCCACCTCAATCGTCATGGAGGAACCCGTCGGTGTGGTGCTCGGGTTCGGGCGGCAACGGCAATGCTCCGGCGCTGGGCGCCAGCGAGATGGGTCCCTCCTCACTCTGGATGTCGCCGATCATGCCCTCGAGGTCGTCGGTCGAGCCGATCCGACCGGCGCCCACCTCGTCCACGGTGCCGGCCGGCGGTGGGGCCGTCACGAAGCCCGCCCGCATCGGTCGGCCGGCGACCTGTTCCTCGACCGTGGGCGGATTGAAGCAGGCGATCTGGTGGGTCGCTCCGGGACCGGTCAGGACGATCGGGGTCCCCTCGATCGTCGGGCGGAGCGGCGGGTTTTCCTGCCAGCAGACGTCGAGACGCCAGCGGCACCGGGCGGCGAACGGACAGGCGGTCGGCTTATGGCGCATGTCCGGCGGTCGGCCCTCGATCGGCACGAGCGGATCGCCCGCCTGCGCGTCGAGGCGCGGGATCGAGCGGAGCAGCCCGACCGTGTATGGGTGCGACGGGGCCGCGAACAGGTCCAGCGTGGTGGCCGACTCGACGATGTAGCCCGCGTACATGACGTTGATCCGGTTGGTCATCCCGGCGACCACGCCGAGGTCGTGGGTGATCAGGATGAGGGCGGTCCCCGACTGCTCGGTGAGCCCGCGCAGCAGCTCGAGGACCTGCGCCTGGATCGTGACATCGAGCGCGGTCGTCGGCTCGTCGGCGATCATCAGCTTCGGCTCGAGCGAGAGTGCCATGGCGATCATCACGCGCTGGCGCATGCCGCCCGAGAACTGGTGCGGGAAGCTCTTCAGCCGGCCCTCGGGCTGCGGGATGCCGACCATCGTCAGCAGCTCGATGGCGCGGGCGCGGGCCGTATCGCGGCTGATCTCGCGGTGGGCCATGATCGTCTCGATCATCTGCTCTTCCACGGTCAGGACCGGGTTCAGGCTGGTCATCGGATCCTGGAAGATCATCGCGATATCCCGGCCGCGGATGGAGCGCAGCTCGTCCTCGCGCAGCTTGGTCAGGTCCTGGGCGTCGAACATGACGTGGCCGCCCTCGATCCGGCCGGCTGGCTGGGGCAGCAGGCGCATCATCGCGAGGTTGGTGACGCTCTTGCCGCAGCCCGACTCACCGACCAGACCCAGACGCTCGCCCTCCTCGAGCTGGAACGTGACGCCATTGACGGCATGGATCGTGCCTTCATGGGTCCGGAAGCGGACGACGAGCTCCTCGACCGACAGGAGCGGCGTCCCGGCCGTCACCGGCGCATCCGCGGATCGAGCGATTCGCGCAGACCATCGCCGAGCAGATTGAACCCGATCGCGCTGATGACGATGGCCGCGCCCGGGAAGAACAACAACCACGGCGCCTGGCGGATGAATTTCGTCGCGTCGGTCAGCATCGTGCCCCACTCGGGCGTCCGCGGATCGGGCGGTCCGAGGCCGAGGAACCCGAGGCCCGCGACGTCGATGATGGCCGTCGCGAGCGCCAGAGTCGCCGCGACGATCAGTGGCGACAATGAGTTCGGGAGCATGTGCCGGACCAGGACCCGCGGTCCGCTCGCGCCGATCGAGCGGGCCGCCGTGACGTAGTCAGATTCACGCAGCGACAGCAGGCTGCCACGCAGGATCCGGGCGAAGATCGGAACGTTGACCACGGCCACGGCGAACATGATCTGTGGTAGCCCCCGGCCAAGGAACGCCACGATCCCGATCGCGAGCAGGATCCCGGGGACGGCCAGCATCGCGTCGACGAACCGCATCAGGACCGCGTCGAGCTTGCCGCCCACGCCGCCGGCCAGCGCTCCGATAGAGCCACCGATCGTGACACCCATGATGACCGAGGCGATGCCGGCGATCAGGCTGACCTGGGCGCCGAAGAGTACGCGGCTGTACTCGTCGCGGCCCTGGGCGTCGGTGCCCATCACGTGCACAGTCGACGGCGGCTGCAGCCGCTGGGCGAGCCCGCCCTCGAGCGGCCCGAACGGGGCGATGAACGGGGCGAGGATGGCGGCCGCGACGAAGATGCCGATGAACACCAGGCCGACCAGCGCGGGCCGGTTCCGCATGAGGCGCCGGGCGGCATCGCCCCACAGGCCGCGACTGGCGCGGCGCTCGATCGGCTGGCCGACGGGAACGGCCGGGGCAGCCATCTAGGCGTACCGGATCCGTGGGTTGAGGACGGCATACAGGATGTCGACCAGCAGGTTCACCATCAGGAAGATGACCGCGAAGATCAGGATCGTATTCTGGATCACGAAATAGTCGCGGTTGAAGATGGCATCGACGGCGAACGTGCCGACGCCGCCCCAGCCGAAGACGGTCTCCGTGATGACCGCCCCGCCGAGCAGGCCGCCGATCTGCAGTCCGAGGACGGTCACGACTGGGAGCCAGGCGTTGCGCATGATGTGACGCGAGTTGATCCGGCGCTCGGCCAGGCCCTTCGCTCGGGCGGTCCGGACGTAGTCTTCGTTGGTGACGTCAAGGACCGACGCGCGAGTGATCCGGGTGATGATCGCGAGCGGGATCGAGCCCAGGGCGATGGCCGGCAGGATGAGATGGCTCAGCCCGTCGATGAAGAGCGACGGGCTGCCCATCAGGATCGAGTCGATCAGGACGAAGTTGGTCCGGAACTCGAGACCCGCCCGAGGGTCGATCCGACCCGACGCCGGCAGCAGGTCGAACTGGACGGCAAAGATGTACTGCAGGGTCAGCCCGAGCACGAAGACCGGGATGCTGATGCCGAGCAGCGACACGATCGTGACGCCGCCGTCCGGCCAGTGCTGGGCGTGCCGCGCCGCGAACCGGCCGAGGGGGATACCGACGCCGGCCGCGAAGATCATCGCGGCAACGGTCAGCTCGATGGTCGCCGGGAAGCGGACCAGGAACTCGTGGAGGACCGGCTGGTTGTTGATGATGCTGGCCCCCAGGTCGCCATGGAGGATCCGGTCGAGGTAGGCGAGGTACTGCTGCCAGAGCGGGTCGTTCAGGCCCAGGTACTCGCGCATGGCCGCGACCCGTTCGGCGGTGGCATGCTGGCCCAGGATCGCCGTCGCGGGATCACCCGGCAGCAGGTGGATGAACGCGAACAGGAGGATCGACAGGCCGAAGAGGACCGGGATCACCCCGAGCAGGCGACGAACGATGAATCGAAGCATGTCGCAGATCGCGCCTCGTCCGGTACGGATGAGTGCGATCCCCCGGGGCGGGCGCCGCCGGGGGATCCAACGCTATACGGTCTGACCGGGGACCGGCGAGACGCCGGCCCGCACGACTACTTGTCGAGCCACACGTCGGTGAACAGCTCCAGGAGCGTAGGCGAGGGGATGAGGCCCTTCACGTAAACCTGGGCGGCCGCCGGCGTCTTGCCGGACACGATGGGTACGGACGGCATGTCGGCGAGGATGTCGTTCTGGGCCTCGGTCCACTTCGACTGCTGGGTCGCAGGGTCCGACGCGGCCAGGGCGTCGAGCATCGCCTGGTTCATGGCGTCGTTCTTGTACGCGTATTCGGGGTTCGGTACCCCGTTCTGGTACCCGAAGAACGCGGTCTTCAGGAAGTTGTCGATGCCGAGCCAGTCGCAGTTCCAGCCGATGAGCCAGGCAGGGTAGCTCCCCTTGGTCTCGGCCGCGAGGTAATCCGGGTTCCAGGGTGCCGTCTTGGGGTTCGGCTTGAAGCCGACCGCTTCGAGATCGGTCTGGATGGCCTGGAACTCGCCCTTGGGATCGGGCATGTACGGCCGGCTGACCGACGACGGGTACCACATATCGAACGACAGGTCGGTCACACCGCTCTCGGTGATGAGTTGCTTGGCCATGTCCGGGTTGTAGTCCGGGACGGCCAGGTCGTTGGAGAAGATGGTCCCCGGCGGGGTCCAGTTCTTGAGCACGACACCGGTGTCACCGAAGTAGGCGTCGACGATCGCCTTACGGTTGATCGCGTAGGCGACCGCCTGACGGATCTTCAGGTTGTCGAATGGCTTGTGGGTCTGGTTCATCGCCAGGACGCCGACGTTGCAGGCGCTGCCGCGGTCGTAGAACTGGAGCTTCGTGTCGGCCTTGACCGTCGGAACGTCCACCGGGGCGAACGTCTGGGCGAGGTCGATGTCGCCCGACTGCAGCGCGTTGAGCGTCGCCGTCGGGTCGGAGATCGGCCGGAAGGTGATCGAATCGACGTACGGTCCGCCAGCGGCGGCGTTCCAGTAGGTCGGATTCTTCGTCAGCGTGACGTGGTCGCCAGTGACCCACTCCTTGTAGACGAATGGGCCCGTGCCGATCGCGGCCGGCGGCCCACCCTGGGCGTACTTGTTGTTCTTGAAGTCCGGGGCGCTGGCATCCCCGTCCTTGAGAGCCTTCGGGCTGGCGATCCCGAACGGGGTCAGGGTCTGGGTGATCAGGAACGCCGAGTTCGGCGCCTTCAGGGTCAGGACGAAGGTCGTCGGATCGGGGGCGGCCGTCGACGCGACGTCGCTCTTGGCGCCGCGACCCAGGACCGTGTCGATGTAGTACGTGTAGCCGAGGTCGCTGTACGTCTGCGGGATGCTGGTCCAGCGATCGTAGTTGAACTTCACGGCGGCGGCATCGAAGTCGGTCCCGTCCTGGAACTTGACGCCGGTCCGCAGCTTGAACGTGTAGGTCAGGCCGTCGGGGCTGATCGTCCAGCTCTCGGCGAGTCCGCCGATGATGTCGCTGCCGGTCCCGGGCTTGAGGGTGACCAGGGTCTCCATGACATTCTGAAGCACGTAGGACGAGCTGGCGTCATCGATCAGGGCCGAGTCGGTCCATTTGATGTCACTCGGGATGGCGACGACGAGGACGCCGCCTGCCTTGGGGGTGCCTGACGCGGCTGACGCCGACGGGGCCTCGGACGGCGCCGTCGAACCGGGTGCCGTGGACGGGGCGGTCGCGGTCGACGGGGCCGTACTGGTGGTGGCTCCTCCGCATGCCGTTGCGACGATCGTCGCCACGGCGAAGAGCGCACCGATGCGCACTCGAATCATTGATCCTCCTCCTCCTTGTGGGCCACCACCAGCACCGACAGCGTGGAAGGGTGGCGGATGACCCGAACGCGGGACAGGATACCGTGGGACTTCCACGGACGCATTTCCATCGGAGCGACCCGTTGCCGCCTCAGAACGGGCTCTGCAGGTCGGTCGGCGTGTCGGTCTGGTCGGGGGCCTCGGTCGCGAATCCATCCGTCGCGCGCGTCCTGCCCGGGTGCTCGGCATCGTCCGGGAAGGCCGGGGGACCCAGCGGCGTGCGATCGGCTAGGTCGAGCCGACCGGTCTTCTCGAGCGAGGCCAGGGCGGCGGCCGGCGTCCCGCGCCGAACCAGCGGCGTGGCGCCGAAATGGGCCACGCCGACATCGGTCTTGAGCGCCTCGTCGGCGTAATGGCAGGCCGCCTGGTGATCGGCGATCTCGGCCACCGTCTTGAGCTCCGGGTCGATCGTCCGGCAATTCTCCGGCTGGCCGAGGCGCTCGTACAGCCAGCAGCGGGTATGGAACCGGCAGCCGGGCGGCGGGTTGACCGGGCTCGGGACGTCGCCTTTCAGGATGACCCGCTTGCGCATCCGCTCGGCGACCGGATCCGGGATCGGCACGGCCGACAGGAGGGCCCGCGTGTACGGATGGCCGGGCCCCGCATAGAGCGTCTCGGGCGGTCCGATCTCGACGATCCGGCCGAGGTACATGACCGCGACACGATCGCTGATGTGCTTGACCACGGACAGGTCGTGCGCGACGAACAGGTAGGTCAGACCGAGCCGCTTGCGGAGGTCGGTCAGCAGGTTCAGGACCTGCGCCTGGATGGACACGTCGAGCGCGGAGATCGGCTCGTCGCAGACGATGAACTCCGGCTCCACGGCGAGCGCCCGGGCGACCCCGATCCGCTGACGCTGCCCGCCCGAGAACTCGTGCGGGTACCGCTTGATGTATTGCGGGTCGAGGCCGACCAGCTCGAGCAGCTCGGCGACCCGGTCGTCCTTGGCCCGGCCGTCGGCCAGGTGATGGGTCTCGATCGGCTCGCTGACGATCGAGCCGACGGTCATTCGCGGATCGAGCGAGCCGTACGGGTCCTGGAAGATGATCTGCATCCGACGCCGGTACTTGCGCAACTCGTCGGTCTTGAGGCTGAACAGGTCGACCCCATCGAACCGCACCGTGCCGCTCGTGGCCTCGCGCAGCCGGATCATCGCCCGGCCGATCGTGCTCTTGCCGCAGCCGGATTCGCCCACCAGCCCGAGGGTCTCGCCTCGACGGACCTCGAGGGTCACCCCGTCGACCGCCTTGACCGAGCCCCTGACCGTCTTGAAGATGCCGGCCCGGATCGGGAAATGGACCTTGAGGTCGTTGACCTCGACGATGTTGCCCTCGTCGTGAGCGGGCAGGGCCGGCTGCGCCGGGGCATCGCCGCGTGACGCGGTCGCGGTCATGCGATCCACCCGTCGGGTTCGGTGGCGAAGCAGCGGGCCAGGTGGCCCTCGCCGGGACGGGGCGTCAGTTCCGGCTCCCGCTCGCGACAGACGTCGCGAATGTACGGGCAGCGCGGCCCGAACCGACAGGCGACCGGCGGGTCGATCAGCACCGGCGGAAGGCCCTCGATGGTGCGCAGCTTCTCGCCGCGGATGTCGTCGATCCGGGGCAGCGAATCGAGCAGGCCCCAGGCGTATGGCATGCGCGGACTCTCGAACATCGTATCGACCTTGCCCGTCTCGACGATCCGCCCGGCATACATGACGTTGACCCGGTCGCACATCCCGGCCGCGATGCCGAGGTCGTGGGTGATCAGCAGCACGGCGGTGCCGAACTCGGACGAAAGGCGCTGGATGAGCTCCAGGATCTGCGCCTGGATGGTCACGTCGAGGGCGGTCGTCGGCTCATCGGCGAGGATCAGCTTCGGGTCGCAGGCGAGGGCGATGGCGATCATCACGCGCTGGCGCATGCCGCCCGAGAACTGGAACGGGTAGTCGTTGAGCCGATCGGCCGGTCGCGGGATGCCGACCTTGTCGAGCAACTCGACGATCCGGTCGCGGGCCGCCTTGGCCGACAGACCCATGTGCTCCTTGATGGATTCGCCGATCTGGTAGCCGATGGTGAGGGTCGGATTGAGGCTGGTCAGCGGGTCCTGGAAGATGAACCCGATCTCCTTGCCACGGAGCTGGCGCATGTCCTCATGGCTGAGCTTGAGGACATCGATGCCGTCGAACAGGATCGAACCGGCGACGATCTTGCCGGGCGGGGCAGGGACGAGCCGGGCGATCGACAGAGCCGTGACACTCTTGCCGCAGCCCGACTCGCCGACCAGGCCGAGCGTCTCACCGTAGCCGACGTCGAAGCTGACGTCGTCGACCGCCTGGACGACGCCGTCGGCCGTGAAGAAATGGGTCGACAGGCCACGGACCTCGAGCAGATGGTCCGCCTTCTGGCCGACACCTGCCTCCGCGACCTCCTCGTTGCGCTCCCGGAGGACGTCGTCCGAGGAGAGCTCCACGATGGTCGGTGCGTCCGCGGCCGAAACCTCCTCCTCCGCGTTCACCACCTATTGCTTTCCCTTGAGCTTCGGGTCGAGCGCGTCGCGCAGACCGTCACCGAGGAAGGTAAAGCCGATCAACGCGAGCGCGATGAAGATCGCCGGAAAGATCACCAGGTGCGGCTCGGAGCGGATGTACTTCTGGCCCTCGGCGATGAGGCTGCCCCACGACGCGCGTGGCGGCTGGACGCCGATCCCGATATAGGCCAGCGTCGCCTCAGCCAGGATGGCCACCGGCACGCCGAGCGTGATGGCAACGATGATCGGACCCATGCCGTTGGGCAGCAGGTGGCGCATCACGATCTTGCGATCCGAGACGCCGATGGCCTTGGCCGCCTCGACGAACTCTGTCTCCTTGAGCGCCAGCATCTGGCCACGCGTCAGCCGCGCCACGGTGACCCAGCCGACAAGGCCGATGGCCACGAACACGAGCAAGAGCCCGTCCAGTGCCTGACCGAAGACGGTCTCGCGAAAGGCGACCGACAGCAGGATGATGAACAGGAGGTCCGGGAACGCATAGAAGACGTCAGTGAGTCGCATCATGAAATTGTCTGTCCGACCGCCGAACCATCCCGAGAACGCGCCGACCGGCACGCCGATGAAGATGATCACGAACTGGACGACGAAGGCGACCGTGACGCTGATCCGCGCCCCGTCAAGCAGACGGCTGAGCAGGTCGCGACCAAGCTGGTCGGTGCCGAGGATGTGGTTCGGGGAGAGCGGCGGCAATGGCCGGTTGCCGTTGGCGAAGATCGCCTGGAGATCCTGATCCTGGTACGGCCAGGGCGCGATCAGCGGACCGAAGATCCCGCAGAACAGCAGCAGCGACACCAGGATAAGGCCGAGCACCGCCAGCTTGTTCCTGACGAGCCGGCCGAAGGCCTCGCGCCACGGTCCGGCGGCAGCTTTCGGCTTGGCGAGCCGGGCCGGGACGACCGTCGTGTTCGTCGCCATCTCGCGCGTCTCCTAGCTGTACCGGATCCTGGGGTCGATGTAGGCATACAGCACATCGACCACGACGTTGAGGAATGCCACGGCAAAGGCGTAGAGCATCGTCATCGCCATCAGCAGGCTGTAATCCCTCGTACCGATCGCGGTGATGTAGTACTGTCCGACGCCCGGGATCCCGAAGATCCGCTCGATGATGAACGAACCGGTGACCAGGAAGGCCAGGGTCGGCCCGAGGATGGTCACGACCGGGATGAGCGCGTTCCGGATCATGTGGCGCGACACGACCGCCTGGTCACGAAGGCCCTTGCTCTGCGCCGTCCGGATGTAGTCCTTGCGGGTCACCTCGAGCATCGAGGCCCGGGTGTATCGCGCGATGATCGCGATGGGGAACCCGGCCAGGGCGATCGTCGGCAGAACCCAGTATTGCGGACCCTTCCAGCCACCGGTCGGGAACCAGCCTAATTGGACCGCGAAGAACACGGTCATCAGGATGCCAAGCACGAAGACGGGCGTGGCGATGCCGATGATCGAGATGCTGGTTGCGATGTAGTCGGGCGCCTTGTTGTGGCCCAGCGCCGCGAAGATCCCGAGCGGGATGCCGACCGCTACGGCAAGCAGAAACGCCATGACACCGAGCTGCACCGTCGTCCAGATGCCGTCAGCGACGATGTCGTTGACCGTTCGATCCTGGAAGCGATAGGAAGGCCCAAGGTCACCTTGGATGAACGCCCCGGCCCAGCGGGCGTACTGGACGTAGATCGGCTGATCCAGCCCGTACTGGGCATTGAGTCGATCCTGCGTGCCCTGCGGTAGATGCTTTTCGCGGTCCCATGGCCCGCCGGGAACCGAGTGCATCAGAAAGAACGTGATGACCGAGACCGTGAACAAGACCGGGATGATCCAGAGGAGGCGTCGACCGATATAGGCGATCACGGTATCTCTCTGCTAAGACGGGTTCTGCGCATTGGTGGGATGGCCCGGTGGGCCGGCCTCGCGGCCGACCCACCGGCACAGATCGCCGTCGGCGATTACTGCTTCTTGATGAACATCGTCTCGTACTGCGCGTCGCCGGGCAGCCGCGAATCGTTGATGGAGATCGTGATGCCGCCAAGGTATGGCGCGATCTCATAGGTGGTGAGGCCGAAGCGTAGCGGCAGCATCGACGCGTCGTTGAACAGGATCGTCTGGGCCTGCTCGTACAGGTCCGTCTGCTTCGTTTGATCCGGCTCGCCAGCGGCCTGGGCCATCAGCTTGTCGAAATCCGGGTTGCAGTACTGGATGTCGTTGTTGCCGCCGCCGCAGACGAACAGACCGAGCTGGTTCTGCGCATGCGGATAGTCGGCGCCCCAGCCGTCGCGAGCGATGTCGTAGAGACCGGCTGTCCGCTGCGTGAGGAAGACGCTGAACTCGCTACCGATCTGCTCGGTCTGGAGACCGAACGCCTGTCGCCAGGCCTCGGCCAGGAACGCGACGCGCGGCTCGTGGCCGCCACCGGTGTTGAAGCCGAACTTCAGCTTGCCGAGCGAAGCGGCGTCGGGCACGCCGAGGGCCGCCAAGGCAGTCGCCATGTGGGTCTTCGCCGAGGCAAGGTCGAACGGATACGGGTCCAGATCCTTCTGGTAACCCGCGATGCCCGGCATCACGAAGCTGTTGGCCGGTGCGCCGACGCCAGCGAAGGTGGCATTGATGAAGGCCGTCTTGTCGATCGCCTGGGTGAGCGCGATCCGGAAGTCCTTGTTGGTCGTCGGGCAGGCCTTCGGGCTAGCGCACTTCGCGAACGGCTTGAGGGTCTTCGGGTCGACACCGTTGTTATAGTCGTAATAGGTGATCGCGGTCGTCGGGATCTCCTGGACCTGCGGACCAAGGACCGGATCGGCCTTGACGCGCTGGATGTCCTCGCTCGGGGTCGCGACCATGGCGATCTCACCATTCTCGAAGGCCGCCTGCTGTTGGGCTGGCTCCTGGGTGATCGCCATGTCGATCTCAGTCAGGGTCGGCTTGACGTCGCCGGACCAATTCGGGTTCGGCTTGAGGACGATGGAACTGTTGTGCTTCCAGTCGGTCATGATGAACGGGCCGGAGCTCACGTAGTTGGCGGCCTCGGTCGCATTCGCGCTGGTGATCCACTTCTTCTGGACCGGGACCGCGATCCACAGCGCGAGCACGCTCGTGAAGTAGGTCGCCGGGCGGGCCAGCGTGATGACGACGGTCTTGTCGTCCGGCGCCGCAACGCCGAGCTTGGCGAGGGCCGCCGCGATGTCGGCATCCGCGGTCGGGGCCGTCTTGCTGCCGCAGCCGAGGGCCGCGCCCAGGAGCAAATCAGCACCCTGGATCTCGCACAGGACGTACGCGTACGGGGCAGCGAGCCGCGGGTCGAGCGTCCGCTGGATGCTGTAGACGAAATCACCGGCGACGATCGGGTCGCCGTTGCTGTACTTCAGCCCATCCTTCAGCGTGAAGGTCAAGGTCTTCGAGTCGGCCGATACCGTCGGGAGCGCCGTCGCGAGCGCGGGCACGACCTGACCCTTGGCGTCGAGGTAGAGCAGGCCCCGGTGGAGGGCGTGGAGGACCGCGATCGATGTCGAATCCTGCGCCTTGTTGGGGTCCAACGTCGGGGGCTCACCGTCGAGCCCGATGTGCAGGGTCTGATCAGCTGCCAAGTCGGCCGCGCTCGGGGCCGCCGACTCGACTGGCGTCGTGGACGAGCCCGGCGCAGTGGATGCCTGCGGCGGCGACGTGGTGGTGGCACCGCCGCACGCCGCCACGATGACGGCGATGCTGGCCAGGATGCCAAACAATCGTTTCTGCATGGATTCTCCTTCGAACGGGTGACGTACCCGATGACTCCCGCTACCGCGGCCCGATCCCCGCAGTTCAACGTCGCGATGTTCACCCAGCCTCCAGGTCGAGCCTCCCGCTCAAACAGGGACGATAGGCGAACAGCAGCGGCAGCACGGATCGGGTCGGTGCGCTGCCGGTACTATCCACAGCGCCCGTGCGACTGTCAACTAACAACCTAACGAGCGTTCGCTTGGCGCCACGTCCGCACGAATCAATCCGGGCAGGGGGTCTCGGCGCCCGTCATCGGACGCCAGCGAAGGTTCGGCTGACGCGCCGCGGTGGTCTCGTCGAGGCGTCGGACGGGAGCGTCGTGGGGAGCGCTCGTGATCAGGTCCGGCGTCGAATCCGCCTCGGCCGCGATGGCGATGAGCGCGTCGGCGAAGGCGTCGAGCGTCTCGACCGATTCGGTCTCGGTCGGCTCGATGAGCATCGCCTCCTCGACCGTCAGCGGGAAGTAGATCGTCGGCGGGTGATAGCCGTAATCGATGAGCCGCTTGGCGATGTCCAACGTCCGGACGCCGGTCCGCCGCTTGATCGTCGCGGCGGACGCCACGAACTCGTGCTTGCAGGTGCGGTCGAACGGGATGTCGTAGGTGTCGGCCAGGCGAGAGCGCAGGTAGTTGGCGGCCAGCACCGCATCGTCGCTGACCTCGCGCAGCCCGCTGGCGCCATGCGCCCGGATGTACGCGTACGCGCGGACCAGGACACCGGTGTTGCCGACGAACGCACGCAACCGTCCGATCGAGGTCGGCCGTTCCCCGGGGCGTTCGAGCCGGAACGTGCCATCGTCGTCGCGCAGGACCCGCGGCGCGGGCAGGTACGGGATGAGCCGTTCCCCGACCCCGACCGGGCCGGCGCCCGGCCCCCCGCCGCCGTGCGGCGTGGAGAACGTCTTGTGCACATTGAAATGCATGACATCGAAGCCGGCCTCACCGGGCTTGAACCGGCCCAGGATGGCGTTGAGGTTGGCCCCGTCCATATAGGCCAGCGCGCCGGCTTCGTGGACGGCCTCGAGCAGCTCGCCGATCCGCGTCTCGAACAGACCAAGGGTCGACGGGTTGGTGATCATCACCGCTGCCGTCTTCGGTCCGAGCGCGGCCCGGAAGGCCTCGACATCGACTCCGCCATCCGGGGCCGACGGGATGGTGATCGTGCGATAGCCGGCCATCGTCGCCGTCGCGGGGTTGGTGCCGTGGCTGGAGTCCGGGACGAGCACCTCGTCGCGGCCGGCCTGACCGGTCGCCCGGTGATGCGCGCGGATCATCAGGATGCCGGTCAGCTCGCCTTGCGCGCCGGCGGCCGGCTGGAGCGTCACCGCCTGCATCCCCGAGATCTCGGCCAGCGCATGCTCGAGCTCCCACAGCAGCTGGAGCGTGCCCTGGGCGACCTCGTCGGGCGCCATCGGGTGGAGGTTGGCAAAACCAGGCAGCCGGGCGGCCCACTCGTTGAGCTTGGGGTTGAACTTCATGGTGCACGAGCCGAGCGGGTAGAACCCGGTGTCGACCGCGTAGTTGAGCTGGGACAGGTTGACGTAGTGGCGGACGACGTCGGGCTCGTTCATTTCGGGCAGGGCCGGCGGGACGACCCGTCGGGCGTCGGCCGGCACGCGATCCAGGGCATCCTTCGGGGGGTGCGGGATCTTGCCCCCGCCACGACCCGGACGGCCGCGTTCGAACAGCGTCGGTTGGAGCTTGTCGCCGACAACGCTCATCGGGCCGCCACCGGGATGTCCGTGTGGCCAAGGACCGCGGCCAGGGCGACGGCGAAGGCCGTGATCTCGGTCGAGGTCGTGACCTCCGTGGCGCACACCAGCAGACCGTCGGCCAGGCTCGGGTCGTCGGGCTCGGCATCGGCCAGCACGAGGCCGGCCAGGATGCCCTCGTCGAGGAGCCGGCGATGGACCGTCCGCGCGCCCGGGACCCGGATGACGAACTCGTTGAGATACGGCCCCGGGTGGAGACGCTCGGCGCCGGCGGCCAGCAGCGCCGCCTCCAGTTCCGTCGCCCGGCTGGCACCGAGCGCCGCCACGTCGCGCAGCCCGTGCGGCCCGATGGTCGCCAGGTAGATCGACGCGGCCAGGGCCAGCAGGGCCTGGTTGGTGCAGATGTTGCTGGCCGCCTTGTCGCGCCGAATGTCCTGCTCTCGCGCGCGCATGGTCATCACGAAGGCGCGCTTGCCGTCGAGGTCGGTCGTCATCCCGACCAGCCGGCCGGGGATCTGCCGGACGAGCGCGTCGGTCGAGGCCAGGATCCCGAGATACGGGCCGCCGTACTGCGGGGCGATCCCGAGGGGCTGTCCTTCGCCCGCCGCGATGTCCGCCCCGTAGCTGCCGGGCGGTGCGAGGACGGCCAGGCTGACCGGCTCGATGACCGCCACGAACAGGGCGCCCGCCGCGTGCGCGAGCCGGCCGATCTCCGGCATCGACTCGAGCAGGCCGAGGAAGTCCGGCTGAGCGGCGATGACCCCGGCCACCGGCTGGTCGGGGTCAGCCAGCATCCGCTCGAGCGCGGCCAGGTCCGTGGTGCCTGCCGCCTCGCCCTCGGTCACCAGCGGGATCTCGTCGAGCTGCAGCCCGCCCTCGAAGTACGTCCGCGTGGTCGCCCTGTAGTGCGGGTGGACGCCGCGCGAGATGAGGACCCGCTCGCGTCGCGTCGCCCGGCAGGTCATGAGTGCGGCCTCGGCGGTGGCGGCCGCGCCGTCGTAGTGCGAGGCGGACACGACGTCGAGGTCGACCAGCTCGGCCAGCAGCGATTCGTACTCGTAGATGCTCTGCAGGGTGCCCTGGCTGATCTCAGGTTGATACGGCGTGTAGGCCGTGTACCACTCGCCTCGGAGCAGGAGCTGGTCGACCGCCGGCGGGCTCCAGTGACGATAGGCGCCGGCCCCCAGGAACGACGCGAGGTCGGTCCGGTTGCGGGCCGCCAGGCCGCTCAGGCGCGCCGCCAGCTCGAGCTCCGGCTCCGGCTCGGGCAGGTCGAGCGACGAGGCGCGGAGCTCGACCGGGATGTCCTCGAAGAGCTGATCGACCGAGGTCAGGCCGAGCGCTGCGAGCATCCGCCCGCGATCGTCGGCGGTATGGGGACCGTACGGCACCGTTCGCTCAGCCGGCGGCGACGAGGGCGTCGTAGGCGGTCGCGTCGAGCAGGCCGTCGAGCTGCGCCGGATCGGTCAGCCCGACCCGGATCATCCAGCCCGCGCCATACGGGTCGCTGTTGACCAGCTCCGGATCGGCCGCGAGCGCGCCGTTCGCCTCGGTGACATCGCCGCTGACGGGTGCGAACAGGTCGCTGACCGCCTTGACCGACTCGACGACCCCGAACGCCGCGAACTGCGCGAGGGTCCGTCCGGGGTCGGGCAGCTCGACGAAGACGATGTCGCCCAGCTGGTCGGCCGCGTAGGCCGTGATGCCGATGGTCGCCTGGTCGCCCTCGACCCGGACCCATTCATGATCGGACGTGTAGTGCAGGTCGGTCGGAACCATCGGTTCAGCTGCTCCTCTTGTAGAACGGCAGGGTGACGACCCGTGCCGGTACACGCGCTTCCCTGATCTCGATATCGAGAACGGTACCCGGCTCGGCGTCGTCGGGTGCGACGTAGGCCATCGCGATCGGGATGCCAAGGGTCGGCGACTGGGTCCCGCTCGTGACCACGCCCGTCCGTCGGTCGCCGGACCAGACCGGATAGCCGTGACGGGCGATCCCGCGTCCCTCGATGACGAGCCCGACCAGCCGGCGCTTCGGGCCGTCCGCAGCGACCTCCTCGAGGGCGGCGCGCCCGACGAACTCGCCCGACTTGCCGAGCTTCACGACGCGACCGAGCCCGGCCTCGTATGGGTTGGTCCCGAGGTCGAGCTCGTTGCCGTAGAGCGGCATCCCGGCCTCGAGCCGCAGCGTGTCGCGCGCGCCCAGGCCGATCGGCAGCCCGCCCGCCGCCTGGACCGGGGCGAGGAGGCTTGCCCACAGCGCCGGGGCATGGGCGGTATCGACGAAGACCTCGAAACCGTCCTCGCCGGTGTAGCCCGTCCGGGCGACCAGCCCGTCGATGCCGGCCACGGTCCCCTCGGCTGCCGCGTAGTAGCGGAGCGCGCCCAGATCGACGTCGGTCAGCGACGCGAGGACCTCGACCGCGAGCGGACCTTGGATGGCGATCAGACCAGTCGCCAGCGAGCGATCGTCGAGGACTGCCCGGAATCCGGCCAGGCGTTCGGCCAGGGCATCGGACACCACGGCGGCATTGCCGGCATTGGCGACGATGAGGAACCGGGACTCGGCGAGGCGATAGACGATGAGGTCGTCGATGATCCCGCCGTCGGGCGCGCAGATCATCGAATAGGCGGCCCGGCCGATGGCGAGGCTGGGCGGGTCCGACACGAGCGCCGCCGCAAGGGCCGGGCCTGCTTCTGGCCCCTCCACATAAAGCTCGCCCATGTGCGACAGGTCGAACAATCCGATCCGGCTGCGGACCGTCCGGTGCTCCTCGATGATCGAGCCGTACTGGACCGGCATCAGCCAACCGCTGAACTCGATGAGGCGGGCCCCGAGCGCGACGTGGGCGTCGTTCAGGGGCGTCAGGCGGACGGGCGATTCCAGCCCGTCGGTCACGAGGTCGCCTCGGCCGCCGAGCCGTCGGTCGGCCTCACCGGCCCAGCCCCGACGAGGGCGGCGGCGCGGGCGACCAGGGTCCGCTCGGTCTCGAACGTCAGCATCGTGGCGGCGGCATCGAACGGGACCCAGCGGACCTCGTCGAACTCATGATCGTGCTTGGCGAGATCGCCCCCGGCGGGCTCCATCAGGAAGTAGTGGACGGTCTTGTGGATGCGCGTCCCGGACTGGACGAACCAGTACTCGATCGACTCGAGCGGACCGGTGATACGGACCTGCAGGCCGGTCTCCTCCTCGACTTCGCGCAGGGCCGTCTCCTCCCGACTTTCACCCGGATTGGGCGTGCCTTTGGGCAGCGTCCACGTCCGGCCGTCTCGCTCGCGGCGTCGGCTGCCCACGACGAGCCATGGCTGGCCCTGCTCGTGGCGGACGACGATCCCGCCGGCGGAGGTCGCGGTCGAGGTCCTCAGCCGGACCACGGCGCCGATGCGGCGCCCGCGCGACGGGCGGTACCGGGGCGTCCGGACCTGGCCCACTCCATCGTCACCGTCGGCCGTGGATGACCAGTCGCGGGCCGTCGCGAGACTGCGGGCTGGATCGCGCGCCAGCTGGCCCGCAGACGCGCGAGCGGCGCGACCTCCGGACCGCGCAGCACCGTCGCGCGCAGACCGGGCGCCTGGAACGAGCCGGACGGGCGCAGGCCGAGGCGGCGTTCCCGGACGCGGGTCGAGGGGCGGACGAATCGGGCCGCCGGGCGGGCCGCGTACTTGGCCGCGATGCTGTGATCCATGGGCGACTATGGTACCGGTTCAGGGCGGCCTTGCAAGGCCGAGTCGACCACCGTTCGCATCTTGTGTGCGTCCTCCGGTGCCAGAGCGCCACGGGCCTCGGCCAGATCGATCTCGCGCCCCGCCGCGGCGACGTAGAGCGGGAGCACACCGGGGGCATGCGCCCCGAGCGTCGCGAGGTGCGTCTCGAGGGTCCCGAGGTCGCCGCGGGTGACCGGCCCGGTCAACGCCGCCCGGATCCCGAGCGCCCGCGCGTTGCCCAGGGTGCTCTCGATGAGCGGCCCGTAGATCGCCAGCGAGCCCGCCTCATCGAGACCGGCCACGCGCCCCAGCTCCGCGATGGCGTCGAGCAGGGCCACGAACCCGCCCGCGGCCAGCACGGCCGCCGCGTGGTAGGCCGCCTTGGAGCCGGGTGCCAGGCGGACCGGGACCGCGCCGATCGCCTCGGCCATGTCGGCCAGCATGGTGGCGAGCTGATCGTCGCCCTCGATCGCGACGGTCGCGCCGTGGAGCGCGGCGACCGCCCGTTCCGTGTCGGCGAAGGCGACCAGCGGGTGGAACGCCCCGATCTGCGTTCCGGCCCCGACGGCCGGGGCCAGCACCTCGGCACCGAGCGCGCCACTGGTGTGGATCATCGCCTGGCCGCTGTACATCCGGAGCGAACCGGCCAGTGGGGCGATGGCGTCGTCCGGCACGGCCAGGATGATCAATTCGACCTCGTCGAGGATCGGTTCAGGATCGACGAACACGCGACGCACATCGACCAGCGAGCGGAACTGCTCGCGCCGGCCGGCGTCGCGGCTGGCGACCGCATGGATCGGCCAGCCGGCGCGGCTCAGCGCGACACCGAGCGCCGTGCCGACTGCTCCGGCCCCGACGATCCCGATGATCGGCGGCTCGCCGAGGGCGGCATGGCGGTGCGGGTGGACGTGGTCGCTTGGGTGGGTCTGGTCGGTGTGGCGGTGCGAGCCCGGCGGCACGGGGTCGAGGTCGATGCCGGCGGCGTCGATGGCCGCTCGCGTCTCCGCGCGGTCCTTCTCGGGGTCGTCGCCGGGCAGGTCGCCCCAGCCCCGCATCACCGAGGCCCGCGGGTGGCCGGCCGGGTCCGTCGCTGGTCCACCACCCGAGTGTAGCGAGCCTGGGCAGCGATGCCGCGACCATCGGTATACTGGGACCATCTCGACCCGGGGCGGGCGCACCCGCCCGGCGCCGACTGACCCCGCGCTCACGCGCGGTCGATGAAGGAGGCGCGTTGTGACATCCCGGTTGCCGGTCCCCGATCCATTCAGCGCACGGGCGACGCTGCGCGTCGGCGATATCGACTATGGCTACCACCGGCTCGACGCCGTCGGCGATCGGATCGACCTCGCGAAGTTGCCGGTGACGATCAAGATCCTGCTCGAGAACCTGCTCCGCCACGCCGACGGGCCGGTCGTCCGGGCCGAGGACGTCGAGACGCTGCTGGCCTGGCGGCCCGGTGTGGCCGCTGAAGCCGACATCCCGTTCATGCCCGCGCGGGTCCTCCTCCAGGACTTCACCGGGGTGCCGGCCGTGGTCGATCTGGCGGTGATGCGCGATGCGATGGCAGACCTTGGCGGCGACCCCGCGCTGGTCAATCCGCTCGTGCCGGCGGACCTCGTCATCGACCACTCCGTCCAGGTCGACCGGTTCGGGACGGCCGGGGCCTTCGCTTTCAATGTCGAGCGTGAGTACGACCGCAACGGCGAGCGCTACCAGCTGCTCCGCTGGGCGCAGACCGCCTTCCGGGATCTGCGGGTGGTGCCGCCCGGGACCGGTATCGTCCACCAGGTCAATCTCGAATTCCTGGCCACCGTCGTGACCGACCGTGCGGACGCCTCTGGCGGCCGGGTGGCCTACCCAGACACGCTCGTCGGCACCGATTCGCACACGACCATGGTCAATGGCCTGGGCGTGCTGGGCTATGGCGTCGGCGGCATCGAGGCGGAGGCCGTCCTGCTCGGCCAGCCCCTCTACCAGCCGATGCCGCACGTCGTCGGTGTCCGGCTCCATGGCGCGCTGCCGCGCGGCTCGACCGCGACCGACCTGGTCCTCGTCGTGACCGAGCTGTTGCGTGCGCACGGCGTGGTCGGCTCGTTCGTCGAGTTCGCGGGCGATGGCCTCGCCACGCTCGCGCTCGCCGACCGCGCCACGATCAGCAACATGAGCCCGGAGTTCGGGGCGACTTCCACGCTCTTCCCGATCGACGAGGAGACACTCGCCTACCTGCGCCTGACCGGCCGGTCGGCAGAGCGCATCGCCCTCGTCGAGCACTATGCCAGGGCCCAGGGCCTGTGGCGAGAGCCCGGTGCCGGGCCCGTCTTCGACGAGCTCCTCGAGCTCGACCTGGCCAGCGTCGCGCCCTCGGTCGCAGGCCCGCGCCGACCGCAGGACCGGGTGCCGCTTGAGGCGCTCCGCGAAAACTTCCGGTCGAACTTCCCGAATGGTCTCGAAGGCCCGATCGCCGACCTCGGCGGCGAACAGCCCATCCCGGGCAACGGCGTCGTAGAAGAATCGTCCGCGGAATCGTTCCCGGCGTCTGACCCGCCGTCGTTCGTGTCGGGCGATGCGGATCCCGATGTGGCGCCACCGGCCGAGCCGGTCGTGGCCGATGCCGATCCGGTCGACCTGCAGGCCTATCGCCCGATCACGATCGAGGTTGGCGGGCAGGCGGCGACAGTCCGCACCGGCTCGGTCGCCATCGCGGCGATCACCTCCTGTACCAACACCTCCAACCCGACCGTGATGGTCGGGGCCGGCCTCCTCGCACGGAACGCCGTGGCTCGCGGCCTGACCGTGGGACCGACGGTCAAGACCTCGCTGGCGCCCGGATCACGGGTGGTGACCGCCTATCTCGAGGCGGCTGGGCTGATGTCGCCACTCGAGGCCCTGGGGTTCGCCCTGGCCGGCTACGGCTGCACGACCTGCATCGGCAACTCCGGTCCCCTCGACGACGCCGTCGCCGGGGCGATCGAGGCGCATGACCTCGTGGTCGCCGCGGTCCTGTCGGGCAACCGCAACTTCGAGGGCCGGATCCACCCGCTCGCGCGGGCAAGCTACCTCGCCTCGCCGCCGCTGGTCGTCGCCTTCGCGCTGGCCGGCCGGGTGGATATCGACCTCACGACCGAACCCCTCGGCACGGGATCCGATGGCCGGCCGGTGTTCCTCGCCGACGTCTGGCCGGAGCCCGATGAGATCCGGTCCGTCATCGGCTCGTCGATCGACCCGGAGCTGTTCCGGCGGACCTATGCCACCGTGTTCGAGGGCGACGATCGCTGGCGCGCGCTGCCGATCCCCGAGGGCGACCGTTACGCCTGGCAAGCCGACTCGACCTATATCGCCAAGCCGCCGTTCTTTGACGGGCTGTCCCTCGACGCCGGGGCCGTGCCCGGACTCGATGGTCTGCGCGTCCTGGCCGTTCTGGGCGATTCAGTCACGACTGACCACATCTCGCCGGCCGGGTCGATCGCGGCCTGGTCGCCGGCCGGGCAGTGGCTGCAGGCCCACGGTGTCGGCCCGCTCGACTTCAACTCGTATGGCGCCCGGCGCGGCCATCACGAGGTGATGATGCGCGGCACGTTCGGCAACATCCGGCTGCGCAACCGGCTGGTCGATGGCAAGGAGGGCCCGTACACGCTCCACTTGCCCGACGGCGACGAGGGGTTCATCTACGACGTGGCCATGCGCTACGCCGCCGAGGGCGTGCCGCTGGCCATCCTCGCCGGACGCGAATACGGCTCGGGCTCGTCGCGCGACTGGGCCGCCAAGGGACCCGCGCTCCTCGGCGTCCGGATGGTCCTGGCCGAGAGCTTCGAGCGGATCCACCGGTCCAACCTCGTCGGGATGGGCGTCCTGCCGCTCCAGTACAAGCCGGGCGAATCCGCCGCGGCACTCGGGCTGACCGGACACGAGACACTGTCGGTCAGCCTCGAAGGGCGCCCGACACCGCGCCAGACGGTCCGGGTCGTGGCCCGCTCCGACGACGGCACGGAGCGCCGGCTCGACGCCATCGCTCGGCTCGATGGACCGATCGACGTGGAGTACTACCTCGCCGGCGGGATCCTGCCGGCGGTGCTCCGTCGGCTCGCCGCGGAGGCCTGAGCGCCCGGCCCGGCACCTGCGATCCGGCCGATCTCGCAGGCCGCCGCGGCCAAGGCTGCGGCGTCGAGCCGGCTGATGTAGACGACGAGTTCGTCATCGGCTGCGTCGAGCAGGCGGTTGGCGGCCAACGGCTCGACCCGGATGCCACTGGTCGCCAAGGTCGCCGCGAGGCTGGTGGCGGTCCACGAGTCATCGAGGATGCCGAGGATCAGGTGTCCCCCACCCGACGCCCGACGGACCTCGAGACCGGCGCGTGTGTCGCCCAGTGCGCGTTCGAATGCGGCGCGTCGGGCCGCGTACGTGGCCCGCAGACGCTGGAGGTGCCGATGGAAGCCGCCGCCTTCAAGGAGCAGCGCGAGCGCACGCTGTTCGACGGCTGCCGGTGCGCGACCGCCGGCCTCGAGCGCGGCCAGGACCGGTCCGCGGTGGCGCCCGGGGACGACCATGTATCCGGTCCGGAGCCCAGGATAGAGGACGTCCCTGAACGTCCCGACATAGATCACCCGGCGTCTGGCGCCATGCCCTGGAGCGACGGTGGGTCGTCGACGATGGCGACGGGAGCGTCCGACGGATCGATCCCGCCACCAACACGATCGCCGCGACGGTCGGATTGACGCGCGGTGCGGCATGGTTCGCGGACGACGGCAGGACCATCCTCGTCGCGAATCGACTCGATGGCTCGATCTCCGCGCTCGACCCGGCCAGCGGGACCCCCGGTCAGCCGATCACCGGCGGGAAGGGTCCGCTGGACGGCACGGTCCTCGGCGACCGCGCCTACATCCCCGACGGCCGCGCCCGGACCCTGATCGAGATCGACCTCGGCAGCCAAGCGATCGCCGCGCTCGATGACCTCGACGGAACGCTCGACCCGTTCGTGGCCGAGTGCGCCTTCGGGGACCTGTGGGTGCTCGACTATGGCGGGAAGCGCATCCTCCGGATCCGACCCTGACCCGACTTGCCGCGGACACGAAGAAGCCCCCGGGGGAGGAACCGGGGGCTTCGACGCGGAGGAGCGTGATTGTGTTGGTAGTGACGCGCGGCCCGGAGGGCGCGTGACGCGGCGGAAAAGGCGGACCGCTCAGGCGCCCGGCGTGTTCCCGGCATCGTCGGATGGCCCGGGCGGCGGGACCGCCGCGGGTTCGGCGCGGCGCATCGTCCGGCCGATGTTCCCGACCAGCAGCGCGACCGCCGAGACGAGGTAGAGCTGTCCGACCAGCGCCTCCGAGACGGCGATCATCCGGCCGATGCTGGTGGCCGCCGTGTAGTCGCCGTAGCCGACGGTCGCAAGGGTCGTGTAGCTGAAATAGACGTAATCGGTCGCGCTGGGCGTGGCGGTTTGGACGAAGAACGGCTGCCCGGTCGCGGTCGCGACCAGCGTGAAGCCATAGCCGTAGGCGAGTCCGAGCAGGAGATAGATGCACAGGGCGCCGAGGACGAGGTGGACCGTGATCGTCGTGCTCAGCACGATCCGTCGCAGGATGACCAACGGCGCGACGATCGCGAGGAGGAGACCGACGAGGCCGACGGCCCAGGTGCCCACGGCGTCCCCGAGGAGCAATGCCGCCGCTGTGCTCCCGAGGGCGACCGTGACGACCACGGCAGAGACACGGAATGTCTCGTGCCGGGCTCCGGCCGTGTGGAGTACGAACAGGAGGGTGCCGCCGCTCAAGGCGACGCTGACGATCTGCCCGGCCGGACCGATGGCGGCGGCGAAGACCAGGATCGTGAGCAAGATGAGGACGAGCACGACACCGAAGCTGTCCGGTCTGGCGAGGGTCTCGCGCAGGTGGGCCGGGCGCGACTGCCCGGGCGCTCGAGTGGGGATCATCGTTTCGCGATGGTAGCCGACGCCCTCGCTCAGTCGGGCGCCTCCACCACGGCCCGGGCCATCGCCTCGAACGGATCGGCGGCCAGGGCTCGCCGCGTTCCGCGAGGTGTTCCCGCGGCCTTGCGGCGACCGGGCCGGTCCGAATGGCCCAGGAACGCGGGCTGCGGGACCCGAAGGCCCCGCATCCCGCGAGCCGAACGCGCCCCAGACGTCCTATGGCCGGATGGCCACCTTCAGCACGCCGTCACGTCGGTTGCTGAAGAGGTCGTAGGCATCGGTGATGTCGGCGAGGGCGAACCGATGGGTGATGAGCGGCAGTGGGTCGAACCGGCCGGACTCGACCATCGAGATGAGCCGGCGCATCCGATCCTTGCCGCCCGGGCACAGGGTGGTGACGATCCGGTTGTTGCCAAGACCCGCCGCAAAGGCGTCGTACGGCATCTCGAGCCTGCCCGAGTAGACGCCCAGGCTCGACAGCGTGCCGCCCGGACGCAGGCAGCGAAGGGCGTTCTCGAACGTCCCCTGCGTCCCGAGGGCCTCGATCGCGACGTCGGCACCCGCGCCGGTGAGGCGCTTGACTTCGTCGACGACATCGACCTTCGTGAAGTCGAGGGTCACGTCGGCGCCCATCCGGCTTGACGCCGCGAGGCGCACTGGATCGCTGTCGACCCCGATGACAAGGGCTGCCCCCATGAGCCTGGCACCGGCCGTCGCGCAGAGGCCGATGGGACCCTGGGCGAAGACGACGACCGCATCGCCGAGCCGGACGCCGCCCGACTCCGCGCCGGAGAACCCGGTCGAGGCGATGTCGGACAGGAGGACGACCTGCTCGTCGGTGACGGCGTCCGGGATCAGGGCCAGGTTGGCCTGGGCCGATGGGACGAGGAGGTACTCCGCCCACGCGCCGTCGATGGTGTTGCCGAAGCGCCAGCCGCCGATGGCCTCGTAGCCGCCGCCGTGGCCGCACTGGCTGGACTGTCCGGATAGGCAGGCGTAGCACTGGCCGCACGGGGTGATCGCCCCGACAAGGACGCGCTGGCCGACCTCGTAGCCGGTGACACCGGCGCCGAGCTCCTCGATGACGCCGACCGGCTCGTGGCCGATGATCAGGCCCGGCCGGACCGGGTATTCGCCCTTGACGATATGAACGTCCGTTCCGCAGATCGTGGTCATCGTGATGCGGATGACCGCCTCGCCCGGGCCGGCGATCGGTCGAGGGACCTCATCGATACGGATGTCGCCCGGGCCGTGGAAGACCGCGGCGCGCATGGTCTTCGTGGTCGACAGGTCGTGTCGAGGGACCGGTGTGACGAGGGTCATGACGGTGCTCCTTTACGCTCCGAAACGAATCTGTTCCGTGCGCCTCATCGTGGCCGCGGTCGACAGGCGCGGCCAGACGCGGGCGGACCGACTTCATGAGCCAAAGGTCCCGATTCGTCGCGCGGATGCCCGCGAGCACGTCAGGATCGATGGCGCGACGCCGGACGGTCATCGAAGAGAGGATGGTGGGCGATACTGGATTCGAACCAGTGACCTCACGGATGTGAACCGTGCGCTCTAACCGACTGAGCCAATCGCCCGGGAGGCCGCGGCACCGCTCATGGCGCCCGACGAGGCCCGATCATACCTTCAGGCCGGGCCACCGGGCAACGACGGCCTCGGGCTCGATGCCTTCCACGACCACCAGCTTCTGGCGGCTCGTCGCGCCGGCCACGATCCGAACGTCCCGCCGCGCGACGCCGAGCTCGTCGGCCAGGAGGCGGATCAGCGAGGTCTTGGCCGAGCCCTCGACGGCCGGCGCCATGACCCGGACCTTGAGCACCCCATCGACGACGTCATCGACGCGCTCGACGGCGGAGCGCGGCGTCACGCGGACGGCAAAGCGGACGTTCGGGAAGCTCAAGATGTCAGAAGGCGTGCCACGGCACAGGGACCACGGTCACGGCGGTCGGGAACAGCACGTGACCGAGTCTACCAGCCCCGGTCCCGTCGTCACCCCGGCGAAGCCTCGTCGGACGGATGCGTGTCCATCGCGTCGGCGGCGGCGTGATCGTGATGGTTCCGCTCGCCGAACAGCGCGCGACCGACGCGGACGATCGTGGCGCCCTCCTCGATGGCGATCTCGAAGTCATCGGTCATACCCATCGACAGGGCTGGCCCGAGCTCCGGCCAGCTCGCCCGACAGCGAGCGGACAGGGCGGCCAGCTCCCCGAACGTCCGTCGCGCGTCGGCCGGGTCCGTGGTCAGGCGGCCGACGGTCATGAGCCCGCCGACCACCAGGTGCGGCAAGCCGAGGAGCTCGTCGAGCGCCCCGTCGACATCGTCCGGCACGAAGCCCGCCTTGGCCGGATCGAGATCCACGTTGACCTGGACGAGGATCGGGTAGCGGGCCCCGCCACGAACCTCCGGCACCAACCGGTCCAGGCGGCGGGCCAGATCGATCGAATCCATGGATGCGATCGAGTCGAAGATCTCGAGCGCCCGGCGGGCCTTGTTCGACTGGAGCGGGCCGATGAGCTGCCACCGCGCGCCGGGGACTTCCGGTGCCTTGGTCATCGCCTCCTGGACGCGGTTCTCGCCGAGCAGATCGAGACCGGCCGCGACCGCGTCGCGCAACGCCTCGGCGGCGACGGTCTTCGAGACCGCGACGAGGGTCACCTCGGCAGGGTCCCGGCCCACCCGCGCGCAGGCCGCCGCGATCCGCCCGAGCACTCTGGCGCGCGCCGCACGGTAGACCTCGACGCGTGTTGGCGATGGCCTCATCGGCGAACCGCCGGCGACCCGCCGGCGCCGATCACTTCCGACGAAGGAAGCTCGGGATCTCGAGGTCGTCCGCGTCGTAGGTCGTCGCCGGACGCTTGGCGGTCTGCGACTCCCCGACCGAGCGCTCCACCCGCGGAACGGCGACCACGGCGGCCGCGGCCTCATCGTCGAACGGCGTGCTGGTCGGCATCGGCGTCGACGTCGGGAACGCGCCGTCGTCGGCGACCTCGTCGCGCTGGCGCTGGAGCTCCTCGAGGAAGTCGCGCTCACGCAACGGCCGGCCGGTCGCGGCCGAGTCCATCACGCCCGACGCCGCTTCGGTGCGCGTGTTGTGGCGCTGCTTCTTGCCGCCGTCGAAGCCGGTCGCGATGACCGTGATCATGACCTCGTCGCCGAGCCGCTCGTTGAAACTCGTGCCGAAGATGATGTTCGCCTCCGGGTCCGCCGCGGCGCGGATCTCCTCGGCCGCCTCCGTCACCTCGAACAGGCTGAGGGACGAGGATCCCGTGATGTTGAACAGGATGCCCTGAGCGCCGGCGATGTCGACTTCGAGGAGCGGGCTGGCGATCGCCTGCCGAGCGGCCTCGACGGCCCGGTTCTCACCCGACGCGCGGCCGATGCCCATCAGGGCGGAGCCGGCGTCCTTCATGATCGCGCGGACGTCGGCGAAATCGAGATTGATGAGTCCGGGCATGGTGATGATGTCGCTGATGCCCTGCACGCCCTGGCGCAGGACGTCGTCCACGACGCGGAAGGCGTCGAGGATGCTGGTGTTCTTCTGGACGACGTCGCGGAGCCGGTCGTTGGGGACGGTGATGAGCGTGTCGACCTGGGACTTCAGCTCCTCGGCGGCCTTCTCGGCGACGAGCTTGCGCCGGGCGCCCTCGAAGCTGAACGGCTTGGTCACGACACCGATCGTGAGAGCGCCGCTGTCCTTGGCGATCTGGGCCACGACCGGCGCGGCCCCGGACCCGGTCCCGCCACCGAGACCGGCCGTGATGAACACCATGTCCGAGTCGACCAGCGCCTGGCTGATCTTCTCCGAGTCCTCCTCCGCGGCGCGCTGGCCGATCGATGCGTCGCCGCCGGCCCCGAGGCCGCGCGTGATCTTGTCGCCGATCCGGATCTTGTGCGGCGCGTCCGCCTGCAGGAGCGCCTGTGCGTCCGTGTTGCAGGCGATGAACTCCACGCCCATCATCTCAGCCCGGATCATCCGGTTGACGGCATTGCTCCCGCCGCCGCCGACACCGATGACGCGAATCAGCGCGAAGTTCTCGGAATCGGAACGCAACGGCATCAGGCTCTCCTCAGCGACCCACGTGGGGGGACCATTCGCGACGTGACGGCACTGGCTGGACCCGGGAGCCTTTCCCGGTGCTGAGCGGGTCCGTTGGTTCGCCGGAGTATACCGCTGCGCCGGGTCCGGCGAGCGGCCCTCGTCAGCCTCCATCGGGTCGGGGACCGCACGATGGTGCCACCGCGCACCACCAGACGAGGCGGTCGGAGTGGTTCCGCCGGTCAGCCGGCCAGGAAGCCCAGGTGGACCGTCCGGACGGCGTTGTCCGGGTTGGGATCGAGGAGGCAGATCGACTGCCACGTCCCGAGCACGAGACGACCGGCGACGACCGGCACGGTCAGCGACGGCGACGCGAGCAGCGGCAGGACGTGGTCCGCACCATGGCCGGGCGACCCGTGCCGATGGCGGTAGCGCCCGCCTTCGCGGGGCAGCAGCCGGTCCAGCGCGGCGAGCAGGTCGTCGTCCGAGCCCGCCCCGATCTCGACGACCACGAGCCCGGCCGTCGCGTGCGGGACGAAGATGGACAGGAGACCGTCACCCCTGTCGGCTGCCTGTGACGCGAAGCTCGCACAATCGCCGGTCAAGTCGAACAGGCCGCGGCCGGCGCCGGTCCGGATGGCCAGCTCGCGCGTCTCTACGGGAAGATGCTCCGGATCGCGTCGCGCAGGCGACCGAGTCCACCGCCCGCGGGCGCCGACTCGTAGCGGTTGGGCTCGCCCGAGCCGAGGCTGGCGGCGCCCCACTGGAGGAGCCCGACGGCGGTGCTGTAGCTCGGGTTGAGGAGCGTATCGACGAGGCCGCCGATGCCCGCCGGCGCCGCGATCCGGACCGGCATCTGGAGGACCTCGCGGCCGAGCTCTGCGGCGCCCGCCAGCTGTGACGCACCGCCGGTCAGGATGACCCCGGCCGGCAGCATCCCGACGCCGGCCGCCCGGATCTCGTTGCGCAGCAGCTCGAACGTCTCGCGCATGCGCGCCTCGATGATCTGCGACACCTCCAGCCGGCTGACCGTCCGGCCGGCATCATCACCAAGGACGGACACGCTGATCTGCTCGTCATCACCGATCCGCGACAGGTCGCAGGTGCCGTGCTGGATCTTGAGCTCCTCGGCGACCTGGATGCTGGTCTTGAGCCCGATCGCGACATCATTGGTCACGTTCGCGCCGCCGACCGGCAGCACCCGGGTGTGGAACGGCGAGCCATCCTGGAAGAGCGCCAGATCGATCGTCCCGGCGCCGATGTCAGCGACCGCGACGCCGAGCTCCTTCTCGGTCTCCGACAGGACCGCCTCGGCCGAGGCGAGCGAGTCGACCACGAGCTCGTCGATCTTGACCCCCGCAGCCGCGACGCACTTGGTCAGGTTCTGGACGGCGGTGGCGGACGCCGTGACGATGTGGGTCTCGACCTCGAGCCGCAGGGCGCTCATCCCGAGCGGGTCCTTGACGCCCTCCTGGCCATCGACCGTGAACCCGCGCCGCTCCACGTGGAGGACATCGCGGTTGGACGGGATGGAGACCGCCCGGGCGACCTCGATGGCGCGGTTGACGTCCTCGCGGGTGACCTCGCGGTGGTGGGCCGTGACCGCGACCTGGCCGCGCGAGTTGAGGCTCTCGACGTGCTGACCGCCGACCCCGACGAAGGCGCGGTCGATCTTCCAGCCGGACAGGCGCTCAGCGCGCTCGACGGCGTCCGCGATCGAGCGGACCGTCTGGTCGATGTTGATGACGACGCCCTTCTTGAGGCCCGAGGCGGGCACCGTGCCGTGGCCCATGATCGTCAGACGGCCGTCGCGACTCACCTCGCCGATCAGGGCGCAGACCTTGCTCGTGCCGACGTCGATGCCGACGAGGACCGCTTCTCGTTCCACCGTTTCGTCTGTCTCCGTTCCGGGTTCGTGTCTAGAGGAAGTGGCGCCGGATGAGAGCCACGTTATCGAAGATACGCAGGCCGAACGTGATGAGGGCCACCAGGTAGAGATCGAGGCCGAGGCGATCGCCGATGAAGGTCAGCAGGACGGCGACGATCGCGTTGACCAGGAACCCGCTGATGAAGATCCGGTTGTCGTAGACCCCGTCGAGCTCGGCCCGGACGGCCCCGAGCACCGAATCGAGCGCGGCGAGGATCGCCACGGCCGAATACCGACTGAGCTCGAAACCGACGTTGACGTTGAGGACGAGACCCAGGAGGACGCCCACCAGGAGACCGAGCAGCGGTAGCAGCACGGGGTGGACATCCTCGCT
>JBBRXB010000003.1:0-280470 GCA_038248915.1 Candidatus Limnocylindrales bacterium | reverse complement strand
GGCTTCAGTCGACTGCAGCGCGAGCGCATCTGGGCCATGTTTACCAACAAGGAATGCGCGGTGTGCCACAAAGACGTCCTCTGGACCGAGTTCAACGCGGGCCACGCGCTTGCAAAAGCAGACGGCGGACTGGCCGAGACATGGAACGGTCGGATTGAGCACGAAAAGTGCAACAAGAGTCACGGGGCTAATCCCTAGGCGGCCGACCGCCATACGTCATTTCCCCGCACGCGTGACGCATTTCCCGCACGCTCGTCCGGACTCTCCTTTGAGATTGGACGGCAAGTCATCTTTTCGCGGGAGGTTCGTCGGCTTGTCACCACCCGCCCGCAGTTCCGAACGGAGTCTGGTCAAATAGTCCGGCGAGTGTCAGCCACTTTTCGGCAAGTTGCACGATCGGATAGCTAGCCGTGTACCAAACGGGTTCGAGTCGATTCGCAATCAGCGCTCAGGCGCGGCCAATGCGCGTGGCTGTTGTGCTCAATGAGCCGGTGTCGAGGTACGCCTTCAGAACCGCTGTGCGAGCCCTGACGGGAGTCTGGGCAGGACCGCGGAATCTGATTGTCACCAGCGACGACGGACGCACGATACAGACGCGGTGGATGCGGTACCTGAGAGCGGTTGATCCTGACATTGTGCTCACGTCGCGGCGGATTTCTGGATCCCGAACTCGAGGTGAACTGGGACGCTTTCTCGACTCCCATGGTCTGTCACCGCGGTGGATCGAACCGTTCTCCAACTCCCTCTCACCTGGTCCGGGCTGGCAGATGCCAGTGCCCAGGCCCCTGGGAGCTGGACCGGATCTCGAGATGTTGGGGCAGGTACGAAGCGCCCTTCCAGGGACACCGACTCCCTTCATGGAAGCCCTGCTCGGGCTCCCGCTTCCCGAGCCAGCGCCGGAGCTAGACGCAGCAAACACGCGAACCAGGCCTTCCACTGGACTTGGAGTTTCGGTCGTCCGTGGCTCCCCTGTTGCTCAGTCGGTTGGTGGAGCACGAGCGACATTGGCTGGACCGTTCTTGCTCCACGACGACGAGGGTATCGATGCCGCATTGTGGGCCTGGAACATTCGCGCGGTTCGCCTGAACTTTCGTCACGGAGATCTGGAGGGCCTCGGGCGGTACATCTCGGGGCGAAGGTCGCTTCCTGCCCGGTTTGAAGTCGTCCACATTGGCCCAGAGCCCGCCGAACTCCAGCGAGTTCTCGATGACCTTGGCATCGAAGACAGAACTCGCATTCAAAGTGTTGAGGACTACCGACCATTCCGAACTGCGCCGGCGCTCTTCGAACGGGAGCGCTACGAGGTCAGCGGTGGCGAGGAAACCATTGAGATCGCTGTTCCGCGACTGGTCGTGAACGCTGCCGGTACGTCTTCTCAGACCGGGCCATCGGAGGATGGCTCAATTGCCATCACCGTTTCGATTGAGCCCGCAGACCAGGAAGGCGTGGCAATCAGCTACCCGCATCGGCGGTCACTCAACGATGCATTGCTCATGCCAAGGCTCTTGGAGGTCCGGCCGATTCAGGGCCGGCGTCTCGTCCAGTCGCGCATCGACCGAACCGGGCGACCGGTAATCCTCGTATCGAGGGCGACGGCGGCACGTCCAGTGCCGATCGTCCTCCCAAGCTTGACCGACGCTCTGAACAAGCTGGACGTCACGTCGGATTTCAGTCTTTCTGACAAAGGGCGGTACGCCCGATGGATGGCAAGCCATCTCGGGATCCAAGGACTCCACGAGCTTCTCGTTGATCAGCGAAGCCAGGCTCTACTCGCAGTCTTTCAATCCAAGCGGCTTATGACCCTGCCGGACATGCGGGCAACATTCTCGGATTTGCGGCATCGAGGTGAGCTCCCGAGACGCATTGTCGGCGGCCCATCGGATCGCGATTGGCTTGACGCCTGGATCGGGAGGCAGGTCGAGGCCAAGGTGCTTATGCAAGGGATCAGCGCAAAGTGTCGCGAATGTCTGGCTGAGTCGTTCATGCCTTTCGGCACCTTCACCGACGTCTTCCGATGCATTCGATGTGGGGCAGAAGCTTCAACTCCAGCAATCCCGAGAGTCGGCTATCAGCTTGGCGAGGTGCCCTTCCAGTTCTTCGGGAATAACGGTGCCGTCCCAGCCCTGGCTCTCGTCGCATTGGGTCGACGCGCTGTCAATGGATTCAGCTTCGATTTCGATCACTTGCTCAAGCGATCGCAGTCGGTCCGGGAGATCGATTTGATCGCGGTCTTGGATGGGGAACTCGCGATCGGCGAAGCGAAAGTGAACGGTCGATTCGACGACCGCGATATGAGCCTCTTGCGTGAGACTGCTCGACGCCTGGATGCCAGGTTTGTGGTCCTCGCGGCGGATCTGGAGTGTGAGGGGGGTTGCGGGGCTGATTGCGTCGAGGCTCATGCCAGTCGGGACACATGTCTCCCGCGCGGCCACGGGAATCCAGGACAAAGGGAGCGCGTCGAGCGCTTGCGAGCCGCTCTTGAGCCCAGACAGGTGATTGTCCTTTGTCGTGGTGCCTTGCGAGGTCCGTATGTGGTAGGGCAGTTCCCCCTTTGAGTTGACACTCGGGGCCGCGTAGCCGTGTCGGGCTCGGATAGCTTGGGCGGCGATCGCCACGAAGTTCTGCTGGCGCAAGGTTCAATCCGGTCCAGCAATACGCGGCTCGAGCGGAAAGAGTCGGAATAGCCTTAATACGAGGGCGAAGCAGAATGCGTGGAAGCTGACTGCCCCGCCGCCCTGGCCAAAGAGGGGTCACAACACCCACGTCGAACCCTCCGATGGCATTGGCACACGAGAAGCATGCCAACGGCTCTGCGGACTCACGCAGCGTCGTCATCGGATGCTCTTCTGGCTACGGCGTGTCCCTGGATGGCTTCGACTGTCAATGGCCATCGCCATAAGCCCTTGCCGTCCTACGCGGTTGCGACTACCAGGCACGCTCTCATCTCCTGCTCCTTCCGCGCTTTCGATGACCGCCGCGATGGGCACGAGGAGCAGCTGGCATGGGTCGAAGAAGGTCCTCCGGTCCACCCACTTGGATAGACCCGACTTGTTTGTCACCTCAACCCGGTACGGCTTCGGCGCGGAGAACGCGGGGGTCATGAGCAGACTCGAGCCGATACGCTTGAGTGTCACGAAGTAGTGGTCCCCTGCGACTCCTTGGGCGACTCGGTTGTTGCAGACCCACCGAGTCCAACTGTCGGGAAAATCAGTTGGACGAAGAAACACAGCAACGCCGGGCTGCAGCTCCTCTTCGAAATACTGTTTTGAATACATCGCTCTTCCTTTCTCGTACTGTGCGGCGCCACGATTCCGATCCGCAAAAAGAGAAGAACTCTGGGTTTGTACCCAGAGTTCTCGAAGGCAAGAGATGCGGCCGGCATTTTTTTGTGAGCGATAGATCGTTGGTTGAATCTCGAATAGATACGAATCACGATCCTCGCGCCGGAGCGTCGGCTGTTCTACAAATTCATTCCGTCGATTCTCCTTTCACACATAGAGAGACCTCCATGAGAACTTTTCTCTGGAGGCCTGCCGGACGTAATGCGACTACGCAATCGCTAATACAAAAACTCGACGTTCCAACGAGTTGTCATCTAAGAATACAGAATCGCATTTGTGGCACATATTCTGCATTCCAAATCAGATGGAGATGCATGCAATCGACCCGAGTCAGTCCGATATAGTCGGACGGCCGTCCGAGCCAAGGGGACATTGTGGAGTCATCCGTGGCCATCCGTCAACCCCCCAACTTGGCGCGGAGGCGATGTGCATCGAGGTCGGCCGCGATCCAGCGTCGATCGGCAAGTCGGCGGGCATCGTCGTCGGACCGACCTCGGTCACCGGTTCGGAGGCCGTCCTCGTCACGCCAGTGCGGGGCTCGGCGGAGCAGATCGCCGCCGCGATGCGGGCGTTCGGTGCCGCCGGCTTCACCAATGTCGAGATGTTGATTTGGCCGCCAACGCTGGCGGCGCTCGATGCGATGGCGCCAGTGCTCGAGATGCTCGACGCGGACTGACTCACCAGGGCGTACTCGATCATCATGGCCGCCGACGCGCATCAGGCCATGTATGGTCCCCCGATGGCCCAGCACGTCTACCTGCACTCCGTCCGCGTCGAGGGCTTCCGCGGTGTCGGGCCCACCGCGCAACTGGACGTCCCGCTCGGCCCCGGCCTGACCCTGGTCGTCGGGCGCAACGGGTCGGGCAAGAGCAGCTTCGCCGAGGGTCTGGAGATCCTCCTCACCGGGTCCAACTTCCGATGGGCGCATCGGTCGAAGGTCTGGCGGGATGGCTGGCGCAACCTGCATCACCCGGAGCGCGCGTCGGTGTCGGCGACGTTCGCGGTCGAGGGGCGGGCGCCCGAGATCGAGATCGTCCGCACCTGGGCCGACGGAGCCGCCATCGACGACAGTCGCCTCACCATCCGACCCAAGGACGCAGCCGTCGCGACGCTGGACGACCTCGGCTGGACCTCGGCCCTCGAGATGTACCGCCCGTTCCTGAGCTACAACGAGCTCGGTGCGATGTTCGATGGCCCGAGCGAGCTGCACGACCGGCTCATGGCCATCCTCGGGCTCGACGAGTTCGATGTGCTCGCGCGCGAGGCGCGTGACCGTCGGCTCGAGCTCCAGAAACAGGTTGATGCCATCAAGGCGCGCCTGGCGCCGCTGCTGACTCGCCTCGACGGGGTCGATGACCCGCGCGCAGCCCTCGCCGCAGCCGCCCTGCGCAAGAGGATCTGGGACCTGGGCGCGGTCGAGGCGGTGCTCGGCGGGGCAGGGGAGACGGCCGACGTCGCGGGACTCGCGGTCCTGCGCGCCCTCGGCGGGGTCACGCCGCCGTCGGTCGAGGACGTGATCGACGTGGCCGAATCGATCCGCGATGTCGTCGCGCGCACGGTCGCCATGTCTAAGACGCCGGTCGGCCGCGCGTCGGACGTCGCGAAGCTGCTGCGCGACGCGATCGCGTTCCACGGCCGCCACGGCGACGAGGATTGCCCGGTCTGCGGGACCCTCGCGGTCCTCGATGACGCCTGGCAGGCCGACGCCGAGGCGAAGGTTCGCGACCTCGAATCCGCCGCCGCCGAGGCGATGACGCTCAACGCGGACACGACGCGCGTGCTCGATCGGACGACCCGGCTGATGTCGCCTCCGCCGACCGCCCTCGAACGGGCGACCGATGTCGGGCTCGGCGGTGAGGCGGCACACCTTGACGCCGCCTGGCGAACGTTCGTGACTCGCCCCGAGGGCGACCTCCTGGCCCTCGCCGACCACCTCGAGGCCACCATCGAACCGGTCCACGCCGCCTCCACCGCCCTCGACACCGCGGTCGACGCCGAGCAGCGCCGTCGCGAGGTCGTCTGGCGTCCCCTGGCGAACGATCTGGCCGCCTGGCTGACCGACGCTCGGACGTCCGCGACCGCCGACGCCGAGGTGAAGCGACTTGCGACCGAGGAGAAGGCGCTGAAGGCCGAGCAGGTCCGCCAGAAGCACGATCGGTTCCAGCCGGTCGCGGCGAGCGCCAAGGAGCATTGGGCGCTCCTCCGCCAGCAGTCGAACGTCGAGCTCGAGCGGATCGTCCTCGAAGGGACAGGGACGTCGCGTCGGGTCGACATCGGGGTCGCGGTCGATGGCGTCGAGGGTGCCGCTCTCGGCGTCATGAGTCAGGGCGAACTCCATGCGATCGCGCTGTCGCTGTTCCTGCCGCGGGCGACGATGGACGAGAGTCCGTTTCGGTTCATCGCCATCGATGACCCGGTCCAGTCGATGGATCCGGCCCGCGTCGACGGGCTCGCGCGCGTCCTCGAGTCGGTGGCGAAGGATCGCCAGGTCATCGTCTTCACCCACGACGACCGGTTGCCCGAGGCCGTCCGGCGGATGGCGATCGATGCGACAGTGGTCGAGGTGACGCGCCGCGAGGAGTCGGTCGTCGAGCTGCGCAAGGGGCTCGACCCGGTGCACCGCCATCTCGACGACGCGATGGCAATCGCGAAGTCGCGCGAGGTCCCCGAGGCGATGGCCCAGCAGGTCGTGCCGGGGTATTGCCGCTCCGCCATTGAGGCGGCATGCGTCGAGGTCGTCCGGCGGAAGCGTCTCAAGGGTGGCGCGTCGCACCAGTCGGTCGAAGCTGCGATCGCTGGGGTCACGACCCTGACGACGTACCTCGCACTCGCGATGTTCGACGACGCGGGGCGAGGCGGCGATGTCGCCGGCCGACTCGGTCAGTGGGGCGACTGGGCGATGGATGCGTACGGCGTGAGCAACCGCGGGGCCCACGCGGGCTACCGCGGGTCCCTGTCCGACCTCGTCAGCGACACGACCCGCGTCTGCAATAAGATCGGCCAGCTCTGATGTCAGGGGTCCAGCTGGTCGGGCTTGACTCGCGGACCCTGCTGACCTTCGCCGACGATCTGCTGTCCACCCCGTCGGACGCGTGGGCCGGTCGCTGGCCCAGGGCCGTCGCCCTGCTGACCCGCCAGGCACTCGAGCGCAGCATGGACGAACTCTGGGCGGCCAAGTCGCCACCGATGCTCGGCGCGACCACACGGGCCAAGCTCCTGTGTCTCAGGCACTGGATCCAGCCCGAGGTCGCCGGACGCGCCGCTTACACGTGGTCCGCGCTCAGCGAGGCGTGCCATCAGCACGCCTACGACCTCGCGCCGACGTCGTCGGAGCTGGCCGGCTGGATCGAATCCGTCGACGAGCTCCAGCGAACGATCGGGGCGCGACTGGCCCCGCGACCACCCTTGAACGAAACGAGTTGAGTCCGGGCGTCGTCCAGATGAGTCGCAGCTAAGCGCGGCCGCGTACGGTCTGGATATGACCGATATCGATTCAACGGATCCGGTCACGCGCATCCGTTGACGGAGGAGCGGCCATCCGATACTGTTACTGCAGCAAGTTGTAGGCTTGTAACTTGCTACACTATCTGGAGAACACCACATGCGCCAGACGATAGCGATCAAGTCCTCGGTCGCAGATCGCCAGGAGCTCAGGATCGTCGGTCCGACGGAAGTCGTGGCAGGGATGACCGAGATCGTCAGTGCCCTCCGTGGACTACCCAGTAGCGGTCGTCTGACCCGACTGATCGCCTTGCGTCTGCGAGACCTCGAGGACGAGTCGGCGCGCGAGAGCGCTGTGCTCGATGGCATGCTCCCGCCGATCGAGACTCTCAGCCAGGTTGCGACGACCCAACTCCTGTGGAACGCTCTGGCTCGTGCGGAAGCCCTCAGGGAGTTCGGTGCCCTGACAAGCGCGCAGCTCGCCGACCTTCGTGGGTCCGACACGACCAACCCCCACACGACGACGAGCAGATGGGTCAAGGCCGGACGCATCTTCGGTCTCGAGACTCCATCGGGCCGGCTTTTCCCTGCCTTCCAATTCATCGACGGGGAGCCGCGGCCACTGATCGGCCGAATCCTGGCGGCCCTGGATGGCGAGGTTCGCGGCTGGGCGCTCCTTCTGTGGTTCACCGGGTCCAATGGCTACCTCGATGGCGCGCGGCCGGTCGATCTGCTCGATGTCGCGCCCGAACGAGTCCTGGGAGCCGCGGCATATCAGGCGTCGCTGTCCGAGGATTGACCCGACGTGCCCAAGACGCCTGGGACGCGGTCTCCCGACGCGCCGGCACTCATCGATTGGGCCGCCGGCGTGCGCCTCTGGCGTGTCTCGCGGGACGACACCGGGCTGACCTTCTCGTCCTCGACCCGGTCGCACCGTTTCTCGCCGATGCACGATCACTCCGGAAACATCATCCCTGCCTGGTATGGCGCGACGACCGAGGCGGGTGCCATATTTGAATCGGTCTTCCATGACATCCGGCCATCGCACCAGGCACCTCGGGTCATGCCCAATCAGTACGCCGACCGGGTGCTTGCGCCGGTCGAGACGGTGCGTGCTCTCACGTTGGTCGACCTCACGAGCTCGGGCCTCCATGCCATCGGGATCTCGCGAGCGCGACTGATCGAGTCATCGTCCGGGCGGTACGGCTGGACCAGCGCCTTGGCGTCTCGCATGCGCGCCGCAGCGCCCACTGCCGACGGCTTCCTTTGGGTGTCGCGTGCTCGGGATACCTCGCAGTGCGTCGTCCTCTACGCCGACCCAGGTCGAGAACCGATGTTGGTCGCGGCACCCAAACCGGCACGCCCGATACCCCTCCACGTCGGGTCGGGTCTTGCGCTCCTTCGCGAACTCGCAACCGAAGCCATGATCACGATCGTGGTGCCGGATCCCTAACTGACTCGGTTGGCTAGCGATCGCGGCACGATGACCGTCCTGTGCGAGATCGCGCGCGTGAGCCCGGTATACAAGACCTGATCGAGCCGTTCGAGCTCTGAGGTGAGCTCGACAAGCACGACAACGTCACGTTCGAGGTCCTTGAAGCGGCGGATCGTCTCGAAATGGACCTCCTGGTGGCGGCTCGGCGCCGGCGTTGGTCACGAGACGCTCTGGGTGGTGAGCCGCTCGATCAGCGGCTCGACGATGGTCTTGCCGCGCATCCCCGCCAACCAGTCGGCGGGGATGCCCGACGAGCCGAAGGTGATCCCCGCGAGTCCACCGGCGATCGCGGCCGTCGTGTCGGTGTCCTGGCCGTAGCGGACCGCGCGCTCGATGACCTCCTGATAGGTGGAGGCCTTTGCGAGGGCATCCCACGCCGACCAGAAGGAGTCGATGACGTATCCGCGTCCAGAGCGGTCCGGCCACGCCTCGATGTCATCGAGTGCCGCGATACATGGGTCCCCGTACCGCGGGGTCGCATAGAGCGCTCGAAGCGTTCCCCGTGCCTGCTGGAGGGCAGTCGAGCAGTCGTTTCCGGCGAGCAACGATCTGGCGACAAGGACGTACAACGCACACGTCGCCCGCGCGATCGTGTGCCCGTGCGTGACCGCCGAGGAACGATGGGCACGATCGACGAGTGCCGCATCATCGATGTCGCGGTCGACCAACGCGATCGGCAGGATGCGCATCAGTGATCCGTTGTCATTGTCCCATTCGCCGGTTCCGCCTGTGGTCTCCGGGTCGGCCCCGTCTCTGACCCG
The DNA here is from genome assembly GCA_038248915.1 of Candidatus Limnocylindrales bacterium. Classification (GTDB taxonomy): domain Bacteria; phylum Chloroflexota; class Limnocylindria; order Limnocylindrales; family CSP1-4; genus SPCO01. The sequence goes on along the minus strand of JBBRXB010000003.1, from coordinate 271,432 downwards.
ACCCAAGGCCGAGCGGGTTGCGTTGCCGATGTCGAAGCGTCCGTCCCCGTCGGGCGTGTAGGCGCCCCGGTCGCTCCAGCCGAGGAACCGCTTCGCCTGATCTGCGGTGTCGAACACGGGACCGGCGTCTCGGTCGCGCAGCAACGAATCGAGGAGCGCCAGCATCAGTGCACCGTCGTCGCTCCACGTCCCAGGCGGCTGGCTGTGGGTTCCGCGCGCGCCGAATTCGACCGACGTGATCTCGGCCGCGTCCTTGAATTCGTAGGGCACGCCCATCGCGTCACCGACGAGATGACCCCACACTGCGCCGGCGAGTCGCTCGTTCAGATCCATGACCAACCTCAGGGGCCGCGGCCCAGTCCACGACAACAACCAGTCTGCACGAGGTCCGCCTGGCATTTCATAGGCGTCGATGCGGGTTCGGGCGTTCCTCAGGCGCGGTCGCCGTGGCCCCACATCATGCCCAGCGCATCGACACGTGCGATCACCTCGGCCGTGTCGGCCGCGGCTGCAAGATCGCGTGCCAGAGCAAGTGAATCCTCGACTTGGGTCCGGTTGCTCGGGTCCCCGACGTGAAAGACGAGTCGAGCCACGCCCGCCATGTCAGCGGCAAGGGACTGCAGCAGGGTCATCATGACCCGGTTGCCGCCGAAGGCCCCACATCCCCAGAAGCCGGAATGGATGACGACCTGGGTATCGGGTCCGGCTGATCGCCGCGACTCGAGGACCGCGGCCCGGAAACCCGTGTAGGCCGTACAGATCGCGAGGTCGATCTCCTCCCGCCGATACCGGCCACTGCCGCCGTACGGGGCGGCCATCGCGATGATGTTGGAGATCGTCGGCGGATCGATCCGTGTCGTCGCCTGACGGACGGCGTCGGGCGTGGCCGCTGCGAACGCCCTGCCGTACAGCCAACTCGGACCGCCCTTTTCTGACCCTGGAACTGCCTCGATGCTGACCCGTCGCTCGGCACCCATGACGAGGACGGGCGCCGGGCGACCGTTCTCCCTGGTCGTGGTCGGTTGCCCGTCCGCGACGAGGGCCTCACGCAGGGATCCGAGGATGGGATGCTCGGCGATCTGGATCTCGTCCTGGGCGAAGAACGCCGAGCCATACGCGTAGAAGAGATTGGGATCGGCGAAGTTGACGTGCCATTCGACGCCGACGCCCGGATCGAGGATCGGCTGGTAGTCGTAGTGGCCATCGCGAAGGATAACCAGTCCGGCACCCCTGACTGGATCGACGTGGCGGGGAAGCGGGATCTCAGGCCACCGGCTGTACTCGAGCCGACCGGCGTGGACTGCGCCGGGCGGACACGCGATCGAGAAGAACACTTGCTTGTTCTCGTTGCGAAGCACCGCCGGGTGTTGCCGCACCAGCTCAGCCGCCGGGTAGGTGCGCCGTTGAAGCGGCTCGAGGACCGACGATTCTCGCGGTTCGGTCATCTCAGCTCCAATGGCGGCAGTCATCGGGATCATCGTCGCGTCAAGACTCGGGCGCCTCCGTGCTGGCGTCCCATTCCAGCGGCTCACCGGGATGCACGTCCCTCCACCACTCGACATAGTGCGCGTTCGAGCACGCTCCGACGACCGTCCGGCGATCGAGCGCGACTGTGATGCCTTTGTCGACGGGGACTCCGCACATCACGCATGTCGCCGGGACGTTGGTCTGCGGTTCGAATGCTCCATTCCAGGGAATGCGTGAATAGCCGGTCTCGTAGAGGCCGCTGGTGTAGACAGGGCCGGATGGATCGGTCGACCTCGTGTGGAAGTTGACGCAGTAGGTCCAATAGGGATCCGGGGTCGGGAGGCCGTCACGGATGAGGCAGCTTCCTTCTGCCTGCGAGGGGTTGGACCCGTCGCCCGGGTGGTGCCACTCGCCTTCGTTGGGCTCGTTGAAACCACAACACACGCAGTTGTCCGCGCCGCCGTTCGGCATCAGCGGGACACCGTGTCTGTCCAAGGATCGGCCATCGGTCGGGCTCCATCGCACCCTGGCAGGAGCACCGTGCCGGATCGGCCGGTTGCTGGACCGTCATCGAGCCAGGTCTCTCAGGTCCTCTGGATGGATCGCCACGCGGGCGACTCGAGGAGTATAGGCGCCGTCCGGGACTTTCGGTCCTTGTCGAAGGCGGTCTGCGGCCGCGAAGGATCCGACGCGGATGGCGCCGCGACCCGACGGATCCGTGTCACCTCGAGTGGCGTTGAGTCCCGGATAAGCGCCGGTTCGTACCGTGGAGAGATGCCTGAGCTCTCCCGGTTCTTCGGGATATCATTCGCATGCAGTTCAACGACCACCAGCCGCCGCACTTCCACGCCGTCTACGGCGACGACGAGGCGCAGATCGCGATCGAGGGCCCTCGGCTGATGAACGGCGCCTTGCCTCCGCGAGCTCTGGGTCTCGCCATGGAGTGGGCGGCGATCCATGTCGACGAACTGATGGCGGACTGGGAGCTGGCTTCCACCCGTCTGCCATTGCGTCGCATCGAGCCGCTTCGCTAGGATGTCGAGGCCGTGCTTCGCGTCGTTGCCGTCATCCCGCTGAAAGGTAGATCCGTCCGAATCACGCTCAGTGACGGGACGCAGATCGAACGCGACCTGAGCGACCTGCTCGATGGGCCGGTCTTCGTCAGGATCGCCGAAGAGGACGCGGTATTCCGCCAGGTCCGCGCGATCGACGGGACCCTGGTCTGGCCAGGCGATGTCGACATCGCGCCCGAAGCCCTGATCTGGGACGGCCCGACACCAGAGGATGCGTCAGTCAGGCGCCCCGAGCCATTCTGGCGCCCCCAGTCACCGACTCGCGCCAGGTCCTAGACGAGTCCGCGAAGGACCTAGCTGGTCGGCGCCTGGGGCGGGCCGGGGGGCGTCGGCGTCACGTCGTCGCTCATCCCCCGCCGGAAGTCCCGGACGGCCTTGCCGAGCGCCGCACCAGTCTCGGGTAGCTTGCCCGGACCAAGGATCAGCAACGCGACCACGAGCACGATGATCAGGTGGACTGGGCTGATGCCTTCCAGCATGGTTCGCCTCCAGACGATGCAGCGGTGGGGACCACCACGGCAGCATCGTACGCCGTTTGCGACCAAGGGCCACGCATCCTCAGATCGCGATCTCGATCGCCTCCCAGCCCTGGTTGCCGTGACCGCCGGCATACGAATCGTTGAGGATCGTCCGGTCGTTGATCTCGATGTAGACGAGATAGCAGCACGGCACGATGAGCGGGTCGTTCCACGGATCCCAAATGAACGACGTGGGCACGGGATAGCCCTGCTCCGCGATGTTGCCACCGTAGGTCTTCGACAACGGAACGACCGCGCCGCCCGGATAGAGGGGGAGCGGGATGCCATGCACCGGGACCGACAGGCCAGAGTTGCCGCGAGCCGTCACGGCGACACCGCTCAAGTTCGGATCGTAGGCGTGGATCGTCACCCTGATCAGCCCGTCGCCCCGCTTGACCTTCGCGCACTTGAGCGACTCGGTCGTCCCGTCGGACTTCTGAAGCTCCAGCGTGATCGTCGGTCGCGGGAGCGGGAAGGGACCCGAGTTGTCGACGAGGACGGGCTGCGGGGCGCTCACCCGGGTGATCGCGCCGTCGCGCACCCGGAGCCGGACGTGGTAGAGGCCATCGGTCGACGGCGTCGGCCAGTGGACGAGCACCTTCTCGCCGATCGCAGTCGGGCCACCGTCCGAGTCGCAGATCTGCGAAACGTCGAACCAGCCCGGATCCACCCCTGTGGACGTGCTTCGGGTACACGGCGTTATCGCAAAGAACGGGACGAACTGGACGTTGTACCCCGACGTCGAGCCGACGAAGGGAAGATAGATTCCGCTCGGTCCCGTCGACGAGACCTCGACGAGATACTCGGTCGCGGACGGCATGTTGAAGATGCCACGGAGCTCAGCGAAATCACCGAACGGGTGGTCGCCGATCCCGGCCGCCGGGTTCGGGGATGGGGTGTGTCCCGGCCCGACGCTCGGTCCGTTGGCATAGCCCTGGATGTCGATCTGGCTGATGGGGATGTCGCCGACCCGCGTGATGAGCGGCCGCGGCGGGCACAGCTTGCGGCAGACCTTCCGGCAGCGGGCCGAGCAGAAGAACCGGCAGAGCTGGTGACAGAACCGTTCGAGCTGGAGCTTCTTGATCGTCTGGTTCCAGGCCTTCTCGTCGCCAGCTGCCTGGATCTCCAGGAGGCGCTTGACCATGTCGGGCTTGGCGACGAGCTCGGCCAAGGCGTGAGCGAAGTCGATCATCTCCTCGACGCCGACAGGGTCTCTCGGCGGCTCGGGGCAGAAGCTCAGACAGACGCCGCCACAGCGTTTCTCGCACAAGAAGCCGCAGATCACCTCGCAGCGCTCGGCCAGCCCGACCCGACCCAGGACGGCCTCGAATGCGGCCCCGTCCTCCGCCTCGTACGCCTCGAATGCCGCGCGGAACGCCGCCGGGTCCTTGGCGAGCTGCGACGCAGCTTCAGCGATGCTCCTCAGTTCGTCGATCGGCTCATCACCGGGCAGGGTCGCCATCGCATCTCCTTCGCCGAGCGGCTGGTCACGCATCCCGCGCTCGACGGAACGGTAGGCACCCTCGTTCACGGACTCGTCACCGGCGCGTCACGCATGTGTCAACAGCCGGCGAATGCCACGCGGCTCTACGCGTCTCGGTCGTACAAGGGCATCGCTGCATCGTCCGGTCGGTCGAGGTCTGCGATCAGGGTCGCGACACCGATGTCGCCCTTGTAGAGGCTGTCCCGCCGAAGGGCCTTCTCGCGCACGCTCGTGACCGCCTGCCCCGCCAGATCTCGAGCACGCGCAAGCCACAGCTGGTCGCCCCGGGCTCGGTACAGGTTGAGCAGCGCGTAGGCGCGACCGGCCAGGCCGCAGCACAGATCGCCCGGTGCAGGATGGCCCTCGTACGCCGTCCAGGCCGCGCGTTCCGCGAGGGAGACGTAGCGGTCGTCTCGGAACGCACGCGCCGCCGCCGTCCACAGGAAGACCATGCCCGCGGCGCCGTTGCACCATGTCGCCGCGAGCGAACCGTCGTCGGGCGGACCGACCTCGCGGGGCCACACGAGTCCGCGCGCGAGAGGGATACCGAACCGGGCGAGCTCGTCGAGGCGCGCGGCGACCGGCGGGAGCTCGCTCCCGCTGGACTCCGCCCAGCGCAGCTGTGCGTAGAGGAACCCGGCCCAGCCATGTGCGGCGCCGAGGTAGCCATCAAGCTCGCCCATCGCCGAGAGCTCGGTCCACAGGTTCGTGGCCAGCCGGTTGCCGAGCTCGACGAGCTGCGACCGCTCGGCCACGTGGTCCGGCAGCGCGTCGAGGAGTATCGACAGGCCGAGCAGGATCCCGCTTCGTCCGAACGAGACGTCCCGCGCGGGACCCCCGTCGCCCACCGCCGACGACATCCCGCGGATCGCCATCGATCGGTCGCTCGCATCGCCCCGGGCGTTCGCGATCAACGCCTCGGTCAGGAAGACCCCGGACGCGCTGTGGTGGATCCCGGTGGTGCCGAAGTCCTCGGGCGTGATCTCCAGGGCCGCGTTCACGAAGGCCTCTTCGCTGCCGAGCGACGACAACGCCTTCATCGACCACGCGTCGGCGAGGGCCAGGAGTCGCTCGTCGTCGCGGGCGATCGCGATGCGCATGATCCCGTGCGCGATCCCGGCCGCCCCGAGATCGACCGATGCCGTTGGCGCCTCCAACGCGGACGACAGCAGAGGCCCGGAGAACGACAGCCGCTCGAGCACCTCGGCGAGGAACCGGTCGGTCACGGGCGGACTCGCGCCGCGCCGCAGGCCCGGTCCCGGATCCGGCACGGTCCGGCCCACGTCCGAACGGACCGCGGCCCGGTACGCATCGAGGAGATCGGTGGTCTGCGCGAACCGGTCGACCGCGTCCTTCGACAACGCTCGCCGCAGCACCGCCTCGACCGCAGGCAGGTCGTGTGCGTCGTGGCTGGCGAACGGCAGCGGTGCGTCCTCCAGCAACTGCCGACGCATCTCGTCGGGCTCGAGCGAAAAGCTGTGGGTGTAGCCGCCGGTGAGCAGCCGGTAGAGCATCGCGCCCAATCCGTATTGCTCGCTCGCCGTTGTGAGTGCCGAAGCGCCGCGTCCCGCCCGCTGCGCCGCCGCCGATTCCGGCTCCATGAAGAAGTCGACCCCGCCCCGCGGGACCCCGCGCTCACCGTCCAGCGTCGCCAGTCCGAAGTCGATGACGGTCACCGATCCGTCGCCGGCGACGAGGACGTTGCTCGGGTGGACGTCACCGTGGAGGACGCCTCGCCGGTGGATGTCGGCGTACGCCGCGACGATCCGTTCGCCAAGCTCGAGCAGCCGTTCGCGGCCGTCGGTGGGCGGCAGACGTCGAAGCTCGGCGGCCGCCGATTCTGCGTCCGTTCCGGGATGCCAGCTGACGATCAGGTAGGTGCGGCCGTCCGCCTCGCCCAGCTCGATCAGATGAGGCGAGACGCACCCGTCGAGCGCACGCAGGATCCGTGCTTCGTGCGCGAACAGCGCGGAGCTCTCCGAGCCCGCCCGTCCGACCTTCAGGGCGACGTCCCGGCCCTCGTCGTCGCGCCCCAGGTAGAGTTGGGTGTCGATCATGACCTGGACCGGACGGACGACGCGGAAACGACCGACAGCTGCGCCCCGTGCCAGCAGCGATGCATCGACCGGCTCGGCGAACGGTGAATCGGCCGGGACGAGGAACCCGTCGGCGAGAAGGTCCTTGAGCACCGGGTACGACCGTTCGAGCGTTTCGCGCGGGTCGAGCTGGCGTTCACTGGCGAAACCGAGCACCGCATCGACGATGCGGGTCGGCGTCCGGAACGAGCCGAGCAGCAGGGCCGTGTCGGCATCGACGATGCTGGAGGTCGAACGCGCCCGGGGCCGCGTGACCGCGTGGTCACCCTGGCGGTAGGTGAATTGCGCCCGGAGCTCCTCGGGCAGCTCCTCGACCGGGGTCAGCTCGACGTCCGGCGGCAGCAGCATCAGGTCGGCGATCGTCATGCTGCTTCAGCCCGTCGTCGCACGGTCGAAGATCCGTGGACCCGGCACCCAGCTCGCGGTATCGACGCCGTCGAGCTGGAGACGGGCGAGCGCGACCTGCCACGGCTCGCCGCCGGCTCCCCTCGCGTCACGCTCGTGGGCGCCGAGGAGGTAGTCGGCGAGTCGGGTCGAGACCCAGGTCCGCCAGCTTGCGTCACGCGCGTGGTGGCCCGTTCGAGGAGCGTCGCGCGGGGGATCCATCGCCCACGAGAGCAGGCCGTCGTCCGTGACGCCTGCCGTGAACGGCACACCATGCGGACGACAGCCAGCCGCCTCGTCTCGGACGCGATCGGCTCCGTCGTGGAGCTCTTCAAGGCTCGCGAAGTAGGCGACCATCTTGTCTGGTCGCGCGACACCATCCACCGTGCGACCGACCTTGAAGCCCAGGACGCCCGGTCGGTCCACGAGTGCCGAACAGACCGCTCGGACCGCTTCGGGGAGCGTCTCGGTCGTCGGGCTGACGTACAGCTTGAACGATGCCGCCGACCGGACGCGGCCGGCCGGCGAGCGCCTCGGCTGCCAGCTTCGCCAGGGCGAATCGGGCGACGACGGTGGCTGCTCGATCCATCGCCGGTGAAGCGCCGGACCGGCCCCGCCGAGGGGGTCCCACGACGCGACCAGTCGGCGGAGCGCCGGACTGACCGGACGTCGACCGTACATGTAGAGCCTCGTGGCGATGCTCTCGGCAGGCATCGACCCCAGCTCGAGCAGGACCTGCCCGTAGCGGATCGCCTCCTCGGACAGGGCAGCGGTCCGACCGCCTCGACGACCCTCGCCTGCCGGCGCGAGAGGCGACCAGCCGGCCGCACCAGACCGGAATAGCCCGTCCACCGCGACCTCGAGGATGCCGTCGAGGACGAGCCGCCCGAGGGTTGCTGTCAGACGATCTCCCAGCAGGTTCTGGAGGTACCCCGGGCACGGCCCGGGGACCATGAGGGTGAAGAAGAGCAGGGCGGTATCGGTCGAGACAAGGCGCGGCTCGAGCGAACCGTCCGCGGTGGGCCGGAGGAGGCCATACGGCGCGCGTTGGCGACCGGCCTCCTCCGCCACTGCCTGCCGCTCGACCGCGGTGAGACGGTCGAGCGGCACGAGGTCGTACCCCGGATTGGCGCGCAGAACGGCATCGTCGATCAGCATCGGGCCGTCCTGGGCGGATGGACTACTTGGAGGCCTTGGTCTGCTTGGCCACCATCTCCTGGGCCGCGACGACTTCCTTGAGCTGGGCCTCGAGCTGCTCGCGCAGGACGCCGAGCTCCTCGACCTCCAGCGCCGGCCCGACGAGGTCGGTGCGCTCGTAGATCGTCTCGGTCGCCCAGATCGTCGTCCCGCAGTTCGTCGGGAAGGTCGGCCGAGTGCCGAACTCGCACATCCTGGAAGCCCAGCCGGCGCACACGGAGATGTAGGCCGGACAGAACGGTGTCCGGTAGATACAGGTGATGATCGATGGGAGACGACAGGTCCCGAATACGCAGGCCACGAGCGTCTGCGATCCACACGGAAACTGCACCCGGAGCTTTCGGGCTTCGAATTCCACGGCGTACCTCCTCGATCATGTGCTGAGTGGCTCAGCGGGATCGTGAAGGGGGGCACAGTCCGGACATGTCACCTCGATATCACCGACAAGCGACCGCGTCGTCACGAACACGTCACGACATCGCCTCGGATCAGGCTCGGACGGCCGTAGCCGAGCTGACCCCGAGCTCATCGATGAGGGCCTCCATCTGCGGCGACGGTTCGAGGCCCAGCTCCTCGCGCATCACCTCGCGGTACGTGCGGTACGTCGCCACAGCCTCGTGGACGTTGCCCTCGGCGAGGTAGATCCGGATGAGGACGCGCTGGGCGCTTTCGCGCAGCGGGTCGTCGGCGACGACCGCCAGGCAGACCTCGACGGCCCGGCCGTACCGGCCCTCCTCGGCCAGGTGCACCCCGAGCCGTTCGAGGGCGTGCAGCCGGATCTGCCGGAATCGCTCACGGTGGGGTGCGACCCAGTCGTCGTCCCATTCCGGCAGGAGCTCGCCAGCATCGGTCAGCTCAGACAGGCGCTCGTCGTTCGCCTCGAGCGGCGCGTCCAGGAACCGCCTGGCGAGCTCGGTCAGGTCCTGGACGTCGACAGCGACCCTGTCTCCGAGTCCGACCTCGTCCGACGATCCATCGAGCAGGAGGGGACCCGGTTGGCGCAGCCGCCACAGCGCGGTCCGGAGCCGCGCCATCGCCAGGGGCTCGGTCGTGTCCGGCCAGAGCCGCCCGGCCAGGCGCGACCTGGCCGTCGGCCTCTCGGCGAGCGCAAGACAGGCAAGCAACCGCTGCTCCGCCCGGGGCAGATGGACCCGCTGGCCGTCGACCTGCAGGTGGAAGCCACCGAGCAACTGGAGCGTGCCGACCGTCGTTCGCCCGGGGGCGCCGTCGGCCGACGTCCGAGCTGTCACAGGCGAGTCCGTCGCCGTCGGAGCGTTCGAATCCGCGCTGAGTCGGTCCATCACGTCCCCCGTTGCGTCAGCCCAACAGTACGGCCGATGCGTCCGCCAAGCCGACAGAAGATGGTCCCACCGGACCTTCGGATGGCCGCCGGGCGGCTCCTTGCCAGAGGATCCGAGGTCGGCGCTATCGTCGGCCAGCAAACCAGCAAGATGGTATGCTGGAAGGATGAAGGTCACCATCGATCTCGACGCCGACCGGTACCGGGCCATCAAGGTCGAGGCCGCCCGGACCGACCGGAGCGTCCGCGACGTCGTGGACGAGGCGCTGGCGGCCTGGCTGGACGCCGAGGAGACTCGCGAGGATCTCGCGTCGGCCGAGTCCGCTCTGATCGAGTACCGCCGCGATGGCGGCGAGGCGGCTGCCTCCTTCTTCGGTTCGCTGGCCGCCGAGACGAGAGCGACGTACGAACCCGACGGAGGGTGACCGACGGCAGCCGCCGCGTGGAGGTTGCACCGGCTGCGCAGCGACAACTCCGCCGTCTCCCGCCAGGTGATGCGGCGCGTCAGCGCGGCCCGATCCTTTCACTGGCGATGGAGCCTCGGCCGCCCGGCGCGGCGAAGCTGGCCGACACCGCCTTCTGGCGTCTCCGTGTCGGCGACCTTCGAGTCGTCTATCTCATCGACGACGAAGCTCGCCTGATCGTCGTCCTCAGGATCGCGCGACGGTCAGAGAGCACCTATCGACGCGTCGACCCGTAGCAGTTCGGTCGTTGACGAGTGTGCGAACGCGTGGTATGCATTCGCATATGACGACGATGAGTGTGAACGCGGAAGCGCGACTCCGATCGCGAAACCAGCTCACGCTGCCCGACACGATCGTTCGTGCGGCCGGCATCGTCGAGGGTGATCGGTTCATCGTCGAGACCGACGCCGACGATCCCGACACCGTCCGGCTCCACCGGATCCGCGCGACATACGCGGGAGCGCTCCGCGACATCTATGTGGAGGTGGCGGCCTACCTCGAAGAGGAGCGGGAGAGCTGGTCGCCGGGATGATCGCGGCCGATCTCGACGCCGCGATTCCTCCTGGCGCGGCGATCCTGGTCGACACCTCGGTCGCATTGGCGTACCTGACCGGCACGGAACGGGCGAGCGCGGCGGCCGAGAAGCTTTTCGATGCATTCATCGCGACGGGTCGGAATCCGGCGGCCCTCTCGACGGTGACGGTCGGCGAGATCCTTGTGCGGCCATTCCGGGCAGGCCCGTCTGCCGTCGCGACCGCCGAGGGCTTCCTGCGCCACTTCGGCGAGATCCGCCTGATCGATGTCAGCTACGAGGTCGCGCGCGAGGCGGCCAGGATCCGAGCCCGGACCGGCCTGCGCATGCCCGACGCGCTCGTCATCGCATCGGCCCTCACGTCCGACATCGAGATCGTGGTGACGAACGACCACGCCTGGGCGCAGGCGGCCGCAGATGCAGCCCCCAGGGTCAGGATGTGCACCCTGGGTTGACCGACCATTGCACGCTCCGCGCCCGCGGGCTCCAAGCCCAGCTGCCCAACAAACCAGCAAGGTGGTAAGGGGTGCGGCTGCCGTGGACGGCCGCGTACCTACCGCAGCTGGCCGCGCCTCCTCGTCAGGTAGGCGGTCTCGGCGGTGTTGCCCGCCAGCTCGATGGCCTTGTCGTACGCCGCGCGCGACTCCTGGCTGCGGCCCAGTCGGCGCAGCAGGTCGGCACGGGTGGCCTGGTAGGCGTGATAGCCGGCCAGCCTGTCCTCGAGACGATCGACGGCCGCCAGTGCCACCGCCGGCCCGTCCAGCTCGCCGACCGCGATGGCCCGGTTGAGGGCGACGATCGGTGATGCGTCGAGACGCACGAGCTGGTCGTAGAGGGCGACGATCTGCCACCAGTCGGTGTCGCGTGCGTCGTTGGCGGACGTGTGCACGGCGTTGATCGCCGCGAGGATCTGGTAGCGACCCGGAGCCACCCCGGTGGTCAGGCGCTCGCGGACCAGCCGATGGCCCTCGGCGATCAGCGCGGCGTCCCAGGCCTCACGATCCTGCTCATCGAGGCTGACCAGTTCGCCGCTGGCCGACACCCGGGCCGTGCGGCGGGCTTCGCTGAGGAGCATCAGCGCCAGCAGCCCGGCCACCTCGCCGTCCTCCGGCATGAGGGCACGGATCAGGCGAGTGAGCCGGATCGCCTCGGCGGTCAGGTCGTGGCGGACGGGATCGGCGTCCGGGCCGGTCGCCAGGTAGCCCTCGTTGAACGCGACGTACAGCACGGCCAGCACGCCGGAGACGCGCGCCGGGATGTCCTCCGCGGACGGCACCCGATAGGGGATGCGGGCCGCCTTGATCTTGGCCTTCGCGCGGGTGATCCGCTGGCCCATGGCGTCCTCCTGCACCAGGAAGGCACGGGCGATCTCGGGCACGGTCAGACCGCCGACCATGCGCAGTGTCAGCGCCATGCGGCTCTCCATCGCGAGCGCCGGGTGACAACAGGTGAAGATCAGCCGGAGCCGGTCGTCGTCGATGGCGCCGGGAGGCTCGGGCGGGTCGTCCAGGTACGACATCTGCGCCTCCGTCTGCCTGTCGTCGCGCTTGTGCTCGCGCCGGATCCGGTCGATGGCCTTGCGCTTGGCGGTCGTGGTCAGCCAGGCACCGGGGTTCGGGGGGACGCCGTCGACCGGCCAGCGCTCCACGGCGGTGGCGAACGCCTCGGCCGCCGCCTCCTCGGCGACGTCGAGGTCACCGAACCTCCGGGCCAGGGCGGCGACCACCCGGGCCCACTCCTCGTGGTGGGCGCGACTGATCGCCTCGCGAACGTCGATCCCGCTCACTCGCTCAGCAATGGCCGGACCTCGACCTTCCGGTTGCAGGCCTTCGACCCCTCCGTGGCGAGCTTGAGCGCCACGTCGAGATCCCGTGCCTCGATGATCCAGAAACCGGCGAGGTACTCCTTCGACTCCACGAACGGCCCGTCCGTGAACACCGCCTCCCCGGCCCGGTTATCGATGACGGTGGCCGTGTCCGGCGACCCGAGGCCGGCGGCGAAGACCCAATGGCCCTCGGCTTGGAGTCGGTCGTTGAACACGTCGATGGCAGCCTCCTCGTTCGAGGTGGCCAGGCCGGCCGTGTCGTCGATCACGGAAATCAGGTACTGCATGTCGGATCGTCTCCTGTGGGCTTGGTGGCGCCCCTGGTGGGCCGCTCACCCGTGCTACGAACGACGCTGTCCGAATCCGACACCGCCGCCGATATCGGTGACGCAACGCCCGCCCCGGAGCGCGCTGGTACGGTTAGGGCCACGTCGGAACGCCCCGACACCATACGAAGGAGGCCCCGCCATGGCCGTTGCCCGAGTCACCGAGATCAGTTCCACATCATCCAAGAGCTTCGAGGACGCCGTCCAGCAGGGCGTCGCCCGAGCGGCCAAGACGCTCCGCAACGTCCGCGGCGCCTGGGTCAAGGAGCAGCGGGTGGACATCAACGACGGCAAGATCACCGAGTACCAGGTCAACCTCATGGTGACCTTCGTCCTCGATGACTGATCGGGCAGCCGGCCAGATGAGCGCCTCGACCGTCGACCCGACCCTCGACCGGCTGCTTCGCCACATGGCCTGGGCGAACGCGACGATGTTCGAGTGGCTCGGCGAGCTGACGGACGAGGCGCTCGGGCAGTCGGCGCCGCGCAACGAGTGGAGCGCGGGCATGATCCTCGGTCACTTCGTGGATTCGGCCGGCGGCTATGCGTCGCGCCTCGAAGGTGTGGCGCGCCAGCCCCGGCTCGAGACGCCGACGACGATCGGGGACCTGGCCGGGCTCGCCGCACATTGCGCCGCGTTCGACGCCAGGCTCCGGGCGCAGGCTGCCGTGCCGGACGGGCCCTGTCCGTCCCCGAATCCGGACAACCCGACGCGGGCGCGGTCGACCGTCCTGGCCCAGATGATCCACCACGCGACCGAGCATCGTGCCCAGATCGCGGGCGCCCTCGCCGCGAACGGGATCGACGCGATCGACCTCGACGAGCTCGACCTGTGGGCCTACGGTGACGCCGAGGGTCTCGGGGCGTAGACTCCCAGGGTCGACGACCCCGCCCCCAGCGGAGGAGGACCGAGTGCGAACACGTCAGCTGTGGATGCTCGCGGTGCCGGCCATCATGGTGGCCACGTTCGCCACACCCGGGACCGTCCGGGCGGCGGTCTGCGACGGCTCGAGCGACTCGATCGGGAACGGCGGTTTCGAGACGCCCGTCGTCGCCGCCGACACCTACACGCTCTTCCCCGAGGCGGAGGTTCCGCCCTGGCACACCACGGACTCGGACGGCCAGATCGAGATCTGGGGCACGGGCTTCCTCGGCGTCCCGGCCGCTGCGGGCAACGCCTTTGCCGAGATCAACGCGAACTCCCCTGGAACCCTGTACCAGGATGTGGTCTCGACGCCCGGGTCCACCATGACCTGGACCCTGGTGCACCGGGGCCGTGACGGCGATGACACGATGCAGGTGCTGATCGGTGACGCCAACGACGCGGATGTCAATGGGTCGACCGGCTGGGATGTCGTCTCCCCGGACCTGACCGACGGCAACTCGGCCTGGGGCGCGCATACCGGCAACTATGTGGTGCCTGACGGCCAGACATGCACCCGCTTCGCCTTCCGCGCCGTCACCGCGGCTGGTGGCCCGTCCATCGGCAATTTCCTCGATGAGGTCGGGTTCACGTTCACGATCCCAGCCGAACCAAGTGAGCCACCCGCACCACGGCCGACCACCCGGGTCACGGCTCCGCCGACCGACATCATTAGCGCGACCCCACCGACAGATGATGGTCCTGGATCCGCGCTGGGCGCCGCGGCCATCGTCATCCTTTTCACGGCCGGTGGCCTTAGCCTCCTTGTCCGGCAAACGCGGGCCACGGGTCGCCGGACCGATTGATGACTCATCGGGGGTGTGAAGGTCGCCGGCACCGAGTTCTGGCGCCTCCGCGTCGGCGACCTGCGGATCGTCGATCTCATCGACGATGCCCAGGACCTCGTCATCGTCCGCAAGGTCGCGCGGCGGTCTGAACGCACGTACCGACGTCGAGTCATAGCCGGGCGGCCGCAGCGACCTCCTCAGTGAGCGAGCGGGTTGCGCCAGCGCACCTCGGTGAACCGACCGAAGTCGGTATCCGCGGAGCAGATCTCGAGGCCGTGCTCGATCGCGATGGCCGCGAGGTGGGCGTCGGGGACCAGGTTGCCGGCGATCCGATAGGTATCGATCAAGCCGCCAAGGACATCGGCATGCCGTCCTGTCGCCACCGGGATCCAGACCACGTCGACGGCCAGCCATTCCTCGACGAACCGCCATGCGGCCGCGGGGCCGAGCGGCCGCGACGTCGCGCGCGGGTGGGTCGTGATCCTGACGAAGGCCGTGATCGACTCCCACGGGATGCCGACTCGCCGATCGCCATTGAGCTGGTCGGTCAGCCAGGCTGAGGCGCGCGCGTGCTCGGGCGCGAGCGCATCGGCCGCGTAGATCAGCAGGTTGGCGTCGATGAGCATCAGCGCGCGGACGGACCGTCGAGGTTCTCCAGCGCCTCGGCGACATTGGTCACGTCGACGGTCAAGCCGATCCGCGCGGTCCGCTGACGGAACGGTGTGCGGTCGGTCTTCCTGGTCAATCCCGCGCGCGCCAGACGGTTGACCGCCTCGCTGATCCCAAGCCCCTGTTCCCGACGTAGCAGCTCGACCGCAGCTGCCACGTCGTCATCGATGGTGATCGTCGTACGCATGCGTCAATGCTAGCATCATGATGCATCAAAGGTGACATCAAGATGCGCCTCGACTTGATCGGGGCGACGGACCGGTGGTCAGATCCCCGCGACGGCAAACACCCAGCGGCAGGCGCTCGCATTCGAAGGATCGCAGCGAACGGAGACCGATGTGATCGGCAGCGGGTTGTAGAAGGACTGGGCGATCGATTGCCCTCCGCTCGACACGGTGAGGCGATAACCGTTGCCCACGTTGTTGCCGCCGAGGATCAGCGACGCAAGGTCGCTCGACGTGAAGTTGGCAGCCGTGATGTTCCCGAATACCTGGACGGTATCGGTCTGTCCCGGCTGGGTGGTGCCACTCTGGGTGATGCCCTCATTGATCAACGGGACCGCCGGCACGCTGCCGACGTTGACCGTGCCGCTGACCGGCTGCGTCGCGGGCAGATTTCCGACGTTGACCGTGCCACTCACGGGCTGGGTGGCGGGCAGATTGCCCACGTTGACGGTGCCAGCGACGGGTACCGGATCGGTCGCCGTGTTGGTAACGAAGACATCGGACACCTTGGACGCGGCGGTCGCGATCGAGGGGCCGAACAGCGCCCCGGCAACGAAACCCGTCACGATCAGCGCCGCCCATGTTGCGCGCCGGCTGCCCAGTGGACTTGAGGTCGATGCCATGACGTCCTCCTCGATTCCGCGTTGGCTTCCCTGACGGACGCTGTTACGTCCCGGCTTGGGTCACCATACGCGCTTGCGGGGCGCCCACGGAAGGCCGAGCCGGGCGAGTTCCTCCCTCGGTCAGCCGGCCTCGACCAGGTAGAGCTGCCACTCGTCGGGGATGCCCTTGAGCGTGGTCGTGCCGAGGTCTCGGAATGACAGCCCCGAGCCCGCGACGAGATCCCTGACCGTCCTCGACACGAGGACCTCGCCGGGCCCCGCGAGCGCCGCGATGCGCGCGCCGATGTGGACGGCCACGCCACGGATGTCATCGCCCACGAGTTCGATCTCGCCGGTGTGGATGCCGGCCCGGACTTTGAGGCCCAGCGGTTCGACGCCGCGGCAGATGCCCAGCGCGCAACGGATGGCGCGGGCCGGGCCATCGAACGTCGCGAGGAACCCGTCGCCGGCGGTGCTGATCTCGCGCCCGCCGTAGCGCAGCAGCTGCTCACGGACGACGGCGTGATGCGCCTGGAGCAGGTCGCCCCACGCCTTGTCGCCGAGCTCCGACGCCCGCTGGGTGGACCCGACGATGTCGGTGAACAGCACGGTCGCGAGGACCCGGTCGGGCTCGGGCTGGCGGCGGATGCCGGTCAGGAATTCCTCGATCTCGCCAACCACCCGATCCGAGTCGCCGATCCACGGCAGGTGGTCGTCGCCGGGCAGCTCGACGAGCCTCGAATCGGGGATGTGCGCGGCGAGATATCGGCTGGCTTCGACCGGGATGGTCTGGTCGCCTGTCCGGTGAAGGATCAGGGTCGGGACGCGGACCGTTTCGAGGACCGGCCGGACGTCGATCTCCGAGTTCATCTTCGCGAGCGCGGCGGCTGCGGCGGGGCTCGCGCCAGAGCGGAGGTAGCGCGCCCAGGTCGCGCGGAAGCGCTCATCGCCGATCCGGCTCGGAGCTCGTTGGTCGATGCCGACGGGTCCGCCCCAGTCACGCGCGATGACCTCGAGGAGGGCGTCGTGCGTCTCCTGCGTCTCCCCGGCGGGATAATCGGGCGCCATCATCCGCCGCGCGAAGCCGCCGAACAGGACGATCGCGGTCGTCCGGGCGGGGTACGTCGCGCCGAAGACCATGCACATCGGCGCCCCCTCCGACGCGCCGAGGAGGGCCGCGCGCTCGGAGCCGACGGCGTCGCACACGGACAGGACATCGCTCATCCGCGTCTCGAGTGTCGGCAGCCCCGATTCGGCGACACGATCCGACAGCCCGGTGCCGCGCTTGTCGAACAGGATCAGCCGGGAGAACGACGCCAGCTGCTCCAGGAAGCGTGCCAGGGTCGGCTCCTCCCAGGCGGCTTCGAGATGCGAGACCCAGCCCGGCACGTAGACCAGGTCGATGGACCCGTCGCCGACGACCTGGTAGGCGATCGAGATGCCGTCCGGGGCCTTGGCGTACTTCGTGGTCGGTGTCATGGGGCGGGCTGTGGCGGCTCCGTCGGCTCGTACTCCAGCAGGACGCTGCCTGACGAGAACGTCCGGGTGCCGGTCAGCCGCAGGCGCAGCGGCGCCTCGAGCGCCCGGAAGAGGGCCCTGCCCTGACCGAGCACCATCGGCGTGATCAGGAACCGGTAGGTGTCGATCAGGTTGGCCGTGGCGAGCGTTGCGAACAGGTCGGCACCGCAGCCGAGCATGATGTCAGGCCCGTCGCCGGTCTTCATCTTCCGGATCGCCTCGACGACGTCACCCTCGAGGAGGTCGGCTCGTGGCCCGAGCTTCGGCTTGCCACGCGACACGATGTGCTTCGGGGTCTCTTGCCAGGCGGTCGCGAACTCGTGCTCGACCTCGTGGACGGCGGGGTCGTCGGCATCGACGGTGTCCCAGTAGACCATGGCATCCGTGTACATGACGCGCGCCATCACGAGGTCGCCGGCCTCGCGCATCAGGCCGTTGGCGTACCGGTGCTCGTCTTCCGCAGGTTCGTAGTGGTCGAGCCCACCACCGGCATCGGCGTACATCCCGTCGGCGGTGAGGATGATGTAGTAGTCGAGTCGTCGCATGGCTGGACCCTACCCCTTTCGCGGGCGCGGGGGACGGATGCGGGCGCTGGTCGGCCCGAGGCGGGCGGCGAGGTCAGCCGCCTGCTGGCGTCATGGCCCGTTGGATTCCAGGTCGTGAGGGCACGCTTGGCGTCCTTGCTCGTAGCCCCCGCTCGCGACGAACGTCCCCCTACTTACCGTATGCCACTCGAGAGCATCAGGCGCGTGGGGTGGTCGCGGCGTCGACGGTCGCGCCTGACGGTCGCGCCTGACGGGCGCGTGTTGATGCTCTCGAGTGGCATCAAGCGAGTGTCCGCACGGCAAACGATCCGCCTGCATCTTGATGCTCTCGAGTGGCATCAGCAGGGTAGGGGGCCTTTCCGCGAGGACGAGGGCGCCGCGCCGGCCGCGCCGCGCCGCGCCGCGATCACCTGTCGCGCGACCGACGCGTGATGCCCGACACCTCGTCGAGGTGCTGGAGCAGCGCGTGCGCCGCGAGCTCGACGTCCTTGTGGCGCCATTCGGCCGCCCGGAAGAGGCACGCGATCAGCGCCATCCGGTGAACGCGCCGGAGATCGCCGAACACGAACGCGTAGCGGCTCTTGGTCTCGTCGGTCGCGCCGTCGGTCAGGGCGAGGTGCCACGCAGCGTATTCGTCCCAGGCATGCCGCTTGAGATACGCGTTCTGGTCGGCGGCGGTCGGCTGGGCCTCGCCCCAGTCGCTCTTGAGGATGTATTGACGCGCATCGATCAGCTCGCGCGCATGCGCGACCCCGGCCTTGTTGACCGCATAGCGCGCCATCGTCAGGCTGCCCCTCTTTTCCTGGTGTGCTCAGTGTGGCGCGTTCGGGGGTCCCATGACGGATGGGCCGGTTGACAGGCTCGGGTCGCGAGCGACGATGGGGCACTGTTGAACGCATCGGGACCCAGGCTGATCCGGACGCTCGCGACCGTGGCGCTCCTTGGGATCGTCGTCGCGGGCGTAGGGTCGTCGGCGGTCCTTGCGGCGCCGCCACCGGTCGGCACCAGCGGCTCGCTGCTGCAGCTCGCGCCCGTGAGCGGCCGTGCGGCGGCCTCGTTCACGGCCGACTACTGGTACGTCGATCCTTTCGGCGGGAAGTGCGCCTACAAGACGGTCGAATTCAGCTGGGACGGCAAGCTCATCAAGAGCGTGAAGGTCGAGCCGCCGGATCCCAAGGACCTGGTCTACTGCGCGGCCACGCACGTCGTGGTCCGGGCGCCCACGACCGCCGTCGGCGGACATGTCGTGTCCGCGGTCGCCTGCTCCGTCGACGTGAATGGCGTGAAGACCTGCCCCGGCTTCACGCTGGCCAGGACGACCTACACGGTGCGCCCGACGCCGACGCTCAGGCTCTCGCCGACGGGCGGTCTGGCCGCGGCGCCGTTCACCGCGAGCTACGCCACCGGTGACGGGGCGAGCTGCCCGTACAACGCGGCGGAGTTCCTGTGGGACGGTGCCGCCGTGGGGTCGAAGGTGGCGCTCGACCCATCGACCTGCCGCGCGACCCTGGACCTGACCAGGGCGCCATCGCCTCGGACCATCGGCACCCACCGCGTGCGCGCCGAGGCCTGCATCAACACACGCTGCCTGGCCGGGACGGTGGCGACTGCGACGTACACCGTCAGGGCTCCGAAACCGACCCCGAGCCCTAGACCGACCCCGACCCCGACCCCGACCCCGTCACCGAGCCCGACCCCGACCGCCGCTCCGACACCGACCGCGAGCCCCACGACCAGTCCCACGCCGAGCGTCCGGCCGACCGCCCGACCGACGGTGCCGCCCAGCCCGACGGACAGCCCGGCCCCGACCGGTGGTGTTCTCGGCGGCACGGACCCGGGCGCGCCACCGGCCGGCGGGAGCCCGTACGTGCCGGAGATGGCATCGTTCGTCGCCGGGCCGGTCGCCGGCGGCATCGACCCGGCGGTCGTCGCCACGAACCTGTTCCTGACGCTGCTGCTCGTGTTCCTGTTCGCGCTGACGGCCGAGATCTTCAACAGCACGATGGACGCCAACCGCGACGAGATCCACGGCTGGTGGGCGCGGTTGATGCGCGGTCCGTTCCGCATCTTCGGGGCGCTGACGGTGCCCGGCGCCTCGCTGACCCGGCTGGCCGGATCCGGTCGGCTCGGGAGCGCCCTCCGGGTCCTCGCGGTGCTGTCGCTGCTGGGGCTCATCTACAGCGTCCTGAGCCCCGATTTCGGCTGGAACTCGCAAACACTCACGCTGTTCGTCTCGCTGGTGCTCGGACTCGGCTTCATGACCTACTTCCAGGAGGGATCGGTGACCCGCCTGGCGACCCGCCGCTACCGGGTGGACGCGTCGATCCGGCTGTATGGGACCGCGGTCTTCGTCTCGATCCTGGCGGTCGTGATCTCGCGGCTGGTGACGTTCCAGCCGGGGCTCGTGTACGGGTTCGTCGCCTCGGCCGTGATCGTCGCCCCGGTCGCACTCGATCGACGCGATGACGCGACGCTCGTGCTCGTGCCGGCGATCGGCCTGCTCGTGGTCAGCGTCGCGGCCTGGCTGCTGCTGGGCCCGGTGCGGGCCGCGGCCGCTGGTGGCGACTGGGCGCCCGGTCTGGCCGAGACCGTCCTCGCGATGATCGTCATCGGTGGCCTCGAGACGCTGTTCGTGTCGATGATCCCGTTGCGTTTCATGGATGGCGCCGCGGTCATGGGCTGGAGCCGCCTCGCCTGGGCACTGACGTTCGGGGCCGTCACCTTCCTGTGGTGGCAACTCCTGCTCAACCAGAACCATGCCTACGTGTCCGCGATGGAGCAGACCAACGTCCAGGTGGTGCTCGCGACGGTCGTCGTGTTCATGCTCACGACCGGCGGCCTGTGGTCGTACTTCCGCTTCCGGCCGGCCCGGCCCGAGGTTCAGGCGGAGGCCTAGGAGCCGGGATCAGCTGAGGCGCACGATGCCGGGGAGCCCGTCGAAGCCGCTGTCGAAGGAGAGGATCCGGTCGATATCGCGTCCCTGCATCACCGCGACGTGCACGGCGTCGCGCGCCGACAGTGTCAGGGTCGTGCGCAGGAGCCGACGCGCACGCTCGACGTCCACCCGCTCGATCGGATAGACGACGTCGACGATGGCCAGCAGGGCGCCGAACGCCGGATCGATCTGTTCGCGGCGTCGGATCGCCGTGTATCGATGGAGGATCTCCTGGAGCACCTGCGCGTCCGTGCACAGCGACTGGCCATCGGCGACGGCGCCCTCGAGGGCCCGCCTCGCGGCATCCTTGTTCGGATGCGCGGCGCCCACGAGGTACATCGGCACGTTCGAGTCCACGAGGATCATGGGAGCGATCGATCGCTGCGGTAGCCGCGTTCGATCTCGTCCAGCATCTGGCCGATGTCGGGCTCGGGCGCGGCCGGCCCATGTCGATACGCGGCGTGGATGGCCGCGAGCCTCGTCGCCGTATCCGGGCGGGCGCTGGCGGCCGCGCCTTCGCGCAGGCGCCGGCGGACCCATTCGGCGGTCGTGACCTTGTCTCGACGGGCCAGCCGCTGGATGGTCCGAAGCTCCGAATCATCGAGCAGGACCTGGAGTCGCTTCGTCACGGGATGAGCGTAGGTGACTCATCGTGATGAGTCAACGATGGCGCGAGCCAGACCGATCGGGTGTCGATCGACACCCGAGCGACGCCGTCAGCCGGCGAGCTTCTTGTATCGGATCCGATGGGGCTGGTCGGCCGCCGTGCCGAGCTCGCGGTGGCGGAACTCCTCGTACTCGGTGAAGTTGCCCTCGAAGAAGCGGACCTGGCTGTCGCCCTCGAACGCGAGCACGTGGGTGGCGATCCGGTCCAGGAACCAGCGATCGTGGCTGATCACGACGGCGCAGCCGGGGAACGACTCCAGTCCGGCCTCGAGGGCCCGGAGCGTGTCGACGTCGAGGTCGTTGGTGGGCTCGTCGAGCAGCAGCACGTTGCCGCCCGACTTGAGCAGCTTCGCCAGGTGGACCCGGTTGCGCTCGCCGCCGGACAGCTTGCCGACCGGCTTCTGCTGGTCCGTGCCGCGGAAGTTGAAGCTCGACACGTACGCGCGGGCGGGCAGCTCGCGGGCACCGACCTTGATGAACTCGGCGCCCTGGGCGATCTCGTCGAAGACCGTCTTGTCGGCCGCCAGGTCGTCGCGGCTCTGGTCGACGTAGCTCAACTGGACGGTGTCGCCGACGACGATGCTGCCGTTGTCCGGCGCCTCCTGGCCGACGATCATCCGGAAGAGCGTGGTCTTGCCGGCCCCGTTGGCGCCGATGATCCCGACGATGCCGGCTTTTGGCAGCGAGAAGGTCAGGTCCTCGATGAGGACGTTGTCGCCGTACGCCTTGGCCAGGTCCTTGACCTCGATGACGCTGTCGCCGAGCCGCGGCCCGGACGGGATGGCGATCTCGAGCTCGCGGTCGTTGGCCTGGTCGGCGTTCGCCTCCGCCAGGAGCTTCTCGTAGGCACCGAGCCGGGCCTTGCCCTTGGCCTGGCGCGCCCTGGGTGCCAGACGGACCCATTCGAGCTCGCGCGCGAGCGTCCGCTGGCGGGCGTCACTGGCTCGCTCCTCGCCGGCGAGGCGGGCGAGCTTCTGCTCCAGCCAGCTCGAGTAGTTGCCCTCGAAGGGGATGCCGCGACCGCGATCGAGCTCGAGGATCCACTGCGCAACGTTGTCGAGGAAGTAGCGATCATGGGTGATGGCGACGACCGTGCCCGCGTACTCCTGGAGGAAGCGTTCGAGCCACAAGACCGATTCGGCGTCGAGGTGATTGGTCGGCTCGTCGAGCAGCAGCAGGTCCGGGTGGCTGAGGAGGAGGCGGCACAGGGCCACGCGGCGCTTCTCGCCACCAGATAGGGTCGTGACATCGGCGTCATCGGGCGGGCAGCGCAGGGCGTCCATCGCGATATCGACGTTGCGTTCGAGGTTCCAGGCGTCGGCGGCCGCGATCTTGTCCTCGAGCGCGGCCTGCTGGGCGCCGATCGCCTCGTAATCGGCGTCCGGGTCCGACCAGGCGGCCATGACCGCGTTGTACTGGTCGATCAGGGTCTGGACCCCGGCCACGCCGTCCATGACGTTGCCCTTGACGTCCTTGGTCGGGTCGAGTTCGGGCTCCTGGCTGAGATAGCCGACGGTGAAACCGGGGGTCAGGCGGCCCTCGCCGGTGAACCCGTCATCGAGCCCGGCCATGATCCGCAGGAGGCTCGACTTGCCCGCGCCGTTCGCCCCGATGACGCCGATCTTGGCGCCCGGATAGAACGAGATCGAGATGTTCTCGAGCACGGTCCGATCGGGCGGGTAGTGCCGGGCGAGCTTGTATGCGGTGTAGATGAACGCATGGGGCATGGGTCAAGGGTACCGGGAAGTCGCCGCGGGCGGCGGCTCGTTGCAGACGGACCCTGCCTGGGGGTGATGCCACTCGAGAGCATATTTGGTCGTGGCACCAGGCGGTTCGTGGGCGGCAAATGGTCCCTCAGACGCCGATCTGATGCTCTCCAGTGGCATATCGGCGACGGGGGTCTTCTTGAAGAGCGCCGCGTTGGCGCGACCGAGTTCCGGTGTCGGACCACGGCGGTGTCGGACCGCAGCGGTGTCGGACCGCGGCGGTGTCGGGACGCGCCGTTCGGGACGCCGCCTTGATGCTCTCGAGTGGCATACCGGCGACGGGGGGTTCGCGCGGCCCGGTTAGCCTGATGCTCTCGAGTGGCATATCGGCGCCGGGGGGTTTCGCGCGGCGGAGGTTCTGGCGAGGCGGGGTTTTCGGCGAGGCAGGGTTCGCGCGGCGCCCTACCGCTCGCTGGCTACCGCCGAGGCCGCTTTGGTGTCGAACTTGTGCAGGACGAGCTCGTGTCGCACGCCGACCGAATCGGCGGTGATGACGGACTCGCCGGAGGTCGTGTCGTGCCGCCCGAGCCGGTCCGTGACGATGAATCGCCCGCGGCCGAGGTGGCGGATCTTGACATCTGCATCGGGCCCCCGGTCGATGACGACTCCCGTCAACCGTCGCGTCTCCGGATCCTTGACGAACCGGATCCCCAGTCGTGAGCCACTGCCCAGGTTCGCGGTGTGGGCGAAGTCGACGACGGCCAGGACATACCCGCGCCGCCGGCCCTGGATGTACAGGACGACCAGTGCGATGAGCCCGAGCACCAGCAGCAGGCCGACGCCGCCGAGGACCGGACCGAGGACCGGCGTGCACTCGATGAGCGACCCGCACGGGGTGACCGCATCGGACAGAGCCGACGCCTCGCTCCGCCCCGCGGTGCCCTGCGCAAACGCCCGGCACACGTAGGCCGCGCCATTGGTCAGGCCCTGGATCTGAACGGTCGTCTGCGCCGGCGAGCTCGTGTCGACGGCCCCGACCCAGGTCTGGCCGTTGTCCGCGGAGCATTCGTAGTGATAACCGGAGACCGTCCCGCCCGTCGCCGGGACGACGGTGACCTGGACGGCCCGATCGAGCGCCCCGACAGCTGGCTTGCCGGGCGCGTCCGGCGGCACGAGCGACCCGGCCGATGCCACCGATGCGAGCCCCGGCCCGGCCGTCCCGACCGCGGTGACCTCGCACTCGTACTCCTGCGCGTCCGGTAGCCCGGCGACCGTGGCGGTCGTCTGGACGGACACTCCCTCGTTCGATTCGATCCAGTCGCCCTCGCCGGCACGGCAGCGGATCGTGTAATCGGTCACGGGCGGCTCCGCCGAGGCGGGCGGCGCCCAGGTCAGGTCGATGAGTCCGTCATGGACCCGCAGGTGGAGGGCCCGCACGACACCCGGGCGCGGCACGACCGCGATCGCACTGGCGGTCGGGCCGGGGGTCGGCGCGACCGTGAAGGTGCAGGTCGCGTCCTGGAGCGCCACGCCGACCGCGTTGCCGGCCTGATCCGGGGACTCGAAGACGACCTGCGGCCACTCGAACGCGGTCCCGCTGATGCAGGCGGGCATGTCGCGGATGATCCGGAGCCGCAGCAGACCGGCCTCCAGCGCCGCTCGGTCCTTGGCCGCCAGGCCCATCCCGACGGGGAGCAACGCGAACGGCGTCCGCTTCCCGAACAGCCGATCGTGGATGACCTGGACCTGGCTGAGCGGCACGCCCTTGACATCGTGCTTGCCGTCCGTGAACAGGACCATCACCGGCCGTACAGCATCGGCCGGCAGGTGCCGGGCGGCCTGCTCCATCGCGCTGACATAGTTGGTGTCGATGCCGATCTTGCTGGTGAGGGCCGGGTCCAGGCCCTTCCGATAGACACCGGCCACGGACCGCAGGCACGCCGCGAAGTGCGCGACGTTCGGGGCGCTATCGAGCAGGTGCAGGTCCGCGCAGCCCGGCGAGTCGATCGCCTTCGCCGCGAACTGGACGATGCTGACCGTCGTGTCGCCGGCGACGAGATCGGCCGTCGTGGCATCGACCCGGTTGGCGATGGCCTCCAGGGCGCCGGCGAACCGGTTGCGTGTCCCCGAGTCGTCCAGGATCGACGCCGAGAAGTCGAGGACGAGCACGACCTCGGACTTGTCCGGTGCCTCCGCCGCAAGGGCGGCTGGCGCAAGGACGCCGCCCAATTGGGCGGCGACCAAGATGGCCGCGACGGCACGTGCCATGCGACCGGGGACACGCGTGCGACTCAAGCGTAGTTTCCTCCGATCCCCCGGGGGTGGCGGCCAGTGTCGGGCGGGTGGTCAAAGTCGTCAACAGGGGGCCCCGCCCGCGTCGGGCGACGCGCCGTCACACTTGGACATGATGGATCCCCTGACCCGCCACCTCGAGGCCATGCTCGGGCCGGAGGCAACGTTCCGTGACGGCCAGCGCGAAGCGATCGAGGCGGTCGCGGCCGATGGTCACCGTGCCCTTGTCGTGGAACGCACGGGCTGGGGCAAAAGCCTTGTCTACTGGATCGCCACCCGCGTCCGCCGCGATACCGGCCACGGCCCGACCCTGATCATCAGCCCGCTCCTGTCGCTGATGCGCAACCAGATCGCGATGGCCGAGCGGCTCGGTCTCCGCGCAGCAACCATCAACTCCGGCAACACCGGCGAGTGGGAGTCGGTCGCCCATGGTCTGACGGCGGACGCCATCGACGTCCTGCTCATCTCGCCGGAACGTCTCGCCAATGAGCGGTTCGCGACGGACGTCCTGCCCAACATCCAGCGCGCCATCGGGCTGCTGGTGGTCGACGAGGCCCACTGCATCTCCGACTGGGGCCACGACTTCCGACCGGACTACCGCCGCATCGAGCGTATCCTCCGGTCCCTCGACCCGAGCGTCCCGGTCCTGGCCACGACCGCCACGGCCAACGACCGGGTGGTGGCCGACGTCGTGGCCCAGCTCGGTGAGGGTGTCCAGGTCTTCCGCGGCCCGTTGTCGCGCGACTCGCTCCGCCTCGACGCGATCCAGCTCGACAACCAGGCGGAACGGCTGGCCTGGCTCGCGGGCCGTCTCCCGGAGCTGCCCGGCAGCGGCATCGTCTACTGCCTGACCGTCGCCGACACGCAACGCGTCGCCACGTTCCTGCGCGGCCAGGGCATCGACGCCCGGCCCTACAACGCGGACCTCACGACCGAGGAGCGCGAGGTCCTCGAGGACGCACTCATCGCGGGCGAGATGAAGGCCCTGGTGGCGACGGTCGCGCTCGGGATGGGCTTCGACAAGCCCGATCTCGGATTCGTCGTCCACTACCAGCGGCCCGGCTCGGCGATCGCCTACTACCAGCAGGTCGGCCGTGCCGGGCGCGCGGTCGAGCGTGCCTACGGTGTGCTGCTCGGTGGTCGCGAGGACGACGATATCGCCGCGTTCTTCATGGACAACGCGTTCCCGCCGACGGTCAACATGCACGAGATCCTGGCCGCACTCGAAGCCAGTGGCTCGATGAGCAAGACCCAGCTCCAGGAGGCGGTCAACCTCCGGATCGGCCGCATCGAGCAAGCACTCAAGTTGCTCGAGATCGACGGCGCGGTCGAGCGCGACGGCACGCGCTACCGCCGGACAGCGGCCGCCTGGGAGCAGAACGAGGCCCGCATCGAGCGGGTCAAGGCCGCCCGGCGGGTCGAGCTCGCCCAGATGCAGGCGTACATGACCCACCAGGGCTGCCTGATGGAGTACCTCGTGAAGCTGCTCGACGACCCGACCGCGGCGCCGTGCGGGCAGTGCGCCCGGTGCCGCGGGCACGGCCTGCCGCGCGACACGGACCCGGACCTGGTCGCGGCCGCCATCTCGTTCCTGCGCCGCGACCTGCGGCCGATCCAGCCCCGCAAGCAGTGGCCGGCCGGTGCCGTCGACGGCCTGTCCGGCAAGATCGTCCCGCCCAACGCGCCGGGCCTGGCGCTGAGCGTGCTCGGCGACGCGGGGTGGGGCAGGGAGGTCCAGCGCGGGCGATCGGTCGATAGCGCGTTCAGCTCAGAGCTGGTGGCGGCCGCCGCGAAGGCCATCACGGACCGCTGGCATCCGGCCCCACCGCCGACCTGGGTCACGATCGTGCCATCGGCTGTGCGGCCGGGCTTCGTGGAGGGGTTTGCCCGGGCGCTCGCTCGGCGGCTCGACCTGCCGTTCGTGGCGTCACTGACGGCCGCGGACGGCGCGCCGCCACAGGCCGGGATGCAGAACTCGGTCCAGCAGCTCCGCAACGCGCACGACAAGCTGGCGGTCGTTGACGAGGCCGTGGTGGCCGACGGCCCGGTCCTCCTCATCGACGACCTGGTCGACTCCGGCTGGACGCTGACCGTTGCCGGCCTGCTGCTTCGGTCGGCTGGCAGTGGACCCGTCCATCCGTTCGCGCTCGCGACGGCCAGCGGGCGGGACTGACCGGCGAACGTACACTGGCTCGAACCTCAGCCCCGATCCATCGCCACCCACCCGGAGGATCAGCCCATGGATGAAGCAGCTGTTCGAGAGCGGGCCCAGGCCCTGTGCGACGCGCTCGTCGCCGGCGACGTCGACCAGGCGATCACCGACTTCAGCAAGGAGCTCCGCCAGCACCTCGGCGAGGTGATCGCGCTCCTGCCGCTGCCCGCCAGCGAAGCGACCATCGAATCGATCGAGCACAGCGGGTCCGGCGACAACGTCGTCCTGCGGGTCGTCGGCGAGAGCCAGGAGGTCCTCATCCAGACCCGCTGGAAGGAGCGCGACGACAAGCCCACGATCATCGAGGCGAGCCACCTGACCAGCGTTGCCATCGCGGCCGCCAGCGGCGAAGAGGTGCCGCCGGCCGAGGACGAGGAGGCGGAGCCCGCCTGACCGCTCCGCTCAGGAGCGGGGCTGGCTCCGATCGCGAGCATCGAGCGTCTGGCGCGTCGGGAGCCATCGCTCGATCGCATCGGCGTCCCAGATCGGGCCTTCGCGGAAGGTCAGCAGCGGCTTCGGAAAGCCCGGATCGCTCTGCTGCATGAACCCGAGCAGGGCGGGGTTGACGCGGAGCGCCCCGGCGAGCTCCTCGCGAGTGATCACCGCGAAGCCCTCCACCGGCTCGTGTGGCTGGTCATGCCAGGCGAACGGCTCCGGGTCGCTGCCACCGACGCCGGTCAGGAACGCCTGGCCGTGATAGGCGATGACCCACGCGCCATCGGGCCGGCCGTCGACCGGCTCGAGCAGCCGCGAGATGTGCACGAGTCTGGGGTTGATCGGCATGCGCCCAGCATGCACCGATGCCGGATCCGGTGCCGGCAGCCCACGAGTACCAGGACCTCGGTGCCGCCGAGCAACGAGAAACATGAATCTGCAAGGTCGGCCACTGACGGTTTGGTGCGGTTAGATCTGATGATGAGGAGTCTGCCCTAGTACCATCCGATGGCTCTTATGCGTACGATGCCCTTGACCTTAACGAGCGCCCAGGACTTCTGGGTCAACGAGGGCACCTTGTCGTCGCTCCATAACGGGGAACGGAGAATCGAATGAAGAGATCCAGGTTCGTCGCGGCACTCGGGGCGATGATGCTCCTTGGCGTCTTCACGGCCGGCAGCGCCCTTGCTACCGTCAACTACGCGACGGTCACGGGGTACGCCGCAGGCTCGTCCGACAATAACCACGAAGACACGTGGGGCAAGGACTGCACGAAGCTCGAGGAGCCGGGCGGCTCGACCTACGTGCTCAAGGCGGACTACGTCCTGGTGGTCGTCAAGGCCGGATCCGACAACTCCACCGACGACCATACGAACACGCTCTTCGCCAACGCGAAGGCCGGACAGACCGTCTGGGCCGACAGCAACGGCAGCGGCGCCTTCGACGAGGGCGACAAGACCATCAGCCACATCATCCTCTGCGGCGGAACGCCACAGGAGACCCCGGGCACGACGCCTGCGGTCACCCCGGCCGCGACCCCCGCTGAGAGCCCCGCCGAAAGCCCCGAGGCGACCCCGGCCGAGTCCCCGGCCGAGAGCCCTGAGGCCACCCCGGCCGAATCTCCGGCTGAAAGCCCAGAGGCCACCCCGGCCGAGAGCCCTGCCGAGAGCCCTGAGGCCACCCCGGCCGAATCTCCGGCTGAAAGCCCAGAGGCCACCCCGGCCGAGAGCCCTGCCGAGAGCCCGGCCGAGTCCGCGGAAGCGACCCCTGTCGCGACCCCGAGCCAGGGCGTCCTGGGTGAGACCGACTCGCCCGGCATGCCGACCGGCCCGTCGACCGACGTCGGCGGCTCCGGCGGTACGTCGAGCCCCGGCATCAACATGGGCATCGTGCTCCTGGCGCTTGGCGCACTGGCCATCGTGGTCCTCCTGATCACGCCGGTCCCGTCCAAGATCCGCGAGCGGGATCGCCGCCGCTAACCCTCCCTCCGTCCCTGTCAGCAGGGCCGAGGCGCTCCACCATCGGGTGGGGCGCCTCGGCCATTTTCTGCGCCGTGGGTCGGACCGAGATGTGACCCGCTCCTGGGTGCGCCGGTCCGGCCAGCCGCCCGGATCGATGGGCCAGGGCACGGAACCAGAGGGCGGGTTCGCGCGTCAGCGGCAGGTGACCGGACGTGTCCTCGGCTCGCTGGCAGTTTTGATCGGGCTCGTGCTCGTGGCGGGTTGCGTGAATCTCTCGCCTTCGGCGAGCGCGCCGTCGGCCGGGCCGACGAGTGCGCCGTCGACATCGGCCGAGCCGACGGCGTCGACGGGACCATCCGGCCTCCTGCTCCTGCGAGTGACCAGCGAGGGTGGGTTCATCGCCCCGAGCGCCGGCCTTTCGGCCCTGCCCGAGGTCGTGGTCTATACGGACGGTCGCATCTTCACCCCGGCCCCGATACCGGCGATCTACCCGGGGTTCCTGGTGCAGCGTATCGCCGTCCGGAGCGTGGGAGCCGCCGGGGCGGCCGCCATCGCCGACGCCATCAGGGCGGCCGGCCTCGACAAGCCCACTCCGAACGCCCCGGGCATCATCGCCGACACTGGCACGACGGTGGTCACGGTCGAGCTCGGCGGCGAAACACAGATCACTCACTTCGCCGGGTTCGGTGGCGCCCCCGGTCGTCCTGGCCCGAGCGCGGACCCGGCCGCACAGGCGGCGCGGGCGCTGCTCGATCGGCTCGAGGACAGCACCGACTGGTGGGGCGCAGCCGAAGGACCGTTCGATCAATACGTTCCCGGCGCGTACCGGATCTTCGTGGCGCCCGGCGGCCCCGTCCCGGATCCGTCCGCCAGCCAGAGCACGGTCGCATGGCCGTTGTCAATGCCACTGGACTCGTTCGGGATCCCGGCCGTGCCCGATCGCGGCATCGCCGGCCTGCGGAGCGGGATCGTGAGTGGTACCGATGCCGATGCCCTCGTTCGGTTCGTCGCCACGACCAACGTGTTGCAGCCGATCTCCTCCGGTGGCAAGTCGTACACGCTGTACGTCCGCCCGCTGCTGCCCGATGAGACCGCCGGGACCTGAGACTCGTGACCCTCGGCGCTGGGCGTTCGAACGGAGCCTGGCGCAAGATAGGGACGGCATGAGCAGACGCGAGCAGCGCCGACGCGGGAATCCGGGCCGGCGCGTCCCGATCGAGCCGGCGGACATCGAGGCGCCACCGGCGTCCAGGGTGCCGCCGGCTTTCCGGCCGCCCCTGTCGGCCGCCACGATCCCCGCCCTCGCCCTGCTGCCGTTGCGGATCTTCCTCGGCGTCACGTTCCTGTATGCCGGGCTCGACAAGCTCCTGGACCCGGCGTTCTTCGATGCCAGCGCTCCGACCTCGATCGTCGCCCAGGTCGCGGCGTTCGCGCGTGACTCGCCGCTGTCGCCCCTCATCAAGGTCGCCGAACCATACGCCCTGCTGATCGGGCTCCCCATCGCGATCGCGGAGATCGGCATCGGGCTGGGCGCGCTGACCGGTCTGGCGTTCCGCGTGGCAGCGGTCGGCGGCGCTGCACTGTCGATCCTGTTCTGGCTGACCGCATCGTGGGCCACGCACCCCTACTACTACGGTCCGGACCTGCCGTACGCGGCTGGCTGGATCACCCTCGCGCTGGCCGGGCATGGCGGGCTGCTCGTGTCCCGGCGGATCCTGGCGATCGGGGCGGCGCCGCCGGTGACCCGCCGCGATCGCGCCGGCCGGCCTGTCGAGCGAGGTGGCCCGCCATCGCCCGAACGCCGGGTCCTGCTCCAGTCCGGGATCCTGGCCGGGATCTCGCTCGTCGTGGCGTCGTTCGCGCTGCCGGTCCGGTTGTTAGGGCGATCCAGTGGAACGCCGACCGCCTCGGGCGGTACGGGCAGCGGGGGCACCGCCGGGGCCAGTTCGTCGCCGGGCTCGACGGCCACGGCGACGCGCGGACCGGCCGCGTCGGTCCCCGCCGGCGCGATCAAGGTCGCGACCGTGGCGGACGTCTCGCGTCGCGGATCGGTCGCGTTCGCGGTCCCGGCCAGCGCCCCCGCCCCGCTTCCGGCCGGCGACCCGGCGGTCATCGTCCGGCTGAAGGACGGGACGTTCGTGGCCTACGACGCGGTGTGCACGCACGAGGGTTGCACGGTGGAGTGGGATGCCGCGGATGGTGTGCTCCTGTGTCCCTGCCATGGCGCCGCGTTCGATGCGGCCGATCACGCGGCCGTCCTCCAGGGCCCGACCAACACGCCGCTGGCGTCGCTGCCGATCGTGGTCGATGCCGCGACCGGGAACATCTACCTGCACGCCTGAGGCCCTGCTACCGTTCCGTCTGCCGACGGACCGCCGTCGGAAGGAGGGAGGGAGCCCATGGCTACGGTCGAAGCCACGACCCAGAAGGTGCAGCGGATCCTGGCGGACGGGTTCAACGACGTCCGGCTGCGCAAGAACGGGTTCCTGCTGCCGGCCGGCAGCACGGCCGCGTTCGTCGAGATCCAGGAGTGGACGCCCGACAAGGACGGCGATCCCCGCTCGCTGGTCTACATCTGGGCGCCGCTCGGGCGGGAGGTCAAGCCGTCCGAGGACCTGTACCACTGGGCTGCGGTCGATGGCCAGCAGTTCCGGCTTGGGACGGTCACCGTCATCGACGAGAAGGACAAGGGCACCTGCTTCATCCAGTTCGACCACACGATCATGGGTGACTTTCTCGATCCGGCCGAGCTGCTGACCGCGGTCGGGGCGGTGCTGTACACCGCAGACGACCTCGACGAGATCGTCCACGACCGGTTCGGCGGCAAGCGCTACACGGACCCCTCCGAGTGATCGCAGACCGGGTGCGGGACGAGGCGATCGCCATCGCCAAGGCGTACTCGCACCCGCAGGTGGAGCTCCGGCATGTGCTCTGGGGGCTGGTCAAGGTCCTGGGCACCGCGGCGCCGACCGAGGTTCCGCTCGCGACCTGCAAGGCCTTCCTCGAGCCGGCCGGTGAGGCCTACGCGACCCCGACCGTCAGCGCGGCGGCCGAGGCCGAGCTGGCTACGATCGTGTCCGAGGATGCCGCCAGGGCCGCGGTCCTCGACCTGGCCAAGCGGCTGGCGCCGGGTGGCGCCGACGCGCCCGGGGCGGGCGCCGACGCGCCCGGGGGTCCCGGATCACCCGCGACCGCGGTCACGCCGGCGACCACGACCGACGGCACTGCCGGTGCCGGGTCCGCCTCGGCCACGACCGAGACCGCGACCGAGGCGGCGCACTCGACGCCGGTCTCGACGTCCGACCCCAAGCAGACGACCGACGAGATCCTGGCCGAATTGGACGCGCTGATCGGGCTGACCGCGGTCAAGGCCGCGGTCAGACGCCTGCTGGCCGTCCACCTGCTCAACGCCGAGCGGCGGGCCGAGGGTCTTCCAGAGGTGAGCGCGAGCCTGCACGTCGTGTTCACCGGCAACCCTGGGACGGGCAAGACGACCGTCGCCCGGATCATCGCCCGGCTGTACGGCAGCATCGGCCTGGTCAGCCGCGGCCAGCTGGTCGAGGTGTCGCGGGCCGACCTGGTGGCGGGCTACGTGGGCCAGACCGCACTCAAGGTCCAGGCCGTGGTCGACCGCGCGGTCGGTGGCGTGTTGTTCATCGACGAGGCCTATTCGCTCGCCCAGGAGGGCGCCGGCGAGTTCGGGGCCGAAGCCATCGCGATGCTGGTCAAACTCATGGAGGACGACCGCGACGACCTGGCGGTCATCGTCGCGGGCTACCCCGACGAGATGCGCCAGTTCATCGATTCGAATCCCGGCCTGCGCAGCCGGTTCACCCACTACATCGACTTCCCGGACTACAGCCCGGCGGAGCTCGTCCAGGTCTTCGAAGGCTTCGCTGCCGCCGCCAAGGTGAGCCTCGGGGCCGGCGTCGCGGACCAGCTCGGCCACCTGTTCCTGACCGCCAGCGACGTCGGCAATTTCGGGAACGCGCGCTACGCCCGCTCGGTGTTCGAGCAGGCCTACGCCAACATGGCGACCCGGGCGCTGGCCGATGGGACGATCCAGCCGACCGAGGTCGGCGAGCTCATCGTGGCCGACCTGCCGCCGGACACGCCGTCCAACCCGTCGCACACGATCGGTTTCCGTCCTCGTTAAACCGGTCGCACGTGTGCGATAGTACCGACCGTCGAGCGATGATCGACAAGGTGTACTCGCTCGATCGCCGGATCCGGGAGCGCGTCCGGCCGTAGTGTTGGAGGAACCGATGAACCAGAAGGCAAGATTGCTGGCGCTGATCGCCGGGGCTGTAGTGGTGGCGGCGGCGTGCAGCGGAAGCGGAGCTTCGACGGCACCGTCATCCGCGGCGTCCACGCTGCCGTCGACCGCCGCGTCGTCCGCGCCGTCGTCCGAGCCGTCCAGCGCGGCAGCTTCGATCGACCCGAATTCGCTGCTCGGCAAGATCATCGCGGCCGGCGAGATCAGGATCGCGACCGACCCGAACTACAAGCCATTCTCGTACCTCAACGTCGCCACCCAGACGTACGAGGGCTTCGACACGTCGTCCGCCGAGGAGGCCGTCAAGCGCCTCAGCGCGAAGGTCGGCAAGGACATCAAGATCAAGTGGGAGACGCCGGGCTGGGACACGATCACCGCCGGTAGCTGGGGTGGTCGCTGGGACATCTCGATCGGGTCGATGAGTGTCACTGTCGGTCGCGCCAAGGTCGTCGATTTCGTCGAGCCGTACTACTTCGACTCCGGCGCGGTCGCTGTTCCCGCGACATCCACCGTCCAGTCGTTGTCCGAACTGAACGGCGGCAAGACCTTCTGCGTCGGCGCGGCGACCACGTACGAGCAGTGGCTGAATGGCACGCTCGAGATCGTCGACCCGAACATCGTGGCGGCCCCGACGACACCCGTCGTGAAGTCGCTCCCGACCGACAACGAGTGCATCCAGGCCATCGCGGCCGGACGCACCTACGATGCCATCGTCGCGAACGGCAACGGCCTCGCCGACGCGGTCAAGAGCGGCCAGAAGATCCGCATCCTTGCCGGACCGCCGATCTTCACCGTGTCCGTCGCCTTCGCGCTCGACAAGAGCGGTGCCGACGACGGTTCGCTGAAGGCCATCCTCGATCAGGTGGTGACCGAGATGCACGCGGACGGCACGCTCAAGGGGTTCTCGACGAAGTGGTTCGACGGGAAGGACGTGACCACCAGGCCGACCTGATCCAACCGCAGGTTGTCCAAGCGCGCGCCCGGATGTCGTTGCATCCGGGCGCTCTCGTATCCGCGACGAACGGAGGACCTGACATGGCGATGACCCTCGGGGTGGCCCGGCCATGATGGCCGGCGGCGGCGGACCCGCCGGGATGTCCGAGAACCAGCAACTCGTCACCGACATCGCACGCGCGCAAGAGCAACGAAGTCGACGGTGGCGACTGAAGTTCCTCGCGACCTGGGTCTTGATCATCGTCGGCCTCGTCGCGTTCATCCTGGTCACGGTCAACGTCGACTCTTCCTTCCTCAAGGACGTCATCCCGTTCATCCTCGCTGGCGTCCCGATCACGCTGTTCCTCGCGGTCACGTCGATCTTCTTCGCCACGATCCTTGCCGCCTTGGGCGCGCTCGGTCGGCTGTCGCGGAATCCCTACCTCAACGGGATCGCGAGCTTCTATGTGTCCTTCTTCCGCGGCACGCCGCTGCTCCTCCAGATCCTGTTCATCTTCCTGGCTCTGCCGCAGGCGGGCATCGTGCTGCCCGAGATCCCGACCGCGATCGTCGCGCTGAGCCTCAACTACGGCTCGTACATGACCGAGGTCTTCCGGTCCGGGATCGAGGCGGTCCCCCACGGCCAAGCCGAGGCGGCCCAGTCCCTGGGCATGAACTCCCGGACCACCTTCCGGCGGATCATCGCGCCGCAGGCCTTCCGGATCGTCACACCGGCCGTCGGGAACGACTTCATCTCCATGATCAAGGACTCGTCGCTCGCGTCGGTGGTCGGCGTCCAGGAGGTTCTGTGGCGAGCCCAGGTGGCCGGGCGACCCACCTTCCAATCGATGCAGACCTTGCTTGTAGCGGCGTTCATCTACTGGGTGCTGACGATCCTTTTCTCCCTCTTCCAGAACCGCCTGGAGAAGCGCATGGCGACCGGCGACCGAGTGCAGAGGCGGGCGCAATGAACAAGATCGAGGATGTCGTGCGGCTCGAACACGTGATCGATCCGGCCGAGGTTCCGGGGCACATGGTCAAACCCGGCGCCGAACCGATCGTCAAGGCGAGCGCCATCGAGAAGCACTTCGACGACAACCACGTGCTGCGCGGATGTTCGATGACGGTCTTCCCCGGCGAAACCGTGACGATCCTCGGGCGGTCCGGGTCGGGCAAGAGCACGTTCCTCCGGTGCCTCAACTTCCTGGAGGAACCCACCGCCGGGGTCGTCGAGATCGGTGGGGTCGTCGTCGCGGCATCGCCGCTCCATCGACGCGACCGAGCTGACGAGGCCAAGATCCGGCAACTGCGGCTGCGCGCCGGAATGCTGTTCCAGGAGTTCAATCTGTTCCCGCATCTCAGTGTCATCGGCAACCTCGTCGAGGCCCCGATCCACGTGAAGGGGATGAACAAGAAGGAGGCCACCGAGCTCGGCGAGACCTACCTCGCCAAGGTCGGACTCAGCGACAAACGCGACGAGTATCCGTCAAGGCTGTCTGGCGGTCAGCGTCAGCGCGTGGCGATCGCGCGGGCGCTGACGATGGAGCCCGAGGTGTTGCTGTTCGACGAGCCGACCAGTGCCCTGGATCCGTCGCTCGTCGGCGAGGTCCTCAAGGTCATGGAGAGCCTCGCCCACGAGGGTCGGACGATGATCGTCGTGACCCATGAGATGGCGTTCGCGCGTGAGGCTGCCGACCGGGTCTACTTCATGGACGAAGGCCAGTTCGTGGAGATCGGCCCACCCGAACAGGTCATCTCGAACCCACGCGACGAGCGGACCCGAACGTTCCTGGAGCGGTTCTTGCACGGGTAGTCCGGTGGGCCTGCCACGCGGCCCGTCCATCTCGAACAACCCCCTCACCCTCGTATGCCACTCTAGAGCATCGCGATCGGGGAGCCGGAGCGTCCACACGTCAGCTTTCGCGCCCGATGCCGTCGACCCCCCGCGACGTGATGCCCTCGACTGGCATCAAGATGCTCTCGACTGGCATCAACCATGTTCTGGTCGGCGGGCGGCGGCTGCAGGTGTCCCGGCGAGGCGGGGCGGCACCCGCGACGATGGCCTCTCGGAGCGGCATCAGCCGCAGCTCGCCAGTTGATGCTCTCGAGTGGCATACGCGAGGGTGGGGGCCGTGTCGTGCTCCGACGATGCTGAGGGTGCCGTCAGGGAAAGAGGTCGTTCTCGCGGGGGATGAGAGCCTCGCGGATCGTGGCCTCACCGCGGGTGAACGTGGCGCCGCGCACCAGCGCCACGGGATGGCCGTCGGTCTTGCCAAGGCTCAGCTCGGCTGCGGAGGCGAGCTCGTCCGCGACGGCACGCACGGTGGACCGCATGATCCGGCCATCCGCGTCGGGCGAGCCGCGCAGATCCTCCAACGGCAGCAGACCCGACACGCCGATCGCGACATCGACGATGCCCCAGCGCCAGGGCCGGCCGAACGAGTCGGACATCACGACTGGCACGTCGATGCCGAACCGCGCGCGCACCGACGCCCGGATGACGGCGGCGGAACGATCGGGGTCGACCGGCAGGAGGGTCACGACCGAGCCCGAATCGGATCCTACGTTCGAGGCATCGATCCCGCCGTTCGCGCAGACGAACCCGTGGGCCGTCTCCGTGATGAGCACGCCGTCCTGCATCCGAACGATGCGGCGCGCCTCGCGCAGGACGACCTCCACCTGGCGAGCGTCGCGATCGAACCGCTTGGCGAACTTCACAGCCGCCCGGCGGGGCACGACCGTCGTCAGGTCGACCACCGCGCCCTCGGCCTTCGACACGATCTTCTGGGTGACGACGAGGACGTCATCGAGCGTTAGCGGCAGCGCGCCCGACGTCCGGCCCAGGGCGTTGCCGATGAACGCGCCGAGGTCGTCGCCGGCACGGACCTCCGGGATGCCGTCGAGGGCGAGGATGCGGATCGTCCGATCAGCCGACACCGAGGCCCTCCTCCTGGCTGGATTCGACGTACACCAGATCGTCGGGCGTATCGAGATCGACCATGAGCGGCCCGTCGACCTCGGTGTAGATCGCCCCGGCGCCCGAGGCTGCGGCCCGATGGGCGCGGCGGCTGCCTGGCCCGAACGCGAACTCGATCACATCCGGCGGGCGCAGCCCCAGCGCATTCGTGCCGGTGCCGTGTCGGTCCGTGACGAGGACGACGGTCCGTGCCGGGGCTCCGGCCTCGAGCGCCGCCACGACCGCGGTCACGGCCTCGGCATCGACGAATGGGAGGTCGATCGGGAACACCAGGATCGTATCGGCACCGCCCGCGACGACGTCCACGCGGGCTTCGGCGAGACCACGGTTGAGCCCGCGGGAGCGCTGGTGGAGGGTGCGCGCGCCAAGATCCGCGGAGCGGCGCAGGACCTCGCGGTCGGGGCTGACGACCAGCACATCATCGATCCGATCGACGGCCAGAGCGGCCACCACGGTCCGTACCAGGAGGCCATCGACGAGATCCTGCCGCTCCTCCGCATCGAGCGCATCACCCAGCCTCGTCTTGGCCCCATCGAGCGTGCCGACCGGGACGATCGCCGCGACCCGCGTCACCGGATGAAGCCCAGGATGGTCCGCGCGAGACGGGCTCGACCCGCATGATCGGCCATGATCGTGTCGGTCACGAGCGTGCGCAGCCCGAGCGCCGCGATGGCCGGTTCGAGCGCCGCGTCGACCGTGTCGAGCACGAATGCATCGAGGTGATCGGCGTACTGCGCCGCCACTCCCCGGGCGCTCGATTCGTGACCGAGCGAGGTCAGCATCCGATCGGCCGGGCCCTTGAGTGCGACGCCACCGACGATGCCGCTGACCGCGACGACCGGCACGCCCCGGGCTCGGGCGGCCTCCATCCGATCGGTCATGCCCGGCACGGCCAGGATCGGCCCGATCGACACGAGTGGGTTCGACGGACCGATGACCACGACCTCGGTCGCCGCGAGCGCGGCAGCCACGTCGGCCGTCGGTCGCGCGGCCTCGATCCCGGCGTATCGGATCTCTCGCACCTCGGGCGCCTGGTGGCGATGGACGAAGTACTCCTGGAAGTCGAGCCAGCTCTCGTCGGTCCGGACCTGGGTTCGCACCGGCTGGTCGGCCATCGGCAGGATCGCGGTCGGGATGCCGAGCGCCGCCTGGAGCGAGCGCACGACGGCGGTCAGCCCGGTGCCATCGGCCAGCCGGGCAGTCCGCGCGATGTGCGTGGCGAAGTCCCGGTCACCGAGCCGGAACCAGCCGGCTTCGCCGTATTCGGTCAGGCCGTCCATCACGGTCCAGGTCTCGCCGGCGAGACCCCAGCCGCGTTCGTCGTCGAACCGCCCGGCCAGCATGTACATGACCGCGTCGTGGTCGGGCATGACCAGCAGGCCGTGGCGTTCCGTATCGTCGCCGGTGTTGGCGATGACGGTCAGGTCACCCGGTGGCAGGATGGCCTGCAGGCCGTGGGCCAGCTTCGCGCCGCCGGTCCCACCCGCGAGCGCCACGACCTTCACGCGATCACGCCTCGAGGAGCTCGGCGACCCGCGCCATTCGGTCGATGGTCTCGTGGTCGTAGGGGGCCGGCATCCGCACGATGACGGTCCGGAAGCCGAGCTCGGCGTACGGCCGGAGCGCGTCGGCCACCTCGGTCGGGCTCCCGAGCAGTGCCGTACTGCTCTCCATCTGTTCGATCCCGTTCGCGGCCAGGAGCGTGTCGTAAACAGCCGCCGCGGCGGCTCGGTCGTCGCGCAGGACGATCGGGAAGCTGACGGTCTTCTCGATATGGCCGAGGTCGCGGCCCACATCCGAGCAGTGCTCGGCCAGCAGGTCCAGCCTGGTTCGGACCTCCTCGAGCGAGCCGCTCGTGTTCCAGCCGTCGGCCCGCAGCGCGACGGTCCGGAGCGTCTTGCGCGGCCCCGACCCGCCGACGAGGATCGGCAGGTGGCTCTGGATCGGGCGCGGCGAGCACAGCGCGTCGTGGAACGTATAGAAGCGGCCCTCGTGGCTGAACCGCTCACCATCGAGCAGTCGGCGCATGAGCATGACCGCCTCGTCGAGCCGGTCGAGCCGCTCGCCGTGGCCCGAGAAGAAGTCGATCCCGTAGGCATCGTGCTCGCGCTCGAACCAGGCGCCACCGATGCCGAGCACGGCCCGGCCGCCCGACAGGTGGTCGAGGGTCGTGGCCAGCTTGGCCGTGTGACCCGGGTTGCGGAACGTGTTGGCCCCGACCATCAGCCCGAGCCGCACCCGAGACGTCAGGGCGGCGACGCCGGCCAGGACGCTCCAGCCCTCGAAGATCGGCTGCTCCCACGGCCCGAAGATGGCCATCAGGTGATCCCACGTCCAGACCGAATCCCAGTCGGCGGCCTCGGCGGCGAGCGCCGCGTCCCGGAAGCCCGGCCAATCGGTCTGCTGCGACCAGAGCTGGAGCCCGAAGCGCGTCATTCGTCGTCCAGGTGGTCGTGAAAGGCGGCCGGCCGGATCCGGAAGCTGATCCGCTCCTGGCGCTCGAACTGCTCGGTGATCGTGCGCTCGGCCTCCTCGGGGCTCTCGGCCGGATACCGACGGGCCATCGCGGCGATGTCGCCCTGGGCCGTCGCCCAGTCCGTGATCGGACGGACCGTGCCCGTCACGCCGACCCAGCGCTCGCCGCGGCCGCAATCGATGACCGCCAGCGCGACACGAGCATCGCGCAGGAGGTTGGTCGGCCAGCGCCGCCCGGCCCGGCTGTTGATGACGATCTCGTCGCCATCGACCGTGTACCAGACGACGGCCTGGCGTGGGCCGCCATCGGGGTCGAGGGTCGAGATCGTGGCGTATCGCTCGTCGTCGAGGAAGGTGCGGATGTGGTCCGGGAAGGCGACGGTTGGTGGTTCGGTCATGCCCTCGATGGTAGCCGAGCCCGGGCCGTGGCGGCATCACCGGCGCTCGTGGACCGGCCCATCCGCGCGACGGAGGTCCGTGCCCCGACCTTGGCCCCGGCCGCGCGAACGACCCGATCGAGGTGTCTCGGCGGCATCGGCGTCGGTGCCGGCCGGCCGAGCAGATAGCCCTGGCCGAACTCGACGTTGAGCGTCGTCAGGGCCGTCACGTCCGCGCGCCGCTCGATGCCCTCGGCCAGCAGATGCGCGCCGATCCGGCGGCCGAACGACACGAACGCCTCGACGAGGGCCTGCTTGGCGTCGTCGTGGCCGATGCCGTGGATGATCTCGCGGTCGATCTTGATGACCGACGGGCGCAGGGCGGCGATGAGCGAGAAGCTGGCGAACCCGGCGCCCGCGTCATCGACCGCGAACCCGAAGCCGGCCTTGCGCAACGCCCGGACCTGGCGGTAGAGGACCCCGATGTCGGGCACGGACTGCTGCTCGGTGCATTCGATCGTGATCTGGCGCGGATCGAGCCCGGCCGCGCGGACCTGGGCGGCCAGCGCCTGCGCCTCGAACGCCGGGTCGAGGATGCTGTACGGGGTCAGGTTGATGGCGTAGCGGCGGGGCTCGCCGCCGGCTTCCCGCTGGGCGGCCTCGAGGCGGCCGACCTCTTCGAGGATCGTCGCCACGATGTACACGTCGAGCTCGACCCCGCGGTCCGTGCTGATCGCCGCCTGGACGACCGAGGTGATCGACTGCGGAAGCATCGGCATGTCCGGTCGGAAGACGCACTCGTACTCGTACAGCTGCCCGGTCGCCAGGTGGGTGATCGGCTGGTAGGCGACGCGATGGAGCTTCCGGAGGCTGAAGAAGTAGTCGAGCATCTTGGTCTGGACGACCTGCGTCGACTGGGCCATCCCGATCCGATCGGCGAGCCCGGACAGCTGGACGGCCGACGACATCGCGACGAGGTAGCGGTCGCGCTCCGGCAGCGTGTCATCCACCGCGACCAGACCGTATTCGGGCCAGTTGGCGGCATGGGCGACCTCGCTGGCCAGGGCCTCCGTCAGCGCGTCGGCCGGTCCGACGAGCACGCTCCCCGTCTCCAGGTCCAGGACGTGCCCGTCCTCGAGGCGCGCCGCAAGACGCCGCACGAAGCGGATGTCGCGTGACCACAGCAGGCGCTCGTTGCCCGATCGCCGGGACGGCGAGAGGAACCGCATCGGTCCATCTTGGGAGCCCGCCGGATGAGCGTCGATGGCCCCTTGGTACGGTCGGATGGCGAGCGGTCAGACGGGTGGCAGCCGCTCGCCCGCACGGATCGGGAGGTCCAGCCGGTTTTCCGGTGGTGCCAGCGGGCACGCCCAGCGGGGATCGAACGCGCACGACGGCTGGATCGCGAAGTTGAAGTCGAGGATGAGCGTCCCGGCCGACGGGTCGCCGCCGAGATCGGCGCTCTTGGCGGCATCGACGAGATAGCGACCCGCGCCGTACGTCTCGGTGCCGTTGGTCGCGTCCCGGAACGGGATGAACAGGCCGCCCGCATAGCCGGCCATCCAGAACACGGACAGCGAGCGCGGCCCCTGGGCGAACGGCAGGCTGACCCGCCCGATGCAGCTGAACGACAACGCGTCCGCGCCGCTGTCGGGGAGCTCGATCGCGAAGGCCCCTGGCGCCGGCGCTGGGCCCGGTTCGACGGTCACCTCGAAACGCAGGCTCGGGTCGTGGACGAAGTGCTGGGCCCGGAAGCTCGCTCGGCGATCGACCGGCACCGGTGACTGCGGGTGCTCACGGAAGAGGCTTTCGCGGACGGCTCGCCAGTGCGCCAAGGCCACGTCCGGGTCGTTGACCGCCATGCCGCGGACCTCCGCGTAGAGCGCCGCCACACGACGACGCCAGTCGGCCAACCAGGCACGGTCCGTCGCGGATCCATCGCCCTGGACCCAGTCAGCGGGCACGGCGGACCGAGGCATAGACGATCCACGATCCGATGAGGATGAGGATGACCGGCCAGAGCTGGTCCCAGTCGAGGTCGGGCAGGTCGAGCCCCAGCGTCCGCGTGGCGAAGAACCAGGCGCCGACGATCAGGATGATCACGCCGACGATGAGCGAGAGGCCACGACCGTGGTCCGCCGGGGGCGGCGCCCAGGCCGGTACCGGCGGTGTCGTGGGTGGCGGACTCGGCGGGGTCGCGCTCGGCGGGGTCGCGCTCGGCGGGGGACTCGGTGGCGTCGGATCCAGTGGCGGCGGTTCGGTCGTGGTTCGTTCGGTCGGATCGGGCAGTGTCATGGCGCGCCCATCGTAGAACGTGACCGTCCGCGCGACCGCGCTAGAATCGGTCACGATCCGGCCCTCGCGTCGGCCAAGCGATGGAGGCGATCGTGGCGCACGGTTCGGACACGGCGGAGATCGGGGTCTTCGGCGGCTCGGGGTTCTACTCGTTGCTCGAGGACGTGCGCGAGGTCAAGGTCGACACGCCGTATGGCCCGCCATCCGATTCGATCTTCCTCGCCGACGTCGGCGGCCGACGCGTCGCCTTCCTGCCACGCCACGGCCGCCGCCATACGATCCCGCCGCACAAGATCAACTACCGAGCCAACGTGTGGGCGATGCGCTCGCTCGGGGTCAAGGCGGCGATCTCGCCCTGCGCGGCCGGCTCGCTCCAGCTGGCGGTCAAGCCCGGTGACTTCGTCGTGTGCGATCAGTTCGTCGACCGGACGACCGGCCGGATCGATACGTTCTACGACGGCCCGATCGTGACCCACCTGTCGTCGGCCGAGATCTACGACCCGGTCCTGCGCGAACTTGCCATCGCCACCATCCGCGACCACGACATCCCCGTCCACGAGACCGGGACGGTCGTCGTCATCGGTGGCCCACGGTTCTCGACCAAGGCCGAGTCGAAGTGGTTCAGCGACGCTGGCTGGGAGGTCATCAACATGACCCAGTATCCGGAGGCGTGGCTGTGTCGCGAGCTCGGCATCGCGGTCGTCAATATCGCCCTCATCACCGATTACGACGCGGGTGTCATCGACGGGACCGAGGCCGTCGACGCCATGAGCGTCCTCGAGGTCTTCGAGCACAACGCGGCTCGCATCCAGGCGGTCGTGCTCGATCTCATCGGGCGGTTCCCGGCCGATCTCGACGCGCTGGGGGCGCGCGCGGCGCTCGGGCCGACCCGGGGTGATGGCCACGTCATGGCCGACCAGGACATCCGGCTGTTCGAGACCGGGCTGTGACGGCCGCGGGCGATGCGGCGACGGGCGATGCGGCCGCGGGCGATGCGGCCGCGGGCGCCTCGGGCGGACTGGCCGCGGACGCCTCGGGCGGACTGCCGATCGGGGTCTGTCTGCGGACCATCCGGGGCGAGCCGCGCTGGTGGCTCGAGAGCGCGCGACGGCTGGATGCGGCGGGTTATGCCGGGGTCTGGGCCTGGGACCACTTCATGGGTCGGGGCGATCTCACGGTCCCGGTCACCGAGAGCTGGACGATCCTGGCGATGGCGGCTGCCGCGACCGAGCGCGTCACCGTCGCGCCGTTCGTGATGAACGTCATGAACCGGCACCCGACCGTCGTGGCGCGGATGGCCTCGACCCTCCAGGTGGCGAGCGGTGGCCGCCTGATCCTGGGGATGGGCATCGGCGGCGCCCCGAAGGAGCACGCGGCCTACGGCATCGATTTCCCGCCGCCGCCCGAGCGCGTCGCCCGTCTCGAGGAGGCCGTCGCCGTGATCCGGGCGCTGTGGACGGGTGGCCCGGTCACCCGCGACTCGCCGTTCTACCCGCTTCACGAGGCGTATGCCCATCCGGTGCCCGATCCGCCGCCACCGATCGTCATCGGCGGCGAGACACCGGCCGGGTCGCGGCTGGCCGGGCGGATCGGGGACGGCTGGTCGGCGTTCGACGACAACTTCGAGACCAACCTGCCGATCTATCTCGAATCGCTGGCCGCCAGCGGCCGGCGGCGCGAGGACCAGCAGGTGCTGGTGGGGTTCCAGGGCGACTGGCTGGGCGAGGACCCGATCGCCGACACGCCGTGGGTCCGCGAGCCGCGCGAGA
Source organism: Candidatus Limnocylindrales bacterium (assembly GCA_038248915.1). Classification (GTDB taxonomy): domain Bacteria; phylum Chloroflexota; class Limnocylindria; order Limnocylindrales; family CSP1-4; genus SPCO01. Next base: position 226,691 of record JBBRXB010000003.1, on the reverse strand, counting down.
CCTGGGCGCACTGGCAGGCGGCCGGCGCGGACGGCGCCATCGTCCTCGCCCGGACGACGCCGGACGTCGACGCGCTGGTGGAGGCGACCGGACGCTGGTAAGGGGTTCGTGGCGGCCACACTTGGCCCAACTATCTGCCAGTCCTTTGCGCCCGGGGACTCTTGCGGCCGAAGATCGATCGTTGACTCCTGGGCTTGCGCCCCGTCGACAGCGTGCAGATGGTCGGCGCGGCTTTCGATCGACTCGAATCCGCCCGTTGACCGGCCGCAACGGTCCGTGGGTGCAAGAGACTGGCACGCATGGATGACCAACGGTTCGGATCTGTCGTTCGGGCGATGCGCATCAAGCGCGGGTGGCGACAGGCCGATCTTGCCGCGATGGCCCACGTCTCCGCGTCGACGATCTCGCGGATGGAGCTCGGCCACACGCTCACACTCTCGCTCGGGGTCATCCGTCGGGTCGCCGCTGTCCTCGATGTGCGCGTGGAAGTCGTGGCTCGGTGGCGGGCCGGCGATCTCGATCGGCTGCGATCCGCCGATGGCTGCGTGACCCGGACGCCGCCCTGGCCGCCCTATCGATGTGGCACGACTCACACCCGGGGGGGGGGGGGGGTGCAATTCGGGCAGATGCACGCCGCGGACGCCACACCAGGCCGTTCGTGGCACCATCAACCTCGTGACCACCCCGCAGACTGCGGCACCAAAGGCGCCGGGCGTCAAGCCCGAGCTGACCCATGCGTGCGCGCGATGTGGTGCGCCCGTGCCGCTCGATGTCGGGCTGTGTGAGCGCTGCAATCCACTCGGGCTGCGCGACGTCTCGAGCTCGCAGGTCCATGGCATCGCGATCGCCGGGGTCATCGCGTTCATCGTGATCCTCGCCATCGCCGCCAAATTCGCCGTCGCGGGCATCGGGCCATTCGAAGCGACGGTCGCGTCCGCGGCGGGTGAAGGCGGGGCGTTGGTGGTGACGCTGACCGTCACGAACCACGGGGCCAGCACCGGCCAGTCGACCTGCCAGGTGATCGATCTGGCCGATCGCACGGGCAATCCGGGCGCGTTCATCCTGACCCCGAAGATCGATCCGGGCCAGACGGTCACGTTCAGCCGGCAGGTGACGGTTCTCGGGTCGACGGTGCGGCCGCTCGAGGTCGACTGCTCGTCGCCGTGACGGACCTCGCCGCACCGGCGAACGGGGCCGGGCCGGTCTCGGCGTACGAGGGCGAGCTGTCGTTCTCGCTCGAAGTCGCCGAGCGCGCCGGGGTCGTCCTGATGGACCATTACGAGCGGCTCGAGCGGATCGACTACAAGAGCGCGCGCGACGTGGTGACCGAGGCTGATCACCTGAGCGAGGCGCTCATCCTCGACGCGATCCGGGCGCGGTACCCGGCTGACGCGATCCTGGCCGAGGAAACTGGCGAGCATCGGGCCGTTGCGGGCGAGGCGCCGACTTCGGGGCGCGGCCGGGTATGGATCGTCGACCCGCTGGACGGCACGGTCAATTATGCCAACGGCATCCCCGTGTTCTGCGTCTCGATCGGGCTGGTGGTCGATGGGGCGCCAGCTGTCGGGGTCATCCTCGACCCGACGCGAGATGAGGCGTTCGCCGCGACCGCCGACGGTCCGGCGACCCTCACCGGGCGACCCGTCCACGCCTCGGACAAGGACAAGCTGTCCGATTTCGTGATCTCGATGGGGCTCAACGGGCGAACGGCGACGACGCGGGCCCGCAACGTGCGCAAGGCGATCCGGATCTCGCGCTCGATGGGCTCGGCGGCGCTCGCGCTCGCGTACGTCGCCAACGGGCGCTTCGACGCGTTCATCCAGCAGGGCGGGTTGTCGGCGTGGGATGTGGCCGCCGCCGGGCTCATCGCAGAACGGGCAGGGGCGACCGTCACCTCGATGAGCGGTGGACCATGGTTCGACCTGGCGCACGGCCCGAAGTCGATCGGCATCGTGGCGGTGCCGGCCGCGCATCACGGGGCATTACTGGCGCTCGTTCGGTAGGGAGGGCGCGTGGCGCCGGCCGCGCCGAACGACCCCCTTGCCCGCATATGCCACTCGAGAGCATCACGAGTCGGGGCGGCCCCGTTCATCGAACGTGACCTACATAGGTTGATGTCATTCGAGAGCATCACCGGGGCCGATGGGCCGATGGGCCGATGGGCCGATGGGCCGATGGGACGGACGGGTGGGCCGATCGGTGGACGGACGGGTGTGGGCCGACGTGGCCGGCGAAGCCGACTGCACCCTACGAGCCCGCGCGCTCGCCAAGCCCGCGCCACCAAACGCCTGATGCTCTCGAGTGGCATATCAGATGCGACCACCTTTCGGGCGATCGGGCACGGTGCGGAGCCCGCGCCTCCAAACGCCTGATGCTCTCGAGTGGCATATCAGATACGACCACCTTTCGGACGATCGCGCCAGGTGTCGAGAGCGCGGCCCGCAGCACCCACCGACGAATCGGGAACCAACCGGGCGCCACGACGGCTACGCCTGGCAACGGACCGCCAGGTCGACCCACCGGGCGATCAGCCCTCGAGCCACCGGTGGGGTCTCGTTCGCAGCCGGTCGAGGCCCCATTCCTCGCAGAAGCCCTCCCAGGCGTCTCGGGGGGCGCCATCCCAGCGCAGCTCGTCGGCATCCTGCTGACGGATCGGCACGCCGTCGCCGACCGTCCGCAGCCGGGCCAGGTCCCGATACAGCAGCGCCTCGTCCCAGTGATCGCGCAGGGTCGCGGCCAGACCCATCGCGCGAGAGCCGCCGATGCCCGGGACCTCCCACGCCGACGCCTTCGGTGGGATCGCCTCGTAGTGGCCGTAGCGGTCCAACACGGCGGCGGCCGACTTGGCGCCCCAGCCGGGCAACCCCGGAAACCCGTCCGACGCGTCCCCGACGAGTCCGAGCCAGTCCGGGATCGATGTCGGTGGCACGCCCCACTTGGCCCTGACGCCGGCGTCGTCATAGGTCAGGTTGCGGCGCCGATCCCACAGCACCACCCGCCCGTCGCGGACCAGCTGGGCCATGTCCTTGTCGGGCGTGCAGACGACGATCCGCTCCACGCGCTCGTCCTCGCCGAACCGCGTCGCGGCCGCGGCGATCGCGTCATCGGCCTCGAAGTCGACCATCGGCCAGAGCACGATGCCGAGCGCCTCCACGGCCGCCTCCGCGATCGGGAACTGGGCGAGCAGCTCGGGCGGCATCCCGACCGACGATTTGTAGCCCGGGTACAGGTCGTTGCGGAACGATTCGATGACCCGGTCGGTGGCGCAGCCGACGTGCGTGGCACCTTCCTCCCGCAGGAGATACAGCAGCTGGTCGCACAGGCCCGAAACGCCCGACAACGGGATCCCGTCGCGTCCGAGGACCGGCGGGCGAGGGGCGAAATGCGCCCGAAACAGCTCGTAGGTCGCGTCGACGAGGTGAAGCTGCAACCCGGTCGCCGCTCAGGCCGGCAAGCGCGCGGGCGCCAGCGCCGAACCCGTCGCGCCGGTCTCGACGATCGACTTGAGCCGTTCGAGGTCAGCCTGGAAGATCGCCCCGAGCGCCGGAGCCATGACCAGCGCCCCGAGATGGGACAGGACCGGTGGGATGAGCACCTCGTCCCAGCGGACGATCGTGGTCGTCCCATCGGCGCCGGACTCGAGGGTGATCACCCCACGCCCGTGGATCGTGCCGTCGTGGCTGATCGCGTAGCGATGCGGCGGCTCGAACTCGGTGATGGTCACCGGGTCGGTGACCGTGATGCCGTACATGCGAACGTCGGCCTCGGCCACTGTGCCGACCCCGATCGGGCCGTCGGTCAGCACGCGCAGCGCCTTCATCTCGTGCATCCAGCGGGGCTGGTCCTCGATATCGGCGATGACCGCCCAGACCCGCTCGATCGGGGCGTCGATGACGATGAGCGAGCTGATCGGCTCGGGCTCGTCGCCCTTGGCCTGCCCAGCGAGCACGCGATCGAGCGCATAGCCGATACCCGCCCCGACGAGCGCCAGCCGGACCGCGCCGCGGATCACCGCATCACCGTCCGCCAGATGGCCACGCCAGCGGCCTGCATCGCCTCGAGCGCCCGGTCGCCGTCGCCCGGCTCCAGGTCGACCGCACCGATCGCGTCGGTCAGCACGGCCGTCTCGAACCCGAGGCGGACCGCATCGAGCGCGGTGGCCTTGACGCAGTAGTCCGTGGCCAGGCCCGTGACCACGACCCGCTCGATGCCGGCGTCGCGCAGCACAGCCTCGAGCGCCGTCGCGATCGTCTCGCCCCTGACCGGGTCACGCATGGTGAAACCCGAATAGCCGTCTTCGCCGTTGGCGCCCTTGCGGATCCGTGGCGCGTCATCGGGGAGTGCCAGGTCTGGGTGCAGCTCCGCGCCCCACGTGCCCGCCACGCAATGGACCGGCCATGGCCCACCATCCTTGGTGAAATGGGGCGTGCTCGGCGGGTGCCAGTCCTGGGTGGCCACGACGATCGCCCCGTTCGCGGTCGCCATCTCGATCTCACGGTCGATGGTCGGCACGATCCGGTCGCCGCCGGCCACGCTCAGGCTGCCGGACGGGTCCGCAAAATCGTTCTGGACGTCGACCACGAGCAGGGCCGTCCCCGGGCCGTAGCGTTGCATGCCGGGAGCGTAACGCACTCCCGGATGACTCACCCGATGAGCGCCGACCGCTCGTCGGGGACGACCGGAGCGACCGTTTCAGGGGGGCTCGGCGGCTCGACATCGAGCAGGTAGCCGATGCCCTGGAAGGTCTTGATCCGGCCGGGCTCACCCGGTTCCGCGCCGAGCTTGCGCCTGACGCGCGAGACCCAGACCCGCAGGTACTGGAGGTCGTCGCGGTATTCCGGGCCCCAGACCTTGGTCAGGAGCTCCGTGTGGAGGACGACCTTGCCGGCGTTCGCGGCGAGATGCTGGAGGAGCAGCCATTCGGTGCGCGAGAGCTGCACCAGCTCCCCGTTGCGCGTCACCATCCGACGCTCGAGATCGATCTCGACGTCGTCGAACTTGAGGACACCCGATCCGGGCTGCGCGCCCGATGACCGACGCAACACCGCTCGCACGCGGGCGGCCAGCTCGTCGGGGTGGAACGGCTTGGCGATGTAGTCGTCGGCGCCGAGGTCGAGGCCCTTGGCCTTGTCCGCGGTGGAGCCCTTGGCCGTCAACAGGATGACCGCGACCGGGCGTCGTTCGCGGAGCTGGCGCATGACCTCGATCCCGTCCAGGTCGGGCATGACGATGTCGAGCAGGACGATGTCGGGGCGGACTTCCTCGGCCTTGGCCAGGGCCTCCTCACCGCTCGCCGCGGTGACGACGCGGAATCCCTCCTCCCCGAGGGCGATCGACACGAGCTTCGTGATCCGGGGCTCGTCGTCCGCGACGAGTACGAGCGGCTGGGTACTCACGTTCGCCTCCGTGATGGGATGACATGGTGACGGACTCCGGTGGACTCGACACAGCATCGGGCTTGCTGCCTGTCGTCCGCTGCGCCCCGCGTTGTAATACTCATTGCATCCGCATTGCAACGGGACCGCGAAGGCTTGCGCCGATACCGACCCGCAAACCTCGGTCCGCAACGAGATGGGCTACGCTGGCAACGACATGTATTTCGACGAGTTCAAGCACCAGCTGCCGGACATCGACCCCGAGGAGACCGAGGACTGGCTGGCATCGCTCGACCAGGTCGTCGCCGAGGAGGGCCAGGCCCGCGCCCGATTCATCATCTACAAGCTCCTCAAGCGGGCTCGCCAGCTCCAGGTCGGTCTCCCGCCGCTGACCCAGACCCGCTACATCAACACGATCAGCCCGGAACAGGAGCCCGCCTTCCCGGGCGACGAGGCGATGGAGCGACGCATCCGCCGGCTGATCCGCTGGAATGCCGTGGCGATGGTCCTGCGGGCCAACAACCAGTTCTCCGGGATCGGCGGCCACCTCGCCACGTACGCCTCGGCGGCGACACTCTACGAGGTCGGCTTCAACCACTTCTTCCGCGGCAAGGACGCGGGCGGGAGCGGCGACCAGATCTTCTACCAGGGCCACGCTGCGCCGGGCATCTACGCGCGGGCGTTCCTCGAGGGGCGCCTGAGCGTCGACCAGCTCGACCACTTCCGGCGCGAGACGGGCGGCAACGGCCTGAGCTCCTACCCGCACCCACGGCTGATGCCGGAGTTCTGGGAGTTCCCGACGGTCTCGATGGGCCTCGGGCCGATCAGCGCCATCTACCAGGCGCGCTACAACCGGTACCTCCACAATCGCGGCCTGTTGGACACGTCGGGGTCCAGGGTCTGGGCGTTCATGGGCGATGGTGAATCGGACGAGCCCGAGTCGCTCGGCGCGCTCCATGTCGCCGCCCGCGAAGGGCTCGACAACCTGACCTTCGTCGTCAACTGCAACCTGCAACGGCTGGACGGCCCGGTCCGCGGCAACGGCAAGATCATCCAGGAGCTCGAATCCGCGTTCCGCGGCGCGGGCTGGAACGTCATCAAGGTCATCTGGGGTCGGGAATGGGACGATCTCCTGGCTCGCGACGTCGACGGCCTGCTGGTCGAGAAGATGAACGACACGCTCGACGGCGAGTTCCAGAAGTTCTCGGTGGCGGGCGGCGCGTACATCCGCGAGCACTTCTTCGGGCCGGACCCGCGGCTGGGCAAGCTGGTCGAGCACCTGACCGACGACGACCTGTCGAAGCTCCGCCGTGGCGGCCACGATTACCGCAAGGTGTACGCCGCCTACAAGGCTGCCACGGAGCACACCGGCGCGCCGACGGTCATCCTCGCCCACACGGTCAAGGGCTGGACGCTGGGTCCGGGCGTCGAGGCCCGCAACATCACCCACCAGGCCAAGAAGCTCAACGAGGCTGAGCTCAGGATCTTCCGCGACCGGCTCGAGCTGCCGATCCCGGACTCCACCCTCAAGGAGGCGCCCTACTACCACCCGGGTGCTGACTCCGAGGAGATCCAGTACCTGCTCGAGCGCCGCCTCAGCCTCGGCGGACCGCTGCCCCATCGCTCCGTCCGGGCGGAGCCCCTGCCCGCCCCCGCGCCGGCGGTCGATGAAGAGTTCGCGGCCGGCAGCCCGACGCCGGTGTCGACGACGATGGTCTTCGCGCGCATCCTGCGCAACCTCATCCGTGACCCGGAGCTCGGCCCCCGGATCGTGCCGATCATCCCCGACGAGGCGCGCACCTTCGGCATGGACCCCCTGTTCAAGGAGGTCGGCATCTACGCGGCCCTCGGCCAGCGCTACTCGCCGGTCGATTCGGAGCTCGTGCTGTCGTACCGCGAGTCGACCGACGGCCAGGTCCTCGAGGAGGGCATCACCGAGGCGGGCTCGATGGCCAGCTTCCAGGCGGCGGGGACGTCATACGCCAGCCACGGTGTGCCGGTCATCCCGTTCTACATCTTCTACTCGATGTTCGGCTTCCAGCGGACCGGCGACCAGATGTGGGCATTCGGGGACGCGCGCGGGCGCGGCTTCCTGATGGGCGCCACGGCCGGCCGCACGACGCTGACCGGCGAGGGCCTCCAGCACGACGACGGCCAGACTCAGATCCTCGCCTCCACGGTCCCCAATCTGCGCGCCTACGACCCGGCCTTTGCCTACGAGCTGGCGGCGGTCGTCCGCGATGGGATCGAGCGGATGTACGGGCCGAAGCCCGAGGACGTGTTCTACTACGTCACGATCTACAACGAGAACTACGCCCAGCCGGTCCGCCCGGAGGGCCTGACAGAAGCGGCCATCCTGCGCGGCGTGTATCGCTTCGCGGCCGCCCCCGATCTCGGGCGCGAGGCGCATCCGGCCCGGCTCATCGGCTCCGGGGCGATCCTCCAGCAGGTCCTGGCCGCCCGTGACCTGCTGGCCGAGCGGTTCGGGGTCGCCGCCGAGGTGTACAGCGCGCCGTCGTTCCCGCTGCTCCGCCGCGACGCCCTGGAGACCGAGCGCTGGAACCGGCTCCACCCGGACGCCAAGACGCCACGGGTCCCGCATGTCACGACGGTCCTGCCGTTCGACGGCGGGCCGATCGTCGCGGCCACCGACTGGATGAAGGCCCTGCCGGACATGGTCTCGCGCTGGCTGCCGCCGCACTACCTGGCCCTCGGCACGGACGGCTTCGGTCGGAGCGACACGCGCGAGAACCTGCGGACCTTGTTCGAAATCGACCCGCCGCACATCGCGGCCGCGACCATGGTGTCGCTGGCACGATGCGGCGCCCTGCCCGCGTCGAAGGCGGCCAAGGCCGTGCGCGACCTCGGCATCGACCCGGACAAGACGGACCCCCTGGCCCTCTGACGCCCGGGTCATGGGCGCTCGTCACGCGGCTGATACGTCCTATCGAGCGCCTGTGGGGCGGGCGGTGATGTCGCCTACCTACGGTTGGGCCATCGGCGTCACTCGACGTCGCCAGCCCGGTGGACCCGCCGGCTCCCAGACGTTCAGGAGGCCCATATGGACCGCAACGACCCGACCGATACCAACAAGCCGCTCACCGCTGACCCATACGTCGAGCAGCGGCCCGTCGACGGGCGCGACCTCCAGCATGACGATCCGCTCGACGCCACGCTCCCGGGCGATGGCTCCGGAACGGCACCCGAGAACCAGGAGCACGGTCATGAAGCCGTCGGCGCCGGTGCCGGCGCGCTCGGCGGCGCTGCGGTCGGGATGGCCGTCGGTGGCCCGGTCGGGGCGGTGGTCGGAGGTGGCATCGGGGCCGTCGCCGGTGCCGTCGCGGGCGAGGCGACCGAAGGTGACGACGAGGCCGGCTCCGGCGCGGGCGCCCTCGGTGGCGGTGCCGTCGGCGCCGTCGTCGGCGGGGCGATCGCTGGCCCTCCGGGCGCCGTGGTCGGCGCCGCGGTCGGGGCCGGTGGTGGCGCCGGAGTGGGCGACCAGTCGGAGGAAGAGATCGAGGAGTCGGACGGCCACACGACGGACCACCAGCGCTGAGGTTGACCGCCGGCCAGCGGGCCGGCACGTCGCGAACCGACCGTGGGCCCGTTTCGGCGGACCCACGGTCTTCGCGTCCGGAGGAGGACATCGATGAGGCAGCCACTGCGGATCGCCCAGGTGGCGCCGCCCATGGAACGCGTGCCGCCCAGGGCCTATGGCGGCACGGAACGGGTCATCGTCGAGCTCGTCGGCGAGCTCGACCGGCGCGGCCATGAGCTGACGACGTTCGCCAGCGGTGACTCGGACGTCCCGGGACGGCTCATCGCGACCGTGCCGGAGGCGCTACGGCCAGCGGGCTACACCGGCGACGCGGCCCCCTATTTCTACATGACGATCCGGGCGGTCCTCGACCGGGCCTATGAGTTCGACATCATCCACAGCCATCTCGAGTGGGCCTCGTTCCTGCTGGCCCGCGTTTCACCGATCCCGGTGGTGTCGACGATGCACGGCCGGCTGGACTTGCCGTGGGCCCACGAGACGTTCGCGGTCTCGACGCCCGGTCTGGTCGCCATCAGCCAGAACCAGGCATCGTCGCACCCCGCGTTCGATTGGGCGGGGATCGTCCACAACGGGCTGACCCTTGGCGGCTCACCGTTCGAGCGCCGTCGCGGTGACGGCCTGTGCTTCGTCGGCCGGGTCGCGCCGGAGAAGGGGATCGTCGAGGCGATCGAGATCGCACAGCTGAGCGACCGACCGCTCAGGATCGCCGCGAAGGTCCACCCGAACGGTCCGGAGCGGTCGTACTTCGACTCCGTCTTCACGCCTGCGCTCGGGGCGGCGGGCTCGTCGGTCGAGTTCCTGGGCGAGCTCGGTCAGGCCGATCGCGACCAGCTGTTCGCCGAGTCGTACGCCTCGCTCATGCCGGGTTCCTGGCCGGAACCGTTCGGCCTGGTCGCCATCGAGTCGTTGGCGTGCGGGACCCCGGTCATCGCGCGGCGAGTCGGTGGCCTGCCGGAGATCATCCGGGACGGCGTCGACGGCTTCTTCGGTGACGACACGACCCAGCTCGCGTTCCATGTCCCGCGGATCGCCGAGCTCGACCGGCTGGCGATCCGGCGATCCGTGCTGGAGCGGTTCTCGGCGGGCAGGATGACCGATGGTTACGAGGCCATCTACCGCCGGATGCTGGCGAATGGCACTGGATCGACCGGCTACGCCGAGCCGGACGCCGGTGCGGACACGGATGAACGGTCGGGCTCGCGAACGCTGCAGGCGGTTCCACCGATCGGCGCGGACGACCAGATGCTCACCGATGAGGTCGCCGGCGGGACCCGCTGAGGCCCGGTCGTTCGTTGGACGCCTCCTCGACGCGTACCTCGACGGCTCGCTCCACGGGACAGGCCCGGCGCCCCCGGAAGCACGGGTCTGTGCTTCGGCCCCGACGTCGGCGACACCATCGGCCTTCGAGCGGCTGCCCGCGACCGGCGCGTCAGGTAGACCGGTGGCAGCGGGTCGGGCTTGTCGGACCAGGCGTCTTGCGGCATCGAGCGCTGTCCGTGGTGCGGTCGGCGGACCGTCTCGCCGCCGCATGACATTCGCATGGGACTTCCGCTGAACGCGATGCAGCCCCCGGGGCTCCCGGGGGCTGCATCGCTTGGATGGGAGGGCGACGGAGTCGCCCCGGGGATCAGCGGCGAAGGTCGTCGCCGGCGTTGCCGATCTTGTCGGCCAGGCTGTCGTCGCCGTCGCTGCGGCGCATGGCTTCCTTGGCGCCGGTGTCGCCGGCCGCGTCGTCCACGTCGTCGCCGGCGTTGCCGAGCTGCTTGCGGATCTCGTCGCCGGCGTTGCCGACGTCGTCGCTCAGGCTTTCGCCGTCAGCCCTGCGCGCGGCCTCCTTGGCCGTCTGCTCGCCTTCGCGATAGGTGTCCTTCACGTCGCCCATGGTTCGAACCTCCGCTGGTCGTCGCTGCGATGAGCGACCGTGTCGCCAAGGTACGAGCGCGGATGTCGCGGCGAGTCACGCGACACCTGGGTCCGCGCTATCAGTCGCCTTGCATCCGCCGCGTCCCACGGACGCGCACCCGGCTGGTCCTGTCGAACAGCACCATGGTCAGGATCGCCGCGGGGAACATGGCGATGATCACGAGGAGGCGATTGGCGCCCCCGAGCAGGAGCCCGCCGGCCAGCCCGAACGACAGCGCGCTCCACGCCGCGAGGGTGTCGTCGCTCGCCGCCTGGACGCTGCGGTCGGCGCTCTCGATGGCCGACCGGGTCGACATGGCGACATCGGGCAGCCTCGTGGCCGCCTCGTTGGCCGCGCTGCCGACCTTGGATGCGACGTCAGCGACCGTGTCGCCGATCACCGCCCGCCGGCTGGTCGCATCGGTCGCGTCGGTGGGTCCGGTCTCGGTCGTGGTGGATGTCCTGATCGTCATGACCTGCTCCTTGTGTCGAGCTGACGGAACAACGTGGGCCGGAAAAGGCGACGGACGACCCGGGGAGGGGACCGGGTCGTCCGATGAGCCTGTGGCCGCCCCGTCTCTGACGGTCCAGGCTGGCGATACGAAGGATGTGTGGGTCATGGTCGCCGCGCCCCCGGTGCAGACCCGATAGTCCGGATGGCTTCCGCATTGCAGCGACATTGCGGTCGCCCCGCGCGGTTCCCTCGGCCCGCCGGTGGGAGATCGTCGGCCCCCGGACCCCCAGTGGCACGGGAGCCGACTCGGGTTAGCGTGCCGCCCACGACGTCGCGGGCAGACCGGCTGGGGCGCCCCGGGGCGTTGCAGCGTCATGGCGGTGCCGCGCCCCGCCAGGTGCCGATCCGACGCCGCGATCGGCCCGGACATGCCGAACGCCCACCTGTCGGTGGGCGTTCGAGGGTGGTCCCGATGGCCCAGGGCCATCGGGGATCCGCAGGTCAGACCGACCCGCGACCCGCTCGGCTGCGACCGGTGACCATGCCGACCACGACGACCGTGATCACGGCGCCGATGACGGCGACCACGATGGTCGGGATGTTGATGCCGGTCGTGTAGTCGTTGCCCGTCAGGACGCCAGCCAGGAACCCGCCGACGATGGCGCCCACGATGCCGAGGACGATGTGTCCGATGACGCCAAGCCCCTCGTCACCCGTGACTAGGAAGCCGGCGAGATAGCCGGCGATGGCGCCGACGACGATCCACGCGATGATGCTCATCTGGTTACCTCCGTCCCCACTGCGGGCATCTCACCCGCCTGCTGGGGTCATATGGGTCCCGGGGTCGGGACCGGCCTCAAATGTCATACGTGCGAACACGTGGCGGGACAACGTCCATCGCTCCGGACGTAACAACGGAATGTCAGCGCCGCGGGCAGGATCCGGCGGTGACCGCGGCCTGCAAGCCATCTGCGATGCCGCGTTCCGTGCGGCGCATATCGGCGCGACGGCGCGCACGCGATGCTCCGAGGGTCAACCCCTCGTGGCCCACGTCCAGGAGTGCACGATCGATGCTTCGCGAGCCGAGCCGACTGCCAGGTCCGATCCCGCTTGCGCCCACACGGCGCCGCGCCGACCATGCGATGGAGAACCTCCAGTATGGGATCGCCGTCCTGGCCATCGCCGTGGCGATCCTGCTGACGGCATTCCGTTGATCCCGACGACCGAGGCCACGGGCGGACCGCGGGCGCGCCTCTACGACGCAGACGGGGTCGATCGTGAGGTCGAGCTGGCCGATGGCATGCTCGGCCGGCTCGACAGCCGGCGCCTCCTGTGGATCGATCTCGATTCGCGCGCGCCGACCGACCTCGAGGCAGCCGCTCGGGCGATCGGCCTGGATGACGGGCTCGTCCGCCGGCTGGCCGCCACGGCCAAGCGCGCCGACCTCACCCAGTACGAGGACCGCATCCACCTGGTCCTGCTCGCCGTCGAACCGGCTGATGGCGACGTGGCGAGTGAACCCGTGGTCACGCCGCTGGACGTGGTCGGTGGCAAGGACTGGGTCGTGACCGTGCACGACGGTCCGCTCGAGGCGCTGGCGCGGTTCGATGCCGAGACCGAGGGCGAGACCCGGCTTGGCGCGCTCGATGCCGCCGGCTTCATCGCTGCGATCGCCGATGAGGTGCTGGCCGGCTACTTCGAGGTGGTCGAGGGGATCGAGCGCGAGATCGACCGACTGGACGAGCGAGCTCTCCGCCAGCGGCCGGATGGTGATGTCCTGGTCAGGATCGTCGCGTTGCGACGAAGGATCGGCGCTGTTCGACGGACGTTGGCCCCACATCGCGTCGCCTTTGCGGCCCTGGCCCGTCCCGATATGGAGCTCCACGAGGAGCTCGGGCGTCCGTGGCCGGGTTTGACCGATCGGCTGGATCGTGCGCTCGACGCGGTCACGAACCTGCGCGAGCTGCTCCTGGGCACGTTCGACATCCACATGGGCAGGGCGGCCCAGGACGCCAACGACGTCATGAAACGCCTGACGCTCGTGTCCGCGGTCTTCCTCCCGGCGGTCGTCCTGGCCGGGGTGATGGGGATGAACTTCCAGCCACCGTTCTTCAGCGACCCGGAGAATTTCTGGTTCGTCATCGCGGCGATGGCCGTGTTCGCCGTGACCATCCTGCTGGTGGCCCGAGCCCGGCACTGGCTCTAGGTCACTCCGCGACGGGACGGGGGACGATCACGACTCGCGCGTTCGACCGGGCCCGAACCGCGGCGCCCGGATCCGTCGCACCTGCGCGCAGACGCTCCCCCCGGCCCTCGGTCTCGAGGCCTTCGGGCAGGACGACGGTCGCGGCACCGTGGCGGGCGGCGAAGTCCCCGAGCGCTTCGGCGCCGGGCTCGGATGGCAGCCACGCGGCGGCGTCGACGCCTAGCTCACGCGCCTGGGCGATCTGGCCCGCGATCGCATCCCGACCGGCGGCCTCGAGTGCGTCCTCGTCGAGCTCGGCCGGTGCCACGCGATCGGACCCATCAGCGGACCACTCGGTCGGCCGGGCCTCGCCGAGGACCGTGCCAGCTCCATCGCGATCTGCCGGCTGCGCGCGTAGCGGTCGTCATCGGTCGTCACCGCCACCACGACGGGCGGGTCTCGGGCGATCTTCGGCTGGCTGGCGGAGCTGTCGGGCGTTGCCATGACCGCAGTGTGGCCCCGGCCGAGCGGCGGGCGGACGACCAAGGCCGGGGCACGACCTTGCGGGTGTGTTCCAGCTCGGGGCGGGCTACTCGTCGAGCTCGTTGAGGGCGAACCCGAACTCGGCACCGCCCTCGGTCCGCGGCCTGGCCCAGATCCGTCCGCCCATCGCGTCGATCAGGCGGGCGCACACGAACAGGCCGATGCCGGCGCCGGTGGCGGATCCCGCGGTGCCCGGCGATCGGTAGAACAGCTCGAACAAGCGGTTGGTCTCCTCGGCCGGAAAGCCCGGCCCGTCATCGAGGACGCGGACCAGGACCTCGCCGTCGCCCGGCGACGCGACCAGCGTCACGGTCGATCCGGACCCACCGTACTTGGCCGCATTGGACAGCAGGTTGCGCACGACCTGCTCGACATAGGTCGGATCGGCGGTCACGGTCGGCATCGCGCTGGCGATATCCAGGACGAATGTCACGCCCGGCCAACGGTCCTTCTCGGACTGGACGACGCGGGGCACGAGCCGTTGCAGCAGGACCGGCTCCCAGCCGATCTCGCCGCCTTCCTCGGCGAAGCGGTTGAGCGCGACGACGTCCTCGACCAGCCGCTGCAGCCGCTCTGCCTCCTCGTAGATATCCTGGAAGATGCCGCGCCGGGTGTCCTCGTCGAGGGTCGTGCGCTCACGAGCCAGCAGCTTCGCGCCACCGAAGATGGTCGTGACCGGGGTCCGCAGCTCGTGCGACAGGACCCCGATGAACGTCTCGCGGACGGCCTCCCGGCGGCGCGTTTCAGTGACGTCGCGCATGACCACGATGGTCTCCTCGCCCGTCGTCGCCAGGCCGATCCCGACGTTGACCGAGTACGTGGCGATCTCGACCCAGCGAACCGGGTCGGTGCGCATCTGGAGCTCGACCGGGCCGCCGGGCGTACCCAGGCGCGGCGCGGTCCCGTCGCGGTCCTGCAGGCGGGCGATGATGGCGGTGTAGGTCTGGCCCGCGATGTCCGGGAAGAGGCGATCGGCCGCGGGGTTGGCCAGGCTCACGGTCCCGTCGGCCGCGCAAACGACGACCGCCTCGCCCATCGCCCGGATGACCGCGTTGAGCTCGGCTGCCCGGGAATGCTCGGCCTGGGCCAGCCGCTGGAGGCGGACCTGGGCCTCGATCCGTTCACGGATGTCGCGCGCGATGGCGACCATCGCGCTCGCGCCGCCGGGCAGCTCGACCCGCTGGATCACGAGCTCTACAGAGATGGACGTGCCAGTCGGCGGCCGGACCTCAGTCATGACGGTGGCGACATCGCGCCGCCCGGCCACGAGCGACTCGACGACGCTGGCGAGCCGAGCCGCCTCGACCGGCTGGAACAGATCGTCGACCGCTCGCCCGATCAGGTCGTCGCGGTCGCGACCGGTCAGCTCACACGCTCCACGATTGGTCTCGCCGATCAGGCGCGTCACGGGGTCGAACACGAGGATGGCTTCGACGACGGCATCGAGGATCACGTCCGCCAGCAGCCGGTCGGGTGGAGCGCCCGGCTCGGTCCGCGTGGGCGGCGCGTTCATGGCCGGGGTAGCGGTGCGGCGTTCAGGCTGCAAGATGGCACGGCCTCGATCATAGGTACCGGACGCGGTCGGCTGCCCGGAGGCCGTCCACCACTCCAGTACTGGACCACGGAGGCGGTTTCGGCCAGCGTGGCGGGCATCCGGGAGAGGTTGCACCTCCATCGCAACACGCGCGAGGGTCGTCGCAGGAACGGGGATATACTGCGGGACCCCCAGACTCACGACAGGCATCAACGACCCGAGGGAGTCCAGGCATGCATGTCGCGCCCGTCGACCTTCGGGCCATCAGGCAGGATGGCCTCGCCATCCGGTTCGCCATGCTCGGCTCGATGGCCTATGTGCTGGCGGAGATCCCCGACCGTGGCTCGGCCGACACCTCGCTCGAGCAGCCCTGCACCCGATCGCACTGGGGCTTCGTGATCGAGGGCGAGCTGACGTTCGTCACCGCCCGTCGCCGTCTAGCCATTCCGGCCGGTCGCGCGTTCCATGTCCCCGCCGGTCGACCGGAGCACCATTTCGAGACTGCCGGATCCGCCCTCGTGGCCGGGTTCCAGCCGGTGGAATCCGAGGCGGAGGTCAGCGACGAGTCGCTGATCGCCCAGGGCTTCGAGCTGGTCTCGGTTTCGACGTCCGCGAGCGTCGTCCCGGCGATCCCGTCGCAGCGGGTGGCCGCCGGGCAGATCCGAACCGAATCCTGGCCGATGTCGGCCTACGTCATGACCCGCATCCGGATGGGCGAACGCAGTGGCTACACGTCGGGCTGGTGCGATGCCCCGCATTGGGGCCTGGTGACCGAGGGGCGGCTGGCCATCGAATGGGAGGACGACGTCGAGATCCTCTCGAAGGGCGAGATCTTCCACTGCCCGGCCGGGCCGCCAGGCCATCGTCTTGAGGCGGCCGACCCGGCCACGATCATCGACTTGACCCCGATCGCCGACCTCAGCTCGAGCAGCCGGCTGGCCGACTGGCGTCGAGCCGCCGAGATCGGCCCGCGGACCCGCTCGCGCGGGATCGCCGTCGCCGCGCTGGGCTAGGCCGCTCCGGACCTCAGCCGGCGGCAGCCCCGCCAGCGTCCGGCAGGGAGCGTTCGTAGCCCTCACGGGTCTCGTCGTCGGGCGTCTCGATCGCTGTCGGATCCTGGGCGACCGGGGCCGCACGGGCCTGGAGTCGCGACAGGACGATCTCCACGGAGGCGGCCACCGGCACCGCCAGGAACGCTCCGACCAGCCCTGCCACCGCCCCGCCGATCAACAGGCTGAGCAGGACCAGCAGCGGCGAGATCCCGATCGTGTTGCGCATGACCATCGGGACGAGCACGCTCCCTTCGACGAGCTGGAGGATCACGTACACGCCGGCCACGGTCAGCGCGAGCTCGGGTGACACGGTGGCTGCCACGAGCACGGCCGGGATCGCCCCGAGCAATGGGCCGACGATCGGGATGGCCTCGGTCAGGGCTGCGATGAGACCGAGCAGCAGCGCGCCGGGCAGGCCGAGCAGGGTATAGGCGATTCCCGTCGCGAGCCCCATCGCGCCCATCAGGATCAGCTGGCCGCGGACCCACAGACCCAGGCGGGTCTCGATCCCGTTCCACGCGTCGCGGGCGCTGCCACGCCGGTCCGCGGGCAGGTAGGCCAGCAGATAGCGCTGCAGGCGGGCGTGCTCCACGAGCCAGAAGAAGACCAGTGTCAGCAACGTCGCCAGCGTGACGGCGACCTCCGCGGCAGCGGTACCGACCTGAACGACCTCGTTCGAGTCCGGGGCGGCCGCCGGCGGCTTCGCGACGGCCGCGACGGAGTCGATCAGCGCGTTGACGGACTCGCCCAGGATGGCCGGGCGCAGGGTGTCTGCCCAGGCCCTGGCCTTGTCGAAGAAGGCCGGCAGGCTGGCCACGATCGTGGCGCCCTGGGGGATCGCCGCCGGAACCACGATGAAGGCCAGCCCGACCACGGTCGCGAAGAACCCGAGGTAGACGATGAGGATCGTCGCCCCACGCCCCAGCGGCAGTCGATCTCGGATCAGGCCGACGATCGGCTCGAGCGCGGATCCCAGCAGGATCGCGATGAACAACAACAGCAGGACGTTGCCGGCCGCGAAACCGAGTGCCAGCAGTCCGACGACGATCGCGACGCCGAGCGCGAACCCGGCGCCCCGGATCGTCCACGGAGAGATGTCGCTTCGCATCAGGGCACGCTCTCCGGACGCGACGATACGGGCGGCGGCAGCGGCATGGACGGACGATGGATGGAACGTCATCACGCGCCGGCTGGTCGGCCGGGCGCCCGCGTTGCAGCCGCGTGACATCGGTCCGGCACACCCTGTGCAAGGATGCCCGCAGCGCCGGTGTCGACAAGGTCGCCGCCGGCGGGCGACCATGGTGGTCCACCCATCGGAGGTCAGTGCATGCCCGACAGCGCGCCACGTACGATCGCGGCCCGGTCCGAGCCGATCATCCCCGCGACGGATCTCGGCAACGTCGAGGTCGCCAAGGAGGGCAACCACTACCTCCTGACCGATCCGCGTGGCGACATCCGGCCCGACGGTCGCGGCCTCGGCCTGTACCACCTCGACACGCGCATCCTGTCGGCCTCGATCCTGCGGCTGAACGGCGCACAGCTGACCCTGCTGCGCGGGCCGTACCGAGAGGATGGCGCGGACACGATCCAGCTGACCAATCCGGAGATGCGACGCAACCCGGCCGACAAGCACGCCGCGGCGCCGAGCCTCGCCCGGCGTGAGCTGAGCATCACCCGGACGCGCCGGGTCCTCGACGGCCTGCGCGAACAGGTGCTCATCGAGAGCTACTCAGGCACGACCGAGGCGCTCGACATCGCGCTCGGGCTCGGCGTGGACATGGCCGACATCTTCGAGGTTCGCGGCTATCCGAGGACGAAGCGCGGCACGCTCTGCCCGATCGAGTTGTACGACGACCGGATCGTGTGCCCATACGACGGGCTCGACGGCCGGCGTCGGACGACGACCATCGCGCTCGCCGGTGCGACGCTCGAAGCGGCCGATGATCGCGAGGCCTGGCCGGGCGCGAGTGTCGTCGCGCGATGGGCGGCCCGGCTGGACCCGGGCAAGCGACTGACCATCGAGTGGACGGTGACCGACGAGGCGGCGGACCTGGCGGCCAGGCCGGCCAGGGTCACGAGCGCGGCATCGAAGCGCCCGGCCCCACCGCCCGAGCCAGAGCCGCGGTTCGAGGTGCCCACGGTGCGCTCCGATCACGAGCTGCTGGACCGGACCCTGGTCCGCAGCGTCACCGACCTCGGGGCGCTCCATAACGACGGTCCGCACAAGGGTGAGCAGTACCTCGCCGCCGGGATCCCGTGGTTCGCCACCCTGTTCGGACGTGACAGCATCATCGCCGCCCTCGAGACCGTCGCCTTCATCCCGTCGCTGGCCGTCGCCACCCTGAGCGTCCTGGCCCGGCTCCAGGCCACCACGGACGACCCGTGGCACGATGCGGAACCGGGCAAGATCCTGCACGAACTGCGCGACGGCGAGATGGCCCGGGCCGGTGAGACGCCTCACGACGCCTACTACGGCAGCGTCGATTCGACGCCGCTGTGGCTCATCCTGCTCGGCGAGACCCACGCCTGGACCGGCGACGACGCCCTGCTCGACCGGCTGTGGCCGAACGCGCTGGCCGCCCTCGGCTGGATCGAGCATTTCGGCGATCTCGATGGCGACGGGTTCGTCGAGTACCGGCGCCGCTCGCGGCTCGGTCTCCTCAACCAGGGCTGGAAGGATTCGGGTGACGCCATCCGCCACCGGGACGGCCGGCCGGCGGAGGGACCGATCGCCCTGGCCGAGGTGCAGGGCTATGCCTATGCCGCGCGGCGTTCGATGGCGCGCTTGGCTCGGCATCGCGGCGAGAACGAGCTGGCGGCGCGCCTCGAGGCGGATGCCGAGACACTCACGACCCGATTCGACGACGCGTTCTGGATGCCGGATGCCCGGTTCTACGCGATCGCGCTCGACGGACAGAAGCGACAGGTGGGCAGCATCGCGTCGAACGCCGGCCAGGCGCTCTGGACGGGCATCGTCCCGACCGAACGAGCCGCCCGGGTCACGGAGCGGCTGCTCGAGCCGGACATGTTCAGCGGCTGGGGCGTCCGCACGTTCGCGGCCGGTCAGCCCGGCTACAACCCGGTCGGCTACCACACCGGCTCGATCTGGCCGCACGACAATGCGATCATCGCCGCCGGTCTCAAGGCCAATGGCGCGGCCGATGGTGCGAACCTCATCGCCGGCCGGCTCATCGAGGCCGCCCAGTGGTTCGGGGACCTGCGGCTCCCCGAGCTCTTCTGCGGGTTCGACCGCAGCGAGGTCGGCGCGCCCGTCGCGTACCCGGTCGCCTGCTCGCCCCAGGCCTGGTCGGCCGCGGCGCCGTTCTACCTGCTTCACACGATGCTCGGGCTGCGGGCCGATGCCAGCGCCCGACGTCTCGAGCTCATCCGCCCGACGCTCCCGCCCTGGCTCACGAAGCTGACCATCACAGGGCTGCCGGTCGGGGACGACTCGGTCGACCTGCTGGTCCATCGCTGGCGCGGTTCGACCAGCGCGGAGCTGCTCGGCCGGCGCGGCTCGATCGACGTCATCATCCACGCCTGAACGAAGGAGGAGACCGATGCCTGGACCTGCTGAGCTGGGGGGCACGATCGTGGTCGGTGGCACGGGACGGGTGGCGGTCGACCCGGACGTCGCCGATCTGCGCCTGGGCGTCGCCATCTCACGCGCGACGGTGGCCGAGGCACGCTCCGCGGCGGCGGGGGCGATGACCGCGATCCTGGCTGCCGTCGAAGCGGCAGGCGTGGCCGGCCGCGACACGCGGACGACGCTCCTGTCCGTCCAGCCGCGATACGACTACCGCGATGGGCAGGCGCCGACGCTGGCCGGCTACGACCTGTCAAACGTGGTCGAGGTCACGGTCCGCGATCTGGCGGCGCTCGGTGGCGTGGTCGACGGCGCCCTCGAGGCCGGGGCGACCAGTCTCGACGGGCTGGCCTTTCGGGTGGAGGACCCGACCGAGGCGGAGCGGGCGGCCCGGACCTCAGCGGTCGCCCAGGCCCGTGCCCGGGCGGAGGTGCTGGCGGCCGCCGCCGGGGTCGCGATCGCCGGCGTCTCGGACATCGTCGAAGGTGGCCCGCCACCGGCCTGGCCGATCGCCAAGGTCGCCCGCCTGACGATGGCCACGGAGTCCTCGACGCCAGTCGAGGCCGGGGTCACCGAGATCGCAGTGACCGTCACGGTGACGTTCCGGATCGCATGACGGGCGGCGCGGCGCCGTGACGGCCCGGCGCCGATCCGTGACGGCCCGGCGCCGATCCGGCCCGGCGCCGCCGCTCGCTCAGCGCCCCGGGGCGTGCAGCCGGAGCAGCTCCCCGGTCGACAGACTCGTTGCGTAGACGGTCCCGTCCGCAGCCTGACCGATCGAGCTCAGCGTCCGGCCCAGGTGCGCGGCGATGATCGGTTCGCGCCGGCCGTCACCGTTCGGGTCCATCAGCCACAGGTTGTCCGAACAGGCGTCGCCGAACAGGTAGCCGCCGTTCAGCAGGCCCTGCCGCGCGTCCCGGACGATCACGCCGCCGATGACCGCACAGCCCTCGCTGTGGTCGTATTCGGCGAGCGGCAGAGTCAGGCCGGTCTGATCGCAGCCATCGGCCGGCTGGTAGCAGTGGAAGCCCTCCATCAGGTTCCAGCCGTAGTCGAGGCCGCCGACGCCCGCCCGTGCGACGTCGATCTCCTCCCACTTGTTCTGCCCGACGTCGCCGATCCACAGGTCGCCGGTCGGAGGGTCGAAACGGATCCGCCAAGGGTTGCGGAGGCCGGTCAGCCAGATCTCCGGGCGCGCCTGCGGGTTCGATACGAACGGGTTGTCGGGCGGCACCACGTACGGGGACGTGGTCCCGCTCGGCACGTCGACATCGATCCGGAGGATCTTGGCCAGCAACGTGTCCAGCCGCTGGCCGTTGCCCTGCGGGTCGCCGCCGGAACCGCCGTCGCCCAGCGCCACGTAGAGCATCCCGTCCGGCCCGAATTGGACCGCTCCTCCGTTGTGGTTGGCGAATGGCTGCGTGATGTGAAGGAGGACCATTTCGCTGGCCGGGTCGGCCATGTCCGGGTTCGTGGCGCTGATCTGCCACGAGGACACGACCGTGTTCCCGTCGGGGTCGGTGGAGTCGACAAAGAACCGCGGATCGGTCGGGAAGCCTGGGTGGAAGGCAAGGCCAAGGAGCCCGCGCTCGCCGCCGCTCGTGATCCGGTTCGAGATATCGAGGAACGGCTGCGGCAGGATCGTGCCGGCCTTGACGACACGGATCCGGCCGCCCTGTTCGACGACGAACAGCCGGCCGCTGCCGTCACCCGGATCGGCGATATCGAGCGGCGAATCGAAGCCCTTGAGGATGACCTCCGCTTCGACCGTTTGGCCGGTCGGGTCGAACGGGGCCGTCGTCGCGCCCGATGCCGTTGCCGACGGCCCGGAGGCGCTGGAGGCGATCGTCGTCGGTGCGCTGCTGCCCGCCGCGCTGGCGCTCGCGCTGGGGTCTGGCGTGACGACCGGCGCGGACGCTGCCGTCGTGCCGCACGCCACGACGAGGATGGCCACCGTCACGAACGCGACACCGGTGGGCAGACGCGAACGGAACGGATGCATCGGGCGATGCTAGGACGTTTCGGCGCCTTCGGCTCGCGGCGAGTCCGGCGCTGCTACCCTGCGGCGCGAAGGAGTCTCCATGCTCGATCGTCTCATCTCCGGGGCCGGCGCCGTCACCGATGCCGCCGATCGTCTCGTTCGGCTGCTCGCCGGCGGGCTGCGCGGCGGGCTGGCTGCGACGCGCCCCGGTTCGGTCGTCGTGGCGACGCTCCTGCTGGTCCTGGCGGGGATCCTCGTCGCGGCCGGGCTGGAGGTGACCGACCCGTCGGCACCGGTCGCGCTCGACCCATCGGTGGTGTCGACCGCCCGCGATCTCGGCGATCGGACGTATTCGACGCTGACGGGCTCGCTCTCCACGACGTGGCTCGAGACCTTCCAGGACGGCAACGGTAACGGCATCGAGGACGGCGGCGAGACGGGCGACGCCTGGTATTACTGGCTGGTCGACCCGGTCGACCGGCGCGGCGTGACGGTCCGATCGACTCGTTCACCGGCGCACATCTTCACGTACCTGGCGCGCGGCATCCTCATCGCCGACCCGAACGATCGAACCGAGGCATACGCCCCGTTCCAGGAGGAGATCGCCCGGGCCGGGATCCACGTCGACGCCGACACCATCCTCGATACGACGCGCGCCACGGGGACGACCCGGGCGCTCGACCTGGCGGGGCCGCTGCCGGCGTCGGGGACAGCCGTCGAGCTGACCGGCTCACGCACGGGGGCGTATGTCGCCGTTTGCAGCAGGGATGACGACCACGACGGCGTGTGCGACCCGGGCGAGGCGCACGGCTACGAGATGGTCGTCTTCGACCAGCTGACCAAGCACGGGATCCGGGTGCTGGTCGATGAGCCGCCCGAGTTCAGCCAGGCGACCGTCACGGGACTCCTCCGGCGCGAGGAGCGGGCGATCGATGACGCGACAGACAGCCAGGGGTTCGACATCGCGGACTATGACCTGCACGTGTCGGACCGTTACCTGCTCGACGAGGCCGTGCCGCCCGGCAGTGCGCCACTGGCCTACGTGCTGGCGCTCCTCTGCGTCGCCGCCGCTGGAACGATCCTCGTCGGGCTGGCCGGTGGCTACCTCATCTATCGACGGTCCGAGGGGCGACTGCCGGACCCGGTCACGACGCTCTGCGCCGGCGAGCGGCTGCCATTGCGGATCACCGGCATCGTCCGGACGCCGACCGGACGCGAGCGCGTCCGCGAGGCGCCGGGGGAGCTCGTGCGGTTCGCGTTCGGGAGGCCAGTGTCGACCGTGCCGGCGCCGGCCCAGCCCGCGGGCGCGGCCGAACCCGGGGCGTCGGCGGCACCGCTGGTCGATGAGCCAGTCACGACGACCCTCCTGGTCGAGCGCTTCGGCCATCCGCAGGGCGTCGCGCTCGGGCTCGGCGAGCTCCGCCGCGTGTCGGCCGGTCGGGTCATGGCCTTCCGGGGTCCCCGGCCTGCGCTCCGCGTCGTTGCCGGGACCGGCCCGCTGGTCCTCTCATTCGACACCGAAGCGGAGCGCGACCGCGCGGTCTCGGAGCTCCTCGACGAGACCGGGCTCGGGCCCGATGGCAAGACCGTCCCGACACCCTGAAGGAGCGACATGGACGCCTGGGAGTTCAGCGATATCGAGGCCACGCGCGCCACGGCCGGCCGTCTCTATCACGAGTTCATCCGGGTCCCGGACCTGTCGGGCGGGATCTACACGCTCGATGCCGGCGCTACCGACCCGCAACAGCCCCACACCGAGGACGAGCTGTACTACGTGGTCTCGGGCCGCGGCATGGTCACGGTTGGCGCCGAGACGCGCCCGATCGTGCCCGGCACGGTCATCTTCGTGCCGGCGACCGTCCTGCATCGCTTCCACGACATCGCCGAGCGTCTCGAGCTGCTCGTGATGTTCGGCCCCGCCGAGGGCGATCGCAGCTGACCGGTCGTTCGGGCGGGCATGGGGCGTTCGGGCCGCGGCCGCGCTGCCAAATGTGGCCAAATATGCGCCGGGTGACGCTTGGGCCACGTTCGGGCCCGATTCGCGAGGTCCGAGACTCGTTGCGCCGCGACCCTGAGCGTGGATCCGGACCGCGACCGACCCAGGAAGCTCGGTGGGCTTGCCCAACAGTCACCCCATGACTACCTCTCACGGAACCGACGCGGGCGAGGACGGATATTCGCCGGGAGCATGGATGGCCACCGCGGCAATGGTCGCGGATCGAGGCCCCGCTCGATCGAGATCCCAGCGTGGTCTCATCGGAGCTCCAGGAGCCTGCGCAATCCCAGCGCCAGCTCCGCGCCACGTCCCACCTCGTCATGGCGGAAGAACGCGTACACGTCATCGCCCGCGCCAAGGAACGGTTCGAGCCGCGCCGCCCACGCTGCCAGCTCGGCATCCGCGTAGTCGAGCCGGCGCAGGCGCACATACAGGAAGGAGCCAGTCCGACGCAGGATCGGCGGCGCCTCATCCTCTGGCAGCTCGGTCGCGCACAGGGCCGCACCGGCCGCCGTCAGCGCCGCGAAGGTCTCGTCGACGTGCCACGACGGATCCTGGAACTCCATCGTCAGCGGCAGGTCCGCCGGCCACTCGGCCAGCATCGCGGCCAGCTTGGCGTCATCTCGCTTCATCGCGTCCGGGACACGGAACAGCACGGTCCCCAGCCGCTCCCCGAACGCCCGGTACGGGCCGGTCAGCCACGGCACGCTCTCGACTGGGTCCGTCTGCATCGCCCGGAACGAACCGCCGCGCTGGGCCTTGACCGAGAACCGGAAGTCGGGCGGCGTCGCCGCGACCCAGCCCTCGACCTTCGAAGCGGACGGCGAGGCGTAGTAGGTGTTGTTCAACTCGACCGCCGACAAGCGCCCGGCGTAGTGCGACAGGAACCTGCCGGCCGGCAGCCCGGCCGGGTAGAAGCGCGGGACCCAGCCCGCGTAGGAGAAGCCGCTCGTGCCGGCGAACAGGCACCCGGGCACGACCGGTCAGCGACCGCCGGTCGGGAGCTGTGGGTCGATCACGTCCGTGACGCAGATCCCAGGGTCGCTGTCGCCAGGTCCGGCCCGGCGGGCCACGGCGGTCATCGTCCGCTCCAGGACCTCGACGTCGGTCGCGTCCACGATCGCGAGGAAATGCTCGCTGATCCCGCGCAGGTGCGTTCGCGAGGCCGCGCGGAGCCGGGCCAGACCGCGCTCGGTCAGGACCGCTTCGGCGCCGCGCGCGTCGGACAGGCAGGTGCTTCGCTCGACCAGGCCATCGCCGACGAGACGATCGATCAGCCGGGTGACGCCGCTCTTGCTGAGCAGCACCTGCTCGGCCAGCAAGCCCATCCGGATGCGGCGGTCGGGCGCCTGGGCGATGGTCAGCAGCGCGTCGTACTCGGCGAACGACACGTCGTGCTCGGCGCGCAGCTCCTCATCGAGCCGGCGCGACACACGTGCGTGAGCCAGCAGGAAGGCGCGCCACGGCGCGAGCCGTGGGTCCTTGGCGGTGAGCGGTCGAGCGATCGGCTCGGAGACTGTCATGACGGGATGCTACCACCTGGTCGGATGGACAGGGACTGGTTGGTTGACACCGCAACGATATCGCAGTATGGTTGCTTCGTCAACAACACGTACGCGCCGGCGATGCTGGAGCACTCGGAGGCACAAGCCCAACCATGGCGACATTCACGATCGATCCGGCCCACACCGACGTCCTCTTCTCGACCAAGCACATGATGGTCACCACCGTCCGCGGTACATTCACCGACGTGGCCGGCACGATCGAGCTCGACGAGGCCGACCCCAGCGCGTCGAAGGCCCACGTCACGGTCAAGGCCGCCAGCCTCGACACCGGTTTCGGCGCCCGCGACAGCCACCTTCGATCCGAGGACTTCTTCGGCGTCGAGACGTACCCGGAGATCCACATCGAGTCGACGACGATCCGGCCGAAGGGCGGCAACGACTATGTCGTGACCGCCGACGTCACCGTCCGCGACGTCACCAGGCCGGTCGATTTTGATGTCGAGTTCCTCGGCTTCTTCCCGGGCATGGACGGCGCACGCCACGCGGGTTTCACCGCGACGGCGAAGGTCAACCGCAAGGACTGGAACCTCAACTGGAACGTCGCGCTCGAGACCGGTGGCTGGCTCGTCGGCGACACGATCAAGCTCGAGGTCGAGGTCGCCATCGTGGAGACGGCCAAGGTCGCCGTCGCCGCCTGACCTTCATTCGCATCGCTCGAAGCGCCCCGTTGGTCGGGGCGCTTCACGATTCCCGGCGCAGCCCGGCGGCTACCCTGCGCGACCGAGGGGCCGTCGATCCGTTATAGACTCGTGACGGCGTCCTGTGCGGCCGCGGTTTCGACGAACCGGCACAGCGCGTCCACCAGGCGCATCTGCTCGGGGGTGCGACAGCCCGCTTCGAGGAGGGTCGGCGAGCAGACGAGGATGGCGACCGACTCCGCTCGCGAGATCGCGACATTGAGCCGGTGCCGCGAGTACAAGAAGCCCATGTCGCGCGGCGCATCCTCGCGACTCGAGCTCGCCATCGAATAGATCGCGACGACGCCTTCGCGTCCCTGGAACTTGTCGACGGTCCCCACGTTGCCGCGCTGGCCGATCCGACGTTGCAGCGCGGCCTGGATCTCCGCGACCTGCGCGTTGTACGGGACGATGACGATGACGTCATCCACGGTGATGGCTGTGTGGCTGCCGTCCTTGTCCTGTCTCGTCATCGTGATGAGCCTCGCGACGACCTCAGCGACGACCTCGGCCTCCTCGGAGGAGCGCGGTCCGTTGCCCTTGTGCGTGGTCGGGAGCCATCGGACGCCCGTTCCGGACAGGACCGGGGCGTGGCCGTCCACGACGCGCATGGCCGTGTCGGGGTGCGTCGTCAGTCGATCGTCGTAGAACGCCGGTGAGATGAAGGCGTTGACATCCGGATGCATCCGCCGCGACGTCTCGAGGAAGAGCCCCCGCTCCGGTTCCACCGTCACGGAATCGCCGATCAGCTGGCCGAGGGAGGTCGCGCCGGCACCTTCCGGATGGACGCCCAGGCTCACCATCGGCAGCTGATTCGGGTCCCCGATGAGGACGATCGACCGGGCACATGTACCGATCGAGACGGCATTGGCGAGCGACATCTGACTGGCCTCGTCAACGAACAGGACGTCGAACGTCGCATCGAACTCCGGCCGAGCGAGCAGCCAGGGCGTTCCAGCGACGACATCCACCGTTCGCGCCGCCAGGGCAGCCGCCACCCCGGCGTTGTCGCTGACCCTCGTCACCCCGTCGAGATGGCCGACGTGCTCATCGTCCTCGTCGGCCTTCTGGATCGCGCGGATCGAGACACCCTCCTCGCGGGCGGCCTCCATGATGGCTTCCAGGAGGTTGCTGATCGTCTTGTGCGATTGGGCCGTGATGGCGACCGTCCGGCGGCCGCGACCCACCAGGTCCAGGATCATGCGGGCGCCCGCATAGGTCTTGCCGGTACCGGGCGGACCCTGGATCGGGAGCACGCCATCGTCCAGTTCGAGGGCGAGACGCCGCGCGGCGGCAAGGACGTCTTCGCCCGGTTCGACCAGCGTCTCGCCCCAACCCACCGAGCGACGTGGAGGGATGCGAAGCAGCAGATCGCGGATGGCTCGATAGGCGCCGGCCACGTCGATGCCGTCCGCGATGACCGCATCGGCTACCCGTAGGAGGGCGCCCCGCTGCGCGAGGCTTTCGATCGGCGCGTTGGGGATGAGTGCGGAAGGATGCGGCCACTCGGCATTCCGAGATCGCTTGAGGACGACGATGCCTGCGGCGTCGTCGAGACTGACGATCGTCCCGGCGCCCTTGCCCGTGCCCTTGTCCGTCGCTCCATCGCCGACATGGAAGCCATGGTCCTGCGGTTCGAATCGGTACCGTCGATGGCGCATCACGCCGTGGCCCTCGAACTCCTCGAGGAACGACAGTCCAGCCAGCGCCTCGCGGTCGGTCACGAGTTGCTCGATCGTCAGGTCGTCCTTGAGCTCGAACCAACGCCACCACTGCGACTTCTCCTCGCGCCGGTGCCAGTCGAGCAGGTCAGCCAGGAGTCGACGGCCATCCGCTTCGGGCGAATGGTCGGCGGTCGCGAGCTCGGCGGTCAGTGCACGGACGCGATCCTCGACCTTTTGCAGCCAGTCGGTGAGGGCGGCCGATGGCTCCGGTGCCACGGCGAACGGTCGATCCCAGTCGAGGTCCGGCCAGCGTTCGATGGCCTCCGTGCGGCGCTCCTCCAGCCAGGCGCGGAGCATCCAGGTCGACACGCAGTCGTCGCGGTTGTAGAGGGCGATGCCATCGAGGATCGCCTGATCGCCCTCCTTGAGCCACGTCTCGAACGCGACGACGCTGAAGCCAGCGTCGGTGACCGGGCCCTCGCGCGCTGGCATGTAGAACTTCTCGATGTCCTTCAGCGAGTAGCGCTCGACTGACGCACGGATTCCTTGGCGGACGACGTTGAGGAGGTCGACCAGGACGTCGCCGCGGAGCAGACGGTCGACCTCATCGACGCAGGTCGCGTGACGCTGCATCAGGCGCTTGATCGCGCCGGCCTCATACCCGCCGTAGTGGTAGACGTGCATCGCCGGATGGGCGTCCAGACGGTCGATGACCAGTCGGATGAACCGCTCGAACGCAGCCTTTTCCGCTTCCTGCGAGGTCGCCCAGATATCGAGGTAGCGCGGTTCCCCGTCGACCTCCTCGACCACGCCGAGGAGATACTCCAGGCCGACCTCGGTGGCCCACGGATCGGCTTCGATGTCGAAGAACAGGTCCCAGACCGACGGCTCGGGGAGGGCGCGCAGGCCCCGGCCGGTGTCCACCGCGTCGGGTGTGATGAGCTCGAAGGCGAGCTCGCCAGTGACGCGCTTCTGGAGCTGGAGCCGGGCCTGCTCACGGATGCGCGTGAGCTGTGGGGCGCCGATACCCTGGATCGCCCGATCCGGTTCGAGGACCGCGAGACCGGCCAGCGTCGGGATGCCGGAATCGTTCAGACGCTCGGTGTCGATCCGACGCATCCCCGCCACGATCGACAGGTGGTCATCTGCGCGACGACGATCCATGCACATCGGGAACCAGCTGCAGACCCGGCAGTGATCGACCGGGTTCGGGTACGTGGCCGCCGGGCCGTTCGCCAGCCCATCCACGATGCGCGCGTCGAACCGGGTTCGGACATATCTGAAGTAGGCGGAGAAGTCGTCATGCCGGTACGCGTGGCGTACGCCGTCGCCGGTGATGACATAGAGCCACTCTGGCGGGATGCCCTGGAGGCCGGCCAGTAGATCCGCGTAGACGCACATCTGAAGGATCGCGCCGGCCTTGACCGAGCGGGCGAGCTTCGTGTCGCCGATGTCGTAGCTCCACGACCCCAACACCGGGCTCGGCCGATCCGGGCGCTTGAACAGGAAGTCGGCGTGGCCACGCCATCGACCGTCGAAGAAGGTCGCCTGGAAGATGACGTCCACACCGTCGCTCATCGCTTCGAGCGTCAGGGCCTGCGCGTCGCGTAGCTGGTCGGGCGTGCGGAGGTCGCCTGTTTCGATCTCGACCACGCGGAGGCCCTCGGCCCGCAACGCGGCGAGGTAGGTCGCCTCGTGGAGGTCGCCCTTCTCCTGGATGAGGGCGATGGTGGGGTCGTCCTGGCGGATCGGCTTCTCCCACAGGCCCTCGACGCGACCGAGCTCCAGGGTCGCGAGGTGGTCGCACGCCAGGTAGCCGACGAGGTCAGTAGCGCTGACGATGAGCGTTCCGTCGTGGGCGAGCTGCACGTGCGAACCGTAGCAGCGAAGCGTGTCAGCTCGCCTGTCACGGTCGGGGTAGCATGCGGCCATGAGTCCGCACCGACGCGATGCCGAGGGCCGGCCGCAGACCGCGCATTCGTGGGAGAGTCTCGTCGAACGGCAGATCCGCGAGGCGATGGACGCCGGTGCTTTCGACGACCTGCCATACCAGGGCGAGCGGATCCCGATCGATGACGAATCGGCGGCGGGCGAGTTGGCGATGGCCCACCACATGCTCCACAGTGTGGGTGCCGTGCCGCCATGGATCGAATCCGACAAAGAAGCGCGCCGGCAGCTGGCGGCGCTCGAGGCGCTGCTGGAGCGGGCGCCTCGGACGTCGCCGCTTTCGCATCGGCGCGCTCGTGCGGATCTCCGGACCATCGTCGCGGCGGCCAATCGGGCGATCGAGCGGGTCAACGCTGAGGCACCGACGGATCGGCAGCATCGTCGATCGCTGGATCCGGCCGTCGAAGCCGCGCGTCTGGAGCGAGCCCTGGCGGGCCCCGAGGGCTGACCCCTCAGCCAGGTTCGTCGTCTCGGAGCCGCGAATAGGTCACGAGGTCGTGGTACGCGCCGGCGCGAAACTGCGAGCCACGCGCGATGCCCTCGCGGCGGAAGCCCGCTTTTTCGAGGGCTCGCTGTTCGGCCATGTTCTCGATGTCAGTCTGCGCCTCGATCCGGTTGACTGATGTCTCGGCGAACAGGAAGACCGCCAGTTGGGCCTGCGCCTCCACGCCATAGCCGTGGCCCCGGGCGGTCGGCAGCAGCTCGATACCGAAGTTCCAGGCGCTGGACTCGTCGTTGGGTCCGTGACGGACCATGTGCCAGCCGACCGTCCCCAGTGGCTCATCGTCCGCGATCCGCTCGACGATGAGCTGTCCGTTGCGCTCGTCGCGGAGCGGTCCGCGTTCGAGCGCCTCCCGCGCGATGGGCTTGGGCGGCAACCCGAAATCGTTGAACTCGCCGCCGAGCGCCGGGTCCGACGACCAGGCGTCGATCATGTCGGCGTCGGCCAGGGTCACATCGCGCAGGCGGATGCGCGGCGGATCGGTCGGCTCGGTCATGGGAACAGCGCCTCGATGGCCTCGGCGAAGGCGGCGGTGTGTCGGTCGACATCCGCCTCGGTCGTGACCGGCGACATGAGCGCCATGTTGTGGAACGGCGTCATCAGCACCTGCCGGTTCATCGCCCAAAGGTGGAGGAAGCGCTCGAGATCCGGATCCGAGCAGGCCCACTGCTCTGCGCCGGTCCGTGGCGGCTCGGGGACGAAGTGGTACTCGGCTCGTGCTCCGAGCCTGGTGACGTGCCACGGCACGGTGGCATCGCGCAGGACGCCGTTGACGCCGGTCGCCCAGTGCTCGGCGAGCGGGATCATCCGCTCGAAGGCGTCTGCGGTGAGGACCTCGCCGAGGGTCGCGCGCGTGGCAGCGAGTGACAGCGCATAGCCCGCCAGCGTGCCGCCGATCCCGCCGACATCCGAATCTTCGACTGCGATCGAACCGGCGACACGCGCCGCGACCTCCGGGCTGAAGCCGTAGGCCGCCGACGGGATCCCGCCACCGATCGTCTTGCCGATGACGACGATGTCCGGCTCCAGGCCCCAGAGGCCGATGGCGCCACCCGGCCCGGCGCAGATCGTGTGGGTCTCGTCGATGACGAGCAGGGTACCGGTCCGGCGGGTGATCTCGCGGACGGCCTCGTGATAGCCGGGCTCGGGCAGGACGATGCCGACATTGGTCAACGCCGGCTCGAACAGCACGGCGGCGACATCGCCGTCGGCGAGGGCGGCCTCGAGACCGGCAACGTCGTTGAACTCGACGACTCGGGTCGTCTCGGCGACGTCGACCTGGGGACCGACGGAGCCACGCACGGGAACCACGGCGCCGTCCGGGCCGAGCATCGCGATCGCCTCATCGACCGAGCCGTGGTAGCAGTGGTCGTGGACGGCGATCTTCGAGCGGCCGGTGATCAGGCGGGCGAGACGGAGGACCCAGCGGTTGGCGTCGCTCGCCGACAGGGCGAACTGCCACGCGCCGACGCCGAACCGTCGGGTCAGCTCCTCGCCGACCCAGGCGGCATCCTCGGTCGGGAGCATGTGGGTGATGCCACGGCGCATCTGGCGCTCTACGGCGGAGATCGTCGGCGCGGGCCCGTGACCGGCCATGGCGCCCGTGTCCCCGAGACAGAAGTCGACGTAGTCGTGACCGTCGACGCACCGGAAGTGGGCGCCGGAGGCGGTCTCGACATAGGGCGGGAAGGGACTGGCCCACTTGACCATCCACGGCATCGGCACGCCCTCGAGGAGCGAGCCGCTCGCGCGCTGATGGAGTGCGGCAGAGCGCGGATGGGCGTCGGCGAAGGCGACCATCTCGATGGCCATCAGCCCGGCGAGGCGGTCGCGATCGAGTCGCGCGAGCGTCGTCACCTGTGCAGGATGCCGGGCCGGACGAGCGCCCGCACGGTCATCCCGCGATGGGGGTCAGTGGATGTGGCGAACGAACCCGCAGATGTGGCAGGTCGCCGCCCCGGTCTCGGGGTCGAGATCGAGGAAGCTGGGGCAGCCGTTGGTGCCGCAGAAGAGGCGGCTGTTGGCGCTCACCGCATTGGTTCGGCGGCGCATGCGCCGCATGGCGGAAGCTCGCCCGGTGACGGACGATGTGGCGGAACGGGACATCATGGTTGTGTGCTTGTGCTTTCTGGCGCGCCGTGATCGCGAGATGAGCGATCGGCTGCGCGGCCGGGGTGTCGTCGTCGGGCGCATTCGCCCGGGAACGTTGTGTCTGGCGTCTGCGCGCAGGGCCGGGAGCGGGGTTTGGGCGCTCGAACCGGTTCGTCGCGTCGGACGGTTACCTGGGCAGTATCGCCGCTCGGGGCCCTTTCGTCAAACGGCCGAAGGTCCGGGCCGACCTCACGGCAGCGTGGGACCTTGCCCATGGCGCTGGCCGGGTCGACCGTAGCCACCTAGTCATGCGCCGCATATCCGGCGGCAGGGGGCCCGGTTTCTGGCCAGACAGTCATGGGGTGACTGGTAGGCCCTGGATGTCTGCCGTTGCCAGGCCATGGCGGTATCGATCCGAGCGTGGATCGGGGCGCGGCGCCGCCCCGGAGGGTCGCGGAGGGCCACGTTCCTGGCCTACGAGTCTCGGGGCACATATCTGGCCGTGATTCCGGCGCGGTGTGGCCACCTGGCACTGGGCGCATGTCTGGCCATCGGCGGACCCTCGGCCCCGACCCTCGGCCCCGTGCGGCGGACCGTCGGCCCGCGCCGTCGCACACGGAACCCCAAGGTTGCGGTCTCTTCATCAAAGGTTGGTTGATTCTTCCACCCTCCGGGCGTCAAACTCGCGGCCGTCCGGGTGCGCGCGTCTCGCGTGCCCCGCGCCCGCGGCGTTCCCCAGACGCCGCCGTGAACGATATGAGGAGGTGGCTCTGTGGCCGTGGCCAGGTCCGTTCGATCGCGCACGCTGAGGCTCGGCCTCGCGGCATCCCTGCTGGGACTGGCGTCCCTCGCCGGCGCCACCCCCGTCGGCGCTGCCGGCGCGGTCACGCTGACGACGCCGTTCCCGGCGGTGGCCGTCGCGCCCGGCTCGAGCCCGAGCTTCGACATCTCCGTGTCCACTGCTTCGGCCGGCCGGGTCGACCTGGCGGTCGGCAAGGTACCCACCGGCTGGACCGCGGTCCTGCGCGGCGGCGGGTTCACCATCGACGGCGTCCAGTCACCCGGCGGCTCGGCCGAGACCAAGGTCACGCTCAACGTGACCATCCCGGCCGACGCGACCGCAACCACCCAACGGATCGAGGTCCGGGCGACGACGTCTGGCGGTTCGACGACCCTGGGCGTCGACATGCGGGTCGAGCCGACCGCCGCCGGTGACGTCACGCTGACGACCGACACGCCACAGCTCAAGGGCGCCTCGAACACGAGCTTCAGCTTCAGCCTGACCCTGACCAACGACACGCCCGACGACCTGCCGTTCAGCGTCGCCGCGACCGGCCCGGACGGCTGGACCGTCACGGCCCAGGTCGGGACCACCGCACAGGCCGCCAGCGTCGTGGTCAAGGCCGGCAGCACCAGCACCGTGTCGGTTACCGCCAAGCCCGCCGACAGTACGCCGGCCGGACAGTACCCGATCAGCGTCGATGCCACGAGCGGCAGCCGATCCGCGCACGCCGACCTCGGCGTCGAGATCACCGGCAGCTACAGCCTCACCCTGTCGACCGGAGACCATCCGCTCAACCTCAAGGGCACCGCGGGCACGACCAGCGACCTGACCCTGACGGTATCCAACACCGGCACGGCCGATATCCCCGGGGCAGCGCTCACGGCCACCGCGCCGACCGGCTGGACGATCAAGTTCGATCCGGCGACGGTGGACGTCCCGGCCGGTCAGCAGGTCCAGGTCGTTGCCCACGTGACGCCCTCCGCTGACGCGATCGCGGGCGACTACCTGACGACGTTCAAGGCCTCGGCGCCGGTCGCCAGCGCCTCGGCTGACGTCCGGGTGACCGTCGAGACCTCCGCGTTCTGGGGCTTCATCGGGATCGCGCTGATCGTCATCGTGCTGGTCGGATTGTGGTTGACCTTCCGCCGGTTCGGCCGCCGATGAGCGGGGTCGAGGCGGCACCTCACGAGGCGACCGCCCCGTCCGAGCGACCGGCCGAGCGCGACCGGCCCGAACCCGTCATCCGGACCCGCCGCCTGACCAAGCGCTACGACTCGCTGACCGCCGTGGATCGCCTCGACCTCGAGGTGTATCCGGGCGAGATCTTCGGATTGCTCGGCCAGAACGGTGCCGGCAAGACGACCACGATCCTGATGCTCCTGGGTCTGTCCGAGCCGACCGAGGGCGAGGCCTCGGTCATGGGCCTCGACCCGGCCTGGGAACCACGAGAGGTCAAGCGACGCGTCGGCTATCTGCCCGATGCCGTCGGGTTCTATGAGGGGATGACCGGCCGCGAGAACCTGCGCTACACGGCACGGCTCAACGGCCTTGATCGCATGGAGGCCACCCGGTCGATCGACCAGGTGCTCGAGCAGGTCGGGTTGACCAGCCGTGCCGATGACCCGGTCAGCGCGTACTCACGCGGCATGCGACAGCGGCTCGGCATCGCGGACGCTCTGGTCAAATCGCCGGACCTGCTGATCCTCGACGAGCCGACGACCTCGATCGATCCGATCGGCGTTGTCGAGATCCTCGACCTGCTGCGACGACTGGTCGATGAGACCGGGCTCGCGATCATGTTGTCGAGCCACCTGTTGAGCCAGGTCCAGACGGTGTGCGACCGGATCGGGATCTTCGCCGCAGGGCGCCTCATCGGGGTCGGGACGATCGACGAGCTCGCTCGGACGTTCGGCGACGGGAGCGCCACCATCGAGGTCGGGCTGGACCTTCCGACGCAGGCCGTCGTCGATCGGGCCGCCGTGACCCTGCGCGCCATCGCTTCGGTCGAGTCGGTCGAGCCCGCCGGCGTCGGCAACGGGTCGTGGCGCGTCCGTGTCCGTCCAGCCGACCGGGAGGACCAGGTCCTCCAGGACATCCTGGAGGCGGCCGTCCGGGAGCGACTCCGGCTGACGGCCATCCGGCCGATCGTCCCGTCCCTCGACGATATCTACCGGGTCGCCGTCGAGCGGCCACTGCCCAAACCCAAGGGGGTCAAGCGCCGGGGCAGCAAGCGACCCGATGGCGAGCGACGCGCCAGCGCGAACCGGTCGAGCGGTACGAACGGACCTCGCGGGACGGACCGACCCGCTGCGCTGGCTCCGGAGTCACGTCCCGACAGCCCAGCCGAGACCGACGAGGGACAGCCATGAGCGCGACGCCCGTCCCGGCCGCCAGGCCAGCGCTCCGAGTCCCCCATGGAGGTTGGCGGGTCATCGCCGCCAAGGAGCTCGGCGACCATCTGTTGAGCCTTCGGTTCATCGTGTTGCTCGTCGTGCTCGGGCTGGCCGCCTCCATCCCGCTCTATTTCACGGCTGACTTCATCAAGACCCAGGCGCCCGCCGCGAGCGGGACGCCGGCCGTCTTCCTGGCGTTGTTCACCATCGGCTCGCCGGACTACACGTTCCTCAGGGTCGACTCATTCGTGACGATCGTCGCGCCGCTGCTGGGTCTCGCGTTCGCCTTCGATGCCATCAATGGCGAGCGCTCCGAAGGGACACTGCCGCGCCTCCTCGCCCAGCCGATCTACCGCGACGATGTCATCAACGGCAAATTCGTGGCCGGCCTGGCGGTCATTGCGGTCGCCTTGCTGGCCGTGGTCGGGATCATCTCCGGGTTCGGCATCTTGCGGCTCGGGATCGTCCCGGCGTCCGACGAGATCGTCCGGCTCATCGGCTGGATCGTCGTGACGTTCATCTACGTCGGCCTCTGGCTGGCGTTCGGCCTCCTGCTGTCGGTGCTCGTCCGTCGAGCCGCGACGTCGGCCCTGATCGGGTTCGGCGTCTGGTTCGTGTTGACGATCTTCGGCGGGCTCATCGTCACGATCATCGCGAAGGCGGTCTCGCCGTTGACCGGCACGACCACGGATCAGATCATCGGCCAGGCGCAGACCCAACAATTCATCACCCGGTTGCTGCCCGGGCAGCTCTATGCCGAGGTGACCAAGGTGCTGCTCAACCCGAGCAGCAATCCGCAGGCGGACTTGCCGGGTTCCCTCGGCCAGGCCCAGCAGGCAGCCCAGCAGATCCCGTCGACCATCCTGACCTTCGATCAGAGTCTGCTGCTGGTCATGCCGCAGGTCGTCGTGCTCGTGGCCCTCACCGTCGTCTGCTTCGCGTTGGCCTACGTGGCGTTCATGCGCCAGGAGGTCCGAGCCTAACCCTCGCGGACGACGACGCCGACGATCTCCTCGCCGTAACGATCGAGCTTGGTCGGGCCGACGCCCGGGACCCGGCGGAGCTCTGCCATGGAGCGTGGCCGGCGGGCCGCGATCGCCTCGATGGTCGTGTCATGAAAGACGATGAACGGCGCGACGGCGTCGGCCTTGGCACGGGCCGTGCGCCAGGCACGAAGGGCGTTCGAGAGCGGCGAGCGATCGGCCGGGTCGACCTTCGGCGCTGCGGTTCGCCCGGCGTCCGATCCCGAGCCGGCCGCCACCACCCGGACTCGTCCGGCCGGCGCCGGCACGAGCCCATCGAGAAACCGCGAGCGACTCCGGCGTCCCTCCCGGCCCGAGGCGGCCACCCGCGACGTCGCCCAGGACAGCCACAGATAGCGGCGCGCCCGTGTGATCCCGACGTAGAGGAGGCGTCGTTCCTCGGCGAGCTCCTGCGGCTCGGTCGCCTGGCGGATGGGCAGGGTGCCTTCCTCGAGCGCCGGCAGGAAGACTGCGTCCCACTCGAGGCCCTTGGCGCGGTGATAGGTGAGCAGCTCGACGCCGGCCGCCTCGCCACCGACCTCGATCGCGGTCCGGCGGGCCACCTCGGAGAGGAACGCCGGAACGCCCGCGGCTGGATCGGCACGGACCAGGTCGTCGGCCAGCTCGAGCAGGGTCACCACGGCCCCATGCCGTTCGCCGGCCACGCCGCCCTCGGGAACCACGTCGCGCCGGACGCCCAGCTCGCGTTCGAAGGCCGCGACCAACCGGAGGGCCAGCGGCTCGTCGCTCTCGACTCGGCCGAGTGACGCAGCCACCCTGACCGCCCGCCGCACCTCTGGCCGAGCGAAGAAACGTTCGCCGCGGACATGGAACGGGATGCCGGCCGCGCCCAGCGCGCTCTCGATGGCGGGCAGCACCGCGTTCGTCCGAACCAGGACCGCCATCGACCCGTGGGCGGTCCCGGCCCCAGCCAGCCGGCGGATCGCGCTCGTGATCGCGGCCAGCTCGGCTTCATCCGAGACGAACCCGCCGATCTCCGGCGCAGGACCTGAGGCCAGGCTGCGTACGAGCCGTTTCTGTGGTCGCGGCGCGGTCCCTGGCTCGCGCTCATCGGTCGCGACCCGGCCGGCCGCCAGGACCCGGTTGGCCAGGCCCAGCACCTCCGGCGTCGAGCGGTAGTTGGTCTCCAGGCTGACGACGCGCGCCCCCGGATACCGGGCCTCGAACCGCGTCAGATAGTCACTCGTGGCGCCGGTGAACGTGTAGATCGTCTGGTCCTCGTCGCCCACGACCGCCAGGTCCTCGCGCCCGCCCAGCCACGTGTCGAGGAGTGCGGCCTGGAGCGGGTTCGTGTCCTGGAATTCATCGACCGAGAACCAGCGGTAGCGGTCTCGCACCTCGGCCGCGATCGTCTGGTCACGCTCGATCAGCCCGATGGTCAGCTCCAGCATGTCCTCGAAATCGATCCGGCCAGCCCGTGCCTTGGCCGTCTCGTAGCGCCGATAGAGTCCGGCCATCAGGTCCGGTGGCAGCGGCGCGTCGCGATCTTCGGCCACAGCGCGCGCCTCGTATTCGGCCGCGCCGATCCGTCGGGCCTTGGCCCACTCGATCTCGCCGGCCAGGTCGCGCACCGCCAGGTATCGATAGCCGCCGGGCAACCCGGCCGCCAGCGGCGCGAGGATCGGCGCCTTTGAGTCGAGGATCGACGGCGGATCCGAGCCGTGCAGGCGGGGCCAGAAGTGCCGGAGCTGACGCAGCGCCGCGGCATGGAACGTGGACGCCGCCACGCCCCGGTGACCGAGCGCCGCCAGCCGGTTTGCCATCTCCGTGGCGGCCTTGTCCGTGAACGTCACGACGAGCACGTCGCGCGGCCGGATGACCTCCGTGGCGAGCGCGTAGGCGACCCGCCGCGAGATCACCCGCGTCTTGCCGCTCCCCGCACCCGCCAGGATGCACAACGGTCCCGACGTGATCGTGACGGCCTTGCGCTGGGCGGGATCGAGGTCGGCGAGGAGGTCGTCGGGGTCGCGTGTCGGCACTGAGCCATCGTAGCCGCGAGGGCTGCACGACCGATCACCCGACGACGAACGATGAGGGGCATCGGTTCGGTCGGAAACCGCTTCGTGCGTTTGATTACGCTCCGTACCATGGACCTCCGCGGACGCCAGATCACGCTTCGCCCGCTCGGTGCCGGCGACGGCGCCACCCTCGCCGAGATCCTGGCCGAACCCGCCGTGGCGCGCTGGTGGGGCGCCTGGGACCTGGCCCGCGTGGAGCGCGACCTGATCGCCCCCGACCCGGCAGAGGCGCGCTTCGCGATCGAGCACGACGGCGTCGTGGTCGGCTACCTCCATGCAGCCGAGGAGAACGAGCCCGATTTCCGGCATGCGAGCGTCGATCTGTTCCTGCGCACCGCGGCCCAGGGCCGCGGTCTCGGGCCGGACGCGCTCCGGACGATCGCCGCCCACCTGATCGACGACCGCGGCCATCACCGGATCACCATCGATCCCGCCGTGGCCAACACGCATGCGATCGCCGCTTACGCTCGGGTCGGATTCCGCCCGGTCGGGGTCATGCGAGCGTACGAGCGGATGCCCGATGGCACCTGGATCGACGCCCTGCTGATGGATCTCCTCGCCGCCGAATTGGTGCGCTGACGCCGCCCGATCTGCGCGGGGAGGCTTGTCAGGCTCGATCCGGTCGCTAGGATGGGGTTCGGCCCGAGGGCGGCGGGACGCTACCGACCCGGAATCCAGCGAGGGAGGCACAGGTCACATGACCGATCCGACACCCGCAGATCAGACTCCGGCGCCGGCGGCGCCAGCACCTCAGCCACCCGCACCCGCACCGGCTCCGGCCGCGTCACCGGCCGCGTCGACCACCTGGACGCCGCCGGCCGCGACGGCCACAGGCGCCCGCCCGACCGGCATCACCATCTTGGCCGTCCTCGCTGCCATCGGCGGCGTCTTCGCGCTCTTCGGTGGCTTCATCATCTTCATCGGCGGCACCGCGATCTTCGGTGGCCTGGGCGCGATCCTGGGCCTCGCATTCCTCGCGTATGCCGGCCTGATCATCGCGTTCGCCTACGGCGCCTGGACGCTGAAGCCGTGGGCCTGGCCGCTTGGCGTCGCGGGAGCCGCCTTCGGCATCGTCCTGGCGGTCCTGAACATCATCGGCGGATCGTCGATCGTCAGCCAGATCATCTCGATCGCGATCGATGGCGGGATCATCTACTACCTCAA
This sequence comes from Candidatus Limnocylindrales bacterium, assembly GCA_038248915.1. Taxonomy (GTDB): domain Bacteria; phylum Chloroflexota; class Limnocylindria; order Limnocylindrales; family CSP1-4; genus SPCO01. The sequence goes on along the minus strand of JBBRXB010000003.1, from coordinate 186,676 downwards.
CCAGCCTGGGATCCGGGCGGTCTTCGGTCGACCCTGACGAGCCCAGTTCGTTCATCCCGGGTTCGTGGCGGGGTCCGATGCGCGGACCTCGCCACGTGGGTTTCGCCCTGGCCGCCGTCCAGCCTCAGCCCATGTCGAACGGGCTCGTGAGCTGGAAGTAGTTGCCATCGGGGTCGGACAGCGTCGCGATCCACGCTTCGCTCGGCAGCCCGTCCATGTCCATGGTGTACGGCTCCGCGACGACGGTCGCCCCGGCGGCCTGCATCCGCGCGAAGTCGCCCTTGACATCGGGCGTCTCGATGTTCCAGATGAGCCGGCCAGGCTCGGTGTTGCGACCCTTGACCTGGTCATGCGCGCCGACCGTGATGGCGCCCGACCCGATCACCCACGTGGTGTAGCCGCCCTCGTTCATGACGGGCGCTCCGAGGAGCTTTGTGTAGTAGTCGGCGAGACGTGCAGGGTCCTCCGACCCGATCAGGATGCTGTTGAGATTCATCGCTTGTCCTCCTGTCCCGACGGTTCGGGCGTGCGGCAGATGTTGGCCTCCATTGTCGCCTGAGGCTGTGTTCTTCACAGCGCAACGTTCGTGCAAACGGTCGATCACAGGCTCCGAATCGGGTCTCGCCGCGCGAACATGGCTCGAGCGCGAGCATCGACGCTCGGTTTGGTGCTCCTGGAAGGGCACGAAGCGGCACCAGGCTCTCCGCGGCTCGGGTTTTATCGGCGGGCTATCCGCCCGCCTACCGCAGGCAGATCAGAACGCTGGCCATGGGATGGCCGGCCAATCAGGCGAGGGGTAGGGGAACCGTCCGGCCGTCAACAGCGCTTCGGTTCGTCGCACCGTCGCCCGGACCTCCAGCCGCGACAACAGCCCGCCCAGCGTTGTGCCGAGCTCCCCATCGATCGCCTCCCGGATGCACTCGAGCCCGGCGATCTCGTCGGCGCCCAAGGGCTTGCCGCGCCAGCCCCACAGCACGGTCCGCAGCTTCGGCACGGGTGAGAACGTCACCCCATGGTCCACGCCGTAGATGTGCCGCCCACCATCGACGGGCAGGATGTGACCGCCCTTCCGGTCGGTGTTGTTCATGACAGCGTCCAGCACGGCCATCCGGCGCAGCCGCGGGTCGTCGCCGACGACCATCGCCACGACATCCACCTCGGGATCGCTCTCGATGAACGCCTGGACCATTCCCTCGCCGAACGGACCGTCGCGCAGGATCGTCGGCGGGACGATGCCCCAGCCGGTCACCTCGGACAGGTGCCAGGCGGCGACCTCGCGGCGCGCAAGCGTCCCGTCCGGGAAGTCGTCGAGCGGACGCTCGCCGAGCACGGGCTTGTAGATCGCGTCGATGACCAGCTCCGGCTCCGGATCCGGGCAGACCCGTGTGACGGTCACGAGCATCGCGTTGTTCGACGACTCGACGATCCGGCCGACGATCTCCAGCTCACCCTCGCGCAGGGCATCGAGCGTCGTACCCCGATCGATCACGGCAGGGCTCGGCTAGTTGACGTAGTGACCGTTGCGCCGCGGGCAGATATGGCCCTGCGGATCGAGCGGCGCGCCGCACAGCGGACATGGCGGCCGGCCCGCGCCGACGATCCGCGCGGCCCGAGCGACGAACGACCGGGCCGCGTCCGCGCTGATCCGGACGCGCAGCAGGTCCGGGCCGTCCTCGTCCTCGTCGTCGTCCTCGTCCGGATCGATCGGCTCCCCGTCCTCGGACTGGGCGCGCGCCTCGACCAGCACCATCTCGTCGTCGACGTCCCAGCCAAGTGTCAGGGAGCCGGCCCGGAACGCCTCGTTGAGCGGCTCATCGAGCGGCGCCAGGTCCACGATCGGGGGTGGGACCTCGGCCGTAGCGGCCTCGACCCCGCGCCGCTCGAGCTCGGACAGGAGGTCGCCCAGCCGGTCGGCGAGGACGGCGACCTGGACCTTCTCCAGCACGATCGACACCACTCGCGGCCCGTCGCGGGCCTGCAGGAAGAACGTGCGGTCGCCGGGTTGGCCGACGGTACCCGCCACGAAGCGCTCAGGAGGATCGAACAGGTAGCGGCGTCGAGACATGACCGGACTCTATACCGAAACAGTCCGATGCCGGCGCCAGACCGTGGTGCTACCCGAATGCCTCTGCGTGCTGATCGGTTGCGTCCGGCAACGAGCCCGCAGGAAGTGGCTCGAGCGTGAACCTGATGCCGAGCCTCGGGGCCAACAGCGACAGCGCGAGCATCGCCACGGCGGCCCAGATGAAGACGTGCGCATAGGTGGCGACGAGGATCGCGGCCAGGAGCCCGATCTCCCGACGGACGAGGCGCATGGCCGGGAGCAGGAACAACAAGCCGAAGATGTGCAGAGATGGGGCTCCGAGCACCATCAGGATCCCGATCCAGGCGCCTGCCTGCCGTGGCGGCACGAAGAAGACCGCGACGACTGACATGACGGTCAATGCCAGGCCAACGGGTTGACCGAGGTACCTCGACAGCGGGAACCCGATGGCTGGCCACTTCGGGTCGCCCGCCCGGCCCGCCTGCGCCAGCCAATCGAACCACAGGTGGATCCCGACGAGGGGGAGCATCACCAGCGCGACCAGCGCGAACACCGCGAGTCCGATCATGGCCGCCGGTGGACGACGACGCAGGACGTAGATCCAGGCCTGGACCTGGGACACCTTGACGGCCGCCACGAAGGCCCCGAGGACCCCCTCCACGACCGCTGGACGCTCCCGGTCTCGGGGGTCCAGCTGCCCTCCGTCGCGGTACAGCAGGGCTGCGAACGCGCCGAACAGCAGGATCTGGATGTTGCCCCCCATCAGAGCCTCCAGGTAGGGCGGCCATAGCAGGACGAGGCCGGCCAGGACCGGCCCGAAGCCAAGGCGACGGGCCGACAGGTAGGCGACCGCGACGAGCAAGAGCAGCCACGGGATGATGACGACAGGTCGCGGCACGAAGGTGAACGGCGCCAGGATCGGCAGCACGAACGGCGGATACAGGAATGGCAGGTTCACGCCGTGCGCCCCGTGGAACGCAGCTGCTGGGTATGGGTCGCCACCGGTCAGCCACCGCTCTGCGGCCCGGAGGGGGATCTCCAGGTCCACCCCCTTGGGGTAGCGCCAAACCAGGCGACGAATCTCACGGACCACCGCCACGACGAGGATCGCGGCCAGGATCGCCTTGATGACGTTGCCAGAATGCCATCGACGACCGTCGGCGGCGACCACCACGTCACCACTGATCAGGCGTCGGAGCCTGCGCGCCATGGGGCCTCGACGATCGACGGCCTGCACGGCTACGGGATCGGCATGAACGTCGGGTCGGCGGTCAGGTGACGTTGACCGAGACCGTGTGCCAGCCGCGAGCGCCGTCCGGGGCGGGCGGTGACGGAGTCTGCTCCTGGAGGACGCCCTTGCCGTCTGTGGCCCGGACCTGGATCTCGTGACTGCCGGGCGTGGCCGCCCAGTTCGCGACCCACTGGACCCAGGTCGCGTCCGAGATCGGGCGGGACAGTCGGGCGTCACCCCACACGCCGTCGATGCCGACCTCGACCTTCGAGATGCCACGATCCGGCGCCCAGGCGATACCCGCGATGGCGACCTGGCCCGCCGCGGCGCCGCCACGCGGCGTGTCGATCCGCGACTGCGTCAGGATCGGCGCCTCCTTGGCCCAGCCGAGGGGCACCCAGTACGCGTCGAATGCCTCGAGGGTCGTCAGCTCGATCTCCTTGAGCCATTTCGTCGCCGACACGTAGCCATACAACCCGGGCACGATCAGCCGTGCCGGATAGCCATGGATCGGCGGCAGCGGCTCGTCGTTCATCTTGACGGCGATCATCGGCTCGCGTGAAGGGTCCATGACCCAGGCCGTCGGCGTGCCGGCGGTCCAGCCATCGACCGACCGCCCGACCATCTGCGTGGCGCCGTTCTGGACGCCCGCGATGTCGAGCACGTCGCGCAACCGGACGCCGGTCCACTTGGCGTTGCCGACGAGCTTGTCGCCGACCTCGTTGCTGACGCAGGCGATGGTCACGTACTGCTCGAACATCGGCAGCGCGACCAGCTGGTCCCAGGTCAGGACCGTCTCGCGATCGACCATGCCGTGGATGCGCAGGGTCCAGCCGGTCGTGCTGACGCTCGGGGTCAGCAGCGAGGTGTCGATCCGGTAGAACCGATCGTTGGGCATGACGATGGGCGTCAAGCCGGCGATCGAGGTCGACAGGTCTTCGTCCGGGGTCAGGGGTTGGACGGTCACGGAGGCTGGCGGGATGGCCGCTCCCGCGCCGACGGGCGGCGTCTGCTGGCGCTCGAGCAGGTTGCGCCCGATCACGCCGGCCGCCACGGCCCCGACACCGACGGCACCGGCCCGGATGATGAACGCGCGACGGGACCAATCGGGCATCGAGGTGACCGGACGCCCCATCGTTCGGCGGACCGCGCTCGGGTCGACCGGCATCGGCCGTGCAGAGCCCCCGGTCTCGCGAGCCCCGAGGGGTACGAGCGTGCCGCCCGCGGTCTCAGCGACCAGTGCGGCCGGCCGCGAACGATCGAGCAGCCAGCCGAGCACCCACAGCCCCGCGCCCACGGCGATCGCCGTCGCGACCGCGGCGATGGCCGGGCTGCCGAGCGGATCGGTGAGCGTGGCCAGGAAGCCGATGACACCGAAGCCGACATAGGCGGCGACCGCGAACTCGTACCGATGCCGCGCCATGAGACCAAGGCCCGCACCGATGAGCAGCGCGATGAGGGCGATACCGACCTCGAGCGCGAGCTTGTCGTTCGTCCCGAAGAGCCCCACGACGAGGTCCTTGGCGCCGGGCGGCTGGTGGTCGACGATGATCTGGCCGATGGCCGCGACGAGCGACGAGGCACCCGGCAGGAGGCCGGCCAGCAGCTCGGAGACACCTAGGGCCGTCAGCGTCGCGACGACGCCCGCGACAGCGGCCGGCCCGTCGCGCCACCAACCGGTAGTGGCGATCCTGGGGCTCGGTGTGACGCGGTTCGATCTGGCTGACGTGCTCACTCGGCCATCTTCGCGGTTCGGTGTGACATTCGCGTGTCGGGCGCTACCGGCGCTGGCGGTGGTCGATCCGCATCCGGGCCCACACCCGACCGTCGCGGTGCTCGACCCTGATCGGGAGTTCGTACGCCAGGCTGAGATTCTTGTTGGTCACCATCGAATCGAGCGGACCGGCCGCGATGAGCTTGCCGTCGGACAGGATGAGCGCATGGGTGAACCCGGACGGGATCTCCTCGACGTGGTGGGTGACAAGCACGATGGCTTTCGGGCGCTCCTGGTCGGCCAGATGGGCGACATCGCCGATGAGGACCTCGCGGGCGCCCAGGTCGAGGCTGGCAGCGGGCTCATCGAGGAGGAGCAGATCGGGGTCGGGCATCAGCGCCCGCGCGATGGAGGTTCTCCGTCGTTCGCCTTCGGACAGCGTCCCGTATGGGTGGTCGGCGACGCTCGCCAGGCCGAGACCCACCAGCAGATCCATCGCCCGGTCGCGGTCCTCGTCCGTGTACACGTGCCACCACGGTTCGGTGGCGGCGTGGCGCGCGGTCATGACCAGCGTGATCGGGGTCAGATCGCCTCGGAGGGTGCCCTCGACGGCACTGCCCGACACGCCGATGCGACGCCGGACCTCGCGGGAATCGACCTGGCCGTAGCGCGAGCCGAGGACGTCGACCGTTCCCGCGGTCGGCCACAGGTCCAGGGCGATGACGGACAACAGGGTGGTCTTGCCCGAGCCGTTCGGACCGATGACGACCCAGCGCTCGCCGTCGCGGATGTGCCAGTCGAGTGGACCGAGGATGGTTCGTCCGGCGCGCCGGACCATGAGGTCTCGAACCTCGACGACGGTCGAGGGTTCGCCGTCGCCGACCGACCCAGCGACCGCGTCGGTCACGAAGGCGCTGGCACCACGGGCGTCGGGGTCGGTGTCGGCGCGGGGGTCGGCGTCGGTGTCGGCGCGGGGGTCGGCGTCGGCGTCGGTACGGGGGTGGGTTCGGGCGTGGGTGGCGGCTCGCTGGGCGGCAGGGATGGCTCGATCGAGGGCGCTTCACTCGGTGACGCGCTCGGGATCGTGGGCGGGCAGGGGAGGGCGGCCACTTCCGAACCGGTCGGGGCCGGGATCGCGAACGAGGGGATCACGCCGCTGGGATCCGGTGTCGGGATCGCGAAGCAGGTCGGGGTCGGCGCCGGCTTGCAACTGCCACCGACGAGCGCGCCCCAGCTCGCGCCGTACGGATGGAAGCCACCCGCGTAGAAGTAGGCCGTGCGCGTCCGTTGGGGGCCGCCGGCGACGCCCGGCCCTCGATCGGCCCGGCGGAGCCAGTCGCGATCGGCCTTCAGCCAGGCATCGAACCCGGTCTCGACATGGACCCGAACGACGACGTCGATGCCGCACGTGTCCGAGGCAAGCTTATCGTGCGGCTCCGTGCCGGCGATGAACCACTCGTTGACGGCATTCTTGCTCGAGGTCGCGGCGAACCCGGTGAACGGGTCGATCTTGACCTGGACGAGACCGTCGGCCGGCTGCTTGAAATTCGTCACCGGCCACTTCGCGGTCGCCTCGTTCAGGAACCCCTGCCAGACGTACGTGGACACGTCGATCGAGAACAGCGGTGCTCGCGCGGTCGAGACGAGGCTGTTGTCCGAGTTGCCGTTCCAGACCCCGACGGCGAGGGCATACGCGCCGGTCGAGCGACCCTGCTCCGTCGGCGGGGCGATGTAGCCGTAGGCGTTGAGGTCCTTGGCATCGTTGTTGGTGCCGGTCTTGAGGGTGGCCGGGCGCCGACCGGTCGGGCCGTTGATGGAGAACTTGCCCCAGAAGGGGTTGATGTTCTTGTTGGTGTTGCCGGCGAGGATGTCGGTCACGATGAACGCGGCCTGCGGGCTGACGACCTGGGTGCCGGCCGGTGGCACGTACGGCGGCTTGACGTCCGTGCCGTTGGCGTCCTTGATCGTGAGGATCGCGGTATGGGGGATCTCCTTGCCACCGTTGGCCAACGTCCCGTAGGCCGTCGCGAGATCGACCGGCCGGACTTCCTGGACACCCAGCGCGAGCGCCAGCTCCGCTGTCCGCTTGCCCTGGAACTGCATCCCGAATTCCTCCGCCTTGGCGAAGACGTGGTCCGGCTTGTTGATGGCCATCGCCTTGACGGCCGGGATGTTGAGCGAGAACTGGAGGGCATTCCGTACCCGGACTGGGCCGCGCTCCAGCCGGTCGGCGTCAGTCGGGGTGTAACCGCCGCCGAAGTCCGTGACGACGTCCATGAACATCGTGCCGGCCGTGATCGTCTTGTCGTTGATGCCGGTGACGTAGTTGAACGGCTTGAAAGCTGAGCCCGGCTGGCGGAAGCCCATGCCGGCCACGTCGTACTGTGGCTGGAAGTTCGGCTTCGTGGACGTGGCGTAATAGTCCGCGCTCCCGACGTACGCGATGATCTCGCCGGTCTGGTAGTCGACGGCGACGAGGGCGCCGTTGTGGAGGTCCTTGCTCCTGAGGTTAACCATCCACGGCTCCACCTTCTTGAACCCGAGCGCCTTGGCGGCCGCGGTCATGTCCTTCCTGTTGGGTACGATGGCTGCGGCGCGGACCCACTTCTCGGCGACCTTCTGGAGCCCGACGTCGAGCGTCGTCGTCACGCGGAATCCGCCGAGGTCCAGAGCGTCACAGCTGGGGATGTCCGGGCCGCACAGCTTGGTCGCGAGCTCGTCGCGGACCGCCCACACGAAATGCGGGGCGATCCAGCGAGGCGTCGCCTGGCTGCCGAGGACGACCGGCTCCTGCTCGGCTGCCTTGAACTGGGCCGAGGTGTACTGCGAGCCCGACTCAGGTGTCCGCCCGGCAGCGAGGAGCTCGAGGATCTGGTCGCGACGCTGGACGACGGTGGTGTCCGGCGGCACCACGAGCTGGGACTTCGGACAGTCCTCGCCGTCGGCCACGACCGTGGTGCACTGCTCGATCGCGTTGCGGACCAGGTCGTAGTTGGACGGCGACTTGGGCAGCCCGGCGATGATCGCGGCCTGGGCCGGGTCGATCATCGCGAGGTCGATGCCGAAGTACGTCCGGACCGCTGCCTTCACACCGTAGCTCTGGTTGCCGTAGTAATTCTGGTTGAGGTAGGCCGTGATGATCTGCTTCTTGCCGTCCTCGCCACTGAAATGCTGGGTCACCCGGATCGACTGGATGATCTCCTTGAGCTTGCGCTCGGCGGTCCGATGCGGGTCCTGCACGAGCGTCGGATCGAGCAGGCGCTGGCGGACGAGCTGCTGCGTGATCGTCGAGGCTCCGCGGCTGCTGCCGCGGAGCGAATCGAGCGCCGCGGAGGCGATGGCGACGGGATCGAAGCCGGCGTTGTCCCAGAATGTCTTGTCCTCGACCGCCGTGGTCGCATCGAGGAGGACCTTCGGGATCTCATCGAACTGCACGACCTCGCGCTTGGCGTCCCCGAAGCGAGCGAGCTCGATCTTTCCGGTTCGGTCGTAGATGATCGTTTCCTGGGGCAGGGTGTACTTCGTCAGGTCGCTGGCGGGCTTGAGGTCGGCCGTGAGCGACAGGTACATCCCGATCGAGGCGACGGCCGCGATGGCGCCGAGCCCGGCAAGGAACACGAAGAGGATGATGCCGAGCCAGCCGACCGTCGTCGGGGTCGTGCGGCGCTGGGCGCGGGGACTGGCGGCGGTTCGTGCGGAGGACATGAAGGGGGACGGCTCCGAGAACGGATGAGGTGCGATCGGCCGGGGCCGGATCGGCTAAGCATGCCGTACCTGCGCGAAACGCGAGGAACGACGCGGGGCGCGAGGTTACGGATGTCGTGCAACCAGGGTGGAGACGGGTGGGCCTCGGTGGGTGTGTCGTTACGTAGAGGGCGGGCCGCAACCGGCCATACGTGCGTGCGACGAACGTCAGCTCGCGGATCCCGACGATCCGTTCCGGTCTGGGCCGATTCGGCCCAGTTCTGGTCCCACACGATCGCCCGGCGCATGTATGGCAGGTTCAGGGCGGATCGGGCTGGCTAACGTTCGCGGGACGGGAGTATGGCGACTTCGGAGCCTGCCTGGCCCGGGGCGGGGCGGCACTGCGGCCTCCGGTCAACCGAGCCGGCCCGCCCCGTCCACGGCCTGGACCGGCAGGATCCGCGGCGTCAATCCTGTCCGTCCCGGGTACTGGGCCCAGACCGCGGCCTCCAGAGTCTCGATCGCGGTGGGCCGCACGAGATTGACCGTGCAGCCACCAAAGCCCGCCCCGGTCATCCGCGCGGCGATGACCCCGGGCACATCCGACGCGATCTCGACCATGGCGTCCAGCTCCGGCGAGCTGACCTCGTACAGCTCGCGCAGCGAGGCGTGGCTCTCGGCGAACAGGCGTCCGACCGCCTCGAGGTCGTCGGCCGCGAGGGCGGCGACGGTCGCCTCGACTCGTGCGTTTTCGCTGACGACGTGCTCGGCCCGGCGGTAGACGACAGGATCGAGCCGGCCGTCGGCGGCGACCAGCATCTCGAGGGTGACGTCGCGCAGGCTGTGGATCGAGGGATCCCCGCGGGCCAGCTCGGCAACGGCCGCCTCGCACTGGCTGCGGCGCTGGTTGTACTCGGATCCACCGAGATGATGGAACGAACCCGTGTGGCAGACGACCAGTGCGACGTCGGCCGGCAACCTGATCGGCCGCCAATCGTGCGATCGACAATCAAGCAGCAGGGCCGAGCCGGCGACCCCGCACGACTCCGCGAACTGGTCCATCAGCCCGCTCTGGACGCCGACGAAGCCGTTCTCGGCACGCTGACAGATCCGGGCGAGTCTGAATGGGTCCACGGTCGGGGCCGCATCGTCGAGGAGTGCCCAGGCCGACGCGAGCTCGATCGCCGCCGACGATGACAGCCCCGCGTTGGGAGGCAGCGTGGAGGCGATGACGCCGCGCAGGCCGGTCAACGGCAGACCCGCCTCGTTGAGCGCCCAGGCGGTCCCGACGATGTAGTCGAGCCAGCGACCCTGCTTCGGCGGCAGGTCGTCCAGATCGAACCCGTCGCGCTCGCCGTCATCGAGCCGTGTCAGCTCGACGCGGCGGTCGTCGGTCGGGAGGTAGGCGATGCGGATCTCGAGATCGATCGCGGCCGGCAGGACGAAGCCCTCGTTGTAGTCCGTGTGCTCGCCGATGAGGTTGACCCGGCCCGGGGCGCGGACGACGACGACCGCATCGCGGCGGTCGCGGGCAGCCGGTTCCGCACTCACGAGGGCATCGACGAGCTCGGCCGGTTCGAACGCCATCATCGCATCTCGAGGCCGAGCCCGGCGCGGACGTGAGCCACGGCCTCGATCGAACGGAGCGCGTCAGCTTCGGGCTCGTTGAGCGTCAACTCGAGGGCACGGACGCCGCCGTCGGTCAGGGCGGCGGCCACATGCTGCGCGACGGTTCCAGCCATCCGCCGGCCGATCGCGACGACCCCGCCCGACGCCAGAACCGCCGGGATCGCGGGTCGTTTGGGTCGCGCGTCCGTCACCCGCTCCTGCTCCTTGCCATGCGCCGCTGGCTTGACCCCGACAGCGTAGCGCCGGCGGTTTCGGCTCGCGTGCCACGGCGCGCGAGCCCAAGCCGGTTCAGTCCCGGGTGACCCAGCGAGCGAGCCGCCGCAACGGAAGGACGATCAGCGCAAGCGCAACGGCCAGGATGAGCGCGAACGGCCCATGCGGCCACCCGTTGGCCGTCTCGAACAGGCCGAGCTGCCCGAGGAACCCGCTCGAGCCTTCCTTTGCCTCCGTATCGCGGCGAGCCTTCGGCGGTCGCGGCTTGCGCGCAGATCGAGTCACCGGACACCTCCTGCGAGATCGTACGTGTCGGGTCTAGTCGTCCCTCGTCGTGTGGACCGAGCCGAAGTGGCCCGGCGTGCCCGCTGCCACGTCAGCGAGGACGCGCTCGGCTGCCGGGCCGAGGTGTCGATCGTCGGACGTCCACAGCGGATCGCCGGTCTCGTGACGCCGCCGACGCGCCGCCTCGCGTCGCTCGTGTCGCGGCGCCAGCGGGTTCGCTGCCACGTGGACGCCAAGCAAGGTCCGAAGCCGATCCAGCCATCGCATCGGTCGAGTGTACGCTGCGCCGATTCTCCCCCCTCGGCGATGGTTCGATGGAAAAGACCCGCCTCGTCGAGGCGGGTCTTGCGGTGGGATGGTTCTGTGCTAGTCGCGCATGACCAGCGGGGTGACCGCGAAGTCGGGCAACTTCACGCCGGTCGAGTGGATCGGGCAATAGCCCCGCGGATTCTCCGCGAGACTACTGCTCCGACTTGGTATCGGCTGTCTCACGAGGACGTTCGATGACCCATCCGACGAGGTCGCGAAGGCGGAGGAAGTCGGCGCGGGCCTCACCCGCAGTTGCCTCAACCACCGCATCTAGGTCCGGGATGATGCGTTCCAGCCGTTGGCGTACGTCCAGTTTGAGCCGCGGTGAAGCTCGGCGCATGGCCGTTCGACCCCAGACGTCGCTGAGGGCCCCCGTCGCCTCGGAATGAATCTCAGTGAGCCACTCGCCGTTTATCTCGGTGGCGGGGTTTGCGTCGCGCGGCCACTTCGCTTTGCTCGCCTCGTCCCAAAGCTGCAGGGCCTCTTCCGGCGTCACTATGCGGACAAGTTACTCCACGTACTGCAGCGGCGTGACCACCATGTCGGGGAACTTGACCCCGGTCCGGTGGTCCGGGCAGTACCGGTGCTCGTTTCCCTTCTTGTCGAGGTACTGCTGGTGGTAGTCCTCGGCGTAGTAGAACGGGCCGGCCGGCACGATCTCGGTGGTGATGATCTTGTAGCCGGCCGCCGTCAGGACCGCCTGGTAGGCGTCGCGGCTGGCCTCTGCGGCGGCCTGTTGCTCGACGTTGGCGGTCAGGGCGATCGAGCGGTACTCGGTCCCGACATCGTTGCCCTGGCGCATGGCCTGGGTCGGGTCGTGGTCCTCCCAGAACGTCTTGAGCAGCTGCTCGTAGGTGACCCGCTTCGGGTCGAAGGCGACCAGCACGACCTCGGCATGACCGGTCTGCCCGGTGCAGGACTCCTCGTAGGTCGGGTTCGGGGTGGTTCCGCCGGCATAGCCGACGGCCGTCGTGATGACGCCGGGGATCTGCCAGAACGCCTTCTCAGCGCCCCAGAAACAGCCGAGACCGAAGATCGCGGTCTGGGTGCCGTCCGGCCACGGACCCGCGAGCGGGGTGTCCAGGACGGTGTGCTTGCCGGGGGTCGTGATCGGATCGGGGCGGCCGGGCAGGGCTTCAGCGGGGGAGGGGACGGCGGACGGGGTGGAGTGGAAGAACCTCATGGCCACATCCTACTCACCGACGATGACGATGCGGTGACATCGAGCCGGCCGATCCAGGGGCCTCAGTTGCCCCGCGTCACCCGGATGTCGTCGAGCTCGACTTCGACCAGGTTGCCGGGTCCGCCATCGGTGGCCACGAACCGCAGGCGCACGCTCTGGCCGGCGAACGCATCCATGGAGATCGAGGCGGTGTGCCAGGCGCCGTCCACATCGACCGGCCGTCCGGCGATCCTGAAGACCTCGACCTGGCTGCCATCCGCACGCTCGACGAGGGCACGCAGGCTGTCGGCCGAGGTCGACGCCGCGCTGTGCGCGAAGACGTAGGCAAAGGACAACCGCTGGCCGGCGAGGGCCGGCAGCTTGATCGACGGTGAACGGATCGAGGTCCGGCCGTCGAGATCGTTCGCGGTGGACGAGCTGCCGGCCGATGATCCGGTGACGAAGGCCCTCGTGCCCGAGGGGGTGGTCCCGAGCTGCTTGGCGCCGTGGCTCGAGGTCCCGGCCGGGTCGGCCCGGACGAACCGGCCCGACGTGGCCGTGTCGGTGTGGTCCGGGTCGACCGCGAACCCGCGATCGACCTCGAGATCGTCGTCGAACGCGCCACAGCGGGCCGTCCGCACGGCGGCGCCAAGGATGCCCAGCGGACACGACGCCTGCCCCATCAAGTAGAGCACAGCTTCCTTGTTCCGGCCCGTCTCGGAGGCGATGAGCGAATCGTCCGGATAGTCCTTGACCGACATCTCGAACGTGTACGAGAAGATCCGATAGACACCGTACTGGTAGTCGCGTGTCGTGCCGGAGCTGACGTACAGATCGCTCGCCTGTTCCGGCTTGTAGCCGTTGGTCGCGGCCATGTGCTTGCCCATGGCCGCCAGCGCGGCGTGATCCTGGATGGTCATGTCCCACGGGACGTTGGCCAAGGTGTAACCGTACGGCCACATGACCAGCCGGCCGTACTCGTGGAACGTGATGGCGACGCGGATCTGCTGGCGCCCGTCGACCACCCGGCTGGCCATGAAGTCGCGCATCGCGCGATCCTCGGGTGTCGAGAAGGCACGCGGGCCGCGAAAGGTGATGGCCGCCGGGTTCGAGCTCGTCCGGCCGCCGCCGCCCCGGTGGTAGTTGTAGTTGCGGTTGAGGTCTGTGCCGATCGAGGTCGTCCCCGGCGTCGGCTGCCGGTTCTTGCGCCAGAAGTGGAAGTGGCCACCAGAGATGTCGTACTCGGCGCCGTCGGGGTTGACCATGAAGACGATCCAGACCTCGCGCGTGTTCACGATCGAGGTGATGCGCGGGTCTTTGCCATAACCGTCGACCAGCCAATGGAAGATCCGGAGGGCCATCTCCACCCCCATGTGCTCGTCCGAATGCGTCCCGCCGTCGAACATGACCTCCGGCTCGTTCTCGTCGACGTTGACGTTGTCCGAGATCTTGACCGCCCACAGGTCGCGGCCCTGGTAGCTCTTGCCGATGGAGAAGCGCGACACGATGTCCGGGTGGGCGGCGGCGACGGCAGCGACTTCGGCCGTCAGCTCGGTGTAGCTGTGGTAGCCAGTGCGTCCGGCCGGGAACTCCGCCGCGCCGGCGGTCGACGCGGTCGCGAGGATGAGCAGACCGGCGAGCAGGAACGCGACCGCTCGCGAGCGGCTGGGGCGGGCCATCGACCTAGCCTGACGCCTCGAACCGGTTTCGTCACCCACCGGACGGACCAGCATCGGAGCGCCGGACGTCCCGGTAGGCTTCGCGACATGCACGAGCTCGATGATGTCCTGGCCGAGATCGACACGTGGGACGCAGACCATGCGTCAGTGGCCGTCATCGACGCGACCGGTGTTCGGGCGAGCCACGGCGACGGTAGCCGCCGGTATCGATGGGCCTCGGTGACGAAGATCGCGACCGCGTTGACCGTACTCGTGGCCTCGGAGCGCGGGCTGCTCACGCTCGACGAGCCGGCCGGACCGCCCGGCGCGACCGTCCGTCACCTGCTGGCGCACGCATCCGGGCTCGTGTTCGATGGGTCGATGACCGTGGCCGCGCCCGGCATCCGCCGGATCTATTCGAATGTGGGGTTCGATGCTCTCGGGGCGTTGGTCGCCGAGCGCGCCGGCGCGCCCTTCGATGCGGCGCTGGAGAGCTTCGTGCTCGCGCCGCTCGGGATGACGGCGACGCGGCTGGAGGAGCGGCCGTCACAGGGTCTGCACGGTCCGCTCGTGGATCTTGCCGCGCTCGCCGCCGAGCTCCTCACGCCGACGCTCGTGAGCGCGCCGCTGTTCGCCGAGGCGACAGCGGTCGTGTTCCCGGGTCTGACCGGCCTGTTGCCCGGTGTGGGCCGGTTCGAGCCGCTCGACTGGGGGCTCGGGTTCGAGCTCCACGACGAGACACGGCCGCACTGGATGGGCGAGCGGAACAGCCCGGCGACGTTCGGGCATTTCGGCGGCTCGGGGACGTTCGTGTGGGTCGACCCGGTCGCCGGACTTGCTGTCGCGGCGCTGACGGACCGCGAGTTCGGCCCGTGGGCGCTCGACGCCTGGCCGGGCTTTGCCGATCGCCTGCTGGCGGCCGCCGCGCGCTAGCCTTGCCGGGCGCTAGCCTTGCCGGGCACTGACGGAGCGCGACGAAGGAGGCGACCGTGGAGATCTCGACCGGCATCCGACGGCTGGGCAAGGGCCTGGTCAACTCGTACCTCGTCGAAACGGCGGGAGAGGTCACGATCATCGACGCCGGTGCGCCGTCCTATTGGGGCGATCTGCCCGCGGAGCTCGCCGCGATGGGAAGGTCGCTCGACGACGTCCGGGCGGTCGTGCTGACCCACGGTCATTCGGACCACATCGGGTTCGCCGAGCGCATCCGGCGCGAGCGCCAGACGCCGGTGCTCGTCCACGAGCTCGATGCGGCGCTGGCCAGGGGCGAGGTGCCCAACCCGTCCAAGGGGATGGGACCGTACAAGCTTTCACCGCTGCTGAGCTTCCTGTGGTTCTCGGTGACGCATGGCTTGTTGCGGATCCCGCGGATCGCGGAGGTCTCGACGTTCGGGGATGGCGCGACGCTCGATGTCCCGGGCTCGCCGCGGGTCATCCTGCTGCCCGGTCACACACCCGGCAGCGCCGCCCTCCATCTGCCGGGCCACGACGCGCTGTTCATCGGCGACGCCATCGCCACGTACAGCGTGACGACGGGCGTGGATGCGCCGCGGGTCGCGCCCTTCACCGCGGATCCGGACCAGGCGCTCGCGTCGTTGGCACGGCTCGACAGCATCGAGGCCGGCTACGTGTTGCCCGGTCACGGCCAGGCGTGGACCAGGGGCGTGGCGGCGGCTCTGGCCGAGGTCCGAGCGGCGGCCGCCACCACCGCCGCGAGCTGACCGCGGCCCTAGGCCAGGGTGTTGATCGCCCGGGCCGCGATGACCACGACTGTCACCAGCGAGACCAGCGACTGGACCATCATCAGGATCTTGGCGCGGCGGGACAGGATCAGCGTGTCCGTCGGGCTGAAGGCGGAGCTCGCGTTGAACGCCACGAACAGGTAGTCGAGGAAGCTGGGCCACCAGCCGCCGGTCGACGTGCCGTCACCGACCTGCATCTGCGGGAACAGGAAATCCGTGCTGACGTGGCCGTCGCGGCTGCGCTCGGAGGGCCCGCCACCGTCGATCTCCCAGTACCACAGCGCGAAGGTGCCCAGGTTGGCGGCCCAGATCGCTGCCGAGCCGCCAAGCAATGATGGCGCTGCGATGACGCCATACAGCAGTTGCCGGACCAGGAACACGGCACTCAACGCCACGGCGGCGGTCAGGACGACCAGCGCGACCATCCCCAGCCGGCGCCGGACGTCGTGACGCTCCCTGATGCTGGCGAGGGTCAGGGGGACGAGCAGGATGACGATGACGACGAGCGGGAGGACCAGGGTCCCGAGGTTGAGCGCGGTCGCGGCGATCGCCAGGAGGATGCCGACGACCACTAGCCCGACCGTCGCGGGCCAGCGTGGGACGCCGACCGACGGCTCGCTGATCCGCTCGGGAGCACCGAAGATCGACATCAGATCGACAGTGTCGCGCGTCGGCACCCCGCTCGCATCGTCCCGGCGCGCCGCCCCGTCCGCCTCCCGGATACCATCGAGACATGGACATCGGCCTGTGTCTGCCCAACTTCCGTGACGGCTCGTCGGCCGAGGGACTCGATGCCGCCGCCGAGGTCGCCGAGCGTCTCGGCTGGTCCACCGTCTGGACCACCGACCACGTCATCGTCGGGCACGCCGCCGAGGACGAATACGGGCGCGTCTACGAGGCGATCCTGGCCCTCGCCTGGCTCGGCGCCCGCCACCCACGGATCCGCCTCGGCACGAGCGTCATCGTCGTCCCGCAGCGCAACGCGGTGCTGCTCGCCAAGGAGCTCGCCACGCTCGATTCGTTGAGCGGCGGTCGCGTCACGGCCGGTGTCGGTCTCGGCTGGAACACGACCGAATTCGGGAACCTCGCCGCCGCCGATCGCTTTCATGTCCGGGGCGCCTACCTCGACGAGACGATCGGGCTGTGGCGACATCTCTGGTCGGGTGCGACCGGACCCTTCCACGGCCGGTTCCACACGCTCGACGACTTCACCTTCGGACCGCTGCCAGTCCAGCAGCCCCTGCCGATCCTGGTCGGTGGTCGCGCGGAGCCGGCGCTGCGCCGTGGCGGGGCCCTGGCCGACGGGTTCCACGCCAGCTCGACCAGCCCGACGGACCTCGCGCGGATGATCCCGGTGGTGACGGCTGCCGCGTCAGCTGCCGGCCGCACAGCGCCTGCATTCTCGGCCCGGGCCCGGGTCCGCTTCACGGCGTCCGACGACGCGTCGTACGCCATCCGTGGGACGCCGGACGAGATGGCCGCCGAGATCAAGGCGTACGCCGACCTCGGTGTCAGCCACGTCGCTCTCTACTTCGAGGCGGTCGACCCGGTCGGGGTCGTCGCTGCGGCCGAACGCTTCGCGCGCGAGGTCGGGCCGCTGGTCTGACGCTCGCCTCAGGCCGGACGCGCCGCCACGGAAGCCGGCTGGAGCATGCGGAGAGCGGCGACCCCGAGTCCCACCCAGCCGATGGTGTAGCCAACGACGCCGGCGATGATCAACGGCCCGTCGAGGATGGCGAACAACCCCGACGCACCAGTGACCAGCCCGACCAAGGGCGCCAGCGAGCCGAAGGCGAGGACGAGCGCAGCCCAACGAGACAGTGCGCCGGTCCGATACGTCACGAGCGCAAACAGCAACGAGCCGGCGAAGACGGTCAGCAGTCCGAACATCCAGATGTACCAGCTCGATATGCCGGCGATGATGGCCTCGTCCTCGAAGATGATCATCCCGATGGCGCCGAGGATGGTCACCGTGACCCCGCTGGCCGGCAGCGCGAAGGCGATCCAGATCAGCATCGAGTGTGTTCGGGCCTGGAAGGCGCTCAGCCCCGCGAGGGCGACCAGGAGGGCGAGCATCCCGAGCATGAACATCGCGATGCCGATGGTCGGATCGATCGGGATGACGTCGGACGCGGCAAGCAGGCCGACCGGGACCAGGATCCCGGCCAGCACCGCGGTGTATCCGCCGACCCGGAGCGACATGTCGACACCTCGTTCGTTCGTCGTGGGGGCGCCCACCCTGCGCGACCGAAGCCGCGCGTCAAGGGCGCCGAGGATGATGTCGGCGACGTCATACGGACCGAGCGAACGCTCCTCGAGGATCGCCGCAAACTCGTCGCCGTAGCGGGCTCGCCAGCGGGCCGGGTAGAGACGGATCAGGGCCGCTCTCATGGCTCGATCTCACCGAGCTGTCGAAGACCTTGCTGGGCGAAGGCGGACAGGCCGCGGAGCTGCTCGGCGAGGATCGTCGCGCCGACTCCGGTCAGGCGGTATGGACGCCGACGATCGACCGGCGCGAGAGGCTCGATCAGACCGCGTTCCTCGAGCCGGGCCAGGGCGGCATACAAGGTTCCGGCGCCCATCGGCCGGCCGGTGCCCGCCTCCACGTCTGTCATGATCGCGTAACCGTGCTTGGGGCCGTCGCTGAGGCTCACGAGGATGAGCAGTGACGGTTCCGCGAACCGTCCGAACCCGGGCTCCTGTGGCATCGGGCAGTCTCCATTCGTACGACGGTCGATATATCGTAAGCCGATATATACCGCCACCCGGGAAGGCTGTCAAGACCCTTCGACGCTCTCGGTGTAGCCTCGCCGGGACGGGTGCGGACGCCCAGACGGGAGACGGCGTGGTCGGCGAGAACGGATCGGGCAGCCCGGAGTTGGTCCGGGTCACGCGGCGGACCGGCATGGGTCGGGTGGTGCTGCTGCTGGTGGCCGTCGTGAGCATCGGGATCGTCGTGTCGGTAGGGAAGCCATGGGTCGGGCCAGCGGCGGGCGGGCGACCGACGGCCGCTCCTGGGACCGTGGCGGGTCGGGGGCCGGGCGCCAGTCCATCGGGCGGCGCCGCTGCCTCGCATCCGAACGCCAACCCGACGCGGGCGGCGACCGCCCCTCGCCGGCCCGCTCAGACCCCTCCACCGACGCTGGCCGGCCTCGATCTGTCGGTCATGGGGACGGCCGACCTCCACACGGGTTGGGGCGTCGCGGTCGCCTACGTGTCCCGGACCCAGTTCGCCAACGCCCTGGTCCGCGGGACGCCGACCGTCACCCCGGTCGTCAGCTGGGAGCTCATCGCGCCCGATGTTGCCCTGCCCGGCCCGACGCTCGACCATCCGGGTGTGACCACCGTCGCGATCGCGGCGACCTGGCCGACCGACATCCGGCCTGTGGCGGTCCGGCTGCTGGACTTCGGGCCGCCCGACGCGGGTTCCTCGCCCGGGCTCACGGCGCACCCGCCGGCCGGGCGCGCGGTCTCGTTGGGCGATCCGGTCGCACCCGGGGCGGCGATCGTCCCGCGGCGGTCCGCCGGCCATCCGCGCCCGGGTGTCTTCTACCTGACGGCGCGACCCGTTCCGTTCGCCATGGCCGGCTGGCCGGGCCACGGCTGGTCGGGCGCGATCTATGCGTTCGAGGTCGAGCTCGAAGGCGGGCGCAGGGTCACGTTGCCCTTCACGATCGGAACCCGATGACGGCCGTGACCCAGCCGAGTCGGCTATCGTTGGCTGAGGCGACGGCCGCCGGATCCGAAGTCGACGTGAGGAGCTGACCATGGGCGACAAGACCCCCAAACGTCCACCCAAGCCGAAGAAGCCGAAGAAGCCGACGGTCTGACCGCGCCGGGGCCGGAGCCGATGGCGCGGGCTGCCGGCACGCTCCTTCGTCTCGCGGCGTTCACGACGGATCCGTCGGGTGGCAATCCGGCCGGCGTCTGGTTCGGCGACGCGTTGCCGGCCGACGCGGAGATGCAGCGGATCGCGGCCAAGGTCGGCTACTCCGAGACGGCGTTCCTGGCGCCGGATGGGTCCGGCCGCCCCGGCGGGTTCCGGGTCCGCTACTTCAGCCCGCTGGCGGAAGTGCCGTTCTGCGGCCATGCGACGATCGCCAGCGGGGTCGTGCTCGCCGACCGTGGGCTGGCCGCGGCGCCCGTGCGACCCGGCGACCCGGCGCGCCTGTCGTTGACCACCAACGGCGGCGCGGTCGACGTCACGGCCGCGTCAGATGCCGAGGGCCGGACGCGGGCCACGCTGACCTCGATCGCGACGTCCGCCGAAGCCCCGGACGCAGGGCTGCTCGCGGAAGCGCTTCGCCTTCTGGGCTGGCGTCCTGAAGAGCTCGATCCGGCCCTGCCGTCCGCGGTCGGATTCGCCGGTGCGCGGCACCTCATCCTGGCGGCAAGGCAGCGGAGCCGGCTGGCCACGCTGGACTACCCGTTCGACAAGCTCAAGTCCCTCATGCTCACCCACGACCTGACCACCATCCAGCTCGTCTGGCGGGAGCGGGCCGACCGCTTCAGGGCGCGCGACCCGTTCCCAGTCGGTGGCGTGGTGGAGGATCCCGCGACGGGTGCGGCGGCCGCTGCGTTAGGCGGCTACCTGCGCGCACGCGGCGAGATCGTCGCGCCGGCCGAGTTCGAGATCGTCCAGGGCGTCGAGATGGGCCGCCCGAGCCGGTTGACGGTATCGATCGCCCGTGGCGAAGTGGGCGTCCGCGTGGCCGGCAACGCGGTCGCGATCTGAGCCGATCTCCGCCTACTGGCGGGCGAACAGGGCGGCTGCCTCCCGTGCCAGGTCGATGAACGGATCGCCGCTGACGTCGATGACGACCTTCGTGATCCGGCCGCCGATCAACGCGTGGGGTGCCGCACCGCGGTAGTCGTTCACGACGGGCTCCGGACCGGATCGCCCGACGACCAGCCCACCACCCCCGAGCCCGAACTTGCCCGGCTGGGTCATGATCGGCGCGGCCGCCACTTCCTGATCGCGGATGTGCAATGACAGCCGGCCCTTGGTCGGCATGCCCTGGCCCTCCTTGTCGAAGGTTGCCGAGAGGACCACGTGCCCGGTCGGGATCGCGGCGTCCGATTCGACGATGAATTCCCGCTGGCCGACCCAGTTGTAGGCATACTTGAGCTTGCCGGCCTTGATGTACAGCGCATGTCCCCCGAACCGGGTCCCCTGTGAGAACAGGACGCCATCGGCGTCCGGTCGATCGATGTCCACTTCGACCGCGACGGTGTAGGACCGGTTGCGGATGTCCGGGGTGACCGATTCGGGGAGATCCGAGCCACCCGGGTAGTAGATGTACTGGTTGCGCGGCTCGGCGGGCTGCGGTCGCGGGGTCGTGAACGCCTCGACGGCCGTCCGGGTCTCGAGCGGCAGGGCCTGGTACTTGCCCGCTTCGACCCACCACATGGCGATGAGCTCCTGGAGCCGGCCGGGCTCCTGCACGGCCAGGTCGTGGACCTCGGCCGGATCCACGTCGGTGTGGAACAGCTCCCAGCGCTGCTGGCTGAAGTCGCCCCAGGCGTTCGGGGCGGCCGGGCTGAGCGTCGCGGCCTTCCAGCCACGGTGCCAGATCGCCCGCGTCCCGAGCATCGAGAAGAACTGGGTCTCCTTGCCGGTGTCAGCCTCGGGATCGTCGAACGACGAGGTGAAGCTGACGCCCTCCATCGGCTTCTGGGTGTAGCCGTTGACCACATCCGGCAGCTCGACGCCGAGCGCCTCGTACAGAGCCGGCACGATGTCGATCGCATGCGTGTACTGCGTTCGGAACTGGCCCTTCGCCTTGATCCGCGCGGGCCATGACACGAGCAGCGGATCGGCCGTCCCGCCGCGGAGATTGCCGTACCGCTTCCACATCTTGAACGGGGTGTTGAACGCCCACGCCCAGCCGGTCGGGTAGTGGTTGTAGGTCTCGGTGCTGCCGAGGACGTCGATGAACTTCAGGTTCTCCTCGATCGTGTCCGGGACGCCGTTGAAGAACTTGTTCTCGTTGACCGAGCCGTTCGGTCCGCCCTCGCCCGAGGCGCCGTTGTCGGAGACCAGCACGACGATCGTGTTATCCCGCTGGCCGGAGGCTTCGAGGAAGTCGAGGATCCGCCCGATCTCGTGGTCGGCGTGGCTCAGGAACCCGGCGTACACCTCAGCCATCCGTGCGAACAGCCGCCGCTCCTCGTCCGACAGGCCGTCCCACGGGCGGACCGTGTCGAGCTCCGGCCAGGTCTTGCCGTCGGCGCTGGTCTCGTCGATGTACGGGTTGATCGGCGACAGCTCGGTCTCCGGCGGGATGATCCCGCGTTCCTTCTGGCGGGCGAAGACGAGTTCACGATAGGCCTCGTAGCCCATGTCGAACTTGCCCTTGTACCGATCGGCCCATTCCTTCGCCACGTGGTGCGGAGCGTGCGCGGCCCCAGGGCAGAAGTACAGGAAGAACGGCTTGTCCGGAGCGATCGCCTTGGCATCCTGGACGAACTCGATCGCCTTGTCCGCGAGGTCCGAGGTGAGGTGATAGCCCTCTTCCGGGGTGCGCGGCGCCGCCACCGGATGGTTGTCGTAGACGAGATCCGGGTACCACTGGCTGGTCTCGCCGCCGAGGAACCCGTAGAACCGTTCGAACCCGCGACCGAGCGGCCATTGGCGCTTCGTGGACGAGAGGTTCATCTCGTCTTCGGCCGTCAGGTGCCACTTGCCGATGGCGTACGTGTTCCAGCCCCGGGCGTTGAGGACCTCGGCGATGTTGGCGCACTCGAACGGGATGTGGCCATTGGCGTTCGGGTAGCCATCGGTGATCTCGGTGATGCCGGACATCCCGTTGGTGGTGTGGTTGCGGCCGGTCAGCAGGCAGGAGCGGGTCGGCGAGCACAGCGCGGTCGTATGGAAGTTGCCGTACGTCAAGCCGGCCTCGGCGATCCGGTTGATGTTCGGGGTCTCGATGAACCCGCCGTAGGGCTCCATCGCGCTGAAGCCGACGTCGTCGAGCACGATGTACAGGATATTCGGCGAATCCTTGGGCGCCTTCGGCTGCTCGTACGGCGACCAATCCGGGGTCGAGTCCTTGATGTCGATGTTGACGACACCGGCAAAGCGCTTGGTCATGGGTCCCCTCGACGTGGTGTGCCCGCAGGCCTGTCCATCCGCAAGAGCCTATGGTGCACCCGAGACCACCCCTTGCGTGCAGGCGGTACGATACTCCCCTGGGGTATATGGAGCTCAGCAGGACAGGGACCTCGTTGCGGCGATCGAGTTGTCGCGGGCGACCCACGCCAAGATGGTTCCGAACTGGTCCGGGCGACAGGCTACAACCTCATCGCCATCCCGGTCGCGGCGGGCGTCCTCGCGCCGTGGGGGATCGACCTGCCGATGGCCGTCGGCGCGATCGTCATCAGCGCCTCGACGATCGTCATAGCGAGCATGCTCCCGTGATCCGACGTGGGCGACCGGCCGCCGACCGCGTCCAGGTGCTCATCGATCCCGGGTCGCCGCCGTCCTGGGCGCCCACGCCGTCGCCCAGCACTGCCCGGTCTTCATGGTTTGACGACGACATCGACCATCCACGATCTGTCCGCGTCCTTGCACTGGAGGGCCTCGCCACAGACGGTCCGACTCGCGCTCAATGTCGCGGCGCCGGGGGCCTTCGCCACGAACGCGGTGGTCACCGTGCCACAGCCGATGCCGGGCAGGCAGGTGCCGGGAGATGCGGGCACTACGGTTCCGGCCGTGAGCGGGCCGACGATGGCCGCCGTGGACGTGGTCGCCGGCGACCAATAGGTGCTATGCAGGACGATCGTGATCGTGGCGCCGACGTCGACGGTCACGATGTGGCCGCGATCGTCCTCGGTGAGGACGACGCCCTGCGGCTCGATCGTTGGGCTGGCGCTGGAGGAAGCCGCTGGGCTGGCGCTGGTGACCGTCGGCGCGGCGGTATCGGTCATGGCCCGATCGGACGCCGTCGGCGCCCCAGCTCCTCCGCAGCCAACGAGGCTCACCGCCGCCACGAAGACGGCGATGAGCCAGCCTGGTCGCCTGTCGTCAGCCCGCACGTTCGTCCCTCCGTCCCGATGGTCGCGGTGAGGGCCTGGCGACGGGATTTGCGCCTACGTCAGCAGTACGTCGCGACGATCGTGCCGGTGCCATCATGACCCGGACTCGGCGAGTATCCCGGGTTCGGTGACACGACCACGATGTGGACGATATCGCCGTTCAGGCTGGAGCCGCTCTTGCTCACAGAGCTCGTGACGATCACGCCCATGTAGCTCGGCAGCGGTCCGTTGGGCGGTGGCGGGCTGTTGCCCGTGCTGGTGGTCCACGAGCCGCCGCAGACCGGCGGGTTCGTACTCAGGGTGGCGGTGAATCCCTTGAACGCGGACGATGCCCCGCCGCCGGTCAGCGCGTTCGCGCCGTTCCAGCCGGAGCCCCAGAAGGTGACCACCGTCGACGGCGTCGCCGAGACGGCCGTCTTGTCACCGATCGCGAAGTCGCCGCGCGCCGGGAAGGCGAAGACGATCGCCTGCTTGGTGGCGTCGGACGACGGCAGGTAGAAGACGTCGCCCGTGAAGTCCGCCGTGAGCGGCTGCGGACCCAACGGGACGGTGATGTTGGCGATGGTGCAGGCCACCTGGCCCGCGTTGTCCGTCGTCCCGACGCAACTCTGGCCTCCGACGCTCAGGGTGACGCTCTGACCGAACGGCGAAGGCGCCGTCGTCCCATCCTCGAGGAGGGTGGCGTGGAGTGTCACGGGGTTGCCCTGGGCGATGACCGTTGGGCCCGTAAAGGTCGTCGTGGTCTCCTCGCGGTTGACCGTGATCGAGACGGTCGCACTGACCGGGGCGTGGTGGCCATCGGTCACGGAGATCGTGGCGATATAGACGCCGGGCGTCGCGGTGAGGGTCCCGGACACGGTCGCCGTGCGATCCCCGTTGTCGGTCAGGACGAGGCCGGACGGCAGTCCGCTCGCCGAGAAGGTGAGGGTATCGCCGAGGTCGGCGTCCGTGGCCGACACGCCGAAGGTCAGGGCATCGTGATAGTCCTGTGACTGGGCACCCGGGACGGTGAGGATCGGTGGCGTATTGACGACCGTCGTCGAGGCCGTCCGGGTGATCGTCGGCTGGGCCGTACCCGTGGAATCGTCGAAATCGAACGCGGCGCTGTTGGTCAGCACCGTTCCGGCGGTCAAAGGTCCGCTCGGGTGCGCGGTGAATGAGACGGACTTCGTCTGGTGTGGCGCGAGGTCCCCGAGGCCGAAGGTCGTGGACGCGGCCGTGACCCCCGCCGGGAGTGTGTCCGTGACGACCACGTTGAACGCGTCGTCCTGGTTGCTCGGGTTGGTGAAGGTCATCGTGTAGTGGAGGCTGTCGGCCGGGTTGCCCGGGATCACCGCCTCGAGGACCGTCTTGGTGACGTCACTGCCCGTCGGGAGCGGCGACTCGACGAACGAACCGGTCGTCGTGTAGCTCGCGGCACAGCCGCCACCGCCCGCGGCGTTGGACCACTCGCGTTGGATCCGGAACTGGTCCGTATTGCCCGCTCCCAGGAAATTGTTGGCGGTCGTGGAGCTGGCGTTTGCGACACCCATATTGCGGTTGCACTTGTCGCCGTTCTCGCCGGCCCCGCCGGTCGAGTCCTGCCATGCGTTGAGGCGAGGGTCGGTGACGGCTTCGAGGTGTTCGTGTTCGACCGAGCTGAGCGTCGTGTCGGCCGAGTTGTCGCCCGTCACCGTGGAATTGCCGCAGCCCGCGGCGATGCTCGCGACGCTGCGGTTGTCCGGGATGTTTGCCCACACGAAGTCGTTGGCCGGCGTGTCCGAGCCGCTGAAACCGTACGTGTGATAGGCGCAGTAGGCGTTCGAGTTGCAGCTGGCGCTCGGTGGCGCATGGTTGCAGTCGATCAGGTTGTTGGGCAGGAAGATGAAGTACATGTCGCTCATGCCCTTGGCGGTGACGTGCGAGAAGACCTGGCTGTTCAGGTCGCTCTGCGTGACCGGATCGGCGGTGGTCCCGGCATGCGGGTAGGCGCCCGTATCGACGACCGAGCTGACCAGGTCCGACGTGTCCGCCGGCGTCCCGTTGTTGCCCGGGTATTGCGTCGTCGTGTTGAGGATCTGCGAGCCGCCGACGTCGTTGAAGTAGGCCGTGATCTGGTTCTCGTAGGCCAGGTCGGTGGCGGCCGTCGTTCCGCCGCTGTAGTGGAAGCTCGCGGGGAGCCAGAAGATGAGGTGGGTATGGGTCGTCGGCATGATCTCGCCGTTCCCCGGGTTGACGAGGTTGTCAACCACCGCGAGGGCCCGCGTCCGGACGGCCGGTCGCGGGGCCGTCTTGCCCCACGTCCCGAAGTCGTCGGGGCCCGTCCAGTGTGCGGGCCCCTGACCGAGGGCCGGCGCCCCCGGATCGTCGATGGCCGGGTCGGGCTCTGCGGCCGCGACCGCCGTGGTCAGCGATCCGCTGAGCAACGCAACGGTCGCCAGCATGGCGAACAGCCTGGACATGGTCGTCCCTCCCCAAGGATCCCGACGGCACCGCGCGCGATCGTTCCGCGAACTGTGGGGAGCGGGCCGTTAGGCCAGCGTTAGTGTTCCGGCGATGCTCGTGATGAGGGCCGTCGTCCGGGCGGACGGAGCGAGGCCAAGCTCGCGAAGGCGGTCTTCGAAGCGGCGGTACAGGACGATCGCCTGGGCGTCATTCCCGGTCGCAACGTGAGCGGCGATGATCAGTCGAGCGCTGCTGTCGCGCGTCGGGTCGGCCCCGAGCGCGGCCGAACCCGTGGAGACGGCGTCGGCGTACCTCCCGGCAGCCAGGTGTGCCAGGCACAACCGCTCGAGGGTCTGGATGCGCAGTTCGCGATGGCGTTCCTGGTGGCCGATGACCCAGTCGTCGTACCAGCCGGGCAGCAGATCAGCCTCCAGAAGGTCGCGCTCGACGGCCGCCAGGCCACCGTGGTCACCGTCGGCACGGATCAGGTCCACGAGCCTGAGCATCTCCTCGAGATCGACGACCAGGCCTGGCGCCAGGTGGGCGTTGCCGCCGGTCACGCGAAGGAGGTCGTGGCCCGGTCGACGAAGCTCGAAGAGGGCCGTACGGAGGCTGCCGTGAGCGTGCGTCTCGGTCCCGTCCGGCCAGAGCGCGAAGGCAAGGTGGTCGCGCGGCACGGGTCGTCGCTGGAGCGCCACGAAGGCCAGGAGGCGCTGAGCCGTTCGGGGCAGATGGACCGTCCGGTCGGCTACGTGGAGCGAGAAGCCGCCAAGGACGTTCATTCGAAGTTGCGCCGATGCACCGACCAGCGTCACTGCTGACGTGCCTCCCCCGAGAACCAGACGACGATCCGGGCGATTCCCGATCGCGATGGACACATCCTGCCCCTCGCACGTCGCGCTGTCCAGAGTACGAACGGCTACGCCGGCTGCCCGCGTTCGTGGCGCCACCCGTCCGTCGCGGATCAACCCGCTGCCACGATCCGCCCGTGCTGGAAGACGCGTTGCGGTGTGGCGAGTCGGCCGAGATCGACCAGTGGGTCGCCGCCCACCATGATCAGGTCGGCCAGCATGCCGGGTTGGATCGTCCCGACATCCGCTTCGATCCCGAGCAGTCTCGCTGCGGCCGAAGTGGCGGCCCGGATCGCGGCCATCGCGCTCGCGCCGTGAGCGTGGATGAGAGCGATCTCGCGCCAGACCATGTCCGCGGTGACCCCGACTTCGCCCGTGTCGGTGCCGGTCGCGAGCGGCACGCCGAGCTCGATGGCGGTCTCGAGCGAGACCCGCTGGCGACGTTCGATGAGGTCCTGGCGCTCGCGCTCGATCGGGGTCAGACCCTCCAGCGTCCGGTTGACGTCGGTGACGACCAGCGTCGGGACGAGGAAGGCGCCGGAGGCGGCGAGGGCCTCGATAGCCGGCCGGTCGGCCAGCCAGGCGTGCTCGACGCTGGCCACGCCGGCCCGCGCCGAGCGGCGCACCGACTCGCCATCCTGGGCGTGGCTCATGACCTTCACGCCGAGCTCCGCCGCCGTCTCCACGACCGCGTGAAGCTCATCGAGCGTCATCTCCGGAGCGCCGTTGACGATGCGGCTGCCGACGAGGCCGGTGGTGGTGAGCATGGCCGCCTCGGACGCGATCACCTTGACCACGTCAGCACCCTCGCGGACGACTCTGCGCGTGGCCGTCACGAAGGCCGCCGGGCTGTCCGCCTCCAGCCCGAACTGGTAGCCGTGACCGCCGGTGATGCCGACGGCGGTGCCGGCGGTCAGGATCCGTGGCCCGGGCACGGTGCCAGCGTCGATCGCGTCCCGGAGCGCGACCTCGAGATTGCGCAGCGAGCCCGCACCCCGGGCGGTCGTCACGCCCGCCCGCAGGGCCCGCGCGGCATGGCCGGCCGATGCCAGCACGATGTCCGCGTCCGAGCGCCGGAGGATGACTCCGATGGAACCCTCGGTCGGGTCGAACGTGTAGTGCGAGTGGGCGTCGATCAGACCTGGGAGGAGGGTCCGGCCGGCGCCGTCGATGATGGTCGTGGGCGGGGCGGCCGGGTCGGTCGCGCGGCCCGGGTCGTGCGGCTCGACGGCCGCGATCCGGTCGCCATCGATGACGACGTCGACGTGCTCGCGCGCGATGTCGGCCACGCCGTCGATCAGTCGGACGTCGGCGATCAGGGTGCGCATCGGTGACAGGGTACCGGGATGGGACGCTCGCGTTCGGGCCAGGTCGTGGACATTGTCGACAATCTACAATGCGGCGACCGCGCCGGATGGCGGCCCGGTGGCGGCGAATGGGAGGCGAGGGTGACGACACGTCGGGTCGGCGAAGCGATCGTCGGGGTCCTCCGCACGGCCGAGGTCGACACGGTCTTCGGCATCCCCGGGCTGCATACCCTGCCGCTCTACGACGCGCTGGCCGGTGCCCCGGACATCCGCCACATCCTGACCCGGCACGAGCAGGGCGCCGCGTTCGCGGCCGACGGCTATGCGCGCGTCACCGGGCGACCGGGCGTCCTGACCACGACGACCGGTCCCGGCACGTTCAATACGCTCGCCGCGTTCGCGGAAGCGTGGTCGGATTCGTCGCCGATCGTGCTCCTGGCCGGGCAGATCGATGCAGCGCTCGACGGCCTGGGCCGTGGCGTCCTCCACGAGACGCCCGATCAGGGTCGGTCGTTCGAGGCGATCACCGCCTACGTCGGCCGGCCGCGGACGCCCGAGGCGATCCCCGTAGCCGTCGCCGAGGCGCTGTGCCGCTCGATGACCGGCCGGCCCCGCCCGTCCTATGTCGAACTGCCGACCGACATCGCGGGCGTGTCCTTCACCGGCGAGATGCCCGTCGTCGAGATGCCCGGCCGATCGGCACCCGATCCGGGCTCGATCGTGGCCGCCGCCCGGGTCCTGGATGGCGCCCGCCGGATCGTGATCATGCCCGGCGCCGGCGTCCATCGGGCGAACGCCTCGCGCGAGCTGCGGGCGCTGGCCATCCGCCTCGGCGCGCCCGTCGCGCCGGCTGTGACGGGCGCCGGCTCGATCCCCGACGACGATGCCTGGTGTGCCGGAACGGTCGTGGCGGGACGGCCGGAATGGACGGCGCTGTTCGGGGAGGCCGACGCGGTGGTGGTCGTCGGATCTCGACTCGACGACGTGGGCACCGCGCGCTGGACGCTGCCGTTGCCGAACCTCGTCCAGATCGATGTCGACCCGGGCGCCATCGACCGGACCTATCCGGCGACGGTCGGGATCGTCGGCGACGCCCGGCTGGCGCTCCAGGCGCTCCTCGACGAGCTCGGCGTGGATCGCGAGGACCGTGCCGCCGAGCCGGGCTGGGGGGTGGAGCGGGCGCGGGCCGTGCGCGAGGCATTCGCGGCCGGTGTGGCACCAGGGCAGCGAGCGGCACGCGACGCATTCCTGGCCGCGCGGGCGGCCATGCCGCGGGACGCCATCCTGACCCACGATGCGGCCCGGCTCAACTCGTGGACCGGCTACTTCTGGCCGGTGTACGAACCCGACGGTTCGCTCTTCCCGTGGGGGTCGGCGACGCTCGGCTTCGCCGTCGGGACGGCCAATGGCGCGGCGGTCGCGGCGCCCGGCCGTCGCGTGGTGGCCGCGTGTGGCGATGGCGGGTTCCTGTTCACGGCCACGGAGCTGGCGACGACAGCGGCCTACGGCCTCGACGTGACATTCCTGATCCACGACGACGGCGCGTTCGGGTCGATCGCGGCGTACCAGGTGCGGTATCACGGCCGGGCCTATGCGACGGACCTCCACAACCCGGACCTCGTCGCGTTCGTGCGCTCGTTCGGCATCCCGGCCGAGCGAGTGGACGACATCGCCGGGCTGCCGGCGGCGATGGCGCGGGCGACGTCGGGATCCGGGCCGTCGGCGGTGATCCTCGGGGCGCCCCTCGGTCAGCCCTGGAGCTGAGCCGTGGTCGTCGCGGCCGCCGCCGGAGCCGGGTCAGGCGATGATCAGCTCGCCGCCGTGGATGTCGACGTTCGCGCCGGTGATGTACGCCGCCTCGTCCGAGGCGAGGAACCCGACCAGCGCCGCGATCTCCGAAGCATCCGCCAGCCGGCCCATCGGGATCGCCGCCAGGACCTGGGTCATCCGCGCCGCATCCATCGAGTCGCGGGCCATCGGCGTATCGACGATACCCGGCGAGATCGCGTTGACCGTGATCCCGTCGCGCGCCCATTCACGGGCGAGATGGCGGGTCAGCCCAAGGACGCCGGCCTTGGCGGTCGTGTAGTGGACGCCACCGAGTGTGCTCGTCGCGCGGCCGGCCATCGAGGCGATGTTGACGATGCGGCCGCGGCCCGACTCGCGCAACGCCGGATAGGCCGCCCGAGCGCACAGGAACGAGCTGGTCAGGTTGGCGTCGACCACCAGGTGCCACTCCTTCGGGGTCACGTCGGCGGCACGGGTCGAGCGCAGGATGCCGGCGTTGTTGACCAGGATGTCGATGCGGCCGAAGCGGTCCGTGGCGACCGCCGCGAGCGCGGCGACCTGGTCCGGGTTGGTCACGTCGGCATGGACCGCGAAGGCGCGACCGCCGGCCGCCTCGATGGCCGCCACCGTCCCGGCCGCCGCCGCGTCATCGAGGTCGGCCACCACGACGGTCGCGCCGTCGGCACCGAACCGAGCCGCGATCGCCCGGCCGATCCCGCGGCCCGCACCGGTCACGATCGCCACCCGACCCTCGAATCGCCCGTCGGCCATGTCACCCTCCTCGCGCGTTCCGGTCGGCGACGCTGTGGCTGACCTGGCGTCCCCATGCTAGCGAGGTGAGCGCCCCGTGATCGACCTCGTCCTCCGCAACGGCACGATCTACGACGGGACCGGCGGCCTGGCGACTGATGGCGACATCGGCATCGATGGCGACCGGGTCGTGTCGGTCGGCGCGCCCGTCGTTGACGGCGCCGGACGCGAGGAGATCGATCTCGGCGGGCTGGCCGTCGCACCCGGGTTCATCGATCTTCACACCCACTCGGACGTGTCGCTGCTGTCGGAACCCGGCTGCATCAGTGCGATCGAGCAGGGGGTCACCACCCAGGCCGTCGGCCTGTGTGGCTTCTCGGCCGGTCCGATCGGCCCCGACAGCCTGGCCAGCCTCATCGACGAGGAGCCGGTCTTCGCCTTTCCTGGCGTGGCCTGGGACTGGACCACGATCGGCGGTTATCGCGACGCGGTCGAGCGGGCCCGGCCGGCCACCAACGTCGCGACCTTCGTCGGGCACAACAGCCTCCGCCGGTTCGTCATCGGCAGCGCGGCCCGACCGCCGACCGCGGACGAGCTGGGTCGGATGGTCGATCTGGTCGACGAGGCGATCGACCAGGGTGCGCACGGCTTCACGACGGGCCTGTCGTACGCGCCCGGGCTGTTCGCCGACATCGACGAGCTGGCGACGCTCGCCGGCGCCGCCGCGGCACGCGGGCGGCCGTACCACACACATATGCGCTACGGACCCGACGGCGTTCAGGCGTCCGTGCGGGAGGCGCTGGAGACGGCCGAGCGGAGTGGGGTCGAGCTCAACATCTCGCACCTGTATCCGCACGCCGACCTGCCGGCCGAGGCTGCTGATGACCTGCTCGACCTGCTCGACGCGGCACGTTCACGTGGGCTCGAGGTCACCTTCGACCTGACGGTCTTCCAGCGCGGCGGCGGGGCGTGGGTGCAGTCGCTGCCGGCGTGGGCCCGTGACGGCGGGCAGGCGGGAACGGCCGCGGTCATCCGCGACCCCTCCTCGCGCGCCCGGCTGATCCACTACCTCGACGGCCCGAACGTCGACTGGTGGATGACCGACTGGGACGATCAGCTCATCTGCAAGGTCAACCGCCCGGAACTCGCGGACCTCGCGGGCCGCACGATCGGCGAGATCGCCCGGGAGCGAGGCGTGGCCCCGATCGACGCCGCCCTCGACCTGGTCCTCGAGGACGGCCAGTTCTGGGTCGCGCCGACGATCAAGAGCCAGGACCACCTGGACCGCCTCATCGCCAGCCCGCTGTGCGTGCCGATCGGGGACGGGTTCGCCCATCACCCGGAGCGGCACAAGGCCTACGGGATCATGCCCAAGAGCTTCGGGACCTTCCCGCTCGTGCTCGGGTCGTACGTCCGCGACCGCGGCGTGCTGCCCTTGGCCGAGGCCATCCGCAAGATCACCGCCGAGCCCGCACGGCGGCTCGGGCTCGGTGATCGCGGGCGTCTGGCCGCGGGTCTGGCCGCGGACCTCGTCGTCTTCGACCCGGCGACCATCGCCAATCGGGCCGACGGCGCAGATCCGGCGGCCCGGCCGGCCGGAATCGAGCGGGTCATGGTCAACGGCCGCTGGGTGGTCGTCGCTGGCGCCGCGACGGGGGAGCGGACCGGCGCCGTCGTCTAGTCAGCCTGGGACCACGCCCGCGGCGTCGAACGCTGCGATCAGGGCATCGCTGAGGCCTGACTCGACCTCGCGGTCATCGACGCGGACGAGTGTGAGAGCGCAGCCCGGGCAGGTCATCCCGGGCATCTCGACCTCGACACGGATCGGCGGGATCCGCTTCAGGTCAACCGGGGTCGCGACGTTGACGCGGCCGACCGCGATGCCGTCAAGTGACGCCTCGCATGAAGGGCACACGAGCGTCGAGCGGACCAGTCCGCGGTGTCGTGGGGCGGCCAGCGCCTTGTGCAGTGCTTCGATGAAGTCGGACCCGAAGTCGGGGTACGGATAGCGCCGCCCGGTGCTCGTCTGGCGGAATGACAGGTCCGTGAGCGTGACACCGACATCGTTCTTGCGACCGCTGATCGGACCGAGTCGCGCCAGGGGTACGTCAGGCATGACCTGACCCTACTGCCCGCAGTCCGGGAAGTGGTCACGGAGCAGCCGGACCGCCTCGGCGGCCTCCTCGTCCGAGATCGTCCGGTACGGCGACAGCATCCGCAGCGGGAAGTCCTCGAGGCCTGGGCACAGGCGCTCGATCAGCTTGTCGTAGGCACCGTCGACGCGCCGGTCGGCCATGAACGGCACGAGGACGAGGTCGGTCAAGCGCGCGAACCAGGCGCCGATGTCGGCCGCCTCGCGATACCGTCCGGCGTTGGCGGCCTCCAGGAGTGCCCACGACTTCCGGGGCGCCAGCCCACCGAACGTGCCGAGCAGGGCGACCTCGCCGTGGAGGGCGCCGGTCGCGATCGTCTGCTCGGTCAGGAAGTGCATCAGCTCAGGTGCCTCGCGGACCACGCTGCCGACGACCGTCGAGTCGGCGGCCATCGTCTTGGTCGCCACGAGGTTCGGCACGACGGCCACGATCCGGCGATAGAGCGCACCGTCGACGATCCGCCCGGCGCGGGCCGTGTTGTAGTGCATGAACGCGGCATCCGGGAACGCGCCGCAGACCTCGGTCAGGTAGCGCACGACCTCGTCGTCGTTCAGTTCGGACCATGACGGCAGCGAGACCTGGAACTCGCGGACGCCGAGGCCGTAGGCGACCCCCAGCCGTTCGAGGACATTGGCCGTCGACAGCCCGATGACGCCGACCATCGGCATCGCCCCGGTGCCGGTCAGTTCGTCACCGAAGACCTCGATGACCCGGCGGAAGCGCGCGCTGTCGACCGCGTAGCCCTCGCCGGCCGTCCCGAACACGTAGATCCGGCGGAAGCCCGCGTCGACCGCATGGCGGATCTCGCGCCGGAAGACCGGCTCGTCGAGCTGCTCGTCGTGGTCCCATGGGCAGACGACGCTGACCATCACGGTGCTCGGGTAACGGGCCACGGTGCCTCCTGTTGTTCGGGTGGGCCGGAACGTCGGTCAGCCGTCCCAGCGCTCGGGCCAGTCTTCCGGCCAGTCGGGATGCTCGCCGGCGGGCACGCGTGGGTGCCAGAGGTCGAGCGGCTGGATGGTCAGGGCGCGGTCGTTCGGCCGATCGAGCTCGGGCGGCAGTGGCGTGACGACACCGGGCACGCCCTTGACGAAGCTGCGCGGCGGGACGTCCCTGGTCACGACCGCCCCGGCCGCGATGAAGCTCCGCTCGCCGATCCGGATCCCGGGCAGCAGCGTGACGCCGCCACCGATCATCACGTCGTCCTCGATGGTCGGCCCACGCGGCGTCGTATGGCTCGGGTGGCGGCCCGGGATGCGGTCGTTGAGGACCGTCACGCCCGGCCCGATGAAGACGTGGTCACCGATCCATGTCCGTGACGGGATGTATGTGTTGGCCATGATCCGGACGCCGTCGCCGAGCCGGACGAGGCCCTCGATCGTCGAGTGGTGGAAGAGCGTGCAGGAGTCGCCGATCCGGACTCGAGCCCGGATGACCGAGTAGTGGCCGGTCTGGAAGTGGTCGCCGATCCGCACGTCGCCGTAGATGAGCGCACCGAGGCGCAGGATCCCGTTCGCACCGATGGTGGTCCGCCCACAGCCCGGCCGGTACCGAAACCCGACGACGACGCCGTCCTCGACGATCGTCCCTGGGCCGAGGTCGGCGTTGTCGAACACGCCCGTCATGCCGCGGGCAGCCGGCCCGCTTCGCGCAGCATCTTGATGATCTGCTCGGCCGCCTCGACGTGCAACCCGGCGATCGACTCGACCGAGCTCGCGGCGATGTGCTGGGTGAGGATCACGTCGTCGCGGCCGGTGATCCGGTCCTGACCGGCGACCGGCGGCTCGGGGGAACGGACGTCGAGTGCCGCATAGACCACATGCTGCCGGTCGAGCGCCTCGACCAGCGCGTCCTCGTCCACGATCCCGCCGCGCGATACGTTCACGATCAACACGCCGGGCTTGGTCTTTGCCAGGAAGTCCAGGCCGATGACCCCGCGCGACGTGTCGGTCAGGGCCGCGCAGGACACGACGATGTCCGCGCGCGCCGCCAGCTCATCGAGCGACACGAGCTCGACGGCCGGGTCGCGGGTCGTCTCGATGAACGGGTCATAGGCGATCACCGTCGGGCGGAAGCCATGCAGCTTCTGGGCGACCAGGTGGCCGATCCGCCCAAGCCCGATGATCCCGATCGTCCGCGAGCGGATCCGGTGGATCTCGCCGAGGAGTGGCCATTCGTAGATGTCCCAGTCGCCGGCCCGCGCGGCCAGGGCCAGGGGCAGCAGGCGGCGTTGGGCGGCGAGGATGAGGAGCATCGCGTGGTCGGACACCTCCTCGTTGTTCGAGGTCGGGCAGTTCCAGATCGGGATGTCACGTGCCTTCGCTGCGACGGCATCGACGTAGTCCATCCCGACGCTGTAGCACAGGATCCCGACGCAGCCGTCGCCGAGCCGGCCGATGGCCTCGGCGCGCAGCGCGCTCGAGGTGAACACCACGTCCGCCTTGGGCAGGGCCGCGGCGGCCTCCTCCGCGGTGTCCGGGACGAGCAGCCGGATCCCCAGCGGCTCGAGGATGCTGCGTTCGACGTCGTAGGTCCAGCCCATCGAACGGATCGGTTCAGGGATGACGACGAGCGGACCGTTCGCCAGATTCATGCCAACCCTCCTGCGAGCCATGGCGGCGGCGGCCGCAACGATATCGTAGATTGTCGACAATCTACGACGACTCGGCTGGACGTTCCAGCACCGGGAGGTGCGACATGGCGACGGTGGACGGCGATCACGCCGGAGCGTGGTCCACGCCGACGGAGCGGACACGGCTGCCGGCCGGCGGCACGCCGGCCGCTGAGCTCCGCCAGATCATGGAGACGGCGGCGGCCGGCGATCTCGACTGGCTGACCCGGATGGCGACCGGGACCAACTACCCGGCCGGCGACGACGTGCTCGAGGTGGCCAAAGAGGCATACCTGCGCTTCTTCTCGACCAATGGGTTGCTGCCCGGCACATTCCCGAGCCTGGCGCGGTTCGAGCGCGAGGTGATCGATTACGCCGCCGGGCTGTTCCACGGCCCGCAGGCGGTCGGCAGCATCACCTCGGGCGGCTCCGAATCGATCCTGATGGGGGTCAAGTCCGCCCGCGATCGAGCCCGACGGATCCACCCGGAGATCGCCCGGCCGCACATGGTCGTGCCCGAGTCCGCCCACCCGGCCTTCACCAAGGCGGCCGACTACTTCGGCCTGGTCGAGACCCGGACGCCCCTCGACGCGGACTACCAGATCGATATGGATGCGTACCGGGCCGCCATCACCGACGACACCGTCCTCCTCGTCGCCTCCGCGCCGAGCCTGACCCTCGGGATGGTCGACCCGATCGAGGACCTGGCACCGATCGCGGCGGACCGCGATATCGGGTTCCACGTTGACTCGTGCGTCGGCGGCTTCTTCCTGCCGTTCGTCGAAAGGCTCGGCGAGCCGGTCCCGCCGTTCGACTTCCGGGTGCCGGGCGTGACGACCATCTCAGCGGACCTGCACAAATTCGGCTATGCCGCCAAGGGCGCGTCGCTGATCATGTCCCGCGACCGGGACGTATTCGAACACCAGCCGTTCCGCTTCGGTGGCCGGTCGCGACCCGACGATTGGTACGTGACCTTGTCGATGACCGGGACCCGGCCCGGCGGCGCGATCGCGGCCGCCTGGGCGGTGATGACCTATCTCGGCGAGGCGGGCTACCTCGACCGGACGCGCCGGACGCTCGACTACCTCCACCGCTGGTGGGCGGCGATCGAGTCGATCGATGGGCTCGAGGTCATGGGCGAACCGGTCATGTCGGTCTTCGCGATCACCTCGCCGACGCTTGACATGTTCGCCATCGGCAAGGGCATGGACGAGCGTGGCTGGATGGTCTACATCGATAGCGAGCCGGTGCCGGCCCTGCGCTACATGCAGTCGCCCGGCCACGAGCCGTACGTCGACGCCTACGTGGCCGATCTGCGCGAGGTCGTGGAGGCGGTCCGAAGCGGGGCGTTGACCACGACCGAGGGCCGCGCCCGCTACACGTAGCCGGCTAGGCGGACCGGGTGACCGCCGCGGCCTGGCTCCCGGTTGGTGGCGCCGAACCGCGCCGTCGTGCTGCCTGGACGAACAGGACGAGCCCGCACAGGCTCAGGAAGGCCGAGAAGCGCAGGGCGGTCTCGATCCCGGCAAGACCGGAGATCGCCGCCCCGACCAGGGGCATCACGATGGTCGCCATGTTGACCAGCGTGGTGTCGATCGAGGCGAACGTGACGCCGTACTGGCGCGGCACGGTCCGCATCAGCTCGTCGAACAGGATGAGGTCCACGCCGGCCGAGAAGAACGAGGCGATCGTGGCCAGGACCGCGACCACGGCCATCTGCTCGGTCAACGACAGCGCCGCGGGGTAGAGCGAGGTGACCAGCATGACGATGAGCAGCAGGATCCGGGTCCCGCGTAGCCGGGATTGTCGCTTCCAGAACTGATAGCCGGACAGCAGCGCGAGCGATTGGCCGGTGGCGATGATGCCGATCCAGGCGTCGGGAGCCTTGACGACCGTCACGTAGTAGAGCGGGATCAGCGGCAGCGCCAACCGCGTGCCGGACACGTACACCAGCTGTCGCAGGCTGTAGTGGAGGAACGCCGGCTGGCTGCGCACCAGCGCACGGGCCCGACGGAACCGCTCGGCCAGCGACGGATGGTCTGCACTGCGCGGTGGCGGGTCCACCCGAGGGATCCGGAACTGGCGCGAGAAGAGGTAGCTGGCGATCCCTCCCAGGCTGAACGATATGAACGCGATGGCATAGTTGATCGGGAACGGGATGCGGTCGAGGAACAGACCGATGATCGAGACCGTGATGGCCATGGTCAGGCCCATGTAGGACCAGCGGCGGCTCATCAGCTCCAGCCGGCCGTGCGGCCCCGCGGCGCCGTCCATGACGATCGGGAAGAGGACGGCGCCCATCGTCGATGGGATCGCCGCGACCGCCCAAATGGCGATGATCAGCGGGATGACGACCTGGTGGGGTGCGAGCGCGACCGACAGGCCGATGAGCGCGTACGACATGTTGGAGATCAGCCGGGCGGTGCTGTACCAGCGGACCGCGCTGCCGCGGCGCTGGAGGAACTGGCCGATCGGGATGGCCAGGGTGAACCCGGCGACCGCCGGGATCGAGGTCAGCAGGCTGATCGTGAAGGCCGTGCCCCCGAGGCGGGCGACGAGCACCGGCAGATACGGCGATGCGGCGTTGACGACACCCATCGCAACGGAATCCCAACGCATGATCCAGGCGTTGTGGATCGTGTCCGAGCCCGATGGGTGGCCCGGCCGCATCCGACGGTGCGGGATCGCCGGATGGGGCAGCGCGACCGGGCGACTGAGGCGGAGGCGCATCTGGGCTAGATCCCTGGCCGCTAGAGTGGCAGGCGAGCGTGGCCGAGGGCGCCGCCGGACGGGGGGAGCTCGAAGGGATGGCAGTGAGATCGGCGGTGATCATCGAGGGCCTCGATCCGGCGCTCGTGCGCCAGGCGATGCCGGCCATCCGGGTGACCATCGAGGCGACCCTGACCGATCGCCCAGGCGACGTCGCGGCCGACTAGTCCGGGCGCCGTCACCCCTCGCCAATCGCGCCGTCTCACCGACCGAGTATCCCTAGCCGGCCAGCCGGGTGTCAATCCGGATTGTCAACAATCCGGGCGACCGACTAGGCTGCGCGGGTGAGGACGACGCGATTCCAGGCGCCGCACTGATGCCATCCGGCGACTCCATGACGGAGACTCCCGGACCGGCCGGCCGGCGGCTGCGGGTCGGTGTCGTCGGGCTGGCGCACTACCACGTGACCGGCTGGGTCGAGACCCTCGAGGGGTTCGGGGACGAGGTCGAGATCGTCGCACTGCACGACCCGGACCCGGAGCGCGGCCGGGCGCTGGCGCCGGTCCATCACGACCCGTCGCTGCGACCCGGGCTGGGGGAGCGGTATCGCGGGCTGCCGTTCGAGACCGACCTTGACGAGCTCATCGCCCGTCACGACCTCGACATCGCGCTCGTGACCCTCCCGAACGCCGCTGCGCCGACCGCGATCGAACGACTGGCGCGGGCCGGGGTCCACCTCGTGATCGACAAGCCGGCGGCGCGGTCGGCGGCGGAGCTGCGCCCCGCCGCCGACGCGATCCGGGACGCCCCGGTGCGGGCGGTGGTCGGGCTGACCCGACGCTACACACCGGCGGCGCGTGCCGCGCGGGACCTCGTCGCGGATGGCCGTCTTGACCGGCTGATCGCGGCGGAGGCGATCTTCGCCACCTCTTCGGTCGCGGTCCGCGATCCAGCCAACTCGCTGTTCGACCCGGAGCTGGCTGGCGGCGGGGTCCTCAGCTGGCTCGGGGTGCACGACATCGACGCGCTGCTGTGGCTGAGCGGCCAGCCGATCGTCGAGGTGATGGCGATGACCGGCAGCGTCGGGCAGCCGGGTCTCCGTGTGGAGGATGTCGCCTCGGTCGGGGTGCGGTTCGCCGGGGGCGCCGTCGGAACGATCCACGGCGGCTACGACCTGCCGGCGCGGGGCTACCGCGAGCGGCTCGCCCTGCGCGGGCTCGACGCGTCGGTCGAGCTGTCGACCGACGACGAGCTGGTCCTCCTCGGGCGGAGCGACGATGGCCGCCTGACCGAGACCCGGCAGGCGTTCGAAGTCGAACCGGCGCCCGGTTACGGCGCCGGGGGCCGCGCCGCGGTCGCGGACCTGCTCCGGGCGATCCGCGACGGTGCCGAGACCGAGGCCCCGATCGAGGCGCTCGTCCGCGCCCTCGAGGTCATCGATGCGGCCTACGCGTCCGCGCGAACGGGCCGTCTTGTACGGGTCGACGCGAGCCAACCGACGTGAACCACGACGGTGACCGACATCACTGACACCACCAGCCGCCATATCCACAGGAGGGTTCGATGACACAGGCGCTCGACGGAACAGGAGCGGTCGCCACCCCGAGCCACGGCTTCATCGACGTCAACGTGCAGCTCGGGCCGGTCGCCGGTGGTGCGCGCGGGGCGCCGCGCGACACGGTCGTGCACGAGCGCGACCGCCACGGCGTCCGGATCGCCCTCGTCCGTCATCGGACCGCGCTCGTCGGCGAGGCCGAGCTCGGCAACGGACTGCTGCTCGACGAGATCGCCGGCGATGCCGGGTTCGCGCCGGTCGCCGTGCTGTCGGTCGATCGGGTCGAGGACGTGGACCGGGCGGCCCCGCTGGCGGCCCGCGTCGCGGCGTTCTGGCTGGAGGGTCACGCCGCGCCGGGCAGCGGCCTGTCCGCCGAGGCGACCATGCGGGCCGCCGCGCGGACCGGTCGGCCGTTGTTCGTCCCGATCTCGGGCTGGGGATCGGCGTCCAGGATCGGCGACGCGACCGAGGGCCTCGGGGTGCCGGTCGTGCTGACCGGCAGCCATTACATGACGTCGGTCGAGGACATCGCCGCCGGACGTCGGTATGAGCACCTTCACTTCGACACGAGCTCGATGGCGCAGTTCCGTGCGATCGAGACGTTCGTCGGCGCGGTCGGTGCGGAACGGGTGTTGTTCGGGTCCGGTTCGCCGTTCCGGGCGATCCAGTCGTCGCTCAACGCGATCCTGGCGGCGGCCATCCCGGACGACGCCAAGCGCGCGATCCTGGCCGGCAACGCGGCCCGCCTGTTCGGGCTCCCGATGGCCGAGGTCGATCTCCCGGCCCTCGTCCGGCCGCCGCGCGCCTTCGACACGCACACGCACACCGGGCCGATGCCGTGGGACGTGCCGGATCTCGGTGACGACGCGCTGCTGCCGGCGCTCGCCCGGGACAACGCGACGCAGCATGCGGTCGCGTCGAGCGTGCTGGCCATCGCCGCCGACCTCCAGGCCGGCAACCGGCGCGCCGTGGAGGCCTGTGCCCGCAACCCGGGCCTGCTCGGCTACCTGGTGGCCGATCCAAACGACATCGAGACATCCCGCGAGCAGCTCCGGCGCTGGGGCGACGCGCCTGGGATCGTCGGCGTCAAGGTCCATACCGAGTGGTCGAAACGCCATACCGGCAGCCCGCAGATCACGGCCTTGTTCGAGGTCCTCGCCGACCACGGCCGGCCGGTCAAGATCCACAACGACGGGCCGGACTGGGACCAGCACCTGCTGCGCATCGCGCGCGCCCACCCGCGCCTGCCGATCATCATCGCCCACGCCGGGCTCGGTCACCCGAACCTCGAAGGGGCGCTCATCGCGCGCGAGGCGGACAACATCTACGCCGAGATGTCGAGCAGCTTCGCCCAGCTACCGACCGCCCGCGCGTTCATCCGCACGATCCCGCGGGAGCGGATGCTGTTCGGGACGGACGCCCCCCTCCTCGATCCCGCCTTCGTCCTCGGCACGTACCAGGACGCGGACATCCCGCCGTCCGAGCAGGACGGGATCTACTGGGACAACGCGGCGCGCTTGTTCGGGGTCGGCTAGCCCTCCGGGTCGGTCAGCGGCATCATCCATTCGGGCGCCGGGCTCATCACCCAGAAGACGTGGGCCGGCTCGTCGCTGATGACCCGGTTGCGGATGGTGAACCCGGACGGCCAGTGGACGACGTCGCCGGCGCCGAACTCGAACGAGCCGTGCTCGCCATCGCCCTCCCAGTCCGCGAGGATTCGGCCGGCGAGGCACAGGTAGACCTCGTCATGATCGCCGAGGTGCGGGATGCCACCCGCCATCGAGTTCATGTCCGGGTCGCCCGCCACGAACGCCCAGCCGGCATCGGCGCCGGGCTCCGACCAGAACGCGCCGGCATAGAGGCGTTCCTGGCCGCTCGATTCGGGCGTCACGAGACGGACGGACCGCGACGTCGGGTTGTTGAGCCGGGCGTTGGCGCGAGACATCGGAACGACCTGCGGGCGGGTGTGACCCTCGGACATGGATGGTCTCCTTCGGCTTTGAGCGGATGGTCGACGGGTGGTGGTCAGAGCTCGGTCAAGGCGTCCTCGAACACGTCGAGCGTCTCGTCGGTGTGGGCCGCGTGTCGTGGTTCGGGATCGTGATCTCGGCCATCGGGCGCTCCTCGGGTCGGGCTCAGGCGCCGGGGATGCGCAGCAGGCGGGCTGCGGTGCCGCCCATCAGGGCTGCGAGCTGGGCGGGATCGAGGAACGAGCTGTAGCGCTCGATCCAGTCACGCGACTGGCGGTACGTGCAGAAGCGGTTCTGGAAGGGCATGTCGGTGCCCCACAGGAGGCGATCGCAGCCGATCCGTTCGGCCATCGCCTCCAGAACGGGTTGGCAGACTGCCCACGGGTAGTCGAACACGTCCCCGATGCGGACCGGAAAGCTGATCTCGATGGACAGGTTCGGCCGGGCACGGAACGGCTCCCAGTACGCCTCCGGGACCTCGATCCCGTCGCCCACGATGAGGTCGCGCCACGGAAAGCCGTGGGTGATGCTGACCACCGCGTCAGGGTAGCGGTCCATCCAGCGCGCGACCCGCCAGACCTCGTCGAGGAACCCCTGGCGCGGATCGGTCGAGCCGGGTGTCGACCCGAGGGTGAAGAAGATCGGCACGTCGAGCGCCGTGACCGCGTCCCAGAACGGTCGCCACGCGGCGTCGTCGATCCGTTGCGACGCATCCGTCCGGTAGGCGTACTCGGGGATGACCTTGAGCGCGTGGAGGCCATGGACCTCGATCGCCTCGACCGCCGCGGCGACGACGGTGTCTGGCTCGGTCGCGATCCGCCACTCATCGACCGGGGCCATCGAGCGCAGCCGGTCCGGGTAGTCGCGGATGCACGCGGCCAGGTACTCGACGTCCCTCGACAGCGTGGCGTCCACGTGGAGCAGCGCCCAGTCGACGCCGGCGTAGTCCATCTCGGCGACGAGATTGCCCGGCGAGAACGCGAGCGTGTTCGGTGGCAGGAAGACCTTGGTGTAGTCCTCACCGTCGACGGTCCAGACCAGGCGCTCTCGTTCGTGGTCGAGCCGGAATGCGCGATCGGCAGGTCGCCGCTCCCCGTCCGGGCCATGCTCGAGCAGCAGGCTCGCATCGCCCGGCGCCCGGTCCCGGACGCGGAATGCCGGCTGGTGGTGCTGCGCGTAGCCCCACTGCCACAGCTCCAGGTGGGCGCCCGCCGATGGATGGCCGGCGATCGTGTCGGGCGCCGTGAAGCAATAGGCGTGTGAGTCGACGATCATCGTGGGCTCCGGCGTGGGGCTGCCTCAGCGGCGGATGCGGTAGGCCTCGGGCGGCGTCGCGGATGGGACCTCGTGCGCGATGAGCCGGTCGCCCGGCAGGTTGTTGGCGACGTACGCGCTGTCGAGCAGGCGCTGGGGGACCGGCAGGGCGTCGTAGCTGGCGCTGCGCGATCGCAGGAACGGCTCGGCGTACGAGGCCTCGGCGTGCATCCCGTGGCGCCCATCGCGTGCCTCGACGACCTTGCGCGCGAACTGGCCCTCGTAGCCCTGGCTGACGTACTGGTCGAAGGCCTGGACCTTGCGCGCGATGACTGCGGTCGTGTCGATGAAGAAGTCGGCGACGATACCGGGTGTGTCGATGTTCGAGCGGGTGTCCATCGACTGGTCCATCAGGAAGAAGAACAGCTCCTTGGTGTAGTGCGGCTCGACACCATCGACCTGCGGGATGAGCGTCGTCGCGAGGTGCATCGCGCGCGTGGCGTAGATCCCGGCAAAGGCATTCGAGTCGATGAGGTACGGCCCGACCGGGTAGTGGGTCAGGATCACGTCCGGGCGGTAGCGCACGATGACATGGGCGAGGGCCGCCACCCGTTCGTCGGTGGCGTCGAAGAAGTCCTGGTCCCAGGCCATGAACTCGGTATCGGCGATGCCGATGATCGCGGCAGCGCGGCGGACTTCGTCGCGCTTGAACTCGGCATACGCGGCGTGGCTGACCGGCGCATCCGACGCGGCGCCCTCGCCGACCGTCAGGAAGTGCGGATGCATCCGGATCCCGTCGCTCAGGACGACCGCGGTCAGCTCGTCGCCCCGGTCCGCGTGGATGGCCATCGTGCCGGCCGCCTCGGTCGCGACATCGGCCGGGTGCGCATAGATGCCCATGATGCGGAGCGGGTCGGTCACGTCGGGTGCTCCTTGGCTGGCTCGGCGGACGCGCCGAATGGGGGTGGGCGGGATGGCGGTGGCGGGTCGGGTTCGGGCTCAGGAATCCTTCGAGCCGCGGGGGTCGAAGGCGTCGCGCAGGCCGTCACCGACGAAGTTGACCGCGAGGACGAAGGTCACGGTGGCCGCGGCGGGTGGGATCCACTCCCACGGATGGCGCTCCAGCGTCGTGATCGACCGTGCTGCGTTGAGCATGTTGCCCCAGCTCGGGGTCGGCGGCTGGACCCCGAGACCAAGGTAGCTGAGGCCCGCCTCGATGAGCACCGCGGAGGCCACCCCGAGGCTGATGTAGACGAGGAGTGGCGCGGTGGCGTTCGGCAGGATGTGCTTGGTGACGATCGCGGTGTCGCTCAAGCCGACGACCCGCGCCGCGGTCGCGTAGTCCGATTCGCGCAGGAGCAGGAACTGCCCGCGCACGATCCGG
This sequence comes from Candidatus Limnocylindrales bacterium, assembly GCA_038248915.1. Classification (GTDB taxonomy): domain Bacteria; phylum Chloroflexota; class Limnocylindria; order Limnocylindrales; family CSP1-4; genus SPCO01. Next base: position 142,212 of record JBBRXB010000003.1, on the reverse strand, counting down.
CAGGGCACCGTCCAGGTCACGAGGCCGATCATGATCATCAGGTTGATGATGCCCGGCCCGAAGACGGACACCGCGATGAGCAGCAGGATGATGGTCGGGAAGCTCATGAAGACGTCGACGACGCGCATGATGATCAGGTCCGCGCGCGGGTAGAATCCGGCGATCGCGCCGAGGATCGTCCCGATCAGGGCCGAGAAGAGGGTCGCGACCAGCCCGACCGCCAGCGACACGCGGCCCCCGACGAGCGTCCGGGCGAAGACGTCGCGACCGTTGCGGTCCGTTCCGAACCAGTGTTCGGGTGAGGGCGCCTGGTTGGCGATGGCGAGGCTCTGCTTGAGGGCCGTCTGCTCACTGCCGATGACCGCCAGGACGATCAGGACCAGGATCGTGATCAGCCCGACGACCGCCATCCGGTGGCGACGGAACCGGCGGATGGTCCGCCGGAGCGGACGCTCGACCGGCCGGCCGACGAACGTCCCGGCGCCGGTCTGGAGGGCTTTTGGCGCGGTGGTCGTCGCCATCAGTTGTACCGGACCCGCGGGTCGGCGACGGCGTAGGCCACGTCAGTCAGGAGATTGGCCATCAGGACGAAGATGGCCACGACCAGGGTCAGGCCCATGATCATCGGAAAATCGCGGCCGGCCACCGCCTCGACCATCATGTTGCCCATGCCCGGCCAGCTGAAGACCGTTTCGATGATGACCGCGCCGCCGACCAGCTCTGGCAGCGACAGGCCGATGATCGTGATGATCGGGATGAGAGCGTTGCGAAAGGCATGCCGTGCGATGACGGTCCGATTCGGCAGGCCCTTGGCGGTCGCGGTGGTGACATACAGCGAGCCCAGCACCTCGAGCATCGATGAGCGCGTGTAGCGCATCAGGATCGCCACGTAGCCGACACCGAGGATGAGTGCGGGCAGGGCGAGGTGGGCGCCCAGGTCGAATGGCGAGAATGGCGCCCCGGCCGTCACCATCCCGCCGATCGGGAAGATGCGGATGACGAGGCCAAAGATGTACAGACCGCCGAGACCGAGCAGGAAGCTCGGCATCGAGATCCCCAGGAACGCGACGCCGGTCAGGGCGTAGTCGAGCTTCGAGTACTGGCGCAGGGCGGACAGGACGCCGAGCGGGATGCCCACGAAGATGCCGATCAACAGGGCCGTGCCCATCAGCAGCATCGATGCGACGAACCCACGCTGGACGGTGTCCAGCACCGGCAGGCCGACGCCACCGGCCTTGTAGCCGAGGTTGCCCTGGACGGCCTCGGCCAGCCAGTGGATGTAGCGGATGGGCAGCGGCTGGTCAAGCCCGTAACGAGCGATGATCGCCGCGCGCATCGCCTCGTTGGTCCGCAGTTCGGGTCGGATGAACGCCGAGACCGGGTCGCCCGGAGCGAGGGCCAGCAGCAAGAACACGATGACGGTGATCCCGAAGAAGATCGGGACCGCGACCAGGAGCCGGCGGACGATGTAGGTGGCCAATCTTCACTCCGCACAAGTTGCCGCAAGGGGCGGAACCGGTGGTCCCGCCCCTTGCGAACCGTTCGCGCGATGACTACTGCGCAGACACTAGCGCAGGAACCAGGTTTCGGCTCCCTTGTAGTAGTTGCCCATGCCCGGGCCGGGGGTGCTGATGAAGTTGGCGACCTTGTTGTTGATGAACCAGTAGCGGGTGGTCGCCCACATGTTGACGTATGGCAGCTCTTCGGCGTCGATCTTGCAGACGTTCTGGAGGAGCGTCTGCTGCTTGGCGGCGTCGAACTCGGTGCCGACCGCGGCAAGTGCTGCATCGAGCTCAGCGTTCTTGTAGCTGTAGCCGTTCCAGCCGTTGCCACCCTTCGGCCACGCGTTCACGGAGCTGCGCGAGTTGATGCCGTAGCCACCGGCGGCGCCGCCGCCATCGCCACCGATCATCGATATCGTGGACCCGCCGTCGTCGTAGTACTTCTTGGTCCACGAGGCGCTGTCCATCTGGGTGATCTTGACCTTGATGCCCACGTCGGCGAGGTTCGACTGGATCGCCGTCATCGCGTCGAGCGAGCCCTGGTCACCGTAGTAGGTGTCGAAGTCGAGCTCGCCCCACTTGGTCGGGTCGACCCCGGCATCGGCCAGCAGCGACTTGGCCTTTGCGGGGTCGAAGTCGTACTTGGCGACGTCCGGCGGGTTGAGCTTGGGGTCGAGGTACAGGCAGCTCAGCAGGACCGGATCCGGGATGTGATAGATGTTCTGCAGGATCGACTTGCGGTCGATCGCGTACATGAACGCCTGGCGGACGCGCTTGTCGGCGAAGTCCTTGATCTTCAGCGGGTTGAGGACGAGGTCGAGATCGACCCCTGAGGGACCTGGCAGGATCGTGCTGTTCGGGACCGACTTGGCATGCTCGACGTCGTCAGCCGTGATGTAGGTGTAGTCGACCTCACCGGCCTCGAAGGCGATCAGTGCCGAGGCCGTGTCCTTGAACTCGCGGCGGATGATCTTGTCGAGGTGCGGCTTGGCGCGCCAGTAATTATCGTTGCGGGTGAGCTCCATCGATTGGCCGGCGCTGTACGCTGACTCGACGAAGGGACCGGTCCCGATGGCCTTGCCCGGGGTCCGGAAGTAGTCGTTCTTCTCCATCGTCGCCGGGTCGATCCCCTTGAGCGACGACTTCTGGAGGATGAACAAGTCCATGACGTTGTTCGGCAACAGCGAGTTGGGCACCGTGGTCGTGATCGTCACGGTCCCCGGATCGGGCGCCTGGACGCCGGTCAGATCCGTCGTCTTGCCGGACTTGACGTCTTCGGAACCCTTGATGCTGGACATGCTGCCGCCCGGGTAGCACGGCCCGACCTTCGGGTTCAGGCACAGCTCGAACGAGAACTTGACGTCCGCCGACGTGAGCGGCGTTCCGTCTGACCAATTGATGCCCGGATGGAGCTTGAAGGTCCAGGTCAGCTGGTCGGCGGAGACCGTCCACGTGTCGGCGAGCTCGGGGGCGAGCGGGCCGTACTGGCCGGAGAACGGGTTGGTGGAGACCGTGTTCGGCACCACGCTATAGGTGACCAGGTGCTCCCAGATGAAGTGCAGGAACTCGTAGTCCCCGCCGGCGCTCATCGGGTTCATGTTGTCGACGCCGACACAACACGGGCCCACGAAGGCTCCCGTGAAGGTCCCGCCATCGGCACCGGAGATCAGCCGGGTATCGCCTGGCATGATCGGGTCAAGGTTCGCTGCCGCGCTCGGCTCGGCGCTCGGGGCGCCACTTTCGGCGCTGCTCGGGGCGGCCGACGTCGCGGTGGACGGAGCGGCGGCGGACGCGCCGGGCGAGCCACTCGACGTGGACCCACCACAGGCGGCCAGGAGTATGGACAGCACTACCAGCATGGGTAGCAATGCCCGCCCCCTCGTCCATGGGGTTTGGATCATCGTTGCCTCCTCCACTATGCCCACGGCAAGCGCTACGTGAGCCTGACCAGTGAGAGGCTAGCATAGGGGTCCGCGCAATGGGGCTGTAAAATATCGCTCGCAATCGAGTCGTAGTGAACGGGTCGAAACGGGCGCGAACGACAAGGAGAGGGAAGTCCGTGCCTCGTCCGCTCCGTATCCTGTGCGTCGGTGGCCATCCAGCCGATACGTTCGATTCGGCCGGCGGCACGCTCGCCCATCACGTCCGGAACGGCGACGAGGTCACGGTCGTGGCGTTGACCGCCGGGACCCGGATCCATGACGTGGTCATCTCGGACACGCTCCGCTTCGAGGACCGCATCCCGGACGCGGAGGCCTTGGCGGCGCTGATGGCCGAGCGGGCGGAGGTCAAGGTCGATGAGGTCCGGCGGGCGTGCGCCATGCTCGGCATCGCCGACGTCCGGTTCTTCGGCTATGACGACGCGGTCCTGACCCTGCGCGAGGAGCTCATCCTCCGGATGGCATCGCTCATCCGTGAGGTCCGGCCGGATGTCATCGTGACCCACCATCCCAACGAGCTCGGCGAGTACGGCAACCACCATGCGATGACCGCGCAGCTGGTGCTCAACGGCATCGGCGCGGCGCACGGTGTCGGGATGGGCGATCCGAACCCGCCGCACCGGGTGGCCCAGGTGTTCTTCACCTGCACTGCGCTGGTCATGCCGTCCAACACCCTGGCCGGTCACCTCCAGTGGTACCCGGACCTCGTGATCGACATCACCGACGTCGTCGAGGCCAAGGTCGCTGCGCTGGACACGATGCGCAGCCAGCAGTACGGCGGGAACTACGCCCGCAAGACCATCGAGATGGTCGACGGGGCGATGGGCTCGGTTGGCGGGGTCGCCTACGGCGAGGGTTTCATCACCTATCAGCCGGAGGTGGCCCGGCTCTTCCCGGTGTCGGACTGGCAGCTCCAGCGGGCATCCGAATCCGAGGCCGACCTGATGCACCGGCGCAGCCAGATCATCGCCGCGACGGTCGAGCTCCCGGACTGATTCAGGCGCACAGGCCGCTCAACAGGCGGACCGCCTCGGCGGACATCTGCTCACCCTGGCCGGCCCGGATGTAGCGCCAGCCGCCGTCGACCTCGTACTCACCCTCCGGAAAGGCCGCCGCGGTCGGGATGTACTGGAGCGTGGTGTCGTTGTAGGCCGCGACGAGCGTGTCCCGGAACGGCGAGTCGGCCCGGACCGCCAGGCCGTGCTCGAGGAAGACCTCGCCGGGCAGCACGACGACCGCGAGGTCCGGTCCGATCGCAAGGCTGAGGATCGGGGCGCCGGCCAGCTCCGCCTTCCGTCGCGCCAGCACGAGGCGGTCGCCGATCGAGATGATCGCGCCGAACTCCGTGTCGTGGGCCGCCCGTCCGAAGGCAGCCTCCATATCGGCCAGCGGCGGGAACGGGTCGAGGTCGAGGGGCAGCCAGCAGCGCGCGATGCGCAGGCCCGCGTCGGCCGCCGGGTGGGCGGTCCGGAGCGGTGCGAGACGTTGAGGACGACGCGGTCCGCCGCCAGACCGGTCCGTTCCGCGACCGCCGCCCGGATCGAGCGATGCGAGCCTTCCAGCAGCCCGCACAGGTCGAGGCCCACGAGCGCGATCCGCTTGCCGTCGGATTCGAGCACGGCCGCCGACGCACTGAGCGGGTCCCAGATCTCGGTGACGGCGGTGAAGAGCCCGAGGCTCGACGGCGCCCCGAGCGGCTGGGTGATGTCGCGTCGGGCGAAGCCGGCGCGCAGGGTCACCGCTCGAGCTCGGACGGGTCGAACCGGTCCGACGACCCGGTCGGCTGCCAGCCGAGCACCTCCTTGGCGGGCGAGGTGTCGCGCCAGCGGGTGCTGTTCTCCGAGATGGCGTCGAAGATCCCGAACCTGACCGACTCGGGCGCGGACAGGCAGCGATCGATCATCTGGACCGCGTCCTCCTGGGCGAGGAAGCCCGGGAAGTGGCGGATGAGCGTCGGCCGGTTCCCGGCCAGGACCGCGCCGAGCCGGATGACCAGGACGCTCATCGGCGTCCGGTCCGAGAACCAGCGCGCGGCGGCCTCACCGAACAGCTTGGCGGCCCCGTATGGGCTGTCCGGCCGCGGCGGGGTCTGGTAGTCGAGCAGGTCCCAGGGCGGCAGGTCTCGCTGGCCGGCCGCCAGCCGGCCATAGGGCAGGCCGGCGTCCCATTCCCAGCCGCACATCGTGCTGCCGGTGCTCATGAACACGACCCGTTTGACGCCGGCCTCCGCCGAGGCGCGCAGGACGTTGATCGTGCCGCCGGCCGTCACGTTGAAGTGGTCATCCCAGTCGTCGTCGTTCTTCGTCTCGCCCGCGAGGTGAAGGACCACGTCGCGCCCCGCCACGGCACGCCGGACGGCGTCGAGGTCGGTCACCGGCGCCTCCGTGTAGGGGATACCCGGGACGGCGTGCCGGCTCAGCCCGCTGAACTCGTAGCGGTCGGCCAGGTCGCGCAGGACCAGGCCACCGATCAGCCCGCTCGCACCGGTCACCAGGACCTTCGGCTTGGTCATCGAGTCGTCCTCCCATCCCTTGTCGGCCCATCGAGGGCCGTTACGCTATCGACCGGTCGCCGGCGTGGCGGCCCTGGCAGGAGCGACCGATGGCGACCCGACAGCTCGTCCGCGCGGCCCGCGTCGCGAACGCGGCCACCGACGGCTGGCTGCCCGACGCCGCGGTCCGGCTGGCCGACGGTCGGATCGAATCGGTCGGCAGCGCCGCCGACCTGCCGTCCGATATCGCGTCGACCCACGAGGTCCACGACCTGGGCGACGTGTCGCTGCTGCCCGGGTTCGTGGAGACCCACATCCACATGCACTTCGCGGCCGCGCCGGACTATCGCGAGATCGTCCGCCCGGAAACCCTCGAACGGTCGGTCATCCGGGCGACCGCCGCGATGCGGGTGCTGCTGCTGTCCGGGGCCACCACCGCGCGGGACACCGGCAGCCGCGAGGATGTGGCGCTGGCGATCCGGGCGGCGGTCCGCGACGGGCTGGTCCCGGGCCCGCGCCTGCTCGTCGTGGGTGCCCCGATCACGACCACGGCCGGGCACTACTGGTTCCTCGGCGGCGAGGCGGACACGACGGACGAGGTCATCGTCCGGATCCGCGCGTCGAAGAAGGCGGGCGTCGATGCGATCAAGCTGATGGCGTCGGGCGGCGGCTACACGCCGGCCTCCAACCCGCGTTCGCAGCAGTACGACGGCGACACGATCGCGGCGGCCGTGACCGAGGCGCATCGGCTCGGGCTGCCGGTCCTCGCCCATTCTCTGACGGCGCTGAGCACGCGCCGATGCGCGGAGGCCGGCGTCGACACGATCATCCACGGTGGTGTGTGGTGGACCGAGTACCCGGTCCGCGATCAGGCCTATGCCTACGACCCGGACGTCGCCGACCGCATCGCGGAACGTGGCATCTGGGTCGACCCGACCATCGGCGAGGTCGAGCTCCACCGCGAGCACGAAGCGGCGGGGCTCCCGCCCGAGCCGGAGTTCGAGCACTGGGCGCTGCCGGACGTGCCGAGCGAACTCGAGCCGCGACTCGGGTTCATGCGGGACATGGCCGCGCGCGGCGTCAGGTTCATCGGCGGGATGGGGATGGGCATGCCGATCGTCACCTTCGACTCGGTGGCGTGCAGCGCCCAGGTCTATGGGCGCCTGCTGGGCTTCGATCCGTGGCGGGCGATCCGGACGATCACGGCCGACGCAGCCACCTCGCTCGGGCTGGGCGGCGAGGTCGGTGCCATCCGGGCCGGGCTCGCGGCGGATCTCGTGGCGGTCGAGGGCGACCCGGTCGCCGATCTCGCCGTGCTTCGCCGGGTCCGCGACGTCATCCAGGACGGCCGGCTGGTGGTGCGTGCGGGCCGGCCGCTCGTCTGAGTGGGACGCGCGGCGGCCGGTCACCGGCCGCCTGACCGGAACGCCGCGACGACCTCGTCCGCGCCGGGCGGCGTCCAGGTTCTCAGGGTCGAGCCGGAGGACGTTCGTCTCGACTTCGTGGTCACCGACCATCACGATGGGATCGCGCGTGGCGAACCGTCGGACGAGCTCCACCGCGGTCAGCTCGTAGGCCGTCGGGTCGATGGTCACGATCGTCATCGGCACGGGCCGGCCGTCGGTCTGGGTCGCCTCGCGTCGGACGGATAGCCCGGGGATGCCGGTCAGACCCGCCGCGAGGCCGTCCGCCATGGCCGTCCAGCGGGCCCCTTCGGCGACTTCGTCGAGCGCGGCATACCGGTCGAGCGCGACGAGCAATCCGACGATCTCCTCCTTGCCGGTCTTCATCGACCGGCCGATGCCGTGGATCGGCGGCCGCGGGATGACGCCGTTCTCGACGAGCGCGCGGCGTGCCCAGGTCGCGGTCAGCACGTCCATGTCCTGCTGCTGGAGGCCGACCGACACGATGAGGTTCGCCCGCCCGGCCAGGAAGCCCGAGGCCTGCGGGCCACGGATCGTCTTGCCGCCACTGAACGCCACGAGGTCGGCGCCGGCCGCCGTGAATCGACGCAGGTTCGCCCGCGGCGGCAGGTTCATCGAGGCGTCGACGAGGACCGGCAGGCCATGGGCGTGGGCCGTCGCGACGAACGTCTCGATCGGCAGCCCGATGGCCTCGGCCTGGCCGTGGAAGAAGGCGCCGGCCGTCGACGGGCCGATGGCCGCGGTCATGGCTTCGGTCATCGTCGCAACGTTCGCGCCGTCGGCGCCGCCGAACGACACGAGCCGCGCGCCCGACGCCCGCACCAGGTGGTCGTACGGGTTGCGATGCGCGGCCTGGACCACGATCTCGGCCGGGTGGAGGCCCGTGTCGGGCAGGCGCTCCATCGCGTCCGGGTCAAGCCCGGCGATCATGGCCGCGGCGCCCAGGGTCAGCCCGGCGGCGGCGCCGGATGTGACGTAACCGGCCTCGGCGCCGGTCAGCTCGGCGATGCGGCGGCCGGCGATCTCCTGCAGGTCCCCGATTCGGGCGAACGAGCGCGACGCCTCGGCCATGGCCGCCACGACCTCGGGCTCCATCAGCGTCCCACCCGCCAGCGTCGCGCAGCCGCGAGCGTTGACCAGGGTCCGAACACCGAGTCGGGCGTAGATGGTCATGCGGCCTCCGATGGCTGTGTACGATCGCGATCGGCACGGCCCATCGGCTCGATCGGCTGGCGGGCGGATCCGGACAGGAGAACGATGTGACCCGAACGATCCTCCACGGCGGACGCGTCCTCGATCCGGGAGCCGGACTCGATGGCCGGCTGGACATCCTGGTCGAGGACGGGCGGGTCGCGGCGATCGCCGAGCCGGGCACGATCGAGCCGACCATCCGCGACCGCGTCGTTGACCTCGCGGGCCTGCTGGTGGTGCCGGGCCTCATCGACCTCCATGGCCACTGGTACGACGGCAGCCCCTACGGCCTCGATCCGGTCGCCAACTTGCGCGGCGGGGTGACGACTGCGGTCGATGCCGGGACCGCTGGCTTCTCCAACTTCGGTTCGTTCCGTCGCCATACCATCGAGACGGCCCCCGTCCGGGTCCTGGCGTTCATCCACGTGGCGGCCGCCGGACTGGTCACGACCGTGGTCGGTGAGTTGCAGGACCTGCGCTACGTGCGCCCGCGCGAGACGGCGGCCGTCGCGCTCGAGCAACCCGACGTGATCGTCGGGGTCAAGGTCCGGCTCGGCAGCGAGGCCTGCGGCGAGAACGTGGCGGCCGCACTCGAAGCGGCCCTCGACGCGGCGGATCGGGCCGGTCTGCCGCTGATGGCCCACATCGCCCACGGTGCGGACGTCCCGGCCGCCCTGAGCCGCCTCCGGGCCGGCGACGTTCTGACCCACGCCTTCACCGCGTCCGGGTCCGGGATCCTCGACGACGACGGCCGCATCCTGTCCGAGGCCCACGCGGCCCGGGCGCGCGGCGTCCGGATCGATATCGGCCACGGCTGCGGTAGCTTCGCCTGGCGGACCGCCGAGCAGGCGCTGGCCGAGGGCCTGGCGCCCGACGCGATCAGCACGGACCTCCACCGCTACTCGATCGAGCATCCGGTGATCGACCTGCCGACGACGATGTCGCGCTTCCTCGCGCTCGGCATGTCGCTCGAGGCCGTGGTCACCGCCACCACGGCCGCCCCGGCCGCGATCCTCGGTCGCCCCGAGCTCGGCGTGCTGCGGGTCGGCGGCGCAGCGGACATCACGGTCCTCCGGGTCGACCCCGAGCCGGCCGAGCTCCCCGACGCGGAGGGGGCGCGCCGTCCGGTCGGCCCGATGCTCCGGCCGGTCTGGACCGTCGCCGGCGGGGAGCTCCACCGCGCGTCCGAGATCGAGCTGACGCTGCGTCCGTTCCTCGACGCGGACCGCGAGGTGGACTGCCGCGTCCCGATCTGATCCGGCGATGTGCCGCACGAGGCCCACGGGTCAGGTCCGGTCCCGCAGGCGGAGCCAGTGGAGCTGGGTCCCCGCAGGGCCCGGATAGGCGTGCAGGACGACCCCGAGCTCGCCCGACCCGAGCCGGACGACGTCCGGGTAACCGCACACGCTGCCGGGCTCGTGGCGGGCGTCCGCGCCGGCCGCGTACAGCTGGCCGGCCAGCGACCAGGTCTCGCCGCCGTCCTCGCTGATGCTCAGGCTCACGCCACGCCGCGCCGGGTCCTCGTCCCGATAGGCGCAGGCGATCGCTCCGGAGCGTAGATGGAAGAGCTTGATGTTCGAGCCGAGGAACGGCGTCGGCTGGATGGGCATCCAGGTCCGGCCCTCGTCGGCCGAGTGGGACCATACGCTCTGACGGGTCTGGTGCTCGCGGATGACCGCCAGGAACCGGCCATCGTCGAGCCGGATGACGTCGATGTCGCTGTAGTCGCGCCCGTTCGCCTGGGCGACGATCGTCGGCGGCTCGATGTGCACCCCGGCCGGGTCGCTGACGCTCACGCCGGCGTGCCAGCCGATGTCGCGGCCGCGGGTGCCCATGACCGCCCACAGCAGGCGGCCGTCGGACAGCGGGTGGGGATTGCTCGCGCCGTACAGCTCGGTCCACTCGGGGAAGAGGCGGATCTCGGAGGACGGGTCGGACCAGCTCTCGCCGGCATCACGGGTGGTCGCGGATGCGACGTACCAGCCGGTCATCGGTTCGGTCCCGCCGAGGGACAAGTCGATCAGGATCCGCCCGAGCATGACCTTGATGTCGTCGTCCGCGATCCTGGCCAGGCCACCCATGGCCAGTGAGAACCAGCCCGGATACGCGTACAGGGCGAGCGGTTCCGCCCAGGTCGCGCCGTCGTCGTCCGAATGGGTCACGACGAGCGCCGCCTGGTTGCGCAGCTCGATGCCGACGACGTGCGAGAAGCACATCAGGAGGCGGCCGGTCGACTCGACCCGGACGATGCTGGCCGCCGACCGCCGGCCGGGCGGGGCATCCGCGAAGAGCGTCCGCGCCTCGACCACCTCGAGCGGTCCACCGGGTTCGAGCCTGGGGCTGGGGTCGGCCATCGGATCCTCTCGATCGAGTGGGGTGGGCTACAGCAGGACGCGCGGGCTGCGCTCGTCCCGGCGGCGGCTCAGGCCGGGATCGTGTCGCGGCCGCGGACGGGCTTGGGCCGCGGCGGGGTGGGCTGGACGCGTTGACCGCCCTTCAGGATGAACCGCGTCCGGCGCAGGTCCGTGATGTCCTGGTCCGGCGCGCCATCGACGATGAGGACGTCCGCCTCCAGGCCGGGGCGGAGGCTGCCCGTCCGTGCCTCGATGCCGAGATGCCACGCGGCGCGACCGGTGGCGCAGTGGATGACGTGGCCCGGCTCCATCCCGGCGCCGACCCATGCCTCGAGCTCGATGAACAGCTCTTCGCCGAAGTCCGTGTAGTTGATGCCGACATCGGTGCCAGGGACGAGCGTCACGCCGACCTCGGCCAGGGACCGGGCGTTGGCCCACCAGTCGGCGCGGGTCATCCGCCCGGGGTTGGGCTGGAGCTTGTTGATGTCCTTGCCGGTCTCGACCTCGTAGCGCGTCCCGGCGGAGATCGTCGGGATGGCCCGGGTCCCGCGCTCGGCCAGCCCGCGCGCGACCGTCTCATCGAAGGCCCACTCCCACTGCTCACCCAGCATCGTGCAGTGCTGGATCGAGTCGATCCCGGCCTTCGACGCGTTGTCGATGCCCGGCACGCCATGCGCGTGCGACGTCACCTTCTTGCCGAGCCGGTGAGCCTCGTCGACGGCGGCGGTCAGCTCCTCGAGCGAGTACGACGCGTGGCGCGAGTCGGTCCCCGGCGTCAGCCCGCCACCAGTGGCCATGATCTTGATCCCGTCGGCGCCCTCGTCCTCGAGCAGCCGCCGGACCGCCTCGCGGACGCCGTCCACGCCGTCCGCCTCACCGCCGAAGAAATGGCAGTGGCCACCCGTCTGGGTGACCGGCCGGCCGCTGACCAGCAGTCGCGGCCCGAGGGTCAGGCCGCGCGCGATCCCGTCACGGATGCGGTAGGCGGTCATCCCGCGCGCGCCGCAGTCGTAGGCGGTGGTGATCCCGGCCCTGACCATCCGCTCGCTGGCGGCCGAGCCGCGCACGACGAGATCGTCGTCGGTCTCCGTCTCCATGCTCGCGAGCGGGTCGACGGTCGGCGGCATCGTCACGTGGACGTGCGCGTCCATCAGCCCGGGCAACGCCGTAGTCCCCGGCAGGTCGAGCGTCCGGGCGTCCTCCGGCTCGGCGACTGTCGCATCCGCGCCGACCTGTGCGATCCGACCGTCGAGCACGAGCAGCGCCGCGCCTTCGATGGCGGGCCCACCGATGCCATCCAGGAGGCGCCCCACCCGGAGCCGAAGTGCCTGGCGTGGACTCGACTCGATCATGGTCCGATCCCTCCGTCAGGGCCCCAGATGGCGCCGAACTGGCGCCGGAATGCCGGTTGTGGTGACGGGCCGATATTCATTCCCACTGCAATAAGTTGACACAGTCGCAGTTGGGTTGCAGGATGCGTCGCATTGCCCGTGCGGGCAACCGGCTGAGGAGGAGACCTATGAAAGCCCGTTTTCCCGCCTTGTTGGCGGTGGTCGCGCTGATCGCCACGGCGTGCGGAGGAGCGACCACATCTCCATCGGCAAGTAGTGCGGCATCGGCCGCGCCGCCGTCCGTCGCACCTTCGGAGGCGCCCTCGACGGCACCGTCGGCGGCAGCCGGACCGACGACCCTGCGCATGTCGCGCATCTCGGACTTCCTGCCGAGCATCCACCCGGTCAACCTCGGCACCGGCAACCAGGAGCTGATGGCGGACCTCGTCTTCAGCGGCCTCGTCGACGTTGACAAGGACGAGGTCACGATCCTGCCGGACCTTGCGACCACCTGGGAGGTGTCACCCGACGCGACCGTCTACACCTTCCACCTGAACCCGGCCGCTGTGTGGAGCGACGGCAAGCCCGTGACCGCCGATGACGTCCTGTGGACGATCGCCTGGTCGGCCCAGAACCCGACCGCGTTCAAGCAGATCCCGGTCACGGCGTGGCTCGAGGTCAAGGGTGCCGCGGCCGATGCCGGAACGACCAACACGCCGGTAGGCGCCAAGGCGATCGACGCGAACACGGTCGAGCTGACGCTGGAGAAGCCCGACTCGACCTTCCTGCGGACCCTCGCGGGCGCCGTGTACTACATCCTGCCCAAGCACAAGCTCGACGGACTGACGGCCGCCCAGGCCGACACCTGCCCGTTCTGCCTCGGGACGGTCGGCGAGACGATCGGCTCCGGCCCGTTCGACTTCTCGGAGTCGATCTCGGCCACTGGTGCGAGCTTCACGGCCAAGAAGAATTACTGGAAGGGCAAGGACTCGCAGATCGACACCCTGGTCTACAAGATCCAGGATTCGAGTGTCTCGGTCGCTCAGCTCGCCGCCGGTGAGCTCGATCTGACGATCCGCGTCCCGCCGGCCGAAGGCCCGGGCCTCGCCAACGTTCCCGGGCTCAAGCAGCTGAACGTGCCGGGCGTCGGCATCTTCAACATCAACTTCAACAACACCAACACGGACAAGGCGCTGCGCCAGGCGATCGCCTACGCGATCAACCGGCCCGAGACGATCGACAAGGTCCTCGGTGGTCTGGCCACCCTGAACTACACGATCCCGCCGGGCTTCAAGGTCTACGACGACATCAACAAGTACGAGTTCAACCTCGACAAGGGCAAGCAGCTGCTGGCCACATCGAAGTGGGACGTGAGCAAGACGTTCCGTCTGGCCCTGTTGGCCGACGACCCGAACTTCACCGTCGTCGCCCCGGCGATCCAGCAGTACCTCCAGGCCCTCGGCCTGAAGGTCGAGCTGACCGCGCTGCCGACGGCTCCGTACTCCGACCTGATCCAGAAGACCAACGACTTCGAGGCGTTCCTGAGCTTTGGCGGCTCCGAAGGCGTGGGCTGGTATCAGTCGGGCATCTACTACGATTGCGCAGGCCTCGGGACGAGCCAGCTGAAGCTGCCCAAGGATCAATGCATCTACACCGACCAGTTCAATGCAGCCCGCGCGGTCGTCGGTGACGCCCAGGATGCGATCCTGCACAAGCTCGCCCTCGACCTCAACGACAACCTGCCGGAGATCTACCTCTGGCAGCCCAACTACCTGCACGTCTATTCGGACAGGCTGGGCGGTGGCTTCGCCATCTACCCGAACGAGCGTGAGTCGTTCCAGAAGATCCTCGACTGGACGTACCACAACTGATCCCTGGAAGCTGACAAGAGCCAGGCGCCCACCGACCATATCCTGAAGATCACAGAGGAGGTTCGGTGGGCGCCTACATCATTCGACGCATCCTCATCTCGATCCCGGTCCTCATCGGGATCACGATCATCGGGTTCGTCGCCCTCAAGCTCGCGCCAGGGGATCCGCTCCTGTCCTCGGTCAACCCGGAGACCCTGGCCAACCTGCTGTCGCATCCCGCGCTGCTCGAGGCCGAGCGTCATCGCCTCGGCTTCGATCAGCCCATCTTTCCCAACCAGTACCTGAACTGGCTGGCCGGCGTCCTCCAGGGGGATTTCGGGTACTCGGTCACGTCGCACAGATCGATCGCCGAGGAGATCGGCACGCGCGTCCCCCAGACACTGTTGCTGATGGTGACCGCGCTCACGATGGCCATCTGCATCGGCATCCCGATCGGCGTCATCACCGCCGTCCGCCAGTACTCCAAGCTGGACTACGTCCTGAACTCGAGCGCGATCTTCCTCGCCTCGACGCCGGTCTTCGTGCTCGGCCTCGTGGCGATCTATGTCTTCGCCGTCAACCTCCATGTCCTGCCGACCGGGCAGCTCCATACGGTCGGGAAGAGCGATCCCTTCGACGCCTTGTACCACCTCATCCTGCCGGCCACGGTGCTCGCGATCGTGAACGCCGCCCCGCTGGTCCGCTACACACGGGCGAGCATGCTCGACGTACTCGACAGCGAATACGTTACGACCGCTCGCTCCAAGGGCCTCAGTCAGCGCCTCGTGATCATGCGCCATGCCTTCCGCAACGCCCTGATCCCGGTCATCACGATCGTCGCGCTGCTCATCCCGGAAGCGGTGGCCGGCGCCGTCATCACCGAGCAGGTGTTCGCCTGGAACGGGATGGGCCAGTTGGCGGTCAAAGCCGCCAATGCCCGTGACCCATCGCTGATGATGGGCATCATCCTGATCACCGGGATCGCGGTCCTGGTCGCCAATATCGTCGCCGACATCGGCTACGCGCTCGCCGATCCACGGGTGGCATATGACCGCGCGAAATGACCCCGACGCGCTCCACAGCATGGCCGAGGCGGAACTGGCTCAGTTGCCCGTCGCACTCGGCACACAGGTCCTCGGCGAACATGTCTCGCCCCGGCGTGCGGCGGCGCGGCGCTTCCTGCGCTATCGACTGGCGATCGTCGGCGTGATCATGCTCACGATCATCATCCTCATGGCGATCTTCGCGCCGCTCCTGACGCCGTGGCCGCCCAACTGGTTGGACCTCGCCGCGGGTGCTCGGCAGCCGCCGAGCCCTGAGCACCTGCTTGGGACCGATGTGTCGGCACGGGATATCTGGTCCCGTGTCCTGTACGGCGCCCGGACCTCGATGCTGGTCGGGTTCGGCGCGGTCACCCTGTACCTGGTGATCGGCACGCTCATGGGCCTGGCAGCGGGCTTCTATGGCCGCTTCATCGATCAGGGGATCATGCGTTTCACCGACACCATCATGGCCATCCCGCCACTGCTGCTGATCATCGTTTTCGTGTCGCTCGTCGGGCCGAGCATCGTCTCGGTCATCGTGGTCATCGGATTACTTGGTTGGCCGCTGACGGCGCGTCTCGTCCGTGGTCAACTGCTGGTCCTGCGCGAGTCGGAGTTCATCACCGCGTCACGGGTCGTCGGCGTCCCGGACCGGACGATCCTGTTCCGACACATGCTCCCGAACATCCTCGGTCCGCTCACGGTGGTCGCCACCTTCGGTGTCGCGACGGCCGTGCTCCTCGAGGCCAGCCTCAGCTTCCTCGGGCTAGGGGTGCGTCCGCCAGAGGCGAGCTGGGGGAATCTCATCACCGAGGCGACCAGTCCGGTCGTCCTCACGCAACTGCCCTGGCAATGGGTGCCCGCAGCGATCATGATCACTTCGACCGTTCTGGCGGTGAACTTCATCGGCGACGGCCTGCGAGACGCGATCGACCCGCGGGCAGCAAAGGATCGGTGATCTCAGGATGAGCCTCAGGATCCGCGGTCGGCACGACGGGTGGGGTCTGGCGGGCACGACCATGGCCGGTCTGCTGCTGATGACGATGGTGGTGGCCTGCGAGCCGAGCGCGCCGCCCGGGTTCACCGAAAGCGCACCGCCCGGCGGCGGCGCGGGATCGGGCGCGCCCACGGCGAGCGGCCCCGCGCCGGTCGCGGGCAAACCGACGCTGACCATGGACGGCGCGACGGCCAACATCGTCGGGCTCGGCCAAGGCAAGTCACCCGCGTTCGACCTGCCCGCCGGTACTGCCCAGATGACCGTCTCGGCGTGCATCTCGAGCACCGTCATCCCGTTCGTCACGCTGTACGACGCCAACGATACCAAGCTGGCCATCGTCGTCGAGCCGACCTACAAGCTTCAGAACCTCGTCGGCGGGTCGTACTACGTCGATGTCGCCGCGAACCCGGCCTGTGTCTGGACGATCGCGATCACGCCCGGCTGATCATGTCCGGCCGATCAGCCGGGTGCGACGGCACGATGACCGGCGCATCCGCGATCTCTGGGACGATGTCGAGTGGTGGCGCCGTGATCTGCTCCTTGGCGAAATGGCAGGCCACGATCTGGTCCGGGCTCACCCCTTCGACCTGGGTGAGCGGCGGATCGTCGGTCACGCAGATCTCGGGCTTGCCCAGGCGCTCGTACAGCCAGCAGCGGGTGTGGAAGCGGCATCCTGACGGCGGATCGGCCGGGCTTGGGATGTCGCCGGTGAGGATGATCCGACGACGCGATCGCTCGGTCCGCGCGTCAGGCACCGGGACCGCAGACAGCAGCGCCACCGTGTACGGGTGGAGCGGCTGGGCGTAGAGCTGGTCGGAGGGCGCGATCTCGACGATCTTGCCGAGGTACATGACCGCCACCCGATCCGCGATGTGGCGGACGACAGCGAGGTCATGGGCGATGAACAGGTAGGTCAGCCCGAGGTCGTGCTGGAGGCGCTCGAGCAGGTTGATGACCTGCGCCTGGATCGAGACGTCCAGGGCGCTGATCGGCTCGTCACAGACGATGATCTCGGGCTCGACCGCAAGGGCCCGGGCGATGCCGATGCGCTGGCGCTGGCCGCCGCTGAATTCGTGCGGGTAGCGCTCGACGAACGAGGCATCGAGGCCGACGAGCTCGAGCAGTTCGGCGATGCGGGCCCCGCGCGCCTTGCCCGAGGCGAGGTTGTGGACACGCAACGGTTCGGCCAGGATCTCGCCCACGGTCTGGCGGGGGTCGAGACTGGAATACGGGTCCTGGAAGACCATCTGGAACTTCCGTCGACGGCGACGCAAGTCATCGCCCTTGAGGGCCAGCAGATCGGCGCCGTCGAGCGTGATGGACCCGCCCAGCGGCTGGGTGATCCGGACGATGGTCCGTCCGATGGTCGTCTTGCCCGAGCCGGACTCACCGACGAGGCCGAGCGTCTCGCCCCGCTCGATATCGAAGCTCACCCCGTCGACAGCCTTGACCCATCCGGTCCGACGGCGCATGACCCCGGTCAGGATCGGGAAGTAGACTTGGAGGTCCCTGACCGACAGCAGCGGGTCAGTGGCGGCCGCAGCGTCGGTCGTTGTCCCGACATCGTCCGCCGTCTCGGTGGACGTCACTGCGGCACTCATTCGGGCACCGTCGTGGACGCGAGGGTCGTGGCGGCGGCGACGGGTGGTGGCGCCGGGATGAAGCCTGCACTGAGAGGTCGACCAGCGGTCGCCTCGGCGCGGGTCGGTTGGTTGTGGCATGCGACCTGGTGGCCGGCGAGCGTCGAATCCTCGAGCCGCTCATCGCCGGCGATGCCGAGGGGCGGGTCGTCCGTCCAGCAGCGGGTCAAACGCCAGCCGCAGCGCGGCGCGAAGGGACAGCCCTCGAGGGCGGAGGCCAGGTCCGGCGGTGAGCCTTCGATCGGGGTCAGGGCCGTCTGCCGCGGGCGGTCCAGACGGGGCAGCGACCGGAGGAGCCCGATCGTGTACGGATGCGACGGATCTGCGAGCACGGTCTCGGTCGGCCCGAGTTCGACCAGCCGCCCGGCGTACATGACGGCGAGTCGGTCCGCGAACCCGGCCACGACACCAAGGTCGTGGGTGATGATCAGGACGGCCATCCCGAGCTCAGTCCGGAGCCGACTGAGGAGGTCCAGGATCTGGGCCTGGATGGTCACGTCGAGCGCGGTCGTCGGCTCGTCGGCGATGAGCAGGCTCGGCTCGCAACTGAGCGCCATCGCGATCATCGCGCGCTGGCGCATCCCGCCACTGAACTGGTGCGGATAGTCGTTGACCCGAGCGGCCGCGCCCGGGATGCCGACCAGTTCAAGCAGCTCGATCGCGCGCTTCTTGGCCGCGCCCGTCCCGACGCCCTGGTGGGTCTCGATCGCCTCGGTGATCTGGCGCCCGATGGTCAGGACCGGGTTGAGGCTCGACAGCGGGTCCTGGAAGATCATCGCGATCCTGGCGCCCCGGACCTTGCGCAGCTGGTCCTCGGACATCGTGAGCAGGTTCTCGCCCTGGAAGATCGCCGTGCCGCCCGTGACCTTGCCGACCCGCTTTGGGAGGAGGCCCAGGAGCGACAGCGCGCTGACGCTCTTGCCCGAGCCGGATTCACCGACCAGACCGATCGTCTCGCCCGGGCCGATCTCGTAGGACAGGCCGCGCACCGCCCGGACCGTCCGACCCCGGCCGGCGAACTCCACTTGAAGGTCGGTGACCGAGAGGATGGCCTTGGCCGGCCGCGCGCCGTCACGGATGACCGCCGGAGCGTCGAGCGGATCCGTGTTGTCGGGTGCTGCCTGGATCATGGCCCCTCGGCGGCTACGGGTGACGGAGGGAGCCTGCGGAGCGAGGTCCACGGGCTGGATAGTCGAAGTGCCGACCTGGAGGCCGGCAACTCGCACAATGTACAGTGCAGGTGCGTGATGTCAAGGTGACGTCAACTGGCACTTCAGTGACGATTCCCGGCACGGATGACTCTACCGGGTCGGGCGTCGGTCGGTCGACCGTCGCGTGCCACGACCTCGCCGTTGACGATGATCGCATCGAACCCGATGGCCGGCCGACGTGGCTCCTCCCAGGTCGCCTGGGTCGCGACGGTCGCCGGATCGAACACGACGAGGTCGGCCGCCAGCCCATCGACGACCCGGCCGCGGTCGGTGATCCCGAAGCGCTCCGCCGGGCGTCCGCTCATCAGATGGACCGCCCGCTCGAGGCTGACCAGGCCGCCCTCGCGTACGAACGTGCCCAGGACCTGCGCGAAGCAACCATAGCCTCGCGGGTGGGGGAGGGCCCCGTGGTAGACGCCGTCGCTGGCGACCATGAACGCCGGGTGGTTCAGGCTGCGGCGGGCCTGCGCATCGAATGCCTCGGGGCTGATCCCGCGGCGGAAGACCAGGATCGCGTCCGGTGATTCCTCGATGATCAGGTCGACCGCTGTGTCGCCGATGCTCGTCCCGCGCTCGGCCGCGACCTCCCCGATGGACATCCCGATGTAGCGGCCGGTCCGCGTGTCCGAGAAGTACTCACGCCCGCCGATGGCATGGGTGACCGCGATCTGCTCCTCGATGATCGCGCCGATCTTGCGGCGGTGGGCCGGGTCGTCGCGCAGACGCTGGACGGTCGCGTCGAAGCCGCCCAGCTGGTCCTCGGGTGGCAGCCAGACCAGGAGGTGGCTCGAACCCGCCGGGTAGAGGTACCAGTCGATACCGAAGTCGACGCCGGCGAGCCGCGCCTCCTCGAGCAGCGGCTCGGTCTCGTCATCGACCGATTCGTGCGATTGGCGGATCGGGACGTCGGCGCGCCGCCCGATCTCGATCGACTCGCGGTAGGCCGCCGGCTTGCCGATGGCGTTGTAGCGGATGTGGGCGGCATAGATCCCGCCGTACTCGCGGACGACCTTGGCCAGCTCGACCAGCTCCTCGGTCGAGGCGTTGGCGGCCGGCTGATAGTCGAGCCCGGTGTTGAGCCCGACCGCACCGGCTTCCATCCAGTCGCGGGTGAGCGCGCGCATGCGGTCCATCTCGGCCGTCGTCGGCGGCCGGTCGTCCCAGCCCATGACCGCGAAGCGGATCGGCTGGTGGGGTGCCATGGGCACGACGTTGAGCGGGATCGTCCCGGCGAAGCCATCGAGGTAGGCGTCGATCGTCGGCCAGGCCGGGGCCAGTCCGGGCTGGCCGTAGGCGAACGCCGTCGCCCGCCACAGCTCGGCGCACCTGTCGGCCGGTAAC
Source organism: Candidatus Limnocylindrales bacterium (assembly GCA_038248915.1). GTDB lineage: Bacteria > Chloroflexota > Limnocylindria > Limnocylindrales > CSP1-4 > SPCO01. Next base: position 121,897 of record JBBRXB010000003.1, on the reverse strand, counting down.
GGCGCCCATCCGAAGCCGTCCGGGCCGGTCAGGTGCGAGGTCACTCCCTGGAGGACGGCGCCCCAGATCTCGCCGTTGCCGCGCAGGGCCGTCTCCGAGTGGGGGTGCGCGTCGATGAAGCCCGGAGCGACGACGCGGCCGGTGGCGTCGATGGTGGTGGCGGCCGCCACGTCCGGCAGCGACCCGACCGCCGCGATCCGGCCGTTGCGCACGGCCACATCGGCCACGACGCCGGGTTCCCCGGTGCCGTCGACGACCGTGCCGCCGTGGATGAGCAGATCGACGTCCATCGTCAGGTCAGCTTCCCGCGGGCAAGGAGCGGGATGACGGTCTCGACCACGCCATCACGCAGCCCGACGAACGCGTCATGCCGGAACGTCGTCGTGTCGTGGTAGTCCGGGATGATCTCGAGCTGCTGACCGATGACGACCGGCGGACCGTCCGGCGGACGAAGCCAGACGCCATGTTCGGCGGACAGGTAGACCAGCTCGAACTCGTCGTGCTCGAGGACCACCGCATGCCACTCCTCCTTGGCCGACAGGGTCTTGAACCCGGCATCCGTGATGACCCGTTCCGGCGTCGGCCGGCTGGTCACGGTCGCCAGGATGGTCAGGGCGTACTCGAAGCCCAGCTCCGCGAGGTGGCACAGTTCGCCGTAGAACGGGTCCATGAAGCAGGCGCCGCCGGCCTGCAGCTCGGTCAGCCCGTCGATGGTGGCCGCGAACATATGGTTGCCGGAACCGCCGCCGCTGACGATCCCGACCGGGATGCCGTCCGCCTCGATGAGCGTGCGCGTCTCGATCAGGCCGGCGATGGCGGCGACGGTCTGGGCCAGTTTCTCCTCGTTGGGCCAGGCCGTGAGCGTGTGGCCCTCGTAGCCCATGATCCCGGCGAACCGGACGCCGGGCGCGCGGTCGATCTGGCGGGCGAGCTCGAGACCGGCAGGCCCCGGCGTGGCGCCGGTCCGGTCCATCCCGACATTGAGATCAACGACCATCGGGATGTCCACCCCGGCCGCGACCCCCACCTCGGACGCGAGGCTGACGTGGTACGGGTCATCGGCGCAGATCATGACCTCGGCCCGGGCCTGGAGGCGGGCTGCGCGCTCGATCTTGACCCGGGTGGCGAGCTCGTTGGCGACGAGGATGCTCGGGATCCCGCCGTCGACCATGACCTCCGCCTCGGAGATCTTGGCGCACGTCACGCCGATCGCCCCGTAGTCCATCTGGCGGCGCGCGATCCACGGCGACTTGTGGCCCTTGGAGTGTGGCCGCCATTGCTTGCCGCCCGCCGCGATGGCCGACGACAGCCGGTCCACGTTGGCCTCGAACCGCTCGAGATCGAGCAGCAGGGCGGGGGTATCGAGCTCGGCTTTCGGGCGGCCGATGCGCGGGTCGGTGGCGGCGGCGCTGGTCGTGGCCAAGGGTCTCCCTGCAGACTGGGGGTGGCGCCGGGACCGTGCGACCCGGCGACCGCCATTGTAGATTGTCGACAATCGCCGCACACGGAGACCACGATGGAGGTCGTCGCCTCGGGCGCGTTCTGGGACGCGCGCACGGCTCCCGGCAATGAACGAAGCGCGTCGTCGACCGCCGCGGTCGCGCTTGCCGATGGCACGGTCCTGGCGACCTGCCGGCTCGGCACGGACCGCGAGGGCGCGGATGGGCACGTCGGCGTCTTCGCGTCGCGCAACGGCGGTGACGACTGGGAGCTCCGCTTCTTCGGCCTGTCCGAACGCGTGTGGGACGGCTGGCCGGGCGAGGCCCGCGGCTGGTACGCGATGGAGCTGGCGCCCGGTCGGCTCGTCGCGTCGGTGCTGTGGACCGACCGCTCCGACCCGAGCCGCCCATGGGTCCACCCCCACACCCAGGGTCTCCTCGGCATGCGCAGCTATCTCATCCGCTCGACCGATGGCGGACGATCCTGGCCGGACCGCCGGCGGATCGACCTCGGCGACCACGCCGGCGCCTCGATCACGGGTCCCGTCCTGCGCCTGGCCGATGCGACGCTGGCCCAGCCGTTCGAGAACTGGAAGGAATACGAGGATGCGTCACCCGGCATTCCGGCCGCGTGGCTGCGGCTGTCACAGGACGACGGGTCGAGCTGGACCGACGAGGTCCTCGTGGCCCGCCATCCGGCCAACGCCGTCTACTACTGGGACCAGCGCCTCGCGACGCACCCGGTCGACGGGCGCCTTGTCAACATGTTCTGGACCCATCAGCCGGCTGAGGGCCGCGACATCGACGTTCATATCGCCTGGGGCACCCCGGACGGCCGCACATGGACCGATCCGGTCGGGACCGGCCTGCCCGGCCAGCACTGCCAGCCGATCTCGTTGGGCGGCGACCGACTCCTGGCCGTCTACTCACACCGGGGCGATCCGCCGGGCATTCGGGCGGCCCTGAGCGAGGACTTCGGGCGGACCTGGGATCGGGCCGACGAGCTGGTCGTGTGGGCCAGCGAGGCGGGCGGAGAACCGGGGTCCGGGGCCGCCCGCGCGCAGGAGGACTACTGGAACGACATGGGCGCATGGCAGTTCGGGCACCCACGCGGCGCCGTCCTGTCGAGCGGCGAGATCCTCGTCGTGTTCTACGGCGGCTCGGGGATGACCCGCAGCGGCCGCTGGGCGCGGGTGCGACTGTGACCGATCTCATCCTGCATGACGCGCAGGTCGTCGACGCCCGCGGGGCGCGGCCGGGGCGGGTGGATGTCCTCGTCCGCGACGGACTGATCGCGGCGATCGGAGAGTCGCTGGATGCGGCCGGCGCGACCGTGGTGCCGCTCGGTGGCCGCTGGGTCGTGCCGGGGTTGATGAATGCCCACGCCCACGCCTGTCTCGATGGCGGACCGGATCCGGAGACCGTCCTCCACGGCGAGGATCGGACGCAGACGGTCGTGCGTAGCGTGGCGCGGCTCGAGGCGACGCTGCGTGCCGGGGTGACGACCATCCGCGATGTCGGCGGACCGGCCGAGATGCCCATCGAGCTCGCGGCGCTGATCGCCGCCGGCGAGATCGCCGGACCGCACATGCTCGCCAGCGGCCGGGTCATCACGATGACCGGCGGGCACGGCTGGTGGATCGGGCGACAGGCGGACGGGCCGGACGCGGTCCGTCGCGCCACGCGCAAGAATCTCCGCGCCGGGGCGACCTCGATCAAGCTCATGGCGACCGGCGGGATGATGACCACGGGCCGCCAGGCCGGTCAGCCGCAGCTGACCATCGAGGAGATGGCCGCTGCCGTCGAGGAGGCGCACAAGCGCGAGGTCCCGGTCGCGGCCCACGCGGAGAGCCGGATCGGCGTCCGCAACGCGATCTTGGCCGGCGTGGACTCGGTCGAGCACGGCCACGGTGGCGACCAGGAGATCATCGACCTGATGCTCCAGCGGGGGACCGCGCTCGTCCCGACGATCCTGTCCGACCGACGGATCATCGATCACGGCGTCGCGGCGGGGATCCCGACCTTCGTCGTCGAGCAATGCGAGGCCCTGCACGAGAGCCTCGTGACGTTCCTCGAACCGGCCATCCGGGCCGGCGTTCGGATCGCTGCTGGCAACGACGGCGGCGCGCCGCTCGTGCCGATGGGCGACATGGTCGACGAGCTCGAGCTGTACGTCCGCCATGGCATGACGCCGCTGGCGGCCCTCGCCTCGGCGACGACCGTCACGGCCACGCTGTTCGGCCTCGAGGACGTCGGACTGGTCGAGGCGGGCCAGGTCGCCGACCTGCTGGTGCTCGACGCGGACCCGCTGGGGTCGATGGCGGCCTTGCGGAACCCGGCACAGGTGATCCGCGCCGGGACCCCGGTCCTCGCTTGGCCGGAGACGTTCGCCGACTCGGGGCCGGCCCAGGTGTGATTCCCAGACGCGTCGTTGACGATCCGGGATCTCGCCCGCCACCTGGCAGAACGATCTTCCCGGGACTCTCGTGGCCGATCATGGCCGATCATGGCCGAACGCCACCCGCTTGGAGACCATCCCAGGCAGTGTCCAAGTGTCGAACTTGGGCCTGGACCCCTCCGCGAGTCCCACGGCCGGCCATGGCGGTCCGCGCATGCAAGATCCGGCATGTCCCGTGGGGCCGCGGTCACGCCCTCGGCAGCAACCCCTCCAACACGTCCGCATTCAGGGTCAGCCCGAGCCCGGGTCGATCCGACAGACGGAAGACGCCGTGGTCGTGGAGGACCGGCTCCTCGAACAGCTCGGCGATGCGCTCCGGCGCGGGCCCGTACTCGACCGAGTACTCGTGCGGCCGGACAGCGGACAGGACCGTCGAGTACGCGTGCATGCTCGCGATCGACAGGATCCCGGCCGACGGGCTATGGGGCATGACCGGCTTGGCGAAGACCTCGGCCAGCTGAAAGATGCGGACGACCTCGCTGATCCCGCCCGCGTCGACGATATCCGGCTGGAGGATGTCGGCGTCGGAACGCTCGATGAGGTCGCGGAAGTCCCAGCGATGCTTGAGCTGCTCGCCGGTCGAGACCGGGATGTCGAGCGCCCGGCACACCTCGCGCAACCCCGCCATGTCGTGCTCGGGCAGCGGCTCCTCGAAGTGGGCGAGCCCCAACCGCTCGAACTCGCGGCCCTGGCGGATCGCCGTTCCGACCGAGTAGCCCCGGTTGGCATCGAACCCGAGCCAGACGTCCGGGCCGATCGCCGCCCGGACCTGGCGCGTCATCTCGAGATCCCTGGCCGGGTCGACGTCGCAACGGATCGGCCCCCAGTCCATCCGGATCTTGAACGCGTTGAAGCCCTGGTCGCGACCGACCATGACGTCCGCGACCATCTGTTCCGGTGTCTTCTCGAACCCGGCGCCGACGCTCCAGTACAGCGGGATCTCGGTCCGCGCGGCGCCGCCCAGCAGCGCATGGATCGGCAGCCCGGCGGCCTTGCCCATCAGGTCCCACAGCGCGATGTCGATGACGCCGGCGAACGACGTCGAGGTCGGGTAGGGGAGCTCGAACGTGCCGGCCGTCAGCCGCTCCCAGTGGCGGCCGGGGGCGAGCGGATCGTGCCCGATGAGCTGTGGCCGGATGACCCGGTCGAGATGGGCGCGGAAGATGGCCGGGTCCTGCCAGCCGAGCTCGGACAACCCGACGAGGCCCTCGTCGGTGAAGACCCGGACGATCGTCGGGCCGAAGGTCAGCGTGTCGGCCCGGATCTCCGTGATGCGCACGATCAGCCGAGACCGATCTTGCTGAGGCGGACCAGGTCGCGCGGTACAGCCGTGATGTCCGGGATGCCACAGAAGCGGGCGTCTTCCTCCAGCTCGTGACGCAGCAGTGAGAAGACGTGGCCCTGGCCGGCCGCACCGTTGATGGCGAGTGCCCACAGGAATGGCCGGCCGACCAGCACCGCCCGGGCACCGAGGGCGAGGGCGCGGATGACGTCGGCGCCCCGTCGGATGCCGCCGTCGACCAGGAGCTCAACCCGGCCATCGACCGCCTCGGCGACCTCGGGCAGGATCTCCGAGGTCGGGATCGCGCCGTCGAGCGTCCGCCCGCCGTGGTTGCTGACGACGATCGCGGCCGCTCCGGCATCGATGGCCCGGAGCGCGTCGTCCGGGTGGAGGATGCCTTTGAGCACGATGGGGATCGGGATGCGGGCCGACAGGCGGTCGAGATAGGCCCACGTGAGCGCCGGCTCCGTCTCGGCCACCGGCGGGTGCATCGGGTACTTGACCCATTCGGGGGTGATGATCCCGCCACGCGGCCGGCGCTTCGGGTCGAAGGAGCTCGCGACATCGACCGTCAGACAGACCGCCTTGGCACCGGCGGCGATGGCCCGCTCGATCATCGCGACCGTGGCCTCGAAGTCGTTGAACGGGTAGAGCTGGAACCAGAAACGGACACCTGGCTCGGCGCCGATCTCCTCGATCGGCGTCATCGTGCTGGTCGACACGATCATGATCGTGCCGGCCGCGGCCGCCGCCCGGGCCGTGGCGAGCTCGCCATCCGGGTGCGCCATCCGCTGCGAGGCCATCGGCGCGACCATGATCGGCAGGGCCAGCGGCTCGCCGAGGATCGTCGTGGCGAGCGACACCCTCGACACGTCGACGAGCATCCGCGGCACGAACCACCAGCGCTCCCAGCCGGCCAGATTGCCGCGGAAGGTCAGTTCGTCGCGCGCGCCGGACGCATAGTAGTCAAGGGCATTGGTCGGGAGCACCCCGGCGGCGAACCGCTCCATCTCGGCCAGGGTCGCGTTCGCGAGCGGATCCGGCTGGGTCGTCATCGATCCCATCTCCTCTGTCATCGAGCGATCGAAAGGGAACACACGTGGACGCGTCGGACGAACCCTCGGCGACGACCCATCCGGGCGCCGTACAGGCCATCTTCGACCATCTGATCATCGGCCTGACGGCCGACGGCGAGCCCGGTCCGCCGCGCTTCCTGTTCAGCCACTACCGGTTCCGCTGGGCGGCCGACGGGGTCATCGGCGAGCTCGCGTTCGTGGAGCTCGATCGCGGCGGTGGGGCTGAGCGGCTCGTGCTGGCCGACAAGCCGGCGGTGGCCGTCGCCCAGGCTGAGCGACTCGCGCCGCGTGGCTGGCGACCCGAGGTCATCGCGCGGCCGATCCTCGCGACGTTCCGGTCGAGCCCACTGAGCGGGCCGACGGTCAGCGAGACGGTCATCGCCAGCGGCCTGCGGATCGACGTCGAATGGTCCGATCTGGCGCCGCCGGTGTTCGCGATGGGCCCGGCGCCCCGCGTGCCGACCCTGGACATCGTCAGCGTCCTGGTGGAGGCGGGCGCCGGTCGAGCGACGGTCGATGGCCGCTCGGAGCGCGGCAAGCTGTTCAGCAACGACGTCTGGCTGGGGTGGCTCGGCCGGCCCTTGCGGTCCGGCGTGGTCGCCATCGGCGAGGTGCTCCTGAGCCGTCCGTGACGGCGTCGGCGGCCGGGACGGCTCACGAGTCCAGCCGCAGGCGCGCCCATCGGACGTCCGTGCCACCGGCGGCGCCCGCCGCGTAGTGGACGACCCCGACGTCGCCATCGGGGAGGGACTCCGCGTAGGCCAGCCCGTACGACCAGGTGCCCATCTCGACCAGGGCATCGCCGGTCGTCTCGCCGTCGCCGGACGGGCGGGTTCGCGGCATGCCGGGCAGGTGGATCATGACCTCCGTGGCCGCCTCGAACGGCGCGTCGATGGCCGCCGCGGAGCGGGCTCGGATGCTGGCCGACCCGAACCGATCGACCCAGGCGAGCACGACACGCCCGTCGGGGAGGATGGCCGGATGCCCTGGCTGATCGGCGAACCCGAGGTCATCCGGTGGTCCGAACGGCGCGACGCCGTCCGGGCTGATCCGGCGCTGGACGTTGAGGTACGACGTGGTCTCGAAGTCGTAGGTCCAGGTGAACGTCACGAGACGGCCGTCGGGGCCGATCGCGCCGCGCTGATCCCAGTTCAGGATCCGGCCAGTCGGGTCCTGGGTGACGGTCTCGGGCGGCGACCACGTCTGGCCACCGTCCTCCGAGCGGAGGTGGACGACTCGCTGGAACCAGCGCGACGTGTCCAGATAGGGCTTGTTCGATTCGATGCTCAGGACCAGCCGGCCGTCGGCTAGCCGCAGGACCGCGTTGGTCAGCGACGGCGGACCGATGTCATCGGGCATCGGCACGACGCGCCACGGCGTCCAGGTCCGGCCCGCGTCGTCGGAATCGGCCAGCAGGACGGTCATCGGCAGACAGCCATCGGTCTCGGGGTTGAAGAGCGGCTGGCCGGCGAACGCCTCGCGGTCGATCCACAACGCCGCGACGATCAGGTGGCCGCCGTCGAGCCGGGTGATCGGCGCGGCCTTGAGCGAGCCGTGCCGGCTGTCGACGCTCGTCGCGAACGGCGTGGCCGGCTCTGTCCAGGTGCGGCCTCCATCGGTCGAGCGTCGCAGCTCGATGTCGAGGTCGTCGGTGTCCTTGCCGCTGCCGATGCTATAGCTGACCAGCAGGCTGCCGTCCGCGAGGACGACGAACGCCGGGAAGGTGGCGAACGCCCGGGGCGTGCCGGGAACCGCGGCCGAGACGACCGTCCGCTCGACGACCTCCATCGCGCCTGTCCCGCTCCCGAGCCCGATCAGGCCGGATCGATCGGCAGCCGGATGGCCTCGCCGCGCTCCGACGATCGCGTGCCGGCTTCGACGATCTCGACCGCGGCCCGGCCGTCCGCGCCGTGGAACTCGGGACCGGCCGCCGCGAAGCCGCCCTGAACGGCCTTCGCGAACTGCTGGGTCTGCTCCGCGAAGGCGGTCAGCCGGATCGGGCTGTAGACGTCGGCGTTGAGCGCGAACGGCGGCATCTCGAAGATGTCCTGCCAGCCATCGCCCTTGCCGAGCCGGACCTTGCCGTACGAATCGGACTCCACGATGCCGTCGGAGCCGATGAACGTCCACTGGCTCTGTGACCCGAGACCGGGAGGCGGCATCTCGAAGCTGATCAGCAGCTGGACGATGACGCCGTTGCGCATGACGACCTCGGCCAGGCCGCTCCGGCGCTGGTTCGGATCGCCCTCGAAGTCGCGGACCCGGGCGAAGATGACGTCCGCCTCGGACCCCGTGAACCAGCGCAGCGCATCGAACATGTGGACCCCCATGTCCAGCCACGCGCCGCCCTCACCGGCCTTGTGCGCCCAGCCGTGCTCGGGCGTCAGGTAGGCGAGCACCGAGCTCAGGATGCGGATCATCCGCAGTTCGCCGATGCTGCCGTCGTCGAGGAGCTGCTTGGCGGCGACCGGCGACGCCCGGTGGCGGGTGACGTGGTTGACGTCGAGCAGGACGTTCGCTGCGCGACAGGCGTCCACCATCGCGTCGCACTCGGCCAGCGTGACGGCCATCGGCTTCTCGATGTAGACGTGCTTGCCGGCCGCGGCGGCAGCCTCGGTCAGCGCCCGGTGGGTCGAATGGGGCGTGCAGATGAGGACCGCATCGACATCGTCGCGGGCGAACAGGGCCGCCGCGTCCGCGAGGGCCGGAACGCCGTACTCGGCGGCCAGCCCCGGTGCTCGGGTGCCTTCCGCGACGGCCACCAGGCGGCCGTCCGGGACGTGCTTGGCGAGGCTCTGCGCGTACGTGTGCGCCATGAAACCCGATCCGAGGAGCCCGAAGCCGACGCTCATGGAGGCCTGCGTCCTTTCGTGAAGTGGCCATCCGGGACGCGCAGCGAACCGGAGACAGCATTCGGGAATCGCGTCGATCTCGACGGACCGTGTCGGTATGATTGTCGACAATCCGGGACGATGTCAACCGAATCGCGAGGGGCCCGCGAGTGAAGATCACGGCGATCGAGCCATTCGTCTGCGACGGCGGATCGCGCGAATTCGGTTTCCTGAAGGTCACCACGGACGAGGGCATCGTCGGCTGGGCGGAGACCTACGACTGGCACACCTCGGCGTCGCTCAAGACCGCGCTCGAAGTCATGGGCCGGCGGCTGATCGGCGAAGACCCGCGTCGGATCGAGCTGATGAACGAGCGGATCTGGTACAGCGGCCGGCCGGGCGTCCCGGAACGCCAGAAGGTCCTGGCCGCGATGGACCTCGCGCTGTGGGACATCAAGGCGAAGTGGCTGAGCGTGCCGGTCTACGAGCTGCTCGGCGGCCTGTTCCGCGATCGGATCCCGCTGTACTGGTCGCACTTCGCGACGTACCGCGCGGTCTGGCCGGAGGTCGTCGGCCAGCCGCCGACCCACACGTACGCCGAGTGGGCGGCCGGGGCGCGGGACGTGGTCGCGGCCGGGTACAAGGTCCTCAAGACTAACCTCATCGCGGAGGGCGGCCCGGACGGCCGCGCCCGTCTGCCGCGCTACCTCGACGGCGCGATCGACCACGCGACGATCGACGCCGCGGTGGCCTGGATCGGCACGCTCCGCGACGTGGTCGGACCGGGCATCGGTATCGCCGTCGACGTCCAGTTCGACTACCGGATGGGCGGCATCGTCCAGCTCGCCCGGGCGCTCGAGCCATTCGACCTGTACTGGCTGGAGGCCGAGAGCCTCGACCCGGACGCGCTGCTGGCGGCGCGCGAGCAGACGACCACCCGCCTGTGCCACGGCGAAAGCCTCATCCGGCGCGAGCAGTTCCGGCCGTTCTTCCAGCGTCACGTCACGGATGTCGTGATGATCGAAACGCTGTCCAATGGCCTGTCCGAGTCGCGCAGGATCGCCGAGATGGCCGAGCTGTACGACACGATGATCTCGCCCCACAACTGGATGAGCCCGCTCGGGACGTTGATCAACGCCCAGCTGTGCGCGGCGGTCTCGAACGTGGAGATCCTCGAGATCGACATCGACGACGTGCCCTGGAAGGGCGACCTGCTGACCCACCCGCTCGAGATCGAGAACGGGCAATTGATCGTGTCGGACCGGCCCGGCTGGGGCGCCGACATCGTCGAAGACGTCGTGCGAGCGCATCCGCTCGCCGCGGACCGGTTGCCATGAAGATCACCGCCATCGAGCCGATGACCTGCAACAGCGGCATCGGCGGTCGGGACTGGCTGTTCGTCAAGGTCACGACCGACGAGGGCATCGTCGGCTGGGGCGAGGGCTACGACTGGCACACCGGGTCCGTGCTGGCCGAGGCCATCCGCGTCCTCGGCAAGGAGTTGGTCGGCGAGGATCCGCGCCGGATCGACCTGATCGGCCGGAAGTTCTGGGACGTGGGCAAGGCCGGCGTGCCGGAACGGATGAAGGTCCTCGCGGCGATCGAGCTGGCGCTCTACGACATCAAGGGCAAGTGGCTGGGCGTGCCCGTCTACGAGCTGCTGGGCGGCCTGTACCGCGACCGGCTGCCGCTGTACTGGTCGCATTTCGCCTCCTACCGGGCGATCGACCCGGAGGCGCTCGGGGTCGAGCCGGCGCGCACCCTCGACAGCTGGATCGCGCTCGTCGACGACGTCGAAGCGGCAGGCTTCAAGGCGCTCAAGACCAATCTGCTCGTGCCGGGGCTGACGACCGGCCTGCCACCCACGCTGTACGGCGCTATCGACCGCTACCGGATCGATGCGGCGGTGGCGTTCATCGGCGCCCTGCGAGAGCGGGTCGGACCGGACATGGGGATCCTGTTCGACGTCGGCCAGGAGTACCGCCACGGCGGGATCATCGAGCTCGGGCGGGCGCTTGAGCCATTCGACCTGTACTGGCTGGAGGCCGAAGGGTTCGATCCGGACGCGCTGCTGACCGCCCGGCGGGGGACCCGGACGCGCCTGTGCCATGGCGAGGCGCTCATCCGGCGCGAGCAGTTCCGCCCGTTCCTCGAGCGCCACGTCACGGACGTGGTCATGGTGGAGCTCCTCAACAACGGCCTGTCGGAATCGCGCCGGATCTGCGAGCTGGCGGCCCACTACGACACGATGGTCTCGCCGCACAACTACATGAGCCCGCTGTCCACCCTCGCCAACGCGCATCTCTACGCCGCGATGCCCAACTTCGAGATCTTCGAGATCGACATGGACGACATCCCCTGGAAGTGGGACCTCATCGACCAGAAGATCGAGATCGTCGACGGCGAGCTGATCGTGCCCTCACGGCCCGGGCTCGGCGCCAACATCGTCGAGTCGGTCGTCGCCGAGCACCCGCTCCGGAACTCTGGCTGAGGTTCGGACGGTCGGCCGCCGCTGAGACGAACGGCAAGTGTTGGTGCGTCGGCATCAGTGACGCTCTCGAGGCAGACTGGACCCTCAGGCTATGCTTCGACTGGATCTGCTGCTCGAGATCGGGGCACGATGACCCAGCACACGATCGCTGCACTGGTCGGCGACTCCAAGACCACGTCGCCCGTGGGCCGACGCGTTGTCGCCCTGTGCGTGTTCTTCGCGCTGGCAGGGTGCAATAGCTCGGTGACTCCGACGAGTTCCGTAGCGGCCCGATCACCGGACCGATCGAGTTGCGCTGTCACCATTGCGGCCCCACCGATTGCGGTTCCGGCGGCGGTTACGGCCTTCATCCTCGGAGGCGTGGTCCTGCCGCCTGGCATGACACCTGCGCCCCTGGACACCATGTTTGGCAACGACGCAATGTGGGTCCAACTCGGGACAAGCGATGGCACGCTGGTCGTTGGACCGGACCTCCACGCGAAATTCGTGTCGTATCGGCTTGTTGATGGAAACCTGACCGTGAGCGCGCGCCGTCTCGACGGACCGACCGGTAGCGTGGAGATCTCGGTGCCAGATGGGTACGGTTCGAGCGGATTTCAGGCGGTCGGGATCGTATTCCCGTCACCCGGCTGCTGGTCGATGACCGAGACCGTGCCCGGCCACGATCTCGTGTTCGTCCTCCGCGTCTTGTCCGCTCCGACCTCGTATCGGCGATGGGTGACCGATTGACGTAAACGAAGGGGTCGGCACTCGCGTCACACAACCGTGACGAGCAGCAAGCCTGACCTGGCCATTCTTATCGCGGAGTCCCACGACTACTGGGACGCGACCGTCGAGCGCGCGTATGAGCGTCGTGCGACGCAGATCTGGGAATACGGCCGTCGACTCGGGCTCGATCCCGCCCGCGCCGAGGAGGTCGCTCAGGAATCCTTCGCCCGGCTCCTCGGTCTACAGGCTTCGCGGCGTCCCGGCAACGTCGATGCATGGCTCTTCCGCGTCGCCCACAACCTGGCCATGGATAGCCATCGACTTGGTCGGCGGATCGCGGTCAGCGAGATCGAACTGGTTGCCCAGGATCCCGATGATGCCCAGCGGCTTGCTCTTTGGACTCAGGTCGACCGGCTGCCCGAACGGCAGCGCGCCGCGATCTACCTGCGCTTCCGGGCAGATCTCGATTTCGCCGCCATCGCGACCGTCCTCCGGATCTCAGAGAGCGGCGCCAGGGCCAACGTCTTTCGCGGCATCGCGCGACTCCGTACATGGATAGAGGAGTGACCGACATGCATGACATGCTCGAGCGCCAGTTGCGGCGCGGACATCCTGAAGTCGATCGCTACGTGCCGCCCACGTTCGCACGGGTTCGTGCTCGGGTCACCGAGGCAGGTGGAACTCGATCACCTTGGATCTGGGCGCCGCGTCTGGCTGGTGCGGCCGCCGTGTTGGCCGTCGCCGTTGCGGCGCTTGCCGTCGGCACGAGTCGTGTCCAGATCGCCGATCAGGGCCTGGCCGGATCGGATCGCCAGGCGATCGCGGCTCTTGCCAGTGTTGAGTCGGCCGCGATCTGGCCCACGGAGGACGGGGCTGTCCTGTCCCGATGGCGCGACGGCAAGGTCCAACTGATTCTCGCAATCAAGAGCGGTGATGCCTGGGTTCTCACGACCCTGAAGTCGGCCGATGCGCCACGGCCCGAGGGGGCGTCCTTCGGTGCGATGGAGTCAGTTCGCTGCGCCAGGACCGATCTTGCCCGGCCCGGGTTCGTCTTCGGCCAACTGATGCAACGTGGCGTGAGTGCGCTTGCGATCCATGGCGTCAAGGCGACCGGGGGTTTCAGCGATGACAGGACCTTCGTGTTCGCCATCGCCGGAAACGCAACCGCTGGGACGCCGTTTTGGATCGACAGCCCGGGGCTCTCGGGCTCGGCACCTGATCCGTGGCCCGTCGTTCCAGGTCTCGGCAAGCCGACGCATCCGAACGCCGCCTTCGAGGGCACGTTGCCCCCGCCAACGACATGCGGTTCCTGAATCCAGGCGGAAGCAACACGAATGGACCTGTACCCGATGCTAGAATGATGTCAGATTCGACATCTGACATCATTCGTCCCTATGGTTCGAGGATGAGCACCTTTCCGCTGCGATTCGCCAATCCCGACACTCGGGAGCGGCTTCGTCTCGTCGCTGAGCAGTTGGGCACGTCGATGAACCGTTTGGCCGAGGAGATGATCGAGCGGGAGCTGGCGGCGATCAGCCTCGGTCTCGAGGCAGAACTCGAAGCCACCCTGCGACGACTCCAGGAGCTGCGGCCGAGCGACATCGAGGCGTCGCTCACGGCATGGGCCGAGGCCGAGGGGCAGACCGATCCGATCTCCGCCCGAATGGTGGTCCGGGAGGATGACCCGTTCGAGATCGCGCCGCGTTCGGCCGCTGATGCCGATCGCCTGGGACGCCGATCCTCCGTCCGCCTACCCACTCATCGCGCAGAACACCGCAGCCGTCGCCCAGACGGTCAAGGGCCAAGCGGCAGCGCGTGTGGCGCCCACCTTGGCACTTGCCGCCGACTGGCATCGATCCATCTATCGCGGGGTGCCGCTTCCGGTGCCGTACTACACCGGCGAGATCCGCGACACTGATCCGTTGTTTCCAGAACTCATCGCCTATGACGTGGTCGTCGGCGGCTTACCCGGCGTCCGTCACACCGATGTCCCGGCCGCACTCGCGACCTTCGAAGCGGCTATGCACACGCTTTGTGGCCGAATCGAGGTGCACATCGCAGTGGGCGCCAAGCCGTCGTCGCCAGCTGCTCTGGCCGCTGTTGTGCGGTTCGCGGCCTTCGCCCACGGCGAGTGGGTTCGCATCCACCCGTTCGCCAACGGCAATGGCCGGATAGCTCGGTGTTGGGCCAACTTCGTGGCGCTTCGATACGGGCTGCCCGCGATCGTGGCGATCAAGCCGCGACCGGCTGCCCTGCTGTATGGACAGGCTGCGCGTGCGTCGATGCTCGGAAACCACGGGCCGACCGGGGCGTTGTTCGCCGCACTCTTGAACGCAGCGCTACCGGGGCCGTCGACCGACCTCGCGGCCTGACCAGGATCGGGTACTTGCAGATGATCGGGTCACGAAGCCATCAACGTATCCGATCGTCGGGGTCGTACCGATACGGAGCTCCTCGACGACGCTCAGCCGCCGGTGAACGGCGCGATGGCCTCCGCTGCTCGGTCGAGGTCGGCTTCGGTGTTGTAGACGTGGACCGCGAAGCGGACTGCCGTGCCGCGGACCGATGCCTTGACGCCGGCCGCCAGGCAGGCCGCACGGGCTGCCTGGCCGTTGTCCAGCGGCGCGCACACGAGCGAGCCGCCGAACCACGGGACGCCGAGCCTGTCCGCCAGACGCTCCGCCAGGCCGCGGACCGCCTCGAACGCGCCGGTCGCCTTCCACTCGGTCAGCAGGTGCAGCGACTCGGTCGCGCCGACCCACGGGAACCAGGCCCGCGACACGTCGAACCGGCGCGCGTCCGGTGCCAGCGACAGCGGCCCGCCGAAGTAGCGACCGAACGGCAGGTCCGCGGCACGCCAGTTGGCATTCCGAGGCTCGAGCTCGTCCCAGTGGTCGCGGCGGACGTAGAGATACGCGGTCCCGCGCGGGGAGAGGAGGTGCTTGTAGCCCGAGCAGACGAGGTAGTCGATCCGGTCGATGACGCCGTCGAGCGGCACGAACGGGATCGACTGCGTCGCGTCGACCATGACGCGTGCGCCGTGCTGGTCGGCGGCCGCGGTGATCCCTTCGAGGTCGGCCAGCTTGCCGGTCTGCATCTGGACCAGGCTGAACGCCACCAACGTCGTAGCCGGCCCGATAGACGCGGCCAGTTCGTCGAATGGCACCTCGCGGATGACGGCGCCGCGCTCCCTTGCCACCAGCAAGGGGAACAGGCTCGACGTGAACTCGTCGGCCGGCACGACCACCTCGTCGCCAGCGCCCAGCATCCCGGCCACTAACCCCGTTCCGACCGACGAGGCCGGGATCGTGGCGATCGTGTCCTCCGGTGCCCCGATCAGCGCCGCGAAGTCGCGCGGCGCCTGGTCCGTCGGGGCGTCCCAGTCGGTCACCCAGTCGCCAGTCCCGGTCTGCCAGGCGCGCGTTGCCCGATCGAGTGCGTCCACGGTCGCCTGCGGCGGCAGCCCGTACGTCGCACTGTCGAGGTAGGTGATCCCGTCGGCCGGGTGGAACTGGGCGCGGATGGCGGCGAGGTCGGCCGTGGTCGCGGCTGTGATCCCGGTGGGTCCGCTCACGCCCATGCCATCCTGCCGCCGTTGAAGTTGATGCAATGGGTCTTGAGGTGGGTGAACGTCTGGAGCGCCTCGACGCCCAGGTCCTCGCCCTGGCCGGACATCTTGTGGCCCTCGTACGGCACGTTGACCGGCAGGTAATGCGGGCAGTTGGTCCAGATGATCCCGGCGTCGATCTTGTCGGCCACCCGGAAAGCGCGGCCAAGGTCGGTGGTCCAGACCGTCGCGGCCAGTCCATACATGACGTCGTTGGCGATCCGGATGGCGTCGTCCTCGTCCTCGAAGGTGAGGACCGACAGGACCGGCCCGAAGATCTCCTCCTGTGCGATCCGCATGTCCGGGGTCACGTCCACGAAGATCGTCGGCTCGACGTAATAGCCGTCATCGGCGATCGGGACCGACGGCCGCCCGCCACCGAGCGCGAGTCGCGCTCCGCCGCGCTGGCCCTCCTCGATGTAGCCGGTGACGCGCCGGTACTGCTCCTCGCTGATGAGCGGCCCGAGCTGCGAGGTCGCCTCGCCAGGATCGCCGACCTTGATGCCGCGGGCGCGCTCCACGAACGCGTCGATGATCTCGTCCGCCCGGTTCTTCTGGACGAGCAGTCGCGACCCGCTCGTGCAGATCTGGCCGGTGTTGTAAAAGGCCGTGAACAGAGAGCCGGAGATCGCCTGATCGATGTCCGCATCGCCGAAGACGATGCTGGGCGTCTTGCCACCGAGCTCGAGATGCACGCTCTTGATGTGGTCGGCCGCCGAGCGCAGGATCGCCTGGCCCGTCACGGTGGAGCCGGTGAACGTGAGCTTGGGCACGTGCGGGTGGGCGACCAGGGCGGCCCCGGTCGTCGGGCCGTCACCGTGGACGACGTTGAACACCCCAGCCGGCATCCCTGCTTCGAGCGTCAGCCGGCCCAGCTCGGCGGTGGACAGCGGCGTCTGCTCGGCCATCTTGAGCACGACCGAGTTGCCGACTGCGAGCGCCGGCGCGGTCTTCCAGCAGGCGAGCAGGAACGGATAGTTCCATGGGCTGATCGCACCGACGACGCCATACGGCTCGCGGACCGAGTAGACGAAGTAGCCGGCGTCGGCGGGGTAGGTGGTCCCATTCGGGAGCTCGGCATGCCCGGCGAAGTAGGTCAGGAAATCGGCGCCCAGGTGGACCTCGGCGATGGCCTGGCCCAGGGGCTTGCCCGTGTCGCGCGACTCGATCGCGCCGATCCGGTCGGCGTCCTGGTGGATGAGGTCGGCGAGCTTGCGCATGACCGCCGCGCGGTGGCCCGGCGCGGCCTTCGACCAGGCGCCCGATTCGAACGCCGCGCGCCCGGCCGCGACCGCCCGGTCGATGTCCTCCGTGTCGCCGAACGCGACCTGGGCGATCTCCCGCCCGGTCGACGGATCGATCGTCGCGAAGGTCCGGCCGGAGGCCGAGGGCACCTCCTCGCCACCGATGAAATGCGCCACCGTGTCGGTCCGTTCCATCACCATCATCGCTCGATCCTCCTGTCGGTGGTGCCCTGGACGCCGTCCGGATCCGCCTTGACGGCGGCGCGCCACGGACCCTAGATTGTCGACAATGTACATCCCGACCGCAACGGAGATCCGATGACCCAGAGCCCCGCGCCAACCGCCGCCACCGAGTCCGGCGCGCGCCCGAGGGTCGTCGTCTTCGACCCCGTTCCCGGTATCTCGAGTTGGGGTCCGGAAACCGCGATCCTCGGCAGCCGGGGCGTGGACCTGATCGTGCCGGGCGACGCGGCCGAGGCCGACGAGGCGATCCGGACCGCCGATGCGGTCATCGTCACCGGCTGGGGCCGCCTCGACGCGGACCGTGTGGCCAGCCTGGAGCGCTGCGCCGGGATCCTCTGTTACAGCATCGGCATGGACAAGGTCGACGGACCGGCTGCGGCCAAGGCCGGGATCGCGGTCCGGAACGTCCCGGATTACTGCACGGACGAGGTGTCCGATCACGCGCTAGCCCTGCTCCTCGCCGCGCAACGACGCATCCTGCCGTTCGCGACGGCCACCGCCGCCGGTGGCTGGCCAGCCGGTGACAAGACCATCACGGGCTCCATCCGCCGGCTTCGTGGGCAGACGCTGGGGGTCGCGGGCGCGGGCCGGATCGGCCGCCTGGTCGCGGCCAAGGCCCGCGCGTTCGGGTTCCGGACCATCGCCTACGATCCGTTCCTGGCCGAGGCCAACGATCCGGACCTGCCCCTGGTGGACCGCGACGAGCTGTTCGCCACGGCCGACGCCATCGTCATCTGCGCCGCCTACACGCCGGGGTCGCCGGCGCTCGTCACTCGCGAGACGCTGGCCGGGGTCAAGCCGGGACTGATCCTCGTCAACATCTCGCGCGGCGGCCACATCGACGAGACCGCGCTGGCCGAGGCGCTCGAGGACGGCCGGGTCGTCGTCGCGGCCCTCGACGTCCGCGTCACGGAACCGCCGGAGCCCGCCGCGGACCCACTCAAGGGACGCGACGACGTCGTGCTCACCCCACACATCGCGGGCACCTCGCGCGAGGCCGTGGACGACCTCCACCGGCTGGCCGCCGAATACGTGCTCGGTCTCCTCGAGACCGGTGGCCGCATCCCGGCGGCCGCCTGATGGCCCGCTATCCGCAGGGCATCCTCGTCGCCTGTCCGTCGCCCTGGGACGACCACGACGAGCTCATCGAGGAGCTCCTCCGCGAGGAGGTCCGGCGCGTCATCGCCGCCGGCTTCAAGCACTGCTACGTGTTCGGGACGGGCGGGGAGGGCTACGCCGTCGACACACGACGGTTCCGCCAGGTGGTCGACGTCTTCCACGAGGAGATCGACGGCCGGCCGGTCAACGCGATGGTCGGCGTCATCGGGCTGTCGACCGTCCAGATCGTCGAGCGCCTTTCATACGCGCATGACGTCGGCTTTCGCACGTTCCAGATCTCGCTGCCGTCGTGGGGCCCGCTCAACGACGACGAGGTCCTGCGCTTCTTCTCGGACGTGTGCGGCAGCTTCCCGGACTCGCAGTTCCTCCACTACAACCTGCCCCGGACCAAGCGGGTCCTCGGCGGGCGCGATTACGCCAAGGTCATCCCGAAGGTCCCCAACCTCGTCGCGACCAAGACGACCGGCGGCGGGATGGCCGGAGCGGAGGAGCTGATCCGCCACGCTGGCGAGCTCCAGCACTTCATGGGCGAGGGCAACTTCCCGCACGGCGCCATGTTCGGCGAGGCGTCCCTGCTCGCGTCGTATGCGGAGCTGTCGCCACGGCAGACGTTCGCCCTGTTCGAAGCCGGCCGGACCGGCGATGCCGGCGAGCTGATGCGGCTCCAGCACGCGTTTCAGCGCCTGGGCACGGACCTGTGGGAACAGCCGACGCCCGGGCCGCACATGGACGGCGCCTACGACAAGATGTTGGTCAAGCTCGGCATGCTCCCGGAATTCCCGCTCCGGCTGCTGTCGCCGTATACGGGCTTCAGCGAGGACGACTACCAGGTCTGCAAGCGGTTCCTCGAGGCGGAGTACCGCTCGTGGCTGGAGGACTCGGTCCTCACCGCCTGACCGCGCGCCGGCCGGCGCGATGGCCGGCCCATCGCCATCGAACCAGAGACTCGGAGGCCCCGTGGAGATCTTGGTCGTCACGCCCCACACCGATGACTTCATCTACGGCGTCGGCGGCACGCTCATCACCCACGCCGATGACGACATCCACATCGTCGCGGTGTCGTCCATCCAGCAGACGGCGGCGCGCGATGTCGCGGCGGCATTCGGCGCCACCATCGAATTCCTGGAGGCGCCCTACCACCGCATCTCCGACCACGCCCAGCGGGTCAAGGACTCGCTGGCAGCGATCCTGCGCGAGCGCAGGCCCGCCTACGTGTTCGGGCCGCCGGCCACGGGCGACTGGACGGGCGACCACACGACCGTCGGACGTGCGCTCCTCGACGCGGCCGACCTGGCCGGCACGTTCGCCTACAAGAGCCGGATCCTGCGCTATCCGATCGCGTCGACGACCCTGGAGTTCCACCCGAACATGTGGATCGACCTGCCCGTCGAGATCGCCCAGCGCAAGGTGGAGCTGGCGGCCATCATGACCCGCGGGCTCGAGGACGAATGGCCGGTGGACCTCGTCCAGTGGGAGGTCAACCTGGGACTTCGGTATGCCCTCGACCTGGGCTGGCCGTCGCGCCACGCCGAGGGGTTCGACGCCGTCTTCGCCGTGCCGTTCCACCGGCTGCCGCCACGGGACGACCTGCCCGGCGAGCCCGAGCGGATGGGCGGCAAGGTCGACGCGCTCGTCCAGGGCATCGATCTGTCGGCCGGACCATCAGTCGCGCCCGCGGCCGAGGGCGACGCATGAGCCCGATCGGGATGGCCGTCATCGGGACCGGCTACATGGGCCGGACCTACGCCGCGTGTCTGACCCGGCACGTGCCGGACGGCCGGCTCGTGTCGGTGTGGGGTGGCAAGCGGGCGCCGGCGCTGGCCGCGGAGTTTGGGGTCGGGGCTGACGATTCCCTCGCGGCGTTGCTCGCCCGGCCCGAGGTCGAGGCGGTCGTCATCACTTCGCCCCATACCGCACATCGGCCGCAGGCGGAGGCGGCCGCCGCCGCCGGCAAGCACGTCTACATCGAGAAGCCGATGTCGGTGTCCGTGGCCGACTGCGACGCGATCATCGCGGCCTGCGACGCGGCCGGGGTCAGGCTCACGGTGAACTTCGTGACCCGGTTCCGGCACGCGCCGGTGGCGATGAAACGGCTCGTCGACGAGGGCGCCATCGGCGACGTCCGGCTGATCGAGATGCGTGGCACGTGGACCGGGTTCCTGCTCGAGGACATCATCGACGAGGCGACCGGCCGGGTGATCATCCCGAGGAAGGCCTGGGCGTGGGATCCGGCCGAGGGCTCGCAATTCCTCGATTGGGGCGTCCACGAGACCGATGCGCTCCGCTGGCTGACCGGCTCCGAGGTCGCCCGCGTCTACGCCGAGTACCACACCTTCGGGACCCCGCCGCCGGCCGACCTGACCGCCCAGGTCCAGGTCACGATGCAGAACGGGGTGATGGCCCAGATGCTGATGACCTACGAGACGCCCGAACCCGGCCTGGTGCCCAACGACTGGACGCGGATCGTCGGGTCGAAGGGGATCATCGAGGCCGACCATTACGGCAAGGTCAGTCTGGGCGACGCCGATGGCTGGCGGGTCACGGACGAGCAAGTCGCGTTCGACTTCCTGGGCGATTACCTCGACCCCAACCGGCTCGAGGGGTTCGCGGCCCAGGTCCAGGACTTCGCCGAGGCGATCCGGGATGGCCGCGACCCGGTCGTGACCGGCCGGGATGGGCGGGCCGCCGTGGAGATCGTCGAGGCAGCGGACCGATCCGCCGCGAGTCACCAGGTCGTGACGCTGCCGCTCAGCGGCTAGGGACACGGCCGTGATTCCCGGACACGTCGTTGACGATCCGGGATGTCAGAGCCCCGAAACTGGCAGGACTGTCTTCGGGGGACCGTGATGGCCGGTCGCGGGCGTTCTGGACCTGTCTGATGCGCAATTCGAGCGTGGATCGCAGAGCTCGCGCCTTCCGCGAGTCCAAGATCGCCCGTAGCGGTCCACCCATGCAAGAACTGGCAGGTCCTGGAGTGGCATCGAGCGCGGCGGCTCCGGCTTCGAGCGCGCCGCCGCAGCCGCGGCGTCTTCCGCCGCCGTCACGCCACCAGCCGGCGCAGGGCCTCCTCGTCGATCTCGATGCCGAGCCCCGGGCCGGCCGGGATCGTCATCCAGCCATCGTCGAGCGTCAGCGGCTCGGTCAGGATGGCGGTCCGGATCGGGTTCTCGCCGACGTCGTGCTCGAGCATCGGCTCGGCCCACTTCGGCGCATCGGCAGGCACCTCCAGCACGGCCAGGACGTGGAGCGTGGCCGCGAGGGCGATCGCCCCGCCGCACGCGTGCGGCACGGCGAACCGGCCGGCGGCGTTGGCCACGGCCGCGATATCGAGCACGCCGCCGATCCCGCCACAGATCGACACGTCCGGCTGGACGAGGTCGAACGAGCCGCCCCACAGCAGCGGCTTGGCCGCCGCGGCCGACTCGAGCATCTCGCCGCCGGCCAGCGGGATCGTCAGCTCGCGCGCGAGCGGCGCGTAAGCCGGGTAGTCGTCGGTCGGGAGCGGCTCCTCGAGCCAGCGGAACCCGAGCGCCTCGAGGGCGGCCGCCAGCTGCCGGCTCTCGTCGAGGTCGTAGGCACCGTTGCCGTCGGCCATCCAGGTCATCGGCGGGGCGTCCGCGACGACCTGCTCGATGGCGGCGATCTCGTCCTCGACCGGGAACCGGCCGACCCGCAGCTTCATCGCGCGGAAGCCGTCGTCCCAGCTCGTGCGCGCCTCGTCGCTCCATGCCGCCTCGGGCGACAGGCCGGGCAGATACCCGCGGCTGGAGGCGTAAGCCCGGACACGGTCGCGACGTCGGGAGCCGTACAGCTCGGAGACGGGGATGCCACGGCCACGGGCGCGCAGATCGTCCAGCGCCATCGACACGGCGCCGAGCGCCCAGCGGTGCGCCCCCGGTCGCGCCGTCAGGTCCGCCGCCACGCGATCAGGGTCCATGCCCACGAGGTCATCGGTCATCGCCCGGGTCGCGTCGAGCGCGGCGCCGACCAGGTACGTCTCGCCCCAGCCGATGACCCCGTCGCGGTCCTCCAGCCGGACCACGACCGAGTCGCGGGTGACGTTGGAACCGCTGCCGAAGATCCGCGTCCGGGACAGGCGATGGGTGAGGACGAGGACCTCCACCCGCTCGATCACTCGAGCTCTTCCTCGTGAAGTCGCTCCAGCGCTCGCGAGATGTGCGCCCGGGCGGCCTTCGCGGCCGTGGCCGGTCGACGGGACCGCAATGACTCGATCAGCTCGCGATGCTCGATCGAGGGCGCGCTCAGCCATTCACGCGCGCTGGAGGTGTCGGCAAGCTCGGGCCGCTCCGCTTGACTCGCCGCCCGTAGACGGACGACGCCGTCGATGCTCGTCCACAGCCGGCGGAGATAGGAAAAGCCGGACAGCTCGACCACCCGGCCGTGGAAGTGCATGTCGTGCTCGGTCACCGCGGCGACATCGCCAGCGTCACTGGCCTCGATCATCTTCTCGACCGTCTCGGCCAGGGCATCGAGCTCCGCGTCGTCCACCACCCGGCAGGCCCTGGCGAAGGCGCGTTCCTCGAGCAGCGAGCGGATGGCGTAGATCGTCTCGATCTCGTTGTCGGACACGCCGACGACGATCGCGCCGCGGTGCGGGAAGAACTCGACCAGACCTTCCTGCTCCAGCTGGCGGAGTGCCTCGCGGACGGGGCCGCGGCTGACGCCGAGCTCCGTGGCGAGGGGGATCTCGAGCAGACGCGTGCCCGGCGGGATCTCGCCGTTGAGGATCCCGGAGCGGAGACCGAGGAGGATGTCCTGGCGGAGGACCCGTCGCTCGACGGGCGGGAGGCTCGACCCGATGGTCACCACAGGCACCTCCTGGGTGGTCCCCGTCGGGCGGCTTGACGCCCGCATCGACCAGACCCTAGATTGTCGACAATCTACACGGGCCGCTTGACCCCGTCCATCCTATCCGCCGCGTGAGGGTCCCGATGCGCTGCTGCCGACTGCCCCGATGACCGATCCGCTCGTCGCCCGACTCGATCCGCGGGTCTTCGGGGAGGTCGCCCGGCACGTGCTCGACACCCCGGTCTACGAATGGATCCGCTCGGGGTCCGGACCTGATTTCGCCGGTGACAACGAGGCCGCCTTCGGCCGCCGCCGTTTGCGACCCAGCGTCCTCGTCGACGTGTCGTCGGTCCGGACCGAGACGACGCTCCTTGGCGCGACCGTCTCCGCGCCCGTTGTCGTTGGGCCGGTCGGGCTCCAGAAGGCCATCCACCCCGATGGCGAGCTGGCGATGGCCGCCGGCGCCGCCCAGGCGGGCAGCCTGCTGACGGTCGCGGTCAACGCCACGGTCAGCATCGAGGACATCGCCGCCGCCCAGCCGACGCTGCCGCTCTGGTTCCAGCTCTACAACTGGGATGACCGCGACGCGCTGGCCGGGGTCATCAAGCGCGCCGAGGCCGTCGGGGTCAAGGTGATCGTGCCGCTGGTCAACACACCGATCGGGGTCAACCACACCTCGCCCAGGCTCGGGTTCCGGTTGCCGGCCGGCGCCAAGTTCGCCCACTTCGAGAGCTCACCCGGCCTCGAATCCCGGAACACCTGGGAGTATCTCGGCTGGCTGCGGTCCGTGACGTCGCTGCCCATCGTGCCCAAGGGGATAATGACCCGCGACGACGCGGCCCGGGCCGTCGACGCCGGCGCGGCCGGGATCATCGTCTCGAACCACGGCGGACGTCAGCTGGCGCGCTCGATCTCGACGCTGGACGCCTTGCCCGACGTCGTGGCCGGTGCCGGTGGGGCGGAGGTCTATCTCGATGGCGGCGTCCGGAGCGGCACTGACGTGCTCATCGCGCTGGCGCTCGGTGCCCGCGCGGTCCTCGTCGCGCGGCCGGTGCTGTGGGGCATGGCCCTGGCCGGCGCCGACGGCGTGGCGCGCGTGCTCGACGACCTGCGCGAGGGCCTGGCCGAGGAAGCCGGGATGTGCGGCATCGCGGACATCGCCTCGGTGCCGCGCGACCTCGTCGTCGACGCCGCGGGCTGACGTCCGTGCCAGCCGGGACCGATGACGGCCGCCGCATCGAACGAGTCGAGACCTTCCTGGTCAGCCACACGCTGGACCCGCGGACCGGGCCATCGATCGCGCTGTCCAGCGCGCACGCCTACGTCCTCGTCAAGGTCACCGACGGCGACGGCCGCGCCGGCTGGGGCGAGACGTACGCCGTGCCCGGCATCCCGGAGATCCTGGCGGCGGTCGCACCGGTCGTCATCGGCCGGTCGGCCCTGCCGTCTCGCCAGATCGGCATCGACATCCGCTGGTCGGCCGAGCACCCGTACGCGGCCTCGGCGATGACCATCGCCATCGAGGACCTCCGGGCGCGCCAGCTCGGCGTCTCGGTCGCCACCTCGTTCGGCGGGCCCGTCCGCGAGAAGGTCCGGCTGTATGCCGCGTTCGGCGGGTATGTCGAAGGGGTCGACCCGGCCGACAGCTGGCCGGGCGATGTCGAGCGGGTCCTTGAGGCCGGGTTCACGGCCATGAAATTCCGGGTCGGACGCTACCCGGTCGCTCACGAGGCCGCCCTGCTGGAGCGTATCCGCGAGGACCACCCCGACGTCCTGCTGATGGCCGACGGCAACGCGGGCTACACGCTGCCCCGCGCGATCGAGATGGGCCGCATCCTCGATTCGCTCGGCTTCGTGTGGTTCGAGGAGCCCATGCGCCAGCGCGAGCTGTATGCCGGCTACGAGCATCTGGCCGCGGCGCTCGATATCGCTCTGGCCGGCGGCGAGATCCTTCAGACGCGGAGCGACGCGATCGAGCTGCTGGCGCGCCGCGCCGTCGACGTCGTGCAACCTGAGCCGGTCATCTGCGGCGGGATCGCCGAGACCCTCTGGATCGCGGACCTCGCGGCGGTCCATTCGATCACGGCGATGCCGCACACGTCGAACAACGCTCTCGGCATCGCCGCCGGGCTCCAGGTCCTCGCCTGCCTGCCGAACCCGACGCTGTCGCCGGCATCGGACGAGCTGTTCCTCGAGTACGGCGTCGACGACAACCCGCACCGGGCGGGGGTCCTGGCAACACCGTTCGAGTTCAAGGACGGCTGGGCGACCATCCCGACCGGGCCCGGCCTGGGTGTCGAGATCGACGAGGACTACCTGCGCCATCACGCGGTCTCGATGATGGTCATCGACGCCGCCGGGGTCCGCCCCGCTTGACCCCGTCCGAGGCCGCGCTCGAGGCGGCCCTCGGGGTCATCGCGGGGCTCCCCGGCGCGGAGCTCCATGTCGAGGACGACGCGACCTGGGTTGCGGGCGCGCGCCCGCTCGAGGGTCTGAACCACGTCCTTCGTGCACAGCTCGCCGGCGACGACATGGCGATCGAGCGTCGGATCGACGATCTGGACGCCGGCCTCCGTCGGCGGGGCTCCGTGCCGGCGACGTGGTGGATCGGGCCGTCGACGACGCCGGCGGATCTCGATGCTCGGCTCGCTCGTCGCAGGTTCGTCGAAACGGAACCTGAGTACGGCATGGTCCTCGACCTCACGGCGTGGAGGGAGCGGCCGGTCGGCAGCGATGTCGAGATCGTCGGAGACGCGGCCGGCCTCGATGCGTTTCTGTCGGTCATGGCCGGCGCGTACGGCTGGACCGACGACGGCCGATCGAGCGCCTGGGCCGAGCTCTACCGGCTGCCGGCCGAAGCGGCCGAGGCGGCCGGCGCCGAGCCTGCCGACGCCGACCGGACGATTCGCCACGTCGTCGTCCGGCGCGACGGCCGACCCGCCGCCTGCGCCTCGCTGTTCAGCAGCGACGGCCACGCTTTCGTCACGAACGTCGGCACCATCCCGGCCGCACGCGGGCAGGGGCTCGGGACGCTGGCTACGCTCGCGGTCGTGGACATCGCCGCCCGCCAGGGGACCAGGTGGGCGACCCTCACCGCATCACGGATGGGGCGCGGCGTCTACCTCCGGATCGGCTTCCGCGAGGACGCCCTCCTACGTCGGATGATCTCGCCGGCCTGACCCACTCGCTCGACCCTCGCCGAACGGTCGAGCGACGGTCGGCCACTCGGGCGTATGCTCCGGATTGTCGACAATCCATCTCCACAACCTTCCGAGGAGACGCCGCCATGACGTCGGTCAATCCGCTCCTGGCGCTGTGGCGGGCCGGCAAGCCCAGCCTCGGTGGCTGGCTCACGACGGCCGACCCGCAGATCGCCGAGTACCTCGCCAGCGGCGGCTTCGATGAGATCTGCGTCGACCAGCAGCACGGCCTGGCGGACGCGTCGACGCTGCCGGCGATGTTCCGGGCGCTCGAGATCCATGGCGTTGCCCCGACGACCCGCGTCCCAGCCAACGACTTCGCCGCGATCGGCTTCGCGCTCGACGTGGGCGCGGTGGCGATCATCGTGCCGATGGTCGGCAGCGCGGAGGAGGCTGCCGCGGCGGCCAACGCCTGCCACTTCCCGCCGCGCGGGCGCCGCTCGGTGGGCCCGCTGCGCGGGACCCTCGTGCGCGCATCGAACCGCCTCGAGGCGACCGATGAGGCCGCCTGCGTGGTGATGATCGAGACGCCGGAGGGCGTCCGGAACGTCGACGCGATCGCGGCCACGCCCGGCGTCGACGCGATCTACATCGGCCCCGGCGACCTCGCCCTCGGTCTCGGCCTGTCGGCCTGGTCCGAGGACTGGACGCCGGCCGAGGCCAAGCTCCATGCCGATACCGTCGAGCGGATCCGCCAGTCGTGCGTCAAGCACGGTGTCGCGCCCGGGATGCACACCGGTGACGGCGCGACGGCCCGCCGCTATCTCGAGCAGGGGTTCCAGATGGTGACCGTCGCGAACGAGCTAGGGTTGATCACGGTCGGCGCCAAGGCCCACATCGCGATGGCCCGCGGCGAGACGGCGTCGGCCGTCGGCGTCGTGGCGGTCTGATTCGTGACACGCCCTGGACTTCGTCGGGCAACGAGGGCGAATGCGTGACGCGCGGTATCGGCCGTGACGTGCCTGGGGGGACCGTTCCGGTCGATCCGGGACAGCTCGGGGATGGTCTTGCGGGAGGACCCACGCTCAGACGGCGGTCCGGTCGGGCCGCTGAGTTCGCGATACCCGCCGCAACGGTCCCCGGGCGCACATCCTGCCATCTACGGGTCCAGGCGGGCCGCAGCCAGAGCATCCGCCAGCGACGCGTACGCCCATCACATCTAGTACCCGGAGGGCACAGACCATGACGGTCGGGTTCGGGCTCATCGGGGCCGGCGGGATGGCCCACATCCACGCCGTGGCCATCACCGAGCAGGACGTTGGACGAGCACGGGTCGTGGCGATCACCGGCGGCACGCGCGCGCCGGCCCTCGCCACGGAGTTCGGGGCGGTCACAGCGCCCTCCGTCGAAGCACTGCTGGAACGCCCCGACATCGATGCGGTGGTCATCGCCACGCCCCACACGGCCCATCTGCCGAACGTGCTGGCGACCGCGGCTGCCGGCAAGCACATCCTCCTCGAGAAGCCGATGGCCCTCGGCGTCGACGAATGCCGCGCGATGATCGAAGCCTGCGACGCGGCCGGGGTCAAGCTGAGCCTGGCCAAGATCTCGCGCTGGCTGGACGCCGTGCGGGTCGGTCACGAGCTGATCTCGGACGGTGTGGCCGGCGATCTCGTGGCGATCCACGTCCATCGCCTGTTCCCGGGCTACCCGAACACCGGCTGGCCGCTCGATCCGCGCGAGGGCGGGGCGTGGCTCGATTGGGGCAGCCACGGCTGCGATATCGTCCGCTGGTTCGCTGCCCGCGAGCCGACGGTGGTCAGCGCGCATTTCGCCTCGCGCCGGACTGACATGCCCGATCTGACCGGGATGGCCACCTTCGAGTTCCCGGGCGACCTCCTGGCCAGCCTGTTCATGTCGTACGAGATCCCGGGCTCGGCCGCGACGGAGCGCGCCCATTACACGGCCATCGGCACGGACGCGGTCATCGACGTCCATGCCTACGGTGCCGTCGACATCCTGCGCGGCGACAAGCGCGACCGGGGCTATCGCGACGGTCGGTTCACCGATGCGAACACCACGTGGGACGAGCACGCGCCGTACTTCCGGCGCGGGTTCGCGGCCCAGGTCCGCGATCTCGTCGAAGCGATCGAGGATGACCGTCCGCCGACGATCGACGGCCACGATGGCCTCGCCGCCGTGGCGATGGCGACCGGCGCGCTGCGCTCGTGGCGCGAGGGGACGGTCGTCCGGCTCTAGGCCTCGGTCGGCGCTCCGCCCGACGCGTTCCGTGTCGAACCGCGGCGAAGGAGCACGGCGCCCGTGACGAGCACCAGGGCGTACGCCACGCCGTACAGCAGCACGAACGTGAACGCCTCGGTCGGATCGGACAGCATCGCAACGAGGACGCTGGCGATGAGCGAGCCGATGTACAAGCCGAGGATGCCCATCGGTGAGAGCCGGTATCCACCGATCAGCAGCAGGCCGACCGCGACCAGCGCCACGATGACCACCCCGACCAGGTTGTCCAGCGCCGCCGCCTGCGGGACCTGACCGTAGACCGCCCACAGCGGCTCGCGGATGGCCGATCCGGCGATCCCGGCGGCGAGCCCGACCGCGGCCAGACCTGCCACCGACACATCGGTCCGCGCCGGGCCGGCCGGCCGGCCGTCATCCGCGCGCCGCCCGCTGGTCGGTGCCAGCGTCGGGTCTGGCTCGATGATCACGGCCCGCTCGGCCGCCTCCGGACCGGCGAGTCCCGTGACCAGCCTCGTGAGCTCGGCGAGCTCCGCGTCGTTCAGACTCCGGCTGCCCTCGTACACGGCATCTGCCGCGGCGACTGGCGTCATCGGCTCGACCAGGGCCGCCAGCACGGCCGACAGCGATACGGCCCGGCGCCACGCGGCGATCAGCGCGGCCTCGGCAGCGGGTCCGGCCATATCGCCGGACGGTCGCGGCAGGGCCGCTAGCTCGCGTCCGATCCGGTCACGTTCCGCGACATCGGGACGGCCCCGAGCGGCGTCGTCGAGGGCGGCCTCGATGGTCAGGTCGGTGGCGCCCGCCAGCCGGTAGGCATACCTGGCGGATTCGACGGCGATCCTGCGCTGTCGATCCGGCTTCACCTCCGCGACGAGGGCCTCGAGCTCGGGGATGAGGTACTCGAGGAGCGTGCCTCGTGTGGGACGTTCGGTGATGGCGGCGCCCTTCGAGGACGTCGTGCCGTCCCTGCGGAAGCGAGCCCACTCGTCGTCCAGACGATCCCGGACTCGTGGGGCGCGGACCTGGTCGCTCTCGCGGACCCCGATATCGAGCGATGCGAGCAGCCCGTTGATGATGGGTGCGGTGCGTGGTGTGCGCCACACCTCGAGCGCCTGGACCTCCTCCCACAGAGCCCCACGATCGGTCGCGCGGTCATGCTCCCAATGCGTCCGTAGGCGCTGATATGCATCGGCGAAGGTCGCCTCGGGCGTCGCTCCCCGGCGAAGGACGAGCCGTGACCAGGTCGGCCAGATGCGGTCGCCGAAGAAGATCCAGGCGACGAGCCAGGCGAAGGCGAGGGTCACGAGCGCGGCCGCGTTCATGCGGGCCCACTCGAGCGCGACGACGATGGCCCCGGAAACCAGCACCGGACCGGCGATCGAGGCATAACCGACGGGGTCCGTCCGGGCCAGGCTGCCCAGGCAGATGACGGCGCAAGCGACCAGCCCCACGGCGGCCCAGACCCCGTAGCCGGTGTTGCCGCCGGCCGCGCCGAAGGCCCACGCGCTGAACCACAGGGCCGGCACGAGGATCAGGACCGCAAACGCCTCGCCGCCCAGCGCCCATCGACGATCCGGCGAGCTCGGTCCGATCGACGCATCGTCCATCCCCGGAGTATGCGTCGGACCCGCGAGGAACGAGCCCGACGACGGGTGTTCGTCCCTCAGGCGGCGGGTGTCCGTCGCGTCGAACGCGTGTTGTCGTCGATCCAGTCCCAGTCGAGCTCGACGCCGAGGCCGGGCCCGGCCGGCAGGTGCTTGTAGCCCTCGGCATCGATGTCGAGCGGTCCACCCTTGAGGCCGCGGTAGTAGATCGGGTGGAAGGTCTCGGACCAGCGTCCGTTCGACATCGACAGCGCCACATGCAGATTGGCGGTGTCGAGCAGCGGCTGGTTGATGCCGTGGACCTCGAGCTCGAAGCCGAGCAGGTCCGCCAGGCCGGCCGCCTTGTGCAGGCCGGTGATGCCCTCCTTCATGTGGACGTCGCCCCGGGCGATGTCGCAGGCGCCCATCCGGATCATCTCGGCCAGCTCGTGGACCCGCGAGGTCTCGCCGGCCAGGATCGGCACGTCGAGCTGGGCGGTCAGACGCTGGAGCTGGAACAGGTTGCGGTCCGGGATGGGTTCCTCGAACCAGGTGTAGCCGAGCTCGCCCAGGACCTTGCCCGCGGCCAACGCCTGCGTGTAGCTGTACATCCCGGCGGCGTCCTGCATCAGCGGGTAGTCGTCGCCGACCGCCTCACGCGCGGCCCGGAAGCGCGGGATGTCGCGGTCGAGGCCATCCCAGAACTGGACCTTGAAGCCATGGTAACCCTGTGCCTTGCGCTCGGCCGCCTCCTTGTAGACGTCGTCGGGCGTCGGCTCGATGTTGCGGGCGGTGGCGTAGGCCGGGATCTTCTCGCGGGCGAGGCCGAGCATCGTCGCGATCGGCATGCCGGCCGCCTTGCCGCGGATGTCCCAGACCGCCACGTCGATGGCGCCGGCCATCCCGTCGGACAGGTTGTAGGCGTGGCGGTTGAGGCGGCGCAGCTTTTGCCACAGCGCCTCGCTCTGGAGCGGATCCTCGCCGATGACCTGCGGGGCATACAGGTCGTGGAGCACGTTGATCATCGCTGCGCCATCGCGCAGGTTGGCGTTCTGCATCGTGTAGCCGACGAGCCCGTCGTCCGTTTCGAACGTGTCGAACGAGTACTCGTACCAGCTCGTGTTGATGCCTTCGGGCAGGAGGCCTTCGCCCCACGCCTCGGCGATGTCGTAGCCGATGACCCGGGATTCGATCGCGGTGACCTTCATGATCGGCCCTCTCCATTCGTGGTCGCCATCAGGTCGACCCGGCGCCGGGTGATCGGCGCGTCGTCGGGGATCCGGTAGAACTCGTTGGCGATGGCCTCCACCCGAATCGAGTCGGCGTAGTGGTAGACCTCGACGCCGTCGGCGATCGACGTCCGGCGGCGCACGATGATCTGGGCCCAGTCCGGCGCGTTGGCGGCCGTGAAGGCGAGCTCGAGCCCGGACAGCAGGTCGGCCGGGTCGCGCTCGAGGTCGGGCCACAGGATCGGGCCGGTGTCGGTCTGGTAGACGATGTCTCGCTCGTTGGCGTTGATCGTCTTGGCCGGGTATTCGATCTCGACGTCGTAGCGATCGGTGCGCAGGCGGTGGACGCCGACGATGACGTCGTTGGCGAGGACGGCGTCGACGATGGCCCGGCCGTCCGCCAGTCGCTCGCCCTCGCGCTCGACGAGATCGAAATGGACGCCGACGAAGGATTCGGTCAGCGCGGAGATCAACCGGTCGCTCTGCTCGCCCGAGCCCGGCGGGTAGGCCTGGGCCTGTGTGCCCGCCCGCGCGAACGTCTTGATGTGCATGAACGCGTCATCCGAGAAGATCGGGATGAAGTCCGCATTGGGCTCCAGGAACAGCTCTGCCGCTGCCCCGACCCGCTCCGTCTTGCAGTCACCACCGAGGACATAGGTGTGGACCCGTCCGCCGTCGCATTCAGTGATCCGGCAGATGCTATCGATCGGAACCCGGCCGTTGTTCAGCGCGAACGGTGGTTCGTGACTGAGCGTTCGCGCGGTCAGCACGTCCAGGTCGATCCGCAACAGGATCGTCGAGCGCGCGAACTCCAACAGCTTCACGATGCGTCTCCGTCGATGACGGTGCGGCAGCCGCTGGCCGCGGAACGGTGGACGGCTTCCAGGAATGCCATGTAGCCGAGCCCGGTCACGAAGTCAGTCAGGGTGCCGGGCGGGCCGCCGCGGATCGCCGAGACGAAGTCGACTTCGGCCGTCCAGCCGGCACGGTCCTCGTCGCGGATGGCGACGGGCTCGCGGGTTCCCGCGCGGACGAGGTCGATCTGCTTGGCGCCGAGGTCGACATGGAGCGTGCCGTCGGTGCCATGGATGGTCGCGTGGTCGGGACGCACATGGTTGATTCGCGCCGACATCTCGATCGTGGCGGTCACGTCGTCCGGGAAGTCGACGAGGGCAAGGACGTGGTCGGGAACGTCCACCGTGATCGGACCGTGCGGACCGGGTCGTTGCGGCGCGCCCAGCCGGGTCGTGGCGGTGACAGCCTCCGGCTGGCCGAGCCAGCGGGTCATCGCCTCAGCCAGGATGCCGAGGGCCATGATGTTGTCGCCGCTGGTGGCTCGCTGCCAGCGCCAGAAATCGCCGGCGTCGCCTGGTCCGCCGTTGTCCCAGCCGACCTGCACGTGGCGAACGTGGCCGATCGTGCCGTCGCGCAGCAGCCGGGCGACCGTGCCGTCTGCCCAGGAGGAGAACGTGGCGGGGACGACCATCGCGACGAGGTCCGGGTGGGCGCGGGCGCGTCGCACCATGGCCCGGGCATCGTCGGCGGTGGCCGCCATGCGGGCCTCGGTCAGCACGTGCTTGCCCGCCTCGAGCGCGGCGATCGTGACCGGAGCGTGGAAGACCGGCCACGCACCCACGACGACCGCGTCGATCGCGGGATCGGCCACGAGCGTCTGCCAGGACGAATAGGCGCGGGGGAGCCCCAGCCACTCGGCGGCGGCGCGCGACGACGCTTCGGACCGATTGGCCACGCCGACCAGTTCGACGCCGGCGATGGCACGAAAGCGTGGGACGTGCTCAGCTTCGACGATCCGGCCGGCGCCCACGATCCCGATCCGGATCGGCTCACTCATGGCCATTCCAGCCAAGCCGGCGCGACAGATCGTCCGCGGCGGCCATCACCACGATCCCTGCAGCCGCCTCCTTGACCGCGTCCGTGCGGTTGTCCGGCCAGGTCGCGATCAGGTCGCCGACGACACGGCCGCGGGCGTCGCGGACCGGGGCCGAGACACCGACCGCGCCCTCGTAGCGCTCGCCGTGGCTCACGACGTAGCCTCGCCCTCGATCCGCCTCGAGCTCTGCACGCAGCTGCTCCTTGGTCAGGGCGGTGCGGCCCGGGATCGGATCCGGCAGCCGCTCAAGGATGGCCGCCTGCTCGTCCGGCGGCAGGAACGCGAGGATGCCCTTGCCGGACGAGCCGAGGTGGAGGTCGCTCCAATCGCGGAGCGATTCCCACAGGTAGCGGATCGGATGGCTGGTCTCGACCGCGTCGACCGCGGAGAACTGGCGTCGGACCGGGTCGTAGATGGCGATGACGACGGTCTCACCGATGGCCGCGGATGCGCGCTCGAGGAACGGCCGGCCGACGCGGCGGATGTCGAGGTGCTCGGCGACGAGGAGCCCGATCCGGGCGAGATCCGCCCCGACCCGGAACCGGCCGGCCTCGTCGGCCGGCGCCAACAATCCGAGCGCGGCCATGTCATGGAGGATGCGATGGGCTGCGCTGCGCGGGATGTCCGTCGCGCGGGCCAGGTCGCGGATGCCCCATTCACCCGACACGGCGAAGGCCTCCAGGACGCGGACCCAGCGGGCCATCGGGCCGCTCCGGGCGGTGCCGGCGACGGCGGGGAGGGGAGGCACGTGCGTCACGGGCGTGGGCGGTGTCGCGGGGCCGGTCGTGGTCCGGGTGATTGACCCGGTCGGGCTGCGCATGGCACAGTGAGCATACCAGCAGAATGGGACTCGCGTCCCGATAAACCGGACGCAACCGGATCCGAACCACACGACGACAGGAGGCAGACGGGCAGGTGGCGGTCAGCGATCCCGAGGTCAGACCGCCACGCCCGCGCCCGCGCCCGCGGCCGCCGGCCGGAACCGTCCCGTCCGCCACGGCGCTCGACTCGGCCACGCTCGACGCGGTCGCCGCCCGGATCCTGTGGCTGGCGGTCCGGATGATCCATGAGGCCAATCACGTCCGCCCGAGCCACGACGGCATCAAGGTCGGCGGGCACCAGGCCTCGAGCGCGTCGGTCGTGTCGATCCTGACCGCGCTCTACTTCCGCTGGCTGCGCGCGGGCGACCTCGTGGCCATCAAGCCGCATGCCTCGCCCGCCTATCACTCGCTCCAGTACCTGCTCGGCAACCTGGACGTCTCGATGCTGCCGCGCCTGCGCGAGTTCGGTGGGCTCCAGTCCTACCCGTCGCGGACCAAGGATCCGGATCCGGTCGACTTCTCGACGGGCTCGGTCGGGCTCGGCGCGGTCGCGCCGATGTTCGCGGCGCTGGCCGACCGCTACCTGCGCCTCCATTTCCGAGAATCGATCGCCAGCCAGCCGGAGCGCAGGTTCGTCGCCCTCGTCGGCGACGCCGAGCTCGATGAGGGCAACGTCTGGGAGGCGATCCTCGAGGAAGGGCTCGGCAACCTCGCCAACGTGACGATGATCGTCGACCTCAACCGCCAGAGCCTGGACCGGGTCGTGCCCGGCATCCGCATCCGGCGGGTGGAGGGGATGTTCGCCGCTGCCGGCTGGCACGCCATCGAGGCGAAGTACGGCCACCGGCTCCAGGAACGGTTCGCGATGCCCGGCGGTGCGGCGTTGAGGGACCGGATCGACGACATGGAGAACGAGGACTACCAGATCCTCATCCGTCGGCCCGGCGCGGAGCTTCGCGAGCGGCTGCTCGAGGGGGCGCCACCGACCCGCCGCGACGACCTCGCTCGCAACGTCCGCGACGTCCCCGATGACGACTTGCCGTCCCTCGTCGGCGATCTCGGCGGCCACGACCAGTCCGAGCTCGAGCGCACATTCCGGGCCGCCGATGCCGAGCGCGACCGCCCGACGGTCATCTTCGCGTACACGATCAAGGGCTGGCGGCTGCCGTTCGCGGGCGACAGCCTGAACCACTCGGCGCACCTCGGGCAGGAGCAGGTCGAGCAGCTCGGGCGCACGCTCGGGATCGATCCCGACGACGTGTGGGCTGGGTTCGCGCCTGGCAGTGCCGAGGCGGAGCTGGCCGCACGACGCCGGACGGAACTGGGCTACGACATGCCACGCCGGCCGATCGCACCCGCGACAGCCCCGACGATCACGATGCCGGATATCCGGATCGGCGCCGCCACGAGCACCCAGCAGGCCTTCGGCGACACGCTCGCCGCGCTCGCGCGCGATCCGGAAATCGGCGGCCGGATCGTGACCGCGGCTCCGGACGTGGCGGTCTCGACGAATCTCGGTGGCTGGATCAACCGGGCCGGCGTGTTCTCCTCCGAGGCCGGTCCGGACCGGCATGACGTCAAGCGGCCGCTGGTCTGGGAGCCGGGACCCGCCGGCCGCCACATCGAACTCGGCATCAGCGAGATGAACCTGTTCCTGTGGCTCAGCCAGTTCGGGCTCACGGGCGAGCTGTTCGGTGAGCGGCTGGCGCCCATCGGCTCGGTCTACGACCCGTTCATCGCGCGCGGCCTCGATGCGCTGATCTATGCGCTGTACGTCAAGTCGCGGTTCGTGCTCGTCGGGACGCCATCGGGCGTATCGCTGGCGCCGGAGGGTGGCGCCCACCAGTCGACCGTGACCCCGTCGCTCGGCATCGAGCTGCCCGGCCTGCGCAGCTACGAGCCGGTCTTCGCCCGCGAGGTCGCCTGGACGCTGCTCGAGGGGATCCGCGGCTGCCTGTCGCCCGATGAGGGCTTCGCCACGTACCTGCGGCTCGCGACGCGGCCCATCGACCAGGGGCTGGCGGCGCCGGTGGAGGCGCGTCTCGGGCTCGATGGTTGGCGCGACGCCGTCCTGGCCGGCGGCTACCGGCTGATCGACTCGACTGAGGCGCTTGAACCGCTGCCACCCGCCAGCCCGGTCGTCCACGTCGTCGCCGCCGGCGCGATCGTGCCGGAAGCCGTCGCCGCGGTCCGGACGCTCCACGAGGAGGAGATCGCGGCCAACCTCATCGTGATCACGTCAGCGGAGCGGCTGGCGGCGAGCCAGCACGGCGGTCGGCTCGATGCCATGCGACGCGGTCGGCGCGACGACGTTGGCCACCTGGGCACGCTCATCCCGGCCGGGCAACGGCGTGCGCCCATCGTGACCGTCGCGGACGGAGCGTCGCATGGGCTGTCGTTCATCGGCGGCGTCTTCGGCGCGCCGGTCGTGCCGCTCGGGGTCGACACCTTCGGGCAGTCGGGGACGATCCCTGATCTGTACGCCTACGCCGGCATCGACGCCGACCACATCGTCGAGGCCGCGATCCTCGCGCTGGACCTGGAGGACCGCTGATGGCCAGCACCGCGGCGGACCTGACCGAGTCGCAGGCGACGTTCCTGCGCGAGCGGCCGCACGCCATCGTCGCCACGATCATGGCCGATGGACGGCCGCAGCTGACGCCCAACTGGTTCTACTGGGATGGCGAGCGGTTCTGGGTCAGCACGCTCGACTGGACGGTCAAGGTCAAGAACGCCAAGCGCGACCCGCGGATCACGCTGTGTATCGACGGCCCGGGCCGTCGGTCCAACTACGTGCAGGTGTTCGGGATCGCCGAGGTCGTCGAGGGCGACGTTCGTAAGCGAACGCTCGACCTGATCCGCAAGTACGAACCCGTCGAGGCCGACGCGCAGGCCCACTGGGAGGGGATCAAGGCGGACCGGGTCCTGCTTGTCGTGACCCCCGAACGCTTTCAATGGCGCTACGACGAGTGACGCGGTCCCTGATCCCGTCCGATCAGACGGGAACGGCGGGGGCCAGCCCGATGTCCGTGAGCGCAGCACGTGCGGTGGCGATGGCCGTGTCGATATCGGCTCGCTCGACGCCGTAGTGGGGAATCGCCCGGATGAGGCCCTTCGGGTACTCGATCATCCGGACGCCGCGGTCGTGGAGGGCGCTCAGGAAGGCGGCTCGTGTCCTGACCACGCGCTCGCGACCGGCGACGTCATCCGGCCAGTGCTCGTCGTCGCCGACGCCGAACAGCACGAAGTTCGTGCGGACACGCGACGGGTCGATCCGGCGCACCCCGGTCATCGAGGCCAGTGCGTCGGCGAGGTAGCGGGCGTTGGCGTGATCGTCGGCGAGGCGGTCGATCATCCCGTCTGGGCCGTCCTGGAGCGCGACGACGCCGGCCGCGGCGATGATCCCGGCCTGGCGCATCCCGCCACCGACCATCTTGCGGGCACGTCGCGCGCGAGCGATGAACGCGCCATCGCCGACCACGACCGAGCCGACCGGACAGCCGAGGCTCTTGGACAGGCAGAAGGTCGCCGAGGCGCCGGCCGGGACCAGCTCGCGGGCCGGTACGCCCAGCGCGACCGCCGCGTTGAACAGTCGCGCACCATCGATGAACAGCGGCACGCCGATGTCGCGCGCGACCTCCGCCACAGACGCCATGTAGTCCGGCGGGAGCGGCTGGCCCATCGACAGGGCGTGGGTGTTCTCGACGGTCAGCATCGAGGTGATCGGCTCGTGGACGTCATCGGGATCGCGGATGGCCGCGCGGATGGCGGCCATGTCCATCCGGCCGTCGTCGTCCCACTGGATCTGCCGGACCGAGGCGCCGGCGATGACGGCGTGCCCGGCACCCTCGCTGCTGAAGGTGTGGATGTCGGCCGGCCCGATGATCTCGCCGCCGCGGGGGACGTGGGCCATCAGGCCGACCAGGTTACCCATCGTGCCGCTCGAGACGAGCAGGCCATCCTGGCTCCCCAGCAGCTCAGCCGAGCGCTCCTCGAGGGCACGGACGGTCGGGTCCTCGCCGAAGACGTCGTCGCCGACCTCGGCCCCGGCCATCGCGCGGCGCATCGCCGGCGACGGCATGGTGACCGTGTCGGACCGAAGATCGATCATGCCCGCCCGGCCGGTCCGGGTCGTTGACGCTGCGTAGCCCATCACGAGCTAGCGTAGCACTGCAACTCGACCCCGAGTATCCAGTGTGACTTACACTGCCCGCGTGGCCCGACCGCCCGCCCAAGTCGTGACGAGAGCCGACTCGCGACTCGATCGCGTCGGCTGGACCGCGTTCGAGTACCCCCCGTTCCGCTGGTTCATCGCGGCCATGCTCGGCTCGACCAGCGGCAGCTTCCTGTACAACGCGGCCCTCGGCTGGTACGTGCTCCAGGTGACCGGCTCCGCGGCCGCGGTCGGGCTGGCGTTCACCATGACCGGCCTGCCGGTCCTGCTCCTCTCGCCACATGCGGGCGTGCTGACCGACCGGTTCGGTGCGCGGGCGATGCTGATGGCCTCGTTCGCGGCCCTGTCCATGGTCGGCGTGATCCAGGGCATCGTCGCCCTCGGCGGTTCGCCGCCATATCTCGCGGTCCTCGGCCTGGCGCTGCTGTTCGGCATCGGCCAGACGATCGGTGCACCGGCGTCGGTCGCCATCGTCAACGACCTCGTTCCGCCAAAGGCCGTGTCGAGCGCGACGGCCCTCAACTTCCTGCACATGAACGTCGCCCGGATCATCGGCGGCCTGCTCGGTGGCTTCCTGTTGGCGACGACGACCACGTCCCTCGCGTTCTTCATCGCCGCGATCCTGTTCGCGTTCCCGGTCGTGGTCCTCCTGTGGGTCCATACGACCACCACCCATGCACCCGATGACCGTCCGAGCGCCAGCCTCCTCGGACCGCTCACGGAGGCGTTCCGGTACGCCACCAGCCACCCGACCCTCGGCGTGCTGATCATCCTGGCCATCGCCCCCGGCGCGATCGGTCTGAGCTACGTGTACATGCTGCCGGTCGCGGCGGAGGAGCTCGGCATCGGTGCGGCCGGCCTCGGCATCCTGATGGTCACGGTCGGGATCGGCGGCCTCATCGCGGGCGTCTCGCTCGAGACCATCCAGCGGCGGATCGGCCATGGCCGGGCGCTGTTCTGCGGGATGTTCGGGGCGGCCATCGGGCTCACGGCCTTCGGGCTCGTGCCGGGCGCCGCGCTCGCCATCGGTGTCCTGCCGATCGTCGGCGCGAGCTTCCTGACGTTCGCCGCGGCCACGCTGACCCTCACCCAGGCCATCTCCCCGCCCCGGCTGCGCGGCCGGATGGTCAGCCTGTTCGCCACCCTCTATTGGGGGATGATGCCGATCGGTGCGATCGTCGTCGGGATCGTGGCCGAGCAGATCGGCGCCCGGCATGCCCTGGCCCTGTGCGGAGTCGGACTGGCCTTGGCGGCCGCGGTGGCGCTGTACATCCGGCCCCAGATCCCGACCCTGGCGGTCGGGCGTGACGGCGTCACGCTCCGGGGCGATCTCCGGGGATCTGGCGCGGAGCACTCGGAGCTTGGGGTTCCAGTCCCGGATAGCCAACGTCCGTGAGCGGCTTGCCGGGGACCGGGTTGAACTCGCCGCTGCCGGGCACGAACGGGTAGCGGTCGCGCAGCTCCGGCGGGAGCCGGATGCCCAGGCCGGGCGAGTCCGGCGGCAGGACCTGGCCGTCACGCATCACGAACGAGTCGCCCACGATCTCCGAGTGCAGCGGCCCGAATGCGGGCGGGATCTCGCAGATGACCGTGTTGGGCGCGGCGAAGGCGGCATGGATGTTCTGCATCAGCGCACCGCCGGCACCCCAGGCATGGGTCGCGATCTTGCGGCCGCGTGATTCGAACAGCGCCGCGATCCGCAGGAACTCACCGAGTCCGCCGCAGAACGCCGCGTCGGGCTGGGCGATGTCGAAAGCGTCCTCCTCGGCGAAGACCCGCCATTCCGGGACGCCGGTCAGCGTCTCGCCGCCGGCGATCCGCACGCTCGTCGCGCCGCGCAACTCGCCGTAGCCCCACGGGTTGGTGTAGGGCAGTGGCTCCTCGAACAGGAACAGGTCGAACGGTTCCACGGCCCTGACGACGGCCAGCGCGGTCGGCACCTCCCAGCCCGGGATCGCGAGGTTGTCCTGATGACCATCGAGCAGGACGGCCACGTCGGGGCCGACGTGGTCGCGCACGAACGCGAACTTCTCGGCTTCGAAGTCGGCGGCGGCCTCGGGTTCGGTGAAGGCGCACTCCTCGCCGTCGGGAGTCGAAGCACCCGTCCCGATCTTGAACGCCCGGAAGCCGAGCCCGAGATAGAAGTCGATCTTGTCGGCGAGGCGTGCCGGCGGGTAGACGGTGCCGCCGCCGGTCGCGTAGCCGAGCAGGCTGTCGTGCCGGCGGCCACCGAGCAGCTCGTGGACGGGGCGGCCCAGCTCGTGGCCCCGCAGGTCCCAGAGGGCCGCCTCGAGTGCGGTGATGACCGCCAGACCGAGGCCGGTCCGCGCCCAGTAGCGCCCGGTGTGGAACAGGCGCGCGGCGAGTGTCGGCACGTCGTCGACCGTC
Source organism: Candidatus Limnocylindrales bacterium (assembly GCA_038248915.1). Classification (GTDB taxonomy): domain Bacteria; phylum Chloroflexota; class Limnocylindria; order Limnocylindrales; family CSP1-4; genus SPCO01. Next base: position 81,105 of record JBBRXB010000003.1, on the reverse strand, counting down.
TGACCGAGCAGGATCGGACGGTAGAAGTCGACGATCGCCGGGATCGCCTCGGGGATGAAGTAGCCGGCGTAGGTCTCGCCGAGGCCGGTCAACTCCGTGTCGGTCAAGATCTCGACGAAGGCCGCGCTCCGGCGGCTCCGGCCGAGATATGGGTCGTTCGTGCTGGGGCCGGTCAGCAGGACCGTCCGAACGTCCACGATGTGCATGCCGGCTCCTCTCCGCCGGTTGGGGCGGACTACACTGGAAATCGTCTAGGGGCGTCCTTGTACGCTGGAAGTGTAAGTGGAGGCGACACCACGATGACCGACGCGACGACCGATGACCGCCGGGTCGCCATCGTGACCGGCGCGGCCGGCGCGCTGGGCTCCGCCATGTGCGGGCGCTTCGTCCGCGATGGCATCCGGGTCCTCGTCGCGGACGTGGCGCTCGAGCCGGCGCGCGCCCTCGCCGAGCGACTGGATCCGTCGGGGGCGATGGCGCTGCCGGTAGCCGTGGACGTCGCCGACTACGCGACCGTCGAGGCGATGGTCCAGGCAGGCCTCGCCTGGTCCGGCCGGATCGACATCATGGTCAACAACGCGGGCATCGCCGAGGACAGCGTCCCGACGTGGGAGATGCCGCTCGCGGCCTGGCAGCGAACCATCGACATCGACCTGACCGGGGTCTTCCACGGCTGCCGGGCCGTTTTGCCCACGATGCTCGATCGTGGCTGGGGCCGGATCATCAACATCTCATCGATCGCCGGCAAGGAAGGCAAGCACAACCCCGTCGCCTACGCGGCGGCGAAGGCGGGCGTCATCGGCCTGACCAAGGCCGTGGCCTTCGAGGTCGCCCCCCACGGGATCCTCGTCAACGCGATCACGCCGGGCACGATCGCAAGCGGAAACTGGGCAAAGGTCAGCGCGGAGGCCCAGGAGGAAGTGCGGAAGCGGCACCCGGTCGGTCGCGTCGGCCAGCCACCTGAGGTAGCGGCGCTCGTCGCCTGGCTGTCCTCGGACGAGTGTTCGTTCTCGACCGGCGCGGTGTTCGACATCTCGGGTGGCCGCGCCGGCCATTGAGTCCAGTCGTCTGACGGTTCGCCGCAGAGCGCGTCGTATGATGACGGCCGAGGAGGAGGCCATGGCCGATCCGGTCGGCGACATCATCGGGGACTATCGGGCATTCGCCGCGCAGCAGCGCGACCGCCTGCTCGCCAGAGGCATCGACATCCGCCCGTACCCGCTCAGCCACCTCGCCGTCCGGGTGCCGGACTGGGACCAGTACGTCCACATGCGGACCTTGCTCGAACGCTACGCGACCGCGAACCTCGAAAGCGTGTGGAACGGCCGGCCGATCTCCAAGATCGTCCTCGCCGAGCCGCTCGATGTCCTCGATGGGACTCCGGTCTCGCGAATCGAGCTCATCCCGCCCGTTCACCAGCGTGTCTACCGGATGGGCCTGGAGCATCTCGGCGTCGTCGTCGGTGACGACATCGACGAGTTCTCGCGAGTGCATCGGGTCGCGCTGACTGGGCAGCAGTTCCAGAGCCCCGACGTCGAACCGGTCTACGTGCTGTTCGAGGACTTCACACACGTCAAGTTCTACCGGCGCTCCTTCTTCGACGTCGTCGAGGACGAGGGAGCACGCTACGAGGGATTCGTCCACGTCGATGACTGGGTCCCGCAGCGCCTCGTGACGGCGACCGGCCCGAACCCTTTGCCGCGGTAAGCGCCGCCACTTCGCCCGTCGCCGGCCAGATTGTGCTCGATCACCCTCAGTCGATCCGCAACCGGGCGCCGTTGATGCTCGTCTTGGTGGTGCCGCCGGCATAGCAGAACACGAGCGCCTCGTTGGGGCCGGTGACGACGCCGCACGGGTGACCGAAGGTGAAGCGGTCCATCGACATCAGGTAGTCGAAGGCGCTCAGCGAGCCGTCCGCGCCGACCAGATCAGCCCGACCGTCCGCGGCGTGATCGCGCGTTCGACGTCCTCGATGCGGGGCAGGTAGGTCGTGTCGTCGACGTCGACCTCGACCAGCCGGATGGCCATGAGCTCGGCCCCGCGCCGGAAGCTGAAGTGCATCGTGACCGGCGCGATGATCTCCGGCTCGGCCTGGCCGCCGGTGTTGCGGGCGAGCGCATGGCGGCCAGGTTGGATTCGGTGCCGCCGGTGGTCATGAACCCACCGGTCCCGCCGTCGCCGCCCAGCAGCGACGCCATCATGGCGACGGCTTCGCGCTCCATCGACCAGATGCCGAGCTCCGTCTCGCGCGCCCACTCGACGAAGAACCGGCCGTGAGCCAACGCCTCGACCTGCTGACTGATCGCCGATGGGATCCCGGAGTAGGTGATGGAGAAGTTCTGGTCGGGGGCGTAGCGGTCCTCGTCGAAGCGGCCACGGACGTCGTCGATGACCTCGGCCTCGGGCCGGCCGTCCTCGGGGAACCGGACCGCCGGTAGCGCGGGCGCGTCGAGATGCCCGGCGGGCAGGTCGAACTCAGCCGCCGGCACGACCCGCCTCGGGGAGGTCAGCGGACATGGGGCAGCACCTCATCGGCGAACAGCTCGATATCGGTCGTGTCCATCAATCCCGCGAACCGGAGCTGGATCATGTCGAAGCCGAGTCCGGCCGCCTCGACGATCCGGTCGCGGAGCTCGGCCGGGTCACCGGCGAAGGCCGGCCGGTCACCCTCGACCGCGTCGCCCGCCCAGCGCCGGGCCGCGTTGCGGTCACGGTGGAGGTACACGGTCCACGGGATGGCCTTGCGGATCGTCGCAGGGTCGCGGCCGACATCGCGACAGTGGTCGGCCAGAGCAGCGAGCTTGCGCTCCTGCACGGCCGGGACGTCCCCGTACGACAGCCACCAGTCGGCGTGCTCCGCGACCGCCCGCAGCAGATATCGCTCGCCACTCCCGCCGATCATGATCGGGGGCAGAGGATCGGGCCGCGGCTCGCACCAGGCCTCCGTCACGCTGTAGAACTCGCCCTCGAACGTGGCCGGCGACTCGGTCCACATCGTCTTGATCAGCCGGAGCGCCTCCTCCATCCGGGCGATCCGCTCGCGGGTCGGCGGGAACGGGTAGCCGTAGGCGCGGTACTCGTCCTCGAGCCACCCGGCGCCGTAGCCGAGGATGAACCGGCCGCCGCTGAGCGCCTGGATGCTGGCCGCCATCTTGGCCATCAGCGCCGGGTGCCGATACGAGTTCGCGAGCACGCTGTGGCCGAGCCGGACACCCGGCACCCGCGCGGCCAGCCAGGTCAGCTGGGTCCACGGCTCGATCCGGTAGCGATCGCCCTCCATGAGGTGGTCCGAGACCCAGACCGAATCGAAGATCCGGCCAGCGACGACCATCAGGCTGTGGAGGTCGGCGGCAAAGGTGGCCGGGTCCACTCGGCCCATCTCCCGATCGCCGGGCGGCGCGGCGAACCCGAACTCCATCGTCCCGTTCACGCGAGCAACGCCTGGCCGGGCCGCGTGGCGTCGAGCTGCCGGCCATCCGCGAGGACTCTGCGCCCAGCCACGACGACCTCGTGGATCCCGACCGGCCGAAGGGTCGGTGCCGCGAAGGTGGCGGCATCGATGATGGTGTCCGGATCGAAGACCACGAGGTCCGCGATGGCACCCTCCACGATCCGTCCGCGATCGACCAGCCCGGCCCGGTCGGCGGGGCGCGAGGTGGACATCTCGACCGCCCGCTCGAGCGTGAGCAGCCCGGCATCACGGACGTAGCGTCCGAGGAGACGCGGGTAACAGCCGAACGATCGCGGATGCGGCCGACCCGCGGACGACGGTCCATCTGGATCCATGGCCAGGCCATCGGACCCGATCGAGGTGAGGTCGTGGGTCAGCACCGCGCGGAGGTCGTCCTCGGACCGGCCGTAGGCGACCATCTGGATTCGGTTGTCGCTGCGCGCGATCAATGACAGCGCGGTCTCGTTCGGGTCCATGGACCAAGCCTCGGCGACGGCCTGGACCGTCAGGCCCAGCGCGTCCTCCAGCCCTGGCTCCGACGACGAGACCTCGATCTCGTCCCATCCGAAGAACAGGCTCTCGTGCCAATCTTCCCGGATCGTTCGGCGTTCCTCCGCGCTGGACAGGCGTTTGACGATGACCGCCGGGCCGCCGGCCTGAGCCCAGACCGGGAGGAGCTGCGAGAGGTTGGCGCTGCCCGCGATGTACGGATAGATGTCCACGGCCACATCGACACCGTCCGCGCGTGCCGCCTCGATCAACTCGAGGGCGCGTGGCACGGTCCCCCAGTTGCGCCGACCGGCGACCGCCAGATGCGAGATCTGGAGGCGGCACCCGCTCGCTCGCGCGATGTCGAGCGCCTCGGTCACCGCCTCGAGCAGGTGGTCGCTGTAGTTGCGCATGTGGACCGCGAACAAGCGGTCGTGTCGCGCCACTGCCCGCCCGATCGCCACGAGTTCGTCGCGGTCGGCCGACATCGCCGGCGGATACATCAGCCCCGTCGATACGCCCGCCGCGCCGCCATCGAGGCCGGCGTCGATGGCGGCGACGAGCGCGCCGCGCTCACCATCGTCGAGTGGTCGCGCCGCCTCCCCGGCGACCGCGATCCGCAACGTCACGTGACCGATCAAGGGCGCCGTGTTGACCGCCAGGCCGGTGTCATGGAGGGCCTTGACGTAGCCCGCAAGGTCCGACCAGTCCCAGCGCACAGTCGGGTCCGGGTCGACCGTGGCGTTGGCCGCACGCGTGAGGTCGGCGACCGTCGGCGGGAGCGGCACGCCACCCATCCCGCAATTGCCATTGACTTCGGTGGTCACGCCCTGCGCGACCTTGCTGACCGCACGGCCGTCGCTGAGGAGCGTGAAATCCGAGTGGCTGTGGAGGTCCACCCAGCCGGGCGCGACGATACGGTCCGTTGCATCGATGCGTTCGGTGCCGGGTCCCGCCGAAAGATCTCCGATGGCGACGATCCGTCCCCCGGCCACGCCAACGTCCGCCCGACGACGCGGGGCGCCACTCCCGTCGACGACCGAGCCGCCGGCCAGCACGAGGTCCAGATCGGGCACGGCCATCACTCTCCTGGCACCTCGCCCGCATCCCCCCGGGCGACGCTCGCCTCGACGGCCGGCTTGACCTCGCTGATGAGGCGCTCGATCGTCTCGCGGTCGTACGGCCAGCCGATCTGGGGGCTGAACGAGTGTGCCCCAGCCTCGATGAATTCGACCAGGCGAGCGGCGGCCCGCTCCGGGGTCGTCGCCCACACGGAGTCCCAGACCGAGGGACCCCACTTGTGGATCGCGACGAGCTCCTCGGCGACCCGCTGGGCCTCGTCGGGGTCGGAGCGGAGGACGAGCTTGGCGCCGAGCATCCGCTCGATGGTCGTCGCGTCCCGGCCTTCGTTCGCCGCGTGCGTTTGCAGGACCTCGTCCTTGTGGCGGAACAGCTCGACGCCGTCGAATGGCGCAAACCATTGCCAGATGTCGGCGTGCCGGGCTGCCAACTTCAAGCCGCGCTTCTCGCCGTCGGCCCCGATGACGACCGGGATCCGCGGCTGGAACGGACGCGGCGCGTGGCGAACCGCCTCGAACTGGTACTTGTCCGAGTGGTGGGTGACCTCGTCGCCGGCGAGGAGGGCGATGACCATTCCGAGCGACTCCTCGAACCAGTCCATCCGCTGACCGATGGTCTTGCCGGGATCGATGCCGTGGGCGATGTTCTCGAACGCAACGTTGCCGGCGCCCAGCCCGAGGATCGACCGGCCGTGGCTGGCATGGTCGATGGTGACCGCCATCTTGGCCACGACCCCAGGGTTACGGAAGGTGTTGGCGCCGACCAGCAGCCCGAGCCGAGCGCGCGTCGTCGCCTGGGCCCACGCTGCCAGCGTCGTCCAGCCCTCGAAGAACCCCTGGTACGGGTCGCCACCAGTGGAGTACAGGTGGTCGTGGCCCCAGATGTACGTGTAGCCGGCGCCGTCCAGCCACCGAACGACGTCGAGCGCTTCGTCCCAGGTCGAGCCGTAGGTCAGGATCTGGGCGCCGACCTTGAACGTCATCGCGCCGGCTCGTCCTCGCCCGGCAGCTCGTTCCAGTCGGTCGTCAGCCGGACCACGGTCCCATTGAGCGCGCCGACCCAGATGTCACCGGACGGCGCCCGGTGGAAGAAGTGGCCGGCCAGCGGGAGCGACCCGAGCACGTCGCCGCTCGCCGGGTCGACCCGCATGATCCGACCGCCGAGGCTGTCCCAGCCGAGCAACTCGCCGATCGTGCGGTGGGTGATGACCCACAGCTCGTCCTCGTAAAACTGGATGCACTGGGTGGCGCCGAGGTGCGTCCATGCGTCGATGTAGCGGCCGTCCGGTTCGAACCGCTGGATCCGCAGGTTGCCGCGATCGCTGACCCAGATCGAGCCATCCGGCGCGATCGCCACCGAGTGGGGCGTGTCGAATTCGCCCGGCGCCGTCCCGGTCCGGCCCCACGTCCCGCGATACGTGCCGTCCGGATCGAACACCACGACCCGGCAATTGCCGTAGCCGTCAGCGACGTAGATCGTGCCGTCGGCGGCGACCGCGACGTCGGTCGGCTTGTCGAACGTGCGCTCGTCCGTGCCGGCGACGCCGACCGTGCCGAGCTCCATCAGCACCACGCCGTCGAGCGTCGTCTTGAGCACGCGGTGGCGGCCGGCGTCGGTCAGCCACAGGTTGCCATCGGGCATCAGCCGGAGACCATGGGGCAGGCCGAAGCCGTGGTCCCACGACCGCAGATAGCGGCCCTCGCGATCGAGCACGACGATCGGCTCGATGGACGGGCCACGCTGGAAGACGACGACCGAGCCGTCGGGCGCCTCGATCGCCCCGGAGACCCGCCCGAACCACGCGCCCGACGGCAGCCCGTCCGCCCCGAACCGCGAGTTCGCCCGATAGCGCAGCGCGCCACCGGGATGATCGGTCCAGGCGCTCGCGGCGCGTTCGGTCGTCATCGGCGTCGGTCTCCTCTGTTGGTCAGGCGACCGCCGCGGACGTCCCGCTGGCAGCCGAACGCTCGGCGGCGTCGAGCATCGCGGTCGTGCTCCGGCCCTCTTCGCCGGACACCAGCGGGTCGTGGCCGTCGACGATGGCGGCGACGAGGTCCTCGAGCTGACGCGCGTAGGCGCGCAGGCGGATCGGGTCCGAGGCGTCCAGCGGGTCGAACGGCGCCTGCTCGGCGACAACCTCCCAGCCATCGCCGCGTCCAAGCCGGACGGAGGCGTACGGATCGAGCTCGATGATCCCCTTCGAGCCGACGATCCGCCATGGCCACGACGGGCTGAGCCCGGGCGGCGGGAACTCGTAGCTCATGAGGATCTGCACCAGGACGCCGGACGTCATCTCGTAGGTCACCACCGCGCTCTGGCCGACATCCGGCGGCGTTCCGGAGTAGTTGGTGATCCGGGCGAAGGCCAGCTCGCCGTCCGCGCCGGTGAACCAGCGCAGCAGGTCGCAGCTGTGGGCGCCCCACGAGGCCCACGCCGTCTGCTGGTGCGGATCGAGCTTCCACTCGTCGCCGCGGTCGGCCAGATCCCACCAGCCGACTTCGGCGCCGGTCAGCTGGATCATCCGGATGTCACCGATGGCGCCCTCGTCGATGAGCCGCTTGGCGGCGACCGGTGTGTCGCGGAAGCGATGCTGGGACACGACCGACAGGCGGACGCCAGCGGCTCGGCAGGCGGCGACCATCTCGGCGCATTCCGAGGCCGATTGGGCCATCGGCTTCTCGACCAGCAGGTGCCGGCCGGCCGCCGCCACCTGGAGCGTCTGGCGCAGGTGGCCCGCCGGAGGCGTGGCGAGGACGACCGCGTCGATGTCGTCACGGGACAGCAGCGCTTCGAGGCTGGCCTCGAGCGGGATGCCCATGTCGGACGCCAGGGCGGCCGCCCGATGGCCGCCGCTGACCGCGCTGAGCGAGGTGCCCTGAGCATGGTTGGCGGCGACTTCCGCCCAGGTCCGACCCATGAAGCCGGAGCCGATGATCCCGATCCGGATGGTCATGCGACCGGCGCCGTCTGACGATCGAAGAAGTCGATCCCGGCCGTCCGGCAGTCGTCGATGAACTCGTACAGCCCTTCGTCGGTGTTCTGGAGGCCCGGGATGCCGGCCGTGATCCGGTCGAACCCGAGCTCATTCCAGGCCGCCAGTTCCTCCGCCCGCGTGCCGACATTGGCCACCCGTTCCGGATCCTGGTAGGCCAGCTCATGTGGTTCGGCGAAACGCTGCCCGCCGGTCACCTTGAGGTCCTTGTAACGCATGATCTGGTTGGTGCCGCAGTTGAGCTCGACGGTAGCCTGGTCGCGCCCGATCTCCGCGCACCGCTCGCCGAACACCTCGAGGAGCGCCGGGACCTCGTCCGGGAAGACGTTGAGGTTGAGCTCGTCGCAGTAGCGCGCTGCGAGCCGGAACGTGTAGTTCTTGCCATGGCCGCCGATGAGCAGCTTGATGCCCGGCGCGCGGGCCGAGCGCGGGCTGTTGGTCAGGTCGTCGACCCACGAGTACGTCCCTTTGAAGGAGAACCCGGGCTCGTCCCGGCGGGTAGCCCGCCAGATGATCTCGAAGTGCTCGGACAGCCATTCCATGCGGTCCTTGAGCCCCGGGTAGGCGTGGCCGTACGCGGCCGCCTCGTTGTCCTTGAACCCGGCTCCAAGCCCGAGGGTCAGCCGCCCGCCGCTGATCGCGTCGAGGGTCGAGGCCGCCTTGGCGGTCATCGCCGGGTTATGGAACGTCGAGTTCAGGACGACCATCCCGATGCCGACTCGCGGCACCAGCGGCGCCAGGCCCGACGACAGCGCCCAGCAGTCGAAGGCGATCGACTCGCCCGGCCACTTTGACAGGACGTGCTCGCCGGTCCAGATGGACTCGAAGCCGAGGCGCTCGGCGGTCTGGGCGAGTTCGACGATGCGGGCCCAGGCGCGGCCGGGCTGCCAGCCCTCGAACTCGTTGAAATATCCCTGCGGCAGGACCAGGCCGACTTGCATGGCGGGCCTACGCCGTCGCCGCGACGGGCGTCAGCTCGATGCCGGCGGTCCGCAGGTCGTCGATCAGCTCGTAGACGCCCTCGTCGGTATCGACCAGGCCCGGCACGCCACAGATGATGCTGTCGATCCCGAGCTCCACCCATTGCGCCATCTCGTCAGCGCGCGGCAAAAGATCGTCGAAGTCGTAGGGCATGATCGCCGGCAGGTCCTCCTTAGCCATCAGCCGCTGACGGCCGATCGCGCGCAGCCCCGGGTAGGGCCAGGCCGGGTTGGTGCCGGTCACGATGTCCAACGATGCCGGGTCGCGGCCGATCTCGTCGCACCGGTCGGCCAGGACGGCGATCGCCTCGGGCAGCGCGTCAGCCGGCAGGTCGACGTTGATCTCGTCGCAGTACCTGGCCGCCAGCCGCATGGTCACGTTCTTGCCGTGACCGCCGATCGCCAGGCGGACGTGGTCGCCGCCCCCGGTCCGCGGGTTGTTGACGACGTTCTCGACCCGGGCGCGCTGTCCTTCGAACGTGAACGGCGCCTCGTCTCGGCGGGTCATCCGGCTGATGATCTCGAAGTGCTCACCAAGGATCGCCAGGCGTTCCTTCATGTCCGGGAACGGCACCCCGAACGCGTTCGCCTCGCTCGGCTTGAAGCCGCAGCCGAGGCCCAGGATGAGTCGGCCGCCGCTGATCGTGTCCAGGGTGGACGCCATCTTGGCCGTCATCGCCGGATTGCGGAAGGTGGAGTTGATGACCCCGAACCCGATGTCCACGCGGGGGACCGCCGCCGCGACCGCCGTATGGAGGGTCACGCAGTCGAAGACCATGCCCTCCGGATCCCACTTGGAAAGCGTGTGCTCGCCGGCCCACAGCGCATCGAAGCCGAGCCGCTCGCCGAGCCGTGCGATCTCGAGGATGCGCTGCCACGCCGCGACCGGTTGCCAGCCTTCGAACTCGTTGAAGTAGCCCTGGGGCAGGAGCAGACCGATCTTCATGCGCTGGGGTGCCCTCCTCGGTGTCGAGGGTATTACATCAGGACTTCACCATCAAGTCTCCAGTACACTCTACCTGTGGACGATGCGGGCCCGCGCGCATGACCGATCTGCTCATCCGCGGCGCCACCGTCATCGATGGGACAGGGGCGCCGGGGCGGCGCGCGAACGTCGCCATCGAAGGCGGGCGGATCGCCGCGGTGGTCGCCAGCGGTGCTGCCGAGCCCGACACAGCACGGGTCGTCGACGCGGGCGGGCTCGTCCTGGCGCCGGGGTTCATCGACATGCACTCGCATGCCGATTTCACGCTGCCGTCCTATCCCGACGCGATCAACTCGGTGACCCAGGGGGTGACTACCGAGGTCATCGGCAACTGCGGCTACTCACCCGCGCCGCTGTCCCTGGACAGGGGGCTGGCTGATGAGCAGCGGGCGTCCTGCCACGGTCTAGGACCCGATCTCGACTGGGGCTGGCGGAGCTTCGGTCAGTACCTGGCGCGCCTCGAGGCCGCGCGGCCCGCGGTCAATACGATCGCGCTGGTCGGTCACGGCATGCTCCGGCTATCGGTGGTCGGGGCCGACGAACGCTCCGCCACTGTGTCCGAGCTCGACGGGATGCGCGCGGCCGCCGTGGCCGCGCTTGCGGAGGGCGCATGGGGGATGAGCACCGGGCTCGTCTATCCGCCCGGGGCGTACGCCGGGACCGACGAGATCGTCGCGGTCGGCGAGGCGCTTCGGCCGGTCGACGGCCTGTACGCCAGTCACATCCGCAACGAGACCGACACGCTGACCGACGCTCTCGATGAGGCGATCACGATCGGACGGCGCCTGGGCGTCCGGGTCGAGGTGTCGCATCTCAAGAGCGCCGGCCGATCCAACCACGGCCGCGCCGGCGAGGCCCTCGCGCTGCTCGCCCGAGCGCGCGCGGAGGGTCTGCGGGTCCATCACGACGCCTATCCGTACACGGCCGGCAGCACGCTCCTGACCCAGCTGCTGCCTGCCTGGGTCCACGACGGCGGGACGGACGCGCTGGTGGAGCGGCTCGGGTCGACTGAGGTCCGGGGCCGGATCGCGGCCGACGTGGCGACGGGCATCCCCGGCTGGCCGAACTACATCGTGGCGACCGGCGGCTGGGACGGGATCATGGTCGCCGCGGTCATCGATCCGTCGCTCCGCTGGCTGGAGGGCGAGACGATCGCCCGGTCGGCTGCCGCCCGCGGCCTCGATCCGTTCACGCTCGCGCTCGACGTCATGGCGGCGGACCGCGGCGCGACGATGATGATCGTGACGATGATGGCCGACCGGGACGTCGACACGATCATCGCCGACCGGGCGACGACCATCGGGTCCGACCAGCTGGGCGTCCTCACCCGTGACGCCCGGGTCCACCCACGCGCGTACGGAACGTTCGTGCGCGTTCTCGGGCGCTACGTGCGCGACCGCGCGATGCTCGACCTGCCGACGGCCATCCACAAGATGACGGGCCTGCCGGCGGCGACGCTCGGCCTGACCGATCGCGGTCGCGTCGTGCCGGGCGCCGTGGCGGACCTCGTGCTCTTCGACCCGACGACTGTCGCCGATGCCTCGACCTACGCGGAACCGACACGGGCCGCGGTCGGTGTGGAGGCTGTGCTGCTGGCCGGGGCGTTCGCGATCGAGGCTGGCCAGGCCGTCCGGCCGTCGCTCGGGCGGGTGCTGCGCCCCGAGGTCAGTGGACGCCGCCCGCCGCATCGATCGGGATGATCTCGCGGACCACGTCGCCGCGGAGCCCGTAGAACCGACGGGCGAGGTTTGTCACCGAGCAGACATGGTTGGGCACGATCCGGACCCGGTCGCCGATGGCCAGGGGCGAGTCGTCCGGAACGCGCAGGATGCCGTGCTCCTCGGACAGCCGGACCACGGCCCCTTCGTCGTCGACCAACCGGCCGTAATCGGTCAGCAGGTCGCTCGAATGGGCGCCCTTGTCCAGGCCCAGCGTCTTGGATCCCGCATCGACCACGACCCGCCCGCGGGTCGGGCGGCTGATGATCGTCGCCGCGATCGACAACGCGCAGTGGTCCGCGGTCGTGGAGCCGAGGGCGACCTGGAGCGCGTCGTAGAAGGCGTAGGTGCCGGGCCGGATCTCGGTGATGCCCGATGACCCGTCGAGGAATCGTGCGGTCGGGGTGGACCCGGCGCTGACCGTCTCGATCGGGATGCCGATCGCCCGGGTCGCGTTGGCCGCCTCGACCACCGCGCCCGCTTCGGCCACGGCGATGACCGCCACCTCGGCCACGTCCCGCGCGGCGTACGACTGGCCGGCATGGGTGAACATCCCGGTCAGTCGGAGGTTCGGCTGGGCGGCCACGGTGCGGGCCAGGTCCGGCGCGTCGGCCGGGACCACGCCGCAGCGCTGGAGACCGCTGTCGATCTCGATCCAGACCTCGATCGTCCGGCCGGCCGCACCGGCGGCCACCGCCAGGCGGACGGCGCCTTCGGCACTGTCCACGGCCAGCGTCAATGGCACGCGACCGGCGAGGCGGACGGCGCGCTCAAGCTTGGGCGCCGCCACGATCTGGTAGGCGATGAGGATGGGCGCCTCGATGCCACCGTCGACCAGCGCCTCCGCCTCGTCGAGTTTGGCCACCGTGATGCCGGCCGCGCCGGCCGCCAGCTGTCGCCGCGCGATGGCGACGGCCTTGTGGGTCTTGAAATGGGGGCGCAGGGCCACCCGGCTGGCGCGGGCATGATCCGCCATCGACGTGATGTTGGCGTCGAGGCGATCGAGGTCGACCAGGAGGGCCGGCGTATCGATGGTCCGCCAGTCGCGCCCGATGTCGACGGGCGTGGCAGGCTCGGCCGGGATCGTCACGCGGGGCCGCGATGCAGTGTGACTTTTCGCATCGGCGGATTGTACAGGTACGCTGTCAAGCATCGGAGGCTCGTACCGCAACCTTCGGCTGCCGAACGCCGTCCGGGCGTTACCCCGGACGCCGGTCAGAACGTCGGCGGGCTGATGATGATCAGGACCTCGGCGTCGCGGTCGCTCACGTTGAGGAACCGGTGCAGCAGCTCGCGGTGGATCTTGATGCTGTCGCCCGCGCTCAGCGTGTAGGTCTGTCCGGCCACCTCGGCGATGACCTCGCCGGTCAGGACCATCGCGCATTCCTCGCTGGCATGGCCGGTCGGGGCCGCGCCGGTCGAGCCGCCCGGCGCGATGGCCAGCGACAGGACCTCGAACTCGCCGGATGTGTCCGCCGAGACCAGCTCGTACTCCAGCACCCGGTCGGGGAAATTGAGCTTCGTGCGTCGGTCGCGCCGCACGACGATCTCGCGCTGAGCGCCACCGATCATGAACTGGAACATCGGGACGTCAAAGGCCCCGGCGATCCGACGCAACGAGCTGATCGATGGATCGGACGCCCCGCGTTCGATCTGACTCAGGGCGCTGACGGTCAGATTGACCTGCGACGCCAGCTGCGCGAGGGTCAGACCACGACGCAGACGCTCACGGCGGATGCCCTCGCCGATGCTCTCGATGTCGACCGGACGGTCATCTTCAGCGGTCGTGGTATCGACGATGACATGGGCGTCCCCGGTCACGCGGCACGCCTTCCGACAGCCGAGGCGTCCACGTCGATGCTGTGACGTCGAGTCCGCACATCGGAAAGAGTCTTCATGACGCTCCGTGGCTGGGAGTCGGGGGCGGCATCGATTCGGTTTCCGACAACGTGTCGGTGAAGTCATACTGTTTGTCGGCTGTCATACTAAACCTGTACGCCACTACGGGTCAACGAAGTCGGGCTCCGTCGCACGACCTGGCCGGGCGGGATCGAGGGAGGCCACGCGTGTCGGAGGTCAGCTGGTGAGGGTAGGATCAGCGCCCATGGTGTCCCGGTATACGGGACAGTCCGTCCGATGAGCCGTCGGATCGCCCTCGTCGGGCTCAGCTGGATCTCCTCGGACCTGCCAGCCACCGCCTCGGACCCGACGCTCGGGACGGCGACCCCGTACAGCCACGCCTCGGCGATCGCGGCCATCCCGGAGCTCGACCTGGTGGCGGGCTGCGACATCTCGGCCACAGCGCGCGACACGTTCCGCGAGCGCTGGTCGAGTCGCTACCCGAACCTCAAGGTCTACGAGGATTACGGCGAGATGCTCCGGACGGAGCGCCCGGAGTTCGTGGCGGTGGTCACCCCGGATCATCTGCACCGGGGCGTCGTGGAGGTCGCCATCGAGGCTGGCGCGCGCGGCATCTTTTGCGAGAAACCGATCGCGACCACGCTCGAGGACGCCGATGCGATCGTCAACGCGGTCCGTGGCGCGGACGTGACGATGAACGTCAACTACACCCGTCGCTGGTTTCCCGAGTTCGTCGAGGCGCGCCGGATGGTTCGCAGCGGCGAGATCGGCCGGCTGTCGCAGATCGTCGTCGAGATGGGCGGCCCGCGCTCGATGCTGTTTCGCAACCACACCCACGCCATCGACCTCGTCGGCTTCCTCGCCGACTCCGAGCCGCTGTGGGTCTGGTCCGAGCTCGAGCCCGGGTTCGAGGACTACGGCATCGCCTACGCGGGCGACGGCGGCAACGACCCGGCGACGGAGCCGGGCGGGAACTACTACATCGCCTATGCCAACGGTGTGCGCGCGTATCTGACCGGGTTCAAGGACACAGTCGGTCTGGACACCGGGGTCACCCTGACCGGCAAGGAGGGCCGGATCGTGGTCGATCTCGAGGGCATCCGCCTCCACTCTGTCTTCCACGAGGACATCCGGACCAAGCCGGGCGTCACGACCGTCCGGCCGATCCACCCGCGGTTCACCCGGGCGGGCATGCAGGCCGGGCTCCAGGACGTCATCGATTCGCTCGACACGGGTCGCCGACCGGCCAGCCCGCCCGAGTCCGCCCGCACGACCGTCGCGCTCATCCAGGCGGTCCTGATGTCCCAGGCCCGCGGCAACATCAAGGTCCAGCTCGAGGAGCTGGCCGCCCCCGTCAACGCTCCGGCGCGCTAGCCGCCGACCACATCCGAGGAGGATCACCATGCGTCTTGCCACCTTCCGCGGTCCCGATGGCGACCCCCGAGCCGGGGCAGTCATCGGCGACGCCGGCAGCGAACGGATCGTCGACCTCGCCGAGGCCAGCGGCGGTCGTGTCCCGAGCGGCGATCTGCTCGGCCTGCTCCAGGCCGGACCGGCCGCCCTCGACGCGGCCCGTGCAGCGGCCGATGCCGGCGGTGGCCAGGCGCTCGACTCGGTCGAACTGCTCGCGCCCATCCGCCGGCCGGGCAAGCTCCTGGCGGTGGCCGGCAACTTCCAGGCTCATATCGAGGAGGGCGGGGGACAGCGGGTCGACAAGACGGTGATCGTCCCGAAGCTGTTCATCAAGCCCTCGTCCGCGATCATCGGCCCGGGCGAGGCGGTCGCCCTGCCGACCGTTTCGAACGCCCTCGACTGGGAGCTCGAGCTCGCCATCGTCGTCGGTACGGCCGGGCGGGACATCCCGCTCGCCAAGGCCCGCGACCACATCGCCGGCTACTCGGTCATCAACGACATCTCCGCCCGCTCCATGCAGTGGGGCGTCGAAGGCCGTAACCCCGGCGGGTTCGACGACTTCTTCGATTGGCTCAACGGCAAGTGGGGCGACGGCTTCGCGGCCTGGGGCCCGTACATCACCACGACCGACTCGGTGTCGCCCGATCCGAACGACCTCGAGATGACGCTCAAGGTCAACGACAAGACCTGGCAGCACGGCTCGACCGCGGACATGATCTTCAGCCCGGAGGAGATCATCGCGTTCGCGTCGCGCTGGATGACCCTCGAGCCGGGCGATGTCATCGCCGGCGGGACCCTCGACGGGACCGGCGATGCGGCCGGCACCTATCTCAAGGAAGGCGACGTCATGTACGGCACGGTCGGTGATCTGGGCACGCTCGTGACCCCGGTCGTGGCCGCGAACGGCAGGAGCTGACCGATGGCCGAGCCCGTTCGGTTCGGCGTGTTCGGGTCCGGGTTCATGGGCGAGACCTGGGCCCGAGTCATCGCCCGCCATGTGCCGGAGGCGACGCTCGTCGCGATCAGCGGCGGGCGCCGCGCCGGGGAGCTGGCCGTGACGTTCGGCGTAGAGGCGCTGGACCAGGAAGCCCTGCTGGCGCGCCCCGACATCGACGCGGTGGTCGTCGCCACCCCGGTCCCGACCCACCGGCCACTGGCCGAGGCGGCCGCCCGGGCCGGCAAGCATGTCCTGGTCGAAAAGCCGATGACCAATACCAGGGCCGACGCCGACGCCATGGTCGCCGCCGCCGACGCCGCCGATGTCCGCCTGGCGATCTGCTCCCAGCACCGGTACCGCGGCGCCCCGATGGCGGCCAAGGCCGCGATCGACGCCGGACGGATCGGCACGATCCGGATGATCCGCGTCTTCGGCCCCAATGCCGGCTGGGACATCCCGCCCGACTCGTGGAACTCGCAGCGCGCCCAGGTCTCGCCCTACATGGACTGGGGTGCCCATGCCTGCGACATCATCCGCTGGCTCACGGGGTCCGAGGCGACCCTCGCGTTCGCCCAGTTCGCCAGCTACACGGACATCCCGCCCGAAGACCAGAGCTCGATGGCGACCTACACGCTCGACGATGGCGTGCTGGTCCAGATCTGGCTGACCTACGAGCTGCCGCCACCGACCCTCGGCTCGGCGATGCAGCTGCTGATCGCGGGTTCGGACGGGATCATCGAGCTCGATGCGTACGGCACCGTCCGGCTGGCGACCCCGGTCGGGGATTGGGAGACCATCTTCGAGCAGCCGCCGTTCGACCCGCTCGACGCCGAGGATTCGATCCGGCTCCAGGCGTATGCCACGCAGCTGCGCGACCTGATGGCAGCCATCGCCGGGGGTCGCGATCCGCAGGTCAGCGGTCGCCAGGGCGCCAACACGACGTCGTGGCTGGAAGCCGCTGAGCGTTCCGCGGCGACCGGGCAGAGCGTGCGGCTCTCGCTGTCCGGCCGCGCATCCTGACCGTGCGTCCGAATCGCCTTCGGCAGCGGCTGACCGAGGGTCGCCCGTCGATCGGGACCCACGTCCATGCCACCTGGCCGACGATCGTCGAGGTCGTCGGCCACACCGGCCGCTACGACTACGTCGAGTTCTCCGGCGAGTACGCGCCGTACGACCTGCACGCCCTCGACGACTTCTGCCGCGCGGCCGAGCTCCACGGGCTCGGCACGATGATCAAGCTCGACCAGGAGCCGCGGACGTGGCTCGCCCAGCGGGCGGTCGGGGCCGGATTCCAGTCGGTGCTGTTCGCGGACGTGCGGACCGCCGCCGACGCCCGGGCCTGCGTGCGCACGGTCCGCCCGGACACGCCGACCGGCGGCGGCACGTACGGCGCGGCCGACCGACGGATGAGCTACTGGAACCAGGCGGCCGGAGCCGACTACATCACCGCGCTCGAAGAGATCGTGGTCGTGCTGATGATCGAGAAGGCGCAGGCGGTCGAGGAGCTCGACGAGATCCTGGCCGTGCCCGGCATCGACATGATCCAGTGGGGCCCGGCCGACTATGCGATGAGCATCGGGCGGCCCGGCGGCTGGTTCGATCCGGACGTCCGCGAAGTCGAGCGCGACGTCCTGACCCGGGCGCTCGCCGCGGGCGTCCAGCCCCGTGCCGAGATCAACGACCCGGCCGATGCGCAGCGGTATCTTGACCTCGGCGTGCGCCACTTCTGTCTCGGCACGGACATGCAGATCCTGTACGCCTGGTGGGCCGAGCACGGCGCGGCCCTGGGCGAGATCCTCGGCATCGAGCCCGCGGTGGCCGCGGTGGCGGGCACGACCGGTCCGCACCACTAGGAGGAGGACGATGATGACGTTCACCAACCTGCATGACGCGACGCGGGAGGACTGGGACCGCATCGATGCGCTCGACGAGGCGCGGACGGATTACGCCGAGGCACCGCTGGCCCTGCTCGAGTCGCTCAACGGCGGCGACCCCGCGGGCTACACGCTCAATCCGTACGACCACAGCCGCCAGGCGGCGACGCGCGCGCTCCATGCCGGTGAGACGCCGGAGATGATCGTGTGCATCCTGTTCCACGACGTGGCCGACCGGCTGGCGCCCGCCAACCACGGCCAGATCGCGGCCGAGATGCTGCGCCCGTTCGTGTCCGACGACCACTACTGGATGGTCCGGATGCACGGCCTCTTCCAGAAGGAGAACTTCACCCACCACGCGTACTGGGGCAGCGGCGTCCTCGACGCGATGCTCGACCCGTACCGTGACCATCCCGCCTTCGAGCTGACCCGGCGCTTCTGCCGTGACTACGACGCCCCGTCGTTCGATCCGGCCTACGACGCCCTGCCGGTCGAGGCATTCATGCCCCAGATCCGGCAGGTCTTCGAGCGCCCCTACTCGTACCAGGCCTAGCCCACGTCGATCCGGAACCAGCGGATGTTCTTGACGCAGTCCTCCTCGCCCCAGAACACGAGGAAGACCGCCCCGTCGGGCTCCAGGACCATCTGCGGGAAGCCGAACTTGAGCTGGGCCAGCTCCTCGCCCGGGTTGGTGTCGCCGGTCATCCCCGACGATTGACCGCGCCACAGCGGGACGGTCTCCTCGTTGACCCAGGTGTCGCCATCGACCCGCGCAGCCGTCGCCCACAGCCCCGGCTCGTCGTTGCGCCGGTAGACCGCCAGGATCCGCCCATCGGGCAGCTCGATGGTCTTCGTCGTCTGGGCCAGGAAGCCGGTCAGGTCGCGCTTCCAGGTCGCCCCGCCATCGCGGCTGATGGCGTACGGCGTGGCCAGCGTCTTGCCCGTGTCGAGGTTGACGACCCAGGCCACGGTCAGCCAGCGCCCGTCGCGCAGCTCGAGGAAATGCTGCTCCCAGTGGATGATGTGCTCGGCCCAGCGGTCGAACTCGGTGATGGCAGACGACCAGGACCGGCCCTGGTCCTCGGACACCAGCAGGATCGCGTTCATCCCGTTCGGCGCGTCGCCGTCCCAGCCCATCCACGTCGAGCACGGCCAGACCCAGCGCCCGTCACGCAGCTCGGTGATCGAATGGCAGACCTCGAACGCGGGTCCCTTGAGCGGCGGGTCGATCCGCTCGATCGGGCTCCAGGTGTGGCCGCGGTCCTGGCTGCGGGTCAGGATCAGCTCCATCTCCGTGTAGCCGAGGCTGGGCACATTGACGACACTCTTCTCGGGATCGTCGCGGTACATCAGCGCGCCCATCGCCACGACCGAGCCATCCGACATCAGGTTGGTCCGGACCGACTGTGTGGTCGGCCGCCCGGGCGGATCGGGTACGACGCGCTCCGGGGTCGTCCACGTCGCGCCGCCATCACTCGAGTGCGTGGCATAGGTCCGGTAGTCGAGCGAGACGTCCGCTTCGGCGATGTCGAAGGTGACCAGTAACTCGCCGTCGTCGAAGCGGACGACCGTCGGGTGCCAGGTGTGCCTCGAACGGAGCTCGGGCCGCGGATTGCGATAGACGAGACCGGTCTCGCGGATGGCGATCATCGGGGTGCTGACCTCGGCAGGGCTGGGGGACGACGGGTGATCGGGCGACGGAGGGCGGTGCAGACGACGCCGGGTCGTCGGGCCATCGGGCGCTAGGCGACCCCCGCCTCGGGCTGGGCCAGCACGACGAGGTTGTCGTCCCGGGCGACCCGCGCACCTCGCCGGGCAAGCACGACGATGCCGTCGCCGAGCGAGCGGACCTCGGCGCGCTCACCGGTCAGGGGCTCCGTGACGATGGCCACGACCTGGCCACGGGTCACGACGTCGAGTGGCCCCACCAGGGTCTCGCACAGGCCGTCGAACGGGGCGACCGTGGCCGGCACATCGAGATCGCCCTCACCGACCAGCCGCAGCGGCGCGTGGTCGGGCGGCAGGCGATCGGCCGGATCGAGCTCGAGCATGCCGAGCGACGCGAGCAGCCGACGGACGCCGGACACGTACATCGCCGCCTCCGACCGAGTGACCGTCCCGCCGCCCGACGCCTCGGCGTAGATCGACGCGATGCCGGCGTCGTGCGCGGCCGACAGCGTGCGTCCCGGCGGCAACGGGCCGGCGTGACGCCACAGGACCGGGGCCGCGAAGGCCTCCGCCGCGGCGGCGCTGCGAGCACAGACCGCGCACCCGTCATCGCCCCAGCCGACGAGCAACGGCATGGCGTACGCGGTTCCCGCGCTGTGGAGGTCGACGAAGACGTCCGAGCCCTCGATGACCTGCTCGCGGAGGGCGGCGGCCAGGCGTTCGGTCGGCTCGCCCGTCGGGTCGCCCGGGAACGTCCGGGCCAGGTTCCGGCCGTCGATCGGCGACGACCGCAGGCTGGCGACGTGGGCCCCCTCATGGGCGACCGGCACGAGGCGAAGCCGGCCGCGGATGGTCGCCCCGGCCAGGCCGTCGGCCAACGCCAGGCAGGCCGCCACACCCTCGAACTCGTCGCCATGCACGCCACCGACGACCGACAGGGTCGGTCCGGCCGCATCGTCGCCCAGTTCGATGAGCATGAACCCGTCGTCACCGCCGGGTGAGATGGCGATTCGCCGTCGCCTCGGATGGGTCACCATGGAAGGGTCGGCATCGCGGACTCCAGCCTTGACCGGTCGAGGTTGGATTGTAGACAATCTCACGGGCGCCGCAAGTCCCCGTGGCGTCCCAGGAGGCGAACATGGTGGTCGACGCAACGGACGCGAAGAGCTTCATCGGCGTCGCCCGCGCGCGGGTCGATTCGGAAGACAAGGTCCGCGGCAACACCCGCTATGCCGCCGACCAGCGACAGCCCGGCCTCCTCTACGCCCGGATCGTGCCGAGCGTCTATGCCCACGCCCGGATCCGGAGCATCGACACGTCCGCCGCCCTGGCGATGCCCGGCGTCGTCGCGGTCCTGACCGCCGCAGACCTGCCGATCGCCGCCGCCGACGACATGCGGATGTTCGAGCCGCTGGCCCGCGAGGAAGCCCTGTTCGTGGGCCATCCCGTCGCGCTGGTCGTGGCCGAGACGGAGTCCGCCGCCGCGGACGCCGTCGCGGAGGTCTACGTCGATGCCGAGCGGCTGCCGGTCGTGACCGATCTCGAGACGGCGATGCGTCCCGAGAGCCCGCTGGCTCGAATCACATCGATCCTGCCGGCCGGCTCGGAGGATGCGGAGGAGAACTCCGCGAAGTCGGCCCATGCCGCGGTCGGCGGCGAAGGCGCCGAGCTGCTCGACGAGGATCTGTCCGCCAACGTCCACAACCGCAAGCGCTACACGCTCGGTGACAGCGCCGCGGCGCTGGCCGGCTCGGCAGTCACGGCCGAGGCCACGTTCCTCACGAACTGGGTCTACCAGGGCTACATCGAGCCGCACGCCGCGACCGCCTGGCTCGAGCCCGATGGCGTCCTGACCGTGTCGACCGCGACCCAGGGCATCTTCTATGTCCGCAAGCAGCTGGCCAAGATCTTCGGCCGGCCGATCTCCAAGGTCCGCGTCCGATCCGCGCCGCTGGGCGGTTCGTTCGGGTCCAAGATCCTCATCGTCGATCCGCTGGCGGCCGGGGCCGCGCTCGCCCTCAAGCGCCCGGTCCGCCTCGCGTTCGACCGGCGCGACGACATCGCCGGCACCAACCCGGCGCCCGGCTCGCGCATCCAGATCAAGATCGGCGCCGACGCGGACGGCAAGCTGACCGGGCTCGACGCCCGCCTGGTGTTCGATACCGGTGCCTACATCGAGTGGTCGATCGAGGGCATCGCGGCCGTGCTCATCGGTGGGCCGTACCGCTGGGCGGCGTTCGACGTCCGGGCCTACGGTGTCCGGACCAACCGGTTCGGGACGGGGTCGTATCGCGGTCCCGGCGGGCCACAGGCCGCCTTCGCCGTCGAATCGCTCATCGACGAGCTGGCCGGCCAGTTGGACCTCGACCCGATCGACTTCCGTGCCCGCAACCTCGCGGCCGAGGGCGATCAGATGGTCGACGGCGAGCCATGGCCGGGTCTCGGCCACGCCGCCGTCCTCGAGGCAGCCAAGGCGCATCCGCTGTGGCAGGGCCGCCACGACCTGCCGGCGGACGAAGGCGTCGGCATCGCCCTCGGCGTCTGGCCGGGGGGCAAGGCGCCGGCCGCCGCGCTGTGCCGGCTCAACGCCGACGGCTCGATCACGATCACGACCGGCGTCGTGGACATGAGCGGCACGACCGGCGCGTTCCAGATCATCGCCGCGGAGACGTTCGGGGTGGACCCGTCGCGGGTCGAGGTCGTCGCCCTCGACACCGACGGCGCGCCCCAGTCGCCGCTCAGCGGCGGGAGTGTCATCACGTACTCATCGGGCCGGGCCATCCGCGAGGCGGCGGCCGACGCGCGGCGCCAGATGCTGGCCTATGCCGCCCTCGAGATGGAGATCGACCCGGCCGACCTCGAGATCGTCGATGGCGTCATCCGGCCGGTCGGGTCGCCCGGTCGCGGCCGCCCGATCGCCGAGTTCGCGGAAGAGCTGCACGACTTCAGCGCCACGTTCCCACCGGTGGAAGGGCACGCCTCGACCGTCCAGGCCAGTCTCGCGCCGTCGACCGCGGCGCACATCGCCCATGTCCGGCTGGATGCGGCGACCGGTGACGTCCAGGTCCTCGGCTACGTCGTCGCCCAGGACGTCGGGCGCGCCCTGAATCCCGCCCTCGTCGAGGGCCAGATGCGTGGCGCGGCCGCGCAGGGGATCGGCTGGGCGCTCCACGAGGAGCTCATCCACGATAGCGAGGGCCAGCTCCTGAGCGGCTCGTTCCTCGACTACGCCCTGCCACGCGCCGACCAGGTCCCGGACATCGACACGCTGGTGGTCGAGGTCCCGGCCCCGGACGGGCCGTTCGGGGCCAAGGGGATCGGGGAGGCGTCGGTCATCCCGGCCGGGGCCGCCGTGGCGTCCGCCATCGCCGCGGCGGGTGGACCGCGGTTACGCGAGATGCCGATGACGCCGCGGCGGATCTGGGCCGCTACCCGCGACCAGGGCTGACCGCTGTGCCGGCGATCATCCATCCCGGCGCGGTCACCCACTGCTGGGACCACCTGGTCATCACCCTGCGCGACGGGGCGACGGAGACCGGCTTCCTGAGCCTGTACGCGATCGCCTACTCGGCGTCGCTGGGTGCGGGCCACGTCGTCATCGTCGAGGTGCCGGGCGCCCCGGCCGGCGACACGGGTCTGGTTGCGACGTTCACGGATGACCTGGGTCTGGGCGAGCGTCAGCAGGCTCGGCTCACCGCCATGGGCGAGGGCCGGCCGGCATGTCGCCGGGCGCCGATCGAGGCGCGCTTCGAGCGTGTCCCGTACGACGCCGATGGGTTCGGCTTCCGCCTGACCTCAGCCGATCACGAGATCGACGCCCGCTGGGACGCTCCCGACGCGCCGTTCTGGGTCGACGGTCAGCACGGCGCCTTCCACGAAGGCGAGGACATCTGGGCGCTGATGGTCGGCGCGCGTCAAGCTCGTCTCACCGTCGACGGCCGCGATATCGCGGGCGCTCCCTTCGAGGACGATGTCTGGCTGCCGAAGCTGGGCCGGCCCTTGAGCTCCGCCCACGGAGCCTTCGCCGAGGTGCGCGTCGAACCGGTCAGTGGTCGTGCCACTGGAAGCGCTCCGGATGGACCTCGATGATCAGCTGCGGTCCGGTCGCCAGCAGCGATTCCCAGTGAGCGTCGACCTCGTCGGCGGGCATGTACTTGCGGCACAGCGCGAGAGTCGGCTCACGGGCCGCGTCGCCCTCGATGAGCGCCGCCGTGCCGGTCACCTGGACGTAATCGCCGCTCGGGACATCGTCGACGCACAGGACGATCCTAGGGTCGAGCCGCAGGTTCCGAGTCTTGACAGTCGCCGCGGCGGTGCTGATCCAGAACACCTCGCCGGTCCACAGGTACCAGTTCGGGGTGAGCTGCGGCAGGCCGTCGGGCCGGATCGTGGCCACGACGACGTTCGGGGTGGTCGTCAGGAACGCGACCTGACGTTCGGCGCTCGGGATGGTCATCCACGCAGGATACGGTGGGAGGTGATGGCGCCGTGAAGAAGTTGCTCAACGACCCGGCCGCATTCGTCGACGAGATGCTCGACGGCATCCTGCTCGCCCATCCGGACCAGCTGCGCTCGGTCGCGCCGGACCGTCGCTCGATCGTCCGGGCCGATGCGCCGGTGACCGGCCGGGTCGGCGTCGTGACCGGTGGCGGATCCGGTCATCTGCCGGTCTTCCTCGGCTTCGTCGGCGTCGGGCTGTGCTCGGGGGTGGCGGTCGGCAACGTCTTCTCGTCGCCGTCGATGGACCAGATCCTCGAGGCGACCAAGGCGGTCGATGGCGGCGCCGGGGTGCTCTACCTGTACGGCAATTACGGTGGCGACGTCCTGAACTTCGACCTCGCCGCGGAGCTGGCGGACGCCGAGGGCATCGCGGTCATGACCGTCCTCGTCGCCGACGACGTCGCCTCCGCGCCGCCGGAGCGGGCCGACGCACGACGGGGCGTCGCGGGGATGTTCTTCGCGTTCAAATGCGCCGGTGCCGCAGCCGAGGCGGGCGCCACGCTCGAGGAGGTCGCCGACGCGGCCCGGCACGCGCTCGCCAACACCCGCTCGATGGGCGTCGGCCTGTCGCCCACGATCCTGCCGGCGGCCGGCAAGCCGACGTTCGAGCTGGCCGACGGCGAGATGGAGATGGGGATCGGCATCCACGGCGAGCCCGGCATCCGGCGTGCGCCGCTCGAGACGGCCGACGAGGTCGCGGACGACCTGCTTGGTGCCGTGGCCTCGGACCTCGGGCTCGTGGCCGGCGATCGCGTGGCCGTCCTCGTCAACGGCCTGGGGGCGACACCGCTCGAGGAGCTCTACATCCTCTATCGCCGGATCCACGCGGGCCTGACCGAGCGCGGGGTGTCCATCCACCGGCCGTACATCGGGGAGTTTGCCACGAGCCTCGAGATGGCCGGCGCGTCGCTGACCGTGATGCGCGTCGACGATCGGCTGGCGGCGCTGCTCGCGGCGCCCGCGCGGTCACCGTTCTACCAGGCCTAGAAGAGAGCCGTCAGGTGACCGGCGAGGCGTTGCGGACCCTCCTCATCGGCGCCCTGACGCGCCTGGCGGCGTCGCGCGACGAGCTGCGCGACCTCGACGCGGCTATCGGCGACGGCGACCTCGGCGTGACCGTCGGCGACGGGTCGCTGGCGGCCGCCGCAGCCCTCGCGGCGCTGGAGCCCGATCCGACCCCGGCGCTCGTGCTCAAGACGGTCGGGCTGACGGTCGCGCGGGCCAATCCGTCGACGTTCTCCGCGCTGGCCATGGGCGGGCTGCTGGCCGCCGCGAAGGAGCTCGGTGACGCCCCGGACGTGGACGCCGATACCGGCCTGCGCGCGGCCCGCGCCGCCGCGGACTCCATCGCCACCCGTGGCAAGTCGGCGGTCGGCGACAAGACCGTCCTGGACGCGCTCGTGCCCAGCCTGGATGCGGCCGCCGCCGCTCCGGATGCGCCCCTGGCCGCCGCCCTCGACGCGGCGCGCGACGGCGTTGAGCGCACGCGAGGTCTCGTGTCGCAACGAGGTCGCGCCGCGTGGGTGGGAGAGCGGACCGCCGGTCACGCCGATGGCGGGGCGACGGCCTGGGTGCGGATCCTGGAGGCGGTGCAGGCCGAGCTCGGGACGACCTAGCGCGGCGCGGTCCGACCGACCGCCATCGATCAGTGGATGATCCGCCCGCCATCCTCGCGATCGAACAGGTGGACACGTCCCGGGGCCAGCGTCGCGTGCACGTTCTGGTCGATCTCGAGCTTGACGTCCGGGGCGACCCGCGCGACGACCGTGGCATCGCCGGCCTGCAGCTCCACGAAGGTGTCCGAGCCGATCGGTTCGAGGAGGGTGACGGTCGCCCCGAAGCTGCCCGCGTTCCGCTCGGCCCCATCCACGAGGACCTGGACATCTTCCGCGCGGATGCCGAGCACGACGGACGGCCAAGCGCCGTCCACGAGACCCAACCGCGCGGGCGAGCCCAGCGGGATCCGGAGATCCGCGGAACGGAACGCGACCTCGCCGTCCGAGTGCTCGAGCGACCCGTCGACCAGGCTCATCTTCGGCTTGCCGACGAACGTGGCGACGTAGAGGTCGCGTGGATTTCGATAGATCTCGCGCGTCGTGCCGAGCTGGACGACCTTGCCGTCGCGCATGACCGCGATCAGGTCGGACAGGCTCATCGCCTCCTCCTGGTCGTGGGTCACGAAGACACTGGTCGTGCCCAGCTTCAGATGGAGATGCTTGACCTCAGTGCGCATCCGGCTGCGCAGGCCGGCATCGAGGTTGCTGAACGGTTCGTCCAGCAGGAACACGAGCGGTTCCTTGACCAGGGCACGGCCGAGGGCGACACGCTGCTGCTGCCCGCCGGACATCTGACCCGGCTTTCGCTTCATCAGGTGGGTGATGTCGAGAGCTTCGGCCACGGCACCAACGCGCGACCGGATCTCGTCTTTCGGGCGGTGCTGCAACTTGAGCCCGAAGGCGATGTTGTCGTAGGCCGACAGGTGGGGGTACAACGCGTAGTTCTGGAAGACCATCGCCATCCGTCGTTCGTTGGGTGGCGTGTCGGTGATGTCCTCGTCGCCCAGGAGGATGCGACCCTCGTCCAGCCGATCGAGGCCGGCGATCAGGCTCAGGGTCGTGCTCTTGCCACAGCCGGACGGGCCGAGGAGGGTGACGAACGCGCCGGAGGGGATGTCGAGCGACAGGTTGTCGACCGCGCGGACGGCGCCGTAGTGGCGGGAGATCCCGTCGAGCCGGAGCGCCATATCGACCATCGGGTGAGACTCCCTGCCGGCTCGGGGCGCCGTGGTGGCGGCGCACATTGTCGACAATCTACGGTGGCGGCAAACCCGCAGTCAAGAAACGGGACGTGGCCCGTCTCGATCGCCTCGCGGTCGCCGATGAAGCCGCTCGCCTCGCCCAGCCCAGACACGCCCGACCGTGTCGATCCGAACGAGGCGGACGCGCCACCAGCGTTCCTGCCCGCCGACGCCGTGAGGATCAGGGCCGTCCAGGAGCATCGTCCGGACATCGGTGATCTTCATGTCAGGCGGGGTGGGGGAGCGGGAGGTCGACGGCGCGGCCGGTCTGCGCCGACAGCTTCGCCGCCTGGGTCATCTCGATCGCGGCCCGGCCGTCCTCGCCGGTGATCGCGGGCCGCTCGCCAGCCCGCAGCGAGCCGATGAAGTCGACCAGCTGGCGGGCCGTGTTGCCGACCCGGCGCGGGTCGCGCGGCTTGAAGTCGGGGAGTGTCCAACTGGGCAGCTGCCAGGTCTGCACATCGCGGTCGCCGCTGACGAGGTCGACCCGGTCGAGGTCCCAGAAGATCGAGCCCTCCGTGCCGACGATGTGGTACTGGTTGTTGCGCCGCGTCCCGAACCCGGACGGACCGATCTCGTAGGACATCAGGACCTGGGCGATCGATCGGTTCGCCATCCGGAATTGGACCATCGCCGTGGGGCTCTCCAGCGGCAGACCGGTGAAGTTGTCGTAGTCGGCGTAGGCGCGGATGGCATCCGAACCGGTGAACCAGCGGATCGCGTCGCAGGCATGGGCGCCCCAATCGAGGAAGGCGTCGCCCTCGCGCGGATCGGATGGCCAGCTCTGGGGGACATTGGCGAAGCCGGCCCCGGGCGTGACGCTCATCGGGCGGAGGAACAGGACGTCGCCGATCCGGCCCTCGTCGATGAACGCCTTGGCGCGCATGGACATCTCCATGTGGCGGGTCTGCTTGGCGATCGTCAACTGGACGCCGGACGTCCGGCACGCGTCGATGATCTGGTCGCACTCCGCGACATCGAGGGCCATCGGCTTCTCGAGGTAGACGTGCTTGCCCGCCGACGCGGCCAGCAGGGCCAGCGGCAAATGGGTCGAATGGGGCGTCGCGATGACCGCCACCTCGATGTCGTCGCGGGCGACCAGGGCCTCCGCCGAGGACTCCGCCACGGCACGGAACTCCGCCGCGAGGGCCGGCGCGCGAGTACCCAGCGCGACGGCCGTCAGCCGACCGCCGGGGACCTGGTTCGTGAGTGCGTCGCCGTAGACACGGGCCATATTGCCGGACCCGAGGATCCCGAAGGTGATCGGCGACTGGTTCATGCTGCCCTCCCGGCTGTTTGTCCGATGGTCGAAGCGCGGTCCATCAGCGCGGTCCCCGCGCGGCGTCCACCGAAACCGCCAACTCGCGCAGCGGTGCCGACTTGCTGTCCAGGGGGGCCGGGTCGAGCGCTTCGGCGACCTCTCGGAGCGGACCCATCGAGGCGACGCGGACCGCCTCTCCCAGCAATTCGATCTTGCGGCGGGCCGCATGCCGGCCGACGGCGCGAAGGCTGCCGTTGGGGGCCACCCCGACACGTGCGGTCGTCCGCGCCTCCGGGCACGCCCAGGCCATCGCCCAGACCATGACCTCCGTCTCGTCGAGTACCGCGTTGGCGGCGTCGAGGGCCCCGATGACCACGCCGATCTCCGAGGGCACCGCGAACACGAAGCGCCACGCGTCCGGGCCACCCAGCGCGTCCACCAGGTAGCTGCGATATGGCCCGTCGAGGATGGCGCCGTGGCCGGCCGGAGCGACTCCGCCGCGGTAGAGGCCGAGGCTCAAGTGGTGCTCCGCAAGTCCGGCGGTCAGCCGGCGTTGCGTCTCGGCATAGAGCCGCCACTCCGCGGTGTCGTCGGCGATCATCGTCAGCGCGCCCTCGTCGACCTGGATCATCAGGCAACCGGCCTCGACCAGCGCGTGGAGCTCGGCGTTCATGGCCTCCGCGAGGCTGAGCGCGAGCTGGTCTCGCGGGATCGCCCCGGACTCGGCCAGTGCGGCCATCGTGTACGGGCCGGTAAGCACCTGCTTGACCAAGATGTCGCTCGACTGGTCGGCCCAGCGCCATGCCTCGACCGTGATCGGCTTCCGCCAGGCCACGGGTTCGGCAAACCGCGGCGCGTGCACCACAGCGCCGTCCGGCAACGCCACGGTCCGCCCGGAGCTCGTCCCGCCGAGTCCCTCGACCAGTCGCCGTAGCCGGTCCTCGTGGGCCACGTCGCCATCGGTGAGCATGGCCAGACCGGACGTCTCCTGTTCCTTGAGGATGATCCCGGCGAACTCGCGCACGATCGCGAGGTGCTCGGCAGGCGTGATCTCTCCCGCGGCCAGCCGGCGATCGGCGTCACCCAGGAGATCGGGCTCCCCGGCCCGCGGCTCACGAGGATAGTCGGCGGCCAGACTGGCGAACAATGACGACTCCCAGACATGGGCACAGGGCGGGAGTTCGTCCTCGCCCTGTGCCGATTCGATCCTGCCGGCGGCGCCGGCCGAATGCTGGTGGCTACGCGCTCAGGTACTTGATGATCACGTCGTTGACGCCCTTGACGGCGGCGTCCTGGGCCTGCTGGGCCGAGTACTCGCCCTTGATCATCTTGTTGACGACCTCGTCGAAGACCGGTGCATAGTTATACGGAGTCGACCACAGATTGGTGACACCCTTGGCCTGCGCGGCATGGGCCGGGATGAGCGGCTGGGCCGCGATGACCGCGGGGTCAGCGAGGGTCGAGTTCCGGGTCGGTGGGTACAGCTCCGGCTCGTGAAGGCTGATCTTCAGCGCGATGTCCGGCGTGAACAGGCGGTTGAAGTAGCTCCATGATGCTTCGGGCTGCTTGGTCCATTTGTTGACGCCTGTGCCGTCAGCGCCTTGAGCCGAGCCCGTCGTCCCCGCCTTGATGCCGGGGAACTGGCGAACCGCCAGCTTGCCGGCGGCGACCAATTCCTTCTCGGTCGGATGGATCTCCGACTCGCTGTGCATGACCGTCGCCATGTTGCCCTTGGCGAACTCGACGTACGCCTCGTGCTCGTTGGTGATGTTGAGGAACTTCGGATCCCAGAACCCGCTCTTGAGACCCGCTTCGATCGTCTGGAAGGCGGACAGCCCATCAGGTCCATCGAACATGAGCTGGGTCCGGTCATCGCTGAACATGGGGTGGCTGGTCGAGTTGTAGATGTGCGTCCAGTAGAGCTGGGCGAAGGTTCCACCGGTACCCTGCCACGGCTGGGCGCACGGGATGATCTTCTTCTCGACGAACTTGGGCGTCAGGGCGAAGAGTGCCTCGTAGGTGTCCGGAGGATTGGTGCCGTCCTCGCCGATCGCCGTGAAGAGCTCCGGGTTCCAGGTCCACAGCCACGAGCTGAAGTGGATCGGCAGGCCGCGCAGGACCTGGTCGGACTGGGTCGTGAAGCCGGGCAGTGCGGTCTGGATGAAGTCGCTCACGTCACCGGTGTAGTTGCCCTCGAGCGGCAGCAGCAGACGGGTCCCGAACTTCTGCATGTAGTTGTCATAGGTGTAATGCAGGTCCCACGAGGCATCCTGGGTGGCGATGAAACTCGCGTACTTGACCGGCTTCTCGTCGAACGGGATGTTGTTGAAGGTGGCGTTGCCACCCGTTTCGGCCTTCCACGCGTCCAGACCGATCTGGAACGCGGGGATCGAATAGCCACCGGTGCTGTTGTTGAGCGTGACGCCGGCATAGCTCACGGCCGCCGCCGAGGGGGCGGCGCTGGCCGACCCGCTGGCCGCTGGTGGCGCACTGGCCGGTGTCCCGCTGGTGGGCGCGGTGCTCGGCGCGGAGCTGGTCGTCGATGCACCGCACGCGGCGAGGAACGCCGCGCTCCCGGCGATGAGGCCGCCCTTGAGCACCTCGCGTCGGCTGACGGCCGATGTCAATCGGCTCAGCGTCGTGTCCTGATCCTCGGTCATGCTCTCCTCCTCCATCCCTGTGGGCGGCCAACAACGCCGCGACCGTCGTGCTTCAGCCCTTCACGAACCCTCCGGTAAGGCCGGTGATGATCCGGCGATGGAACAACAGGACAAGCAGCAGGCAGGGCAGCACCGCGACGATCGCGGCAGCGGCCAGCAGATTGGGTGGGGGCTGTTGATTCAGCGCCCCCGGGAAGTTCTGGATGCCGGTGATCAGCCGCGTGATCGGGACGGCGTTCCGATTGCCGAGGATGACCGCGAACAGGAACTCGTTCCACGTGCCGATCAGGATGAGGATGGCCGCCGCCGCCATCCCCGGACGGGCTGCCGGGATGGTCACCCGGAACAGGGTGCCCAGCCGAGAGCAGCCGTCGATCCGGGCCGCCTTCTCGAGCGACGCCGGGACCTCCAGGAAGAAGTTGCGTAATAGCCAGATGATCAAGGGCAGCCAGAAGGCGACATTGACGATCACCAACGACGCGACCGTGTCGGTCAGGCCGACGATCTGGAAGACACGCAGGACGGGGATGGCCATGACGATGGCCGGCACCATCTGGATCAGGATCAGCAGGGCCAGGATGGTGGCCTTCCCGGTGATGTCGTAGCGGGCGAGGGCGTAGGCCGGCGGCGCGGCGAGAACTATCACGAACACGGCGGTCAGCAGGGCCACCTGGAGGCTGACCGCGAGCGATCCGAGCCAGCGTGGATCCCCGGCGATGGTCTGGTAGCCATCGAGCCACAGGTTGAGGGTCAGATGGGGGGGCAGCGAGGCGAGGGCCTGGGTCGGCTGCAGGCTGGCGATGATCATCCACGCGATCGGGGCGACGTAGAAGAAGAACAGGGCGAGCACCCCGACGGCAAAGCCGATCCGGGTGACGTTCCGAGGCAGGCGGATCCGGTTGCGCCGGCCTTCCTCGGGCTCTTCCGCCGTACTCGCCCGGATCGTCATCGCCGATCCCGGATCGAGTCGTAGCGACGTGCGTCCGGTGGCGGCCGCATCCTCCGCTTCGTCGTCGACGACGGCGACCGGCGCGCGCCGCCGGACCCTGGCAATCAGGATCAGGAAGCTCGCCGCGACGATGATCAGGAACAGGATGACCGTGATCGCGGCGCCGTAGCCCAGGCTGATCTGTCCGAACGTGATGTCGTAGATCGCCATGATCAGCACATACGTGTCGCGCCCGGGTCCGCCGCTCGTCAGGCTGTACAGCAGGTCGAAGACCTGGAGCCCGATGATGACCTGCAGGACGCCGACGACGATCAAGGTGTTCTTGATCGCCGGCAGGGTGATGAATCGGAAGCTCTCCCATGACGTCGCGCCGTCCATCTTGGCCGCGCGGTAGAGCGCCGGCGGGATCGTCTTCAGGGCGGCCAGCAGCAGGACCGCGAGCAGCGGCACGGAACGCCATGATTGCGCGACCAGCGCGATGCCGACCGCCTGCGCCGTGTTGGCCAACCAGTTGAACGGCTCGGTGAAGATGCCGAGGCCGACGAGCACGCCATTCACGATGCCGTGGTTGGTGTCGAAGATCGCCCGCCAGAAGATGCCGGCCACGATGGACGCCACCGCCCAGGGCATCAACAGGGCCATGAAGAAGATCGACACGCCCTTGAATCCGCGGTTGAGGACGAGGGCCGTCACCAGCGCCAGCGGCAGGGTGATGGCGGTCGACAACGCGGCGAAGAAGAGGGTCCGCGGGATCGCCGCCATGACTTCCGCGTCCGCTGGCAGCCGGGTCAGATAGTTTCGCAGGCCGATGAACGGCACCAGGTCATCTTTGCCAAGCTCGATCCGGAACAGGCTCATCCCGAACACGGCGAGGGTCGGCGGGAGCACGATCAAGGCGACCAGGATCAGCCCCGGGATCGACACCAGCAGGGCGAAGCGGCGCTCGCTGAGGCGGTCGAGTCGACGCGAGACCCGACCTGCTCCGCGACTGAGCGCTGCACCGGCTACGGCCATCGGCCGCGGTCCTCCTCCACTGTCGGGCGCTCCCCGCGTGCATGGTGGCGTTGTCTACAATCCGCTGTCAAGAAACGGCCGATTCGAGCGGAGATCCCAGATCCCTGGCGAGGCAGATTTGAGGAATCGGCCGCCGCAGGGCTCAATGGAGGGCTCCATCGTGGCCAGCGCGCGCGACCGCGATGACGCCGATCTGCTGCCCGACCCGCAGGCCCACGTCGTTGTCGCTGGGCCAGTGGATCCCGCCATACAGGCGCGACACGGCCGCCTCTTCCGCCTGCGCTCGGAGCGAATCGGCATCCGCCGGGAAGAACGCGGCGAGCACCACGGAGCTCGCCCCCGACAGGGTCGAGTGACCGGAGATGTACGACGGGAAGTTCGGCGTGATGATCGTCGATGCGAAGCCCGGGATCAGGCCGATCGGGCGCCCGGACCAGTAGGTGTATTTGGCGTCCCAGCAGGCGATGAACGCATCGGCCTGCGCGAGCGCGAGATGGGCGAGGACGCGTGCCATGGGCGCCATGCCGAGGTGGTCGCGCCTGGCCAGCTCGATCGCGATCCGCATCCAGTGGCCGGGTGGCGTATCCGTGCCGGCTCCGTCCGCCCAGAACCGGGCGATCCGTGTCTGGTCGTCGGTCAGTGCCTCGTCGACCCGGACCACGGTGTCCGCCTCGGCCTGCCATTCGGGCGACTTGTAGGCCGGCGGCGGCCCGGGTCGAACTGACGAACCCGACGGCATGAGCCAGGGCCGCCAGGTCCCGGCCAGCGGCTCCGTGGGTTGGTCGTCCTTGAATGGTTTGGCGGGGACCCACAGACCGTCGCCGGTCGGGATCGTGCCTGTCCACACGGCGTCGGCGCCATCGGCCTTCGCCCGCTCCACGGCCAGGGCGCCGATCTGCCGCCCGATCTCGGTGCCCGCATCGAGATCCGAGCGGGTGTGCGTGCCGACCGTCAGGCGGACCTCGGTGACTTCGTCGGCCAGGCGCGCGTACTCGTCGGCGTGGTCCGGATAGATCGTCGCGAGGACGCTCACAGCGGCCGCCGCGACCGCAGCGTCCACCGATGCGTGGCTGGACAGTTCGTCCGGCGGGGCGAGCTCCTTGATCCGGGCATCGCGCTCGGCCGGGCTCGGTCGTCGGTAGGCGATCTTCGTGTCACAGGTCGCGATGATCGCGTCGTACATGGCCGCGTTCAACAACGCCAGGGCTCGCGATA
Organism: Candidatus Limnocylindrales bacterium; assembly: GCA_038248915.1. Taxonomy (GTDB): domain Bacteria; phylum Chloroflexota; class Limnocylindria; order Limnocylindrales; family CSP1-4; genus SPCO01. The sequence goes on along the minus strand of JBBRXB010000003.1, from coordinate 47,262 downwards.
CTCGGACCGGGTTGGTCTTGGCTTTGCGCACGGTGGCAAGCAGGATCTCGTTCCAGCGCGCCGGACTCGGCCCGGCCGTCCAGTAGGCGATCCGTTCGATCGTGACGGGCGGCCGCGCCTGGTGCGCCACGACCTCGTCGAGCTCCGCGCGATCCTCGACGGAGCCGAGCTCTACGCGTGGCGCGGCCCTGAACGCATCCGGGCTGCTGGCCAGGATCGGATCCCAGCCCGCCGGCGCCTCCGCGCGTGCCGCCTGGACCAGCACGGTGGTCGCCACGAGGGCGATGCCCGTCGCGACGATGACGACCAGCCCAAGTCCGGCTTGCCGCCGACCGATCGCCGCGGTCATCGCACGCCCGCCGGCGTGACGTGGATGAGCCGGTCGCCGGGCATCGAGCCGAGGTCGGAGACCGTTCCGTCGGCCCACGTCACTGAGAGCTCGTCGGCGGTCGTCGCCCCACCCAAGCCGAAATAGAGCTCCATGGGCATACCCGCCAGGTAGCTGCCCCCATAGAGCGCGACCTGGGTGGTGCGGCTGCCGGCCGCGCCGACCGTCACTCGAGCGCCCGCGGCCTGGGCACCGGCCCGGCTGAGGTCGACCGTCAGCCAGTGCTTGCCGGTCGAGCCGTTCTCCAGCAGAACGGTCGAATAGGCGACCTGGGTGATCAGCAGGTCGGGTGCCCCATCACGGTCGTAATCGAACGGGATGACCGTGCGCTGATCGCCCGGCAAGTCGCAGCCGTCGTTGGCGGCCGGCGCGAACCCGTTGGCGTCGGTGCCGAGGAATAGGCGCGCCTTCTGGTCGTGGAGCTCGGGGCTCCCCTCGGCGATGAATTCCTGCATGCCCTGGACCACGTACAGATCGAGATGGCCGTCGAGATCGAGGTCGGTGAAGGTGGTGCCCCAGCCCCAGCCCGTGTCGTCGACACCGGCCGCCCTGGCATCGTCGACGTAGGTGACCGTGCCGTCACCGCTTCGACGACCGACCAGCAGGGTGTTGCCCGACCCGGTCCCGAACTGGTGGTTCGGGTCGGTGATGTTGGTGGCGTAAAGGTCCAGCATCCCGTCACCTCCGAGGTCGGTGACGGCCAGGCCCATGTCGTTGCCGACGTGACCGACGCCGTGCTCGGCCGACGCCAGCCGGAAGGTGCCGCCGTGGTTCTCATAGAGCTGGTCGGCGCGATGGTCGAGCGCGACGTAGAGGTCCGGCCAGCCATCGCCGGTAAAGTCGGCGAACACGGTCGTGAAGCTGTCGGCCGTGGTCTGGCCGAGGCCGGCCTCGCTGGTCACGTCACGGAATCGCATGTCGCCGAGGTTCTCGTACAGGCGGTTCTCGCCCGGGAAGCGACCCTTGATCGCCATCGCGTCACGAGCCGGATCGCCAGCCAGCTCCATGGTCCAGTAGGTGACGAAGATGTCGAGCCGCCCGTCGTGGTTGTAGTCCGCCATGGCCAGTCCGCCGACGAGGTAGCCGACGGGGGCGAAGCCCGATCCAGGCGTCACGTCCGCGAAGGTTCCATCGCCCAGGTTGCGATAGAGCTTCGAGGGGCTGCCCGCCTTGGCCCCATCCCAGTCGTTCATGACGATGAGGTCCGGCCTGCCGTCGCCGTCGAGGTCGGCGAACGCGGCGGCGCGGCTGCCACCATCGTTGGTCAGCCCGGCCGCCTCGGTGACATCGACGAAGTCCGGCCTGCCGGTCGCGGCCAGCTGATTCCGGAAGAGTCGGTTCGGATGGCCCAGCTGGCCGAGCAGGAGGACGTCCAGGCTCCCGTCGCCGAACACGTCCGCGACCGCGGCCCCGTTGCCCATGTTGCGCAGCATCATCGCGGACATCGGATCGGTCGCGAACGGGGTCGTGCCGTAGGCCCCGCGGAAGGTCAGGCCGCGGACTGCTGCGACGTTACTGCACAGCCCAGCGGCGGCGTTCGAGGGTCGCGTCAGCCGCCATCCGCCGGCGGCGACGAGCGCCAGGGTGGCGACGACCGCGATGACGACCAGGACGATCGGCATCAGACGTCGCGCGGGTGTCGCAGCGGTGACTGGCGAATCCATGGCGTCCCCAGCGTGCTCGGTGTTGACCGCGTTGGCGCTGCTGTTCGGGGCCGTATCGTCGATTGCGGGCCACTCTACGCGTCGGCGCCGTTGACGGTCACGACGTGCTACGGGTAGATTGTCGACAATCCTACGTGACTTGCGTCCAGATTAGTAGTGCCCGGAGGGTCGATGGTCGCCGCATCGCTCAGCCTTCGTGGCCTGACCCGCCTGTACGGCCCCGTGCGCGCCGTGGACGACCTCGACCTGGAGGTGCCCGAAGGCGCGTTCGTCACCCTGCTCGGTCCATCCGGCTGCGGCAAGAGCACGACCCTGAACCTCATCGCCGGCCTCGATGAGCCGACGGCCGGCACGATCCTCCTGGGCGATCGGGATGTCACGCGCGTCCCGCCCAATGAGCGGCGGATGGCCATGGTCTTCCAGAACTATGCGCTCTATCCGAGCATGACCGTCTTCGAGAACATCGGCTTCTCGCTCAAGCTGCGCCGGCGTCCGGCCACCGAGATCAGCCAGCGCGTCACGGCCGTGGCCGAGATGCTCGACATCGGCCACCTGCTCCATCGCAGGCCGGCCGAACTGTCGGGCGGCCAGCAGCAGCGGGTGGCGCTCGGACGGGCGCTCGTCAAGCAGCCGCTCGTGTTCCTCCTCGATGAGCCGTTCAGCAACCTCGATGCCTCGCTCCGGGCCCGAATGCGGACAGAGGTCAAGCACCTCCACCTCGCACTGGGGACCACGAGCGTCTTCGTGACCCACGATCAGGAAGAGGCGATGACCCTGTCCGACCTGATCTGCGTCATGCGCGATGGCAAGATCGTCCAGTCCGGGTCACAGGCCGAGATCTATACGCGGCCCAGGACGATGTACGTGGCCGAGTTCGTCGGCAAGCCCAGGATGAGCCTCGTCGACGGATCGCTGGAGCGCGGAGCCGATGGCGTGACGTTCGTCGGGAAGGGCCTGCGCATCGACCTTGGTCCGGCCGCCGCGCTCGGGCTCAGGGACGGCACGGCGCCTGAGTCCGTGCTCGGGGTCCGCGCCGAGGATGTCATCGTGACGACGGATACCTCGAATGTGGTGAGCCCCGGCTTCGCCGCCAAGGTCGGTCTCACCGAGCCCATCGGGTCGGACACCTTCGTCGAGCTGGAAGCCGGGGAGACATCGATCGTCGCGCGGGTCGATCCGGACCTCTCGCTCGCCCTCGATCAGCCCGTCGTGGCGCGTCTCCGCAGATCCGGCATCCACCTCTTCGACCACGAGACGGGTGAGCGGATCAACTGATCGCTGGACGACCCAGTACGTCGTCGTCCGAACGCCACACGAGCCGGGTCGGCCGGACCTGGATGACGACCCGGTCGCCGGTGGAGCGCAGTTCCGTCCAGAGTCGACGGGCGTCGGTATCCGACAGGTACTTGACGAGGATCGTCAGCATCTCGGTCGCCACCTCGTCGCCCGACACGATGGTGGCGACCCCCGACAGGGCCAGCCAGGCGTCCGATGACGCCGCATGTACGAGCGCGCTGACCCGCCGGTCCTGCTCGATGCTGGCCACCCGGGCCGCGAACAGCTCCGACGGGACTCGAACCAACTCACCGTCCCAGTGATAGATCGACGAGGTGAGATGGGGGCCACGGACCGGATCGTTGACGCCCAGGACCACAGTCGAGCCCAGGGCCAGAACGTCGTGCTGCTCGGGCGTCAGATCGAGGCGCGCGACAGTCCCGACCGCCGGGCTCGACTGCGGCGGCGGGGGACTGGCGGGGACGGCCGGCGGGGGGACCGGTGGTGGACCAGATGGCGGCTCCTCATCGGCGGACGGACCAAGGTCGCGGCCGATCGATTCGCCGGCGGCCACGAGCGACCGGCGGACCATCGATGAGAGCCCTGCGACGCGGGCCGTCGTCTCGACAGCTTCCCCCGTCAACTGGCGAAGGAACAACCGCCGCGCGACGGTCGGGCCGGGCGTTCCGCCCGTGGCCGCAGCGTCGGACGCCGTCGGTTCGGGCACCGGAGGCTCGGCAGGTCGTTCGTCAGCCGGTCGGTCGGTCAAGGCTGTCCAGGCTACCGTGCGAACCATCGACACGCGAAGCGAGCCGGCCGATCCTGCCAGGACCGGCTGTACGGCTCGAGCCGACGAACGACCGACTGGCCATCGGTGCGCAGGAAGACCCAGGCGACATCCCAGCCGCCGGACCCATAGCGGAGCGGGTCGGACGCCGCCACCCGAACGAGCGGGTGGCTGAGCGCGGCGTAGACCCGCGGTCCGGTATGGAGGAAGCCCGAGCCGATCGGGCTGAAGACCTCGTGCGGGACCGGCTCGTCCGGGCCGCCGGGCCGTCGCAGATCCGCCGCCAGGTCGCGGATCCCGACCTTGATCTCGCGGCCACCGATCTGGGCCGCCTCGAGGGCATCGAACGAGCCGGCCGTGACCGTCCCGTCCGCCTCGTGGCCGAGGACCTCGTCCCAATCGTCGCGGACGAAGTACCGATAGGTCTCCATGTCGTACACGAAGTTCCGCGATGGGCCGCTGGTGCCGAGGTCGAAGTACTCCTGGTCGCCCATCTTCGGCATGTCCTCCGGCGGCGGGACCAGGGTCCGCTCGCCCGGCGCCGGGGCGCCGTCGACCCCGGCGAAGGCGAGGTTCGCGAGCGCCTGGTCGCCGTCACCGGTGTACATGAAGAACGACATCTTCGGCTCGGTGCCATTGAACCCGAACGGCGGCTCGAGCGGCTGGCGCTGGGTCGTGATCGCGCCGACGTGCCGCCCGCCGACGAGGATCGTCTCGCGGAAGTCGATGACCTCGCGGATCGGGCCGTTCTGCGCCGGATCGCCATTGCCGCCCGGGATGATGTGCTCCTCGAACAGGAATTCGGTGTAGACCCTGAGGTCCGCCCCGCGACCGATCGCCGCGGCAAGGCCCTCCTTCGAGCCCGATCGGAGCGAACGGTCCGGCGCGAGCTCCAGCGCGAGCGACCAACCCGACGGTCGTGACTGTGGCGCTTCGCCGGACATCGTCCCTCCTCGCATTCGGCCGCGGCGCGCGGCACCCTGTCGCCAATGATGACGGCCGCGACCGCGGACGGCTCGACGCTCATCGCGGCCCGCTTCGACGCTCGGCCGTACTCGGCCTTGGCCTCGACCTCGTCGATGTCGGCCAACGCGACATCGGTCTCCGAATCGGGCGGCATCGACCTGCGCGGTCTCGGCGACCAGGCGAGCGGCGACCGCGGCCGTCCGCGCCAGACCGTCGCTGGGGGTCGAGGAAGCGCTGACGCCGCCCCTCTGGCTGATTGCGCGGCATGCCCCTGAACGCTACAGGCCCGGACGACCGGCATGCGGAGCACCGTGCCGTAGGCGGCTGTGAGGCACGCCCTGACCGCGCAAATACCCCGCCTGCCCTGCGCTCGTATCATCGGGTCGGTGATGGTCGACCAGGCCCGGCTCCGGGCCCGCCCCGCTCGAGAATAGCGCGGCATGCCGTGACATCGTTCCCTCCGTCGCGAGCTCGCCCGACGATCCGTCGCGTCACCGGTCCGCGCGCTGACCTCGATGGGCCGATCGTCGCCGAGCTGTTCAGCATCGAGCGGCTGGAGCAGCACGCTGAGACGCTCGCGGCGGCCCAGCCGGTCACCGATGAGCCGCGCGCCGGTCGCGCCATCCGACCACGCGTCGCCGACAACGGCCGGGTCCTTCTCGACGCCTACCGCGTCCTGGCCCAGGCGAGCAAGGACGAGCGGTCCACGACGCCCGCCGCCGAATGGCTGGTCGATAACTTCCACATCGTCGAGGAGCACCTGCGCGAGATCCGCGACGACCTCCCGGAGGACTACTACCGGGAGCTGCCAAAGCTCGCCGAGGGCTACCTCGAGGGCTATCCGCGAGTGCTCGGCCTGGCCTGGGCGTATGTCGCCCACACCGACAGCCGATTCGACCCCGAGAGCCTGCGTCGCCTCGTGGCCGCCTACCAGCGCGTCCAGCCGTTGACCCTGGGCGAGCTCTGGGCCATCGCCATCAGCTTGCGCATCTTGCTCATCGAGAACCTCCGGCGGGTCGCGGAGCAGATCGTCCAGCGACGTGCGGCGCGGCAACAGGCCGACGAGATCGCCGACGGTCTCATGGGCATCGGCGAGACCACCCCGGAGGCGGCCGCGGCTCAGCTCCGGCGGCTGTCGCGCACGGCCCTGCCGACGGCCGCCCGGGTCCAGCTCTTCCAGCGGCTGCGCGATCAGGATCCGGCGGCCACCCCGGCGCTCGGCTGGCTGGAGCAGGTCCTCGCGGACCAGGGCACGACCGCCGAGGAGACGGTCCGGATCGAGCACCAGCGCCAGGCCGAGATGAACGTCACGGTCCGCAACGCGATCACCAGCATGCGGCTCATCTCGGCGTTCGACTGGGCCGGGTTCGTGGAGAGCGTCAGCCTGGTCGACGCGGTCCTGTGGTCCGACGGGGAGTTGGGCCGGATGGACTTCGCGACGCGCGACCGCTACCGGCATGCCGTCGAGATCCTCGCTCGCAGCTCTGGGCGGAACGAGATCGAGGTCGCCGAGGCGGCGATGGAGATGACCTCGGCCGCCAGGACGGGCGCCGCCGGGAGCGACCCGGATGCGGCCGGCCTGGATCCCGGGTTCTACCTCGTCGGCGACGGCCGGCCGGCGTTCGAGCGCGCGCTCGGCGCGCGGCTTCGCCGCACGACCCGCCTTCGCCGCGCGTACATCGCGCGGGCGACCCCGGCCTATCTCGGTAGCATCGGCCTGCTGACCGCGATCGTCCTCGCCGTGCCCGTCGTCGGCTCGATCGTGACCGGGAGCGCGGGTTTCACGCTGGCGCTCGTGGCCGTGCTCGCCCTGGGTCCGGCGTCGGATCTGGCGGTCGCCCTCGTGAACCGGTGGGTGGCCGGGTTCGTCGGACCCAAGACCCTCCCGCGGCTCGAGCTGGCCGATGGGGTGCCGGCCGGGATGCGGACGCTCGTCGTCGTGCCGACCCTCCTGACCGACATCGCGGATGTGCAGGACCAGGTGGCTCGCCTCGAGATCCACTATCTCTCCAATCCCGATGGCGACGTGCGGTTCGCCCTGCTGTCCGATTGGCTCGATGCGCCGACAGAGCACGTGGCGGGCGACGACGACCTGTTCGCGACGGCCGCGTCCGGGATCGAGCGACTCAATGCCCGGCACGGGGAGGCGCCCGGTGGCGGCGCTCGCTTCCTCGTGTTCCATCGGCGGCGTCGGTGGAACGCCGCCGAGGGTAAATGGATGGGCTGGGAACGCAAGCGGGGCAAGCTGCACGACCTCGATCGGCTGCTCCTCGGCTCGACCAGCACGGACATCCTGGGCATCGATCGGCCCGAGAGCAGCCCGCCGGCCGATGTCCGTTACGTCGTGACGCTCGACGCCGACACGCAGCTGCCGCGGGGCGTCGTGGCCGAGCTGGTGGGCACGATCGCGCACCCGCTCAACCGGGCCCGGTTCGACCCGGCCGTCGGCCGTGTCGTCAAAGGCTACGGGATCCTCCAGCCACGGATCACGCCGACGCTGCCTGCCGAGCGCGAGGCCTCGCTCTACCAGCGGATCTTTTCCGGGGCGGCCGGCATCGACCCCTACGCGTCCGCTGTGTCAGACGTCTACCAGGACCTGTGGGGCGAGGGCAGCTACACCGGCAAAGGCATCTACGACCTGCGCGCCTTCGACCGGGCGATGACCGACCTTGTTCCCGAGAACGCGCTCCTCAGCCACGACCTGTTCGAGGGCATCTTCGCCCGGGCTGGTCTGGCCACCGATCTCGAGCTGTTCGACGAGTTCCCGTCGCACTACCTCGTCGCGGCCGCCCGCCAGCATCGCTGGGCGCGCGGCGACTGGCAGCTGCTGCCCTGGATCGTCGGCCGCGTCCATGACGCCCGTGGCCGTCGACTGCGCACCCGGATCCCGGGCATCGGCCGCTGGAAGATGGTCGACAATCTGCGGCGGACGCTGTCGCCACCGCTGACCCTGGCCACCCTGGTCGTTGCCTGGTGCGTGCCCGGCCTGTCGGCAGGCCTGTGGACCGTCCTCGTCGTGGCGGCCTCGATCATCCCACCGGCGCTGCCGGTGCTGGCGGGTCTGGTGCCCCGGCGGCAGGGCATCTCGAAGCGGAGCCACCTCCAGGCGGTGGTGGAGGACGTCCGGCTCGCGATCGCCCACGTCGGGCTCGCCTGGGTCTTCCTCGCCTATCAGGCGACACTCATGGGCGATGCCATCGTCCGCGCCCTGACCAGGCTGATCGTGAGCCACCGGATGCTGCTCGAATGGACGACCGCAGCACAGGCCAAGGCGTCGGTCGACCTCAGCCTGCCGGCGTTCTATCGGCAGATGGCCGGTGGGGTCGTGCTCGGGGTGCTGGCCGGTGCGGCGGTCCTGGTGCTTGAGCCCGGCTCCGCCCTGATCGCCGCGCCGTTCGTCACCGCCTGGCTGCTCGCGCCGCCCGTGGCGCGCTGGATCAGCCTGCCGCCCCCGGGGCCGGCCGGTCAGGACCTGTCGCTCGAGTCGATCGCGGCGCTGCGCCGGATCGGGCGACGGACGTGGCGGTTCTTCGAGAAGTTCGTCGGGCCTGACGACCACGCATTGCCACCCGACAACTACCAGGACGACCCCGCGCCGAGCATCGCCCACCGGACGTCACCGACCAACATCGGGATGTACCTGCTCGCAACGGTGACCGCCCGCGACCTCGGCTGGATCGGGACGGTCGAGATGGTCGAACGGTTGGAGGCGACGCTGGCCACGCTCGCGGCGCTGACCCGCTACCGCGGGCACTTCTACAACTGGTACGACACGCAGACGCTCCAACCGCTCGAGCCGATGTACGTCTCGTCGGTCGACAGCGGCAACCTGGCCGGCCACCTGCTGACGCTCGCCAACGGCTGTCGCGCGATGCTCGACCAGCCCCTGCCTGTCGCCGCCGCCCGGGCCGGGATCGACGATGCGATGGCGTTGACGCGCGAGGCCGCCGCCGCCATCGCCGACGATCGTCGGACCGGGACGCTGACCCGGCGGCACGTGCTGGAGGCGCTCGAGCCGGCGCCGGAGACGCCGGTCGACGTCGCGGGCGACGCGCCCGACGGCGCCCCGACCGGCGCCCCCACCGCCACCGCGCCGGACACACCCGAGCACTGGCGGGCCTACCTCGCCGCGTTGACCGAGCGTACGCGGACGCTGACCGACGTTGTCGCGACGATGACCGCCGAACGCGGTGAAGGCGATCAACACGAACTGGTGGTCTGGGCCGACGCGACCCGGCGGGCCGTCGACAGTCACGCTCGTGATCTGGCCTGCCTGCCGGCGCTCAGCGACACGACCTTCCCGACCCTCCGCGACGCGTTCGACGCGCCGCCGGACGGGCCGCCGCCGGCCGTCGCATCGGGCAGTCCGGACGAGGAGGGCCCCAGTGCCGTGCCATCGCCATCGGCGTCGCGGACCCTCGACCGCCGTCTTCAGGCCATCGCCGACCAGGCTCAGCAGCTGTTCTCCGAGATGGACTTCAAGCTCGTCTACGACCCGGTCCGCAAGCTCATGTCGATCGGCTACCGGCTGACGGACGGGACCCTCGACCCGAGCTACTACGACCTGCTCGCCTCGGAGGCGCGGCTGGCCAGCTTCCTGGCCATCGCCAAGGGCGACATCGACGTCGAGCACTGGTTCCGGCTGGGCCGCGCCCTGACCCCGGTCGGTCGGGGCTCGGCGCTGGTCTCATGGTCGGGCTCGATGTTCGAATACCTGATGCCGGCCATGGTCATGCGCGCGCACCCCATGAGCCTGATGGACCAGACCTACCGGCTCGTGGTGGCGCGACAGATCGGGTATGCGACCCGGCGCGACGTCCCGTGGGGCATCTCCGAATCCGGGTTCAATGCCCGCGACCTCGACCAGACCTACCAGTACTCCAGCTTCGGAGTGCCGGGCCTCGGCCTCAAGCGCGGCCTCGGCGAGGACCTCGTCGTCGCCCCATACGCGACCGGGCTGGCTGCCTTGGTCGAACCGCAGGCGGCCGTCCTCAACTTCGCCCGCCTGACAGCCGCCGGTGCCACCGGTCCGTATGGCTTCCGTGAAGCCCTGGATTACACGACGCGCCGGCTGCCCGAGGGCGCCACGATGGCGGTCGTCGGCAGCTACATGGCCCATCACCAGGGGATGCTGCTGGTGTCGGTCGGCAATGTCCTCAACGGCTCCGCGATGGTCGAGCGGTTCCACGCCGATCCGATCGTCGCGGCCACGGAGCTGCTGCTCCAGGAGCGGATGCCGCGCGATGTGCTGGTGGCGAGGCCGCGTGCCGAGGAGGTCAAGAGCGCGGCCGATGTCCGCGACAGCGTGCCACCCGTCCTGCGTCGGTTCACGTCGCCCCACGACGCGATCCCGCGGACCCACCTTCTCTCGAACGGGCGGTACGCGGTCATGGTCACGGCCGCTGGATCGGGCTACAGCGTGTGGGGCGACCTGGCAGTCACCCGCTGGCGCGAAGACGTGACACGCGACGACTGGGGCAGCTACCTGTTCCTGCGGGACCGGCAGTCGGGGATGGTCTGGTCCGCCGGCCACCAGCCGAGCGGCCGCGAGGCCGACACCTACGAGGTGGACTACTCGGAGGAGCACGCCGAGTTCTTCCGGCGCGATGGCTCGATCGGCACCCGCCTGACCATCGTCGTGTCGGCCGAACACGACGCCGAGATCCGGCGCGTGGCCCTGACCAACATGGGCTCGCAGCCGCGCGAGATCGAGCTGACCTCGTACGCCGAGATCGTCCTCGCCCCCCAGGCCGCCGACGTCGCCCATCCCGCCTTCTCGGACCTGTTCGTGCACACCGAGTTCGTGCCAGAGGTCAGCGCGCTGCTCGCCACGCGCCGACCACGGTCGTCGACCGACCGACAGGTCTGGGCGGCGCATGTCGCCGTGGTCGAGGACCAGGCCCCGCGCGGCATCCAGTATGAGACCGACCGGGCGCGGTTCCTCGGGCGTGGGCGGACGGTTCGCGAGCCGGCGGCCGTCATCGATGGCCGGCCGCTGTCGAACACGGTCGGGCCCGTGCTCGACCCGATCTTCAGCTTCCGGCTGCGGGTCAGTCTGGCCCCGGGTCAGACCGCGCATGCCATCTTCTCGACGGTGGTCGCCGAGTCGCGCGAAGCGGTGCTGGACCTCGCGGACAAGCACCGCGACTCGGCCACCTTCGAGCGAGCCGCCACGCTGGCCTGGACCCAGGCGCAGGTCCAGCTCCACCACCTCGGCATCGAGCCGGACGAGGCCCACCTCTTCCAGCGGCTGGCCAACCGCATCCTGTACTCGGATCCGTCGCTTCGACCGGCGCCCGGGCTGCTCGCCCAGAACCATCGCGGGGCCGCCGGACTCTGGCCGCACGGTATCTCCGGCGACATCCCGATCGTGCTGGTCCGGATCGACGAGGCGGAAGACCTCGACATCGTCCGGCAGCTCCTCCGAGCGCACGAGTACTGGCGCCTGAAGCTGCTCGACGTCGACCTGGTCATCATCAACGAGCATGGGGCGAGCTACGCGGACGAGCTCCAGGCGGCGCTCGAGACGGTCGTTCGAACGAGCCAATCGAACCTCGTCCGCGACGGCCGGACAGCGCGGGGCGGCGTCCACCTGTTGCGCGGCGACCGGCTTCGCCCGGAGGATCGAACGCTGCTCCAGTCGGCCGCCCGCGCGGTCCTGCTGAGCCGACGCGGTACCCTGGCCGATCAGGTCATCCGGCTCGAGCGTCCGGACGTGCCGGTACCCGTCCTCGCCCCACCCAGCCCGCCCCTGTCTGGCGTGGTCGCAGCCGCTGAGCCTCGGCCCAGGCTCGAGTTCTTCAACGGTCTCGGTGGCTTCGCGGACGACGGGCGCGAGTACGTCGTCATCCTCGGTCCGGGCCAGTCCACGCCGGCTCCGTGGCTCAATGTCATCGCCAATCCGTCGTTCGGGTTCCAGGTCTCGGAATCCGGCGCCGGCTACACGTGGTCCGAGAACAGTCGTGAGAACCAGCTCACGGCGTGGTCGAACGACGCCGTCTCGGACCCGGTCAGCGAAGCCATCTACGTTCGCGACGAGGAGACCGGCGAGATCTGGGGGCCGACCGCCCTGCCCACGCGGATCGACGGCTCCACCTACATCGTGCGCCACGGCCCGGGCTACTCCCGGTTCGGGCATCGACATGACGGGATCTGGCTCGACCTGGTCCAGTATGCCGCCCTCGACGAACGCCTGAAGGTCGGTCTTCTCACCATCGAGAACCGAGCCGGCCGCCGCCGTCGGCTGTCAGTCACGGCCTATGCCGGCTGGGTCCTTGGTGCGTCGACAGCCGCCGCGGCGCCCCACATCGTGACCGAAGTCGAGTCGACGACCGGCGCGATCTTCGCGCGCAACCCGTGGAATGCGGACTTCGGGGGCCGGGTCGCGTTCCTCGATCTGGGCGGACGCCAGACTGCGTGGACCGCCGACCGGACCGAGTTCATCGGACGCAACGGCGCGATGAGCGCGCCCGCCGGGCTGGATCGCGGGCATCGGCTCGCGGGCGCGACCGGCGCCGGCCTCGACCCGTGCGCGGCGCTCCAGACGACGCTCGAACTCGCCGACGGCGAGACCACCCGGGTCGTGGTGTTGCTCGGCGAGGCCGACGACGCGGCCGGCGCCGTGGCGGCCATCGGCCGCGGCCGCACGCTCGATCACGAGGCGACGCTTGGCGCGATCGCGACGTCCTGGGAATCGACCCTCGGGGCGGTCAAGGTCAAGACACCGGACCGCTCGATGGATCTCCTCCTCAACGGCTGGCTGCTGTACCAGACGCTGGCCTGCCGGCTGTGGGCCCGGACGGCGTTCTACCAGGCTGGCGGGGCCTTTGGCTTCCGCGACCAGCTCCAGGACGTCATGGCGCTGACCATCTCGCGGCCGGGTCTGGCCCGGGAGCAGATCCTGCGGGCCGCTGCGCACCAGTTCGCGGCTGGCGACGTCCAGCACTGGTGGCATCCGCCCACCGGCCGCGGCGTCCGGACGCGCATCTCCGACGACCGGCTGTGGCTGCCCTACGTGGTCGATCGCTACATCACCGCCACCGGGGACAGCGCGGTCCTCGACGAGGTCATCCCGTTCATCGATGGCCCGGCGCTCGCCGCCGGTCAGGACGATGCCTACTTCCAGCCCGATCCGAGCGTCGAGACCGCCACCCTCTACGAGCACTGTGCCCGTGCCATCGAGGTCAGCCTGGCGACCGGCGCGCACGGCCTGCCGCTGATGGGCTCAGGCGATTGGAACGACGGGATGAATCGGGTCGGCCATCTCGGGCGAGGGGAGAGCGTCTGGCTCGGCTGGTTCCTGTACGCGGTCCTGGCCAAGCTCGCGCCGATCGCCGAGGGTCGCGCTGACGCGCCGCACGCGGATCGCTGGCGGGCGCACATGAAGGGGCTCAAGCGGGCACTCGAGCGCGGGGGCTGGGACGGCGACTGGTATCGCCGCGCCTTCTTCGACGACGGCACCCTGCTTGGTTCGGCCCTCAACGCCGAGTGCCGGATCGACTCGATCGCCCAGTCATGGAGCGTGCTGTCCGGGGCGGCCGAGCCCGCGCGCGCGCAGCGGGCGATGGCCGCCCTCGAGGAGTACCTCGTGCGACGTGGCGACGGCCTGGTCCTGCTGTTCACGCCGCCGTTCGGTGACGGGCCGGTCGATCCCGGCTACATCAAGGGCTACCTGCCGGGCGTCCGCGAGAACGGCGGCCAGTACACGCATGGCGCGATCTGGTCCGTGCTGGCGTTCGCGGCCCTCGGCGACGGCGACAAGGCGGGCGAGCTGTTCTCCATCCTCAACCCGATCAACCACGCCAGCACCCGGGCGGGCGTCCATCGCTACAAGGTGGAGCCGTACGTCATGGCCGCCGACATCTACTCCGAGTCGCCCCACGTCGGCCGTGGCGGCTGGACCTGGTACACGGGCTCGGCCGGCTGGATGTACCAGGCGGGGCTCGAGTCGATCCTCGGCTTCCGGCTCCACGGTGCGACCCTCGTCATCGACCCGTGCCTCCCGCGCGGCTGGCCGCGCTATGAGATCGTGTTCGCCTATCACTCGGCGCGCTACGAGATCGTGGTGGAGAACCCGCAGGGGGTCAGCCGCGGGGTCGCGTCGATCGAGCTCGACGGCCAGGTGTTCGCGATGTCACTGGCCAGCATCCCGCTGGCCGACGACGGCGGCACGCACCAGATTCGGGTGGTGCTCGGCTAGCTGATGCCCAGGATGGCGTCGGTGGCCGCGTCGGGCGCGCCACCGTAGAACCGGTCCAGGGCCTGGCGGAAGAGCGGCTCGTCCGGTGCGGCCCGGTGGAACAGCGTCATCGATGACCGAAGCTTCATCGCGTCGACCGAGCCCATGATCTCGATCGCGGTCCGCGCGTTGATGCTGAGGACCGCGCCAGTGCACTCGCGCAGGCGCGCTCCGAGGACCGGATGCACGAGATAGGCGCGTGCCTCGTCCAGCGTGGCGATGGCGTAGAAGCTGGACAGCTCACTGCGCCCGAGGCCGGCGACCTGCGGGAAGATGAACCAGATCCAGTGCCCGGTCTTGCGGCCACGCAGGACCTCGGCGAGCGCCCCCGGATAGACGCCCGCCTGCGCGGTGACGAACCGTTCGAGGTCGTATACCACGGCCCATCCTATGCCGGCCAGGCCAGATATGGGCCGCTCAGATACCGGTGGGGGTCAAGAGATCGTGACGAATCGAACGTGGCGTCGGGACGGGCGATAGCGTCCGCGCCCGCGCGCCGCTACGCCGCCGCACCGTCGCCTGCGTCCCGATCCGGATGATCGGCGGCGTGCCAGGGGCCGGGATCTGATTGATCCAGCCGCCCTCACGAATGGCCGCCGGCCGTCGACACGGATCGCGGGCAGCGCCTCGGACATCGTCGTGGCTTCGACGTCAGCCGAGGCGCCGGATCCGTCGGTCGGGGCGGCGGTCATCGGGGGGCTCCGCCTATTGCAGCGGTGCGGCGGCGATCGCGTGGGTCATCTCGGTGTCCCACAGCACGACCGTGTGGTAGGTCATGGCATCGGCGGATGCGGGCACGACGAAGTCCTGCATCCCGGTCGTGCCCTTCAGCGGGCCGAGGTCGACGATCGTGGTCTTGTCGATGTCGTTGTCGCTCGTGACATCCTTGTTCGGCACGAGGATCACGTTGGTGTGCGCGTTGCTGGCCACCGAAAACTCTTCGAACGTGATCGCGAAGGTCCCGTCCGGCTTGTGGAACAGCGCGACCGTGCCCTTGGCCGTGCCATCGACATCATGGAACGTACCCATGCTGACTGGTGCCGCGGCGGCGGGCGAGGCGCTGTGCTCCATCATCGCCGACGCCGCGGGCGAGGCACTGTGCTCCGTCATCGCCGACGCCGCGGGCGAGGCGCTGTGCTCCGTCATCGCCGACGCCTCGGCCGATGCCGACGGCGACGAGGTGGCTCCGGCAGATGAGCACGCGGCGAGGACCAGCGAGATCGCGAGGGCGAAGATCGGCCCCGACGATCCGCGGCGTCGGACGGCGATGGGAATGTAGGCGTGCATGACGACTCCTCGACTCCTGGCAGCTCGAAGCGGCTGCCCATACCGAGGCTGGCGTTCCTGCGTGACGCCCCGATGACGACTCGATGACGATGGCTGGACGTCATCTGCCCGTCATCGATGCATGCCAGCGTCGGGACCGTGGTCGTCCTCGTCCCGTTCGCGTTCCTCGCCGGGATCCTGTCGATCCTGGCGCCATGCACGTTGCCCGTCGTCCCACTCGTGCTCGGGGCCGGCGCCGGTGGTGGTCGGCGACGACCGCTCGGGATCGTCCTTGGGCTGGGCTTCACCTTCGTGATCGTCACGATCCTGCTCGCCTCGGCCCTCTCCACGCTGGGTGTCTCGACCGGCGGACTGCGCCTCGTGGCGGTCGTGACGCTGGGGGCCCTGGGTCTGACCCTTGCCTGGCCGCGACTCGGCCGCCGCCTCGAAGTAGCCATGGCGCCGCTCGTTCGACCTGGTCTGCGGGTCGCCACCGGCCGATCGACGGTGATGGCCCCCATCCAGCCGGATCCGGGCTCACCCGACGGACGTGGAGGGCTCCGATCCGGCCTGGCGATGGGGGCGGCGATCGGGCTGGTCTGGGCGCCGTGCGTCGGCCCGCTCATGGCCGGGACGATCGCCGTTGCGGCCTCCCGTGGGCCTTCTCCGGAGACCGTCGTGGTCGCCCTCGCGTACGTCGCGGGCGCCGCGATCCCGCTGCTGGCCGTGGCCCGCTGGGGGCGCGCCATCGCGCACCGGTCACGAGGTTTGGCCTCGGGTGGCGGCCCGCGTCGCGCTTTCGGGGTCCTGACCCTGGTGGCCGCGCTCCTGATCGCGACGGGTCTTGACGCGAGCGTCCAGTCGGCCGTGACCGCCGCTCTGCCGGCCGGCTGGAGCAGCGCGCTCTACGCGGTCGAGAAACAGCCCGCGATCCAGGAGGAGATCGGCACCTTGGCCGACCGACCGGATTCGAGCGCTCAGCCAGCCACCGTGGCCCTGGCCGACTACGGTGCCGCTCCCGAGATCGCCGGCATCACCGCCTGGATCAACAGCCAACCCGAAACGATCGCCTCCCTTCGTGGTCGGGTCGTGCTCGTCCACTTCTGGACGTTCGGCTGCATCAACTGCCGGAACGTTCAGCCCTACGTGAAGGCGTGGTACGACCGCTATGCAGCCGACGGCTTCGAAGTGATCGGCGTCCATACGCCCGAGTTGTCATTCGAGAAGGATGTCGCGAACGTGCGGCAGGCGGTCATCGACCAGGGGGTCGTGTTCCCGGTCGCGTTCGATCCGGACTACCGAACCTGGAACGCGTATGCGAACAGCTATTGGCCCGCGTCGTATTTCGTCGATCGGTCGGGCCGTATCCGGTACGTCCAGACAGGCGAAGGCGGCTATGCCGAGCAGGAGCAGGTCATCCGCGCGCTCCTCGCGGAACCGGCGCCATCGGCGCTGGGGCCGTCCAGCTCTCGGTGAAGTCGAGGCGCGAGCAGGCGTCAGGACGGTCGGGCGACGCCACGACCCGACTGACCAATACGGCGCGCCGTTCCTCAAGGGTTGCGCGCCCTCGCTCAGGAAGACCGCGTTGATACCCGCCGACGCATCGTCGTCGTCAGCGTCTCACCGTCGACCTGCGTGTACGAGTCGAACTCGATGAGCGATCCGTCGCCGCCTGGCATCCGGAACCTCGACTCCGCGGCGCCGACTTCGGCAAGGATGGCGAGCATCGTCGAGACCTGCTCTGAGGAGCCAGGGGTGACGAACTCCTGCCAATGGTGTCCGACGAGCGAACGTCCGAGAAGACGCTGCGCGGCGTCATTGGCTTCGAGGATCAAGGCGTCCGAGTCGTATCGCACGCGTGGGAGGGTTGGATCGTCCCACCAGACCTCGTCGCCTGTGGCCTCGCGATCACGCGACACCATCCAACGTCCACCCGCGTCATGCACGTGGGCATGTGGATAGAGGCGTCGAAGGCGCAGTTCGAGCCCTTCCGCGGTGGGTTCGGGCATCCGCCCTACGACGGTTTCTGCATACTTGCGAAACGCATGATCCCGATCGGGCTGGACATCCATCGGCGGCGGTGGCATGGGCGCGATCGCGTCGGGCAGCTCGACGCCGGTCGCGAGCCTGACGTACGCGTGCAGCGCCATGCCCTCTTTCTCCACGTGGACGTCGACCGCGATGACCTCGCCCGTCGTCGGTCGAAGCAGGATGGTCGCGTCGAGCGGGTGACCCGCCTGCACCACCTCCAGGAGCGTCACCGCGTCCCCGAGACTTCCCGTGGGCACAAAGTCCGTGAGATGGTGCTCGATGGTCTCGGCCGTCGTGAGGCCGAGCAGGCTGGCGGCCGCAGGGTTCGACTCGACGACGAAGCCGTTCGGGCCGAGGTTCAACAGGGGAACGCCGGACTCGAGCCACCAAGGGGCATCGGCTGGTGGTCGCCAGGCTCCATCTCGATAGACGTACCAGGCCGGATATTCGCCCGAAATGACCCGGTCTCGAACGACCACCCTTGGAAAGATCCGGCGAAGGCGCGCCTGGAGCTGGCGGGCGTCACGAATGGCCGACTTCCCGATCACCCGTTCGACGTGCTGTCGGAACGCGGTGTCGGAGCTCGGTATCGTGATCACGTTGGGATGGGTCGCGCGCTCGAACAAGGTCTTGGTCACCCGTGTCTTCGCTCGAGGCCAGTTCGATCGTCAGCGCAGTGTTCCACATGGTGGCGGCTTGCGGAAGCGCGCCGGCTTGCAACTGCATTGCAGTAGATCTGGAAGTTGCGGTCGCCGATCGGAGAACCGGTGTCACACGATCGTCGCAGGCCGATCGTTCCCAGGAGGGGCAGATCAGCCTCGCCGACCGCGATGGGCTGCTCGCGAGGTTTGCGCCTGCATCGCGGTGATCACCGCCGAATCGGACCTGCTCCGCGGCGGTCTGGCGGGTTCCGGCGCCGCCTTGGGGTCGATGCCCAAGGTGGGGCGCGATCCGACTCGACGGTTGGGTCCGCTCTCGCCCACACTCGGCGCATGACGAGCCGCGATTTCGCCTCACCGGTCCTGGGCCTGCGCGCCAACGCCGGCCAGTTCGCGCTGCTGGTCGCCATCAACGGACTGGTCGGCGGGATGCTCGGCCAGGAGCGGACCGTGTTGCCGCTCCTCGCGCGCGATGTCTTTGGCCTGACCGGCTTCCCGATCATTCTCGCCTTCATCGTGGCGTTCGGGGTGACCAAGGCGTTCGCCAACCTGGTGGCCGGCGCCCTCGCCGATCGCTTCGGCCGCAAGCCGGTCCTCGTCGCCGGCTGGCTCATCGGGATACCGGTTCCGCTGCTGCTGATCTGGGCGCCGTCGTGGAGCTGGGTGATCGCCGCCAACGTCCTGCTCGGGATCAACCAGGGTCTCACCTGGTCGAGCACCGTGATCATGAAGATCGACCTGGTCGGCCCGGCCCGGCGCGGACTCGCCATGGGCCTGAATGAAGCCGCCGGCTACGGCGCGGTCGCCCTCATGGCCCTGGCCACTGGCTTCATCGCTTCTGAGGCCGGACTCCGCCCCGGTCCGTTCCTGCTCGGGCTGGCCGCCGCCGGCCTGGGCCTGGGCGCCTCGGTCCTGTTCGTCCGGGAGACCCGCGGTCACGTCATCGTAGAGCAGGGCGGTCGGGTGACCTCGCTGCCCTGGCGGACGGTCCTCCGGCGCACGACGAGCTCCGATCGGTCGCTGTCCGCGGCGTCGCAGGCCGGCCTCGTCAACAACCTCAACGACGGGATGGCGTGGGGCCTGCTTCCGTTGTTTTACGCGGGGCATGGGATGTCGATCGGCGAGATCGGCATTCTCGCGGCCGCCTACCCGGCCGTCTGGGGAATCGGGCAGATCGGCACGGGCGCCCTGTCGGACCGGATCGGTCGCAAGGGCCTCATCGTGAGCGGGATGCTGGTGCAGGCTGCGGCCATCGCCCTGATCGCCTCGAGCGCCTCATTCTGGCCATGGCTGGTCGCCGCGATGATTCTTGGGCTGGGTACGGCGATGGTCTATCCGACCCTGCTCGCGGTCATCGCCGACGTGGCCGACCCTTCGTGGCGCGGGGCGGCCGTCGGCGTGTACCGACTCTGGCGCGACCTCGGGTTTGCCGTCGGAGCTGTGGTCGCCGGCGTCCTGGCGCAACTCGCCGGTATCCCGTTCGCGATCACCACCATCGCGCTCCTGACTGCCATCTCCGGCGTCCTCGTCTTCATTCGCATGGCCGAGACGCGACCGCGATAGAGGATCGGCGCGTCACCTCCTGTCCGTGCAGTGGCATCGCCCCGCCCTTGGTGCGACACGACGCCTCCAAGTGGACCTACCTTGCGCGTCCGGTATGCCGTTCATGATCCGTCTCCATCGCGACGATCGATCGCCCGCGTTGACCGGAGCGACCCGGTCCAGATCGCGGCGATGATCAACGCGCCGGTGACGGTCACGGTGGTCGTGACGATGAGCGCGCCGGCCGTGATCAGCCCGTCGATTCGCAGCGGCAGCCCGATCGCCAGCGCCAGGGTCCCGACGTTGGCGGCGATCAGCCGGGCCACCGAGAGACGGCCGAGCGTCCGCCTCTGCCTCGCATGGGCGGCCTGATCGCCTGGCCCGACGGCCGGCACGAGGTGGGTCGCGGAGGCCAGGATCGCCGATCCGACCCAGCCGACGGCCAACGGCGCGATGACGGCATCGATCGACCAGCTGGCGGGCGTCGCACCGAACACGACGAGGCGCCCGACGGCGATCGCGATCCCCACCTGGAACCAGGCGATCGCCGAGATCATGGCCACGGTCACGAAGCGGTGCCAGCCTGGGTCCGTCGTCCAGCGACCCCTCGTCGACCAGATGGCCGAGGCGTAGACGGCAAGGGCGATGGCACCGGTCTCGACAAGCGCCGCACCTGCCCATGCGACTGGATCGGACGCGAGGATCAGGCCCGCCGCGACGAGTGGTGTCCAGACGCCCAGGCCCCAGATCGTCCATCGCGCGCTCCGTCGGACGACGATCCGGGCGCCGACGATGGTCGGGAAGAAATGAAGCAGCGTGGTGGCGATGACCAATGAGACGAACCCGATGAGGTTGAGCCAGGCATGCGCCGGCTTCGCTGCCGCCCAGGCGTCGACGATCGGGGGCCAGCCAGCCTCGTACAGGGTAGCCAGGCTCGCCCCGACCCCGACCTGGACCAGCGCGGCGACATACCCATGGACGATGATCCCGCGGCTCGGTCCGAGCGCACCGTGGAGCGGCCGGACGGTGGCGATCCCGATCAGGACGATCCCGCTGATGAACGCGAGGCCGCCGAGACTGGCAACGACTCCTTCGCTGCTGGCGACTCCCGTCGAGACCCCGATGGCCCCGGCAGCACAGGCGAGGACTGCGGCCATCCGGAGGCGGGCATCGGTCGGCGGCGCCGCCGCGAAGGCAGCGACGAAGAACGGCATGATCCCGGCGATGGCCACCGTCGCTCCGCCCGCGAGGGCCAGGTGGAGCGGCAGCCAGGCGCCATGCCGCGTGGCGACCGGTAGGGACATGGCTACGACGGCGGCCGCCAGAAAGGCGATCGCGATACCGATGGCCGAGACCGCCACCCGTCGATCCGACGAACGGTCGATCGGCCGCGCGCGGCGGCGGAGCCCGGCCGGGTCGATCACACCCCCGACAGCGTTGTCAGGCTTGACGATCCGATCCACTCCGCCGGACTACGCGTCCAGGTACTCGGCCGGATGATCAACGCGATCCTTGTCACGCAGGGGGCCCGATCGCAACGCAGCATTGGCCCGGTTGAGGATCAAGACGGGCAGATCGGTCATCTCCGAGCCCATCAAGCAGCCCGTCTGCCAGCGCGAGGTTCATCCCACAGACAAGTTGGCGATGGTCATCGACGAGCGCGTCGAATGGGCAGTTGCCGAGACGGACTTCGCCCGATCCCGCCTCGCGCGGTTCATAGCCGCGTTCCCGCAACGAATCGAGCAGGGCGGCGCGCAATCGCTTCTTGCCGGGCCGTCTGCCGACTCGTTCCCGGGCCTCCGATCCGACCGCTTGGCCGACTCGGTGCGCCGAGTCACGAAGCACGTCGGGCGGCAGCTGTTGGCCCAGCTGTTCGATCGTCTCCGCGAGCACCCCTGCGGCGATCTCGTATCGGCGCTCGGGCATCGACACCCTGGTTTCGCGCGGCCCGCGGCGATAGAGCTTGGCCGGCCGCCCGGCGCCAGGACCAGTTCGTCCGGACAGGCGCCGATATTCCGCGACGAGCAGGCCAGCGCGAACGAGACGGTCGAGATGGAACGCGGCCAGCGCGCGTGAGATGTCTGTGCCCGCCGCCGCCTCGTCGCGGCTGACCGCGTGTCCGGCGTCGGCGACCCATTCGTAGAGAGCGCGACGGACCGGTTCATCGAGGAGGGCCACGGCCTGGATGTCGATCAGTGCGTTCGGCATGACGTCATTCTAAAGCAAACGGTCACTTGCACAAGTGGTTGACATATCCTCGCCGCGTCATGTATCACTAGCATATGCTAACGATAGACAGTGTTCAACCGAATGTCGCGTCTCCGCGGCATTCCCGCTACCGTCCAAGGAACCTTCAGCCATGACTCATGCAACCAACGGGCACGGCCCGATCGCCGTTGATGTCCTCGACGGCCATATTCCGGTGCCCGCCGAAGCAAGCCGCCATATCAGCGATGAGGACTGGCTTCGATATGAGGGGTACGTCGGCGAGATCTTCGGCTCGTTCGGCCTGGACCTTTCGACTCCGGGCACGGCCGACACGCCGCGCCGCTTCCTGCGGGCGATCTATGACGCGACCGAAGGTTATGACGGCGACCCGAAGTTGCTCACAGCCTTTCCGACCGAATGTCG
The DNA here is from genome assembly GCA_038248915.1 of Candidatus Limnocylindrales bacterium. Classification (GTDB taxonomy): domain Bacteria; phylum Chloroflexota; class Limnocylindria; order Limnocylindrales; family CSP1-4; genus SPCO01. The sequence continues at coordinate 24,815 of JBBRXB010000003.1, read as the reverse complement.
TGGCGGCGCCAACTGCGAATTGGCCCAGGTCGTCGAAGGCCCCATCCCGTTCGTCGGGCTATGCGAGCACCACGTGTTGCCGTTCGTGGGTCGAGCCTGGGTCGGCTACGTCGCCCACGAACAGATCATCGGGATCAGCAAGCTGACCCGACTCGTCCGCGTCCTGACCCGTCGGTTCGGCGTCCAGGAACGGATGACCCACGAGATCGCGGACTCGCTTCAGTCGATGCTCGGCGCACACGGGACCGCGGTGATCCTCGAGGCTCAACATCTGTGCACGCAGATGCGCGGCGTTCGCGAACACGAATCGACGACCCGCACGACCGCATATCGAGGCGCATACGTCGCCGATCCTGCGCTGCGCGCCGAATTCTTCGCGATGGCCGGGATCGGGACGCCAGTTCGATGACACCGACCGGGCTGACGCCACCGGCGACCCCATCGGCGCCGTCGCTGGCTTCGCCCGATGGACGTGGGCCGATCGAGTTGCTCTGGGAGGCCGAACAGGTCCCGTCCGGCGCTGTCGTACGCGGCGGATCGTTGCCGACCGAGTTGCGGGCGCGCTTCGGGGCCCGCCTCGAGATCCCGCTCCGGCCCGACCGTCCGACGATCGTGGTCAACTTCGTGTCGACCCTCGATGGCGTCGTCGCACTCGATCGTGCCGGCGGCAGCGGCGGCCGTGAGATCTCCGGGGGCTTCGAGCCCGATCGGTTCCTCATGGGCCTGCTCCGGGCGACGGCCGATGCCGTCCTCATCGGGGCCGGCACCGTGCGGGCGAGCCGGACTCACGCATGGACGCCCCGCCAGGTTCATCCGGCTTCGGCTACGTCCTTTGCCGGATGGCGTCGATCGCTCGGCCTGGTCGAAACCGGACCGACGACCGTCATGGTGAGCGCCTCGGGCCTGCTCGATCCACAGCATCTCGGACTCGGCGACCCGGACACGTCGGTCATCGTGGTCACCACGACCGCAGGTGCTCGTCAGCTTCGCGAGCTGCCGCGTGGCGACCACGTCGAGATCGTTTCGATCGGGAATGAGCCTCGAGTCCCAGTCGGTGCTCTCCTCGATTTCCTGCGCGAGCGCGATTTCGGGCTCGTCCTGTCCGAAGGCGGGCCGACGCTCTTCGGCGAGCTCCTCGCGGCCCGCGCGGTCGACGAACTCTTCCTCACGGTGGCTCCACAGATCGCAGGCCGAAGTGGAAGCGCCGGCCGGCTTGGTCTGGTCGAAGGCGTGGGCTTTCTGCCCGACCTGGCTCCGTGGGCGCGCCTTCGAAGCGTGATGCGCTCCGGCGATCACCTCTTCCTTCGCTACGACCTCCGCAGCCCGGACCGAGCAGACGTCTCGTGAGCTCGATCGGCCGGATCCTCATCGTTGGCGCGCGGCTCGCCGGAGCGTGAGCCGCCGAGGTGCTGCACAAGGACGGCTACGACGGAGCGATCACGCTCCTCGGTGACGGACCGGAGCGGCCTCACCTCTGAACATGTCTATGTCCACCTCGACGATCCGGGCGAGCGAGGTGCCGAGGAGGAACTCGACAGTCGTCCTTCACGCGCCGTTCACACCGATCGGGGCCACCGTTCAGGTCTGGCAGCCAACATGAGTGTATCGAGCCAGATGGGCGCCATGATCGAACGACACGCCAGTCCGAACCGGGCACATCCCCTTCGTGCGAGTCGCCTGCCGCCAACTCGTCTCGCGACGATGTGGTCGTAAAGCACGTCGCTACCAGTGCCGACGCGACGGTGGTCATTCGGCGCTGATCGGTCGGGCTCTGTTCGGCCGTAGCAAATATACAGGAGGAGCTGATGATCGGGAGTCAAGCAATCGGCCACCGCAGGATCGCAGCGGACGAGCAGCGACATCGGTCGTCCTCCGCGCGCCGCTGGGTCGCGCGGGCGATCGAATGGATACGAGACCTCGCCGCCTCATGTTCGTCAGGGTCCAGCCAGCTTGGCCCCGAGCCCGAACAGGTCCTCGGTCGGGCCACCGGGGCAAGGACGTAGACCGATGTTCAGCGGGGATTCGACGGCCAGCGTCGACGGCGTTCGGGGAGGCGCCTCAGGAGCGCCCAACCCGCTGATCGGGACCGGCGATCTGTCACCGAGCCTGCGCCTGCAGATCCTGACGACCGAGCACTGGAGCCTCCTGTCGACTCGAGCTCTGAGCTGGAACGAGGCGTTCAGTCGGGCAACGATGTTCCTGTCCGCGTTGTCCGGTGCCGTCGTCGCGCTCGCCCTGGTGGCCGGAGCCACGACGTTCGGCCGCGGGTTCGTGACGTTCGCCCTGTTTCTGCTGCCCGTCGTCCTCTTTGCCGGTATTGCGACGTTCGTGCGGCTTGTCGAGATCAACCATGAGGACGTCAACTGGGTGATCGGGATGAATCGGCTCCGCCACGCCTATCTCGAGGCGGCCCCCGAACTTCGACCGTACTTCGTCACGAGTTCCTACGACGATGAGCCCGGGATCATGGCGACGTTCGGGGCGACGGCCGGCCCGGGCGGCTTCGCTCACGCATTCGTCACGACCCCTGGCCTGATCGCGGTCGTGGACGGGGTTCTTGCCGGGGCCATCGCCGCCACTGTCGGGGTCTACACCGGAATCGACACGTATCTCGCGCTCACGCTGGCGGTCGGGGCAGCGATCGCGACGGTTGCCCTGCTCGTCTCCCATCACTTTCGCCGCGTGGTCCGTCCCCGTGGTCTCCAGAAGCCACGGTTCCCGGAAGGTCAGGCCTGATCGTCGGCCACGAACCGGTAGCCGAGGCCGCGTTCTGTCCGGATGTACCTCGGGTTGTCGGGGTTGTCGCCGAGCTTCTCGCGAAGTCGCCGGATATAGACACGGATGTAGTCCACCTCGTCGACGTATTCGCGACCCCAGACCTTCGCCAGCAACGTCCCGTGCTGCAGGATGTGGCCGGCGTTTCGGACCAGGTGATACAGGAGCTTGTATTCGGTCGGAGTGAGCTCGAGACGCACGCCTCTGAGGCGGGCCTCCTGGCGTGCGAAGTCGACCTCCAGCTCGCCTGACCGGAACGACGGGGCGCGGCTGGCGGGGGCCGGCATGTCGAGCCTCCGCAGAACGGCCTTGACCCGTGCCATGAGCTCAAGATGGTTGAAGGGTTTGGTGACGTAGTCGTCCGCGCCGAGCTCCAGGCCCTTCACCTTGTCCATCGAATCGTCGTGGGCGGTCAGCATCAGGACCGGCACGTCCGAGAATGCCCGGATCTGGCGGAGCACCTCGAAGCCGTCGATATCTGGCAAGCCGATGTCGAGAAGGACGATGTCGGGACGCTCGTGTTCGATCGAATCGAGCCCGGATTCGCCGTTGACCGCGCCGATGACATCGACCTCACGCCATTGCAAGGTGAACCCGAGGCGGACGGATTCGATGACATCCGGTTCATCATCGACGACCAGGATCCTCATCCCTCGGGGGTCTCCTTGGGCCCGGACGACGGCACCACGATGCTGAAGGTACTGCCGCGACCGGGTCGGCTCCGCACGTCGATCCGGCCGTCATGCGCCTCGACGATCAGGAGCGAGATGGGAAGACCCAGACCGATCCCCGCGGTCGCCTCGGACCGGTCGCGCCGCCCCACGAAGAAGCGCTCGAACAGTCGGGCCTTGTCCGCCGCTTTGATGCCGTGGCCCTGGTCGCTGACCGTCCAGGAGACCTGCGGTCCGACCTCCGCTACCGACACCGTGATCAGACCTCCTTCAGGTGAGTACTTTTCAGCATTTGACAAGAGGTTGACCAGAGCCTGTTCGAGCCGCCGGTAGTCGCCAAAGACCGAGACCGGCCCGGATGGCACCTCCAGCGTGATGGTCTGTCCGCGTGACTCCGCGAGCACTGCAACGGAAGAGATCGCCGACCGGGCGAGCTCGGTCGCGTCGAACCTTCGAAGCTGGAGTTGGACGCGACCGGCGCGGAAGCGAGCAAGATCAAGGATGTCGCCCACCACGCGCTGCATCCTGGTCGTGTTGCGGTCGATGGTCTCGAGAAGTGTCTGGTGCTGGTCGGCGTTCGGGTCGATGGCCGGATCGAGCAATAGACCGATGCTCGACCGCACCGCAGTCAGCGGCGTCCGCAGTTCGTGAGCGATCGTGGCCAGGATATCGGTCCGCATGTGTTCGATTTCCGCGAGCATGTCGACATTCTCCGGCCGGCCCGCAAAGGACAACCCAAGGAGCCGCGCACCAAGCGGAGTCGGGAAGTAATCGCTGCGCCCGTGTAATCCTGGCACGACGCGAGCCAGTCCGAGCCCGGACAACTCGTCGAGCAGCGCCTCCGCTGTCTGTTCCTCGATGGCTGCCCCGGCTGCCGCGAATCGAATCGTCATATCCGAAGGTGTCACGTGATCCCCGATGAGCGCAAGCGCGGCAACAGCGAGCGGTGCAGGGTGTGGGTTGGCGGACATCGGAGAACCAGCATACGCTCGCCCGGGTCGCCCATCAGTCGATCAACTCCACGGTCACCGAATGCCTTCCGACGGGCGCATCGATCTCCGCCGTGTCCCCGGGTCGGCAGTACAGGATGGCGGATCCGAGGGGGCTGTCGGCCGAAATCAACCCCCGCGAGGGGTTGCCGTCACCAGGCAGGACCAGCATGTAGTCGACGACGCCACCGTCCGCCTCGCGAAGCGTCACGCGCCGCCCGATCACGGCACGCTCTTGGTCGTCGGTGACCGTCGCATCGGCGGCGACCTGGCGGAGCCGTTGCAGCCGTTTGCCGGCCCGTGCCAGGGGCAGATGGAGCAGATGCTGATCGGCCTCGTTCGCGTCGCCCGGCCCGGAGGTCGCGAGGCACGCCACCTCGGCCTTCAGTCGGACAAGCTCAGCCTCGAGCTGCTCCCACGCCGTGGCGGTCAGCGGCCAGCCGTGGGGTCGCGATGAGATCGGCGACATCGAGGCAGTGGCGGACGTGCGGATCATCGATGGCCTCCTGATCGTACGAGCAGATGCACGGACCGTCGGCGGCGCAGCCGGCACAGCAGAACGGCAGTCCGAGGTGGAAGGTCGGCGAGCCGATGATGTCGAACTCGCATGTGACACAGCTGAGTGGTTGACGGGTGCTCAAGCGACGCATGTGGTCCTCGCTGAAAGGGGCGCACCCTGGCCAACGGCCTGCAGGTACGCCCCAAAATGACGGTGGTCTGATGCCACCGTGGCTCAACCTAGGTCGGCGGCCTGAAGACCTCTGGGAACACGGATGAACACCCGGTGAATGCGTCGACCGGTCATGTGTTCACGCGGCGTTCACGTTCATCCATGCGCGTGTTCGCTCCGGGCCGGCAGTGTCTGGATCACTTGCTCGCGCGCCTTCACAGATGTGTCGACGCGCCCAGTCGCACACCGGAGACCAGTGATGCAACAGACCCTTCAGGCGCCCGTCGTATCGCGTGGTGCCAGCGCCCTCGCCGCGGCCCTTGCCCAGTTCGACCAGACCGCCGATCACCTTCGTCTGGAGCCCGGGATCCGTGCGATCCTCCGCGTCCCGAAGCGGGAGTGGACCGTCAATTTCCCGGTCAAGCTCGACGATGGCTCCGTGGAGGTCTTCACGGGTTACCGCGTCCAGCACAACGTCGCTCGCGGGCCTGCGAAGGGCGGCCTCCGGTACCACCCGGCAACGGACCTCGACGACGTTCGCGCGCTCGCCATGTGGATGACCTGGAAGTGTGCCCTCGTGGACGTCCCATTCGGTGGCGCCAAGGGCGGAGTCACGTTGGATCCGCGGACGCTCAGTCAGAAAGAGATCGAGGCCGTCACGCGACGGTTCGCGACGGAGCTCGAGGGCATCATCGGACCCGACTCGGACATCCCGGCCCCGGATGTCGGGACCAACGCCCAGACGATGGCCTGGATCATGGACACCGTGTCGATGCACCGCGGGTACTCGGTTCCCGCTGCGGTGACGGGCAAACCGATCTCGATCGGCGGTTCGCTCGGCAGGGCTGATGCCACCGGTCAGGGTGTCGTCTACGCGATCGCGGATGCTGCGCGCCGAGGCGGCTTTACGATCGAAGGGTCACGGATCGCGGTCCAGGGATTCGGCAACGTCGGCGAAGCGACGGCTCGGCTGTTGCACGAAGCCGGTGCGCACGTGGTCGCCATCACCGATGTCGGTGGGGGAGTGGCGCAGGCCGATGGCCTCGACGTGCCGTTCCTGAGGCGATACCTGCAGGAGCACGGGACGATCGCCGACGCGCCCGGCACGGTCTCGATCACGAACGACGAGCTGTTCGCCCTTGAGGTCGACGTTCTCGTCCTCGCCGCCCTCGAAGGCCAGATCACCGAGCGGAATGCCGGCACCGTCCGCGCTCGGATCCTGGCCGAGGCGGCCAACGGGCCCACCACACCCGATGCCGATCCGATCCTCCGCCAGAATGGCGTCGTGGTGATCCCCGACATCCTGTGCAACGCCGGTGGGGTCATCGTGAGCTACTTCGAATGGGCCCAGAACCGCGCCGCGCTGGCATGGACGCTCGACGAGGTCAACGAGCGTCTCCGTCGCCAGATCCTCGACGCGGCAGAGGTCGTGTGGCAGCGGGCGGCGACCGATGACGTGAGCCCGCGACTCGCGGCCAACGCGATCGCCGTCGAGCGGGTGGCCGAGGCGACCCGGCTGCGCGGGCTTTACCCGTGACCTACCGGACAAGGCTCGGTCGATGGTCGGCGTGACGGTCGAGCTGCATGCGTACGAGGGCGGGTCCGGCGAGACCACCGTTCCAGCGCCTGATCGGGCAATGGCTTCCCGGCGACGCATCCCCATCGGCCTGGCCGGAGGGCGTCGAAGTGGATCCGTGGACCGTTGACGACGTGCCCTGCGACGTGCTCCTGCCCGGCGATCGCTGGTACGAGCCGGTGGACAGGCCCGAGATCGCCCGATGAGCGATCCAGAAGGACCGGTCGCGCCGGGCGCGCCGGGCATCCCGCCGACCTGGTCGAGCAGCGACAAGGACACCGTCGGGACGTCCCACTATGCGAGTCGGGTCTGGTTCACGATCGGGCACGGGATCCTGAATGAAGTCTATTGGCCGCGCGTGGACCGGCCCCAGGTGCGCGACCTGGGCTTCATCGTGGCCGACGACAGCGGGTTCTGGAGCGAGGTCAAGCGCGACGCGACGCACGCCATCCGCTACGAGGCCCCGGGCGTCCCGGCGATCACCGTCGTGCACGGCCACGCGCGCTACGAGCTGACCCTGCGGATCTGCACCGACGACCATGCCGACGTCGTCCGCATCGAGGCGCGGCTCGAGGATCGTCGCGACCCGGGCGACCCAGACCGGGCCGCCCATCCGCTGCGGCTCTATCCGCTGCTCGCGCCCCACCTGGGGTTCGCTGGCCTCCGCGGCCGCGCCTGGGCCGGCGCGTACAAGGGCCGGCCGATGCTGTTTGCCCAGGACGGTACGTGGGCCCTGGCGCTGGCGTCCGACCCCGGCCCGGTCCGCCAGAGCGTGGGCTACGTCGGAACGTCAGACGGGTGGCACGATTTCGCGTCGAATGGCCGGATGACCTGGACGTACTCGCGCACCGACGCCGGTAACGTGGCCGGCATCAGCGAGCTGGCGCTCGATGGCGGTGTGGCCCAGCTCGCCCTCGCGTTCGGTGCCAGGCCTGACGAGGCCGGGCTCGAGGCGTCTGCCGCGCTGGTCGGCCACTTCCAGAGTGCCTGGGACGAGTATGTGGGCAACTGGCGCGGATTCGTCCGGACGATGGTGGAACCGCCGGCCGACCTGCCGCAGGAGGACCGCGACCTCTTCCTGACGTCCGCGACCGTGCTCCGCTCCCTCCAGGACCGGACCTTGCCGGGCGCGACCGTGGCCAGTCTGTCCACCCCGTGGGGCAACTCCAGCAACAACGTGGGCGGCTACCACCTGGTCTGGTCGCGCGACCTCGTCGAGTCGGCCGGGGCGTTCGTCGCCCTCGGCGTCGAGGCGACGGCCCGGCGCACGCTCGCCTACCTGATCGCGTCGCAGGAGCCGGACGGCCACTGGCCCCAGAACCAGTGGGTGGACGGCGACGCGTACTGGACGGGGATGCAGCTCGACGAGGCCGCCTACCCGCTCCTGCTCGCGGGGGCGCTTCGCGGGGGTGCTTCCCACATGCACGGCCGGACGGGCGCCCAAGCCGCGGCCTTCGAGCGACTCGTCACCGACACGGCCCTCGACGACATGATCGTTCGTGCCGCGGGCTTCATCGCCCGGACCGGCCCCGTCACGAGTCAGGACCGCTGGGAGGAGACCGCCGGCCTCTGCCCATCCACGCTGGCGCCGGTCGTGGCCGCTCTGGTGGTCGCTGCGGACCATCTGCCGGAGCCCAGCGCGTCGTACTGCCTTGAACTGGCCGACGACTGGAACGCCGCGATCGAGGACTGGACGTACGCGCGCGGGACGCGGCTGGCCGACGAGCACGGCGTGGACGGGTACTACGTGCGGATCGCCTCGCCGGCCGTCCTCACCGGAGCGCCCCTCGCGACGCCGGTCACCGTGCGCAACCGGCCGCCCGAGTCGTCGCTGGTGCCGGGCGACGAGATGGTCGGGACGGACTTCCTGTCGCTGGTGCGCTTCGGGCTCCGCCGGCCCGACGATCCCCGGATCGTCTCGAGCCTCGCGGTCGCCGACGCCATCCTGCGGACAGAGACGCCCAGCGGTCCTGTCTGGCACCGCTACAGCGGTGACGGCTACGGGGAGCACGAGGACGGCAGCGCGTACGACGGAACGGTGATCGGTCGCGGGTGGCCGATCCTGGTCGGCGAGCGCGGCCACTACGAGCTCGACGCCGGCCGCGACGCGCGGCCGTACCTGGAGACGATGCGGCGGATGACATCGGGCGGAGGGATGCTGCCCGAGCAGGTCTGGGACGCGGAGCCGATCCCTGACCGCCACCTGTTCCCGGGCCGGCCGAGCGGCTCGGCGATGCCGCTGGCGTGGGCCCACGCGGAGTACGTGAAGTTGGTCCGCTCGATCGCCCTGGGCCACGCCATCGACCGTCCCGACGCGGCCTGGCGGCGATACGAGGGCAAAGCCCCGAAGGCGACACGCGCGGCCTGGCGGTTCACCGCAGCGCGGTCCACGATGTCCGCCGGTCGCATCCTCCGCCTGGAGCTGATGGCGCCCGCGCGCGCCCGCTACTCCCTGGACGACCGACAGAGCTGGGCCGATCTCGATGCCCGCGGAACCGGCCTGGGGGTATGGGTCGCCGACGTGCCCGGATCCGACAGGTTGGTTCCCGGGCAGGCCGTGGACTTCACGTTCTGGTGGCCGGAAGCCGGCCGCTGGGAGGGCCGCGATCTTCGGGTCGAGGTCATCCCGGCGACCGACGCCTGATCGCTTCTCCACGGTGATGTCAGTTCGGACGGTCGTTCAAGTCCCGGTTCTCACGTTCCACCCACTGAACAGGATCGCGATCGCTGCGGTGTCGAGCCGTTCGATGACCGACACGACGTTCGACGAGGCCCGCGCCGAGTCACATGTCGTGGCCGGGTCAGGAGGAGAGGCGCTCGATCAACGTCTTGAGTCGTTCGATCTCCTGTGGATCGTCCTCGGCCGCCAGGAGGAATCGAAGCGCCGTCATGACCAGGTCGAGCTCCGGGCCGCTGAGATCGACGGACCCGCCCGACGTTGCTTCGTTCGCCATGTCCCTAACCTCCTCTGCCCGGCGCGCTCTTCTGTCTCTGACCGATGCGCTTCGCTGGACAGACCAAGCGTAGCCCAATCGAGGCCGCTGGGCGGTTCGGCGATCCGCCGTACGCGCCGCGGGCAGGCAAGGCGAGCGTCGAACCGGTCGGACTCGGTACACGGCGGTCGACGTGACGTGGACCTCGGCTGCCCGGGTGCACCAGCCGCGTTGCTCCGACGCTCATTCATCCTGCGTTCACGGTCATTGTCGGGCCCGTTCACGACTCAGCCGTATGGTAGACGCGACACTTCGAGCCAGAGTGCTCAAGGTAGGTCAGGAGAGCGTCTGTATGACTGTGCATGCCGGGATCAATGGCTTCGGTCGTATCGGTCGACAGTCGCGCAGGGCGCTCATCGAGGCACGCCCAGGGTCGAGGGCGTCGCGGTCAACGACCTCCTCGACGCGGAAATGAACGCGCTGAACGCCGGCGACTCATCGGACGACCGACCTTGACCGGTGCGACCATCCAGTTCGAACACGTCAGCAAGCGGTACGACCTGCGCGCGAAGGGCGCGTCAAGCGCGGTCACCGACCTCAGCCTGTCGGTCCCAGCCGGCAAGATCTGCGTGCTAGTCGGACCGTCTGGGTGCGGCAAGACCACGTCGCTCAAGATGGTCAACCGGCTCATCGAACCAACGAGTGGACGCATCCTCGTCGGCGGCGAGGATACCGCCAGCAAGGATGTGACTGAGCTTCGGCGGGGCATCGGCTACGTCATCCAGCAGACCGGACTGTTCCCGCATCAGACCATCGGCGAGAACGTCGCGGTCGTGCCGAAACTGCTCGGCTGGCCTGCGATTCGACGTCGGGAACGTGCGGAAGAGTTGTTGAGCCTCGTCGGGCTGGATCCGGCCCGCTACCGGGACCGCTACCCGCAACAGCTGTCAGGCGGCGAGCGCCAGCGCGTCGGCGTAGCCCGGGCACTGGCCGCGAGTCCGCCGATCATGCTCATGGATGAACCGTTCGGTGCGGTCGACCCGATCGTCCGCGACCGTCTCCAGGATGAGTTCCTCGGACTCCAGGAGGATCTCGCCATGACGATCCTGTTCGTGACCCACGATATCGACGAGGCCATCAAGATGGGCGACCTTGTCGCCGTCATGCAGGCCGGTGGCAATCTCGCCCAGTTCGGGCCACCGGACGAGATCCTCGCCGCACCCGCAGACGCCTTCGTTGCTCGCTTCGTCGGAGCCGACCGAGGTCTCAAACGGTTGTCGCTGACGGTCGTAGGCGACGTTCCGCTCCAGTCGCCAGTCACGGCCAGGCCGGGTGACGATGCCGCGCAGGCGCGTCGGAGAGTCATCGCCGATCCGTTCCCGTTCCTGCTGATGGTCGACGATGCGAACCGACCCCTTGGCTGGGTGCGTCCCGAAGACATCCCGACCGCGGGTACCCTGACCGGCGACTTGGCGGTTGGCTCCTCGCCGTTGCTCGACCGGCGCGCCACGCTCAAGGACGCACTCTCATTGCTCCTCGACGCCGATGTGCAGGCCGGCATCGCCGTGGATCGCCAGCGATCGGTCCTCGGCCTCGTCACCGCCGACATGATCGCGGAGCGCATGCGCGACGGTGCTCACGTTGTGCCCGATGAATCGTACCCGCTTGAATCACCCGAACCATGAGCCGATGAACTGGGACTGGATCCGTGGGAATGTAGGTGCGATCGCCGCGGCGACCGTCGATCACGTGGTGCTGACGTCGATCGCTGTCGCCGTGGGCTTTGTCCTGAGTCTCGGCTTCGCCCTGCTGATCCATCGGGATCGACGGTTCTACGGACCGATCAGCGGCTTGACCGGAGTCCTCTATACGATCCCCAGCCTGGCCCTCTTCGCACTCCTTGTGCCGATCACGGGGCTGTCCCTCCTGACGGCCGAGATCGGGCTCGTCAGCTACACGTTGCTGATCCTGACCCGCCACATCGTGGCCGGGCTCGATGGGGTGCCGGACGAGATCGTGGAGTCCGCCGACGGCATGGGCTTTAGCGCCAGCCAGCGCCTGGTCCAGGTGGACCTGCCACTCTCGATGCCGTTGATCGTGGCCGGCCTGCGGATCGCCACGGTCACGACGATCGGACTCGTCATGATCACGGCGCTGATCGGTGAGGGCGGCCTGGGCAATCTGATGCTGCGCGGCTTCAATTTTCGTAACTACACGGCCGTCTACGTCGGGGCGATCGTGACCGTGGGCCTGGCGGTGGTCGCTGACCTCGCGATCGTCGCGATCGGGCGGGTCGGGACACCGTGGACGCGGCGGCGCTGACGTGGATATCGGGCAGGTCGGCGCGTGGTTCACGGACCCTGCCAACTGGATGGGCGCGGCCGGGATCCCCAACCGGCTGTTCGAGCATGTCTGGCTCTCGGCACTGGTCGTCCTCGTCGGGGCTGCCATCGCCATCCCGCTCGGTCTCGCCATCGGCCATACGGGTCGAGCCGCGCTCCTGACCGTCACCGTCGCCAATGTAGGCCGGGCGATCCCGTCGTACGCGCTGCTGCTGATCTTCTTCACCTTCTTCGGCATCGGCTTCGCGACGACGTTCCCGGCGCTGTTGGTGCTCACGATCCCACCTGTCCTGACCACGACCTATATCGGCATCAAGGAGGTCGATCGCGACACGGTCGAAGCCGGACACGCCATGGGCATGACCGAACTCGGCGTCCTCCGGGACGTCGAGCTGCCCATCGCTCTTCCGGTGATCATCGCTGGGCTGCGCATCGCGGCCGTCCAGGTCGTAGCCACGGCCACACTGGCGGCGCTCGTCGGGGGCGGGACGCTGGGGCGCTTCATCGTCGACGGGTTCGCGCTCCAGCGATTCGACGAACTGGTCGGCGGGGCGATCCTCGTCGCGGTCCTCGCACTCCTGACCGAACGAGGGTTCAGCTACCTGGAACGAGCGTTGGTTTCGCCCGGCCTCGGCCGACCTGAACGAGCGATGGGTCCGGCCCCGATACCAGTGTCGCGGACACGGGTTCGACAGCCGTCGGCATCGTCCCGAGCTTCGACGCTCACATCCAACGCGAACGATTGAATCGAGGAGGATCCATGCGCAACATCCGCACAGCAGCTCTCACGGCGACGCTGCTTGCATTGTCGACCGGTGCCTGCACGTCCGGCGGGAGTGGAGCCGGCCCGTCGACCCCGGTCAGCGGGGTGCCCGTTTCATCCTCCGCCACCGGCCGATCCATCGCATCCACGTTCGTGCTCGGCGGCCCGCCGGAATGCCCGCAGCGTCCGTTCTGTCTCCTTGGCCTGCGGGAAACGTATGGTCTGGAGTTCAAGGGATTCGTGCCGCTCGACATCGGGGGACCGCTGACCATCCAGGCGCTCAGCAGCGGACAGATCCAGGTCGCTCAACTGTTGACCTCCGACCCGTCGATCACTACAAACGGCTTCGTCCTGCTCGAGGACGACAAGCACCTGCAACTTGCCGACAACATCGTCCCGGTCGTCCGCAAGGAGATCGTCGATACGAATCCTGCCGTCGCCACTGTCCTGAACAGCGTGATCGCGCGCCTGACTCAGGAGCAACTGACAGTGCTCAACAAGGCAGTCACGGTGGACCTCAAGTCCGTGCCGGACGTCGCTCGCGACTGGATCAGCGCCCAGGACTTCGGCCCCACCAGCGCGGTGATCAAGGGCAAGATCACCGTCGGCTCGACGAATTTCTACGAGCAGGAGATCCTCGGCGAGATCTTCGCCCAGGTCCTCGCCTCGAACGGGGCCACGGTCGAGCGCAAGTTCCAACTGGGTAATCGCGAGATCGTGTTCCCGGCTCTCGAATCCGGGCAGATCGATGTGCTCGCCGAGTATGCCGCGAGCGCGCTCGAGTTCGTGAACGGCGGCGCGGGCCAGGCGACCACGGACCCGACGACCACCACCAAGGCGCTGGTTGCGGCGCTCGCACCGAAGGGTCTCGTCGCGCTCGACTACGCACAGGCGACCGACTCGAACGGGACGGTCGTGACCAAGGCGACGGCCGATCGGTTCGGGCTGGTGACGATCAGCGATCTCGCCAAGCCCGCGCCTTGATCTCGACCGGCAAGGGCCGTCGCCACGGTCGGGTGGCGCTCACCGATGGCGCCTGTCGCCAAGCCTGACCGGGCGGATCGGGTCGGCGCGCGATGGCCCGCCGGCGACCACATTCGCTGGCCCTCAAGCGGTCGGACCGTAGATCGTGACGCGGGAGTCGACCTCGTTCACGGCTCATTCACGTGGGTCCTCCGGCGTATTCACGACCTGGTCGTACGGTCGTCACCTGAAGTGGACGATCCAGCGGAAACGCCGTTGCCTGCGTATCCACAGGTTTCTACCCAGGGAGGTGCGAGCCGACCATCCCGTTTGACGCAGCGAAAGCATGATCCCAACGATTCAAAGGAGTCTCACTCATGGCACTCGACGCCACCATCGTGATCCAGGGATGGCCCGAAGACGCGCGCACCGTCACAGCGAGCCTGATCGACAAGTATGGAACGCCAGATGAGGTCACACCGACGAACGTCGTCTGGTTCAACCGGGGACCCTGGAAGGCGATCGTCTCCTCCAAGGAAGAGACGCCCCACGATTTCCCGTTCCCGCACGCCGACATCGTCGAGAACTTCACCTCCTACCGGGTCCCGACCAACCTCTTTTCCGAGTTGGCCGACTTCGACGGCAGTGTCACCGTCAGTCGGACGCGCGGGCTCCTCTCCGCCAGATGCCACGACGAAGAGGCGAATCACCTCGCCGTCAATCTCGCCCATGACATCATCATGGGCACGAAGACGGTCGCTCAGGCACGCCAGGCGTACGTCGACACCATGATCGAATTCCGCGAGCACAAGCCTGCCGTGTATATGCACGAGCTGCAGTTCGGACCGCAGGACAACCCGGGCGATCGCGATGTCGCGCTCGTTTCGAGCGATCAGCTGGCCCAGGCGGCCAAGGAAGGCAAGACGACGATCCTCGTCGGGTAGCCTTCGCCGGTGCCATCGTCCGCAGACGACTCGCGTTCGTCCATGTGCGTGGCTTCGACTCGACGAGTACCTCGTTCGTCGAGGCCACGCGCACAGCTCGCAGCCTCTGGCGGCCTAGCCCTCGTCCATTTCGGGACGAATGAGAACAGGAGACGGCATGAACGCCAAAGATCTACAGCCGGGCGATGACGCGGCCGAAATGTGGCCAGCGCTTCCCTTCGACGCCTGGCGTGACACCTACGACACCCTGCATCTGTGGACACAGGTCGTCGGCAAGGTGAAGCTTGAGTTGACCCCGTTCCTCAACGAGTGGTGGGAAGTACCGCTGCAGTTGAGCGCGCGTGGTCTGACCACCTCGACCATCCCGTTCACCGGTGGCGCCTTTGAGATCGAATTCGATTTCGTCGACCACAACCTGGCTATCCGCACCAGCGACGGCGGCAAGAAGGCCATGACGCTGATGCCGCGTTCGGTCGCCGACTTTTATGCCGAGTTCATGGCAGCCCTTCGCGAATCGGGTATCGAGGTGACGCTCAACACGCTGCCTCAGCAGGTCGAACGTCCGATCCCGTTCGAACAGGACCACGAGCATGCCGCCTACGATCGGGTGTACGTCGACCGATGGTGGCGCATCGTCACGCGGGTCGGCATCGCGATGGAACGGTATCGGTCCGGGTTCGTCGGCAAGAGCAGCCCGGTCCAGTTCTACTGGGGCGATTTCGATCTGAGTCAGTCGCGTTTCTCCGGCAAGCCAGCTCAACCGCCCAAGGGGGCGGGTCGCCGGGAACGTTTCGCCAATGACCAGGAGAACATCACGTCGGGCTTTTGGCCGGGTGGCTCCTCGTTCCCGAAGCCCGCCTTCTACTCCTACATCTATCCGACGCCCGCCGGCCTCGAGACAGCCTCCCTTCGTCCGGCAGCCGCGCGCTTCGACACCATGCTGAACGAGTTCGCGATGGACTACGACGACGTGCGAGCCGGTGCTGATCCTGAGGACATGATCCTCGAATTTCTCACGAGCACGTATGAAGCTGGGGCCAAGTTCGGTCAATGGGACCGTGCAGCTCTCGAACAGCCCGGGCCCGACGTGGGTCCCGCGCGATCGAGGACGTCGGAACCGGCAGCGTCCTGAAGCGCTGTGGTCTGCCCGAGTCCTCGCGGTGCGTCAGCCGAGGTCTTCACGCGGCGTTCATATCAATTCGGTATGTCGTTCAAGTGCCTCGGTGAAGATCCGGGGATCAGGCCGAATCGATGAACCGGTGCGGGGCATGCTTCTGCACCGTGTTGACGGAGGTGAATGAGATGTTGGTTCGAATCGGTGGCGCGGACGATGTCGCCAAGGGACAGATGCGGGTGTTCGATGTCGAGGGCACGAAGGTGAACGTCACGAACGCCGACGGTCACTTCTACGCGTTCGACGACACCTGCACCCACAGGGGGTGCTCGCTTGCGAACGGAGAACTCGACGGGACGATCGTGACCTGCGCCTGCCACGGCAGCCAGTTCGACGTGACCTCCGGTGCGGTCCTGCGCGGACCGGCCGAGCGGCCTGTTCGGTCGCACACGGTCGAGGTCCAGGGATCTGACCTCCTGGCCGAGGCCTGACTCGACCTCCTCTCAAGTCTTTCGAGCCGCCGGCCCACACCGGAGAACAGACAGGATCGACCATGAAGATCTTCCTCGACACCGCAGCGATCGATGAAATCCGGACAGCCGCCCGATGGGGCGTCCTCGATGGCGTGACGACCAACCCGAGCCTCTTCGCGAAGGTGGGCGGCAGCTATGACGACGTCCTCATCGAGATCTGCGGGATCACGCCCGGCCCGGTCAGCGCCGAGGTCGTCGCCGACGATGTCGAGGGCATGCTCAGGGAGGGGCGCCATTTCGCGCAGCTTGCCCCGAACATCTTTGTCAAGGTGCCGATGAGTGAAGAGGGCCTGGAGGCCATCGCCCGGCTTGCGGCCGAGGGCATCAAGACGAACTGCACGCTGATCTTCAGCGCCAATCAGGGGCTGCTCGCCGCAAAGGCGGGCGCGTCGCTGCTCTCGCCGTTCGTCGGCCGCCTCGACGACATCAACCAGGATGGCATGGAGGTCATTCGCGAGCTCGTCGGCATCGTCGAGCTCCACCACCTCCAGACAGAGGTGCTCGCCGCCTCGATCCGGAACCCGCTTCACATGACACAGGCGGCACTGGCGGGCTGTCACATCGCGACGGTGCCGCTGAAGGTCCTGACGCAGATGATCCATCACCCATTGACCGACAGCGGGATCCTCCAGTTCCGGAACGACTGGCACAAGGCTCAGGAGGCGAATGCCTCCAGGTCGTCCTCGGCGACCACGGGACGGGATCGGTAGGTCTGGAGATGGGCGGTGTGACCCTCCAGTTCCATGCCTTCGTCATCGGGGCCGAAGGGATTCGGACGGACAGCGACGGCGACTATCTCGAGGGCGAAGTCGATTTCGACGCGGTCGTCGATGGGGTTCCCCACCGGGGCCTCGTGGCGAAGGTGAAGCAAGCGGCCGGGTCGAGCTTCGCCGAAGCGCTCGAGGTCGAATGGCCGGAACGATTTGCGGGGCGATTCGCGTACGACGCCTTCCGAGACTGCGTCGATCAGTACGTTCGGCAGCAGGTCACCGAGCGCGTCCTGGGTGCACACCGACGACCGGAACGGAACATCCGAATCGATCACGTCCGCATGCCGGCCGAGGCCGTGTGCGAACTGCTGGACGGTCAGCGGTGACCGCTGCGCCGGACCACGGGTCAGCCGTACGGGTCCGCACGCGATCTGATCCGCTTCATGGAATGAACGGCACACAGCACGACTCCTGGACGACACTCGGGCGTCAGCTCCGGATCGATTCGATACGGGCAAGCGCGGCGGCCGGCTCCGGTCATCCGACCTCGTCGATGTCAGCGGCCGATCTGATGGCGGTCCTGCTCGAGCGGTACCTACGCTATGACTTCGATGCGCCCACCGATTCGCGCAATGACCACCTCGTGTTCAGCAAAGGACACGCGTCACCGTTGCTCTACGCCCTCTACCGGGCCGCTGGGGCGATCGACGACGAGGCGCTCCTGTCGTACCGACAGCGCGGCAGCCGCTTCGAAGGGCATCCGACGCCGGTCCTGCCGTGGGTCGACGTCGCGACCGGTTCGCTCGGCCAGGGGTTACCGATCGGTGTCGGGATCGCCCTCGCCGGCAAGCGACTCGACCGGCTGCCGTACCGCGTCTGGGTCCTGACCGGGGACGGCGAACTCGCCGAGGGATCGATGTGGGAGGCGTTCGAGCACGCCGCCAAGGCCGGCCTCGACAACCTGACCGCGATCCTCGACATCAATCGCCTCGGCCAAACCCGCGAGACGATGCACGGCTGGGATATCGCGGCCTACAGTCGAAGGCTCACGGCGCTGGACTGGCACACCATCGAGATCGACGGCCATGATGTCTGTGCCGTCGATGCCGCCTACGCCGAGGCGCTCGCGACCACGGACCGCCCGACAGCGATCATCGCCCGGACGATCAAGGGCAGCGGTGTCAGCGCCGTCGCCGATCGGGCGGGCATGCACGGGAAACCACTCGACGATTTCGAGGGGGCGCTCGCCGAACTCGGCGCCGCGACCCATCGTCGGATCACGGTCCGGGTCAAGAAGCGGGAGGGAAACCCGACCCCGCATCATTTCCCGTCGGGCGCGCTCCAGCTGCCGACCTATGCGGTCGGTTCGATGGAGTCGACGCGGCGCGCCTTTGCTGAGGCTCTGGTAGCGGTCGGTTGTGCTCGCGGCGATGTCGTTGCGCTCGACGGAGACGTCGACAACTCGACCTACACAGAACTGTTCGCGGCGGCCCTTCCCGAGCGCTATTTCGAGATGTACATCGCGGAGCAGCAGATGGCATCGACGGCGGTCGGGCTCCAGGTCCGTGGCTGGGTCCCGTTTGCTTCGACGTACGGAGCATTCTGGAGCAGGGCCTTCGACTTCATCCGGATGGCTGCGGTCAGCCGTGCGAACATCCGGCTCAGCGGCTCGCACGCGGGCGTGAGCATCGGTCCTGATGGGCCAAGCCAGATGGCCCTCGAGGACATCGCGTCGTTCCGGACGATCTGGGAAAGCACCGTCCTGTATCCATCCGACGCGAACCAGACCGCGCAGCTCGTCGCCGAGATGGCCGACCGAGCGGGCGTCGTGTACATGCGGACGACCCGCGGAAAGACGCCCGTCATCTACGGTCCGGACGAGGCGTTCCCGATCGGCGGCAGCCGCCTGGTCCGCTCGAGCACCGCGGACAAGGTCACCCTGATCGCGGCCGGGATCACGCTGCACGAGGCTGTGACCGCGGCCGGGATCCTGGCGACGAGCGGCATCCCCGCGCGGGTCATCGATCTCTATTCGATCAAGCCGATCGATGTGCTCACGTTGGCCGCCGCCGCCCGCGAGACCGGGCGGATCGTGACGGTCGAGGATCACCGGCCCGAAGGCGGTCTCGGCGAAGCGGTCCTGGCGGCGCTCGCCGACGCGAACGTCCATCCTCGAGTGAGCCGACTTTCGGTGTCGCAGATGCCGGGTTCGGCGAGCCCGGAAGAGCAGCTGGCCGACGCCGGGATCGACGCGGCGGCGATCGTCGCTGCTGCCCGGCGGCTGGTGGGCGCCTGAGGGGCGCCCAGTCGTCCGATCGCAGCCCGTTCTTCCAGCTGGTCCTCGATGATCAAGCATCGAAGCGAGGCTGTGCAGCTTGGTCGACAGGCGGCGCCGGAAACCGGGTCGCCAGCCACCAGCCAGGCTCGGCGCCGGTCAGTCGCGCCTCGACGATGCCGTCCGCCGCGATCGACAGGCCGACGCCGGCGCCCTTCCGTCCGTCGCGTGACGCTCGTGCAGGGCCTGCAGGGCGTCGATGAGGCCCTCGAATCGCTCCGCCCCGATGGCGGACGCGTACTCACGTTCGATGTCCTCGACCGCGCGCAGGGCTGCCGTCAAGGCCCGCCGTCCCTTGCGCGTGGGCCGGACGAGCTTCGCGCGGCCATCGTTCGGGTCGACGACCCGCTCCAGGTAGCCTGTCTCCTGAAGCTGGTCCACCAGCTCGGCCATGGCGGGCGGCGTCATGTTCGAGCGCGCGGCAAGATCGGTCAGCCGTGTTCCTCTCCAGTCGATCGCACCGAAGACCTGGAGGTGCGCCTCCCGGATGTCGGTGATCCCCGCATCCCGCTGCCTGCGGTACAGGTCCTCGCGAAAGGCGCGCAGATTGCGACCGAGGAGCTGTCCGATCGGTAGACGGGCTCTTGTGTTCATGGCTACGCCATTGTAAGGTTCCCTAATCGTTAGGCAACCTAACTACCGGAGTGTTCCGATGGAGTCCTCGGCAGCGCCCGCCAGGTCAACCAAGCTCGCAGGCGGCCTGTTCATCGCCGGTTCGCTGCTAGGGGCCGTGGGCAACGCCCTCCATCCACACGTGGCCGATCCCGACTCGGCGGCTGTCGTCCGTTCGATCGCCGAGAACGGCGCCTGGGTCGCCATCCATCTCGCGATCATCCTGGCGATCCTGATGGTGACCGGCGGGCTGGTCGGTCTCGCCGACCAGCTCCGGGGAACGCCGGGCCACGACCTCGCCCGTCTTGGCATCGCGGCCGCCTTGATCGGTGGCGCGGTCGTCACGGTCAGCACGTCGATCGATGGGTTCGCGATGAAGGCGCTCGCCCTGTCCGCCGGAAAGGCGACGGGATCCGACGCCGCGACGGGGCTCCAGGTCGCGACCGCCGCCCGGTCCGTCGACTTCGCGATCTGGAGCATCGGCATGCTCGTGTTCTTCGGGATCTCGTTCGCTTGCCTCGGAGCCGCCGTCGTGGCGAGCCGGCGGATGCCTGCCCGATACGGATGGATCGCGATCGTCGGGGCGCTCGGATCGACGGTCGCCGCCCTCCTCCAGATCACGTCTGCGGGCGAGCTTCAGGACGCCGAGTCGCTCTTCCTTGCGTCGTCACTGTTGCTCACGATCTGGGCGTTCGCACTCGGTGTGCGGATGTGGCGCGGGAGCCCTGGCCACGGGCCTGTCGGATCGCCGTCCGCAGTAGCTCCGACGGGCCAGGTGGTATGAACGGCGCGGCGCTGGTCGGGCTCAGTCTGGTCGCCGGCTCGATCTTGTTCCTGGTCGGGGCATTCGATCCCGCGCTCTTCCGGGTCTGGACGGCGCCGGACGAAGTCCAGCTCCGGCTGATCCACGAGCGGAGGCGGGCATGGATGGTCGCGAACACTCTCTTCGTGGCGGGGACGGTGCTGACGACCGCCGCTCTCCTCGCAGTTCCCGATCGGCTCGGAGCGGACGCGGCCGCGCTCGGCCGGCTCGCCGGGACGACCTATCTCCTGGCGGCGGTCGCATGGCTGCTCTCGCTCGTATTCCGCCTGTCCGTCACGCCCGTGGCAGCGACGACGTTCGTGTCGACCGGCGTCGTCGATCCGACATACGACATGCTCCGGCGCTGGAGCAGCGGCATGTTCGCGACCTTTACCATCCTCGCCGGGATCTCGATCGTGGCTCTCGGCCTGGCGGTCCTCCTAGGTGGCGCGTTGCCGGTCCTTCTCGGCTGGACCATGGTCATCCTCGGGGCTGTCATCGTCGGCGGTTTCGTTGTCGCGGGCGACATGCCGCCGTTCGTCGCATATCTGCCCACGGCCGCCCTCGGCGTATCGCTGCTCGTGTCAGGTTCGTAGGAAGGGGATGGGAGCCGTTCGATCGTGGTCGGTCCAAACGCGGCGAGGGTCGATCGGGGCCGGCAGCCTCGGTAGAGTCGGTCCATGACCGAGCCAGGAAATCCATCTCGCCGACGAACCAAGCTGGTGTGCACGTTGGGTCCAGCCACCGAGGGCCGGGTCGACGAGCTCGTGGCGGCCGGAATGAATGTCGCGCGTATCAACTTCTCGCACGGGACGCCGGCATCGCACAAGTCTGCGGCCCGGGCGGTCGATCAGGCCAGAGCCGGCATCGACACGAACGTCGCGATCATGACCGACCTGTCGGGCCCCAAGATCCGGCTGGGCGCCCTCGCCGGTGGGTCGGTCGAACTCGAGGCCGGTCGGCCGTTCGTCCTTCGTGTGTCCGGACCGGATGGTCCACCCGGCGACGCCGCCGGCGCAGACGTGTCATATGCTCGTCTCGCCGCGGATGTCCAGGTCGGCGACCCGATCCTGTTGGCCGATGGCGCGGCAGCGCTCCGGGTGATCGCGATCGACGGTGACATCCGGACCGAGATCATTCGTGGCGGGACGATTCGCGCCCGCGCCGGCGTGGCCATACCCGCGACCCGATTGTCAGCGCCGGCGCTGACGAAGAAGGACCGCGACGACATCCCGCGCGCCCTCGCGCTGGGGGTCGACTACATCGCGCAATCGTTCGTCCGCAGCCCCGATGACATCCTGGCGCTTCGAAGGCTGCTCGGGCCGGACGGTCCGCCGATCGTCGCCAAGATCGAGACCCGCCCTGCGGTCGACGCGTTCGACGGCATCCTCGACGTCGCCGACGTCGTGATGATCGCCCGCGGCGACCTGGGGGTGGAGTTGCCGTACGAGCAGGTTCCGATCGTCCAGAAGCAACTCTTGCGCCGAGCGCTCGATCGAGGTATTCCGACCATCGTCGCCACCCAGATGCTCGAGTCGATGACGAGCGCGCCGCGCCCCACCCGCGCCGAAGCCAGCGACGTCGCGAATGCGGTCTTCGATGGGGCCGACGCCATCATGCTCAGCGGCGAGACGGCGATCGGGGCGTATCCGATCTTCGCGGCCGAGGCCGCCGCGCGCATCGCGTCAGTGTGCGAGACCGACGGCGCGGCCTACTTGTCGGCCGGGATGTCGCGGTCTCCCGACACCGATACGGGAGCGATCGCTTACGCGGCCGTGGCTCTCACGATGACGAACGCGGGCATCGCGGCGATCGCCTGTTACACCCGGACTGGACGGACGGCGCGGATCCTCGCCTCGCTCCGCCCGCGGGTGCCGGTGCTCGCGTTCTCGCCCGACCCGCACGTCGTCGATCGCCTGGCCCTTGTCCACGGGGTGGTGGCGCGACACTGCGCCGCCCTGGACGGGACTTCGGATCGGATCGCGGGGCTGGAACGGATCGTGGACGACGCTCGCCTCGTACGGGGAGGTGCGACCGTGGTCCTCGTGACGTCGACGGCCTCGGCAGGCTCAGGGCCGACCCGGTTCGGCATCCATCGAGTGAACGCCGTAGGGTCAGCCCCGTAGGGTCTCACCACGAGCCGTCGCCGGGGCTCGAGCGGCGCACGGCCCCGTCATTCGACCGACACCATTCACCTCCCGTTCATGAGGTTTGCCGGACGTGTTCACGGCCGCGTCATAGCGTGCAGATCCCAGCACATGAACCAGGTTTCACGAGAATGTCAGGAGCGAATCAGGCCGTGACTGTACGAGTCGGGATCAATGGCTTCGGTCGCATCGGTCGCCAGTCGCTGAGGGCGCTCATCGAGCGCACGCCCGAGGTCGAGGTCGTCGCGGTCAACGACCTCGTCGACGCGGGCATGAACGCCCTCCTGTTCAAGCACGACTCGACGTATGGGGCCTATGCCGGGACGGTCGATCATACCGAGAGCGCCCTGATCATCGACGGTCGTGAGATCCAGGTGTTCAAGGAATCCGATCCGGCGGCGCTGCCGTGGGGCGACCTCGGCGTCGATATCGTCCTCGAATCGACGGGCAAGTTCCGAGAAGCAGACAAGGCGCGGACACACATCGACGGCGGCGCCAGGAAGGTCGTCGTCAGCGCTCCGGCCAAGGGCGACGACATCACGATCGTCCTCGGGGTGAACGAGGCCAGCTACGACCCCGAACGCCACCACATCATCAGCAACGCCTCCTGTACGACGAACTGCCTCGTTCCGGCCGTCAAGGTCGTCCACGACCTGGTCACGATCGAACGTGGCTTGATGAACACCGTCCACTCGTACACGACATCGCAGCGTCTTCTCGACACGGCCCACAGGGACCCCCGACGGGCCCGGGCTGCCGCCTTGAACATCATCCCGACGACCAGCGGGGCGACCCGAAGCCTGGGCCGCGTCATGCCCGAACTCGAGGGCAAGTTCGACGGTTTCAGCCTGCGCGTCCCGACGCCGACGGTCAGCGTCGTCGACTTCACCGCCGATGTCGGTCGAGCGACCTCGGTCGAGGAGCTCAACGCTGCCTTCCGGGCCGCCGAGGCCGGCCCGATGAAGGGCATCCTCGGGGTCAGCGATGAGCCACTGGTCTCGTCGGACTTCCGCGGCGATAGCCGGTCGTCGATCATCGACTCGTCGATGACGATGGTGATCGGCGGGACGCTGGTCAAGGTCATCGCCTGGTACGACAACGAGTGGGGCTTCAGCTGCCGCGTCGCGGACCTGATCGGCCTGGTCGCCGCACGGTTGCCGGCCGCCTAGATCGGTGCGATCCGGCGGTACCGCAGGACGTCCTCACGCCAACCACCCGTGCCCTTGCCGATCGCCCGTTGATCGGCGATCAGTTCGACCGAGCCGACCCCACTGGGTCGGGCGTAGTCACGCGAGCGGGGACGCATGTCTAGACTGGACCCACTGTAGCCTGCTCGAGCCGTGCGCCGGGTGCGCAAGGAATGATGATGCCCGATCACGACACGAGGACCTGGGATCCACAGGATCCAGCGGTCCTGCAAGATCAACGCCGGGCTTACGACGAGATGCGAGAGCGTTGCCCGGTGGCCCGCAGCGAGGCTCTGGGCTGGTCGCTCTTCAACCACCGCGACGTGACCTCGGTGACGGCGGATCCGGTCGCATTCAGCAGTGCCACCAAGCGGTTGGCCATCCCAAACGGGATGGATCCGCCACAACACACCGAATACCGCGAGCTGCTGGAGCCGTACTTCCGGTCCGATCGACTGGCATCCTTCGAACCACGCAGCCGTCAGATCGCCCGAGGCCTACTCGATCGGCTGGTCGAGCGTGCCGACGTGGAGGCGATCGCAGACTTCGTCGACCCGTTCGCCCACCAGGCTCTCTGTGCCTTCATGGGCTGGCCCGTCGAGGACTGGAACCGGATCAGCGGCTGGACACATGGCAACCAGGACGCCGCTTTCCGGCATGACCGCGAGGCGGGCGCCAGGCTGGCCCGGGAGTTCGCCAAATATGTGACCGACATCCTTCAGGCGCGACGTTCCGAGGCTTCGTCGAGC
>JBBRXB010000002.1:0-329185 GCA_038248915.1 Candidatus Limnocylindrales bacterium | reverse complement strand
GGCGTCCTCGGCGGAGCCAGCCCGACGGCCACCGTCAGTGTCGACGTGACCGGCAAGACCGCCCTCCAGCTGGTCGTCACCGACGGCGGCGACAACGTGAACTTCGACCATGCCGACTGGGCCGACGCCAAGCTGACGTGCAACTGAGGCCGCCTCAGGACGAGTGGGGGTCGTCGCCGCCCAGCCGCTCCTCGTAGCGCTGATCCCGCCAGGCCAGCGCAGCCTTCAGGCCATCGCGCCGGACGATGCCGTCCCACTCCCGCTGCTCGGGGGTGTCGGCGGCGTTGACGATCGCGCCGAGGTCGATGCCGGCCTCGACCGCGACACTGAACCCGGCGGCATCCATCACCCGGTTGAGCATCCGTTTGGTCGGGCCCATGACCTCGGGCGGGGTGCGGGTCAGGCGATCGGCCAGCACGTCGACCTCGGCCGCCAATCGCTCGGCCGGCACGACCCGGTTGATCAGCCCGATCCGCTCGGCCTCGGCGGCGTCGATGAGGTCGCCGGTCAGCAGCAGTTCGCGCGTCTTCTTCTGGCCGATGAGATACGGCATCAGCAGCGTGACCGGCGCCGACCCATACCGGATCTCGGGTTCGCCGAGGCGGGTGCCCTCGGCGGCGACGATGAGGTCGCAGGCCATCGCGAGTTCGAGGCCGCCGGCCAGCGCGTAGCCGTGGATCTGGGCGATGACCGGTTTCGGGCAGTCGAGGATCCGGAGCGTTGCGGCCACGTCCGCGGCCAGGATCTCGCGCCATTCGACCGGGCCCAGCGTGCCGCCTTCGGCCTCCTCGGTCAGGTCATAGCCGGCCGAGAAGGCCCGTCCCGCACCCTCGAGCACGATGACCCGGACGCGCGGGTCGGTCGCGGCCGCGTCGATGGCGCCACTGAGCGCTGCGACGAGCTCGGCCGACAGCGCATTGAGCTTGGCGGGCCGGTTGAGGGTCAGCCGGACGCCCCACGGCGTGACGGTCTGGAGCAGGACGGGCTCAGCCCGATCGTCCGTGGTGTGCGCGTCAGCGTCGGGCATCGTCGGGCTCCTCCAGCACCACCAGCGCGTCGACAGCCAGCGCCCCCGACGCCGAAGCGATGACCGGGTTCAGATCGACCTCGAGCAGGTCCGGGCGTTCGGTCGCGAGCCGGCTCAGCCCGACGAGCATCGTCACCACGCCCGCCCGATCGACCGGCGGACGGCCACGGACGCCGCCCAGCAGGCGCGCACCGCGAAGGTCGTCGAGCATCTCGCTGGCCACGGCCCCATCGACCGGCGCGAGCCGGATGGCGACGTCGTCGAGGACCTCGGCCAGGACCCCGCCGAGCCCGACCAGCAGCGCCGGCCCGAACTGCGGGTCGCGCCGCAGACCGACGATCAGCTCCACGCCCGGCGCCGCCATCGGTTCGACCAGGAGTCCCCGGACGGCCAGGCCGTGACGACGGCCCGTCTCGAGCAGCGTCAGCGCCGCGGCATAGACCGCATCGTCGCCGCGCAGTCCGAGGGCCAGCCCGCCGACCTCGCTCTTGTGGGCGAGCCCGACCGCATCGAGCTTGAGCGCCACGGGCCGTCCCACGCGGCGCGCCGCAGCCACCGCGGCCGGGGCGTCGGTCACGGGGGTCGCCTCGGTCACGGCGATCCCGGCCGCCGCGACGAAGGCCAGGCTTTCACGCTCCGAGAGGGCCACGCCCGGACGCGCCGGTGGACGGGTGGCCCTGGGATCCGCCCCGTACGACAGCCTGCTGGCGGCCAGGGCCGGCCAGCCCGGGCGCCAGGGTCCGTGCGCAGCCCGCCGCGCCTGCCGTCGTTCCCAGCGCGCGAGCTCGGCGATCGCCCGAAAGGCCGGCACCGCGCCACGCAGCAGGGGCGCCCCGCCGCCCGACCCGTCCAGCAGGGCCTTGGTGTCCGGTGGCGGCTCGCCCGACGTCAGGGAGACGTACGCGGGCAGGATCGCCGGGCGATCCGCGGTCGCCGCGAGCAGGGCGCGGGTCACCTCGTTGGCCGTGGCGACCTCCGACGGCAACGACCGATACGGAAAGTCGTGGACGAGGACGAGCACGTCGTAGGCTCCGGACGCGGCCATCGCCTCGAACGAGGCGCCGTAGGCCGTCGCCGGGTCCGCCGCACCCCACGGATCGAGCGGATTGCCGACGTAGCCCATCGTCGGGAGCGCCTCGAGGATCGCAGCCCGCGCCGGGTCCGGGATCGGAGGCAGGTCCAGCCCGGTCCGCGGCACGAGATCGGCGATGAGCGACGCCTCACCGGTCGACACGGTCACGACCCCGGTCCGGCCGAGGCCCACGCCCCGGCCCGTCCGGCGGGTCCCTTCGACGAGCTCGGCCGTCTCGAGCAGCTCATCGAGATCGCGGCAGCGGATCACGCCGGCAGCCTCGAGCGCGGCGTCCGTCACCCGCGCCTCGCCCGCCAGCGACCCGCTGTGGGCCATCGCGGCGGCCTGGGCCTGGTCGCTCCGGCCGACCTTGACGGCCATGATCGGCTTGCCCAGCTCGAGGGCGCGATCGGCCAGGGCGAGGAACCGCTCTGGACGCTTGAACCCCTCGACGAACAGGATGACCGAGCGCGTCTCGGGGTCGTCCAGGCAGTAGGCCAGGTAGTCGCACACGTCGAGCACGACCTCGGACCCGCAGCTGACGATCCGTGAGAAGCCGATCCGGTCGCCCGAATGGACGAAGGCATCCGTGACCGAGCCCGACTGGGCGATCCCGGCGACGCCGCCGCGCGGCAGGTACGGCGAAACGTCGCCGATGTAGGTCGCGCTGTTGGCGACGAGGTCGATGACGCCCATGCAGTTGGGTCCGAGCAGGGCGAGGCCGTGCTCCCGGGCGATGCGTGCGACCTCGGTCTGCATCGCGGCGGCGGCCGGGCCGCCCTCCACCACGCCGCCGCCCGGGATGATGACCGCGGGCACGCCGGCCGCAGCGGCCGCCTCGGTCACCGATCCGGCACGTAACGGGTTGAGCGCCACGACCGCGATGTCGGGCCGTTCGGGGAGCGCCTCGAGGCTCGGGTAGCACGGCTGGCCATACAGCTCGTCGTACTTCGGATTGACGAAATGGCAGCGGGTGTCGCTGCCCATCACCCGCAGGTTGTCCCGCACGGTCTCGGCGATCCATGAGCGCGGCGAGGCCCCGACGACGGCGATGCTCCGCGGCGCGAACAGGGGCCGCAGGTCGATGACCCCGAAGCGCTCGTCGCGCCGGACGCTCACCCGACCACCCGGTCGACGCCCCGCTTCTCGAGGGCCCGGGCGATGATCACCCGCTGGATCTCCGAGGTCCCCTCCCAGATCCGATCGACGCGGAGCTCGCGCAGGAAGCGTTCGGCCGCGAACTCGCGCATGTAGCCCCGCCCGCCGAACACCTGGACGACCCGGTCGGCGCAGCGCCAGGCTGCCTCCGACGCGAACAGCTTGGCCAGCGAGGCCTTGGCGTGGACGACCTTGGGATCCGCGCCAGTGTCGGCCAGCCAGGCGCACTCGCGCGTGAGCAACCGCGCCGCGGAGGCGTCGGCCGCCGAATCGGCCAACGGGAAGCTGACCCCCTGGAAGTCGTAGATCCGCTGCCCGAACTGGACCCGCTCGGTCGCCCACTCGAGCGCCAGCGACAGCAGCCGCTCCATCGCCCCGCTGCAGCGCGCCCCGATATGGATGCGCTCCTCGACGAACCACTCGTTGGTCAGCTCGTCCGCCCGGCCGACGCCCCCGAGGACGGCCGTCGCCGGGACCCGGACGTCGGTCAGCACGAACTGCGGATGCCGGTCCGCGAACGTGTGGGTGTAGTCGGGGTCGTGCTGCATGGCGACCCCGGGCGTGTCGTAATCGACCAGGAACAGCGTCGGCCGGCGCTCCTGGCCATCGACGACCAGGCAGTGGAAGATCATGAAGTCGGTGTCGTCCGGGCCGGTCACGAACCACTTCTCGCCGTTGAGGACGTACGCACCGGTCGCGCTATCGCGGACGGCCGTCGCCCGGAGCGTCCGGGCATCCGAGCCGGCGCCATCTTCTGTGATGGCATAACTGCCCGAGCGCTCGCCACGAAGCGACGGCGCGAGGTAGCGCCGGCGCTGCTCAGCGTCGGCGTGGAGCAGGACGTTGTAGGCGCCCGGGATGTACGACCACAGCCCGCCGGTCGACTGGCCGAGCTGCTCGTGGACCAGGACCTGCTCCAGCACGGACCAGCCCTGGCCACCGGCCTCGACCGGCAGCGAGCCACCGTGCAGGCGAGCCTCGATGGCGGCCGCCCGGAGCGGTTCGCCCCAATCGCGCGGGACGCGCCCGCCGGCGCGCTCGAACTCCAGCTCGCGCGGCTGGAGGACCTCGCGCACGAAAGCACGGGCTCGTGCCTGGAGCTCGAGCTGGGCGGACGTGAGTGTCAGGTCCATCGCGACCAAGGATGCGCCACCCGTGCATCGCGACGCGAACCACGTCGCGGGGCGCGGGACGCGGTCAGGCGGGCTGGGCGAGGACCATGATCCGGATCTCGGTCATGTCGTCCATGGCGTAGCGGAGCCCTTCGCGGCCCAACCCTGAGTCCTTGACCCCGCCGTACGGCATGTGGTCGATCCGGTAGGTCGGCACGTCGTTGACGATGACGCCGCCCACCTCCAGCTCGCCGAACGCCCGCCAGGCGCCAGCCAGATCGTTGGTGAAGACGCCCGTCTGGAGCCCGAACATCGAGTCGTTGACGCGCGCGATGGCATCGTTGAGATCGCGGAACGGGAAGGCGACCATCAGCGGCGCAAACGCCTCGTTCGAGCAGACCTGGGCGGTCGTCGGGACATCGGTCAGGACCGTGGGCGGGAAGAACGTGCCGTCCGCCTTACCTCCGAGCAGGACCTTGCCGCCCAGCGCGACCGCCTCGTCCACCCAACGCTGGGTCCGGCCGGCCGCAGTCGCGTCAACCATCGGGCCGACATCGGTGGTCGGGTCGAGCGGGTCGCCGACCTTGAGTGCCCGCGCGCCCTGGATGAACTTCTCCATGAATGCGTCCCAGACGTCCTCGTGGATGAACGCCCGTTGCACGCTGATGCACACTTGGCCGGCATACGCGAAGGCGCCGACCAGGCTGCGCTTGACCGCCCAGTCCAGGTCTGCCGTCTTGTCGACGATGACGCCGGCGTTGCCACCGAGTTCCAACACGACCCGCTTCTTGCCGGCGCGCTCCTTCATCCGCCAACCGACCGATGGCGAGCCGGTGAACGTCAGCAGCTTGAACCGCGGATCGGCCACCATCCGATCCCCCAGCTCACGAGTCATCGGCAGGATCGAGACGGCCCCGGCCGGGACGCCGGCGGCCTCCACGATCTCCGCCACGGTGAGCATCGTGAGCGGGTCCTTGGACGGCGGCTTGAGGACGATCGGGTTGCCGGTCGCGATCGCCGGCGCGAGCTTGTGGGCCGCCAGGTTGAGCGGGAAGTTGAACGGGCTGATGCCCGCGATCGGGCCGATCGGGAAGCGTCTGGTGATCCCCACCCGGTCCTTGGACGACGGCAGCAGGTCGAGCGGGATGACCTCGCCGGTCATCCGTTCGGCTTCCTCGGCGCCGAGCCGGAAGGTCAGCACCGCCCGGTCCACTTCGACGAGCGCGTCACGGATCGGTTTGCCGGCTTCGAGGGCGATGAGCCGGCCGAGCTCCTCGCGCCGGGCCTTCACACCGGAGCTGATCTCGCGCAGGATCCGGCCACGCTCGTAGGCCGGCAGCTTGCGAGTGACCTCGAACCCGGCGACCGCCGCCTCGACCGCCTCCTCGTACTGTGCCTCGGTCGCGTGGTAGGTCGTGCCGGCGGGGGCATCGGCGTCAGCCGGGTTGTCGATGACCAGGACGTCGGGTGATTCCACCCAGCGCCCGGCCAGGAAGATCGGATGCGGCTTGGTGCCCGCAGCGACGGTCATCGTGGGATCTCCTTTGGGGTACGGTTGGCATCATACGACCGGCGCCCGCGCCGGCCCCAGCTGCGAGGTCCGACGTGGCACGATCGACCACCCTGCGAGACGCCCTCCGGGTCACGCCCGGGACGCGCGTCCATCTCGAGAAGCGCGATGCCGGGGCGACCCATGGCCACGACAAGATCTCGTCAGTGGCCGAGACGACCAGGCAGATGGTCCGCCTGCGCGAACTCCAGGACCGGATGTGGGCCGAGTCGAAACATTCGGTGCTGGTCGTCCTCCAGGGGATCGACGCCGCCGGCAAGGACGGCACCATCGCCAAGGTCATGGAGGCGTTCAATCCGCAGGGCTGCCCGGTCACCTCGTTCAAGGTCCCGTCCGCGGAGGAGCTCGCCCACGACTACCTATGGCGTATCCACAAGCGAACGCCGGCCAAGGGCGAGGTCGGTATCTTCAACCGCTCGCACTATGAGGACGTCCTGGTCGTGCGCGTCCACGGCATCGTGCCGAGGCGGGTCTGGTCGAAGCGTTTCGACCAGATCAATGCGTTCGAACGGCACCTGACCGACAACGGCACGACGATCGTCAAGTTCTTCCTGTCGATCGATCGCGAGGAGCAGCGCCAACGCATCCAGGCCCGCTACGACGACCCGAAGAAGCGCTGGAAGTTCAGCATGGGCGACATCGCCGAGCGCAAGCTGTGGGACGACTATCAGGTCGCGTTCGACGACGCCCTGGCGAAGACCTCAACACCGTGGGCGCCGTGGTACGTCATCCCGGCGAATCGCAACTGGTTCCGCAACCTGGCGGTCGCGACGATCCTGGCCGACACGATGGCCGACCTGAAGCCCGCCTATCCGGCCCCGCAGGACCTTCCGCCCGACCTCGTCATCGAGTAGGACCCGGGCGGCGGTCAGCAGGGGCGCCGGTCCAGGTCGGCGGCGAAGCCCGCTGGCGCGTACGCCGGACCCGCCCGGTCGCTGTGCAGCAGACCGCGCCACGCTGGGTCCAGCCAGGGCGGGGTCCCGTCGGACCCCGCCTGCCGATCGTCAGGGCCTACGGGGCGGTGCCGCCGTAGATATTCTGATCCAGCCCGCCATCGTGCGGGCACGTGTCGCCGCTCCAGCCAGTCGCGGTGGTGAAGGTTCGGCACTGCTTGACGTCGGCGCTTCCGTCGTCCTCGTCCTCCGTGACTTCCCGCGGATCGGCTCCCTGGACGGTATCCCGCCAGTCGGTCCAGACGCCGTAGGCGGTGGGACCGATGGAGCTCACCCACAGGTAGTCGCCGGCGAACGGCCCAGTGCGATTGCCGAACTGCTCGTAGTCGGGGTTGCTGCGCACGCTGGTGAGCGGGCTGGCGCTGACGGTCCAGTTGGAGCCGCCGTCGGTCGATCGGGCACCGTAGACGTCGAGCGAGGGATAGGTCCTGCCGGCCGCGTCGTTGCCGATGGGTCGGGTCCGCGAATAGGCGGGGTCGTTGCGGCTATCCCACCAGATCGTGTGCAGGTATCCGCCGTCGGCTGAGATGTCGGGGAACAGCTGATGGCCCGCGCTCTGGTCGTCGATCAAGGCTGGGGCCGTCTTTGTGCCGGTGGCTCCGTCGTAGCGGAGGAAGTAGATGCCCGACTGGCTGCCCACACCGGTGTCGACCGAGCCGTAGGTCGTACCGGTCGCTACCTGCGTCCCCGGCTTGCTGGGGTCGTAGACGATGTACACGGACTCGTGCGCAGCGTCCACCTGGTCGGCGGTCGACCTGACCTGGGTATCGCGACGGAAGAACGTGTAGCCGGATTTGCAGTGAGCGGCGAAATCGCCGCAATCGCGCGCATCGCCGGCGGCCGTCCCCGCTTCCCGGACGGGCTCCTGGATCCCGCTCCCGGTCGGCGTCGCCTGGGGGTCGGAGACGTCGCTCGCGTCGTACGGGATGAACGATTGGAGGACCTTGGCTGATCCGAACGTCGCGCCGCAATCGGTCGACTTGGCGATGTCGATCGCGTCGATCTGGCCGTTCTTGCGCGCGAACTGCCGGAAGGTGACGTACACGTGGCCGTTGGCGGTCACCGCGATGTCGGGGAACTGCACGTCCTGCGCGACCGCGCTGAGGCTCTTCCCCTTGGACCATGTGGCGCCGTGGTCGGTGGACCGGGCGATGTAGATGTTGTTGGTCCCGTTGCCGGTGAAGCGCGACCAGGCGAAGTAGACGGTGCCGTCGCAGGCGCCGCCGGTGCGGTCGGCCTCGATGGCCGTCTTGTCGTTGAAGACGCCGAGAAGGTTCGGCGCGGACGACCCGCGCTGGACGATCTCGCTGCGAACGAATCGCTTGCCGTCGCTAAGCGTGTTGCCTGCCGGGCCAGCGGGATTGTCGTAGACCGCGACCCACACGTCGCCGAACATCTTCTTCGTCCCCGCCGGGTCGTCGGACGACTCTGCGCCCATGAACGCGCGCCCGTGGGCATCCCAGGCGATGACCGGGTCCCCGGCGCTGGCCGTCCGGATATGCGCCTTGGCTGCGTAGGGCGAGGTGTCACCCGGGTAGCCGGGGACGAGCGAACTCTTGAAGGACGAGCCGCTGGTCTCGCTTCGGTAGTAACCCAGCCAGATCGGCCCGACCGGAGACGGCGTTGCGCTGCCCGGCGGCTGGTAGACGCCGCAGTAATCATTCGAACTGCCGATGAGGACACGCGAATCACGCGGGTTCATCTCGACCGAGGGCTCATTCTGACGCCCGCGCGAGAACGAACACTCGCGGAGGACGTCGTCGGTGTAGGCATTGCCGGTCGCGAGGGTATAGGCGCTGATGTAGCCACCGGCCACGTCGTTGGTCACGCGTACGTTGCTGCTGGCCGCGAATGTCGCACCGATCACGGCGATGGACGCCAGAAGTCCCGAGACGACCCCGAGGGTACGTCGGGCTGGGAGGGGGATCACGAGTCGCTTCTCCTCATTCGACGCAGCGGCGCGCCAGGGATCGCGACGGTCGGCCGGCATCGCCCCCGGATGCCGAGCGTCGGTGAGACCGATCTGGCCCGATCCACAGGTGGCCGGGTCGAGTCGGGCGGTTCAGGGACGCTGAGTGTAGTCCGCGACCGGCCGAGGGCCACCCTGAATCGCGCCCAGGGCGCGGTTCGTGGTGCGTACCTGCACCGGGGCTGCGTGACGCCCTCTGCACCGAGGCGCGGGCCACTCCACCAAGGGCGACCGGGTAACGATCAGCGCCCCTTGCCACCACCGAACAACGTCCCGAAGATGCCCCGGACGATGTCCTGACCCAGCCGCGACGAGACGACCTTGCCGCCGGTCCGGATGGCCGTATCGATGGTCTTCTGCTGTGCCCGGGCCGCGTCACGGGCCGCCTTCTCCTGGGCCTTGCGCTCGCGCTCGGCGGCCTTCTGCGCCGCGGCCATCTCGCGGGCCTGACGAGCGATCTCGCGCTGCTGCTGGGCTGGCGTCATGGTGTTCAGCCCGGTCGCGGTCGTGGGGTCGACGCCAGCACGGACGGCCGCATCCGCGGCCGCTTGCGCCGAGGCGGCCCGCGCGCTGGCGATGCGCGCCGTGATCCGCTCATAGGCGCTGTCGCGGTCCACCGTCGCGCCGTACTTGGCGGCGAACGGACTCGTGGCGATCATCCCCCGGAAGGTCACCTGGTCGATCGGCGCCATCAGTGAATCAGGCGCCAGCAGACGAGTCGCGGCGAGCGGGGTCGGCACGCCACGCGGCGACAGGACCGTGACCAGCGCCTCGCCGGTGCCGAGCGACGTGATGGTCTTCTCGACATCGAAGAACTCGGTCATCGGGAAGGTCCGGGCGGTCTTGCGCAGCGCGTCGGCGTCGTCGGGGGTGAACACACGGAGCGCATGCTGGACGCGGTTGCCGAGCTGGGCCAGCACGGGCGACGGAACATCGGTCGGGGACTGCGTCACGAAGTAGATGCCGACACCCTTCGAACGGATGAGCCGTGCCGTCCGCTCGACCTGGTCCATCAGGGCCTGCGAGGCGTCATCGAACAGCAGGTGCGCCTCGTCGAAGAAGAAGCACAGCTTGGGCTTGGGCAGATCGCCCGCCTCGGGCAGCGTCTCGTACAGCTGGGCCAGCATCCAGAGCATGAACGTTGAGAACAGTCGCGGCTGGTTCATGACATCGCTCAGCTCGAGGATGCTGATGATGCCGAGGCCGTCGGGCGTCATGCGCAGGAGATCCGACACCTCGAACTCCGGCTCACCGAAGAAGACGTCGGCACCTTCCTGCTCGAGCACGACGATCGAGCGCAGGAGCACGCCGACCGACGCGCTCGACATCCCGCCGTAGTCGGCCAGGATGGGCTTGCCCTCGTCGGACGAGAGGTACTTGAGCGTCGCCGTCAGGTCCTTGAGATCCAGGAGCGGCAGGTCGTTGTCATCGCAGTACTTGAAGACCAGGGCCAGGATCGACGTCTGCGTGGCGTTGAGGTCCAGGACCTTGCCGAGGAGCAGTGGCCCGAACGAGTGGACCGTCGCCCGCACCTGGGCGCCGAGCTTGCCCGACAGGGACAGGTACTCGACCGGGTGACCCGACGCCTCGAACGTCCAGCCCAGCGACATCGAGCGTTCGATCACCTTGGCGTTGGTCGCGTCGCCGGGCGCGGCGAGCCCGGTCAGGTCGCCCTTGATGTCGGCCACGAAGACAGGCACGCCGGCCTTCGACAGCTGCCCCGCGAAGAGCTGGAGGGTCTTGGTCTTGCCGGTCCCGGTCGCCCCGGCGATGAGGCCGTGGCGGTTGAGCATCGACAGCGCGACCTGGACTCGGGTGTCATTCGACAGCTCGGTCCCGAGCATCGGGCTGCCGACGGTCAGGCCCGGTTCGGTCAGGGCATAGCCGGCGGCCATCGCGTCGTGGAACGCCTTGTCCATCTGTCCTCCGGTCGCGGCGGGGTGTTCGGCGGGGGGTGGGCAAGCGTATCATCGGTCGTCCCAGACCAACGCCGACAGTGGGGAAGCAGGAGGGATCCGGACGTGAACATCGAAGACATCGAGGGGATCGGCGCCGTCCAGGCGGCCAAGCTCGCCAAGGCCGGCGTGACGACGACCGACGAGCTGCTCCAGTGGGGCGCCAATGTGGCCGGGCGCAAGTCGCTCGAGGACACCACCGGCATCAGTGGCAAGCTCATCCTCGAGTGGGTCAACCATGTCGACTTGATGCGCATCAAGGGCGTGGGCTCGGAGTATTCGGATCTTCTCGAGGCCGCCGGCGTGGACTCTCCGTCGGAGCTCGCGCAGCGCAACGCGGCCAACCTGGCCACGACATTCCAGGAGGTCGTCGCGGCCCGCCCGAGCATCGTCCGGCGGGTGCCGAGCCAGGCCGAGATCGAGGGCTGGATCGCCGAATCGAAGACGCTGGCCAAGGTCGTCGAGCACTAGCCGAGGGCGGTGGCGTGGGCGGTTTCCGCACCTTCTTGACCAAGACCAACGCCCTGGCCCTCGCGATCGGGGTCATCGTCGGCGTTGCACTGGGCACCGTCGTCACGACGCTCGTCAACGCGATCATCATGCCGCCGATCGGCTGGGCCCTGGGCGGCATCGACTTCGCATCGATCAAGACCGTGCTCGGGACGGACGCCGATGGCGCGGAGGTCGCCATCGGCTGGGGCCTCTTCATCAACGCCCTGATCGTGTTCGTGGTCGCGATGCTGGTCGTCTATGTCATCAGCCGGATCTTCATCAAGGAGGCTCCGCCGGCCGGCCCGTCGCCGGAGGAGACCCTCCTGACCGAGATCCGCGACGAGTTGCGCAAACGCCCGGTCTGAACCGCTGATCAGCCCTCGGGGGCCGCCGGGTACGACCCGAGGACTCGACGCATCGTCGTCACGCCAGCGAGCTCGACCAGCGCCGCCGCCATCGGCGCGTCCGCCAAGTCGCCGTCGAGGTCGATCCAGAAGACGTACTCCCAGGCACGCTCGCGGCTCGGCCGCGACTCGAGCTTGTGCATGTTGAGGGCGTGCCCGGCGATGACGCTCAGAACCTCGAGCAGGGCTCCGGGCTCGTTGCGGACCGCGACGACGAGCGTCGTCCGGCGGCGCGTTCCGGTCGGCCGAAACGGTAGCGGCCCGGCGTGGGGCCTCGTCATCACGACGAACCGCGTCTTATTGTCGGGTAGGTCGCCGATGCCGTCGGCCAGCACCTCGAGCCCGAACAGAACGGCCGCCCGCGGCGACAGGACGGCGGCCGCGCCGCGCTCGCCCCGATCGACGATGGCCTTGCCCGCGCCGGCCGTGTTGTAGGTCGACAGGAGCTGCCATGGACGGGTCCGCAGGAAGGCCTCGGCCTGGCCCAGCGCCTGGATATGCGAGTAGACCCGCTCGATGTCATCGATCTGCTGCCCGGGCAGCGAGGCCAGGCACAGGCTGACCGGCACGACCACTTCGCCCCGGATCACGAGATCGTGCTCCAGCAGCAGGTCGTAATTCTCGCGGACAGTGCCGTTGATGACGTTCTCGATGGGGACCACGCCGGCCGCGACGGCGTCCGTCGTCGTCGCCTCGAAGACCTCCCGGAAGCTGCCCAGCGCGAGCCGCTCGACGTCGCCGAACGCCGCCAGGACCGCGTCCTCCGCAAAGGCGCCCGGTTCGCCGGCATAGGCGATCCGTCCGGCGGCCCCGGCGGACGTCATCGGGCTGCTGGCCGCGCCCGTCGGTTCAGGCAGGCGAGGCCGTGGGCCGGTCGTTGCAGGTCGCGTTGCGGGTGCCGGCGACTTGCTGGATCAGCGTGTCGAGGAGCGGCTTGAGCGCCGCCACGGCCTGGTCCGGCGTGGCGCCGGCGGGCAGCTGGTCAGCCGCCGCCTGGAGGTTGGTCTGGGCCGTCTGCGCCTCGTTGAGCTGGGCGCCCGCGAACGGACCAGCGACGGCGACGACGCCAGCGAGCGCGGTCTTGGCGTTGGTCACCGCGGCCTGGTAGTCATCGACGCTCGAGGTCGCGGTCAGCGCGTCGAGCTTCACGAGGGTTCCGGCATAGCTGTCGAGGGCGGCGCAGAAGGCGATGGCCGGGTCCGGCGTCGCCGAACCGGACGACGGTGTCGACGAGCAGGCCGCGACGGCCAGGAGCACGGCTGCGAGCGTGGCGACGATACGTGACATGGGTGCGGGACCCTCCTCTTCGAGTGCGCACCATACGCTACTGTGCCGTCGTGGCGCCCGAAGGATCCGCACCCGACTGGTCGAGCGTGGTCTCGCGCCGCGAGGCGAGGCTTCTGTTCTGGCTGGTCGTCCTCGCGCTGGTCGGGATCATCTTCGTGCTGTGGTCGGAAGCCCTCGCGGTCCTCGCCACGCCGGCCATCATCCTGTTCGTCGCCTGGCTCCTGTCGTACGTCCTGGAGCCGCCGGTCTCGCTCGTCCAGCGGCACCTGCCGTTCCGTGGCCGCGGTATCGCGGTCGCGATCACCTATCTCGTCACCGCCGCCATCGCCTTCGTGGTCATCGCCGGGGCGGCGGTGGCCGTCATCAACGCGGCCGTCGCGTTCGTCGACAACCTGCCGACGATCCTGACCAAGGTCGGCGACCTTCTCCAGCCGCTGGCCGACCTGCTCGGGCTCAAGCTCCCCGAAGACGGCAGCGTGGTGGCCACGGTCCAGGACTTCCTGGCCCAGAACGCCGGGGCCATCGCCGACGCGGTCACGGCGCTCGTCCGGAATATCGTCGTGGTCGTGGCGAGCCTCATCACGGCGGTAGTCATCTCGGTCGGGCTGGCGATGGGCCAGGTATCGCTGCTCGGTTGGGTGCGGCGCTTCCTGCCATCAAGCACGTACCGCGACCTGACCGAGCTGGAGCGGGCGATCGCGATCTCGTTCGGCGGGTTCGTCCGCGGGCGGCTGCTCATCGGCGCGATCTACGGGACGATCGTCGGGCTCGGCGCATTCGTCCTCGGGATCCCGTTCGGCGCACTCATCGCGGTCATCGCCGGGCTCATCGTGTTCATCCCCTGGATCGGCCCGCTGATCGGCTGGGCGGTCCTGCCGGCGTTCGCGGTCATCCTCGATCCGGCCGCCGTCGGACCGGCGGCCGTCATCAGCATCGTCGCGGCGGTCGGGATCCAGCTGGTCGTCACCCAGTTCGTGATGGCCGGCGCGGTGAGGATGACCCCGGTCGCGGTCTTCGTGGTGGTCATCCTGGGCTCCGCCATCGCCGGCATCATCGGGGCGGTGTTCGCCATCCCGACCGCGGCAGCCATCCTGGCCGTGACCGACTATCTCCGCCAGCGGGACGTCCTGCTGCGCGCGTCCGACGAGGGCGGGGTGCCCGTCGAACGGTCACCAGCGCCCG
This sequence comes from Candidatus Limnocylindrales bacterium, assembly GCA_038248915.1. Classification (GTDB taxonomy): domain Bacteria; phylum Chloroflexota; class Limnocylindria; order Limnocylindrales; family CSP1-4; genus SPCO01. The sequence continues at coordinate 315,004 of JBBRXB010000002.1, read as the reverse complement.
ACCCGGCTGCCGCACCGTAACGTCGAGGGGGTCACGTGCCGGAGACGATCGCCGAGATCGCGCTGGTGATGTTCGTCGGGATGGGCCCGATCAAGGTGCTGGTCTTCTATCTCGGCGCGATCCGGGACGCGACGCCGGCCGTGGCCCGGGAGGTCGCACTTCGCGCGGTCATGACGGCGACGATCACGGCCCTCGCCCTCGTCGTCGTCGGATCCGGGCTGATGCGGCTGCTGCATTTCTCGAACGAGGCGCTGATCGTGGCCGGCGGGATGGTGCTGCTCGCCTACGGGCTCCAGATGGTCCTCGTCACGACGCCCGGCGGGCCGCAGGACGCAGCGCCCAGCCACGCCGAGCTGATGCGCATGGCGATCTACCCGATGGGCGTGCCGCTCATCCTCAATCCTGCGGGCGTGGCCGGGGCGACCATCTTCTCGGCCGAAGCCGCGAACCTGGGCGACCTCGGGGTCGTGGTCGTGGTCGTCATCGCCCTGGCGGTCCTCGACCTGGTCGTGCTGCTCGTCGTCCGGCCGATCGGCCAGCGGCTCGGCCCGGAAGCGATCATCGTGCTCGAGAAGCTGCTCGGCGTCCTGCTCGTGGCGGTCGCCGTGGAGCTCATCCTGATCGGCCTCGGTCAGCTCGGGATCGTCACGATCAGCGGCGGCCACTAGCTGCCGGAGCGGGCCAGCGTCGTCGAGTGATCCCTACCGCTCGAACCAGGCCGTCGTGTCATGCGGGGCCTCAGCCTCGTCGAGGTCGGCCCGCTGTTCGCGCGCCGTGCCCGCGGACACCGCAGCACCCTTGCGGTTGCCGGCCGCCTCGGTCGCGCCCGACCAGTGCGATTCGGCGAGGACCAGGTTGATCGCCGCGACGTAGGCCTCGATCGAGGCGGCGATGATGTTCGGCCCCCGCGCCTGCCCGGTGTACTCGCCACTCCCCCGCTCGCCACCGATGTCCGGCGGCGCGATCCTGACCGTCACGGCGCCGACCGTGTCGGTCCCCTCACCCAACGCATGGATGTCGTAGGCCAGCAGGCGCGGGTGGCCGGTCAGGACCCCGGCCAGCGCCTCGTCCACCGCGCGATACAGCGCGTCGATGGCACCGTTTCCCTCGGCCGACGCGCGCCACTCGTGGTCGCCCGAGGCGATGACGACGGCGCCGCGACTGCGCACGTTGCTGCCCGACGTGGCCGTCCATCGGGCGAGCTGCAGGGCATCGGCGGTCGTGTCGGTCATGGGGTCACCTCCGGGGATTGGCGGTCGCACCGTGGGAGGCCGGTCGCGCAGCGGCGTCCCGGCTCGGGGCGGTCGTGAAGTGGCGTTCGTCGCGGCGCCGCAGCTCCGAGCCGGACTTCCAGATGGCGTATTCGAGCGAATCGGCGAGCGCCGAGGCGGAGGCCGCGATGATGTTCGTGTCGCTGCCCATCGTCGACCAGGTCCGGGCCCCGTCCATCGAGTCGATGATGACCCGGGTCCGCGCCGCGGTCGCCGCGCCGCCATCGAGGATGCGCACCTTGTAGTCGACGAGGTGGACCTCGTCGAGCCCCGGGTAGAACGCCCGGAGCGCCTTGCGCAGGGCCGCGTCGAGTGCGTTGACCGGCCCGTTCCCATCGGCCGCGGTGTGGAGTGTCTCGCCGTCGACCTCGACCTTGACGGTCGCCTCGGCCAGCAGCTCATGCCCGTCGCGCTGCTCGATGAGACACGTGTAGTCCACGATCCGGAACGGCGCGACATAGTCCGCCCCGTGCCGCCGGATGAGCAGCTCGAAGCTGGCCTCGGCGCCCTCGAATGCCAGCCCGTCCGCCTCGAGCTGCTTGATCAGGTTCGACAGCTCACGGGCATCGACGACCCCCTCCAGCTCGAGGCCGAGCTGGCGGGCACGGATCGACGTGTTGGCCCGCCCGCCGAGCTCGGACACGACCAGCCGCCCGACGTTGCCGACCGCGGTTGGGTCGATGTGCTGGTAGCTCCGCTCGACCTTGGCCACGGCCGCGCCATGGACGCCGCCCTTGTGGGCGAAGGCCGACCGCCCGACATAGGGCTGATAGTCGTTCGGGGTCTGATTGGCGATCTCCGCGACCGAACGCGACAGGTCGGTCAGGGCGGTCAGGTCGCCACCGCCCGCCGGCACCAGCAAGTGGTCCGTCTTGAGCGCGAGGTTGGCCAGGATGCTGACCATGTTGGCGTTGCCGGCCCGCTCGCCATAGCCGTTGATGGTGGCCTGGACGTGGCGGATCCCGGCAGCGACGGCGGCCATCGAGTTGGCCACGGCCAGGTCGGCATCGTTGTGGGCGTGGATGCCGAGGGTGAGCGCGGATGGATCGTTCAGGACGCCGTCCAGGCCCGCCCGCGCCCGTCCGATGATCGCAACCAGCTCGTCGGTGAGGGTGCCGCCGTTGGTGTCGCACAGGACGAGCGTGCGGGCGCCGCCCTGCCAGGCCGCCACGAGGGTCTCGAGTGCGTAGGCCGGATCGTCCTTGTAGCCATCGAAGAAATGCTCGGCGTCGTAGACGACCTCGCGTCCGCGATCGACCACGAAGCCGACCGAATCGGCGATCATGTCGAGGTTCTCGGCGGGCGTGGCGCCAAGGACCTCGATCACATGCATCTGCCAGCTCTTGCCGAAGATGGTCACGACCGGCGTCTCTGCCGCGACCAGCTCGCGCAGGTTCGGGTCCGTGTCCGGGCTGTTCGAGCGATGGCGAGTCATGCCGAAAGCCGCCAGCTGCGTGCGTTCCCAGCGCATGGTCCGGGCGGCCGCGAAGAACTCGATGTCCTTCGGGTTGGAGCCCGGCCAGCCGCCCTCCACGAACGGCATCCCATACTCGTCGAGCATCCGCGCGATGCGGAGCTTGTCGGCCAGCGACAGCGTGATGTTCTCGCCCTGTGTCCCGTCGCGCAGGGTCGTGTCGTACAGGACGACAGGTGCCTCGGCGATCACGCGGCCACTCCGGCCGCCGTCGCCAGGGCCTCGATGACCGCAGTCGCGAACGCAGTCGTGCCGACGACGACCAGCCCGTCCGTGCCGTCGGACGCGTCGGCCAGGTCGGCCGTGCGCCAGCCGTCGTCAAGGGCGCACCCAACGGCCGCCTCGATCGCGGCGGCCGCATCCGCCCGCCCGAGCGAGGTCCGCAGCAGCATCGCCGCCGACAGGATCGTGCCCATCGGGTTGGCGACGTCGCGCCCGGCGATGTCCGGCGCAGAGCCATGGATGGGCTCATACAGCCCGAACGTCCCGTGTTCGGTCCGGCGCTCGCCGAGCGAGGCGGACGGCAGCACGCCCAGGCTCCCGGCCAGGACGGCCGCCTCGTCCGACAGGATGTCGCCGAACAGGTTCTCGGTCACGATGACGTCGAAGTCGGCCGGCCGGCGGACGAGCAGCATCGCGCACGAATCGACGAGCTGGTGGTTGAGCTCGACGTCCGGGTACTCGCCCGCTAGCTCGTCAGTCACCCGCCGCCAGAGTCGGGATGTGGCCAGGACGTTGGCCTTGTCCACCTGGGTCACCGCGCTGCGCCGCGTCCGGGCCTGCTCGAATGCGAGCCGGACGATCCGGGCGATCTCGCTCTCGGCGTAGGGCAGGGTGTCGAGCGCCGTCCGCGCGCCTGGCTCGCTCGACGCCTCGGTCCGGTCGCCGAAGTAGATCCCACCGGTCAGCTCGCGGACGATGAGCAGGTCCACGCCGTCGAGTAGCTCGGGTCGCAGCGGCGACGCACCGGCAAGGGCGGGATGGACCGTCACCGGCCGGAGGTTGGCGAACAGTCCCAGGCCACCGCGCAGCGCGAACAGCGCCTGCTCCGGGCGAACGGTCGCGCCCGGGTCGGACCACTTCGGCCCGCCGACCGCGCCGAGCAGGATCGCGTCCGTCTCGCCGCAGGCCGCCAAGTCCTCGTCTCGGATGGCGACCCCGTACGCATCGATCGCCGCGCCACCGACGAAGTGCTCCGACCAATCGATGGTGAAGCCGAGCGCCGTGCCGGCCGCATCGACGACTCGCCGGGCGGCGGTCACGACCTCCGGTCCGATCCCGTCGCCCGGGATCGTGGCGACGCGATAGCGCTCGAGGCGTTCCCCGGTCACGGCGTGGATTCGCCCGAGCGGGTCGAGACGAACGCGACCGACACGCCATTGATCTCGGCGCCATGGAGCTTGTTGATCGCCTCGAGATACGCCTCGATGGATGCCTCGATGATGTTGGTCGATAGCCCGTGACCGGTCACGACCAGGGCACCCGGCCCCTCATCCGACGAGCGACGACAGCGGACCAGGACCTGGCCCTGCGCGTCCTCGCCGGCCGTGACCGCCTTGATCTCGTACTCGGTCAGGGTCGGGTGCCAGCCGAGGAGCGGCTGGACAGCCTCGTCGACGGCCTTGAGCAGGGCGTTGACCGGGCCATTGCCGGTCGCCTCGGCACCCCGCTCGTTGCCGGCCATGCTGATCGTGGCCGAGCCGGTCGCGTTGCCGCCGTGCGACGAGGTCACGTTCCAGCCGACGATCGTGATGCTGGACGGCACGTCCGACGTCCGCTGTTCGACGAGTGCCAGCAGGTCGGCGTCGGTGACCTCCTTCTTCGCGTCGGCCAGCTGGATGGCCTCGTGGTAGATGGCGTCGAGCGCATCACCTTCCATGTCGTGCCCGAGATCGCGCAACCGGGCCTGCAGGCCGCGCCGGCCGGACAGCTTGCCGATGGTCAACTGGTTGCTGGTCAAGCCGACCGACTGGGGGGTCATGATCTCGAAGTTGAGCGGGTTCTTGAGCACGCCGTCCTGGTGGATGCCGGACTCGTGCGCGAAGGCGTTGCGGCCGACGATGGCCTTGTTCGGCTGGACCACGAAGCCGGTCAGGTAGCTGACCAGGCGGCTGGTCGGCACGATCTGCTCGGTCACCACGCCCGTCGTGTGGCCACCCAGCGCACCCGACCGGGTCGCCAGGGCCATGACTACCTCTTCGAGCGGTGCGTTGCCGGCGCGCTCGCCCAGACCGTTGATGGTCACCTCGACCTGGCGGGCGCCCGCCCCGATCGCGGTCAACGTGTTCGCCACGGCCAGCCCCAGGTCATCGTGGCAATGGACGCTGATGACCGCGCTGGACCCGACCAGGTCGACCGCCCGCTTGATGAGCGGACCGAACTCCGACGGGATCGCATAGCCGACGGTGTCCGGCAGGTTGACCGTGGTGGCGCCGGCCTCGACGACCGCCGCGACGACCTCCATGAGGTAGTCCGGGTCGCTCCGTGTGGCGTCCATGGCGCTGAACTCGAGCTCGGCGTCGCGGCCCAGCTGCTCGCGCCCGTAGCGGACCCAACGGACGGCCTCCGCCAACGCTTCCTCGCGCGTCATCCGGATCTGGTGCTGGAGGTGGATCTCACTGGTCGAGATGAAGACATGGAGGTGGGGCCGTTCGGCGATCCGGATGGCCTCGACCGCCCGCTGCGGATCGCCGTCGCGACAGCGTGCCAGACCGGCCACGGCCACGCCGCGGGTCTCCCTGGCGATGCGGTTGACGGCCTCCCAGTCACCGGGCGAGGCAGCGGGGAACCCGGCCTCGATGACGTCCACGTTGAGACGGACGAGCTGGCGGGCGACGTCGAGCTTCTCCGCGATCGTCAGCGAGGCGCCCGGCGCCTGCTCCCCGTCGCGCAGGGTCGTGTCGAAGATCCGGATGCTGCCCTTCGCGCCGGCCGAGCGCGGCTCGACGGCCGCGGCTACGCCATCGGCGCTCACCGGGCCGCCCCCGGCGTCGTCGCCGACGCCTGGGTCTGCCCGGCCACGACCTCGACCGGGTCGAGGAACGGCATCTGGCCACGCAACCGGGCACCGACCCGCTCGATGAGATGGTCGCGGTCCGCCGCGCGCAACCGCTCGAACTCCTTGCGACCGGACTCGCTCTCGGCGATCCAGTTCCGGGCGAACGTCCCGTCCTGGATCTCCTTGAGGACCTGTTGCATCGTCTCGCGGACGTGCTCGTCGATGATCCGCGGCCCGGAAATGTAGTCGCCGTACTCGGCGGTGTCGCTGACGCTGAAGCGCATGAAGTTGAGCCCGCCGCGGTAGATCAGGTCGACGATGAGCTTGAGCTCATGCATCGTCTCGAAGTACGCCAGCTCGGGCTGGTAGCCGGCCTCGACCAGCGTCTCGAAGCCCATCTTCACGAGGGCAGCCGTGCCGCCACACAGGACGGCCTGCTCGCCGAACAGGTCGGTCTCGGTCTCCTCGGCGAAGGTCGTCTCCAGGACGCCCGCCCGGGTCGAGCCGATCGCGCGCCCGTACGCGAGCACCCGGTCGCGCGCGGTGCCGGACGGGTCGCGGTGGACCGCGAACAGGGCCGGCACGCCGCCACCAGCCCTGTAGACCGAACGCAGCAGATGGCCCGGGCCCTTGGGTGCGATCATCCCGACGTCGACGATGCCGGGCGGGTCGATGCGCCCGAAATGGATGTTGAAGCCGTGCGCGAACATCAGCAGGTGGCCAGGGTGGAGATGCGGCGCGATCTCCTCGTCGTAGACCGCCTTCTGGGCGGTATCGGGGACGAGGATCATGATCACGTCGGCGGCCTTCACGGCGGCCGCCACGTCGGACACCTTCAGGCCGGCGTCGGCCGCGAGCGCCCGGCTCTTGGACGACGGTGCCAGCCCGACGATGACGTCGACGCCGGACTCGTGGAGGTTGAGCGCATGGGCATGGCCCTGTGAGCCATAGCCGACGATCGCCACGGTCTGGCCGGCCAGAGCGGCGGGGTCCGCGTCGTTGTCGTAGTACATCGTCGCCGTCATCGCTTGATCGCCTCCTCGATGGATCCGGATCCGCGCGCCATGACGACGGCGCCGGTGCGGACCAATTCCTTGATGCCGTAGGTCCGGACCAGCGCGACGAACGCGTCGACCTCGGATTCGGTGCCGGTCACCTCCACGATGACCGAGCCATCGACCAGGTCCACGACCCGGCCGCGTGACAGCTCCACGAGCTTGAGGACCTCCGCCCGGGTCGTGTCGGTCGCCCGGATCTTGACCAGGGCGAGTTCCTGCTGGACGGTCGGTTCGGTGGTGACGTCCTGGACCTTCAGGACATCGATGAGCCGGTAGAGCTGCTTGGCTGCCTGCTCGACGGCAACATCGTCGCCATGCAGGGTGATCGTCATCCGGCTGATGTCCTGGCTATCGGTGTGACTGACCGCCAGCGAGTCGATGTTGAAGTTGCGCGCCCGCATGAGGCTCGCCACCCGGTTGAGGACGCCGGGCTTGTTGAGGACGACCGCGACGAGGACGTGACGGCGGGTCTCGCCACCACCGGGCAGGGCGCGTGGCGGGGGGGCGCTGTGTGCGGGCGCCGGGGTCTGACCCGGCGTTCCGGCCGGCACCCGACCATTCGATGCGGGATCGCCACTCATTCGTCCGCCCCGCCCCATTTCTCGATCAGATCCGACAGGCCCTTGCCGGCCGGCATCATCGGGAAGATGTTCTGCTCCTCGGCGATCTCGAACCAGATGAGCGCGGGGCCATCGACAGCCTGGGCGGCACGGATCGCGTCGTCCACCTCGTTCGGCGTGCGGGCCCGGAATGCCGGGATCCCGTACGCGTCGGCGAGCTTGGCGAAGTCGGGACCCGGCAGGTTCGAGGAGTGGTAGTTGCCGGCGTAGATGATCTCCTGCCACTGCCGGATCATCCCGAGCTTCTTGTTGTCGAGCAGTGCGATCTTGACCGGGATGCGGTCGGCGACGAGGGTCATCAGCTCCTGGGATGTCATCTGGAACCCGCCGTCGCCGGTGATCGCCCAGGTCTCGCGGTCGGGCGCGCCGAGCGCAGCACCCATCGCCGCCGGGACCGAAAAGCCCATCGTGCCGAGGCCACCCGAGCTGACGTGCGTGTTCGGGTGGCGGAACCCGGCGTAGCGGGCCAGCCACATCTGGTTCTGGCCGACGTCGGCGACGTAGGTGCCCTCGTGGTCGGTCAGGTCGCCGATCCGTTCGATGACGTAGTCGGCCGACAGCAGCCCGTCGCGCCACGCCCCGGAGCCGTGCCAGCTCGAGGCGACCGAGTCGCTCTTCCAGTCGGCGAGCTGGGCGGCGTAGTCGGCCCGGGTCGCCGGGTCGACCGGTGCCACGAGCCCGGTCAGGGCCTCGAGGACTCGCTTGGCGTCACCGACGATCGGGACCTCGACCGCCACGTTCTTGCCGATCTCGGCTGGGTCGATATCGGCGTGGATGATGCGGGCGTACGGCGCGTACGTCCGCACGTTGCCGGTCACCCGGTCGTCGAACCGCATCCCGACCGCGATCAGCAGGTCAGCGCTCTGGATCGCCCGGTTGACGTGCTTCCAGCCGTGCATCCCCATGTAGCCGTAGGCCAGCGGATGGGCCTCGTCGATGACGTCGATCCCGAGCAGCGTCCAGGCAACCGGGATCTGGGTCTTCTCGGCGAATGCCACGAGCTCGTCCCAGGCCTCGGCGTGGAGGACGCCGTGACCGGCCAGGATGACCGGGCGCTTCGCCACGGCGATCTCGGCAGCGGCCAGCTTGAGCTGGCGCGGGTGGCCGTCCATGTTCGGCCGGAAGCCGGGCAGCCCGGCGACGATCTCGGCCCCGGTCGGGTGGGTCGCATGGGTCTCCTGCTGGAGCGCGTCCTTGGTGATGTCGATGTGGACCGGCCCAGGTCGCCCGGTGCGGGCGATGTGGAACGCCTCGGCCACGACTCGCGGCAGATCGTCCGCGTCGCGGACGAGGTAGTTGTGCTTCGTCATCGGCAGCGTGATGCCGTTGATGTCGATCTCCTGGAAGGCGTCCTTGCCGATGAGCGCCGCCGGCACGTTGCCGGTGATGGCGACCATCGGGATCGAGTCCAGCAGCGCGGTGCCGATCCCGGTCACGAGGTTGGTCGCGCCCGGACCGGAAGTGCCCATGCAGACGCCGACCCGGCCGGTGACCCGCGCGTACCCGTCCGCCGCATGCGCGCCGCCCTGCTCGTGCCGCACCAGGACGTGACGCAGCTCCGGATAGTCGCCCAGGATGTCGTACAGCGGCAGGATCACGCCGCCCGGATAGCTGAAGAAGACGTCGACCCCCTGGCGCAGCAGCGCCTCGCACAGGACGTCCGCCCCGATCCGCGTCCGCTTGAGGTCGCGGCCCTCGTGGAGCATCCCCTTGCGGGCGCGCTCGATCGCCGCGGCCTCGGCCGTGCCGTCGTTCGGCACGTGACTCCGTCTGGCCGCGGGTCGCGCCGCGGCCGGCGACGGGTGCGCCGGGTCTCCCTTCGCGATCGTCATCTGTACGGGTCCTCCGTATGGGTCGTTCCGGAAACGAAAAGACCCTCGCCGCCCCGGCGAGGGTCCTGAGGTTGATCGGTGATGGTGGCGCTACGAGCGCTCGTCCCTCCGTGTCCCTCGGTCCCGCCGGGAGCCGGTAATAAGCCCGAGAAGGCCATCAAGCCCCGGAAGTGAGCGAAGCAGATCGAGGAGGGCTACGTCGACAGGATCGATCGGGACGTGCACACGGCGGCCATCCGACGTCACGACGACGGCGACCTTGCGGCGACCTCCGGTCTCGAACCAGCCCAATTGGGTCTCCACACTGAGCGGCAGGGAACCTGCTGCGTGGCGGCAGTCTAGCAGGGATCGGTGCGGCGTCAACCGTCCCCCGTAGCCCTGGCCGGCGCGGATCCCGAGCGACCGGACCTCGTCGAGCTGGTGCCGGCGTCGCGATGCCTTTCCGCGACGACCAGCGCGCCCCATCGATCGGCCAGGTCGCGGGGGGTCCGGACGACCTCGAGCGAGGCGTCGTGGCGGGCGCCGCCTGGACGAGCCACAGATCGCCGACTTGAGCGCGAGGGCCTGACCGGACCGTCCGCGGGCCGCTTCGGGCGGCTCTGGTACGCTCGCAGCGTGACAGCCGAGACCCCGCGAACGATCGTCGACAAGATCTGGACCGAACACGTCGTGACCCAGGATCCGGGTGCGCCGGCGGTCCTCGCAGTCGACCTCCACCTCGTCCATGAGGTCACCAGCCCGCAGGCATTTTCCGGGTTGCGCGCCCGCGCGATCGGCGTCCGGCGGCCGCGCCAGACGGTCGCCACCGCGGATCACTCGATCCCGACCACGGACCGCAGCCTGCCGTTCATCGACGCGATGGCCCTCGCCCAGGTCAACCAGCTCGAGGCCAACTGCGCCGAGTTCGGGGTCCCCCTCCACGGCATCGGCGACCCGGCCCAGGGCATCGTCCATGTCATCGGTCCGCAGCTCGGGCTGACCCAGCCCGGGATGACCATCGTGTGCGGCGACTCGCATACCAGCACGCATGGCGCGTTCGGGGCCCTGGCGTTCGGGATCGGGACCAGCGAGGTGGAGATGGTCCTCGCCACCCAGACGCTCCTGCAGCGCGACCCGAAGACCTACGAGGTCCGGGTCGACGGCCGCCTGACACCCGGGGTCAGCGCCAAGGACATCATCCTCGCGCTGATCGCGCGGATCGGCATCGGCGGCGGGACCGGCCACGTCTTCGAGTACACGGGCGAGGCGATCGCCGGGTTGACCATGGAGCAGCGGATGACCGTCTGCAACATGAGCATCGAGGGCGGGGCGCGGGCCGGCCTCATCGCCCCGGACGACACCACGTTCGAGTACCTGCACGGCCGCAGCCACGCGCCCGCAGGGGCGGCCTGGGACGCCGCGGTGGAGCGCTGGCGGACGCTGCCGACGGACCCCGGCGCCGGGTACGACAAGACGATCACGATCGACGCCGACTCGCTCGAGCCGATGGTCACCTACGGCACGAACCCTGGGATGGGCATCCCGATCACCAGTCGTGTCCCCTCCCCGGACGACCAGACCGATCCCGGCCAGCGGCGCGCGCTCGAGCGCGCCCTCGAGTACATGGATCTCCAGCCCGGTCAGGCCATCCTCGGCCAGAAGGTCGACGTCGTGTTCGTCGGCAGCTGCACCAACGGCCGGATCAGCGACCTGCGTCTGGCCGCGAGCGTGCTCGAGGGGCGGCACGTCGCCGACGGTGTGCGCTTGATGGTCGTCCCCGGCTCGGACGAGGTGAAGCGCGAGGCCGAGCGAGAGGGGCTGTCGGAGATCTTCAAGGCGGCCGGCGCCGAATGGCGCGAGGCCGGCTGCTCGATGTGTATCGCCATGAACGGTGACCAGTTGCGACCCGGCCAGTACGCGGTCAGCACCAGCAACCGCAACTTCGAGGGCCGCCAGGGCAAGGGCGGCCGGACCTTCCTGGCGTCGCCGCTGACCGCGGCCGCCAGCGCCATCGCCGGGGTCGTCGCCGACCCACGCCGCCTGCCCGGCATCGAGACCCTGGCCGCCGTCGGTGGCCGCTGACCCGTGGCCGAACCGTTCAGGGTCTTCACCAGCCGGGTCATCCCGATGGCCGCGGAGAACGTCGACACGGACCAGATCGTCCCGGCCCGCTACCTCAAGGTGACCGATAAGGCCGGCCTGGCCGAGGCGCTGTTTCGCGACCGGCGGTTCGAGGACGACGGGTCGCTCAAGGAGCCACCATTCATCCTCGATCGCCCGGCCATGGCGGGTCGCGGGATCCTGCTCGTCGGCGACAATTTCGGCGCCGGCTCCTCGCGCGAGCATGCGCCGTGGGCGCTCACCGCCTGGGGGATCCGCGCCATCCTGTCGACCTCGTATGCCGACATCTTCCGCAGCAACAGCCTCAAGAACGGGGTGCTGCCGATCGTCGTCGATCCGGCCACCCATGCCCGGTTGTTCGCCTTGCTGGCCGACGATCCAGACGCGTCGCTGACGATCGACCTCGCCGAGCAGGGCATCCTGCTGCCGGACGGCTCGACCATCGACTTCGACATCGACCCGTTCGCCAAGCGGATGATCCTGGCCGGCACCGATGAACTCGGCTACCTGCTGTCGAAGGAGGCCGAGCTCAGCGCGTGGGAGGCCGAGCACGCGCCGCGGATCGATACGTTCGCCGAGGCGAACTGACCAAGCCAGCCGGAAACCATCGCCTTCACGAGTGGCGCGCCCCACCGATCAGCGTGACCATCGTCTGACGGCGCGACCCGACGTCCTGTGCGACGATCGGGCGGTGAACCTGATCGACCTGCTGACCCTGGTCCTCATCGTCGTCGCGCTGATCCTCGGCTGGCGCTCGGGCGCCATCCCGCAGGTATCGGGTCTGCTGGGCGCGATCGCCGGCGGCGTCCTCGCCATCCTCCTGCTGCCCCACCTCGCCGAGCCGCTGGCCGAGATCGATCCGGCGATCCGGCCGTTCGTCGTGCTCGTCGGCTTGGTCATGGCCGTCGGGATCGGCGAGCAGGTGGGGGCCGCGCTCGGTCGCAGCGCCGCACGCGGGCTGGGGACGGGGATGCTGGGCACGGCCGACCGGACTGCGGGCGCCGGGTTCGGCGTCATCCAGGTCCTGCTCATCGTCTGGCTGGCCGGCAGTCTGCTCATCGAGGGGCCCGTGCCGCGCCTGGCGGAGGCGGCCGGTGGCTCGACGGCGGTCCGCACCCTGGCGATGTTCCTGCCGCCGCCCACCGAGGTCGCCGGCGGTCTCGGCGGCTGGCTGGACACGACCGGCCTGCCGGACGTCTTCGTCGGCTTCGAGCCCGTGCCCGCACCACCGGTCGATCGACCCGACGACCCGGCCGCCCACGCGATCGCGGCCGCCGCCGCGGCCAGCACGCTCAAGGTCTCGGCCGCGACGTGCGGGCTGCAGTCGGTCGGGACGGGCTTCGTCGTCGGGCCGGACTACGTCCTGACCAATGCCCACGTCGTGGCCGGGGCGGGTGCCCGCGGGGTGCGGGTCAGCGTCGGTGGTCAGCTGCACGACGCGGTCCCGGTCCTGTTCGACCCGGAGCTCGACGTCGCCCTCCTGCACGTCCAGGGGCTGCGCGTCACGGCTCTCCGGTTCGCCGCCCAGGACCCGGGCCGGGGCGCGATCGGCGCGACCCTCGGCTTTCCGGGTGGCGGGGCGTTGACGATCGTGCCGGCGGCCGTCGCCGACCGGTACGAGGCGACCGGTCGCGACATCTACGGGGCTGACCGGGTCCGGCGAGCGATCCTCGAGCTCCGCGCCGAGATCGATCGGGGAGACAGCGGCGGCCCGCTGATCCTGCCCGACGGCAGCGTCGGTGGCGTGGTCTTCGCCGAGGCACGGACGGATCCGGAGGTGGGCTACGCGCTGACGGCCTCGGCGGTCTGGACGCGGATCCGGCCGGGGATCGGCCTGACCCAGGCCGCCGGCACGGGCAGATGCGTGGTCGACCAGTAGCCTCGACCGGCGCGACCCGCCCGGCCCGTCGTCCTCCGGTCGCGTAGGGTTATCGCCAGCAGCGGCTCCCGACCTCCGGCCGCGCCCCAGGAGAACCCCGATGCCCGACGCGCCGCCCATCTCCGACCCCGCCAAGCGACACTCCGCCGCCCTGACTGACGGTCCGGACCGAGCCGGCGCACGGGCCATGCTCAAGGCCATCGGTTTCACCGATGAGGACCTCGCCAAACCGATCGTCGGCGTCGCCACGACCTGGATCGAGACGATGCCCTGCAACATCAACCAGCGCCACCTCGCGGAGATCGCCAAGGCCGGTATCCGGGCGGCCGGCGGCACCCCGATGGAATTCAATACGATCGCCATCAGCGACGGCGTGACGATGGGTACGGAGGGGATGAAGACCTCGCTCATCAGCCGCGAGGTCGTGGCCGACTCGATCGAGCTCGTCGTCCGCGGTCAGCTGATGGACGGCGTCATCTGCATCGTCGCCTGCGACAAGACCGTGCCGGGCGCCGCGATGGCCCTCGGGCGTCTCGACGTGCCGGGCATCATCCTCTACGGCGGGACCATCAACCCGGGCGTCTACAAGGGCGAGCGCAACGCCACCGTCGTGACGGTGTACGAGGCGATCGGCGCCTATCGGGCGGGCAAGATCACGCTCGACGAGCTGACCGAGATCGAGAACGTCGCGTGCCCGGGGCCGGGCGCCTGCGGTGGCCAGTACACGGCGAACACGATGAGCACGGTCATGGAGTTCATCGGCCTGTCGCCGGCCGGGCTCAACGGCATCCCGGCCGAGGGTGAGGCCAAGGATGCGGCCGCCTATCGGACCGGCGAGCTGGTCATGGATCTCGTCCGGCGCGACGTCAGGCCGGCGCAGTTCGTGACCCGCGAATCGCTCGAGAACGCCATCGCCAGCGTCGCGGCCACCGGCGGCTCGACCAACGGCGTCCTCCACCTCCTGGCGATCGCCCACGAGTTCGGCATCCCGCTCGACATCGACGACTTCGGGGCCATCGCTGACCGGACGCCGCTCATCGCCGACATGCGACCCGGCGGCCGCTACACCGCGCTCGACATGTACGAGGCCGGCGGCGTCGCCCTGGTCATGCGCGAGCTGCTCAAGCGTCCCGGGCTCCTCCATGGCGACGCGCCGACGGTCGACGGCCGGACGATCGCCCAGATCGCGGCCGAAGTCGTCGAGACGCCCGGCCAGCGGGTCGTCCATCCGATCGAGACACCGCTCAAGCCCAACGGCGGGCTGGCCATCCTCCACGGCTCGCTGGCGCCCGATGGCTGTGTGGTCAAGCTGGCCGGTCACGAGCGTCGTCAGCACCGCGGGCCGGCACGCGTGTTCGACTCGGAGACCGCCTGCTACGACGCGGTGCGAGCGCAGCGGATCGTGCCGGGCGACGTGGTCGTCATCCGTTACGAGGGACCGGTCGGTGGGCCGGGGATGCAGGAGATGCTGTCGGTGACCGCGGCGCTCGTCGGTGAGGGGCTGGGCGACTCGGTCGCCCTGCTGACCGACGGACGTTTCTCGGGTGGCACCCACGGGCTGATGATCGGCCACGTCGCGCCGGAAGCCGCGCTGGGCGGGCCGATCGCGATCGTCGAGGAGGGCGATACGGTCGTCATCGATGTCGACCGGGCGGCGCTCGATCTCGAGATCCCGGCCGATGAGGTCGCCCGCCGGTTCGAGGGCTGGACGCCGCCGCCGGCCCGCTATCGGACCGGTGTCATGGCCAAGTACGCGGCCCTCGTCGGGTCGGCCGCGCAGGGCGCGGTCACGACCGGCGAGCGGATGGCGGCCAACCTGCCCCGGTGATGCGCGACGCCGGCCGATGACCGTCCACCTCCGCGAGGCGGACGGCAGCGATGACGACCTGGGCTCGATCGTGACGATCGTCAACGCCACGTGCCCGGATGATCCGACCTCCGTCGACGAGATCCGCTGGGCGGCCGCGACCTACCCGGGCACGACGCGATTCATCGCCGAGGTTGACGGACGCCCGGTCGGCGTCGGGTCGGTCGGGCGGATCTACATGCACCCGCCAGAGTTCGACGCGCTGTGGGCGACCATCGCCGTCCTCGCGCATGCTCGCCGCCAGGGCATCGGCGGCGCGCTGCTGACGGTCGTCGCCGAGCGGGCACGGGCGGCCGGCAAGGGCGCCCTCCACATCCCGGCGTCGGAGGGCCAGCCGGAAGGCATCGCGTTCCTGCGCCATCGCGGCTTCATGGAGTACGAACGGGACAAGATCGTGCGCCTCGAGCTGGCCGGGAAGACACCACCCGCCATCGACCTGCCGGACGGCATCGAGCTCACGACCCTCGCCCAGCGACCCGACCTCGTCCCGGCGATCCACGCCGTCGCCGTCGAGACCTTCGCCGATATCCCCGGAGGCGAGGTCCCGACGGCACCCGGCACGCTGGCCGAGTTCCGGGCGCGCGACGTCGACCGGCCGTCGATCCCGCCGGGCGCCTTCGTCATCGCCCTTGAGCCTGGGACCGATCGGGTCGTCGGCTATGCCAGTCTGCTGCTGATGCCGGTCACCTCGCGGCGGATGGCCTGGCATGCCATGACGGCCGTCGTCCGGGATTGGCGTGGGCGCGGCCTGGCCCGGGCGCTCAAGCGCGCGACCATCGGCTGGGCCATGGCCGACGGCCTCGACGCACTGGAGTCGGGCAACGACTTCGACAATGCTCCGATGCGGGCGGTCAATGCGCGCCTCGGCTACGAACCGCAGCCGGACCACGTCATCCTGCGCGGGTCGCTCGACGACGGCATGATGGCGCCATGACCGACGAGCTCGACGTCCGATCCCCCGACCCGCCCGCGTCCGATCCGGCTGCGGCCCAACGCCTGCCGGCCGATCCGGCCGAATACGATTCGCCACGCGCCCAGATCGCCCGGGCCAAGGGCCTCGAGGCCCCATACATCGCCGGCGGCCGCGATCCGGATCCGGTCACCGGCCTGGCGGAGGAACGCCATTACGGGAAGCTGCTCCTGGCGATGGTCGCCGCCCTGATGTTCGGAGGGTTCATCATCGGCATCGTCCTGACGCTCGCCATCGGCGGCGCTCCATGACGTCGCCAGTGGCGGCGCCGTCGAGGGAGATCCCGGCCCTGGCCTGGGCCGACGCTGTCGACGAGCTGGTCGGGACGCTCCGGGATCTCATCCGCATCCGATCGATCAACCCGCCACCGCCTGATTCGCCCGATGGCGAGCTGCTGGCGGCTCGCCGGATCGCCGAGATGCTGACCGACGCCGGGCTCGAGCCCGAGCTGGTGGAGCCGGAACCCGGGCGCGGCTCCGTCCACGCCAGGCTGCGTGGCGACGGCTCGGGTGGCGAGCCGTTCCTGCTCCTGTCGCACCTCGACGTCGTGCCCGCGCCGCCCGAGCGCTGGACCCACGACCCGTTCGCCGCCGACCTCGTCGATGGCCACGTCTACGGCCGCGGAGCGGTCGACATGAAGGCGATGATCGCCATGGAGCTCGGGGTGGTGCGTCTGCTCGCGGCCGAAGCCCGGGCGGCCGGGCTCGACCCGGCCCACGACCCGATCCCCGGTCTTCGCCGCGACGTGCTGTTCACCTGCACCGCGGACGAGGAGGCCGGCGGATCGGCCGGCGCGAAATGGGTCGTCGAGCAGCGCCCGGACTGGGTCCGCGCCGCCGGCGCCGTCAACGAGTGTGGTGGCGTATCGGTGACCGTGGCCGGCCGACGGCTCTACCCGATCCAGGTCTCCGAGAAGGGCTTCGCGGCGTACCGGATCGCCGTTCGGGGCACGTGGGGCCACGGGTCGATGCCACGCGACGACAACGCGGCCGTCATGGCCGCCGCCGTCATCGAGCGGCTGGCCGTATCCGGTCCGACGCGGATCACACCGGTCATGGCCCGCTTCCTCGAGCTGGCTGCAGCGGCCCTGCCGGCCGATGCAGCCGTCCTGCTCCGCGCCCTGGCCGGTGACGATCTGAACCGGGCCGAGACCGCCATCGCGGCCGCCTGCGACCCGATGTACGCGCGGGCTCTGCGTGCACTCCTGCGCGACACGATCAGCCCCGATGTCATCCATGCCGGGATCAAATACAACGTCATCCCGGGTGACGCTCTCATCGAGGTCGACTGTCGCGTGCTGCCGGGCACGTCCGAACCGGCCATGCGCCAGGTCGTCATCGATCGCCTCGGTCCGGAGCTGACGGCAGCCTGCGAGATCGAGCTCATCGTGTTCGGCGCCCCGGTGGAGGCCCCGGCGGACGGCCCGCTCTACGACCTCCTGGCCGCGACGATCCGCGACCACGACCCCGACGGTATCCCGTTGCCGATCATGGCGCCGTTCGGCACCGACGCCAAGGCGCTGTCGGCCGTGGGCACGCTGACCTACGGGTTCTCGCCGCTTCGACTGGCCGACGACGAGCGTTTCCTCGAGCGCTTCCACGGCGTCGACGAGCGAGTGTCGGTCGACGCCCTACGCTGGGGGCTGCCGGTCCTCTACGACGTGGTCCGCCGCTTCTGCGGCTGACCGCCCGGATCAGCTGCGGGGATCGCCCGGATCGTCGATCCTGCTGATGGCGAGTCCCTCGCCACAGGCCTTGCAGATATAGATCGTGCCGACGCCCCAATCGCGCTCGGGGTCGTGTGCAGCCGGGTCGTGGTGCTCGAACTTGGGTTCGAGGGCGCCCCAGGTCCCATCCGAATGCCGGTGCTGGACGCGGAGTTCGAGCTCCGCGATTCGACCGAAGTCCATGACGTCGCCTCCTGGATCGTGTCCGATATGGAGCGTTATCCGCGCGCTGTCCGGATGAGACGGCCGCGCCGGCTGATGGCGTGAGTCGCGAGGGCCGCCACGCCCATCGCCACGATCGCCCGTTCCGCGGTCGGGAGCGGGCGGACCGCCGACAGGAACTGATCGGCCCGCCCCCGGTCCACGACGCGCAGCACGGCGTGACCGCGTTGGGTGAGACGCAGCGTACGCTGTCGCCGGTCCTCCGGTTCCTGGTGGCGCTCGACGAGCCGGCGGCGAACGAGCCCGTCGACCAGCCGGCTGGTGGCCGACGGCGACCGACCGATCGACTCCGCCAACTCGCCCACGGTCAGGGTGCTGCCATCGGCGAGCACATACAGGGCCGCCAGTTGGGTGAAGCCGAGGCGCAGCTCGCCGAGCTGACCGGCGAACCCGATGACGAGCTCCCGCCACAGGGCGCGACCCATGGCCACTCGTTCGCTGATCTGGCGGACGTTGGGCAGCCGGTCACCGGCGGCCAGCACGGGCGCGGACAGGTCTGCCTCGAACTGGCGGGCGATCGCCCGGGTGGGGGCGGGCCGGGTCGACGGCCGGAGGATGTGACGCTCATCTGACACAACGGCAAGCGTATCGAGCGCCGGGAACGCATGCAAGTATGCATGGTAGTTGTGCGCGGACCCGCGTCGAGCGCCTACGCTTCGCCTCGTGAGTCAGTTTGCCTACGTCTGCCCGGGCCAGGGTTCGCAGACCCTCGGCATGGGTCAGTCACTCGCCGCCTCCTCGCCGGCGGCCGCCGCCACCTTCGCCGCGGCCGACGACGCCCTCGGTTCGTCGATCAGCGAGGTCGCCTGGGAGGGGCCGGCCGAGCGGCTCGATCTGACCGAGTTCGCCCAGCCGGCGATCCTCGCCACGTCCATCGCCATCCTCGCAGCGCTGCGCGAGCACTGGGCCGCCGACGGCCTGGCCGAACCCGTCCCGGCCTTCATCGCCGGCCACTCGATGGGCCAGTACTCCGCGATGGTGGCGGCTGGCGCCCTATCGCTTGAGGATGGGGTCCGCCTCGTTCGCGAGCGTGGTCGACTGATGCAGGCGTCCGGCCAGGGTCGCGATGGCGCGATGGCGGCGCTCATCGGGCTCGACGACGCTCGCCTCCCCGAGCTGGTGGCGGGCGCCTCGGCGCACGGCACCTTCGTCGTGGCCAATCGCAATGCGCCCGGACAGGTCGTCGTGTCGGGCGAGCGCCCGGCCATCGAGACCGGCGCGGAGCTGGCCAAGTCGATCGGCGCCAAGCGCGCCATCGTCCTGCCGGTCTCGGTCGCGGCCCATTCGCCGTTGATGGCCGAGGCGGCCGACGCGATGCGCGCCGCGCTCGCCGGCGTCACGTTCCACGATCCGTCGGCGCCGCTCCTGGCCAACGCCGACGCCCGCCCGATCGAAACCGCCGAAGCCTGTCGGACCGAGCTCATCGAGCACCTGACGGCCGGCGTCGACTGGATCCGCGCCGTCGAACGGATGGCCGCGGCGGGGGTCACGACCTTCGTCGAGATCGGGCCCGGACGGGTCCTGACCGGCCTCATCAAACGGATCGCCCCGGACGCCCAGACCATCGCGGCCGACGACCCGGCATCCCTCGATCGACTCCTCGCCCTGGCCGCTGTGACGGCCTGAACCGGTATCCGTCCAAAGGAGGACGTCTCTTGCGCAAGCCAGACTACGATCGTCGTGTCGTCGTCACCGGTCTCGGCGTCATCAGCTCGATCGGCAACGATGTCGCCACCGCCTGGGGGAACCTCGTCGCCGGGGTTTCCGGCCTCGGCCCGATCACCCGGTTCGACACCACCCCCTACGACGCCAAGCTCGGCGGCGAGGTCAAGGACTTCGACGCGACCGCGTGGATGGACGCCAAGGCCGTCCGGCGGAGCGAACCGAGCCTCCACTTCGGCGTGGCGGCAGCCAAGCAGGCCCTCGCCGATTCGGGCTTCGAGATCACCGATGAGAACCGGACCGAGGTCGGTGTCGTGTTCGGCTCGGGGGCCGGCGGACAGACGCTCATGATCGACAACTACGTCTCGATGAAGGCGCGCGGTCCGCGCACGGTCGCGCCGACGTTCATCGCCAACGCCCTGGTCGACAGCTGCTCCGGGATGATCGCCATCGAGACCGGCGCGATCGGGCACAACATGTGCGTCGTGTCCGCGTGCGCGACCGGCACCCACAACGTCGGCGAGGCGGCCGAGGCGATCCGCCGCGGCGACTGCATCGCGGTCATCTCCGGCTCGACCGAGGCCCCACTTTTAGAAGTGGGACATGCGGGCTTCTCGAACATGCGCGGGATGGGGATGCCGCGTCCCGGCGAGGCGCCGGAGACCGTGTCGCGACCGTTCGACCTGACCCGCGACGGGTTCGTCCTCGGTGAAGGTGCGGGTTCGCTGTTCCTCGAGGACCTCGAGCTCGCCAAGGCCCGCGGGGCGACGATCTATGCCGAGGTCATCGGCTATGGCTCGGCGGCCGACGGCTGGGACATGATCCAACCGATCGAGGCCGGGGTCGGGTCCGCCCGGGCGATGCAGATGGCGCTCGAGCGGCGCGGCGTACCGGCCGACGAGGTCGATCTCATCAACCCGCATGGCACCTCGACACCGCTCGGCGACAAGCGTGAGGCGGAGGCGATCTGGACGGTCTTCGGGTCGCGCTCGGCCGGCGCGGCGCGCTCGCTCGCGATCAGTGCCACGAAGTCGATGACCGGGCACATGATGGGCGCGGCCGGGGCGTTCGAGGCGCTGGCGGCGGTCAAGTCGGTGTACGAGCAGTGCGCGCCGGCGACGATCAACTACCGCGACGCCGATCCGGACTGCGACCTGTGGGTCGTCCAGGAGACGACCGCCCTGCCGATCCGTCACGCTCTCTCGAACAACATCGGTCTGGGCGGACACAACGGCGCCGTCATCTTCAAGCGCTACGACGGGGACTGACGGCCCGCTGTCGGGTCATCAGTACAATCAACCATCCGCCCAGCTCGCCCGTGAGGAATTCCCTTGCCTGAACAGGATCCTGCCCGCCGCGCGGTCGTGACCGGCCTTGGTGCCGTCATGCCGATCGGCAACGACTTCCCGACCTATTGGTCCAATCTCGTCTTGGGGGTGACCGGCACGCGGGAGGTCAAGCGCTTCGATGCCTCGGCGTTCGAGGTGCGCATCGCCGCCGAGGTCCTTGACTTCGACCCGACGACCGTGATGGACGCCAAGATGGCCCGGAGGATGAGCCGCTTCATCCAGCTGGCGATGGGCGCCGGGGTCGAGGCTGTGCGGGATTCCGGGATCGACTTCGCGGCGATGGATCAGGACCAGCGCGATCGGGTCGGGGTCGTGGTCAACACCGGCGGCGGCGGGATCGAGCAGATCATCGACGGAACCCATGTCCACGACCAGAAGGGTCCGCGCTTCGTCAGCCCCTTCGCGGTCCCCGCGCTGTCGGGTTCGATGGCGGCCTGCATGCTGTCGATGGAATACGGTCTGACCGGACCGGTCATCACCCAGGTCGCCGCCTGCGCGACCTCGGTCATCGCGTTCCACGATGCCCTCCGGCTCATCCGCTCCGGCGAATGCGACGTCGTCCTGACCGGTGGCTCGGAGGCGCCGATCTGGCCGATGGGCCTGGCCGCCCTGTCCAACATGACCGCCCTGTCCAAGCGCAATGACGACCCGGCCACGGCGTCGCGGCCGTTCGACGGCACGCGCGACGGGTTCGTGCTCGGCGAGGGCGCCGGGGTGGTCGTCGTCGAGTCGCTTGCGCACGCCCAGGCACGCGGCGCCACGCCGCTGGTCGAGGTCATCGGCGGCGCCCTGACGGCGGACGCGTTCCACATCAGCGCCCCGGACCCGAGTGGTCGCGGCCAGATCCGCGCGATGACATCGGCGCTCCGCAATGCCGAGGTCGCGCCCGACGAGATCGATTACATCGTCGCCCACGGGACAGCGACCCAGCTCAACGACGTGACCGAGACGCGCGCGATCAAGGCCGCCTACGGCGACCACGCCTACAAGGTGGCGATCAGCTCGCCGAAGTCGATGATCGGCCATCTTGTCGGGGCGGCCGGTATCGCGTCCGTGCTCGCCGCGATCGGGGCGATCCGCGACGGCGTCATCCCGCCGACGGCCAACCTGCACACACCCGATCCGGAGTGCGACCTCGACTACGTCCCGCTGACCGCGCGGCGGGCCAAGGTCGACACGGTGGCGGTCAACGGCTTCGGGTTCGGCGGGCAGAACGCGGTGGCCA
Source organism: Candidatus Limnocylindrales bacterium (assembly GCA_038248915.1). Classification (GTDB taxonomy): domain Bacteria; phylum Chloroflexota; class Limnocylindria; order Limnocylindrales; family CSP1-4; genus SPCO01. The sequence continues at coordinate 292,751 of JBBRXB010000002.1, read as the reverse complement.
TCTTCCGGTCGATCGAGGTCTAGCGTCCTGCCGGAGACGGTCGCGCCGCCGGACGAGCCCGGGTTCGCGATCCGGACCGATGTCGGCCGGATCCGGACCGGCAACGAGGATCGCTTCCTCGGCACGCCACCGCTCTTCGCGGTGGCCGACGGGATGGGCGGGCACCAGGCCGGCGAGATCGCTGCGGATCTGGCGGTCGCACAGCTCGCGGCGGCCCTCGCGGGCTCGCACGGCGACCCGGACGGCCAGGTGGTGGTCGACGCGCTCGAGCGGGCCAACGCCGAGATCCGCCAGGGCGCCCAGACGCACCCCGAGCTCCTCGGGATGGGCACGACCTGCACCGTCATGGTCATCGGCGAGGTCGTCACCGTCGCCCATGTCGGTGACAGCCGCGCCTACCGGTCGCGTGACGGCGAACTCCTGCAGCTGACCGAGGATCACAGTCTGGTCGCCGGGCTGGTCCGCGACGGCCGGCTCCCACCCGAGGCGGCAGCGACCGACGCTCGCCGCCACGTCATCACCCGGGCGCTGGGGGCCGATGACGAGGTCCGAGTCGACCACGTGACGGTCGATCGCCGGCCCGGGGATCGATTCCTCCTGAGCACGGACGGCCTGCACGGCCAGGTCGACGACGCGACGATCGGGACGGTGCTGGCGGAGACGCCGGACCCGGCCGCCGTCGCGGACCGGCTGGTCAGTCTGGCCGATGCGGCCGGCGGCGAGGACAACGTGACGGTCATCGTCATCGATCCTGACCGGCTTGCAGGCATGACGGCTCCACGCATGCCGGTGGCCGTCGCCGAGCCCGAGGCGACGGTGGCCACCAAACGATGGACCGCCGCGGAACTCGCGACCCCGTCACGATCGCGCCGTCGACGAGCCGGTCGACTGGTCATCCTCGTCGTCGTCGCCGGGAGCCTGGTCGGCGCGGCGGCCTGGCTGGCGACCGGCGGGCTGGGCTCAGGCGTCCCGTCGCCGTCGGTCGCGGCGCCGTCGATCCCGGCACCGTCAGCGAGCGCATCGTTCGGCCCGTCGCCATCGGTCGTCACCTCGCCCGCGACATCGGCGCCAGCGGGCGGGGCCTCCATCGCCCCGAGCGCGAGCCCGCGGTAGCTGGTAGCGGGCGGATCCGCTGGCCGGGTCAGGCCTGCAGCACGCGACCCTCGTAGGTCTCGATCGCGGCGACGTGGCGCGGTGCCATGGCGATCGGCCGGCCGGAGCCGTAGTCGAACCGCACGAGGACCGATCCACTCACCGCGACCAGGCGCGTGGGCTCGCCCGCCGGGCCGGCCACCAGCCGGTGCTCGAGGGTGAACGACGAGCTCCCGATCCGGGTCGCGCGGGTCTGGACGGTGACGACCTCGCCGTAGAACGCCTGGGCGCGGTAGGTGATCCGGGCCTCGGCGAGGATCAGGCTCTCCGCACCCTCGGTGCCGAGCGCGAAGGCCTCGCCGGTCACGTCGGTCCAATAGCGGATGCGGGCGCTCTCGCAGTAGGTCAGGTACTTGGCGTTGTTGACATGGCGCATCGCGTCCGTATCCGCGAACCGGACCATGACCTCCACCTCATGGCGGAAGGGTCCGACGAGGTCGCGTGGGTCAGCCGAGGCCGCCGCGGGGTGCGGGTGCGGGTGCATGCCCCGAGTGTACGGGAGAGCTCGTCGGCCAGGGAACGTGGCGCCGCCGACTCGACCGGTCGCTCACGAACGTCGTAGCCGGCCGCCTCGATCGCGCCGACGAGGGCCTCCCGGTCGGCGCCGTCGGTGCGCTAACGGACCGCCGCCGCCTCCGTCGCGAGGTGGACCGTCGCCGTCTCGACGCCCGGGGTTCGCTGCAGGAACCGCTCGATCCGGTTGACGCAGGACGCGCAGGTCATGCCCGCGATCGGCAGGCGCAACTCGGTGATGGGCGCTTCGTCAGTCACACTCCCCAGGAGTATAGCATCGGCGACAATGTGCGAGACTCGGAGTCGATGGACGAACGCGCCGCCCTGCACATCACGATCCCGGGACCCTGGGGCCCGTTCCACGTCGCCGCCACGTCGCATGGTGTGGTCGCGGTCGGCTGGCTGACGACCGACGTGGCGTTCGAGGCGGACCTGGCGCGCCGGCTCGGCCGGCCGCTCGACCACGCCGCCGACACCGGCGAGCCGGCCGAGTCGGATGATCCGCGGCGCGTGCATCTCGCGGCCGCCATCGCCGCGCTCGAGGCCCTGCTGGCCGGCCGGACGCCCGCCTGGATCCCCTTGCTCGACCTGGCCGATCGGCCGGCCTGGGACCGCCATGTCCTCGCCGCCGTGGTCGAGGTACCGTGGGGCTCGACCGTCAGCTACGGCGAGGTCGCCCGGCGCGTCGGATCGCCGCGGGCCGCTCGAGCGGTCGGTGGGGCGGTGGGGCGGAACCCGATCGGGCTCCTGATCCCGTGTCATCGGGTCATCGCGGCGGACGGCACGATCGGTGGCTACGGCGGCGACGCCTGGGGCAGCTGCAAGGACCGCCTCGAGATCAAGCGCGACCTGCTCGCGCGCGAGGGGGTCACGGTCGCGCCGCCAGCCCGATAGACTCGGCGCCAGCCGATCACCGGGGCCTGTTTCAGCTGGAGATTCGATGAGCGCAGCGGCTGCCCCTGCTCCCACCCCATCGATGTTCGGGGTCTTCCGACGGCGGGACTTCACGCTCCTGTGGCTGGCCCAGCTGGTGTCGACCGCGGGTTCCGCCCTGACTGACCTGGCGGCCGGCATCTTCGTCTGGCGGGCGACCGAGTCGGCCCTCGCCGTGGGCCTGACCCTGATGGTCACAGCCGTCCCAAGCCTCGTGGTCGGGCTGCTGGCTGGCGTCTACGTCGACCGACACGATCGGCGCCGGATCATGATCGGGACCTGCCTCGTCCAGGCCGTCGCGGTCGGGCTGCTGGCCGTGGTCATCGGCATCGACAGCATCGCCCTGGTGGGCCTGTACGTGCTGCTCCTGTTCAACGCGGGCGTCAAGCAGTTCTTCGATCCGGCACACGACAGCCTGATCCCGGAGATCGCCAGCGACGAGGAACTGGCGGCCGCCAACTCATTCCTGTCGATCGCCTCGTTCGGGTCGACCGCGATCGGGTTCGCCGGCGCTGGTCTGCTGGCCGGCAGCGTCGGCCTGCAGTGGGCGTTCGCGCTCGATGCCGCGTCCTTCCTGTTCGCGGCCGGCTGCATCGCCGCGATGGGCCACTACCCGATGCCCGCGCCGGACGAGGACGCCAGCGTCGCGGTCATCGTCGCCAACCTGCGCTCCGGCATGTCGACGCTATTCGGGACGCCGATCATCCGCTCCCTGTTCGTGGTCGGCGCGTTCATGTTCTTCTCGTTCGGCTTGTGGAACGTCCTGCTCCTGCCGTTCGCCCTCAAGGTCCTCGGGGCGACGGAGTTCCAGTACGGGCTCCAGGAAGCGGTGACGTCGATCGGCTTCGTGGCCGGCTCGTTCTTCATGGCCCGGTTCTCGAGCAAGCTGCCGGAGCCGGCCTGGATCGTCATCGCCATGACCGGCATGGGGATCGCTGGCGTGCTCTACGGTCTGTCGAACTCGATCGGGGTGGCGATCCTGCTGGTGACGATCTCGGGCTTCCTCAACGCGCCGTCATCAGTCGCCCGCTCCGTCCTGCTCCAGCGCAACACGCCGCGCGAGATGCGTGGCCGCGTGTTCTCGTCCTTCTACGTCATGCGTGATGTGGTGTTCCTGTTCGGGATGGCGGGCGCTGGCCTGGCGGACATCATCGACATCCGCCTGCTCATCGTGGCCGCGTCATCGCTGTTGTTCGTGTCGGCGGCCTTCACCCTCGTGGCACCCGGCCTGGCGGTCTCGACCTGGGGCGCCGCGTCGGCACGGCTGCGCGGCGCGACCGCAGCGCCGTCGCTCGGGGCAGCGGCGGCCCGCGCGGCGACCATCGCGGACTTCGACCGGCTGGCCGGCCGGCTGGGCGCGTTCACCGGCCTGTCACCCGACCAGCGGTCGGCGTTCGTCCGGTCGGCGACGGTCCGCGACGTCGAGGCCGGGACGCGGGTGGTGCAGCACGGCGATGCGTCCACGTCGGCCTATTTCATCCTCGACGGATCGACGACGGCCGGGATCCCGGTCGACGACGGCTTCGAGGGCCTGTCGACGATGACCGCCGGGGACTTCTTCGGCGAGATCGGGGCCCTGACCGGGAGCCGCCGGACCGCCGATGTCGTGACCGATGTGGATACGACCGTCCTCGAGGTGCCGGCCGAGGCGCTCCGCGCGATCATGGTCGTCCCTGACATCCAGCACGTCGTCCTGTCGACGATGACGAACCGCCTGCAGCGGACGGAGGCGGCCGACCTGCCACGGCTGGCCGGCATCGACCAGGCCGACCTGCGCGACCTGCGCACGCCGCGGCCCGCCATCGACGTGCTGCCGCGCTCGTCCGATCGGCACGAAGAGCCTGTCGCCTAGCCGACAACCCGGCCGTCTCGTGCGGCATCGGCGGCGCTGGACGGAAACGGTACGGTACGCACATCAAGGTCGTGGAGATCACGACGAGCGGAAGGGGTCGAGCGATGACGAACAAGCGAATCCAGCTCCCGAAGGAGCAGTCCGTGGGACCCGATCAGCGGTCGCGGAACAGCGACGATCTGATCGATGTCAGCGGCGACGTCGAGGGTCACGGCTTCTTCCCGAACCCGGCGCCGCCCGCCGGGCTGGTCCACCGCTCCCCGAGCCAGGGCGGCGAGGCCATCCCGACCGATGAGGACCCGACCGGACCCGAACACTGACCCGACCGAACACCTTCGCCCGACCCGACACCGCCCGCCTTCGCGGGCGGTGTCGTCATATCCGCGGATCGCTCGCCGTCGCCGCCAGGAGCGTCTTGACTTCGAATGGGGTCGCATCGGGGTGGCGCGCGCGGATGAGTGCCGCCCGGCCGGCGAGATGCGGGGCAGCGAACGAATTGCCGGTGGCCAGGATTCGGGTACCGCCTCGCCAGGCGACATCGACATCGAGGCCGTGTGCGCCGAACTCGACCGGCGGCGCCGGGTTGTAGAACCAGACATCGGGATCGCGGACGTCGTGGGCGGCGACCGACACGACCGCCGCGAAGAGTGACGGGTACGACGGTCCGGACGCGTTGTTGACGGCTGCCACGAGGAGGGTGTTCGCGAAGTAGGCCGCATCGGCCAGCTCGCGGAACCGGCCGGCCATCGCCTCGCTGCGCGACGACAGGCTCAGGTTGACGACCCCGTAGCCCTGGTCGATGGCCCATTCGAGGGCGGCCGCGAAGGCCGGCCCGGCGCCCTTGTTGTCCGGGCCCAGGACCCGGATCGAGACCAGATCGGCTGCCGGGGCGATGGCATGGATGATCCCGGCGCACGCCGTCCCGTGTCCGACGAGATCGGTCGCGGCGCGGTCCTCGACGACGCGCTGGACGCTGTCACGGGTCTCGGCCGCGAGGCTGCGAACGAGCCGGCCGCCGACTGCCGGGTGGTCGGCCTCGACGCCCGAGTCGATGATCGCGACGGTGACCCCGCGACCGTCTGCGTCGCCGAAGACGGACGCTCGATCCATCGTCCCGAACGGACCGGCCCGGTCCAGACCATGGCGGGCATCGAGCAGGAACGGGTCGCTCCAGGCCGGCGCCGCGGGATCAGGCACGCTGATCGAGCGCCCGGTCGGTCATCGGCCGCCGCTGCCGCCGCGCCGCTGGCGGTGTCGGAGCAGGGCGTCCAGCCAGTCGGTGGCGAGCGTCAGGTCCTCCGGATCCGCAGCGTGCAGGCGGCCGATCCGATCGGCCAGCTGCCAGATGGCATCGTCGTCGGGGAGCCTGTCGATGGTCGCGCCAACGAGCGCCTCGATCGCCGTCCGGTCGAGCCCCGGCCCGGGCGGCGGCGCGCCGGCCGCCACGGTCGTGTCCATGTCCCGGGCGTGGCGACCGATCGCGGCAAGGGTCGCGGTCAAGAGGCCGACCGCCGCGTCATCGAGCCGGGTCGCGCGGATGGTCGCGGTGGCGGCGGCGGCGAAGCGGGTCCCGAGCTCGACGTCGGCGAGGTCGAACGGTTGGCCGTCGCGCCGATCGAGCAGCTCCATGACCCCGACCACCCCGTCGTCGTCGGCCAGCGGCACGGCCAGGATGGAGCGCGGCACATAGCCCGTTCGCTCCGCGGTCGCCACCTCGAAGCGCGGGTCGGCCCGGACATCGGCGATCGCGAGGGGCTGACCGGCGGAGAACGCATAGCCCGCGATCCCCTCGTGGGACGCGATCGAGAGCCCCGCGATGCCGCGTCCCTCCCGGCCGGCAGCGACCCGGAAGACGAGCATCCCGGTCGTGGCGTCGTGAATGGCCATGGACACGGCCGCGACCTGGACCGCGGCCGCCGCCGCGTCGGCGATGGCCCGGAGCGCGACGTCACCGGACGACGGCGCGATGCGTTCGGCCGCGCCGAACCGGACCGCGAGGGCAACGAGCGCGTCGAGCGCGACGGTCCGTGCCGGACCTGGATCGTCGGTCGAGCCGCGACTCACCGGAGCGCCGCCTGGGCGAGACGCCGCGGATCCGGGATCACGAGCTCGTCACCCTCGAACCGGAGGAGCCCCTGCGCCACGAGATCGGCCAGCAGGCGGTTCACCGATTGCCGCGAACCGCCGATCATGCCAGCCAGCTCGCCCTGGGTGTACGGCCACGGGCGCCGGATCTCGCTCTCGATCCCCCAGGGGTCCGCGCTGCCGGCGTCGCCCGGTGCCAGGCGCAGCAGATGTCGTGCGAGCCGTCCCGGCAGGTCGAGGAAGTGGAGGTCCTCCACCTGCCCCGTCAGCCGTCGGATCTCGCGCGCGAGACTGACCAGCAGGGCATGGCGCAGGGTGGGCTGCTCGTCGACCAGCCGGTCGAACGTGTCCCGCCCGAGGACGAGCGCCTCGATCGAACCGAGCGCAGCGGCCGTCGCCGATCGCGGTGCCCCGTCGAGGAGCGCGAGCTCGCCGAAGAACCCACCGGACTCGATGGTGGCGAGGATCGCGGGCTCGCTGCCGTCCTCGCCGAAGACCGAGATCTTGACCGAGCCACGCACCACGATGAACAGCGCGTCCCCGGGGTCGCCGGCGTGGAAGATGATCTCGCCGCGCTTGTAGCGCCGGCGGCGGAGCGACTGCACGATGAGCGCCGATGTCGCGTCGTCGAGACCGGCGAACAGGTGGCATGCGGCCAGCGAACCGAGCGCGATCTCATCGGCGGGCGACACGGCCATCGGCCAATCCTACGCGGGCCGAACGGCATCCGCCTGACCGGAGTCGGCGGCCACTCGTCCGTCAGTTGCGGGGGATCGGCCGCATCGGGTAGATGCCGATGACGATCGGCGTCCGGGGGTCGAGCGACAGCTCGTAGCCGATCTCACCGGCCCTGAGCAGCTCGCCGAGGAGACTCCCTTCGCGGCTCGGCAACCCGACGTAGACCCAGCCTGGATCGAGCCGGACCGGCGTCACGTCATCGTCACCGCCGTCGATGCCGAACCGGCGGCGGAGCTCGTGCATCGGCACGTACGGGCGGCTCTTGATGAACCGGCGAAGCTGCGGGGCCGTGCATTGAGCATTGAGCACCGGCGCGCCATTGCTGGACGGATGCGGGCCATGGGCCTGGATCCCCGCGCCGCTGACCGGCGGCTGCCCGCCATTGGCCGGCGCATGCTCTGGTGCGCCGTTGACCGGCGCGAGCTTGGCGTACGACGCGCCCGTCGTGTGCGCAGGCGGCGGCTCGGTTCCGGCCGGCGCTGCTGCCGCTTCCGGGCGGAACACCATCGGTGGGGCAGGCTGGGCCGCTGTGCTCGGCACCTCGGACGGAGACGGGCGGCCGGGCGGCGGACCGGGCTGGATCGCCGCCGACGGTCGCGACGTCCCGCCGGCGCCATCGCCGGTCAGTTTCGGGCTTGCACCATCGAGCGTGCCCGGGCTCACGCCGGCGGAGCGACGTTCGCCCTCGAAGCCGCCCGGGGCGTGGTGATGCGGACGGCCGTGGTGGCGGCGGCTCATCGGCCGCGACGCCCGGGTTCGTGGACCCGGGACGGGATGGCAGCGCCGATCCGGCGCCGTGTCGTGCTGGTCATCGGGTACTCAGAGACTGGTGGCAGGCCGCATCGGGCGCGACCCGTCATCCGATGATACCGCAGGGCGCGGCCGGAAAGCCCGCGAGGCCATCCGGGCCGATCAGCCGTCGACGACGTACAGCTCGCGTGGCGCCTCGTTGAGCGCGATCGGACCGTCAGGGCCGCAGACGACGATGTCCTCGATGCGCGCGCCGTACGCACCGACCAGGTAGATCCCGGGCTCGACCGAGAAGGCCATCCCGCGACGGAGCGGCTCGTGGTTGCCGGCGATGATGTACGGCTCCTCGTGCCCCTCGAGCCCGATCCCATGCCCGGTCCGATGGAAGAAGGCGTCGCCATAGCCTTCGGCTTCGATCGGTCGGCGAGCCGCCGCGTCGACGGCCTCCGCGGTGACCCCGGGCCGGGCCGCGGCGGTCGCCGCGGCCTGGGCGCCGTGGAGCACGCCGAACAGGTGGCGGAATCGCTCGTCAGGCCCCTTCGCCGGGTCGCCACCGGTCACCCACAGGGTCCGGGTGATATCCGAGCCGTAGCCGTCGATCGTACCGCCGATGTCGAGCACGATCGGTTCGCCGGCGGCGATCACCCGATCCGACGCCTCGTGGTGGGGCGATGCGGAGTTCGGGCCGGAGCCGACGATCGCGAACTGCACGTCGTCGTGGCCCTCGGCGACGAGCCGCTCGCGGACCTCTCGGGACACATCGCCCTCGGTCCGGCCGACCAGGCGTCCGGCGGCGATCTGGGCGACGACCCGGTCGGCGGCGTGCGCGGCTTCGGTGAGGAGCGCGATCTCGTCGGCATCCTTGACGATCCGCAGCCGGCCGATGATCGCCGAGGCGAGCTCGAATGTGGCCTCGGGCAGGCGCTCCTGCAGACGGAGCAGATGGCGCGCCGGAAGGTCGTCCGAGACGGCGATGCGGAGATGGGCCGCGCTCAAGCCAGCGGCGTCGCGCAGCAGCCCGGCGACGAGCGGGTGCGGGTCGTCGGCCTCCTCCCAGGTGACGACCTGGAGCAGACCCGCGGCGGCCGGTGGGCACGCGCGGGCCGGGGTCGCCTCGAGCCGTGGCGCGAACAGGGCCGAGTCCCCCGCCGTCGGGATGACCAGCATCGTGAGCCGCTCCAGCGACATCGCTGGATACCCTGCGAGATAACGCAGGTCCGCTCCGACGCCCACGAGGACGGCCGCCAGCCCGGCCTCGGCGGCCAGCGCGCGCGTCGCGGCCATCCGATCACCGAACCGCTCGGCGGGGATGGACGGTCGGGTCGAGATCATGCGGGGGCCTCCACGGAGCGATGCTGGGCCAGCCAGCGGGCCAGCTGTCGCGGGCCGTCCTCGAACAGCTGTCGATATGGGTGGACGCGGTCCGCGCCCGCAGCGATGGCCGCCCGCCGCAGGTCGACGTCATCGTGCTGACCGACCGCGAGAGTCGGCCGACCGGCGGCATGCGCCAGCGCGATCGCGGCCAGCCCGTCGTAGGCGCGTGCGGTGAGGTCGACCACGACGCGGTCCACCTCGGGGAGCGCGGCCTCGAGACCCGCCAGCGTTCGGACAGGCAATGGCGTGCCCCCCGCGCCGCGCACGAGATCGGCCAGCCGGGTCGCCCAGATCAGGTCGTCGGCAAGGACCGCGACGCGCGCGCTCAGTCGAGCGACTCCGCAAGGTGGTGGAAGATGTCGCGGGCGGTGACGACGCCGGTCGGCCGGCCGTCCTCGATGATCGGGATGTGCCGGAACCCGCCGACCGCCATCTTGTTGATGGCGATGGCGATCGGGTCGTCATGGCGGAGGACGACCGGATCGGGGGTCATGAAGTCGCGGACGTGGAACGCGTCGAGGCGCTTGCCTGCGGCCTTCACGACCGCGTCGCGATCGGTGAAGATGCCGACCAGCCGGCCTTCGACGGTGACCAGCACGCAGTCCGCCTGGACCTCGTGCATCTGGGCGATGGCGACATCGAGCGGCGTGTCCGGGCCGACCGTCAGCGGCGGGGGGGCGCCGAGCTCGTCAAGATGCTCCCCGAGCAGGCGGCCGTGGAACGACATCGCCGGCTGCGGGATGTCCTGGCCGGCCAGGTCCGCGCCACAGTTGTCGCAGACCTCCGCGCCCGTGAGGTTCTCGTAGCCGCAGACCGGACAGTGCATTCGCTTCTCCGCGCTTTCGGACTATTCGACCGTCCAGGTCTCCCCGCCGTTGAGGACGGCATCGAGGTCACCGGCTCCGCCCTTGGCGATAGCCGTCGTGATCTGGTCCTCGATGAGGCGGTCATGGGTCGGACGCTCCACCGAGCGGAGGACCCCGACCGGGACCGGGTAGGCCGGCCAGAACATCCGTGACAGCATCAGGGCCAGGTACGGCTCCTCGGCATGCTCGTCGTGGACGAGCAGGTCCGCCTCGGTGATGCCGTTCTCGCCGATCGTGACGACCTCAGGATGCAGGCCCGACAGCCGGATCCCCTTGTCGCGGTCCTTGCCGAAGATCATCGGCTTGCCGTGCTCGAGGACCAGCATCCGGTCCTCCCGGACCTCCCGGTCGGTGAAGTCGCGCCAGGTCCCGTCGTTGAAGATGTTGCAGTTCTGGAGGACCTCGACGAAGGAGCTGCCCTTGTGCCGGCCGGCCCGCTCGAGCGTGCCCTGCAGATGCTCGGTGTGGGTGTCGACCGACCGGGCGACGAACGAGGCCTCCGCGGCAAGCGCGATGGTCAGCGGCATGATCGGCGTGTCGACCGTCCCGGCCGGGGTCGACTTGGTCTTCTTGCCGAACTCCGAGGTCGGTGATGCCTGGCCCTTGGTCAGCCCGTAGATCCGGTTGTTGAACATGACCAGGTTGATGTCGACGTTCCGGCGCATCGAGTGGATGACGTGGTTGCCACCGATCGACAGCGCGTCCCCGTCGCCGGTGATGACCCAGACCATCAGGTCCGGCCGGGCCGCCTTGAGCCCGGTCGCCAGCGTCGGCGCCCGGCCGTGGATCGTGTGGAAGCCGTAGGTGTTCATGTAGTACGGCAGCCGGCCGGAGCAGCCGATCCCCGAGATGAACACGATGTTCTCGCGGGCGTAGCCGAAGTCCGGCATGACCTTCTGAGTCTGGGCCAGGATCGAGTAGTCGCCGCAGCCCGGGCACCAGCGGACCTCCTGGTCCGACACGAAGTCCTTGCGGGTGAGCTGGATGACCGCCGCATTCGCCGGGCTGAGCGGCGGCTGGGCGATGGTCGTGGGGTCGGTGGCCGCGTGGCCGTTGGTCTCGGTCATGGTCAGTCCTGGTCTGCGAGGAGGCGCCGGGCTTCGTCGATGATCTCGGCGATGCGGAACGGTTTGCCGCGGACCTTGTCGTAGCCCACGGCGTCGATGAGGTACTTCGCCCGGACCAGCATCAGCAGCTGGCCCAGGTTGACCTCCGGGATCAGCACCCGGCGGTAGTTGCGCAGGACCGCTTCCGTGTTGGCCGGGAACGGGTTGAGATGGCGCAGGTGCGCGTGGGCGACCGACTCGCCGGCGGCCGTGAGCGTCTCGACGGCAGAGCGGATGGCGCCGTAGGTCGAGCCCCAGCCGAGGATGAGCAGCTCGCCGCGCTCGGGTCCGAAGACGTCCAGCGGCGGGATGTCCGTCGCGATGCCGGCCACTTTGGCCTGACGATAGAGCTGCATCCGGTGGTGGTTGTCCGGGTCGTAGCTGACGTTACCGGTGATGTCGGCCTTCTCCAGCCCGCCGATGCGGTGCTCGAGGCCGGGCGTGCCCGGCACGGCCCACGGCCGGGCGAGCGTGTCTGGATCGCGCTGGTACGGCCGGAAGGTGGTCGGGTCCGTGGCATTGGCGACGGCGATCCCGGCCATCGTCGACACGTCCGGGATGCGCCATGGCTCGGAGCCGGTGGCCAGGAACGCGTCCGACAGGTAGACGACCGGGGTCATGTACTTGAGCGCCAGCCGGCAGGCCTCGATGGCGAGATCGAAGCACTCACCTGGCGTGGCTGGCGCGACGATCGGCAGCGGCGAGTCCGAGTTGCGGCCGAACATGACCTGCAGCAGGTCGGCCTGCTCGTTCTTGGTCGGCATGCCGGTCGACGGGCCGGCTCGCTGGACGTCGATGACCACGAGCGGCAGCTCGACCATGACGGCGAGCCCCATCGCCTCCGTCTTGAGCGCGATCCCAGGCCCCGACGAGGCGGTCAGCGCGAGGGCTCCGCCGTAGCTCGCCCCGATGGCGGCGCCGATGGCCGCGATCTCGTCCTCCGCCTGGAAGGTCTTGACCCCGAACGTCTTGTAGCCGGATAGCTGGTGGAGGATGTCCGAGGCCGGGGTGATCGGGTACGAGCCGTAGAACAGCTGGCGGTCAGCCAGGCGCGACGCGGCCAGGAAGCCGAGCGCCGTCGCCTCGTTGCCGGTGATGTTCCGATACGTCCCGGGGTCGAGCTTGGCCGGCTTGACCCGATAGTGGGTGTGGAACGCCTCGGTCGTCTCGCCGAAGGCGTAGCCGGCCTTGAGTGCCCGCTTGTTCGCCTCCGCCACGATCGGCCGCGTCCCGAACTTCTGATCGATCCAGTGGATCGTCGGGTCCATGCTCCGCTCGTACAGCCAGAACATCAGCCCGAGCGCGAAGAAGTTCTTGGTCAGGTCCTTCTGCTTGCTGGTCATGTCGAGCCCGTCGAGCGAGCGCTCGTTGAGGGTCGAGATCGGGACCTCAAAGACGGTGTAGGCCTTGAGTGAGCCGTCGGTCAGCGGGTTGCTGGTATAGGCCGCCTTGTTGAGGTTCTGCTGGGTGAACGCGTCGCTGTTGACGATCAGCGCGCCGCCGGCCGGCAGGTCGCCCACGTTGGTCTTGAGCGCGGCCGGGTTCATCGCCACCAGGACGTCGGGCTGGTCGCCCGGGGTGTGGATCTCCGACGACGAGAAGCTGATCTGGAACCCGGACACGCCCGGCAGCGAGCCGGCCGGCGCGCGGATCTCGGCCGGGAAGTCGGGCAGGGTGCTGATGTCGTTGCCGAAGACCGCGGCCGTCCGGGTGAACTGGGTCCCCGTCAGCTGCATGCCGTCGCCCGAGTCGCCAGCGAAGCGGATGGTGACGCGTTCGAGTTCCTGGACGTCCGGCCCGAGCTCCGTGGTAGCAGTCACGCGCCTTCCGGCTCCTTCATGCGCTGATTGGGCCTGGGCGGGAGGTTGAGCAGCTCCTCCGGGAAGGACTCGGCCAGGTACTTGATGATGTCCGACTGACGGACAACGCCGACGAGCTGACCGTCAGCGTCCACCAGGGGGACGTTGCGATAGCGGCCGGTCTGCATCAGGTCGATCGCGTCGAGGATCGTCTGGTCCAGGTCAAGCGTGTGCGGGTCGGTCGTCATGAGCGTCTCGACCGGCTGGCTCAGGTCGACCTGACCGCCGACGATCCGGGCGAAGATGTCGCGCTCCGTCAGGACGCCGGTGAGGTGCCCGCCCGGCTCACAGACGAAGACCGAATCGCCGGTCCCGGTGCGCTGGATGGCTCGCAGGCACTCGGTCAGCGAGGTGCCCGGCAGGACCGACACCGGCTGACGCCGGGTGAGCACCCGGAGACGCTCCTCGGTGACGGACGGGACACGGCGGACGACGGCGCTTTCGGTGAGTTCACTCACGTCACGAGTGTATCCGCTTCGCGACATTCGGCCCGACGCACGAGCGCGCCGGCCGACCTGCGATGATGCCGACGATGCCGACCTCGGATCGCTGATGGACCGCCGTCGCGCCCTGGGCATCGGCCTCGTCGTCATCGCCGGAGCCAGCTTCGCCTCCGGCTCGATCTTCGCGACGCTCAGCTACGCGCAGGGCCTGGACTGGCTGACGCTGCTTGGCTGGCGGTTCCTCATCGGGGCCGGTCTGGCGTGGCTGTGGGTCGCCGTGGCGCCGTCGCGGCGGCGATCGGTCCGGCTCCTGTCGCGACGGCAATGGCTCATCACGCTGGCTCTCGGGGCGGTCTACACCGGCAACGCGGCGACGTACTACGCCGGCATCGAGACCATCCCGGCGTCGCTGGCCGGCGTGATCGTGTACATCTATCCCGTCTTCGTGGCCGTCCTGTCCCTGCGGTTCGCCACGCGGCTGCCCGGCCGCCGGCCATGGTTCGCGCTGGTCCTGGCGGTGGCCGGGATCGTGCTGGCGCTCGACGGCGTGCAGGTCGGCACGAACCTGCCGGTCGGCGGCGTCCTGCTCATCCTCGCCTCGGCGGCCGTCTATTCCGTCTGGATCGTGCTGTCGGCCCGGCTGTCCGGCGAGCGGCGCGACCGGCTCGGGAGCGACGCCCCGGCGGATGCGTCGGCGGCCCGTGACGCAGCCGGCACGACGGCCGTGATGATGACCGCCACGGCCGTGGCCTTCGCGGTCATGGCCCAGGCCGCCGGCAAGCCGCTCGACCCGCGGACGGTCCCGACGGCGGCCTGGCCGTACCTGATCGGCATCGGGCTCATCGCCTCCTTCCTCGCCATCCAGGCGCTGTATGCCGGGGCGAGGCGGATCGGTGCCGCGCAGGCCGCCCTGGTCAGCACGATCGAGCCGGTCTTCATCGTCGCCCTGTCGTTCGTCTTCCTCGACCAGCGCCTGGCGCCGATCCAGCTCGTGGGTGCCGGTCTGGTCCTGCTCGCTGTCCTCATCGCCCAGACCGCGCCGCGACCGCAGGGAGCACCCGAGCCGGCGACGCCGCTCGAGGCCGAGATGGAGGGAGCGCCCGAGCCGGCGACGCCGCTCGAGGCCGACATGGGGGCCTGACGCAGCTCGCCAAGGCGCTCGTCAGCCTCGGCCGCGACCCGCCTCGCGCAGCACCGCCCGGGCGCCGTCGGCGATGAACGCGACATCCGACCCGAGTCCGACGAACCGGAAGCCGAGCTCGCGGTGGCGAGCCAGGACCGACGCATCGCGCAACAGGATCCCGGCGGTCTTGCCGGCGTCCTCGGCCGCCCGGACCACGCGGTCGAGCGCGGCGAGATAGCGCGCATCGCCGAAACCGCCGGGCACGCCCAGGCTGTGCGACAGGTCCGCCGGACCGACGAACAGGACGTCGACCCCATCGATGGCGGCGATGTCGGCTGCACCATCGACCGCGCTCGGCGACTCGATCTGGATGATGCCGAGGATGTGCGGGTTGATCGCGCGGACATCCCCGTGCCCGAGCTCGCCCAGGCCGGCGCCCCGCGTCGACAGGGCGACCCCGCGCGTGCCGTCGGGCGGATAGCGCAAGTACGACACGGCCTCGCGCGCCTGCTCCGCCGTGTCGATGCGCGGGACCATGATCCCGTGGGCCCCAAGATCCAGGGCCCGGCCGATGCGGAGCCGCTCGGCGGACTGTGGCCGGACGAGTGCCGCTGTGCGGGTCGTCGCGACGGCATGGAGGTTCGCGAGGAGCTCCGACTCGGTGCCGACCCCGTGCTCGAGGTCGATGATCAGCCAGTCGAAGCCGGCCCGGGCGGCGAGCTCCGTGGCGACCGGAGAGCCAAGGGCCGTGAACGTGCCGAACAGGGTCTCGCCGGCGCGGAGACGGTCGTGCAGGTCGACGAAGCCGGGGACGGGGGCGAGGGCGGTTGGATCGGTCATCGCTGCATGATGCCCGGTCCGGCGCCGGGCTATGGGACGCTGACGAGCCCGCTCGTATCGACGACCTCGAGGTCGCGGCCGGTGATCCCGCCGAGCTGGTGCAGGACGTCGTCGTCGAAGTGCGGGTCGCTCGCGCCCGAGATGTACCAGGGCGAGCCGTTATCGGCGAGGATCATCCCGTAGCGCTTGAGGGCGACGGCGATGACCCTGGCCTGCGGAGACAGGCGGCTCATGTCGAATGAAGCCTTGAGCCGGACCCGCAGACCCATCGGCGGCAGCGCCATCGATGCCGACTCGCCGGCTTGGTGGCGGGCCGGGTAGATGTAGCTCGTGCGCGTGCGGTTGGTCGTGAAGCGCAGGGCGTGGTCGATCTTGCCCGCCGCGACCTCGTCGTAGCGCACCAACCCGGGCAGGATGGGCAGGCCCGCCGCGTCGGCGCTCGTCCAGCCGGCCGGTCGCAGCGCGTTCGAGCGCAGGTCCCACGTCGCGCCACTGCCGGCGGCCCAGCCACCGCCCGAACGTCGAGCGGCGAACAGCTCGTACAGCCGGCACGCGTCACGGTCGACTAGCAGCATGTGCGCGTCCGAACCGGCTTCGATCTTTGGACTGGCCGGGATCGGATAGCCGACGTGGTCGGACTCGTCGTCGTAGTCGAACCGGACCGTCGACCGCGGTGTGGTCCCCGGCACGACCTGGTACGGGATGCCGTAGCCGGCATAGGAGCCGAAGTCCATGTGCAAACCGCGGGTCAGCCCGATGGCGGCGACCATCGTGGCCGAGTTGCCGGCCACCGGGCGGGCGTCGATCGGGACGTTCCAGACGTTGCTGGCCGGGAAGACCCCACAGCCGGGAGCGCCCGGCAGGGTCGGCGACCCTGGACCCCGTTGCCCCGGTCGCTCCGTCGTGAAGCCCGCGACCGTCGCGGCCGGCAACAGAAGGCCGGCCATCAGGACGGCGGCCGGGAAGCCGACCCACGCACTGCGAAGCCGAGGACGACCCATGTGACGATGGTGTCGCCCGGCGACGCGGGTCGGTATGCCTCGGTCGTCCCGTCGCGACGGGCCCCGTGGTCCGGTTCCGGCTGGCACCGCGCGCCAGCCCATCCACGCCTCAGTCGGGGAATGCCTCCGGCCCGCGCTCGCTCAACTCGCGAGCCTCGCCGGGGGCGTCGTCGGCCGGCAGCCACGAGTACGGATAGCGCGCGTCCTCCAGCTCCGCGGCCTGGCGGGTGATCTTGAGCGGGTGGAACGTATCGACCATGACCGCCAGCTCCTCGGTCGCCTCCTTGCCGATGGAGGCTTCGGCAGTCCCCGGGTGCGGCCCGTGCGGGATCCCGGCCGGATGGAGCGTGAACGACGAGATCCCGACCCCGCGCCGGCTCATGAAGTTGCCGGCGACGTAATAGATCACCTCGTCGCTGTTGATGTTGGAGTGGTTGTACGGCGCCGGGATGGCCAGCGGGTGGTAGTCGAATTTGCGCGGCACGAACGAGCACACGACGAAGTTGCGCGCTGCGAACGTCTGGTGGACCGGCGGCGGCTGATGGACCCGCCCGGTGATCGGCTCGAAGTCGCCGATGTTGAACGCGTAGGGCCAGAGGTAACCGTCCCAACCGACGACGTCGAACGGATGGTGGGTGTAGTGATAGGCCGTCAGCCGGTTACGCATCTTGACCTGGACCCGGAACTCGGCAGTGTCGGTCCGGGCCGGCACCTCCTTCGGCAGGCGGATGTCGCGCTGCGAGTAGGGCGAGTGCTCCAGCAGCTGGCCGTAGTCGTTGCGGTAGCGCTTGGGTGCCTCGATCTCGGACGGGCACTCGAGATAGAGCATCCGCTGGGCGCTGCCCGCGTCGGGCGCCAGTCGCCAGGTCGTGCCGATCGGCACGACCAGGTAGTCGCCCGGTCCGTAGCGGATCGGCCCGAAGACCGTGTCGAGCAGCCCTTCACCCTCGTGGACGTAGAGCAGCTCGTCGGCCTCGCCGTTGCGGTAAAAGACCGTCTCGGGCATCGCCTCGGCCGGCCGGACCACGCCCATCACGATGTCGCTGTTGAAGAACAGCGGGATCCGCCCGGTCACAGCGTCGCCGTGCGGTTCGATGCCGGCGGCGTCGATCAGGCGGTGGTGGTGGTAGCCGTCGTCGGCCTCCTCGAAGCGGATCTCCGAGACCGGCTCGATCCGGTGGGTCCGCGTCGGCGGAGTCACGTGATAGAGCAGCGAGCTCCGACCCGTGAAGCCCTCGACCCCGAACAGCTCCTCCGCGTAGAGGGCGCCGTCGGGTGCTCGGTGCTGGGTGTGGCGCTTGGGCGGGATGCTGCCGCGTGCGGCGTAGAACATCGGTCGGCGATCTCCATGCGTGCCTTCCGATTCTAGGGGTTGACGCGACTCCGGATGGACCCATCCTGGTCGGCGGCGGCCGGCGGATTGCTCGTCAGCATAGCCACGGCTGAGACCGCGAATGCGATCGCGTCGGACCCAGAGCGCCTGATGCTGACGGTGCGTGGCCGCTGGGTCACTTGGGCGATGCTGCGATCATCGCGGCGAGACGCTTGGTGGGTGTGTCGCCTGGTGCGAGCGGCCGGGAGGCGACCGACAACCGAGCGTCCGCACCGTGCAGGTCGTCGTTCGAGCCGCGGCTCCAGCTGATCGTCTCCCCAGTCACCCACGATTCGGTAGCCGGATGGGCGGAACAGCGATCGGGGTAGCGGACGGCGATCCCATCCGTCGTGAGGTGAAGGTCTGGGTGAAGGCCGGCGGCGCGGATCCGTGGGCGCGGACGACGTGGCGGGAACGGCCGTGATCGCGATGGAGGCGAGGATCCGATCGAACAGCGTCTTGTCGACGGCCTGCGCCGCGGCGTTGCCCTCGGCATGCTCATCGAGCCACATGACGTCGTAGCGCCGGTCGCCCTCGACCGTCGTCGCCCACAAGAGGAATGACGGACAGCGCTGCCACGTCAACAGGCGCCCGTGTCCTCCACTCGGGCGTGATCGTGAGGATGGAGCATCGGGTCTTCCAGTTCGAGGGGTAGCTGACCGTGGACGGATAGATGGTTGACGCGAACGCACGAGGTCCGACGAGGGTGCGACCTGGCTTGGGACCGGCGTCGAAAGCGTGGATGGCGAGGGCGACGGCGTCAGGGCGACCTGAGCTGGTCGACCGATGGCGTCGAACCAGTCGTCATCGCGCAACGTCGGCAGCTCGCGCCAGGCCGTGACCAGGGTCTGCCGGACGGCGTCCTCGGCTCGATCGACGTCGCGCAGGATCCGATACGCGATCGCCATCAGCCGATCGCCGACCGCACGTGCGAGGTCGGCGAACGCTTCCTCAGCGCGTCCGATCTGGACGCTCTGTCCTCCGTTGCGTCGCCGCGTGAGGCGATGGTTCGATCTTCGCGTCGGGGCAGCCGTCGCCGGGCATCATCGGGATGATCGTCCCCGCGCGAGGATCGGTGTCCGGAGCGCGCCGAGGCGCTCGATGCGGAGCACGATGTCGTCGCCCGGCTCCAGATACCGGCCCAGCGTCGCGTCGCGAACCTCGAGTAAGCAGCCGGTCCCGACCGTGCCGCTGCCGATCAGGTCACCCGGCCGGAGGTGGGCGTCGGCCGACGCCCGAGCGATCATCTCTCCGAACGAGAACTGCGCATCGGCCCAGCGCCCGCGGCTGGTCTCCGTGCCGTTGACCTCGGCGGTCATGGCCAGGTCGTAGCCGGTCCCGCGGCGAGCATCGGTCAGCTCGTCCGGCGTCACGAGATACGGCCCGATCGAGTTCGCGAAGTCCTTGCCCTTGGCCGGCCCAAGACGGACCGCGGTCTCCTCGCGCTGCACGTCGCGGGCTGACCAGTCGTTGAGAATCGTATAGCCGCCGATCGCCTCTTCCGCCCGCTCGGCGGGGAGATCGACCGCCGGCGTGTCGATGAGCGCCGCGACCTCCAGCTCGTAGTCGAGCTCGTGCGATGTGGCCGGCGACCAGACCGGCTCGTCTGGGCCACGAATCTCCGATACGTTGCTGAAGTAGAAGATCGGCAGCCGAAACCAGGCTTCTGGGACCTCACCGCCACGGCGCTCCCACATCGTCCGCACGTGGCCCTCGAAGGCGTAGAAGTCGCGCAGCGACGGCGGCCGGAGGATCGGCGGCCCGAACGCGAGATCGGCAGCATCGAGCACGGCGTCGTCCTCGTCTCGCGGTTCGAATGCATCGACGAGATCACGCAGCGCCTCGACCCGCAGGCCGCGCGCCAGGTGGTCATCGAGCGTGGACACGGACTGGCGGTGGAGTGCCGAATCGTGAGCCAGCGCCGGATGTATGGCGACGGCGCGGCGACGGGCGGTCTCCAGGTCGACCCATCGAGCCGGCATCTCGCCGCTATCGATGGCGGCCGCCAGGCGCCACGGCGCACCAGCCGGCGCGACCCGTTCCCGGACGTGGGCGATCTTCACGGATCGAGTCTATGACGCCGCACGGTTTGAGGGACAATCCGGCGATGCCGCGACTGCAGGCGAAACCGATCGGCGCGCCCGACGAGGTCCGGACGTTCCCCAATGGGCGCCTCGAGATCTTCGCGCTCGACGACGTGATCATCGGCCGAACCTTGTTTGAACCCGGCTGGCATTGGGCGACTGACGTCAAGCCCATCGCGGGGACCGCGTCGTGCCAGTACCACCACCTCGGGGTGTGCGTGAGGGGCCGCCTCGGCATTCAGATGGACGACGGGACGAATTTCGAGATCGGGCCGAACACGGTCTTCGACGTCCCGGCCGGTCACGACGGCTGGGTCATCGGCGACGACCCCCTGGGAGACGTACGACTTCGCGGGGATGCGGGCGTTCGGTCGCGCGGTCGAGCCCGACGATCGTGTCCTCGCGTCGATCCTGTTCACTGACGTCGTCGACTCGACTGCCACGGCGGAGCGACTCGGCGACAAGCGCTGGCGGCAGCTCATCTCGACCTTGAATGAGCGCAGCCTGTTCGAGGTCGACCGTCATCGCGGTCGCCTCGTCAAGACGACCGGCGACGGGGTCATCGCGCTGTTCGACAACTCGGAGCGCGCCGTGCGCTCGGCGGAGGCGGCCATCGGTCACTCCCGCGAGCTGGGTCTCGGCCTCCGTGCCGGGGTCCACACCGGCGAAGTGGAGCTGTCGCCCGGCGACGTCCGCGGGCTGGCCGTCCATCTGGCATCGCGGATCCTGGCGCTCGCAGGCGACGGCGAAGTCCTCGTGTCCGGTTCGACGTACGAGCTCGTCAGCGGGAACTTCGCGTTCGAGGACCGCGGCGAACAGGAGCTGAAGGGCATCTCCGGTCGGCGGCACGTCTACGCCCTGATGCGGGAGCCTGCGTAGCGGACCCGCCGTGCCCTCAGGCGGGTATCAGCTCGTTTGATGACCATCGGCCACACGAGCACCGTAGCCCGATGGCCCCGGTCGCGCCGTGGATGTCCGGGACTCACGAGTCCAGGTAGGCCGCCAGCGCGTCGCGGTCAGCGGCGGCGTCCCGTCCTTGCTGGCGGGGCGGTCGCGAAGGCCGTAGCAGTACTGAGCCCCTACGGCATACATCCCCGAGGATGACGAAGATCAGCATGATCACCGACCCCCATCACCCACGGCTGACTCCACGGGCCGTTGACCGTCCGGGCCTGCGCCGCCGAGGAGCAGCAGCAGGACACCGACGTACGTCGCTCGGGTGGACTCCGCCGACAGCTTGAGGTGGTCGGCGATGACCTCTGGGTCCCGAAGCGTGCGGATCTGGAACGTCGCAGACGCCGACGCGCCACATGGGCGAGCACGAGCCCGATGAGGTGAATCAAGACGAACCATTGGTACATGCCACGTCCCTCCACGTGGCGCCTTGGGCGACGCCGGGCGGCCCGAGGTTAGCGACCCGATCGGCCGGCGGAGAGCCCATGCGGCAACCTGATCAGTGTTCAGCCCGAACCGAAGAATGAACGACGAGCCCCTCGCGGCGACCAGTAGATTCGGACGGCGCCCCCGACGGGCGCGTTGAGAGGCAGGGGATCCGTGGATCGCGACCTCGTCGAGGCGGCACGGAACGGAGACCGGGAAGCGTACGTCGACCTGATCCGGGTTCGGAGTGACCGGCTCTTCGCCGTCGCCCAGCGAATCCTCCGCGACATCGATCGGGCCGAGGATGCCCTCCAGGACGCGCTGGTGATCGCCTGGCGTGACCTGCGCGGGCTCCGCGATCCGGACCGCTTCGATGCGTGGCTCCAACGCCTCCTCATCAACGTCTGCATCGCCCAGGCGTCGCGCGAACACCACCGTACCTCAGTCTTGCGGGTTCTTCCGGTCGACGGACCGCCGGCTCCGGATGACCTGCTCTCCATCGCCGACCGCGACCAGCTCGAACGCGGGTTCCGCCGGCTACCACCGGAACAGCGGGCGATCCTCGCCCTGCATCACTACCTCGGATACGGGCCTGGCGAGATTGCCGAGATCCTCGGCATCCCGGCCGGCACCGCCCGGTCACGGCTCCATCACGCCCATCGTGCCATGCGAGCCGCCCTCGAGGCGGACGCAAGGATCCCTGTGGCAGGAGGCCATTCGGCATGACGTTCGAACGCGACATCGAGCGGCTCCTGGACGCTTGGCTGGAGGACGGCCCGACCGTCGTCTCCGACCGAGCCATGGATGTCGTCGGCCACCGGATCGATCGTCAGCGACAGCGGCCTGCATGGCGTTTTCCTCACAGCCCTCGACGAGTGGATCTTGACATGGGCGCCGTCGTCTTCGTTGGCGCCATCGTCCTGACCGCCCTGGTTGGGCTCAACCTCGCGGGCGGCTTTCGGCCGCCACAGACAGGCGTGCCTGTACCGACGCCATCGCCCGCCGTCACCGCGACGCCAGCCGCATCTCCGCCCGGTGCCGCGAGTCCGAGACCAACGGCATCCGCCGCGGCGCCATTGGGACCTGGATTGGTCGTCTTCGAAAACTGGCACCACCCCGCTTTGCGCTTGTATACCCGCCTCGAGTACCTGTCGCCGGACCTTCGGGGGCTCGAATTGTTGCCGGAGGTCCGCGGCCTGCAGGAAGCTCCGGCATGGAGCCCCGACGGGGCCCGTCTCGCATTCGCGGGTTTCAACTTCGGAGACGGAGTATCGCGTGAGTTCATTTATGAGACGGACGCGAAGGGCACGACACCGCGGCTGGTCTCGACCAACTGCGAGCCACCGGACTGTCTCGAAGAATGGGATCCGGCTTACTCCCCGGATGGTTCGCGCCTTGCATACGTTCGACAGAGCGGGGCGACCCGCGGCGACACGACCTCATCCGTCGTCGCGATCCGCGATCTGACGACCGGCACTGTCGTGGAGCTCACATCCACTCGGAAGACCTCGCCGCAGACCGAGGTTCGACACCCAAGTTGGTCGCCGGATGGGCAGAACCTCGTCTTCGATGTCGTCACTCGGGGAACCGCCGGAATCGCGACGGGTAGCAGCATCTACGTCGTGACGTCGGACGGCACCGGCCTGCGCCGCCTGACACCCCCCGATATGACCGCCGGTGATGCCTCTTGGTCGCCGGACGGCTCGCTGGTCCTGTTGGACTCCATGCCGCTGCATGTCTTCGCGAACCCACGCGGCTTTGACACGCGGAACGAGCACCTCTACACGATAGCCACGGACGGGTCCGGACTACATCAGGTCGACAGCGCGGGGAACTCGGGCGAGGCCAGCTGGGCGTCCGATGGGACAACGATCCTGTACACGGGGGACGCGGGGCTGAAGGTCATGAACCGCGACGGCTCGAACGACCGCCTCGTGGCCAGATTCAGCGAGTGCTGCCGCTGGTACCCGGTGCAACAGCCCACACCCTGACCTCGCCGCCACGGACCTGCCGCGAGCGGACGAACCCGTCGCAAATTAGGTCCTGCCGAATGCAGGACACGCCGAGTGAAAGGAATCGACATGTTCCGACATTCCCCCATGCATCAGATCGGCATCGCGAGATTTGCCGCGGCCTTCGCCCTGCTCGCGACGCTCGTCGCCCCCGGCGTGGCAGCGGCGGCGCCGAGCCAGATCGTCAAGGTTGTGGGCGCCGACATCCAGTGCACGCTGGCCTCGGCAAGGGCCGCCGGCAGCCTGTTCGCCATTGCCCGAGACCGGAGCGACGGCACCTCCTTCGCGTTCATCGACCTGTTCGTCGACCCGACCGATCCGGCCGCACCGGCGCTCTCTGGCGGGCTGGATGACCCAGCGCTCACGTCGACCGGCGTCCACTCGACCTTCAACATGGCGAATGACGACACCGGCGACCTGCTCGGCAGCGCATCTGTCTCTGCGACGTTCACCAGGACCGGGTCGTACCGCGTTCGTCGTGTCTATCAGAACGCCGTTCAGAACGGCATCTTCGAGAACCTGAGCGTGACGGGCACGATCACCGTCACGACCGCGACGCTGAGCTACACGTTCGACATGTCGGGCTGCGACGCGACCGGCCAGTCCAGGATGGACCGATCCCATCATCCGAATGGGCCGAAGCCCGGCGGGACCACACCCGCCAACGATCTGCCGGCCGCCGCCACGCCGGTCGCCGCCGGCACGAAGCTCCAGCAGTGGACAGGGGGTGCTGCGCTCGGATCGGAGGCTCCTTGCCTCATGGACTTCGGCGGTGACATCTTCGACTTTGGTCTGGGTCGGACTGTCTGGTTCTCGATCCAGGGGACGGGCCGGCCGATCACCGTCGATCCGTCAGGTTCGGACTTCGACACGGTGGTTGCGACCTACGGCTCCTCCGCGGCCGGGATCGAGCCCATCGGCTGCGTCGACGACGATGCCATCCACCAGGCCCAGGGGAGCCTGACCTTCGATACGACCGCCGGCGTCACCTACCTCGTCCAGGTCGGTGGCGTGGTCGGCGTCTTTGGGGGTGACCCCGACGCGCCGCAATGGGGTCGGCTCCGCCTGCACGTGTCGTAGCGGCCGAAGCCACGGGCGCGGTAGCCTCGACTCAGAGATTCCCGCGCTTGTCCTGCTCGCGCTCGATGGCTTCGAACAGCGCCTTGAAGTTGCCGACGCCGAAGCCCCGCGAGCCGTGCCGCTCGATGATCTCGAAGAAGAACGTGGGCCGGTCCTGGACCGGGCGGGTGAAGATCTGGAGGAGAAAGCCCTCCTCGTCGCGATCGGCCTCGATGCCGAGCTCCTCGAGCGTGTCGATCGGGACGCCAACGTCGCCGACGCGGTCGGCCAGCGAGGCGTAGTACTCGTGTGGCAGGCCCAGGAATTCGACCCCGTTGTCACGCAGCTGGCGGACGGTCTTGACGATGTCCTCGGTCCGCAGCGCGATGTGCTGGCAGCCGGGAGCGTGGTACCAGTCGAGGTATTCCTGGATCTGGCTCTTCTTCTTGCCGCTGGCCGGCTCATTGATCGGGAACTTGATCCGGCCGTTGCCGTTGGTCATGACCTTGGACATCAGCGCCGAATAGTCGGTGTGGATGACCTTGTCGTCGTAGTGGATGAGCTGGGCGAAGCCGAGGACGTCGCGATAGAAGTCGACGAACTCGTCCATCTGGCCGAGCCCGACATTGCCGACGCAGTGATCGACCTCGAGCAACGACAGTCCTCCGGCCGCCCTGGCCGGCGATTTCACCTTGCGATAGCCCGGCGCGAACGGCCCCGCGTAATCGCCCCGGTCCACGAACGAGTGGATGACCTCGCCATAGGTATGGATCGACGCCCGGCGGAGGATCCCGTCCTCGCCGCCATCGAGCTCGGTCGGCTCGAGCGCGGACACGGCGCCCCGGGTCGTGGTCTCGCGCCAGGCCGACTCGACATCGTCGACCGCGAAGGCGATGTCGTGGACGCCGTCGCCGTGCGCCCGGATATGGTCGGCGATCTCGCCATCGGGGGTCAGCGGCGCCGTGAACACGAAGCGGATGTCGCTCTGGACCATGACGTAGCTGGCGCGGTCGCGGACCTTCGTCTCGAGACCGCTGTAGGCGACCGGGGTGAAGCCCCACAGTGCCCGGTAGTAGGCGGCGGCCTGGCGGGCGTTGCCGACCCAGAACTCGACGTGGTCGATGCCCTTGAGCGGCAGGAAGTCGGCGGCCTTGTCGTAGGCGTCCGTATCGATCCTGGCACCGGCCTGGTTGGCGGCGCCCTTCGAGATGATCTGCGTCATCGCGGGTCTCCCCTGCTGGTGGCGGGGCGGCCGGTCGCGGCGCGCGGCCGGCACTGGTCCTGGCCACCCATGCTACGCCCCATCTGCGACACTGGGCCGATGGACGACGACATGCTCGAACGCCTCCGGGCGGCCCGCGCCGGGCTCGAGGCGACACGCGCCCGCGTCGAGGCCGGGGTGCCGTGGCCGCTGGCCGAGACCTTCGACGACTCGGACGAGGCGCGCTGGGGCCCCCCTGAGGTGCTTGCCCACGTGGCCGAGATGGTGCCGTACTGGCTGGGCGAGATCGAACGGGTCCTGGCCGGCGATCCTGAGCCCGTGCCCTTCGGCCGCATCTCGACCAACCCGGTCCGGTTGGCCATCATCGAGCGGGACCGGTCCCTCCCGCCGCGCGAGTTGTATGACCGCATCCTCGCTGATCTCGCGCGCTTCGAACGACGTCTCGGCACGCTCACCGCGGCCGACCTGGCGCGTCGCGGCCTCCATCCACGCATCGGGCAGATGACGGTCGGCGCGCTCCCGGACCGGTTCGTCATCGGGCACCTGGCGGACCACGACACGCAACTCGAGACGATCCTGGTAGAGGCACGTCCGGACGCCTGACGGCCGCCGCCGATGTTCATCCTGTACGCCATCCCGCTCGGGATCCTGGCCGGCTTCCTGATCGGCGGACGGCTCGACCGGCTGAGCGAGCTCCGACTGCGGTGGGTGCCCTTGATGCTGCTCGGGCTGGCCCTCCAGATCGGGATCTTCTCGGAAGCGGTCGGCCGCGCGGTCGGCGACGCCGGTCCGACCATCTATGTCGCTTCCGCGGTCGTGGTCTTCATCGCCGTGCTGCGGAACATCCGGGTCCCGGGCGTTGCGGTCATCGTGATCGGAGCCGGCGGTAACCTCGCCGCGATCGTCGCCAATGGTGGCTGGATGCCGGCCGATCCCGCCGCGCTGGCGGCGATCGGCGGTCTCGGCGCGGGCTACACCAACAGCATCGAGGTGGCCGAACCGGCGCTTCGGGCGCTGACCGACCTGTTCGTGTTGCCGACGTGGCTGCCCTTCGCGAACGTGTTCAGCATCGGCGACGTGCTCATCGGTGTCGGCCTGGCCGCCACGATCGCGCTCGCGATGCGCGCCCCTACGCCGGTGGCTCGTCCAGGACGTTCGTCTTGAGGAAGGCCAGGATCCGCTCGAACGCGTCACGCCGATTGTCGCGTCGCTCCCAGCCGTGGCCCTCCTCGTCGTACCACTGGAGCTCGAACCGCTTGCCCTCGATCTCGAGGGCCTCGACCATCCGCTCGGTCATGAGTGGCACGACCCGCTTGTCCTTGCGCCCGTGCAGGATCAGCAGCGGCGCCTCGATCCGTTCGGCGCGATAGACCGGCGAGCCGCGGCGGTAGACGTCGGCGCGGGTCTGGTCATCGGGCGAGCCCATCATCTTGTGCAGGTCCCGTCGTCCGAGTCGGTCGCCGTGGCGATAGCTCTCGGCGATCTCCGAGTCGCCATACAGGTCCACCCCGGCCCGCCACAGGGCCGGCTCGTCGACCAGCGCGCACAGGACCATATAGCCGCCGTACGAGCCGCCATAGATGGCCAGCCGGCCGTCCGACCAGGGCTGCTCAGCGGCCCATCGTGCGGCATCGACGAGGTCGTGAACGTCGGCATTGCCCCACTCATCGTGGTTGGCGACCCGGAACGCCCGGCCGTAGCCGGTCGAGCCCCGGAAATCGACGTCGAAGAGCGCAAAACCCTCAGCTACGAGCAGCTGTTTGAACGGCTGGAACGAGCGGAACGCCTGACCGGTCGGGCCACCGTGCGGAAAGATGATCGTCGGGACACGGGTCCCACCGCGTTTGCCGGTGGCATGGCCTGGGCGCCACAGCGTCCCCTCGACGAGGAGCCCGTCGCGCGCCGTGACGACGACACGCCCCGCGTCGGGCACGCGTGAGGACGAGAGCGCGTCGCGGAGGACGGACGGCAGCGAGTCGGTGATCTGGCGCGGCCGCGCATCGTCCGGGGCGACGCCCGGGACGGGCAGCAGCCACAGGTCGGCCGGGGCGGTCGCGCGTTCGCCGACCGCGGCGATCCAGGCCCCATCCGCGAGCCAGCCGACCGTCTTCCAGACCCCATCCCATGGGTTGATCCGGGCGCCCGCGGTCGCGGCGGAGACCGTCCGTGGTGTCTTGGGCGGCCGTCCTCGGCCGCGCTTGGGTAGCTCGCCACCGGCCAGGTCGCCGACCACGAGATCCTGGAGGCCATCGTGGACCTCGACGTGAACGAACCGACGGCCGTCGGGCGATGGGACCGGCGTGGAGCCTCCACCGCCGGACGGATCGCCGTGCTCGCGTTCGCCGCTGGTGAGGACGATCCGGTCGTGGCCGTCGGCGGTCAGGCGGACGACCTGGAACCAGCCGTCGGCATCGGACACATAGAGCAGCGAACCGTCGCGGACCCAGCGACCGCCGACATCGACGCTGTGCTCCCCCGCGACCGTCCGCGTGGCACCCGTCGCGACATCGACGAACGCGATCTGCGAAGTCTCGGCCACGTCCGGGCCGCGCTGTGCCATGACCACCAGGCGCGTGCCGTCGGGCGACCACTCGAACGCATCGACATCGACGCCGCTCTCGGTCGCAGCGGTCGGTCGCGGCGGCTTCGGCTCGATCGCCGGGCGGCCTCGTCGCGGGACCGGCGCGTCGATCAGCCAGACCTGGCTCCAGCCACGGCGGCGCGACAGGAAAGCGAGCCGGTGCCCATCCGGCGACCAGCGCGGGGCGCGACCACCACCGGGCTTGCCCACCACCCGGGTCAGGCGGGAGCCGTCGGTCTCGATGACCCAGATCTCATCGTCGCGGACGAACGCGATCCGGCGGCCGTCGGGCGACCACTGCGGGTCCGACACCGGCTTGTCCGACGCGGTCAGCTGGGTCGGGTAGCCGCCGCGGAGCGGCATCGTGAAGACCTGTTTCGTGCCGGCCGCCTCCGCGACGTACGCGACGGTCCGGTCGCGCGGGTGGAGACGGAACTCGCCCGGGCTCGCGACCGACACGATCGCCTCGATGGTCAGGTTGGGCGATGGCGTTGTCGGTGCCGTCGGCATCAGTCCTCCCCGGTCGGATGGCGGCCGGCGCACCACGGGCCGAGCATCGCGAGGTGCTTGCGGACGTGACCGTGGAGGCAGTGGTAGGTCCAGCTCCAGCCGTCGGGCGAGCGTAGCTCCTCGATCGACAGACGGGCCACGGCCGCGAGCATGGCCGCCCGGGCCGCGTCGTACCGGGCGAGCACCTCGGCCGACGATGGGGCGGCGCGGCGGGCGGCTCCGACCTTCCGCTCGTTCCAGGCGTCGATCCCCTCGTCGGGGTCGGCGCGCCACTCGTCGCTTTGCGCGTGGAGGTCGATGGCGCGGGCGCCCTCCTCGGCCCAGTCGGCGAGGTGCCCGACGTGGTCGGCGAGGTCCCAGCCCGGCGTCAGGTCCGGCTCCGACCACGCGCTCGGTGGGACCGTGCGGATGAGGGCGTCGAAGTCCGCCGCGATGGCCGCCTCCCGGGCGAGGAACTCGGGCTGATCGGCCGCTCGGGGATCGGCTAGGAACGGGTCGCCATCGGTCTGGCGGCGACGGAGCTCTGCCGTCCACGGTCCGATGACGGCGAGGTGGTCGAGGTAGTGACCGTGGAGCGTCATGTAGACCCAGCTCCACGGCTCGTCCTCGCGGATCGTCTCCGCGGTCAGCTCGTGGGCCAGGTCGAGCAGCCGCGGCCGGGCGTGGGTCAGGCGGGCCAGGATCGCGTCGCGCGGGAGCGATGCCCACAGCTCGCGCCGACCCTCGTTGTAGGTGTCGAAATCGCCGTGGTCGTAGTCGCGGTCCGCGGGCCACACGCCGGTCTCGAGCGCTCGCGTCGTGTACTCGATGGCGAGCTCCTGCCAGTCGGCGACGTGGCCGACGTGCTCGGCCAGCGACCAGTCGGGTCCGCCCGCGTCCGACGGCGCCGCCCCGGGGAGGTGCCACGCCGCGTCGTCGAGCCCAGCCCACGCGATCGTGAACCGGTCCCACAGGGCCGCCTCATCGGCCCACAGGTCTCGCTCCGAGGCCCGCAGGTCCCGCGACCGGATGTCGGGCAGCGGCGCGCTGCGCAGGTCCGTGCCAGACCCGCGCCGGTTCGTTCGCGATCCGGTGTCGACGGCCGTCATCCGCCTCCCGTCCGTCGATCGGGTGATGGCACGACCGATGCCTCGAGCTGATCGCCCAGCTCCACCGTGCGCCGATACGCCGCCCAGACGGCCTCTGACAGGACGGTCCGCAGGCGCCCCGATTCGAGTTCGTGGAGGGCGGCGGCCGAGGTGCCGCCCGGGGACGTGACCATGTTGCGGAGCTCCGCTGGGTGCATCCCGGACTGCTTGGCGAAGAGGGTCGAACCCTCGAGCGTCTCGATCACCAGGTCGTGCGCGATGTGGCGCGGGAACCCGAGGTGGACCGCCGCGTCGATGAGCGCCTCCATGACGAGGAACACGTACGTTGGACCGGTCCCGGAGACGGCCGTGGCCATGGCGACCATCTTCTCGTCGTCGACCTCGAGCTGATGCCCGAGTGCCCCAAGCAGCGCGGCGGCCTGGGCGCGCTGCTCGTCGGTCGCGTCGGGGGTCGCGTACCAGACGGTCATGCCCTTGCCGATGCGGGCCGGCGTGTTGGGCATGCTCCGCACGACCTGGTCGTGCCCGAGGATCCCCATCAGCGCCGCGGTCGTCGCCCCGGCCAGCACGCTCAGGACGAGCTGGCCGCGGTGCACATGCGGACCGATCTCACGACCGACGCGGCCGAGCATCTGGGGCTTGATGCCAAGAAGGATGACATCGGCGCCGTCGACGGCCTCGACGTTGGAGCTGACCGTCCGGATGCCGTACTCGCGCTCGAGGTGCTCGCGCCGTTCCTGGCGGGGATGACTGGCGACCACCTGCGCCGGGTCGACCAGCTTGCCGCGCAGGAGGCCCGCGATCATCGCCTCCGCCATCACGCCGGAGCCGACCGTCGCGATCGTGGACTTGGTCAAGGGTGACATCGCGCGGAGTATAGCCGCGGGGTGTGGCGCGACCGGTGGGTGGCAAGTCACGCGCTGACGTGCGCCCCACGACCGGATGGCACGAACCCAGGGCGGCGCCGGCCCGTTACGCCTCGCCCGCACGGCCGCTGCCGGTCAGGAAGAAGCGGCCGGTCGTGGTGACCGTGGCCTCGGCGAAGCCGGCACGTCCCAGGGCCGCCTCCAGCTCCGCCGGCTCGTAGTAGACCTTGACGACCGTGAACACGCGGCCGTCATCGAGCCGACGGACCGAGCTGTCGTCGGCCGGCGTCGGGTGGTCGACGGCGCTCGACTGCGGATCGAGGCGCGAGTCGATGAAGGCGAAGATCCCGCCGGGCTTGAGCCAGCGCCGGACGATGCCGAGGAACGCGTCGAGCCGTTCGCGCGGGACGTGGCTGAGCCAGAACCCGGTGAACACGGCATCGACCACCCGATCCGGCTCTGCCCACGCGTCGCGCACGTGGAGGTGCGCACGCAGCCGGTGGGCGACCAGTCGCTCGCGGGCGCGATCGAGCGGGCCTGGTGCGCCGTCATACAGCGACAGCTCGCCCTTGGAGGCGAGGAGCGGCGACCACCAGCCGGTCCCGGCGGCGAGCTCGACGATCTCGCCCGCGATCGGCAGGGTATCGAGCCAGCGGCCAGCGACGTCGAGCTCGGCGTTCCAGGCGGCATCGTGAACGGGGCCGCGCTCGTAGCGACCGCGGCGCAGGTACCAGTCGTCGTACTCGGGCGCGCGGGCCTCGTAGTAGGCCAGCATCTCGGCGTCGCGGTCGGGGCTGGGCGGGGAGGACGTGGCGACGGCGGCCGGGGCCATGGCGGAAGCGCTGACGGGCGCCGCCGCCCCGACCATGGACGCCGGCGACGCCTCGCCGGTCCCCGCCGCGGCCCCGCGCTCCGTCAGCGCCTGGTGGAGCCGGAAGCGGAGGAACCCGTTATCGCCCGCCTTTCCGACGCATGACGGACACAGCTGCGCCCACCCCTCGAGGTCATCCGGCCCGCGACACGTGTGCGCGTCGCCGCACCACAGGCAGCTGAACGAGGCACGGAACGGCATCTAGCCGCGTCCCAGCCGCCCGGTGACCCGGCTCACGACTCGACCGGGACCCACGACCCGACCGGCGCGAGGTCGACGAATGCGTCGGGGTCGAAGATCTCGGCCAGCAGCTCGATGCCGTCGATGACGCGCGGGCCGGGCCGGCTGAAATAGGCCGACCCGTCGACCGCGAAGACCTGACCGCGTCGGACCGCCGTCAGGTCCTCATAGCCGGGCGGGCGGCGGATGCGTGCCCACTCGGTCTGGGTCTCGGTCAGGTGGAACCCGCACGGCATGAGGAGCAGCATCTCCGGATCCACCTCGGCGACCGCGTCCCAGGTGGTCTGGCGCGACATGTCGCCGTCCGAGCCGAGCAGTTCCCAGCCGCCGGCGCGCCGGACCTGCTCCGGGACCCAGTGCCCGGAAGCGAACGGCGGATCGAGCCATTCGAGACCAACCACTCGCGGCGATCGGCCACCGGCATCGCGCCGGGCCTGGACCTTGGCCTCGACAGCGCCGAGCCGCTCACGCAGCGTCTCGACCAGGTCGACCGCGGCGTCCTCCGCCTCGGTCATCGCGCCGACCGTCGTGATCGTGTTGAAGATGCCTTCGATCGATGTCGGCTCGAGGGACACCACCGTGATGTCGGCGTCGATCGCGCGGGCCACGTCATTGACTGCCCGGTAGCTGACCGCGCACACCCGGCATAGCTCCTGGGTGAGGACCAGGTCGGGCTCCGCGGCAGCGAGGGCGTCTTCATCGAGCGCGTACAACGAAGATCCACCATGGACGGATGCAGTCACCAGCTTGTGGATGTCGCGCGACGAGGCGCGGGTCAGGTCGTGGATGCTCCGGGTGACGACCTGCACGTTCGCGATCTCGGCCGGGTAGTCGCATTCGTGGGTGATCCCGACCAGCTCGTCGCCCAGGCCGATGGCGCAGACGATCTCGGTGGCTGATGGGAGGAGGGAGACGATGCGCATCGTGGCTCAGGATCGCTTGGTGGCCACGACACCGGCCGAGGCCGGGTCAGCGCGGCTTCAGCTCGTCGACGGCGGCGCGGGCGGCGGCCTTGTCGGTGAACCAGATCGCGTCGATGGCGGTGTAGTTGGCCCATTCGGGCGGCAGCGACTCCTCGGGGAAGATGGCGTTGACCGGGCATTCCGGCTCGCACGCGCCGCAGTCGATGCACTCGTTCGGATCGATGAACAGCTTGCGGTCTGTGCCCTCGTCGAAATGGATGCAATCGACCGGGCACACGGACACGCACGACACGTCGAGCACGTCGATGCACGGCTCGGCGATCACATAGGCCATTCAGGACCCTCCTCGAGGCTCACGACGTCGCGCACCCTGGGCGCCGTAGGGCAAGAGCGTACCACCCAAGGCCCTCACGAGACGCGAGCGGGGTCGACCCAGCGGACCGGGATCTGCATCCCGCGTGCCCAGTGGCCTGGGATGTGGCAGCCGACCACCCAGGGGCTGGCCGCGGCCGGACCGACGACCGGCACGGTCCACACGAGGTCCACCCGCTCGCCCGAGTGGACGACGATCCGCAACCCGGCCACGTCCGGTGGCACCGTCACCACCGGGGTCGGGCCCGGCCGCGACCCGATCGTGGCCGCCTCGGCGACCTCCCAGGCGTCCTGGACCGACGCGTCGCCGATGACCGCCTCATGGACCTCGAGGCCGCCATTGATGACGTGGAGGAGCACGGTCTCGCCGGGAACGAGGTCGAGCGTGTCGGGCAGGAACGCGTAGTCCTTGGTGATGATGTTGACCGCGCGCGGGGCGTCCGAGCCGCCTGGCACGATCGGCGGCGTCGCGGACGGGGCGGCGGCGTCACAGGCCACGAGCGCGACCAGGAGCCAGGCACCCAGGGCGGGGAGACGGAGGGCCGGCCAGCGGGCGCGGAGCGTGGGGAGGGACACGGCGCGAAGTCTATGACGCACCGAACGGAACGTGGCGCGTCGTTCCTTGACACACCCCCGAGTGCGCGGCATTGTGCGGCGGACCCGGACAGCGGCCTTGTGATTTGCCCGCCCGTCCAGCCCCCGTCTCGAGGTCTCGCTTGGCGATCCCCATCCAGGTCCCCGACAGCCCGTCAGATCCGTCCGGTCAGGCGATCGCGGTGCGGCTGGAATCGGTCCACAAGCGGTACGGCGATGTGGTCGCCGTCGACGGCGTCGATCTGGATGTCCACGACGGTGAGTTCTTCTCGATGCTGGGTCCCTCGGGCTCCGGCAAGACCACGACCCTTCGGATGATCGCCGGCTTCGAGTTGCCGACGGCCGGGCGCATCCTCCTCCACGGACGCGATGTGACCCCGATCCCGCCGTTCGATCGGGACGTCAACACGGTCTTCCAGGACTACGCACTGTTCCCCCATCTGTCGGTCGGCGACAACATCGGCTATGGCCTGGTCGTGCGTAAGGTGCGCAAGGAGGAGCGGCGCACGCGCGTCGCCGATGCCCTGCGGATGGTTCGGCTCGAGGGCTACGAGGCGCGCAAGCCGAGCCAGCTGTCGGGCGGCCAGCGCCAGCGCGTGGCGTTGGCCCGCGCACTCGTCAACCGGCCGCGTGTGCTGCTCCTCGACGAGCCCCTCGGCGCGCTCGACCTGAAACTGCGCGAGGAGATGCAGATCGAGCTCAAGGCGATCCAGCAGCAGGTCGGCATCACCTTCATCTACGTGACCCACGACCAGGAGGAGGCGCTCACGATGAGCGACCGGCTGGCCGTCTTCAACGCGGGCCGGATCGAACAGCTCGGCTCGCCGGCGGAGGTCTACGAGCACCCGGCGACCCGCTTCGTGGCGGGCTTCGTCGGGACCTCCAACCTGCTGCGCGGCGAGGTCGCGGCGAGCATCCTCGGGACGGCCGGGACCTTCACCATCCGGCCGGAGAAGATCCGCCTGGCCGACCCGGACAGCGCGGTCGGCCCGGACGAATCGTCTGCGCCAGGGGTCATCCGCGAGGTGGTCTACCTCGGTCCCGATACGCGCTACATGGTCGTGCTCGACGCGGGCAGCGAACTCGTGGTCACCCAGCAGAACCTGGCGACGTCCTCGACCGAGGCGCTCGCGCAGCAAGGCAAGGCTGTCCGCCTCGTGTGGAAGCGACAGCACCAGCTCCCCGTCGCGGACGGGGCGTGACCTTGGAGGAGGAGGAGAGGATGCGCATCCGAGGGGTGGCGGCACTTGCCGCGATCGCCGCGATCGTGGTCGGTGCCTGTTCGACGGCGGGTACCAGTGGCGGCAGCCCGGGGCTGTCCGCAGCCGCGCCGACACCGGGGGCAAGCACGGAGGCGAGTGCGGCCGGCAGCGCCGCGTCGTCGGCCAGCACCGGCGGGACGGTCGGTGAGGGCGAGGGCTCGCTCAATCTGGTGGCCTGGACCGGCTATGTCGTCGGCGGGACCGGCGGCGAGCAAGTGAAAGGCTACGACTGGGTGACCCCGTTCGAGACGGCCACCGGCTGCAAGGTCACAGTCAAGGTCGGGCTCGATTCCGGGAATATGGTCCAGTTGATGAAGACCGGCCAGTACGATGGCGTGTCCGCCTCCGGCGATGCGACCCTGCGGCTGATCGCCGGCGGCGACGTGGCCCCGGTCGACTTCGCCAAGATCCCGAACTACGCGAGCGTGTTCGAGGGCCTCAAGAACCAGCCGTATAACACGGTCGACGGCGTCGGCTATGGCGTTCCGCACGGCCGCGGCGCCAACGTCCTGATGTACGACCCGACCGTCGTCACCACCCCGCCCGACAGCTGGAGCGTCGTGTTCGACGCCAACTCGCCGTACAAGGGCAAGGTCACGGCGTATAACTACGCGATCTACATCGCCGACGCCGCGCTGTACCTGATGAAGACCCAACCCGACCTCAAGATAACCAACCCGTACGCCCTCGACAAGGATCAGCTGGCGGCCGCCGTCGCGCTGCTCAAGGTCCAGAAGACGCTCATCGGCAAGTACTGGGGCACGGCCCAGGAGGAGATCGACGGATTCGCCAATGGCGACATGGCGATCGGCACCGCCTGGCTGTACCAGCAGAACACGATCAACGCGGCAGGCGGCAAGCAGGTCGCAAGCGTCACGCCCAAGGAGGGCGCGACCGGCTGGTCGGACACCTGGATGATCTCGACCAAGGCCGCCCATCCGAACTGCATGTACAAGTGGATGGACTACATCATCTCGCCTAAGGCCAACGCCGACGTGACCGTCTACTTCGGTGAGGCGCCGGTCAGCGCGGGCGCCTGCGTCGAGGCGGACAAGCAGGCGGCCGGCTGGTGCGACCAGTTCCATGCCGCCGACGAGGCGTATTTCAAGAACATCTGGTACTGGAACACGCCGACGGTGACATGCCTCGACGGTCGAGGCGACATCTGCACCGACTTCGACGCCTGGACCCAGGCCTGGACGGAGATCACCGGCGCCTGACCAGCCGACGTCAGACCGACCCTAGGATCGGACGGGCCACGCCCGTGCGACCGTCATGACGTCCGAGAGCGTCGTCGCGAGCCCGCCCGCCAGTCCGGCGCGGCGACTCGCGGTGGCGCTCTACCGTCGCCCGCGAGCCCAGCTCGCGGCGCTCCTGGCCGCGCCGCTCGGCTGGCTGGTCATCGCCTACCTGGGCTCGCTGGCGCTGTTCCTCATCTCGTCGTTCTGGTCGGTCGACTCGCTGACCGGGAACATCAAGACGACGCCGACCCTGGCGAACTATGAGCGGATCCTGACCGGTGCCGTCTACCCGGTCATCACCGCGCGGACCGTGATCATGGCGGCCGTCGTCACGCTCACCTGCATCGTGCTCGCCTTTCCGATCGCCTTCTACATGGCTCGGGTCGCATCGTCCCGGAAACGCGGCCTGATCCTCGTCTCGATCCTGCTGCCGCTGTGGTCGGGCTACCTCGTCAAGGTCTACGCCTGGCGGCTGATCCTCAGCCAGAACGGCGTCCTCAACTGGGTCCTCGCCCCGTTCGGCCTGGAGGGACCGGGCTACAGCATCGAGGCCGTCTGGATCGTCGAGAGCTACCTCTGGCTGCCGTACATGATCATCCCCATCTACGCCGGCCTGGAACGGATCCCGAACTCGCTGTTCGAGGCATCGGCCGACCTCGGCGGCAAGGCCGGCATCACCTTCCGGCGGGTCGTCCTGCCCCTCGTCCTGCCGGCCGTCGTCGCGGGCGCGATCTTCACCTTCAGCCTGACCCTGGGCGACTACATCACCCCCACGCTCGTTTCGAACACCAAGTTCATCGGCAACGTCGTGTACGACCTGGTCGGGGTCGCCGGCAACACACCGCTGGCGGCGGCCTACACGATGGTCCCGGTCACGATCATGCTCGTGTTCCTGCTCGTGGCCCGGCGTCTCGGCGCCTTCGAGGCCCTGTGATGGGCATCTCGCGTTGGGTGACCATCGCTCTGCGCCTGTCCACGACCGTGATCCTCGGCTTCATCTACGTGCCGATCGGGATCATCGTGCTGTACTCGTTCAACACAGCCAAGGTCGCGACCTGGCCGATCACATCGTTCACGGTCGACTGGTACGTCCAGGCCTTCAGTGACCGGGGCATCCGGGACGCGGTCGGGAACTCGATCGAGGCGGCCATCGGCGCGACGCTCCTTGCCCTGCTCTTCGGGTCGCTCCTGTCGCTGGCGGTCGCACGTCACCAGTTCTTCGGACGGCAGTCGATCTCGTTCCTCGTGATCCTGCCGCTGGCCCTTCCGGGCATCGTGACCGGACTGGCCCTCAACACCGCATTCCGATCGATCGGGATCCCGTTCGGTCTGTTCACGATCATCGTGGGCCACGCGACGTTCTGCGTCGTGGTCATGTACAACAACGCCGTCGCGCGTCTGAATCGGACCTCACGATCCTTCGAGGAGGCGTCCGCCGACCTCGGCGCGGACACGTTCATGACCTTCCGGCGGGTCACCTTCCCGGCCGTCCGGACGGCGCTCATCGCCGGCGCGCTGCTGGCCTTCGCCTTGTCCTTCGACGAGATCATCGTCACGAATTTCCTGGCCGGCCCGGGCGTCCAGACGCTGCCGATCTGGATCTTCAGCAACTACTCTCGCCCGAACCAGCTGCCGCTCGTCAACGTCGCGGCCGTGCTCGTCCTGATCGCGTCCATCATCCCGGTCTACGTCGCGGCCCGGCTGACCTCCGACCCATCGACCGTCCCGGGCGCCAGGACGTGATCCCAGCGGAGGCCTCGCTCCGGCCCTACCACTTCATCCCCACCGCGATGGTCAGGGCGACGGCCGACCAAGCGGCCACGACGCTGGCGAACGTTCGACGCATGCCGAGCACCTCCGTCGGCCGCGCTCGGCCGACCTCCGGCGGCCGACCCCATCCGTGGAGTGCCCGGTCGGATGCCACCATTCGGAGTCTCGCAGGCGCCGCTTAGCTGCGACTTATCCGCCGCTTGCCGGTGCCGACGCCGAGGGCTGAGGACCGGTCTCGATGAACGCCGCGGGGTCGTCCTTGAAGTCCAGCAGGCAGCCGCGGCCGCAGAACCAGTAGGTGACGCCGTCGTGCTCGAACCAGAGCTGGCTGGTCGTGGTGTCGACCTCCATCCCGCACACGGGATCGATCGCGATGGCCATGGCATTCCTCCTCATCGGTACTCCCATGGAGTATACGGCCGACGTACCATCCGGGCATGCCGACCGTCGATCTCGAGGCGATCCGTGCCGCTCTGCGGGCCGAGCACGATCGGCTGATCGAGAAGATCGGCGAGGCGATCGTGGCGCCCGGGCAGATGACCTACGGCTCGCAGGCCGCAGCCGCCAGCCAGGTCTTCGCCCAGCAGCGCGACCTGGCGCTGCGCGACCGCGCCGACCACCAGCTGGAGCTCGTCGACGAGGCACTTGCCCGTCTGGCAGCCGGGACGTTCGGAATCTGCGTCCGGTGCGACCAGCCGATCGCCGCCGACCGACTCGAAGCATTGCCCTGGGCCGCTCGCTGCATCGATTGCCAGCGCCTCGGGGCACGCGACCGATGACCGACTCGACCACGGCCACCGACCCAGGGGCTCTCGTCACCCTCGACGCCATCCGCACCGCGGCCGAGCGCCTCCGCGGCGTCACCGTCCGGACGCCGCTGGTCGCCTTCGGGCCGGCGTCGGGCCGCTACCTGAAGGCCGAGTCCCTCCAGCCGATCGGCGCCTTCAAGCTCCGGGGCGCCTACGTGGCCGTGGCCTCCCTCTCCCCGGCCGAGCTGCGTCGCGGTGTGATCACCTACTCGTCGGGCAACCATGCCCAGGGCGTCGCCCGCGCAGCCCGCCTGCTCGGAGCGCCGGCCGTCGTGGTCATGCCCTCGGATGCGCCCGCCATCAAGCGCGACCGGGTCGCCGCCGACGGCGCCGAGATCGTGATCGTCGGCCCGTCCAGCGACGAGCGGCGCGTGGTGGCGGAGACCATCGCCGCCGAGCGCGGCCTGTCGATCATCCCGCCGTTCGACGACGACCGGATCATCGCGGGCCAAGGGACGATCGGGCTCGAGCTCGTCGAGGACCTGCCCGATCTGGCGGCCGTGCTCGTGCCGATCGGCGGCGGCGGGCTGGCCAGCGGCGTGGCGACGGCCGTCCGGGCGCTCCGACCATCGGCGCGGATCATCGGCGTCGAACCAGAGCTGGCCGCGGACGCGCGCGATTCGCTGGTGGCCGGCGAGATCGTCGCGTGGCCGGCGGAGCTCGTATCGCGGACGATCGCCGATGGCACGCGAACGCAGGCGCTCGGGATCCGGACCTTCGCGCACCTGCGCGCGAACCTCGATTCGATCGTGACCGTCACCGACGCCGAGATCGCCGCCGCCGTCCGCCTTGCCGGCGAACGGAGCCGCCTCGTGGTCGAGCCGTCGGGCGCGCTCGGCGTGGCGGTCCTCGCCTTCCACTCGACCGCATTTGGGCTCGATCGCCTCGACGGCCCGGTCGTCGCCGTGGTCAGTGGCGGCAATGTCGACCCGGATCGCTATCGCGAATATCTCGCCGCGCTGGTCCCGCCCGAGGGCTGACCACGGGCTCGCCCTACTGGCCCGTGTCGCCTCGCTCATCGGCCAGGCGCTCGGCCAGCCGTCGTTCGCGGATGCGGATCTGGGCCATCTCGACGTCCGCTCGCCGGTCGGCCCGTGCCTCGTCGCGCGCCTCGGCCCTCATCCAACCGACGAGCACGGCGAGCATCGCGGTCAGGAAGATCGCATCGCCGGCGATCCACATCAGCCCGGCCGCCAGACGCTGATCGTCGATGGCCGGCAGTCCCCATGGGCGCACGAGCGTCGCGTAATGCGGGTAGAGCACGGCGGGGGCGTTGAGAATGACGACCGCGAGGAAGGTGTTCTGGGTCATCTGGGTGCCCAGGTAGACGATCCGTGCTGGGTGTCCCATCCGCCATGGCGCGGGATCGAGTGCGACCGCCGGCCACCAGAACAGCAGGGCCACGGTCAGGAACAGGGCATGCTCGAGCTCGTGGAGCAGCGGGTCCTCGAGGGACGCGTTGAACAGTGGCGAGAAGTGGGTCGCCCACATCACGGTCGCGAACAGGATCCAGGCGGTCACCGGATGGCCGATGAACCGGACGATGCGCGAGCGGAGGAGGGGCAGGATCCAGCGGTGCCGCGTCTCGGACGAGCTCAGGCGCAGGATCAGCGTGATCGGCGCGGCGAGGGCCAGGAGCGGCGGTGCCACCAGCAGCAGGAGCACATGCTGGACCATGTGCACGGAGAACAGTGCCGTGTCATAGCGACCGATCCCCGACACCAGGGCGAAGGCGATGGCGGCCATGCCGGCCACGAACGCCACGGTCCGGCGCCGCGGGACGGGGTTCCCGGGGTGCACGACGTTCACTCGACGGACGGCCCACAGCCACCAGACGACCGCGACCGTCAGGCCAAGCGTCGGGATGGGCTCGAACGTCCAGCCGAGGAACAGCGACGTGGCCGTCGGTGGCTCCAGCGGGACCGGTCCATGCGCGGCGACCGGAGCTGCCAGCGCAGCCGAGGCGACGACGGCACCGACCGCCGCGAGCGTGCGATGGATCCAGCGACCTCCGGGCATCGGCGGCATCGTCGCACGAACCGGCCGGGACCGGCACAGAGTGGCGCAGCGGCCCCGGCCGCCGAGCCCGCCAACAGCGTGAACCGAGCGCGGGCGGTGAGACATCCGTGAGCCGGACGGAACGCGCGAGACATCGGCGCTCCGAGTAGAATGGCCGCGGTTCGACCACCCAGGGGTCGGCCGCGCCTGCTGTACGCATCGGTCGTCGCGCCCGTCCAGGCACGCGGCCATCCTCGAGGGCCTTGATGTCGAGCTCCCCCAGGTCGCGCTCCTCGCAGACGGCGATCTTCGCCCTTGCCATCGGCGCGGCGATCATCGGCCTGTCGCTGATCCTGCTGTACTTCGGCGTCAACGTTCTCAATGCGGGTGGGCAGTTCGTAAGCGGCCTCTACCCGCCGATCGCCGTCACGGCCGAAGGGGCCAAGATCCGCGACCTGTACACGGTCGTGTTCATCATCGCGGTGGTGATCTTCCTCCTCGTCGAGGGGCTGATCATCTTGTCCGTGATCCGGTATCGGCGCAAGCCCACGGACACCGAGCTGCCGCCCCAGATCCACGGCAACAACATCGCGGAATTCGTCTGGACCATCGTCCCGACGATTCTCGTCATCTTCATGTTCATCGTGTCGTGGCAGACGCTCAACGCGGTGGACGTCAGCTCGCCCACGGCGCAGACCAAGATCCGGGCGGTCGCCGGCCAGTTCCAGTGGCAGTTCGAATACCTCGCCGAGGACGGCACCACCGTGCTCTATACGGAGAACATCCCGCTGGTCAGCGCGGGCGGCGGGATGATGGTGCCGGCCGGCCGGACCGTCCAGCTCCAGCTGTTCGTCAGCCCCAAGGACGTGATCCACGCGTTCTATGTCCCGCAGTTCCTGTTCAAGCGCGACGTGGTGCCGGGTCGGACGACGGCCTTTGACTTCACGGTCGACGCGGCTGATGCCGGCCAGACGTTCCGTGGCCAATGCGCGGAGCTGTGCGGCGTCGGCCACTACACGATGCTGTTCGAGGTCAAGGCGCTGACCGGCGAAGAGTTCGACACGTGGCTGGCGGGCAAGGTCGCCCAGGCCAACGCCACACCGTCGCCAGCCCCCAGCGGCGCGCCCGGGCAGAGTGGTGCGCCCGGAGCGAGTGGCGGACCCGGGGCGAGTGGTGGACCCGCGCCGAGCGGCGGTGGCGAGACGCTCCAGATCAGCGCCCAGAACATCGCCTATGAGCAGTCGTCGCTGACCACCAAGGCCGGCGCCCCGTTCCACATCGAGTTCGACAACAAGGACGCGGGGACGCCCCACAATGTCGCGATCCACAAGGATTCGACGACGGGGCAAGAGGTGTTTAGGGGCGAGATCTTCCCCGGCGTGGCCATCAAGACCTACGACGTACCGGCGCTGGACGCCGGCAATTATGTCT
This sequence comes from Candidatus Limnocylindrales bacterium, assembly GCA_038248915.1. Classification (GTDB taxonomy): domain Bacteria; phylum Chloroflexota; class Limnocylindria; order Limnocylindrales; family CSP1-4; genus SPCO01. The sequence continues at coordinate 250,431 of JBBRXB010000002.1, read as the reverse complement.
TCGAGTGCACGGTCCATCCGTCGATGACCGGCACGCTCACGGTCCAGTAAGGAGCCATCGATGGCGACGACCACGCTGACGCCGGTTGCCACCCGCAGTCGGAGCGCGCTGTACGCATGGCTGACGACGACCGATCACAAGAAGATCGGGATCCTGTACGTCATCAACTCATTCATCTTCTTCTTCATCGGTGGGCTACTGGCCCTCGGCGTGCGCACCGAGCTCGCCCAGCCCGGCCTGCAGTTCGTGACCGCTGCGGCGTACAACGAGATGTTCACGATGCACGCGACGTTCATGATCTTCCTGTTCGTCATCCCGATGCTGGCGGGCTTCGGCAACTACATCGTGCCGCTCCAGATCGGCGCGCCGGACATGGCCTTTCCGCGCATCAACGCCCTGTCGTTCTGGATGCTGCCGCTGGGCGGGATCCTGCTCCTGCTCAGCTTCGTGACAGGCGGATCGGCAGCTGCGGGCTGGACGAGCTATGCGCCACTGTCCGAGGACCGCGCGCTGGCCGCCACCGGCACCGGACAGGACCTGTGGATCGTGGCCCTCGTCCTGATCGGCACGAGCTCGATCCTGGGGGCCATCAACTTCCTGGTCACGATGTTCAAGATGCGCGCGCCCGGGATGACGCTGTTCCGGATGCCGATCATGGTCTGGACCGTGCTGGTGACGTCAGTCCTCGTGCTCATGGCGACGCCGGTCATCACGAGCGCCCTGATCATGCTGTTCATCGATCGCAACTACGGCGGCGCGTTTTTCGACCCGTCACGCGGCGGTGACGCGATCCTGTACCAGAACATCTTCTGGTTTTATTCGCACCCGGCCGTGTACGTGATGGTCCTGCCGGCGATGGGCATGGTCAGCGAGATCCTGCCGGTGTTCAGCCGCAAGCCGCTGTTCGGCTACAAGGCGTTCATCTTCGCGACGGCGGCCATCGGCGCGCTGGGCTTCTCCGTATGGGCCCACCACATGTTCACGACCGGCGCGGTCTATCTGCCGTTCTTCAGCATCATGACCTTCCTCATCGCGGTCCCGACCGGGGTCAAGATGTTCAACTGGGTATTCACGATGTGGGGCGGGCAGATCATGCTCAAGACGCCGCTCCTGTTCGCCCTGGGCTTCCTGTCGATGTTCCTCATCGGTGGCATCAACGGCGCGTTCAGTGCGTCCGTCCCGGTCGACTTCGCCCTGCACGACACGTATTGGGTGGTCGCCCACCTGCACTACGTGCTGTTCGGCGGCTCGGTGTTCGGGATCATGGGCGGGTTCTACTACTGGTTCCCGAAGATGACCGGCCGGATGATGAACGAGACTGTCGGCAAGACGCAGTTCGTGCTGATGTTCATCGGCTTCAACCTGACCTTCTTTCCGATGCACGAACTCGGCCTGCTGGGCATGCCGCGACGGATCGCCGACTATTCCTCGACCGCCGGCTGGAACGACCTGAACCTGCTGGCGACGTTTGGCGGGTTCACGATCGCGGCGAGCATGGGCCTGTTCCTGTGGAACGTCTTCCTATCGCTCCGAAGCGGAGCAGTCGCCGGCGACGACCCGTGGGAGGCGAACACGCTCGAGTGGGCGACCACGTCGCCGCCGCCCGCCTACAACTTCGACCATTTGCCGGAGATCCGGTCCGAGCGACCGGTCTTCGACGCCCGGCACGGTCGGGCCGTGGTCGACCATTGAGCGGGCCGGCGTCGATGACGACCGACAGCCATCTGGCCATCCCGGAGGAGCACAACCCGCTCGCCTCGATGCCGCACGACACCCATGGCGGCATCAGCAACCCGGTCCTCGGCATGCTGCTGTTCATCACCTCGGAGGTGATGTTCTTCGGCGGTCTGTTCGCGGCCTACTTCAGCATCCGGGCGAGCGCAGCCCAATGGCCGCCCAACAACCCCCAGACGAACGAGCCGTTCCACCTGCAGGTCCTGCCCATCGTCTCCACCGACGGCATCATCTCGGTCTCGTTCGTGCTGATCGCGACGATCCTGCTGGTGCTCAGCTCGTTCTCCTGTCAGTACGCGGTCTGGAAGATCCGGAGCGACGATCGGACCCGGTTCCTGCGGGCGATGGCGGTGACGATCGCCCTGGGGATCGTCTTCCTCCTGATGCAGGTCACGGATTACGCGATCCTGGGTTCGGAGGGGCTGACGCTCTCGTCCGGCACCTACGGCACGACCTACTACACGCTGACCGGCTTCCATGGCGCGCACGTCTTCGGCGGCGTGATCATGCTCGCCGTCGTCCTCTATCGCGGGATGGTCGGCCAGTTCAGCAGCAAGCACTACGACGCGGTCGAGGGCGCCTCGCTGTACTGGCATTTCGTCGACGTCGTCTGGATCCTGCTGTTCTCCCTGCTGTACCTGCTGCCCGGCAAGACCCCGACGACGTAGGAGTCGATCGCCATGCATCCGCTCCGACATCCACGCAACGCCGCCCTCGTCGGGATCCTGTTCGTCGTCATCGCCGGCATCTACTACGTGATCCCGGTCCTCGACGGGCTCGAGCTCCCGTTCTACGACATCGCCGCGGGCACGACGCTCCTGCTGTTCCTCGGCGTCGCGATGGCGATCATGGCCTACGTGCTCGTCGCCGGATCGTCGGACGAGTGACCGGCATCGCCCGCGGCCGCACCGGCTGATCCGCCCCACCCATGCTCGAACGGATCTGGACCCGCTTCCTTGAGCTGACCGCCCAGTTCGTCACGCCGGACTGGGGCGTCATCATCGGCCTGCTCCCGGTGCTCTTCGCGATCATCGTCGTGGTGACCGTGCTGGGCATGTTCGTCCGGCTGATGCGGGCGCCGCGCGCACGCCGCGGCAGGCAACGCCTCGACCCGAGCACACCGCCCGGGATCCACATGCCCGGGCCGTCGTTCGCCCCGATCTTCGCGGCCATCGGCACCGGGCTGCTGTTCCTGGGGCTGGTCTTCAACGGGCTCATCCTCGTCCTCGGCGTCATCGCCCTCGTGCTGACATTGCTGTACTGGCTGGCCGAGGGCCTGCGGATCTACGACCACGACATCGCCCCGACCGAGACGGTGTTGCCGGCGGTGGTCAGCGACGGTCCCCCGCCCGGCGTACACATGCCCGGCCCATCGTGGCGGCCGTTCCTCGGCGCGTTCGGGATGTTCGCACTGTTCCTCGGCCTGGTGTTCGGCGGCTGGCTGCTCAGCGCGGGGGTGATCGTGCTCATCGCGACGCTCGTCGGCTGGCTGGGCGATGCCGTCAAGGAGTATCGCGAGACGGTCAGGGCGGACGCCACCGGCCATCTCGCCAACATCCCCGAGTCGCGGGTGCCATCGCGGCTGTTCGGAGGCCTCGTCGTCCTCATCCTGAGTGCGGCCGTGCTCCAGGTCACGTCCTTCGCCATCGGCGAGGCGAGTGGTGCCCCGGGCGCGTCCGGTGCTCCCCCGCCGGCCGCGTCCGGTGGACCGGTCGGGTCGGGCGGGCCGGCCGGATCGGGTGGCCCGCCTGCCGGTGGCGCGACCGGAGACGTGACGGTCGAGGCCAAGGGGATCGCCTTCGTCCAGACGTCGTGGACCGGGCCGGCCGGCAAGCCGTTCACGATCGCGTTCGACAACGAGGACCAGGGGACCCCGCACAACATCGAGATCCAGGATGCATCCGGGAATGTCGCGTTCAAGGGCGATGTGTTCAACGGCGTCGACACCAAGATCTACGATGTCCCGGCGCTGGCGGCCGGCACCTACAAGTTCCTGTGCATCGTCCACCCGACGGCCATGACAGGGACCGCGACGATCCAATAGCCGGGCCGACATATGCCGCGACGACCGATCCTGCTCGCGCTGCTCGTCGCCGTTGGCGTGACCTCCGGGTTCGTGTGGCTCGTCCGGTCCGGGCAGGGCGGCGGGCCTCACGCCGCGATCGGCGATCCGGCGCCGCCGGTCCGTGGCACGACCCTTGACGGTGCTGCGTTCGACTTGACGAGCTATGCCGGCAAGCCGGTCGTCATCAACTTCTGGGGTCCGTCGTGCGTGCCCTGCCGGGACGAGTTCCCGCTCCTGGAAGCGAAACTCGCCGAGCACGACGCTGAGGGGCTGACCGTCGTCGGGGTGCTGACCGACGATCCAGTCGAACCCGCCCGTGACTTCGTGACCCAATATGGCGGCACCTGGCCGACCGTCGTCGACCCCGACAAGGCGATCAAGGCGGCCTACCGCGTGGCCGCCCGGCCACAGACCTACTTCGTCGACCGGAACGGGGTCATCCGATCGATCCAGGTCGGCGAACTGACCGACGCGGATTTCGAGCGGCAGTTCGCCAAGATCGCCCAGTGACGCGTGACGACCCGCCGGTCGTGGTTGACGGGCTGGTCAAGCGCTACGGCCAGCGGACAGTCCTCGACGGCGTTTCGCTGACGGTCGGTGCCGGCGAGCTCGTGGCGCTGCTGGGGCCGAACGGCGCCGGCAAGACGACGCTGGTCGAGATCGTCGAGGGCTACCGGCACGGTGATGGCGGCCGGGCGTCGGTCCTCGGGCTCGACCCGGCGAAGGGTGGGCCGGCGCTCCGGGCCCGGGTCGGGTTGATGCTCCAGGGCGGTGGCATCGACCCGCGAGCCCAGCCGCGCGAAACGCTCCGGCAGTACGGCCGCTTCCACGTCGAGGCGCGGGACGCGGACGAGTTGCTCGACCTCGTCGGGCTGACGGCCGTCGCGACCACCCGCTACCGGCGTCTGTCCGGCGGCGAGCGGCAACGACTCGGCCTGGCGCTGGCGCTGGTCGGGCGGCCGGAGGTCGTGGTTCTCGACGAACCGACCTCCGGGATGGATCCGGAGGCGCGGGCGGCGACGCGCTCGATCGTGGCCGGCCTCCGAGACGATGGCGCCGCGATCCTGCTGACGAGCCACGACCTGACCGACGTCGAGCGCCTGGCCGATCGCATCTGCATCCTCGACGGCGGCCGGATCGTGGCCGCCGGGACGCCGGCCGAGCTAAGCGCAGGGGCCACACCACGACTGCGGTTCCGGCTGGATCGTGCGCTGACGGCGGCCGATCTCGTGACCCTGACCACGGTGCTCGTGGCCGTCCGCCCAGGTGCCGCGGTGGTGACGGACGGCGATGGCGGTCGGTATCGGCTGGACGGCGTATCGCCGGATGCGGAGGTCGTCGCGGGACTCGCGCGATGGTGTCTCGATGCCGATCGACTGATCGTGGAGCTCACGACGACCGGCGGCAGCCTGGAGGACGTCTACCTCGAGCTCGTCTCGGCCGGCCGCGATGCGGCCGACGACGCAGCTGGCGACGCGTGAGCCGGCCGGCTTCGCCGCTCACGGCCACCCTGGCCCAGGCCCGGATGGAGCTGCGGCTGACCGCGCGACGCGGCGAGAACGTCCTCGTGACGGTCATCATCCCCGTCGTCGTCCTCCTGTTCTTCGCCTCTGTCACCGTGCTGCCGACCGGGAGCGGGCCGCCGGTGGACTTCCTGCTGCCCGGCGCGCTCGCGCTCGCGGTCATCGCGACGAGCCTGGTCAACCTCGGGATCGCCACCGCCTACGAGCGGAACTACGGGGTCCTCAAGCGGCTCGGCGGGTCGCCGCTGACGCGTGGCGGCCTGCTGGCGGCCAAGATGGGTGCCGTCCTGCTCGTCGAGATCACGCAGGTGGTGCTGCTCGTGGCGATCGCCGTCGTCGTGCTGGGTTGGCGCCTGGGGCCGGAGGCGTCGGTCGCAGTGTTCCTCGTGAGTCTGTTGCTGGGGACCCTGGCCTTCGCCGGTCTCGGGCTGCTGCTGGCAGGGGCATTGCGGGCGGAGGCGACCCTCGCGCTCGCGAATGGCCTGTTCATCGCGTTCCTGCTGCTTGGCGGGATCGTGCTGCCGGTTTCGCACCTGCCCGGGCCTCTGGCGGTCGTCGCGTCGGTCCTGCCTGCGGCGGCGCTCGCCGACGCGTTCCGTGTGGCGCTGGGATCCGGGACCGCGGACCTCGCCGCTTCGTTGGCGATCCTCGCGGTTTGGGGGGTCGGGGCCGTGGTGCTTGCGGTCCGGACGTTCCGCTGGGAGTAGGCGCTCCGGGCGCGAGCCGACGGTCCGGTCCCGCGGTGCGCCCCCACCCTACTCGGCCGCCTCCGGCAGATCCCGTAGCCGGAGGATCGGCGATCCGATCATCCAGACCACCCCGAAGCAGGCCGCGATCGAGACCACGAACAGCGCTTCCCTGACACCGATGGCCGCACCGAGGAAACCTCCGAAGAGCGCCCCGATCGGCCGGACGCCGTAGTTGATGAACCGGTAGGCACCGTTGGCTCGGGCCCGGATCCGGTCGCCGATCCGGGCGTTGTTGATCGAGCCGATGTTGATGTCGAGGATCATCACGCCCAGCCCGGCCCCGAATTCGGACAGCAGGATCAGCAGGAGGATGACCGGCATGGGCATCCCTGGGCCGGCGATCGGGACGAGGACGAGCGAGACCGGGAACAGCACACAGCCGAGCACGTACGCCGGGCCCAGCCCGAGTCGTCGGCCGATCCGCGACGCGACCACCGCTCCGATCAGCCCACCGACGGCACCGATCCCGAGCGCCAGCCCGAGCAATCCCGGCGCCACGCCGAGGGTCGAAGTCACGTACAGGATGAACAATGCGGCGAACGAGAAGTTGAACAGGTTGACCGTCGCGATCGCCAGCATCGACGGCCGGATGATCGGGTCGCGCAGAACAAAGCTCAAGCCGGCCATGAGTCGGTCCCGAATGGCCTCCTCCTCGTGTTCGATGGGCGGCTCCGGAGAACGGATCCGGCGCAGGAACACGACCGAACCGAGGAACGACAGCGCGTCCGTCAGCATCGCCAGCGGCGCCCCGAGGACCTGGACCAGGAGCCCGCCGATGGTCGGCCCCATGACGAACGCGAGCGACCGGCTGCCGTTGAGCAGGGACATCGCCTCGATATAGCGTTCGCGCTTCGTCACCGACACGAAGACCGTGTTCCATGACAGGTCGAACACGACCGACAGTGAGCCGGCGACGAAGCCGACCACATACAGCTGGACGATGCCAAGCCCCCCGAGCGCATACGCCAGCGGGATGCTCGCGATGGCGCCCGCGCGGATCAGGTCGGCCGCCACCATCAACCGGCGGCGACTGCGAACCCGATCGAGCCAGACGCCCGCCGGCAGGGAGAACAGCAGGTGGGGCAGCAGCCCGACGGCGGTGAGCGTGCCCATCTCGGTCGCCGTCGCACCGAGCGTCAGGACGGCGACGAGCGGCAGCCCGAGCTGGGTGACCTGGTCGCCGAGGACCGAGATCGTCTGGCCGATCCACAGTCGCCGGAAGTCGGGTGCGTCACCCAGCAGGCTCGGGATCAGGCGGCGGACGTTCGGCGGCACCAGCACCCGGCCGATGCGTTTCTAGCGGAGCGGGCCGGTCAGCCTCGCTTGGCGAGCTGCTCCTGGACCTCGCGGTCGATCTGGTCGTTCCGGCGCTCCCGGATGCGGCGGGCCACGATCAGCGCGATGACCCACGGCCAGGCGATGCTGACGATGAGGCCGATGATGACCGCCGTCAGATAGACCTGCGACTGGGCCGCGCCGGCGAAGATGACAAGCAGGACATAGGTCGCGACGGCGCCCAGCCCGGCCCCGATGATCCGTTGCATCGATCCCTCCTGACCGCACTCGACCGATCCCACGACGTCCCGCGCCTGCCGAGCCTACGGTTCGGCCCCGCCTGAGTCAATTCGCTGCGGTGCTGAACGTTCCGGACTCCCGACCTCTCATCAGGTTGCGAGGGCGCCGCTCGCCAGGTGACATGGGGCGCGATGGTGCGCGACCTCGTCGTCCAGGCCCAACGCGGCGATCGCGATGCGTTCGCGGCGCTTGTCGGCATGACCACCGAGCGGATGTAGGCCCTGGCCACGCGCGACGATCGCTGACGCCGACCAGATCATCCGGCCGGTAGGACGCCGCGCGAGCTCAACCCCGGCTAGGGCCCGCGGCACCGCCGCGACTACTGGTTGCGGTTCTGGGCGGCGAGCTGTTCCTGGACCTCGCGGTCGATCTCTTCCTTGCGTCGGGTCTTGGCTCGTCGGACGAGCATGAGCCCGATGACCCACGGCCAGAGCCAGGCGACCAGCAGTCCGATGAGGATCGAGAACGCCCACTTGGGCTGGACATCACCCGAGATCGCGTTCGTGAGATTGAGCAGGATCCAGATCGTGAGCCCGCCCAGGATGAACCCGATGATCCGTTGCAGCATCCGACCCTCCAGTGTCCTCGGGGCGATGAAGCGCCACGCCTGTGCCCCTTGATCAAGGAGCCTAGGCGTCCGGGCGCGGCAGCGTCAATCCGACGACGATCATGCCCCCGCCGGCCGCTCGATGTCTCCTGATGCGGCCGGTGGGACGCCGCGCCCGGATCCGGATCATACGGCTATCCTCCCGGCGTCACAGGCATTCCAGTGAGGGCCGAATGATCCGGAAGTCACCCTTCCACGAGCGCACGAGCGCGCTCAACGAGACCGGGCTGTGGAGTCACTGGTCCGGGACGTTGGCGGCCGACCGCTACCAGATGTCGGACAAGTTCGAGTACTTCGCCGTCCGCAACGCGGCCGGGGTGTTCGACTCTTCGCCGCTCTACAAGTACCGGATCACGGGGCCCGACGCCGAGCGCTTCCTGGCCGGCGTCCTGGCCCGCGACATCCGCACCTGCGCCCCGGGCAACGCCCAGTACACGACATGGTGCGACGACCGCGGCTTCGTCATCGAGGACGGCGTCATCCTGCGGCCGGCCAGGGACGAGTTCCTGCTGACCGCCGCGGAACCCAACCTCGCCTACTTCGCCGACCTGATCGGGCGGGAGCGGGTCGCCATCGAGGAGGTATCGGACGAGATCGGCGTCCTCGCGGTCCAGGGGCCGCGCTCGCGTGATCTGCTCGCCCGGCTGGTCCCGGCCGTCGCGGGTCTGCCGTTCTTCGGTCTCACCCAGGGCACGATCGCCGGCGTGCCGGTGACGATCTCGCGGACCGGCTATAGCGGCGACCTGGGCTACGAGGTGTGGATCCCGGCCGGCCGCGCGCTGGCGGTCTGGGATGCGATGTGGGCGTCGTTCGAGGGCTACGGCGTGCTGCCGTTCGGGCTGGCGGCGCTGTACATGCTACGGATCGAGGCCGGGCTGCTGCTCCTCGACGTCGACTTCGGGTCGAGCCGGTTCGGTTGGACGGACGAGGACCGCTCGACGCCGATCGAGCTTGGTTGGAGCTGGATGTTCCGCGACCTCGGGTCGGTCGACCGCCCGTTCATCGGCCGTCGCGCCATCGAGCATGAGTTGGCCGACAAGACGTCGCGCTGGCGGCTCACCGGCCTCGTCGTCGACTGGGACGATCACGACCGAACCTACGACCGCGCCGGGCTCATCCCGCCCAAGGACCACACGCCGATCCACGAGGAATACTTCGTGTACGACGACCAGGGCAAGCAGGTGGGCTATACGACGAGCTCGATGTACTCGCCGATGCTCCAGCGCCACATCGCATTGACGAGGGTTCGGCCGGAGCTCGCGGCGCCGGGCACGCCGATCCGCCTCGAGCTCGACGTCAACCACCGCTACGAGTACATCGGGGCTCGAACGGCCCGCCTCCCCCTCTACAACCCTCCACGAAAGACGGCCTGACATGACCCCGAACCAGCGCTCGAAGATGCCATCGAAGGCGGCGACACCGAAGCCCGGGCCGAAGGCGTCCGACACGACCTACGACGCGATCGTCATCGGCGCCGGCCACAACGGCATGGTCAACGGCGCGTACCTCGCCAAGGCCGGCCTCAAGACCCTGATCCTCGAGCGGCGGGGCAACGTCGGTGGCGCCGCGATCACCGAGGAGCTCAAGCCGGGCTTCTGGTTCACGACGTTCTCGTATGCCCTGAGCCTGCTTCGCCCGGAGATCATCCACGACCTGGAGCTCACGAAGCACGGCTTCATGCCCCTCTTGATGTCGTCGTCATTCGCTCCGACCGAGGACGGCGACTACCTGTGGCTCGGCCAGGACCACGGCGAGAACCTCAAGGAGATCGCGCGTCACAGCAAGCACGATGCCGACGCCTACAACCAGTACAGCCACGACATGGAGATGGTCTGCCGAGCGATCAAGCCACTTCTCGACGCGGCCCCACCAGACCTGTTCAGCGATGATCCCGATGAGCTGCTGGCCCTCGCCGCGCTTCGCTCCCGCTTCCGCGGGATGGACAAGCGGACGCTCCACAACACGGTCCGGCTGCTGACTGGCAGCGCGGCGGACTTCCTCAACGACTACTTCGAGTCGGACATCCTGAAGGGCTACCTCGCCTCGTCGAGCATCATCGGGACGAAGGTCGGGCCGTATTCGCAGGGTTCGGGGCTGGTGCTGCTGTATCACTCGATCGGCGAACACGATGGGGAGTTCGGCGCCTGGGCCTTTCACAAGCAGGGCAACGGCGGGTTCACCAAGGTGCTGGCGCGAGCGGCGCAGTCGTTCGGCGCGGAGATCGTGCTCGAATCGCCCGTCGCCAACGTGATCACGAGGGGTGGCCGGGCCATCGGCGTCGCGTTGGCGGACGGGACGGAGTATCACGCAACGACCGTCGTCAGCGCGCTGGACCCGCGGCGCACCTTCCTCGAGCTGGTCGACCCGCGCGAGCTCCCGACGGATCTGGTCGAGACCATCACCCGGTTCCGCTTCCAGGGCACGTCGTCCAAGGTCAACTTCGCCCTCGATGGGCTGCCTGAGCACCCGGCCCTGCCCGGCCGGAGCGACCAGTTTCGCGGGTTCACGAATATCGGGCCATCGATGGAGTACCTGGAGCACGCGTTCGACGACGCCAAGTACGGCTGGTACAGCCAGCGGCCGTACATGGACTGCGCGATCCAGTCGACCATCGACGCCGACATGGCGCCACCCGGCAAGCACGTCATGAGCACGTTCATCGCCTACACGCCGTACAAGCTCCGCGAGAGCGACTGGGACACGGAGCGGCAGAACCTGGGCGACACGGTGCAGGCGACGTTCGAGTCGTTCTTCCCCGGCTTCAGCGACCTGGTCCTGCACCGCGAGGTCGTGACCCCGCTCGACATCGAGCGGACGGTCGGCCTGTCGGAGGGCAACATCTTCGCCGGCGAGTTCCTTGCACCGCAGATGTACTTCTTCCGGCCAGCCCCGGGCTGGAGCCAGTACCGAACCCCGATCGACGGCTACTACCAGTGCGGCTCCGGCACCCATCCGGGCGGCTGCGTCATGGGTGCGCCGGGCAAGCTCGCCGCGGAACGGATCCTCAAGGACCGCGCTCGGGCCTGATCGGAGCGGACGGCGGGCGGTCCGACGGTCCGGCGCTCCGCAAGGCGCGTTCCCTCCAGGCACGGATCGGCGCCATTCGAGCGTGGCCGCGATCGAGATTCGACCAAGTGTGTCGGATTCGACGCTCGTCCACGCTCACCTGAGCGGATCGTGTGCCTGGGAGGAACACCGGTCGGCGTGGGACGTGCGGGAGGACGCGCCCGCGCCCGTGCGCGCCCGATGTTCCTGTCAGCCACAGAGTCGTGCCATCCGAGCGCGACCGATGCCGGATTCGCGCACGATCTGCAGGATTCGTCAGGCGACCACGCTCAAACGACCGGCCCGCGTTCCTGGGAGGGACATGGCAGCAAGCGCCGGCTTCGATCGGCCTTGACGCCGGACAGGAAAGAACCCCGGGTGGTCGGGCCCGGGGTTCATGGTGAAGGCGTTGGTTGCGGGGAGAGGATTCGAACCTCTGACCTTCGGGTTATGAGCCCGACGAGCTGCCGCTGCTCCACCCCGCGACCTGTAACTCTAGGGCGCACGGTCGATTCGGTCAAACGGGTCCGAGATCAGGGGCGGTGACTCGCCACGAACGGGCGCCTATGCCGCGGTCGCCAAACTCCGAGCCGACAGTCGTCGCCGGCCGCCGATCAAGAGTCCGATGACGAGGGTCGACAGCAGAACGGCGCTGAACACGTACATCGGGTAGACGATGTCGGTCTGGGCCAGGACGCCCGCGAACAACGAGGCGACGATGAAGCCGACCGTGCCGGCTGCGCCGAAGATGCCCTGGGCCGTGGACGACCGTCCGACCGGCGAGTTCGCGGCGACGACCGCATACAGCGCGGGGTTGAGCATCGCAAAGCCGGTCGCCTCGATGAGGATGAGCGGCACGGCCAGCAGCGGATCGGCGATGCGCGTGTACAGGATGCCGGTGATGGCCGGCAGCACCGAGCCGATGATGATGAACGCGAGCGCCCCGCGGCGGTCGACGAGACGGCCGGCGAACGGCGACAACAGCAGCACCGGCAGGCCGAACATCGCGAAGGTCAGCCCGATCAGGTCGAGCCCGGCTCCCAGGTGCTGGAGGAACAGGCTCCAGATGACCTCGTAGGTGCCGCCCGCGAAGTAGCCGCCGGCATTGATGACGAGGACCGCGATCAGGCCGCGGTTCCACAGGCGCGTCGGGGCGTCGAGGCGGGTCTCGCCGCCGTCGGCGGAACCTTGGTCGGCGTCGAAGTCGGCGGCCGCCCGACGGGCCGTCGATGGCGCGTCGGGCGGGAACTCGGTGGCGTCCGGCGACGGCGCCGGATGGGTCCGTTGGCCGGTCTCGCGGCCGCGGAGGCCGATGGGGATGGCCGCAAGCCAGGCGGCGACGCCCCCGAACACGAACACGAACGAGATGCCCCCGAACCAGCTCGCCCCGAGAGCGCCGATGGCCGGCCCGAGGAGCAAGCCGCCCATCTGGAATGCGCCGTACAGCCCGAACGCTTCGCCGCGGCGAGCGGGCGGGGTCGCGTCGGTCAGGTAGCCACGTGCCGCCGGGTCGTACGCGGCCGTGGCGAGGCCGGAACCGGCCCGCAGGATGATGAACGCCAGCGGCCCGGTGAACACGAGCGGCAGGATGCTGAAGACCCCGGTGGCCACGAGCCCGACGACCATCAACGGGATGCGCGCCGTCCGGTCGGCCAGCCAGCCGAAGACCGGCTCGCCGACCAGCCGCGCGGCGGGCCAGGCGGCGATGACCACGCCGAGCAGGGCCAGGTCGACGCCTTGCTCGGTGAAGTACAGGGGCAGGACCGGCAGGAGCGCCCCGAACCCAAGCCACACGATGAATTCGGCCAGAAGCAGCGGGACGACATCACCCCACCGCTCGGTCCAGGCAGCGATGCGGCCGACCGGCCGGAGGGGAGACACCCAGCGAGGGTAGCGGTCGGAACGGACGGAGCGCCGCCCGCGGGGCCGCCGTCTCGCGGGGTGAGCGCCACTACGCCTACCATCAGCGCGTGGTGCTCAGTCCGCTCCTCCTGGCCATCGCCCTCGTGCTCGCCCTGATCGTCCTGCTGCCGGCTCGACGGCTCCACCTGGCGGGTGTCCCGGGCCGGATCATCGGCCTGTACGCGGTGTGCGTCTGGGCGCTCGCCTTCTTCCTCGCCGTTCGACCGGTGGCGGCGCGGTTCCTGATCCCGATCCTGGTCATCGCCTGGGTGGCGCCATTCATCGCCGCCGGCGAGCGGGTCTCGACGCTCGTTCGACGGATCCGCCCGCCGCCGCGCGACGATCCGCCCCGGCCGATGAAGAATGTCACGCCACCGGACGAGCCAGGGCCGCCCGGATGAGCGGACCGCTCGCCCTTCACGGCGGCGGCGAGTTCGAGGCCGGCGACGAGCCGTGCCTGGCGGCCATGCTGGAACGGGCTGCGCGGCACGCAGGCGAGGCCGCCGACGGTCGGCCGGTCCGCGTCGTGGTGGTCCCGACCGCTGTCGCCCGCTACAGCCCGGCAGCGTCCGCGGCGCACGGCGTCGCTGCCTTCGAACGCGTTGCCGCGAGTGCCGGATCGGCCGTCAGCGCCAGCCCGGCCATGGTCGTCGACGCGAGCTCCGCGACCGACCCGGATCTCGTCGCTCGCCTCGAGGCGGCCGACCTCGTCTACTTCCCGGGCGGCGACCCGGACATGATCCCCGCCGTCATGCGCGGATCCCCCGCCTGGGCGGCGATCGAACGGGCGCATGCCGGCGGCGCCGTCCTCGGCGGCGCGAGTGCCGGGGCGATGGCCCTCGCACCATGGACCTGGACGCCCGACGGCGGCGCGATCGCCCTCGGCGTGGTGCCGGGCCTCGCGGTCCGGCCGCATGCCGACGCCGCGACCTGGAACGCCGTCATCGACCGGTTCGGGTCGCGCGCGCCGGCCGGGCTCGGGGTCATCGGCGTCCCGGAGCGGACGGCTGCCATCACGGACGATGTGACCGCCGACCCGATCACCTGGACGGTCGTCGGCGAGAGCGACGTCCGCTGGCTGGCGGTCCGCGGCGGCACGACCGTCGTGACGCCCCCGGGTGGCACCTTCACCACGCCGCGGTGAGCTGTCCGTGAGGTCGGACCTCGGCTGGCGTCTGGATCCCGACGTGACGTTCCTCAACCACGGGTCGTACGGCGCCTGCCCGGATCCGGTCCTGGCGATCCAGCAGGCGTGGCGCGACCGGCTGGAGCGCGAGCCGGTCCGGTTCCTGTCCGGCGACCTGCCCGGCCTGCTCGACGAGACACGCGTGGCGCTGGGCGCGTTCCTGGGGGCCGATCCGGAGGGTCTCGCCTTCGTGACGAATGCCACGACCGGGGTCAACACCGTCCTGCAGTCGCTGCGCTTCGAGCCCGGCGATGAGCTCCTTGCCAACGATCACGAGTACAACGCCACGATCAACGCGATGCGGGCCGTGGGTGCCCGCGATGGTGCCCGCGTCGTTCTCGCGCGGATCCCCTTCCCCATCACGGGCCCCGGCGAGGCCGTGGCGGCGATCCTCGGGGCCGTGACCGAGCGGACGCGGCTCGTCCTCGTCAGCCACGTCACAAGCCCGACGGGGATCGTGCTGCCCGTCGGGGAGCTCGTCGCGGAGCTCAACGCCCGCGGTATCGACACCCTTGTCGATGGCGCCCACGCTCCCGGGATGATCCAGGTGGATGTCGATGCGCTCGGGGCGGCCTACTGGACGGCCAACGGCCACAAGTGGCTGTGCGGGCCGAAAGGCACCGCGCTCCTGTGGGTGCGCGAGGATCGGCGCGACCGGGTCCACCCGCTCGTCGTGTCCCACGGCGCGAACGCGGTCCCCGGCGGACGATCGAGGTTCCGCCACGAGTTCGACTGGGTCGGGACCGCGGACCCGACCGGCTTCCTGGCACTCCCCGCCGCGATCGGATGGATGCGCGACAGCGCGCCCGGGGAAGGCGGCTGGCGGGCGATCATGGCCGCCAACCACGCCCTGGCGCTGACCGGTCGGGACGTCATCGCCGCGGCCCTCGGCGTCGAGCCGCCCGCCCCGGACGCGATGCTCGGCTCGATGGCGGCCCTGCCGCTGCCCAGCGTCGCCATCGATGCCGCGGATGCATTCCACGATGCGCTCGAGACCGAGGATCGGATCCAGGTGCCCGTCGGCGGCTGGCCGGTCCCGGCCGCGCTCGACGGGTCGGTCGAGCCGCGCGTCCTGCTGCGGATCTCCGCCCAGCGCTATAACGACCCGGCAGATTACGAACGCCTGGCTACGGCGCTCCGGCGCCGACTCGCCCGCCGCTGACGGCCCGGGCGTTCGACGGCTACCTCATCAACGGACCGTGATCCGGTAGATCGTCCCGGTCCCCCAGTCGCCGACGAGCAGCGTGCCATCCGGCGCGACCGCGACCGGAACGGGGTTCGTGAGACCCGTGATGAACGGCGCGGCGGTGCCGGCGTACGCGTCACCCGTCTTCGCGAGGCCGACGGACAGCACGGCCCCGGTCGCCCACTCCGCGACGATCGCGGCGCTCCCGACGGCCGCCCCGAGCTGGCCGGTGACGATCGCGACGCCGCTCACCGCCGCGTGCGCATCGAGCACGGCGACCGGGGTCGGGACGTCGGCGCAGGCGGACCCTTCCTGGCCGTAGCACGCCGGGAAGCCCCAAACCTGCCCCGATCGGACCACGGCCAGCCAGTCGCCCGGTGTCGCGTCGCCGAGGTCGTCGCGCTGGTTCATGGTCACGAACAGGTCGCTCGTCCCCGGATAGAAGGTCAGCCCGACCGGCGCCCGGATCCCGCCGGCCTCGACCCGCAGGTCCGAGCCGTCGGGGAGGAACGAGACGACGGCCGCGGCGAGCTCGGTCGTGGGCGTGCAGGCATCACACGGCGCTGAGACACCCAGGTACAGACGGCCAGCGGATGACATCACGAGGCCGTTGACTTCGCCCACGCCGCTCGGCAGGGTCAGGATCCTCGAGTGTGCGGCGAACGTGCCATCGACGAGACCCCGATAGGCATCGACCCCACCCGCCGACGCGACATAGAGCACGTCATCCGACCAGACCAGGCCGAGCGGCGTGTGGAGACCGTCGATCACCTTGACCGGGCTGGCCCCAGCGGGCGCGACCAGGTAGACCGCGTCGGTGCCGTCGTCGTCATAGCCGGCGGTGGCCACCCACAGGCGATCGTCGTCATCGAACGCGAACGCCCCGACGTGGTCGAGGCCCGTCGCGAAGACGGTGGCGACGACACCCGACGGCCCCTGCAGTCCGGCGCCGATGTCCACCAGGCCGGCATCAGCCGTCGACGACGAGGCAGCCGACGGCGACGGGACCGGCGCGGCGCGCGTGGCGCTCCCGGCGGTCGCGCTGGAGCAGCCGCCGATGAGCACGGTCACGAGGATCAGGGAGACGATCCGGGCCATGATTCGAGGAGTGCCGGACGCACGCCCTGGCGGCCCACCGAAGCGGACCGCCAGGGTCGAGGTCACTGTGCCGGAGCGGTGCTCGGCCTGGTTGTGCTGGGGGCCGTGGACGAGCCCGACCCGCCCGAGCCGGAGCCGCCCATGTTCGGGCAGTCGGCGGTGGATCCGCCGGTGTGCTTCGGCCGCGTGGTCGTGGTCCCGCCATTCGACGGAGCCGTCGTCGTGCTCGGGGCCGACGACGGATCCGGGCTGGCCGCCGAGACGGCCGCCGCGGCACCGCCCACGAGGAGCAGTGCCGAGATGCCGGCCGTGATGACGGCTCGCCGGATGCCGCCGGTCCGGGTGGCCTGGACCGGCTCGACGACCGACGGGGGTGGCTGCACCGGCTCGACCGGTGTGAAGACGTAGTCCATGGGAACTCCTTGTCGGATGCTGCCTGGCTGGCGATAGTCGGTCACCGCATACACGCCTCCGAGATGGCCTCCCGTGACGAACCCTCGCGTTCGAGACTGGGGATGCCCTCTGAGAGCGGCGTGAGGTGTCGAGGGCGTGGTTGTCAGACGACCCTCAGGCGCGGCGACTCGCAGCCGAGTAGATCGCGCCCAGGAACCGGCTCGGGACGCGCCCGGTCTGCTCCGTCCCGACCAGACCGGCGGCGGCGGCCAGCCGCCCCCACGACGTCGCGCTGAACGGGTGCGGCACATATGGATTGCCGCGATCGGTGTCGTATTCGACGACCACGAACCGGCCACCCGGCCGGAGGTGCGCCGCGAGCGCCTGCACGACCGCGACCTGCCGCTCCGGCCGAACGTAGTGGAGGCTGTTGGCGGCAACGAGCCCGTCGAGCTCGGGCGGCAGCGGCAGGTCCCCGGTCAGATCGGCAGTGAGCGTCATCAGGTCGGTAGCCGGGAACCGGGCGCGTATGCGTTCGGCGTTCGTTCGGAGGACACCGGCGTCCCGATCAACCGCCACGATCCGGCCGCCCGGTCCGAGGAGGTCGGCGAGCGCCAAAGTGAACGCGCCCTCGCCCGCCCCGATGTCCGCCCAGCAGCCGCCCGGCTCCACCGCCGGCCGCAGGAGCCCGACGTGATCGGCGTGGTCCATCCCCCTAACCGGTGTTCTGGAGCCCGGCCGCGACGCCATTGACCGTGAGTTGGACGAGCCGGAGCACCCGCTCGCGGTCCGGATCGTCGGGTACCAGCGCGCGCAACCGGGCCAGCAGCCGGACCTGGAGCTCGGACAGCGAATCCACGTATGGATTGCGCAGCGCCACCGAGCGTTGCAGGACGGGCGCGCCATCGAGCAGTCGCTCGCGCCCGGTCACGCGCGCGAGGAGGCCGACCGTCCGGCGATATTCGGTCTCGATGGCGTCCCAGCGCCGGCCGTCGCCGGGGTTGTTGGCAAGTGCCGCGTACAGGCGCGCCACACCCATGTCTGCCTTGGCCAGGCTCATCTCGGCGTTGTCGAGCAGGCTCGACAGGAACGGCCAGTCGCGCGCCAGCCGTGCGATCGCCGCCAGTCCGGCGTCCCCGTGGGCGACCCGGTACGCATCGAGCGCATGGCCGAGCCCATACCAGCCCGGCAGGTTGATCCGTGACTGCGACCAGGCAAACGTCCACGGGATGGCGCGCAGCGAATCGATGGTGGGCGCCTCGTCTCGCCGTCCGCGCGCGGCCGGGCGCGAACCGAGCCGCAGGTCGGACAGCTCCCGGATCGGCGTGATATCACGGAAGAACGAGGCGAACCCCGGGTCGTCGTGGACGAGTGCGCGGTAGGCGACCCGGGCCGTCACCGCGAGCTCCGCCATGATCGGCGCGCCGGTGGCGAGGGCGCGCTCCAGCCGGGCATCGTGTTCCGGGGTCGATGCCAGCAGGATCGCTCCGGTCATCTGTTCGAGGTGGCGGAGCGCGATGGTCGGATCGGCGTAGTTCGCCGCGATGACCTCACCCTGCTCGGTCAGCTTCAGGCGCGCGTCGACCGAACCGGGGGCCTGGCCGAGGATCGCCCGGTTGGTCGGACCGCCGCCCCGTCCGAGCGCTCCGCCCCGCCCGTGGAACAGGGTCAACTCGACGCCTCGCGACCGCGCGGCGTCGGCCAGCGCGGATTGTGCCTGGTGCAGCATCCAGGCCGCTGCGACCAGCCCCGACTCCTTGTTCGAATCCGAGTAGCCGAGCATCGCCTCCTGGCGATCGCCACGGGCGGCCAGCCCGGCCCGGTAGACCGGATCGTCGAGCAGGGCGCCGAGGATCGCGCCCGCGTCGGCGAGCGCCTCGCTCGACTCGAACAGCGGTACGACGTCGAGGATCGGCGGCCCGGCGGCCACGTCGGCGGCGGCGGCGGCCGGGTCGAGCTCCACGGCCAGCCGCGCCAGCTCAAGCACGTCCGTGACGTCGGTCGCGGCGGCGGTGAAGCTCACGATGTAGCGGTGACAGGCATCGACGCCGAACCGCGCCTGGGCCGTGCCGATCGCCCGGAACGTGGCCAGGACCTCGGCCAGGGTCACGCCCGCGCTCAGCTCCGTGGCGAGCGGCGCGCCCGCGCGGATCGCCGCGAGGGCCGCCCGATGGACCGTCGCGTGCTGGCGGATCTCGAGGGAGGCGAGATGGAACCCGAAAGTCCCGACCTGCCAGCGCAGCTCGGCCAGCTCACCGAAGGCGATCCGTTCCAGACCGTCGGCCACGAGCGCAGCGGCGATCTCGGACAGTTCCGCCTCGAACTCCGCGGCCGATCCATACCGGCCGGTCAGCGGCGCCGGCTCACCGACCAGGGCGGCTCGGGTCCGGCGCAGCCGCTCCGCGATGAACCCAAAGCGCTGGCGATAAGGCTCGGCCGGGAAGCGGCGGCGGAGCTGGCGTGCCGTCTCCGGCAGGTCCTCGGCGTCGCGGGCCAGGCGCGATGCCAGCGGCCGCGCCACCCGCTCCTCGCTCGTCGCCGCGGCGATGGTCTGCATGAGCCGGGTGGCAACCGCCTCGTAGCCGCGCAGGACGTGGTCGGCGTGGATGCGCAGGGTCCGGGCCGTGATCTCCGCGGTCACGCCCGGGTTCCCGTCGCGGTCACCGCCGATCCAGCTGCCCGGCCGCAGGAACGATCCGACGCGCGGCGGCCGGGTGCCGGTCCGGCCCGTGTCCGACGCGGGCCCGGGCGCCCGCCCGGTCGGCGGGTCGAGTGCCGCATCGAGCGACCGGTACAGCCGCGGGATGACCGTGAACAGCGTGGCATCGAAGAAGGCCATCGCCGTCCGGACCTCGTCGAGTGGCGTCGGGCGGACCACGCGCAGGTCGGCGGTCCGCCACAGCACCGTGATCTCCTCGCGCAGGCGACGACGCACCTCCCGGTCAGCCGAGGGCGTGAGGCGCGGGTCGTCGAGGCGGGCCAGGAGGATCGCGCACCGGCGCAGCGCCACGAGCGTGGTCCGGCGGCGCGCCTCGGTCGGATGGGCGGTGAACACTGGCGCCACGACCAGCCGCTCGACCAGGCCATCGAGCTCGGCGTCCGACCGTCCCAGGCGGCGCAGTCCCGCGACCGCGTCCGCGACCGAATCGTCGAGCACGCCATCGCGCGCGGCCCGCTCACGCCGGCGCAGCGCGCGGACGCGACCGCGTGCCTCGGCCAGGTTGACCAACCCGAAGTAGAGCGTGAACGCACCGATGACGGCCTCGGCGGCACCCAGGTCGAGAGCGCGCAGCTCCTCATCGAGTCGCGCCCGCTCCTGCGCATCGTCGTCACGGCGCAGGGCGATCGTCCGGCGCCGGATGCGTTCGACCGTGGCGAAGAGATCCGGGCCGGCCTGCTCGGCGATGACCTGCCCGAGCAGCGCGCCCAGCAGGCGGACTTCCAGGGCGAGCGGGTCACGGGCGCCGGCGGAGCCGATGCCGAGGGGCTCGGCGGCGACCGCGGGCGAGGACCGGCCGGTCATCCCGCCTGCAGCCGAGGGTGTCGGGACGGACCGTACCGCGCCCAAGCCGTCACCGCATCGCAACCTTCTGTGCCGCAACCTTTCTCTAGGCTTGTATCGTGATGCCCGTGACCAGCACACGCCCCGCCGCCGCCACCGCCCGAGCGACCGGCGACACGCGCCCCGTCGGGACGCCCGAGGCCGCCGAGGAGCAGCTCGAACAGCTGCGCTTCCTGCACGAGGTCGCGCGTCTCGCTACGACGGCGCGGACGTGGGACGAACTGCTCGAGACCGTCATCGACCGGACCCGCGACATCCTGCACGCCGATGTCTCCTCGCTGTACCTGCTCGACCGCGATGGAGCGTACCTGACGCTGGCCGCCACCAACGGCCTCGACCATTTCCAGATCGGGCGCGCCCGGGTGCCGTTCGGCGAGGGCGTCACCGGTCGCGTAGCGGCGGACCGGACGCCGCTGGTCATCCCCGACGTCAAGACCGACGCCCGCTTCCTGTGGGTCCGCGGCATCGACCAGCGCCGCTTCGTGGCGTCGATGCTGTCCGTGCCGCTGACCTGGCACGACCAGACGGTCGGTGTGCTCAACATCCAGACCGAGGCCTCGCGGACGTTCAGCGACCACGACGTGGCGCAGCTCGGGGCGGTCGCCGACCTGCTGGCCGGGATCATCGAGAAAGGTCGCCAGCAGAGCGAGGCCGAGGCGCGGGTCGAGGCACTCAAGGCCATCGACGAGGCCCGCAGCGAGCTCATCGCCCTGGTCACCCACGAGCTCCGGACGCCGCTGGCCATCGTCCGCGCGTATGCCGACCTGCTGGCCGACGAGCCGCCGCTGCGCGGCCGCGAATCGCGCGACATGGCCCGCCGCGACACGCGCGCCGCCTGGCACCGCGCAACGCTCGAGCAGATCGAGCGGCTGGACCGCCTCGTCGATTCGATCCTGGCGTCCGTGCGGGTCGTGCCGGAGGGCCCGGCGTCGGTCACGCCGGTCGATCTCGGCTCGCTCATCGGGGAGGTCATCACGTCGCTTCGGCCGATCCTCGAGCACCACCCGGTCCAGGTCCTGCCAAGCCCGCGGCTCCATGCCCTGGCCGATCCGCCGCGGCTCCGCCAGATCGTCGAGCACCTGGTCGAGAACGCCGTGAAGTACGCGCCACCGGAGACTGCCATCCGGATCGACTGGTCGCTCAACGAGGGCGTCGTCCAGCTGGGCGTCTCGGACGAGGGTCCGGGCATCCCCGACGATTGGCGGGAGCGGATCTTCGAGCCATATGCCCGGCGCGACACGCATACCGCGCGGGGGTCCGGGATCGGGCTGTATGCCGCCAAACGGCTCGGCGAATCGATGGGCGCGCACCTCTGGTGCGAGCCCGCGATGCCCCATGGCGCCCGATTCGTCGTTGCGCTGCCGGCCGCCGTGGCCGTCTGAACCGCCAGAGCGAGGACCATGATCACGATGAGCACCCGCCCCCTTCGGATCCTCGTCGTCGATGACGACCCGGCGATGGTGGGGGCCATCACCGCCCTCGTCGGGACCGAGGGCCACCAGGTCATCACCGCCTACGACGGCCTGACCGCCGTCAAACGCTTTCGCGAGGAGACCCCGGACCTCGTCCTGCTGGACCTCGCCATGCCCGGCCCGGACGGGTTCAACGTCGCGGGCCAGATGCGTGCGGTCGGGCCGGCCCCGATCCTGGTCGTGTCGGGCGAGAGCGGCGAGGCGGCCAAGGTCCGTGCGTTGGGCCTTGGCGCGGACGACTACCTGACGAAGCCATTCGGCAAGGCCGAGCTGCTCGCCCGGATCGCCGCGGTCATGCGCCGGGTCGATCGGACGTCCGGGCCTGGTACGTCCGGTGGTGGCCCGCTGACGGCCGGGGCGCTCGTCCTCGAACCGGGCCGTCACGAGGCACGCGTCGGCGACACCGCCCTGGCCCTGACGCCGACGGAGTTCCGCCTCCTCGAGACGCTCGTGCGCGCCGGCGGCGACATCGTGCCGCACCTCCAGCTGGCCCGCGCCGGCTGGCCCTCGGAAACGGACCCGGACCTGCTCTGGCTCAAGCCGCATCTCGCGCGTCTGCGCAGCAAGGTCATCGCGGCCGGCGGTCCGCAGGTCGTGGCCGTCCGCGGCGTGGGCTATCGGATCGTGGTCGAGGACGAGGTCGCGCCGGCCTGAGGCCAGCGTCACATCAAGCGAGACCGGCGCGGGTCAGACCGCGAGGGCGATCGGACGACCCTCTGCGTCGTGCGCGGCATCGGCGCAGGACACGCGGCAACCCCGGGCATCGCGCCCACCGATCGGGTTGAAGTGGAAGAACGCCTCGCCGGACACGGCCAGGCGACAGCCGCACGTGGCACAGGTGACGGGGCCCAGGTGGCCGTCGCGGACCGCGACGACCCGGCGCATCTCGGGGTCGGAGGGGTGGATCATCACGGGCTACCTTCCGGGGCTGGGGCTTGCTGGAGAGAATCCGCGGCGGGCACACCCGCAGGTGACGCTCCCGACGTTGGGCGAGCGTAGGGCGCACGATCGCGCGCGTCGGCGTCAAGTCGGGCACGACACGGTTGCGGTCCGGTTGCGGTAGCAACCGGAAGGGCCGTCGCGGCGGATCACCTCAGGCGAACGGCGTCCCGATCTCCGCCGAGGCACGCTCGACGGGCACCGCGCCGATGGCGGGCGACGTCGGCGCGGACAAAGCCGGCGGCCGGACGCCTGCCGGAAGCTCGGGCGCCACGGCGACCGGCTCGACCAGCCAGAAGCACGCCGCCAGGTCGGCCTCGTCGAGCAGCCGCCCGGCGAGAACGGAGCCCGCCCCCCGGTGCGCCTCGAGCAGGCGGATGAGCTCGAAGATCCGGGTCTGGCCATCGGGTCGGTCGGCCAGGGCCGACGCGAGCCGCACCGCCCGGACGCTCCGCTCGTCGAGGGCGGCCGTGTGTCGTCCAGTCGGGTCGTATAGATACGCTCGCCCGCCGGTCATCCCCGCCCCGAAGTTCGCCCCGACCGGGCCCAGGACGACGACCGTCCCGCCGGTCATGTACTCGCAGCCGTGCGGGCCGATCCCCTCGACGACGGCCTCGGCGCCGCTGTTGCGGACGGCGAAGCGCATCCCGGCCCGACCGACCAGGTGGAGCCGTCCTCCGGTCGCGCCGTACAGGACGGTGTTGCCGGCGATCGCCTCGGTCGCGGCATCGGCACCCAGATCGGGTTCCGGCGCGACCGTGATCGAGCCGCCCGACAGCCCCTTGGCCACGTAGTCGTTGGCCTGGCCGGTCAGTCGGAGCTCGACGCCGGGTCCGGCGAACGCCCCGAACGACTGGCCGGCCGCGCCCCGGAGGTCCAGTCGGATCGGCCCGCGGAGCTCGCCCCGTTCGAGCGCACCGGTCAGCCCAGCCCCGAACGAGCGGTCCGCCGTCGTCACCCGAAGACCCGCGGCACTGACCGAGCCCTGGCCGCGGAACGCCGCGGCGATCCCGACCTCCAGCGCGGACGCGGGCGCGTGGCCGATCTCGCGTCCGGCACCGGTCGGATCGGCACGACGCGCGGCGGTGGCAGGCCACGGCGACGCGCCGATGACCGGGGCGAGCTCCGCTCGGGCGAGGGGGATGGCCCGCAGCAGCCGCCGGCTCTCTCCGACGACCTCGCCGACCGAACGCGCCCCGACCGCCGCCAGCTCGCGGCGCAGATCCTCGGCGATGGCCGTGAAGTAGCGGACGACCGCATCGGGCGTGCCGGCGAACGTTGCGCGCAGGTCTTCCCGCTGTGTGGCGATCCCCGTCGGACACGTGTCGAGATGACATTGACGGGCCATGTCGCACCCGATGGCCACGAGCGCCGAGGTCCCGAATGCGAACTCCTCCGCGCCCAGGAGCGCGGCGACCAGCAGATCGCGACCGGTCTGGAGTCCGCCGTCCGTCCGCAGCGCGACGCGGTCGCGCAGGTCGTTCCGCAGCAGGACCTGGTGGACTTCCGCGAGCCCGAGCTCCCACGGCGCCCCGACATGCTTGATCGATGACAGCGGCGAGGCGCCCGTGCCGCCGGCATGACCGGACAGGTGGATGTACGACGCCCCGGCCTTCGCGACTCCGGCCGCGATCGTGCCGACACCGCGGCCCGCGACGAGCTTGACCCCGATGCGCGCCTTGGGGTTGATCGCCCGCAGGTCTGCGATGAGCTGGGCGAGGTCCTCGATCGAGTAGATGTCGTGGTGCGGCGGCGGGCTGATGTAGCTCTGCCCCGGCTGGCCACGCCGCAGCGCGGCGATGTAGGCCGTCGCCTTGCGGCCCGGGAGCTGGCCGCCTTCACCGGGCTTGGAGCCCTGGGCGACCTTGATCTCGAGCTGGTCCGCGCGGGCGAGATAGGTGGCCGTCACCCCGAACCGCGCCGAGGCGACCTGCTTGATCCGCGCGTCGTGGCGGCGGCCGTCCGTGCCTGGCGTATACCACGCCGGGTCCTCGCCGCCCTCGCCCGTGTTGGCGGAGCCACCGGCCCGCTGGATGCCGATCGTCAGGGCTTGGTGGGCCTCCGGGCTGAGGGCGCCGACGCTCATCGCGGACACGACGAAGCGCCGGACGATCGAACGGGCGTCCTCGACCCGCGCGAGGGGTGTCGGCTCGGCGGCGGTCCGGACGCGCAGCTCGTCACGTGGGACCGCGCGCTCGGCGGTCGGACGTGCCAAGGCGGTCCGGTAGCGGCCCAGGGCGTCGTCGATGGCGGCCGCCGGGGCCGGTGCCTCGACGCCATGACCGGCCAGGACCTGGATCTCCCCCGCGATCCGTGGCGAGAACAGGTGCGCCTCGCCGTCGGCGCGGAAGCGGGCGAAGCCGGGGTCCGGGAGCCGCGGCTCGCGGCCGGCGGCGGGCTCCGGGATGGCCAGCGCAGCCGCGCGGCGCCGGATCTGCCGCTGGCCGAGATCGGCCAGGGTCGTCCGTCCCGGCCACGCGGCTGCCATCGGGAAGCACCGGGCGACGACCGAAGCGTCGAGATCGACGACGTCGATGAGCGCCCCGCCGATGTACGACGCGACGGCACTGATACCCATCCGGGCGAGCGTCTTGCGCAGGCCGGCCTCGAATGCCGCCACGAGACCGCCCACCGTGTCGGCGGGCGTCATCCCTTCGGCGCCACGCGTGCCGGCCAGTTCGGCGGCCAGCTCGATCGCGAGACGCGGGTGGACCGCCGTCGCGCCGACAGCCAGCAGCATCGCCATCGAATGGACGTCCAGGATGTCCGTCCCGCTGACCGCGACATCCGTCCGGCCGCGCAGGCCGGCCCCGGTCAGCGCGGTGTGGACGGCCCCGGTCGCGAGGATGGACGGGATCGGCAGCCGGTCGATCGACCAGGTCGCGTCGCTGACGACCACGAGCCCGGCACCACGACGCGCGGCGGCGACCGCATCAGCCGCCAGGCGATCGAGCGCGGCCTCCAGCCCGGCTGGCCCCGCCGCCGGATCCCACGTCGCATCGAGCATCCGAACCGACGCCGCGCCGGCGCGCACCGCCGTCACCAGCCCGTCGAGGTCGACCAGGATGGGGCGCTGCAAGCGGACGGTCCGTGGCGCTCGCGGCGGTCCGCCAAGGAGCGCCGAGCGCCGCCCGAGCTCGACCCGGAGATCCATCACGACCCGCTCGCGGTCCGGATCGATCGCCGGGTTGGTGACCTGCGCGAATGCTTGGCGGAGATGGTCGGCGACCGGCCGGTCGAGCCGGCCCCTGCCGGGTGTCGGCGTGTCATCGCCCATGCTCCACAGCGGCTCGTGGCCCTCGAGAGCCATCGTCTTGATGTCGAGCCGCGCCCGTTCCGCGTCGAGTCCGGCGAGGTAGCGGAGGGCATGATCGGTGGAGGGGGGCCTCGGGCCACCCACTGACCCCGCCCTCGCGTCCCAGCGGTCCTCGTGGACCGGCCGCGGCGCGTCGTGGATCGGGAACGCACGGAGGGCCCAGGTCTTCGCCTCGGCGTCCTCGAGGATCGCCCGGCGACCGGGCTCGACCAGTAGCAGCTCACCCGGACCGAGGCGGCCGCGTCGGACGGTCTCGGCTGCGCTGAAGGGCACGGCCCCGGCCTCGGATGCGACGGCCACGAGGCGGTCCTTCGTCACGGCGAACGCCGCCGGTCGCAGCCCATTGCGGTCCACCAGCGCCCCGACCCGCCGGCCATCGGCGAACACGATCGCCGCCGGCCCATCCCACGGCGCCAGGAACCCGGCCGTTCGGCGCTGGAGCGTGGCGACATGGGGATGCGCGGCGCGCCGCAGGGCGAGCGCTTCAGGGATCGCGGTCAGGAGCGCCGGCGTCAGGTCCCAACCGGTCGTCGTCAGCAGCTCGAGCGCTTCATCGAGCGACAGCGAATCGGAGCCGTCGCGCGACAGCAGGTCGCCCGCTGCGAGGAGCTCACGGGCCAGCGTGGGCCGGGCACCCGGCCCGGACCCCACGCCATCGGCCGCGCGACCGCGGACCTGTTCGCGGTTGCCGCGAACGGTGTTGATCTCGCCGTTGTGGGCGATCGATCGGAACGGCTGGGCCAGTCGCCAGATGGGACGCGTGTTGGTCGCGTAGCGCTGGTGGAAGACCGCATAGCCGACCGCCAGCGGCGCCCGCAGGTCCGGGTAGAGGCAGGGCAGCCGGCCACCGATGACGAGCCCCTTGTAGACGATCGTCCGCGCGGAGGCGGATGGGACCGACAGCTCGGCCAGCGCACCGCCGGCCTCGCGAGCGGCCGTCTCGAGACGGCGTCGAGCGACGATCAGGCGCCGTTCGAAGGCGTCGTCGGAGATGGGCCGCGGATCCCCGGACCCGCGCGCCGGGCGTCCCACGATGGCGTGCGCGAACGCCGGCCGCGACGCCGCCGCCGAGGCCCCCAGAACGGTGGCATCGACGGGGACCGACCGCCAGGCGACGACCGCCAGGCCGGTATCGGCGAAGGTGACCTCCACCAGCGTCCGGGCGCGCCGCTCCGCGACCCGGCCACGTGGCAGGAACAGCGACACGATGCCGGGCCGGTCGGCCGCCGCGGTCTCGCCGGCCAGCAGCTCCAGCAGCGATCGGTCGAGCGGCAACGCGACGCCGGCCCCGTCGCTCGATTCGCCGTCGGCCCCGAACGCCCCGCGATGCCCCAGGGCGGCCAGCCCGGCCAGCGCCAGCGGCAGAACCCGCGTCCGCGATCGCCCACCGGCGTCCGCCACGAACCCGACCCCGCACGCGTCGTGCTCGTACCGCTCGTCGTACAACGGGGTGACGCTGGGGCGGTGGCGGGATGGCTGTGGAAGGTTCACGGCTGTGCTCCGGAGATGGGCCGAGCCGGCCGTCGTCGATGGAGGTCGACAGGCGGCCGGCGGAGGTTGGTGACGTGGGACAGAGAGCGGCCCCCAGTCGTCACACCTGATAGGCAGCCTCACCGTGGACGGACAGGTCGAGCCCCATCTCCTCGACCTCCGGCTTGACCCGGATGCCGAGCAGGACATCGACGACCTTGACGATGACGACCGTGCCGACCGCGGCGTACAGGACCGTCGCGCCGACGGCGACGCCCTGGGTCACGAGCTGTTGCGGGTTGCCGTCGAGGAGGCCGGAGTACGCGGCCTGGACCGTGCTGGAGGCGAAGATGCCGGTCGCGATGGCCCCGAACATCCCGCCCACACCGTGGACCGCGAAGACATCGAGCGCGTCGTCGACGCGCGACCGAGCCCGCAGCAGCGTGGCGCTGTAGCACAGGCCGCCCGCGACCAGGCCGATGACCAGCGCACCACCCGGCGTGACGTAGCCCGATGCCGGAGTGATCGCGACGAGCCCGGCGACGGCGCCGCAGGCGGCCCCGACGACGCTGACCTTGCGGTGATGAGCGTAGCTGGCAAGGACCCAGGTGATGGTCGCGGCGGCCGCAGCGATGTTGGTGACCGTGAAGGCGCTGGCCGCCAGCCCACCCGCGGTCAGAGCGGAGCCCGCGTTGAACCCGAACCAGCCGAACCACAGCAAGCCCGCACCGAGGACTGTCATCGGGACGTCGTGCGGCTCGGAGCCTTCGCCGTTCATGCGCCGGCGCCCGATCATCAGCGCCACGACCAGGGCGGACACACCCGAGCTGATGTGGACGACCGTGCCGCCCGCGAAGTCGAGCGCACCGAGCTTGAACAGCCAGCCACCGGTCGACCAGACCCAGTGGGCGATCGGCGAGTAGATCAGGATCGACCACAGGATCGTGAACAGCACGAACGACCCGAAACGCTTGCGCTCGGCGAAGGCTCCCGTGATGAGCGCCGGCGTGATGGCCGCGAACATCAGCTGGAACATCGCGAACAACATGAACGGGATGGTCGTCGCGTAGACCGTCGACGGCTCCTGGCCGACGCCGTTGAACATCGCGAAGTCGAGTCCGCCGATCAGGCCCCAGCCGTTGACGTCAGGCCCAAAGGCCAGGGTGAAGCCGACGATGACCCACACGACGCTGACCAGCGCCAGCCCGAAGAAGCTGTGCATCGTCGTCGACAGCACGTTCTTGCGGCGAACGAGGCCGCCGTAGAACAGCGCCAGGCCCGGCAGCATGACCATGACCAGGGCCGTGGACATCAGCATCCACGCGGTGTCTCCAGTGTCCATCGTCGTCAGGACCTCCGACGTGCCGCCCGGGCCGAAGCCGGGCATGTCGGAAGGCTAGGCAGGAGCACAGGGCACGGTCGTCCCCGCCGCAGGGCCGACAAGGTGTCGGTTCGGTGCCGCGTTCAGTGGCGCAGCCGAGCGAGGTTGCGAACTGGGGCCACCCGACGCCGCGGAGTACCATGCGGCCGTGAACGTGACGGACCACGACGCTGCCTACGACTTCCGCTTCGTGACGTTCATGGGCGCGGCCACGGCCGCGGCGTTCCTCCTGCTCGCCATGGTCACCACCCAGGTCGACGTCATCCAGGCCGGTCTGCCCTTCACCGACGATCCGTACGACGGTGTGACCTGGTTCTCGGTCTTCGGGATCCTGCTCGTCGCTGGCGCCACCGTCGTCCGCGCGATCGGGCATCGGAGCGGCGCCTACGATCCGGCTGTCGCCCGCCGGATCGCGATCGGGGCGGCCATCGCCATCGTCATCGCGACGGTGGGCGTGGCGTCGGATCTCATCGCGCTCGTGCTGGTCGGCGTGCCGCGGGGCGCGACCGGGTTCGGTGTCGTGATCATGCTGTTGTTGCTTGCGGCGGCGAACGCTGTCCTCGGGCTGGTCGCGACGTGGCGCGCTCGGTCATGGCTCGGGCACGTTCCGCCGCGGGACGATCCAGAGCCGGACCTCATCGACGAGGTCGGGGCCATCGTCAGTGCGGTCGGCGCCCGCCGCATCGCGGGGCGGGTGATCGGCTGGGTCGAACGCTCACCGCTGAGCCCACGCCGTCACAGGATCCTCGTCGGCGTCCTTGCCGCATGGCTGGCGGGTGTCGCGGCGATCGCCTGGCACGTGCTCCTCGAGGGCGCCTGGGCGTCGCCCGCGGCCGCCCTGCTGTTCGGCGGCATCATGGCGTTCATCGTCATCAGCCTGTACCTGCTGTTCCTGGAGCCGCTCCGCATCGTCCGGTCGCCGCGGCCCGACTGACCGCCGAGTCTCCGATCCTGGGATCAGAACGCGTTGACCGCCTTGGCAAGGACCAGGCCGATGACGGTGAATGAGATGAGCGCCTGCGACGCCATCGCGACCTTGGTCCAGTGCGTCATCGGCATCGTGTCGGTCGGGCTGAAGGCGTTCGCATTGGTGAACCCGACGTACAGGTAGTCGATGAACTGGGGTCGCCAGCCCGGCTTGGCGAGCTCCGGGTTGAGCAGCTGAGGGAAGGCGATGTTGTTGATGCCGTCTGGTCGTTCACCGCGGTGCGAACCGGTAGGCGTCCACATCCCGGATGGGCTCGTAGCCGATCGCCTGGTAGATGTGGTTGGCGGTCGGGTTGGCGAGGTCCGTGAACAGGAAGCAGAACCGCCGCCCGGCGTCCAGCTTGGCCTGGCTGACCTCTGCGACCAAGGCGCTGGCGTAGCCGCGGGCGCGGAGGGCCGGCGGCGTGTAGACCGGGCCGATCCTCGTGCCATTCGGTGTGTCGCCACCGACCCCCGCCAGCGACCGCGGTTCGCCGTCGTCCCACACGTAGATGGTGCGGCCGCGGCGAGCGAGCCATCGATCGACGTCGGCGGCGACTACCACAGGGTCGGCGTCGCCGAAGGCCTCGCGCATGAACGCTTCGGTCCAATCGATGACGAGGTCGCGGTCGGCCGGGCCGGCGATCCGTGACCTCCCCGGGATCGGCCTGGGCGGGATGACCGTCGCGAGGCGGTACATCCGCTCGGACATCGCCAGGGTCGGCGTCGGCCCGCCGCGCGCCAGCCAGGTCCCGGCGAAAGCTCGGACGTGCTCCACGGGGCCGGCCACACCGGGCAGCGAGCGCGTGAGCACGTCGTCAACCAGGGCGTCGATGGCGGCCGGTTCGTCAACCTCGGACAGCACGAGCCGGAACGGCGGCGTCTGGAGCGCGGCCGCCACGACCCGATCACCCCGCTCGACGACGGCGAGGTACGGCTCCCCGTACCGCTCGGGCGTCTCGCGCAGACTGGAGCAGATCCCGAAGATCAGGTTGTGCTCGGCCTCGCGCGCCGCGAGGAACGACCCGGCGGCCGCGAGGAACGCGTCGACGCCGGCAAAGCGGCGGACGGGCAGGTCATCCGTGCGCATTCCCGGGATTGTCGCAGACCGGCCAACCTCAAACCGTTGTGAACTTGGCGTCGATCGACGGCCGGGCGCAGCGTCGGATCGCCCAGGGGGCCGTGCTGTGGTCGGCCCACGCCGCGCGACCTGGTGGGGTGGCTGATGCGAGTAAGGGAGCTTCCATGGCCCGCGTCTCCGTCGTCACCCTTCTCGTCGGTGCTACGTTGCTGGTCGCCTCGTGCGGCGGTCAGGCTTCCGCTACCCAGACTTCGGGTCCAGCCGGCTCGGCTCAGGCTTCGATCCAGGCGGCCAGCAGCCTGCCATCCACAAGCTCGGCCGCGGCCGAGCTTCCCGGGATCGTCATCCAGGCGACCATCAAGGGGGTGACCTTCCCCTCTGCGCTCGTCGCCATCGACGGCGCGGTCTGGGCACTCGGCCACACCGATGCGAAGTGGTCGCGGATCGATCCGGCCACCGATACGATCACGGCCACCGTCGCGCTCGGCGGTTCGTACGCGACCGGCGGCGTCCTCGCCAACAAGAACCTCTGGGCCCTCGACTTCACCGATCAGCAGGTCGTGGCGGTCGATCCGGCAACCAGGAAGGTCGCCGCGACGATCCCGGTGGGGCTCGATGGCAGATGGCTGGTGGGCGACAACGATGCGTTGTGGGCCATCGGGAATGACGCCCACGAGTTGCTCCGCATCGACCCGAAGACCCGCGCGGTGACCCGTCTGGCCGTCGAGCCGGCCTGCGGATCGACGCCGCTGGCCGCCGGCGGCTTCGTGTGGCTCGTTTCGGGTTCGGGTCATCTGTGCAAGCTCGACCCGAAGACCGGTCTGGTCGTCGGGGAGCTCGATGGGCTCGGTGCCGCCCAATAGCTGTTCTGGGGCGCAGATCGCGTGATCCTTCCGAATGACGAGGGTGGCGCGATCGTGGTCGATCCGGCGACGATGGCCATCGAATCGGTCGTACCGCCCCCGCCGCCGGGCACCTTCAAAGGCGCCAGGTACAGCCTCTCGTCGCCGGGCTCCCAGGAAAGCGTGTCGCTGCTAGCCGCCGACTCGGTCGTCTGGGGTTCGCTATACGGGCGCGACCATCGGCCGACTCCAGCTCGGCAGCGCTCCGACCTGGACGGTATTCGCCGGATTGCCGCCAAGTAACGATGGGGCGCCGATGCTCGTGGCGTTCGATTCGTTCTGGGCCGCCGACGTGGACGGCGACGCCGTCATCCGGGTCGATCTCCCGACGCCTTGATCGCCATCGGCGGCTGGGCGCGCGAGACCCGTTTCTGGACGAGAACCGGCCGGACTTCAGCGCCACGGAGCTGGGCGACAATATCTTGACCGACCTGGCCGGCCGGCGCCCGACGGACCACCCGAAGGTGGATTGACGACAGGCAGCGCACATCCCACGGCAGGCAGCGACGGCGATCAGCGAGCCGGGTGGGATTCGAACCCACGACCAAGGGATTAAAAGTCCCGTGCTCTGCCACTGAGCTACCGGCCCGTTGGGGACCGTATCACGTTCAGATCGGCGCGTCGGTCTCGCCTCGATGACAACCCGGGCAGCGGCGGATGGACCATCCGTCTCGCGCTCGGCCACATGATCGCGAGCCAGCGGGCGTACGGCTGGCGGTCGGCCTGGTGGCTCGAGCACCCGCACGAGCCTGGCGCGCTGGACCTGCCGGACGGCCTCGCGGACGAGGTGTGGACGACGCTGCCCGACGACGCGACCGAAGCCGAAGGCTCGCCATCGGAGATCATGGCGAGCCGCTCGCCGGCCTACCGAACGACCGCCTTGGGCTTGGCGCGCGCTGGTCCGGCTTCCCGGTCACGATCGGCTTCCGGTTCGGGAGCTGGTCGTCGCACATCTGCGAGCACACGATCCAGGTCGAGAAGACATCGGTGATGCTCGGCCACCCACCGACTGAGCCCGAGCGCCTCGCGCGTCTCGTCCTCGCGACATACGGGCGCGCGGAGGCCGCGGTCTCCGGCCGTCATTCGAACATCGCGGTCGAGGCGGCGGCCGAACGCATCGCCCTGGGAGCCGCCGAAGCGCGCGACGCGATCCAGGCCGCGCGGGAAGCCGCCGGCACCTAGACCCTCAGCCTGGCGGCGCCACCGGCGTCGGCAGCGGCTCGCCGCGCGCACCGGCGACCAGGTTCGCGGCGGCCATCGCGGCCATCTTGCCGCGCGTCGTCCGCGACGCCGACGCGATGTGGGGCACGATCAGGCAGTTGTCCAGGCCGACCAGCGGGTCGTCCATGGTGATCGGCTCCGGGTCCGTCACGTCCAGCGCGGCAGCCCAGATGACACCATCCCGAAGTGCCGCGGCCAGCGCGACCTGGTCGACGACCGGACCACGCGAGGTATTGACGAGGACCGCGGTCGGCTTCATCCAGCCCAGGGACTCGCCGTTGATGAGGTGCCTCGTGATCGGGCTGAGGTTCACGTGGAGCGATACGAAATCCGCCTGGGCGAGCAGCTCTTCGAGCGGCAGGTACGTCGCGCCAAACGGCCGGGTCACCTCGTCGGGCAGCTCGTTGACGTCGTGATAGAGGATCCGCATCCCGAACCCCTGTGCTCGTCGCGCCATCGCCTGGCCGATCCGCCCGAAGCCGACGATGCCCAGCGTCGCGCCATGGACGTCCGGCCCGAGCAGGAGCAGCGGTCCCCATGTCTTCCACCGCCCGTCGCGGACATACCGGCCGCCTTCCGGGAGACGCCGAGCGGCGGCCATCAGCAGGGCCCATGCAAGATCCGCGGTCGTTTCGGTCAGGACACCCGGCGTGTTGCCGACGGCCACGCCCCGGCGTGTGCAGGTCGCGACGTCGATGTTGTCGAAGCCGACGGCGTAGTTGCTGACCACGCGCAGGCCCGGCCCCGCGGCATCGAGGAAGCCGTCATCGACCTTGTCGGTCAGTAGCGTCAGGACGCCATCGCAGCCGGCGACCCGGCGCAGGAGTTCGTCGCGTGGCGGCGGCAGGTCGTCCTGCCACAGGTCCATGTCGCAGACCGCGGCGATCGCGTCGAGACCTTCGTCCGGGATCCGTCGGGTGACGAACACCCGCGGCCGCTCGCTCATACCCGGGCTGCCACGAGCGGCTCGACCAGCGTCCGGATCCGGCTCAGCGCCTCGAGCAGGTTCGCCTGCGAGTTGGCATAGCTGATCCGGATGTGGCCGTCGCCCAGGCCGCCGAATGCCGAGCCCGCCAGCACGCACACGCCCGCCTCGTGGAGCAGCCGCTCCGCGAGGTCCGCACCGGACAGCCCGGTGCCGGAGATATCGGGGAAGACGTAGAACGCGCCGGTCGGCCGGCGACACTCGATGCCGGGGATGGCGTTCAACCCGTCGACGATGAGGTCGCGGCGCGCCTTGAACTCCACGACCATCGCATCGACCTCGTCCTGTGGCCCGACAAGCGCCTCCACGGCACCCACCTGGGCGAACGTCGCGACGCCGCTGATGGTGTTGATGATCAGCTGGCTGTACACCGCCACCAGCGACTCCGGAACGATCGCGTAGCCCAGCCGCCAGCCGGTCATCGCGAAGGTCTTGGAGAAGCCATCCAGCACGATCGTCCGCTCAGCCATCCCGGGCATTGACGCGATCGAGACATGCTCCGCCCCGTCGTACAGGATCCGGCCGTAGATCTCGTCGGCCAGGACCCACAGGTCGTGCCTGACCGCGAGCTCGGCGATCCGCTCGAGATCGTTCCGGGTCAGGACCCCGCCGGTCGGGTTGGCCGGTGAGTTGATGACCAGGACACGCGTCTTCGGCGTGATGAGCGAGGCGAGCTCGTCGACATCGAGGCGGAAGTCGTTGGTCATCCGGATCGGGATCGGGACCGGGATGGCGCCCACGAACCGGGTCAGCGATTCGTAGATCGGGTAGCCGGGATCCGGGACGAGGACCTCGTCGCCTGGATCGACCAGGCCGAGGATCGCGTACAGCATCACGCCCTTGCCACCGACCGTGACGAAGACCTGGTGCGGCTCCACCGGGAAGCCCTTGCGCGCCGAGGCATCGGCGGCGATCGCCTCGCGCAGGGCCGGGATCCCGGCGAACGGCGGGTAGTGCGTGGCGCCGGCGTCGAGCGCCTGCTTGGCCGCCTCGCGGACGTTCGCCGGCGTGTCGAAATCGGGCTCGCCGATCTGGAGATGGACGATCGATCGGCCCTGCGCTTCCAGGGCGCGGGCGCGGGCCGACACCTCGAAGGCGCTCTCCGTGCCGATAGTGCCCATCCGGCTGGCGATACGCATCGGGACCTCCGAACTCACGGCAACATCTGGCGGAGCGCGAACCACATGTTCGCAGGGCGTTCGGCGAGCCGACGCATGTACCACGGGTACCAGTGCTCACCGTAGGCGATGAGAGCCTGGACGCGATAGCCCGCGTTCGCCAGACGGAACTGCTGGTCGGTCCGGATGCCGTACAGCATCTGGACCTCGAACGCGTCGCGACCGATGCCGGATGGTCCGACCTGGGCGGCGATCTGCTCGATCAGCTCGACGTCGTGGGTGCCGAGGCCGAGGCGGATCGGCCGGCCACGACCGTCGAGCAGGAAGCGGACCGCCAGGCCGACGTAGCTGGCGTCGACGCCGCTGTGGTCCCTGTAGGCGATCGTCGCCTTCTCGTCATAGGCGCCCTTGACCAGGCGGATGGCGGGGTCGAGCGGGCGGAGGCGCTCGAAGTCGGCGGCCGTGCGGCGCAGGTACGCCTGCAGACACAGGCCGGTCTTGGGCTGGACCGCCCGGACCTTCTCGTAGAGCTCGATGGTCGCCTCGGCGTAGGCGCTGCCTTCCATGTCGATCCAGGTGTACGACCCGGCTGCGGCGGCATGGTCGGCGATCCGGATGAGGTGGTCCAGGCAAACCCCGGCATCGAGATCCAGTCCGAGCTGGGTCGGCTTCACGGAGATCTCCCCGGTGATCCCGGCGGCAACGATCTTGTCGACCGCGTCGATGTAGTGGGCGGCCACCTCATCCGCCGCGGCCAGGTCCTCGAGGTTCTCCCCGAGTCGCGTGTACATCGTCCCGATGCCGGCCGCCTGGAGCGGGAGTGCCGCGGCCAGCGCGTCCTCGAGCGTCTCACCGGGCATGAACCGCCGGACGGCACGCTTCATGAACCGCAGCCGCGGCAGGTGCTCTTTCAGCCAGCTGTTGCGGGCGGCCCACAGGAAGACGCGGCGCATCGAAACCTCTTCGGCAGCGGCCCGAGCGGGCCTCCCCGGATGATAGGCGACCATAGGTCTAGAATCGCGCCGATGGCACGCTTCTACGACCTCGACCATGCGAATGCCGCCGTGCCCGAGCTCGACGGGATCGTGCGCGTGCTGGCCGACCAGCGGGCGGAGCTGGTCCGACTCCGCGACGAAGTGCTCGCCCGGGGCGGTGGCGGCGGCGATGGTGCCCCGACCGCGATCGCCGAACGCTCCGAACGTCCGGTCGATGGGTCGTCCGAGGCGCCGACCGAGGCACCGACCGACGACCCCATCGCCGCCGACCTGCGGCTGACCCGCCTGCGGATGCAGGGACTCATCGACCAGATGGCCGCCGGAGTCGCGCGGATCGATGCGCTCGGACTGACCCTGCGCGATATCGAGCACGGGCTGGTCGACTTCCCGGCCCTGGTATCCGGGCGCCAGGTGTGGCTGTGCTGGCAGCTCGGCGAGCCGTCGATCGTCTGGTGGCATGGACTCGACACCGGGTTCTCGGGACGCCGGCCGCTCGCGGAGCTCGGGTGACGGAGCGGTCCGTCGTCATCGGGCGCGATGGCCGGGCCAAGGCGTACCGGCCCCTTCCCGCGGCTGAACGGGCGGCGTCCCTCGCGGCGGGTCTCGCCTCCTACGAGCGGGGCGACTTCTTCGAGGCCCACGAGGAGCTGGAACCGGCCTGGATGGCCAGTCCGGACCTCGTCGAACGGGCCCTCCTCCAGGGTTTGATCAAGGTGGCCGCGGCCTACGTGCACGATGCCCGCGGGAACCCGGCGGGGATCGTCCGCAATCTGGAAGGCGCCCGGGTGCTGCTGGTTCAGGCGGCCGAGGGCGCCGCCGAGGGCGCCGCGGGCGCGGCGAGCGTGGCGGGCGTGGGTGCCGCGGCGGGCGTGGGTGCCGCGGCGGACCTCAACCCCGCCGCCATCGACGTCGAGGCGCTGATCGCCGCCATCGACCTTCGGCTGACCGACCTGGCCGACCACCCGGACGGCCCGACCCTTGGACCACCCGAGCTTCGAAGGAGCGCGCCGTGAGCATGCCGCCGATCCCGACCATCGATGTCGCCGAGGCGGACCGCCGCCTCCGCGAGGGTGCCGACCAGTCGATCCTGCTCGATGTCCGGGAAGTTGATGAGTTCGTCGCGGTCCGGGCACCCGGTGCGGTGCTGGTCCCGACCTCGGCGTTCATGACCCGCGTCGGCGAGTTGCCCGCGGATCGGCCGCTGCTCGTCGTCTGCCACTTGGGCAGCCGGTCCGCGGCCGTGGCCGGCTATCTGATCCGGGCGGGGCGGACGAACGTGGTCAACGTGGCCGGTGGGATGGAAGCTTGGGAGCAGGCCGGCCTGCCGGTGCGGCGGGGGCCGTTGGAGCCGGGCGAGGGCGCCCTCCCGGGCTGATCCGGCGCTCTGGGCGGCGCCTCGCGGACCGTTCGCCCGCGGGGTATTCCCAGTAGACGTACCTGAGGCACATCGGCGCCCACATCGACTGGATGGTGAGCCCGTCCGAGATCATGTGCCGGCTGGCCACGCTCCAATGAGCTGCACACGATCCTCCCCTCCTCGCGGATCCGACCGATCCAGCGCCCTGTGCCGCAGATAAGTGTGTCAGAACGATCCACGAAGCCATCGGCGGGCGCCGCGCGAGCCGCCGCGTCGGTTGCCGCGTCGATCCAGCGTCCCACCCATACCCCGCACCGCATCCCGCCTCGCCCCGGCCCGCTCCCTACCGCCCGCGCCGACCCCGGTGCAGGAACCGGCCGATGAGCGCCCGGGTCTGTGCCCGATGGGCGAACGCGACCCCGATGAGGATCAGGATGATGAAGTCGACCGTTCCGACACCGGCCGCATTGAGATAACCCAGCTGCTGGCCGGTCTCGCCGTCGATCTTGAGACCCGGCACGGTCGCCCCGACCAGGCCGAGCTGGAAGAACGGGCTGAGCGGCGCGGTGTTCGCCCGAACGCTCGAGGCGAGGACGATCGGCGTGGACCCAGCAGCGGCTGCCGGGCTCGCGGCCGGAGGCACCGGGCTCGCAGCAGAACCCGCCGGGCTGGTGCCAGCGGTCGCCGGGCTGGTGCCAGCGGCCGACGGATTCGCCGAAGCCGCGGGCGCCGGCCCCGACTGGGTGACCCCGCCAGCCAGGATCACATCCGGACCCGAGACCACTGGCGCCGCACCTTCGAGGCCGGCGGCCGGCAGGTCGCCCACCGCCAGGTGCTTCCATTCGGGGATGTCGCCTGAGGTCGTCGGGACCGCCCAGTACACCTCGTTCCGGGGGCCACTCCCGTCGTTGCCACCAGCGAGGTAGATGGCGCCATTGGCACCCCAGCCCGCCGCGTTCGTGCGAGCGACCGGCAAGTTCGCCGAGTTGTTGACGTCCCAGCGCACGAGTTTGCCGGTGTTCGGATCGGCGGGCAATCCAGCTGCCACCGCCTTGCCGAACGAGCCACGCTGGACGGCCCCGACCGGCCCGTTGGCGTCACTGCCGCCGTACAGCCAGAGGTAGTCGCCGATCAGCACGGCCGTGCCATCCGCTTGGGGGTTGATCAGCGACTGCTCGGACGACCACGCACCGAGGGCGCCCTGCGAGTTGAGCTTGGTCTTCCATGTCGTGGCGACCGGACCGTTGGCGTTCCGGCCACCGATCAGCAGCACGCCGTCGGGGGTGATCGCGATGCCGGCCCCACTGCGTGCCTCGGGCATCTTCAGCGTGTCGACCTTCGACCACGCACCGAGAGCGCCGGTCTGGGTGTCCGGGCTGAGCGAGAAGACGGTGTCCGTCGGTGCGCCCGTGGCATCCCGGCCACCGAAGACGTAGATGCTGCCGGCAACGTAGGCGACGCTCGCGTCGGCGCGCGGCTCTGGCAGCGCCGGACCAGGGGTCCACTTGTCGAAGTTGCCGATCTGGACCGTCGCCGCGACCGACACGTCGGCGCTGGCGGTCGTCCCGTCCGACCCACCGATGTAGAAGATCTGGCTCCCGACCTGCAGGACCGATCCGTCAGTCCGCGGCTGCGGCAGGTTCAACTCCGGCGGCGACGGCTCCCACGGGATGACCGCACCGATGGGCGCCGGGCACGGCAGCGACTCGTTCGTCGGTGGGCATAGGTTGATCGGCGACCAGACCAACACGCCGAGATCGACGGTCCGCCCGACGGTCAGGTAGTAGGCGCGGTCGGGTAGGTAGCCGAGGATGAAGATGATGATGATCAGCCAGACGAATGCCTTGACCGAGGCCCAGCCCCAGCCATCGGCGTCGAGCAGCCCGAACACGGCCCGCCGTCGCGGCACCGCGGTTCCCGGTCCGAGCGCCTGTTGCGCCATCGTCCTCCATCCTCCTCCGCCGGCCGAGGCGACCGGCGGCGACATCATTGAACGGTGAGTGTTCCCGTCATGGTCTGCGGGTGCACAGTGCAGATGAACGGGTAGGTGCCGGCCGGCAGCGCCGGGACCTGGTAGGGCTGGGTCGCCACGCCGTTGAAGGTCGCGCCGGCGAACTTGACCGCCCCGGACGAGTCCTTGATCTCGATGTTGTGCGGGATGCTGGCGTCCTCGTTGTCGAACTCGATCACGAATGGCTTGTCGGCTGGCGCGGTGACGGTCGGCGTCGTGAAGGCGATGCCGGACGCCGTGACCTTCACCTGCGGAGCGTTCGGGTCGACCGACGCCGCCGGTGGCCCGGACGGCGCGCCAGACGCGCCGCCGGACGGGGCGGCGAACTCGTCCTTCCAGCAGGCCGGGAATGGCGTGGCGCCGGGCGCCGGCTTGTAGTTGACGTCGACCCAGCCGTTGAAGGTCTCGACGGAGCCCGTGATCGGGTCATGCAGCGGCTCAAGGAGCGCGGCGTCGCGTTTCGTGTAGGTCTGGTTGCTGGGTGCCCGGATGAACGCGATGAGATCGTCGATCTGGACGTAGTTGAGCGGTCCGGCCGGATGGCCCAGGTTCGACCAGATGGGCATGACCGAGTTGACGTCGCCGCAGGCGTAGCGTCCACCAGCGAACATCATGTTGCTGAGGTAATCGACCGACAGGTGCGCATACAGCTTGTCCTGACGATTGAGGGCCGGCCCGATGCCGCCCTCACCGTTGGCCCCGTGGCAGCGCGCGCAGTTGGCCTCGTACAAGTTGTAGCCGCGCTCGACCGAGGTCACCTGCTGGCTGTTCGCCTCGGCGTCGAGCCGCGGCTCGCGGATGCCGAGCGGACCCAACTCGTAGAACCAGTAGACCGTGATGAACAAGATGACCACGACCACCGCAAGGAAGCCGACCCAGCGCGCGTTCGACGACTGGCGGACGACCTGAGCCGCGCGCTCGGGGGTCAGCTCGACACTGTGCGTCGACGGCGGCGACGAGAAACGCTCGACCGGCGCCACCTCGGCCGGCGGTCGGGGCACGGGCAGACGCTCCTCGGGCTCCTGTCCGGGCGTGTCGGTCATCGGGTCCCTCGACGGCGGGCGCGGTGCAGCCACGCCATCAGATGCAACCCGTCGGTGTCCGTGGCGGGATGAGCCCCGGCTGGCCGAGTGCGATCGGCAGCGGGCCAAGCGTGATCTTGCCGGTGTTGATCGTCAACGCCCCGGCGTCGTCGACCGTGATCGAGAAGCGATCCATGCTTCGGGGCGAGGGCCCGAACTGGGCCCCATCGGCCTTGATCCCGAGCCGGTCGTAGCGCGACCCGTGGCACGGGCATTCGAACCAGAAGTTCTTGAGGCATGGGTTCGGCTTGCAGCCGAGGTGGGGGCAGCGCTGATAGAGCGCCCGGACGTTGAGCGCCTCCCCGTTGCCGGTGGTGTCCACACCAGGGAGGAAACGTTGCTGCCCGGGGTCGTACAGGATGACGAACGCGCGCGCCTCGGAGTAGTAGGCCGGGAAGCCTTCCTCGATCGGCAGCGTGGAGTTCTGGAGCTTGACGGTGTCCAGGTCGCCGATCGCGACGGGCGCCCCGAACCCGCCCTTCAGGTTCGGCCAGGCAAAACCCAGCGTGCCGGCCGTGACCTCCAGGAGCCAGAGGCCGATGCCGGTCCCGATGGCGGTCCGCATCAGCTGCCGGCGCGACAGCCCCTGGACCTGCTGCTGGCGCAGCGACTTGATCGCCTCCTTGGTCAGGGCGGCAGGCTTGTCAACAAGTTCGACGTGATAGTTGCTCATATGTTCCCGGTCCTTCGAGGGGTCGTCAGAGGGAGAAGTGGAGTCCGGGGCTGGTCACGTACGGGATGACGAACGTGTAGCCCGGGCCGCGGAAGAAGATGCCGACGAACGTCACGATGAGGCCGAGGCAGCAGAACATCGTGAACAGCATGACCGCGGTCTTCCGTTCCGACGGGCGGACGGCCAGGATGTTCTCGCGGTCGATGTAGGGGATCAGCGCCGCCCCGACCAGCACGAAGGACGGGACGAGGACGCCCGCCACGGTCGGGTGGAAGTAGGCCAGCAGCTCCTGCAGCCCGAGGAAGTACCACGGCGCCTTGGCCACCGCCGGGGTGACGTTGCCGTTGGCCAGTTCCTCGAGTGGCGCGTTGATGAACAGGCCCATCATCAACAGGAAGATACTCATGACCCCGGCCGCCAGGAACTCGATGGTGAGCAGGTGCGGCCAGGTCATGACCGTGTCGTCGGGTTCCTTCTGGACGCGGACAACGGCATCCTGCTTGACCATCGCGAGCAGACGGTACGGGCGCGCCGACATCGGCACGCGCTGCTTGTCGATCTCCGTCCGGCGCGTGGGATCAACCGGCAGGACGACCCGCTTCTCCGTCTCGGGCGGTGTCTTCACGTCACTCATCAGAGCGGCCCACTGATCCCGCCATCCTTGCGGATGCGCCAGAAATGGACGGACAGGAAGATGGCGGCGATGAGCGGTAAGAAGATGACGTGGCCCACGTAGAACCGCAGAAGCGTGTTCTGGGCCACCTCCAGACCGCCCAGCAGGATGAGCTTGGTCGGCGTGTTGAACAGCGGCGCGTAGCCGCCCATGTTCGTGCCGATGGTGATGGCCCAGTATGCGATCTGGTCCCACGGCAGCAGGTAGCCGGTGAAGCTGAGCATGATCGTCAGGAACAGGAGCACGACCCCGACGACCCAGTTGAACTCACGCGGCGGCTTGTAGGCCCCGTGGTAGAAGACCCGCATCATGTGCAGGAACACGAAGAAGACCATCAGGTGGGCGGCCCACCGATGGATGTTCCGGGTCAGCAACCCGAACGTGACCTGGCTCTGGATCTCGAGGATGTTGGTATACGCCTGGGTCGCCGACGGCACATAGAAGAACATCAGGTACACGCCGGTCACGGTCAGCACGAGGAACAGGAAGAACGACAGGCCGCCGAGGCAGAACGTGTAGGCGAACTTGACGGCGTGCTGGCGGACGCGGACCGGGTGGATGTGCAGGAAGACGTTGTTCATGACCGCGTACGCACGCGAACGCTCGTCGCGCGGGTAGGGCTGGCGGAAGAGCGAGCGCCACACGACGCTGCGGCGGATGCTCTGATCCACCCGCTCGAGAAAACTCACCGGGACCCTCCTGCCACGCCGGGCGTGCCGGCGAGTTGCGCGTCACGGTAGGACTCCTTGTAGAGCCGCCCGTCGGTCGAGATCTCCTGTAACTCGAACCGTTCCATCGTAATGGCGTCGAACGGGCAACGCTTGACGCACAACGCGCAGCGGATGCAGCGCTCCTCGTCGAGGATCATCGCCCCGCCGTTGTCCCAGCCATAGGCTTCTTCGAGCTCCGGCAGGAGGCCTTCGGACTTCAGCTGGTTGATGTCGACCATGTGGATGACGCCCTCTGGGCAGACATCCGCGCAGGCGCCGCACAGGACGCAGCGGAAGGGGTCGAACCAGATATTGAAGTTGCACATCAGACAGCGGGTCGACTCGGCGACAGCGCCATTGGCGTCGTAGCCGAGCTCGACCGGCGTGTTGAAGTTGACGACCGGCTCGGTCGACGGCATCCGCGCGCTCAGCTGGACCATCGGGATGTGCTGACGCGGCAGGACGTCGTAGAACTCGGGCATGTCGTGCCGCCACGAGCTGGTGATCTTGACGTTGGCGGCAACCGTCACGTCGGTCCGGCCGGACAGGTAGCGGTCGATCGCGTAGGCGCACTTCTTGCCGTGGCCGGCGGCCTCGATCAGCGTCGTCGGGCCGGTCACGAAGTCGCCGCAGGCGAACACGCCACGGACATTGGACGCGTACGTGGCGGGATCGACCTTGACCCGGCCGCGGTTGATCTCGAACTTCGCCTCGACCGGCAGGAACGTCAGGTCGGCGGCCTGCGAGACGGCCGGGATGACGGTCTGGGCCGGGATGACGAACTCGGAGCCTTCGATCGGGACCGGCGAGCGCCGGCCGGATGCGTCCGGCTCGCCCAGGCGATTGCGGATGAACTTGACGCCCGCGACCTTGCCGTCCTTGCCGATGATCTCGACCGGGCTTGCCAGGAACTCCAGCCGGACGCCTTCGCGCTCGGTCTCGCCCAGCTCCTCCTCGTCGACGACCAGCTCGGAGCGGGTACGCCGGTAGACGATCGACACATTGGCGGAGCCATGGCGGAGGCTCGTGCGCGAGCAGTCCATGGCCGTGTAGCCGCCACCGATGACGACGACGTCCTGCCCGACCTCCAGCGGCTGGCCGAGGTTGGCCTTCTTCATGAAGTCGACGCCGTACTGGACCCCATCGAGGTCGGCGCCCGGGATATCGAGCGCGACCGCGTCCATCGCGCCACCGGTGATGGCGATGCCGTCGTAGTCGCGCTGGAGCTGGTCGAACGTGATGTCGACGCCGATCGTCGTGTCGTACACGAACCGGACGCCGAGGCGCTCGACGAGCCGCACGTCCATCTCGATCGCCTCGCGGGGCAGGCGGAACGCCGGCACGCCGATGAGCATGGTGCCGCCGGCGTACGGCAGGCTGTCGAAGACGGTGCACTGGTAGCCCTTCATCGCGAGCTCACGGGCGACCGCCAGCCCCGCCGGACCGGCTCCGACCACGGCGATCCGCTCTTCGCGCGCGGTGATCTGGGGCATGACGTCCGGGATGCCCGACGCCTCGTGCCACTCCACGAGGAACCGCTTCATGGCCCGGATGGCCAGCGGCCGGTCGATGTCGCCCCGGCGGCAGGCTCGCTCGCAGGGAGCGGAGCACACGTACGAGCACATCGCCGCGACCGGGTTCGGTTCCCGCGACAGGATGTAGCCCTCCTCGAACCGGCCCTCGGCGGCAAGGTTCAGGTAGCCACGGCAATTCGTCCCCACCGGGCAGGCTTCCTGACATTCGATGTTGCACTGGAGCCAGGAGGCGTCGACGGGCTGGACGAGGAATTCCTGGGGTTGCTCGATGACCAAGCGGGCGTGCCTTCCCTGGTGACAG
Source organism: Candidatus Limnocylindrales bacterium (assembly GCA_038248915.1). Taxonomy (GTDB): domain Bacteria; phylum Chloroflexota; class Limnocylindria; order Limnocylindrales; family CSP1-4; genus SPCO01. The sequence goes on along the minus strand of JBBRXB010000002.1, from coordinate 205,618 downwards.
GACTCGGACGCGAACGAAGCATCGGCCGGAGCGCCGACGCCTCGGAATCTACCATCCGCCCCCGTGAACGTGCACGGCAGGCCGGCCCGACGCCGTCGCCGTCGCCGGCGGCCCGTCGGCAGGTTGACGACGTTTGGGCTCGCAGCTACATTGGCCCGGCGATGGTCCCGCGAACGCGAAGGAGCACCAGCCTCGGGATGCGGACGACGTGACGGCGAGCGAGTTCAGTTTTCTGGCACTCGGCCTCGTCCTCGGCGTCGTCAGCGGGGCGGCTCTCGTCGAGTATCTGCGTGCACGGCCGCCCGCCCCGCGAGAGGTCCGGCTCACCGTCGCGCACGATGCGATCCCCAAGCGAGCCTCGACCCTGGCCGACGACGCCTTCGTCGCGGTCGGTCCTGAACCGGCTCGCGGCGGCCCGGCTGACCGCCGGATGGTGGCGAGCCAGACACCCGTTGGGACCGCGGACCGTCGAACGACCGTTCGCTTCGGTCAGGCGTCCGAGCCGACCGGCAGCACGGGCGGGGTTCCGGCGGCCGGCGCTCCGTCGATGGCCGGCGCCATCCCGGTCGCGCGACGGGCGGATCCGCCGATCCCGGGCCGGATCATGGAGCCGGCGCTGCCCCTGACCGGGCCCGGTCACGAGGCCGGCCAGGGTCCGATGGTCGGCATCCCGATCTCGTCCGGCGACGATCCCGTCCAGCGTGTGATCAGGCCGGAGACGGCCGCGACGATGACGGCCGACCTGGCCCGCGGCCGGGCCGAGGTCAGCACGCAGCGCGACCACGTGCCGACGACGGCGATGGCGACCGACCAGCGCCGCGAGCGAACGGGCGCGTTCACCGCCGTCGCGCTGCTCGACCCCCCGGGCCCCACCGCCGGCGAGGGTGCGGCGCCGGTCGCCACGGAGCGATGTGCCGACGAGCGCCGCCTGGCCGAGGAGCGGTGCGAGCTCGCGACGCGGGCCAGGGCCCGGTCCGAGGCGGCCATCGCGGCCCTGCGCGCAGCGCAACGCGGCTACGAGGAACACGAGGCGGCCGCGGTGACGGCCTCATGGCGAGCGGACCCGCGCGCGATCCACGACGCCAAGGACACAGCCCAGAGCGGCTTCCGGACGGCGGTCAGTGCCGCCGGCGATCCGGATGCGCTCGAGGCCGCGGCCCGCGATTGGCTGACCGAGATCAACCGGATCAACATCGAAGCGCGCGATGCGGCCGCCTTCGCGGCCCGTGAGCACGCCGCGGCGGCCGCCATCGGCGCGACGATCGAGCGGCTGGGCCTCGAGGCTGATGCGGCGCGGATCGGCGCCGAGACAGCCGACGCCGCCTGCCTGGTCGCCCGGTCGGCCGTCGCCGACTGCGAGGAGCGGGCCGCCAGCGACCCTTCGACCTTCCCCGTCCCGCCATCCGCCGAATGGTCGGACCAGATGGGGGGCCAGCACCTCGAAGAGGACGAAACCCTCGGGATCGCCCTGGAGGACGGCGCAGCGCCGCGGATCTTCCGGTTGCTCCGAGGCGATCGCCAGGCGATGACTTCGCTGGTCGCCGCCCTGGCGAGCGACGACCCTGACGGCCGGCGTCAATGGCAGCTCCTGATGACCAGCCTGGTCGAGGCGGTCATCGCCGACGCGATCGAGGCCGCGGCGCTCGTCTTCCCGGCCGATCATCTGTTCTGGGGCCCCTTCACTCGCACCCAGTCGCGCGATGTCACCCGGGCGCTGGCGTCCCTCGGCTACCGGTTCGATGGCCTCGGTGGCTGGACGGACGAGCGCTACCCATCACAGCGCGACCTGTCGCTGGCACTCGGCTACGCCGGGCTCGACCCGATGCGGGTCCGGCACTGGCCGAACGCCGAGGAGACCCTCGCGCTGTTCCACGATGTCCGGGTCGCGGCGGACGAATACCTGGCCGGCATCGCCGGCGACCTGACCCTGGCCGAGATGGTCACGATGCTCGGCCGCCGGGCGGACGGCCTGGCCGAGGTCTGGAACCAGTGGGGCCGCATCCGGCCGTTGCTGCTCGAGGAAGGTTGAGGGCCTCCGCGTCGGTCAGCCGGGTCCCTCGTCCTCATCGTCGTCGATGACGACCAGTCGCAGGCCCTCGGCCGCGGCGGCGCCCATCGGTTCGCCCTCCTCGGCGGCCCATGCCCGGATCCGGGACTCCAGGCCCTCGACATCGTGGATCTGGCTCGCGTGGGCACGGAGCGCATCGACCTTGCGCCCGATCGTCGCCGACACGTCGATCCAGGTGTCCGGCTGGTCGGACCAGAAGAGGTAGACCCGGCGTACGCGGTGCGAGGCTAGGCCGGCGCGGGCCAGCCACGGGAACGCCATCGGGTTGCGGGCCGCCGGGTAGACGGCATCGACCGCCGCGATGCCGGCGGCGCGATGATCGGTGTGGTTGATCCCGCCGCCGCGATAGAACAGGGTCTCCGGGTCGGTCGCCAACACGGCATCGGGTCGGAAGGTCCGGATCTCGCGGACGAGCTGCTCGCGGAGGGCGAGGTCGTTGGCCAGGCCGCCATCGGGCCCGTGCAGATAGGTCACCCCGGCGAACCCGACGACCGCCGCGGCGGCGTCCTGCTCGGCCTCGCGCAGGGCCGCCAGCGCGAGCGGGTCGGCGTCGGGGTCCTCACCGCCCTGGTCGCCACTGGTGCAGCACACCAGCCAGCCCTCGGAGCCCTCGTCGATCCAGCGCGCGGCCGTGGCTGCTGGCCCGAAATCGGCGTCGTCCGGGTGGGCGACGATGACCATGAATCTGGCCGGTCGCCAGGTGTCGTGCTCGCGCGGCGCGGCGTCCGTCATCGAGGCGCCGGGGCGGTCCCACCTGGCGCGAGAATCGGTTGCAGCCGGTCATGCCCGGCAGTACGCTTCCGCCCGAGGCTTCGCCCGTGGGGGGATACGGGCGAAGCTTCGTGCGTGTTGCGACGGTTCACGAAGCGTGCGCCGCCTGGAGGACGTCGAGGACGGCCAGCACGTCAGCGGCGTGACCCTCCGGCTTGACCTTCGGCCAGACCCGTGCGATGCGACCCTCCGGATCGACCAGGAAGGTCGTGCGGGCCGTGCCCCAGTAGGTCTTCCCGTAGTTGTGCTTCTCGACCCAAGAGCCATACGCCTCGGCGATCTGGTGGTCCTCGTCGGCGAGCAGCGTGAACGGGAGGCCGAACTTCTCGCGGAAGGCCCGCTTGGAGGCGGCCCCCTGCGGGCTGACACCCCAGACGTCCGCCCCGCGCTCGTGGATGGTCGCGATGCTGTCGCGGAACTCGCACGCTTCGACCGTGCAGCCGGGCGTGTCGTCCTTGGGGTAGAAGTAGAGGATCGTCCAGCGGCCGCGTTGATCGGCCAATCGATGGACCTTCCCGGTCTCGTCCGGGAGGGCGATCTCGGGCGCGACATCGCCGACGGCAGGCATCGTCATGCGCTGAGGGTAGCAGGCGATTCGATCACGAGCAGGTGGCCGCGCCGGACCGTGACAGAGGCGCCGGCGTGCTGCACCACGTTCGACAGACCCCGGGTCGAGCCGACCGCCAACGACTCGTCGGCGAGTGAGTAGGTCAGACCGTAGGTGGTCACGCCCTCGACATCCACGCCCTGTGCGAGCAGGGACACGAGGTCGCCCGGGCGACCGACGAGCGTGAGCTGGTGAGAGGCAGGGTCACCGGCGCCAAGGAGGGCGATCCGCGAGCGCGCATCGAGGAGGATGGCCGGCTTGCCCGCCAGGCCGGCCAGGGCCAGCAGGCCGACGTTCGCGAGCGCATGATCGATCCGTGGCCCGCCCAGCGCGCCGACGATGACGAGGCTCGCCGCGCCGCGGGCCACGGCGGCCCGCACGGCCAGCTCCGTGTCGCTCTCGTCCTTGTCGGGCCGGGATCGTTGGATCGGGACGCCGTCGGCCGCGAGCGCCGCCAGGGCCGATTCCCCGAGCGAGTCGCCGTCGCCGACCCACAGGTCGATGCGGACCTCGAGCCCGGATGCGTGACGCGCCCCACCGTCGGCGGCGATGACGAGGTCGATGCCGGCAGACCAGCCGGGCCACGACGCGTCGAGTCCGGCGCGCGTCGGGGCATCGCCATCGGCCAGGATCAGCGCGACCATCGGGGAATGCTACGCGGTGGGATGCGGGTTGCGGCGGCGCGTCGCGCGCCTGGCGGGCGGGCTAGCGATCCCGAGACTAGCGATCCCGGGTCTCCGGGTTCCGATGCTAGACTCCGGCCGTGCCCGACGCCCCTGTCCATCCCTCGATCCAGCGCGTCCTCGACGCGGCCGCCCGGAAGAGCGTGATCCTGGAGGTCGTGACCTTCGACGAGTCGACGCATACCGCGGTCGAGGCGGCGGCGGCGGTCGGCGCCGAGCTCGGCCAGATCGTCAAGTCGCTGGTCTTCGTCGTCCCGGGTTCGGCTGGGCTGGAGCCCGTGTTGTGCCTGGTGGCGGGTCACAACCGCGTCGATCTCGCGCGGCTGGCGGCCGTCAGCGGGAGCGCGGATATCCGCCGCGCCTCGGCCCGCGAAGCCCACGACCTGACGGGCTTCGCCATCGGTGGCATCCCGCCGATCGGCCATCTCAGGCCGGTCCGCGTGATCATGGATCCGGACCTCGGGCGCTACCAGGTCGTCTGGGCGGCCGCCGGCCTATCGACGGCGGTCTTCTCGGTCCCCCCGGCGACGCTGCGCATCCTGGCCAACGCCACGGTCGCGCCGATCGCCGAAGATTCGTCCGGCGCGGATCGCGACGCCGACCCCGCGCTGGCCGGCGCCTGACCGCATCCTCGGTCTCGTGACCGACGAACCGCGCAACGCCACGATCACCTACCCGGGTGGGCTGCGGGCGCGCTGGCGCTGGGGTGGCAGCGGCTCCGGGCCGGCCGTGTTCGCGCTGTCCGAGGCGGGCGGTTCGCTGGTCGACCTGGGCCCGCGCGTGGCCGCGGACCCAGACGCACTCTGCCGGGCAGAGCTCCGTCTCGAAGGTCCGCGTGGCGCCTGGACCGCCCGGTTCGCCTCGCTCATCCACGACGATCCGCGGGCGCTGCACTGGGACGATGCCGGGCTCCTTGTCGTCGCCTACGGCTTCCATACCTATGGCCTGGAGACGGGGGCCGGCGAGCTTCGATGGGATCACCGCTCGGCGACGCCCATCGTGGCGCTTCTCGGGTCGCCCCGGCTGGCGCATCTCGTCGTCCAGTCGGAGATCGAGACGTTCGCCATCGAACCCGACGGGACCGTCGCCTGGCGGGTGGCCCACTCGGAGGTCGTCGTGGCCGCCGACCTGCTGGGCGGCCGTCTCGTGCTGACGGGCTTCGGTGGACAGGTCACGGCACTGGACCCAAACACCGGTCGGACCGCGGGTTCGTGAAGTTCCCCAGGGCGAGCCGCACAGTCAGCAGAACGATCTTCCGGGGACCCTGACGGCTGATCACCGGTTCGCTGGACCCGTCTGAGGCTACATCCGAGCATGGATCGCCGGGCTGGACCTGCCAGCGAGTCCCAGGAGCGGCCGGAGCGGTCCACCCATGCAGGAACTGGCAGGTCCCAGGGCGCCGGCCGGACCGCCCGGCTGGATCACCCGCCCGGACCGCGGTCGAGGCTCCGGGCACGGGCCACTGTGGACAACCTGTGGATAAGCCCGCGAATCCGCGCTCCTTCGGTGGACGACGTGGATTGACGCCGCGGGCCCGCGACCCTACCGTCGGACCCAGCCCGGAGAGGCCGAGCTTCACTAACGGCTGAGATCGCCTCAAGGCCCACGTGTCGTGGAGGTTTCTCCGGGCCTTTCGTGTCCGGCGCGTATCATCGCCGCCGTGTCACCCCTCGTCCCGGTCCTGGCCGGTATCGTCGCGCTCGTCGCTGGCATCCTTGTGCTCAGGACCTACGGCCCCGCATTCCGCGTCGGACGCCTGCTCGCGGCCACGCCCGAGGTCGGTATCGACGAGGCCCGCAGCCTGGCGAGCGGACCCGCGCGCTACGTCCGGGTCAGCGGCCGGATCGACGCGGAGGACGAGTTCGAGGACGACGCGCATCGGCCCCTCGTCTTCCGGCGGACCCGCCTGCAGCTGCGCCGGGACGATCGGTGGGTCACGTTCGAGGACCGCCGCGAGCGCGTCACGTTCGAGGTCCGTGACGGGCTGGAAGGGATCGGTGTCGATGACGCCGCCCTCGCTACGGGGCTCGTGGTCGTGCCGCGCGAATCGGTCGGCACGGCTGCGGACGTCGCGGATCGCGTTCCGCCCGGGACACCGCCGGCCACGCCCGTCCGGCTGCGGGTCGAACAGGTCTCGTCGGTGGAGCATGCGATCGTGCTGGGCGTGCCGACCCTCGATGACGCCGGCGGGCCGTGGCTATCAGCCGGCCTCGGTCGCCCACTCATCCTGACCACCCTCGAGCCTGATGAGGCGATGCGCATCCTCGGTGAGGGCGAGCGCCGGCGGCCATTGATCGCGATGGCCTGCCTGGCGGGCGGGATCGGGCTGATCGCGTTCGGACTGGTCCTCGCGCTCGCCGGCACCGTCTCGTGAGCGGCGGCCGCGTGCGCCTGGCCGGGATCGCGGTGGCGACGGGCCTCTGGCTGCTGGTGGTCACCACGTCCGCGCTGGCCGCCTCCCCGAGTCCCGCGCCGGTCAGCGGCGACCCGCGGAGCTCCGGTCAGGGGCCGGGGCTGGTCGGCGACACGGGCTTCGCGCTCATCGCCGTCGTGCTCATCGGAGTCGGCTCCCTGCTGGCCACCGCCCTGTACGTCCGGCTGACCGCCCGCCGCGGCGCCTGAGCGCGATCCAACGGGCCGGCCGCCGACCCGTCCGACCCGCCACGAGGCGCCCATCCGAGCGCGGACCGTGCCCGGACCATCGGGCTATTGGCAAGAACTGTGAGCTTGCTAGGCTCGGTCCATCAACTTCACATTTCCTCAATCGAGATCGTGCCGACCTCCCTCCCGCCGAGACCCACGGACGCGACCCTGTCGGTCACCAAGGCCGCCAGGCTCCTTGGCGTGCATCCGAACACGGTCCGAGCCTGGAGCGATGCGGGCCGGCTGCGCTACTACCGGATCAATCCGCGGGGCGACCGCCGCTACCGGCTGGGTGACCTCCAACGGTTCCTCGCCGCCGCCGAGACGGGTGCCGTGGACGGTGCCCCGCCCGTAGCGATCGGCTCGTGGGGTGGCCGGCGGAGCATCGATCCAGCGGCCGCCGCCAGGTTCGCCTCGGGCTCGCGAGCCGGGCTCGGATCCGTCCCGGCGGACCCGCTCGATGCGGAACGCCATCGGCTCGACCTGACCGTCCTGTCGGCGGTCGGTCGCGCGATCAACAGCAGCGATGATCCCGACCAGGCCTTCGAAGCGACCGTCCGCGCCGTGCGCGACGCCTACGGTCATCACCTTGTTGCCGTGTGGGAGACCCGCGACGATCACCTCTCCGCGCGTGCCTCGGCCGGCGCGGATCCTGCCGGCGCCGCGGGACCGGTCCGGCTGCTCGATGTGCCCGCCCGGACCGGGCTCCTGGGTCGGACGCTGGGGCTGGCCGCCGGACGAGACCGGCGCGGCTGGGGTCCATTGCCGGCCATCCTGCTGGGCGACGACCCGGGTGATGCGGACCTCGCGGTGGTTCCGGATGGACGCCCGGAGCTGGCCATCGCGATCCCAGGCACCAACGGACCGTGGGGCGCGCTGCTCATCGTCGGCGAGACCCGTGGCTCGCTGGGACCGCGCGACCTCGACCTGGCCCGTGTCGTCGCGGACGACCTCGGGGCCATCGCCAGCGGAGCTCGCCGGGCCGAGGAGGTCGGGCATCTGCTGCACCGCGCCGAGGCGCTCGGGCGGGTGGCGACGGACATCGGTAGCCGACTCGACCTAGGGCGGATCCTGGCCGGTCTGGTCGACCACGCGATGGTGTTGTTCGAGGGCGACCGCGGCGCGGTCTTCCTGCAGCAGGGTGACGGGCAGGCGATCGCCGAAGTCAGTCGCGGGTTGTCGCCGGCCTACCTGAAGAGCGTCCGGGACTTCCCGGCCCGATCGTTGCCGGCGGCCGCGGTCGCCGCACGACGGCCGCTGTTCTCGGTCGACTACCGCAACGATCCGCGCGGCGAAGGCGTCCGCGCGGCCGTCGTCCAGGAAGGCTTCGACACGCTGTGCACGGCGCCGCTGCTCGACGGGACCGAGCTCCTCGGGATGCTCAACATCTACCATGACCAGGCCCATCGCTGGTCGGCCGACGACCTCGCCACGGTCGGGGCCCTGGCGACCCAGGCGAGTGTCGCCATCCGCGCGGCGCAGGACTACGAGCGCATGGCGACGTGGGCGGCCCAGCTGCAGTCGATCCAGCAGCTCGGCGCCCGGCTCAGCCGGCTGTCAAGCGTGGCCGAGATCGGCCAGTCGATCGCCAGCGAGCTGCGCCAGCTGATCGATTACCACAATGCGCGGGTGTATCGGATCGCCGGCAACGATCTGGTCCCGGTCGCCATGCTCGGCCAGGTCGGTGAGTACGTGGATGAAACCCCGGATCAGCTCAAGGTCGCCATCGGCGAAGGCATCACCGGCTGGGTCGCCGTCAACCGGATCGCCCAGAACCTGGGCAACGCCGCGGCCGACCCGCGCGCCTCGACCATCCCCGGCACGCAGGACGATCTCGACGAGTCGATGCTCCTCGCGCCGATGGTCTTCGACGATCAGGTCCTCGGCGTGCTCGTTCTCTCCAAGCTCGGGCTCGACCGGTTCACCGATGACGACCTCCGCCTCCTGGTCATCTACGCCAGTCTGGCCGCCCAGGCGATGGCCAACGCCGACACGACCGAGCGGCTTCGGGAGCAGACGCTCGCCCTCGAGCAGCAGCTCCGCGGCCAGCGCGAGCTGCTCCAGATCACCGAGTCGATCCTGACGACGCTCGATTCGCGCGGTGTCCTCGAGAGCATCACCGACCGGCTCGGACGTCTGATCGCGTGCGACAACGTCGCCATCGAGGTCATCGAGCCGACGACCGGTCTGCTCAAGCCGCTGACCGCGCGCGGCATCCATGCCGCGGACTATCTCGAGCCGTGGGCGCCCGACGAGACGGGGGTCGCCACCTGGGTCGTCGAACGGAATGAACCGGCCTTCATCGCCAACGAGCGGAACGACCCGCGGGTCAATCACTTCCGGACCGATGACGGGGCGGTCGACGGCAGCTTGATCGTCGTCCCGCTGCGCGGCCGGGGCGGTGCCATCGGCGTCCTGACCATCGAACGGCTCGGCCTCGGCAACATGTTCTCGCCGGAGGAGTTCGAGCTGGTCCAGCTGTTCGCGGCGCAGGTATCGATCGCGCTCCAGAACGCGGAGGTGTTCCAGGCGGTCGAGATCCGAGCCCGGACGGACGATCTCACCGGACTGCTCAACCATGGCACGTTCCAGGAATGGCTGGAGCGGAGCGTCCGTGACGGCACGCCATTCAGCCTGATCATGCTCGACCTCGACGACTTCCGGAACGTCAACAACGACCTCGGCCATCAGGCCGGCGACGCGATGTTGCGCAAGATCGCGGGCGAGCTCGTCCGCGCCGGCCGCGAGTCCGACCTGGTCTTCCGGTACGGCGGCGACGAGTTCACGTTCCTCCTGCCGAACACGGCCGAGGCGGGCGCCCTCCACGTCGCCGAGCGGGCCCGGCGGGCCGTCCAGGCGACCGATGGCGCCGTCACCGCCTCGGTCGGTATCGCGACCTTCCCGAAGGATGGCTCGACCGCCACGGAGGTCCTCCTCGCCGCCGACCGCGCGTGCTACGTGGCCAAGGGCGGCGGTCGTGATCGCATCGCGACGGCGGCCGAGGGCCTCGCGCTGGCCGCGGAACTGTCGCTCCAGGCCCCGACCCCGGTCGACTCCGCCGCGTCCGCCCCGGACTGACCGGGCGTCACCCGCGGCCCGACCAGGACGTCACCATCACCGACATGCGTATCCGACGGGGTTCGATCGCGGTCCTGGCCATCGCCGTGCTGCTGGTCGCGTGTGTCCCCGATCCGCCCGGCCGGGAGAGCCCGTCGGGCCTCGACGCCGAAGCGAGCCCGAGCCCCACACCGATCCCGACACCGGCCGGCCCGGCACCGAGCCCGTCCTACGTCCGGCCGACGCCCACCCCGCAGCCGACCTTCTTCCTGTACACGGTGCGGTCCGGCGACAGTCTCGACAAGATCGCCAAGCGGTACGGGACGTCGGGTCGGAGCATCGCCTACTGGAATCGGGTCGCCTATCCGTCGCTGGATCCGGATTCGGGCGTCTACCGGCCGAACTACCTCGTCATCGGCTGGATGCTCCGCCTCATCCCGCACAGCGAGGTCGACCCGGAGAACCTGCCCGGCGAACCCACGCCGGACCCGAGCGCCGCTGACACATCGGCCGGCGAGGCGGCCGAGGTCGCCGCCGAGCAACCCGGCGGCGAGCCGGTCGACCAGCCGAGCGACGTGCCGACGGACACCGTCGCCTGACGAGGGCTGCCGACCGGACGGCGAGGGCCCGCCTTGGACTATCGTCTCGGGGTGTCGCCGTCCGGTCCGTCCTCGCCACGCATCGTCGTCACCGTCGCGGTCGCCGAGCGCCAGTCCGAGCCGGACATCGCCGCCCGAAAGAACGCGCTCTACGCAGCCAGCATCGAACGCCAGGGCGCGGCAGCGGTGGTCCTCGATGCGACCAGCGGCCCTGACGAACGAGCCGCCGCATTCGGCTCGATGGCCGGCCTGCTGATCAGCGGCGGCGCCGACCTCCATCCCGAACGCTACGGTCGCCCGAGCCGTGGCTCGACCACCATGGAGCCTGATCGCGACGCGCTCGAATGGGCGGCCTGGGAGGTCGCCCAGGCTCGCGGGCTGCCGGTGCTCGGGGTGTGCCGCGGGCTGCAGGCGATCAACGCGTTCTCGGGCGGGACGTTGCTTCAACATGTCGATGGCCACCAGGGACCTCGCTGGGGCAAAGGCCCGGCGCTGGTCCATCCGCTCCGGGTCGCGCCGGGTACCCGGCTGGCCCGGATCCTGTTCCCGACCAACGCCGGCGGCGGCGTCCTCCGGGTCAACTCGTATCACCACCAGGCCGTGCTCGCCTCGAACCTGGCGCCCGGGCTCCTCGCCAGCGCGTGGGCGAGCAGCCCGGCCGGCGATCTGGTCGAGGGCCTCGAAGCCGCGGACGGCCGGTTCCTCTTCGGCGTGCAATGCCATCCGGAACGGACCGAATCCACCCCGCCCCAGTTCGAGCGCCTGTTCAGCGTCTTCGTCGATGCGGCCCGAGGGCCAGCCGACCGGCGCTGACCGGGGAGCGGCGGCCGACCGGCGCCAGGCGTTTGTCCCCTGACCGCCCGCGAACGGCCGCTGCTGACAGATGTCCGCCCGAGGGAACGATCGCCCGTTCGGACGTCCACCGGCGCACGTGATGATCCGCGGGAGGACCTGGCCGGCCCGCGGCTCGACCGGGTCGTTCAGGGCCCGTAGGACCTGGAATGCCGGCGCACAGACCGCAACGATCCGGCCGAACGTGCCGAAGCGGCGCCGGGAGGAGGCTCGGCGCCGCTTCGGACGATCGATCGAGACGACGGGAGGAGGGTCGCCGTCCGGTCGGTTGGTGGTGGCGCGGTCAGTGTCGGCGGGCGCCTCCGTCGAGGTTCTCGAAGCGTCCGGTCTCGTACATCCGGCGAAGGAAGAGCAGCTGGTTGACCTGCTTGAGCGACCAGCGCAGGTCGGTCGTCGGCAGGCCGCACATGAAGGCGGTCAGACTGGCGGCCTCAGTCGCGGTCAGGCCCTTCATCAGGAGCAGCCGATGGACCGCCCTGGTCGCCGGCGCGCTGGGCGTCTGGGTCGCGGCCTTGGGCGTCGGCGTCGTCGTGGTGGCCGCGAGCCCATGTACGGCCACGGAGGCCGCCCCGGTTCGACGCGATGACGAGCCGCGGCGAGATGATCGCTCGTGACCCTGTGATCCGCGCGCTGCCCGGCCGTCCATGTCCCACGTGTCCTCGATGCTTGCCACCGCCCGAACGGTCCGGTCCGGTGCGGTACGGGCATGCTGGGCCGCCCTCCGCCCTGCCGGCGATGACCCGTCGGTCCCCTGTCGCCCGGTACTTGCGGACGCCACCGGAGTCATCCGAAGCCACTGCCACTAGACTCGAACGATGCGGGTGCGCGCCTTCGAACTCCGACTCATCGCCTTCGCCCTGGTCGTCTGCTGGGCGATCGCGGCGGGGCTCATCCTCCTCGCCTACCGGCCCGGCGGGCCCCTCGATCTGGTCGTCGGGCTGACGGCCATGGCGCCCATCGCGATCGCGCTGGCCGGTGCGAGGTGGCCGCCCGTGGCACGCGGCGACGTCGCCTTTCCGGCCGTCGTGTGGCTGGGCATCCTCGCGCTGCTCTGCCTGGTGCCGTCGATCGCGGGCGTCGTGACCCAGCTCCTGGCGTTCGGGTCGCGGACACTGCTGCCATCGCTCGAGGCGATCTACCCGTGGCTGCTGGCGCTGCTGGCGACCAGCCTGTTCTCCGGGTTCGGGATCGCACGTCGGCTGCAAGGCGGGACCGCCCTCAGGCGCCGGCGCCTGCTGTCGGGGACGGCCATCGCACTCGCCCTGACCGCGCTGTCGGGGCTGGCCTTCGCGGCCGTCGCGCTCGCCAACGACATGGCCCTGCGGGACACACCGCAGGGCGCTTCACGGTTCGGGCCGACGACGGGCGTCGAGCAGCCGCCCCTGTGCGACGGCCCCCTCCGGGCCGGGTCGAGCGCGCGCCTGAGCCTGGACATGACGGCCACGGTCGACCTCCGTCCGACCGGCTCGGTCGACCTGACGGGGCTGCGGGTCGGCCCCGACTTTCGCTGGCTGGCCTATACCGCGACGAGCCGGGAGCTCGGCCAGTACGGCACCGCAAGGGTCGGCAACGGGGCCTGGACGCTGGCTCCTGGCGCGGGCTGGACGAAGGTCGCGCCGTCCGCCGTCGAGGACGACAGCGTCGACCTCCAGGCCCTCGAGGTCGCCCTCACCCCCGACTACCGGGCCGCGGCCGAGGATCACGGGCTCGAGGTCATCGAGGGCGCTCGCGCCCGCCGCTGCCGGGTCGCCATCGACGGCACGACGTTCCGCGCGGCCTTCCCCGAGATCGTCCGTCTCGTGGGCGACGCCGACCTCCACCGTTGGCGGGGCCAGCTCGACTACTGGATCTTCCTCGACGGCGAGCTCGGCCAGGTCGCCGGGAGTGCCAACGGCGAGGCGTCCGGCATCGTCCCGGACGCCCTCAACGGGACGATCGACCTGCGCCTCACCGCGACAGAGCGTGGCCGCGACTCGGTCATCTATCCTCCGAGCCCATGACCATCGATGACGACCCTGGACGGTACGCCACCAAACGCGACCGGCTGGCCCGCCTGACGCGGCTCGTGTCGATCCTGCAGGCCCATCCGGAGGGTATCCGGACGCCGGACATCGCGGCCCGGGTGGGGATGTCCGTGCGGACCGTCTACCGCGACCTGACTGCCCTCCAGGAAGAGCTCCGGCTGCCGGTGTGGGGCGAGGACGGCGTGTGGGGGATCGATTCGGACAAGGCCTTCCTGCCTCCGCTGAAGCTCACCCAGCAGGAGGCCATGGCCGTCGTCCTGTCCGCCCGGCTGATGGTCCGCTACGCGGACAAGTACGATCCTGACCTGGCGGCGGCGTTCGAGAAGCTCGAGCGCGGCCTGCCGTCGCCGCTCGCCGAACACGTCGAACGGACCCTCGACGGCCTGTCGAAGGCGCCGCGTGACGAGCGCTTCAGCGCCAATGTCCGCCTGCTGACCCGGGCCTGGGCGGAGCGGCGGGTGGTGTCGTTCGACTATGCCCCGGCGCATCTCGAGGGTGGCGCCACGCCCCGGCGCGCGACCGTTCGGCCGTACCTCCTGGAACCGTCGCTCCAGACCCACGCGCTCTACCTCATCGGGTACGACGAGGAACGCGAGGCGATCCGCACGTTCAAGATCGAGCGCATCCGGACCGCGTCGCTCACGCCCAGGACGTTCGAGCCACCCGACCCGGCGGCGACGACGTCCGCGCTGCGCGCCGCCTGGGACATCATCGCCGACCAGCCGCCGGTCGAGGTCGTGCTCCGGTTCGTGCCCAAGGTCGCCGGTCGGGTCCTCGAGGCGACATGGCATCCGACCCAGACCGTCGAGACCGAGCCGGACGGCTCCCTGCGCTGGCGGGCGACGGTCGCCGGCTCGATCGAGATCCGACTCTGGATCCTGTCGTGGGGCGACGACGTGGAGGTCGTGTCGCCAGCCGCGCTGCGCGACGACGTGGCCGACACGCTCAAGCGCGCGCTCGCCCGCTACGCCTGATGGCACGCCACCCGTTCACGGCGGTCAACCTCATCAGCGACCCGATCCACGGCTACGTGGAGCTGACCAAATGCCTGTCGCACGACGAGTCGGCGGCCGCCGGTCTGCCCGACGAGGACGTCGCCGAGGAGGACCTGCTCGACACAGCGTGGCTCCAGCGGATGCGGCGGATCAGCCAGCTGCAGAGCGCCCGGTGGGTCTTCCCGACGGCCGAGCATTCACGGTTCACCCACGGGCTGGGGGTCATGCACGAGGCCGGCCTGTGGGCCCGCGCACTCTACCCGAGCCTGCGCTCGACGCTGCGGACGCTGGGCGAGCCGGCGCCATCGGAAGGGCTGGTGGTCGAGACCCTGCGGATGGCCGGCTTGCTCCACGACGTGGGCCACGGGCCGTTCGCGCACTTCTTCGACGACCAAGTGCTGGCGGCCTTCACGGCACCCCCCGACGCGCGCCGGCCGGCCGACAAGCGGTTGACCCATGAGGACCTGTCACAACTCCTCATCGAGGGCGAGCTCGGGCCGTTGATCCGCGGACTGCGCCGCGCCCCGGGCGCTGCCGCCGAGCGCGATGCCCTGGACGACGGTGAGACGATCGAGCCTGGCTGGGTGGCGTTCCTCGTCTCCAAACCCGCCCTCGAAGATCCCTCGATGCCGCACTGGCTGCGCTGGCTCCAGCCACTGCTGTCAGGCGTATTCACGGTCGACAACCTCGATTACGTCCGGCGCGACGCCTATCTGACCGGAGTCGCCGTCGGTCCGGTCGACGTCGAGCGGTTGCGGCGGTACGCGTTCATCTCCGAGCGCGGACTGACCTTGTTCGAGCCGGGTCTCCCGGCGCTCGAGATGTTCCTCACCTCCCGCCGATTCATGTACCAGCAGGTCTATTTCCACCGGACCGTGCGCGCCATCGACCTCGATCTCGGCGAGGTCTTCGGTCCGTCCGTCCGGGCGATATTCGGCGATGGGTCGCCGGTCGACCGGCTCGGGGCGTATGCCGACCTCGATGAGTACGGGCTGCTCCATCGCGCGGCGCGCTGGGCGCGGGGCGAGGGGATCGAGGTGACTCCGTCGCCCGGTGACGGGACCGTGACCCGCGACGTCGCCGACGCATGGCAGGCGATCCTGCTGCGCCGCCCGACCTGGCGCGCGGAGGCCGAGGTCCGGGCCGAGTACGAGCATGGCGGCCGGCCCGAGGCACTCGTCGCGAGCCTCGGGATGCCGGACCCCGGGCGCATCGCGATCGACCTGGCCGAAGTCGACGCACGACCGTCAGACGCGGCCTCCACCGACGGCCTGCTCGCGCTCGAGATGCGCGACGGATCGAGCGCATCGCTGGCGTCGGCGCTCGGCTCCATCCCGGCCTTCTGGCTCATCGGCCGACGTTACCGGCGCCGCGTGTGACGACCGTCCGCCGGCGTTTGGTCAGGGTGTCGGCGGTGCGGGTGCGTCGGTCGTCTCGAGCTTCGTCGGCTTGGGCGTCGCCGTCGTCTTGCCCCACGCCGGCAGGACGAGCCGCGGATCGATCCGGGCGATCTCGGCCGGCGGCAGCTTCATCCGCCTGACCACGCCCGGTTCGAGGGTGAAGACCGCCCGCTCGAAGGGGCTGTACAGCCCGTAGTGCAGGTGGCAGCCCGACGCGTGGCCGGTCCGACCCTCGTAGCCGAGCAGCCGACCGGCCATCACGGTCTGGCCCTTCTTGACCACGATCTTGCCGAAATGGGCATACAGGCTTCGGTAGCCGTTGCCGTCGTCGATGACGACGACGAGCGGCAGGGTCGTCCAGAGCTTCTTCTTGTCGAGTCGGGCGTAGTAAGCCGTCAGGTCGCCGACCCAGCCCAGCACGTCGTCGAACCGTCGACCCGCCGCCAGCACGGTCCCGGCGTGGGCGGCCCGGATCCGGTCACCGCAGAAGGTCGCCATGTCGATGCCATCGTGGGTCGCCTCGCCATCCACGATCCAGTCGCCCCACGCGGTCGGGCCGAACGGAAGCGTGATCCGCGGCCTCGGGATCGGCCAGCGGTAGCCGGTCAGTCCGCTGACCGGCGGGGCGCCGCCCGACTCGGCGAACCGTGCATCCGGGATGGCCCCGAACGGTGCGTGGGCCTCCGCAGGGTCGATCGCCGGATGGCTCCGGACGCCAGCCACGGCCGTGCCTCCACCCGACTAGGCCCCGGCGCCGCCGACGATGTCGCGCGCCCCGGCGACCTGGCCGTCGCGATCCATCAGCGGGGACGGGCTCACCCCGGCCGCAACGGACCCGATGCCGACCATGACGAAGGCGAGGCCGAGCGGGACGAGCAGGCGCGACCGTCGGGATCGTGTCGGATGTTCGGACATCCGGCGTTGTGTATCACCCACGGCGCCCGGACGCAAACCGGACCGCGCGGCAGCCGCTCGCTGCGAATCCTGGGGTTGCATCATCCAGTCCGGATGCGCAAAGATTGCAGCATGAACCGCCGCACCTTCTCGGACGAGTCCAAGAAGAAGCTCTGGCGGCCCTGCCGGGAGGCACGGGCCCTGGGGCACTAGCCGGCGCGTCCACGACGACGATCCGGGGCCTCCAGGGAACGGAGGCTCCAGGGGCCGCGGCACCATCTCGGTGACCGCGGTTTTTTCATGCCCTGACGAACCTCCCGACCGGCGGCCCCTTGACCATCGATGGAAGGGACCAACGACATGGACACGATCCTCATCCTCGGCGATGGCGGGCTGGGCCGCGCGGTCGAGATCGCGGCACGGGCCACCGGAGGCCTCGCCCCGCGCGTCCTCGGGCGGCCGCCCGGGGGGCGTCACGACCCGTCGCAGTTGATGGGCACCGACGTGGTCGTCGACGCGTCGCGCGGGGATGCGGTCGTCTCGAACGTGACAGCGGCGCTCGACGCCGGCTGCCGCCGGTTCGTGATCGCCACGACCGGCTGGACCGCCGACCGCGCGAGCGTGGAGCAGCGTCTCGAGGACCATGGCGCCGCGGCGGTGGTGGCCACCAACTTCAGTCTCGGCGTCGTGCTGTTCGGCCGGTTGGTGGACGCTGCCGTGGCGTTGTTCGGACCGCTGAGCGAGTTCGACCCGTACCTTCTCGAGTGGCATCGCCGCTCCAAGCGCGACAGACCGTCCGGAACGGCCATCGACCTGGCGACCCGGATCATCGCCGGTCATCCGCGGCTCGGTGACGGACATGCCCTCGAAGTCGCCTCGCTCCGTGCCGGCGCATCACCGGGCATGCACCTGGTCGGGTTCGACGCCCCGGGCGAGACGATCGAGCTGCGCCTGACTGCGCGAGATCGGTCCGCCTACGCGACCGGGATCCTCGCCGCCAGCGGTTGGCTCACTCGGGCCTCGCGGGAACCAGGGATCCACACCTTCGACCCCATCGTCGACGAGCTCATCGCTCGTCAGCCCATCGCTGCCTGAAAGGACCGACCGATGACACCGACCACGCAGAACCGTCTCGACCAAACCGACCGGACCCGCCGCCTCAGGCTGCGCGGGGCCTTCACCGCCCTCGTCACCCCGTTCCGGGACGATGGCAGCCTCGACCAGGAGGCCTTCCGGCGGCTCGTCCGGTGGCAGATCCTGGCCGGCATCGACGGGCTTGTGCCATGCGGGACGACCGGCGAGACGCCCACGTTGTCCGCCGATGAGCGTGAGTGGCTCATCGCCGCGACCATCGAGGTCGCCGCCGAGCGACCCTCACGCGACCGTATCCGGGTCGTCGCCGGGACCGGCACGAACGACACCGCCGCGACCGTCCGGGCCACCCGTCGCGCGGCGGAGCTGGGAGCCGACGCGGCGCTGGTCGTCGCCCCGTACTACAACCGGCCGGATGACCGGATGCTCGAGGCGCATTTCCGGGCGATCGCCGACGAGGGCGACCTCCCCATCGTCGTCTACAACGTCCCGTCGCGGACCGGCACCAACGTCGATGCCGACACGTTCCTGCGGCTGGCCGAGCACCCGCGCATCGTCGCCATCAAGGAGGCCAGCGGGAACCTCGAGCAGATCGCCCGGCTCTGTCGCGATCGGCCACGCGACGTCGCGGTGCTGGCCGAGGACGACGCGTGGACCCTGCCGATCCTGGCGATGGGCGGCGATGGGGTCATCTCGGTGGCGTCGAACGAGATCCCGGGCGAGCTCGCCGCGCTTTGTGCCGCGGCCGGCGCCGGTGACTGGGACACTGCCCGGCGGACCCACGACCGCTGGCTACCGCTGTTCCTCGCCAACTTCCGCGGCGCTCCGAACCCGGTCCCCGCGAAGGCCGCGCTCCGGCTCATGGGCCTGCTCGGATCCGACATGGTCCGGGCGCCGCTCCTGCCGCTGGCGCCGGCGGGTATCGCCGCGATGGCCGCCACGCTTCGGCAGCTCGGCCTGGTCGAGGCGACCGGTGGACGGATCGCCCATGCCACGTCGCCGGTCCGGACCGCGACCGAAGAGGCGGTGGCGTGAGCGCCGAGACGATCCTCGCGATCGACGGGGCGGCCTCCTCATCGCCGGCCATCGATCCGGCGACCTTGCTGGCCGACCTCGAGCGCGGCAGGCTGCGAGCCGCGGAGCCCGACCCGACCGCGCCCTCCGGTTGGCGGGTCCACACGGACGTCAAGACCGCGATCCTGGCCTGTTTCGCGGACCGGACGACGGTCGACTCGGCCGCCGGACCGCTCCAGTTCCGCGACCGTGCCGGGGTTCCACCGCGGCATGACCTTGCCGGTGGTCCGTGGCGGATCGTGCCCGGCGGCACGGCCGTCCGGCGTGGCGCCCACCTGGGCGATGGCGTCGTGGTCATGCCGCCGTCGTACGTCAATGTCGGCGCCTGGATCGGCCCCGACACGATGGTCGATTCGCACGTGCTCGTCGGGTCGTGCGCCCAGATCGGGGCGCGCGTCCATCTTGCCGCCGGCGTGACGATCGGCGGTGTGCTCGAGCCGCCGGGCGCTCGCCCGGTCATCGTGGAGGACGACGCGTTCATCGGCGCCGGGAGCGCCCTGCTCGAGGGCGTGCTGGTCTGGCGTGGCGCGGTCATCGGGGCCGGTGTGATCCTGACCGGCACGTCGCGGGTCTATGACCTGGTCCGCGGCCAGGTCCTCGTCGGCACGACCGAAGCGCCCTTGGTCGTGCCCGCGGGCGCGGTCGTCGTGCCGGGCTCCCGGACGCTCCCAGGGTCGTTCGCGGCCGGCCATGGACTGTCCACCTCGGTCGCGTTGCTGGTCAAGGACCGCGACGCCGGGACCGCCGCCCGGGTCGCCCTCGAGGAGGCGCTCCGATAGCGAGTTCTTCATCGTTCCGTCCACCGCATCGCTACCGGCGACTCGTATGGTCGGGGGGTTCGGCTCTTAGGCCGTGCCCGTTCGAAGGATCGCCGCCCGATGTACCCCGACGCCACCGACGACCTGCCATTACTCGCCGAGCGCCTTCGCCTCGGTCTGCCGCTCCGCGGCTTCGACGGCCGCGAGATCCCGCTCCGCAACGCGGATGGCGCCAACCTCGGCGCGACCGAGGCGGCCCATGCGCTGCTGCTGTCCGGGGCCAGCCTGCTGTCGACCGAATACGCAGATGCCTTCGTCTTTGCGGCGCTGGCACGTGCGGGCGATATCGAGACGGCGGCCTGCCTGGCGGCCGACGCGCCGGCGGTGATCGCCGCCAAGGTGACCGCCGTCCTCGTGAGCGCCGCGGTCCGGGCGTCGGTCATCGCGCGTGGCCCGGACGTGAGCCCGAGCGCGATCAACCGCGCGACGCTGTCGTGGTACGAACTCAGCCACCTGCGTCGACGAGAGCTGCTCATGGCCGACCGTGGGGGCGAGATCCTGGAGCAACGCTCGGCATAGTGACACTGCCCGAACACCCATCCATCGGCTCGAGCGCTATCGGCCGGCGACGGCGACTCGATCACTTGAGGCCCCGACCGGCTGGCAGGCGGTTCAGGGCCCCGCGCGCGACGATCGGTGCGCCGCCGCTGCCGGACGCGAGGACGTCGCCGCGCGGTGGACCGAGAGAGCAGCCCCGACTCGACCGACGTCACGGACGGCCGAGCGGGTGAGCGTCAGTTCTGCGACGGAGCGGCCGATGGCGGCGCGTCGTTCTCCGATGATCCGTGCCCGTACGGTCAGGCCGGCGTCGGTGAGACGGACGCGCGTGACCCGCCTGTCGCGGCCATCCGGCTCAAGCACGACGAGCCCTCGATGTGCCAGTCGTCGAAGCTGACGCCCGGTCGCCGGCAGGGTGACGTCGATGCGCCGGGCCACCTCCGCAACGGGCAGACCGTCCGGGTCGGATAGCACGACCAGCACACGCCACTGCGGAAAGGTCAACTCGCGTCCGTCCTCGGCGCGCGAGATGGCAGCGTTCGTCATCGCGACTCCGGCGACGATGATCAACTCGATGGCATCGAGGAGGTCGTTATCGGACACACGGATCCTCGCACGGGTCGTCGACTCGATTCTACTCGGCATCGGCGGGCAGATCAGTCGCCACGGGCTCAGCTGCATCGCTCGAGCCCGGCAGCTGGGTCCCGAGGAGGGCGCGCGCGGCAGGCGCCGAACCCGGCGCGGCGAACATCGAGAGTCGGTCCCCGACCTTGAGTGTCACCGCGCCGCTCGGCACGATCAGCGCACCATCACGCTGGATGGCGACGAGGATGACGTCCTGGGGCCAGGGGGCAGCCGCGACGGTCTTGCCGGCGATGCTCGAATCAGCCCCCAGGTCCGCCTCCAGCAGGATCCCTTCCGCCCCCACCCCACGGACCTGCCGGACGTTGCCGGCCAGACCCGTCCGATAGGCGCGCATCACGTCGCGCGACGAGATGATGCCGATGAGGTGGTCGTCGGCCACCACCGGAGCCCAGTGCGCATGCTGGTCGGCGAGGACGCCCAGCGCGTCATCGAGTCCGTCGTCCGGCGAGACGGTCGGTCCCCGCACCATGAGCTCGCGCACCGTCGCCGAATCGTCCGCGTGGTCGACTGCCTCGGACGAGACGACACCGCGGAACACGCCGGACGCGTCCACGACGGGCGCCCCAGGCAAGTGATTCGCGACCAGAGCGACCCGGGCCTCCGCCGCAGTGGTCCCGGGCCGCAGAACGAGCAGGGGCGCTCGCGCTGCGTCACCGGACGGGATCGACGCCATGAGCGGCATCGCGAACCGGAACCGATGCGCCGGCGACTCGGCCCGGCTCTTGACCTGACTCCGGTAGATGGTTCGGTCGCCCACGATCAGGGTGGCGATGCCGATGGCGATCATCGCCGGCGCGAGCATGGCCAGGTTGTCGGTCATCTCCGCGACCATCAGCATCACCGCGAGCGGCGCGTGCGCCACGCTGCCGAACAGCGCCATCATGGACACGATCACGAACGGGGCGGGATCCAGGGGGACCGCCGGGGCAAATGGTTCGAGGAGGCGCCACAGCCCGGCCCCGAGCAGGCCGCCGATGACCATGCCTGGCCCGAAGATGCCACCCGAACCGCCCGAACCGATCGATAGCGACGTCGCGAGGATCTTCGCGAAGGGCAGGACGAGGATCACCCAGAGCGGGATGCCGAGCAGCACGTGCCGATCCAGACCGGCCTGCACCCATCCGTAGCCTGTGCCGAGGACCCCCGGCAGGACGATCGCGATGCACCCCACCATGAAGCCGCCGATCGCCGGCTTGAGCTCACGCGGGATGGCCAGGTCGTGGAACCGATCGGTGAGGCCGTAGAACGAGGCGATGTAGAGGCGGCCGACGAGTCCGGCCATGATCCCGATCAGCGCGTAGTAGACGAGCTGGCGCGGGTCCTCGAAGCCCGCCCCGACGACCCGTCCGAAGATCGGCGAGAAGCCGATGATCGCGCCGAAGACCGAGAACGCGACGACCGATGCGACGAACGACGGGACGAGCGCCTCGGACTCGACATCCTCGCGGTACGGGATCTCCGCGCCGAGGACGGCGCCGCCCAGGGGCGCCCGAAAGATCGCCCCGATCCCGGCGGCCATCCCGGACGCCACTGCGATCCGCGCATCACGTGCGTCGAGATCGAGCAACCGCGCCAGGTACGAGCCGAACCCGGCCCCGATCTGGGCCGTCGGGCCTTCGCGTCCGCCCGAGCCGCCCGACCCGATGGTGATCGCCGACGCGACCAGCTTGACGATCGGGATCCTGGCCCGAACGCCGCGGGGGCCATGGTGGAACGCGCCGATCGCCGCGTCGGTGCCGTGACCCTCCGCCTCGGGAGCCAGCCGGAACACGATGATCCCCGACAGCAGTCCGCCCAGACCGACGATCAAGGGGAGCACCCACGGATTGGCAAGATCCACTATGGGCCTGCCGCCTTCGCCGACCGGCGAAGCCGGCTGGAAGGCCGCCAGGACCCCCAGGAAGAACCGCGTCGAGAGGTCCAGGGCGATGAAGAACGCCGCGGCGCCGAGTCCGGCGATGACGCCGATGACGGCCCCCAGCAGCACCCACTTCCGGAGGTAGGCGGTGGTCCGGACGCGACGGCGCAGGCGGACGAGGGTCGGAGAAGCCATCGATACCAGCATATCCAATAACTTGCCAGTCGGCAACTAATGCCGAACGGGATGCTGCCGCCGACGCGGCTCGGCAGGCGACCGGCCGCCGAACGCGCGACACGCCGAACGCGGCGGGCACGGCATCTGTTACCATATGACATCTAAGTCATCAAGGCATCGGATGTCATCCACAGCACGACTCATCGCCGCGATCGAGGGCCTCGTCGTCGAGGGCGTCGGCATCACCGCCTTGTCGCTTGCCGAGGCCGGGCCCGGGGTCGAGCTATCATTGATCCAATGGCGCGCCCTGGTCATCATCGGGTCGTCGACGGACGGGGTCCGCGTCGGGGAGATCGCGCGGCTATCGGGCTCGGCCGCCCCGGCCGTGAGTCGGCTGCTACGCCGCCTCGAGCGTCGCGGTTTCATCACTAGCGAGCGTGACGAGAGCGACCGCCGCGCCACCATCGTCCGACTGACCGACCTGGGCGAGACGGTTCGCTCGGATATCGTTCGACTGCGGCAACGGATCATCGCAAGCGCCCTTGCCCATCACCCCGTCGTCCCATCGACGGACGTGGTCGACGCTCTGCTGGACATCACGGTCGCGCTCGTCGAGGCGGCCGATCGCGGCCCGGACGGGCCACCAGCGTCCGCTCGTCGGGACCATGGGCTGGATGATCGATGACGACCACCAAGTGGCACGTCGGCGATCATGCCGTGGATGGACCCGGTCCTCGTCATGGGCGCAGCACATCGTGTCCGAGGTCCTCGGATCAGGTCGACGACGGGGCCGCCTCCGCCGGGACGACCGGCGCGGGCCGGGCCGTGCGGTCAAGGTGCCCGACCGAGAGTGCCCACGACAGGCCACCGAAGGCCATCAGCCCGCCGCCCACCGTGAGGGCCACGCCGAGGGTGTAGAGCGCCGGACTCCCACCCCGCTCGGCGAGAGTGCTCAGGACATCGAGCGGATCGGCTGCCACGACGACATAGGCTCCGACGGCACCGAGCAACAGGATCGTGCCGACCGCGACGGTGATCACGGCCATCAGCCACGACACACGGGCTGTGCGACCGCCGACCGCGTCCGTTCCGCGCCACATGCCCAGGACCGCGCCCACGGTACCGGCCCACGCGACGGCGATGAAGATGCCACCCAGGGCATCGGCCATGCGGTGCCATCCGGTCGAGATGGTGGCCACACCGAGCCCGACCGCAACCAGGGTAGCGATCGTGCCGATGGGCGCCCGGACCGACGGTGGGATGACGAGGATCAAGGCCGCCGCGAGTGATGCCGCGGCCGTCGCATGCCCGCTCGGAAAGCTGTTCGGGAGCACGTAGAACAACCCGCCGAGCAGGTCGGTCCGCTCGATCACGACGGTCTTGAGGACCTGGGTCGTGACATTCGAGGCCACCACGATCACGAGGACGCCGAGCGCCAGGCGAGGTCGTCCCTGCAGGAGAGCGAGGAGGCCGATGAGCAGCGCGCCGACCACGAGGGTGCCGATATTCAGACTGGACAGGGCACCACGGAGATCCTGCAGGTCCGCGGGATCCAGCGGGCGTCCGCCCAGGATCAACTCACCGACGAGCTGACCCGTTCGCGTCGCGATGGTGACCACGAAGATGGCGACCGTCGCCAGGGTCGCCAGGGTCGCGACCAGCCAAAGACGACGAGTCGTGTGCGTTGCGCCCATCTTCCGGAGAGCCTACCGCGCGTCCGACGCCACGGTCGGTCCGAACCGTGGTGCCGGGACCTCACGGCGCCCTGATGTCGCGACGGTCGAAGCCCACGGCCCCGATGATCGCAGGGATGAGCGCCGGGATGATCAGGGTCGGGTACCGCCAGGATTCGACGCCCCGGACCAGCGGGTCGCCACCCAGTCCCCAGCTCCAGGGCGAGAACCGGGCGAACCCATCGAGCGCATCGGACAACGGGAACAGCGCCGCACCCAGGTCCCTCGCGATCACGAGGCCGATCGAGATCGACAGCACCGGCTGGTCAGGGGAGGACGTCTCGGCTGGCGCGGGCAAGCGTGGGCGAGCCTGTCGACGGAGCGCTGCTCGCTGACGTCCAGTGGCGGATCCCGTCAAGGATCCCGTCAGCGAAGCGCAGCGGCGAACGATAGACATCCGAACCGACCGCGGCACGGAGTTCGGGCAGGGCATTCGCCACGATCGTCCCACGGAAACCGGCCGTCATCATGGCGGTGTCATTGCCGGAGTCGCCGAACACGAGCACGTCATCGCTGGCGATTCCCAGCGCCCGCGCGAGGAAGCCTGCCGCTTCGCCTTTTCCCGCAAGCACTGAGATGACATCGAGGTTCAGCGAGCCGCTGTACACGATCCTTGCCGCGATGTCTGCTTCGGCAAGGGCGCGTCGGATCTCTGCAGCATCGGCCGCCGTCAGCCCACGGACCGTATAGCTGGCCTTCAGCCCGGTCTGGTGCTCATCCCGTTGCGGATCCAGCCAGGTGAACGCCCCAAGCACGTCGCGAACCCGCTGCGCATGCCACCCATCGAATCGTTCTCGCCATCCCGGCCAGGCGCCGCCGGCGGCGTCATGGACCTCCGTGCCCACCCCGCTGATGATCGCATCCGGGCTGGGTAGACCGGCCTCGGCCTCGAGTTCCACGACCGATCGCAGCGACCGGCCCGTCGCGAAGACCAGGCCCCACGTGTCGCGGCGCGGACCCAGCCACGATCGGAACCGATCGACGGCGAGCTCGTCTCCCAGCAACGTTCCGTCCAGGTCGGTGACGAGCAACCGCCGGGTCGTCACGACGATGCGACGGGGACCCACTCGACCTCCGGGCCCAGGGCGATACCACCGCCCACCCGATCCGCGGTACCTCGGGCGGGACGACCACGACGATCCGCGACGTCCTGGAGCAACCCGACCAGCTGTTGCGCGATGCCGTTCCAGGTGAACGATGCACGCGCCCGGTGCGACCCGAACCGGGAGAGCTGCCGTGCGATCTGCGGGTAGCGCAGGACGGTCGCGATGGCATGGCCGAAGGCCGGCGGATCGAGCGGATCCGCATAGATCGCTTCGGTCCCCCAGGCGACCATCTCCCAGAGGCCGCCTTCGGTCGTGATGACGCTGGGCGTGCCGCAGGCCATGGCTTCGACGGCCGTCATCCCGAACGGCTCGTAGCGACTCGGGAGGGCGAAGACGTCGGCCGCCCGATACGTATCGGCGAGGTCGTCATCGTCGATATAGTCGTGGAACGCCACGTTGTCGCCGATCCCGAGATCCTCGGCCAGACGCCGGAGGTCCTCGACCTGCCGGGCCTCGCCCGGGGTGGGGCTGGTGGCCCCGATGGCGAGGAGCAACCGGGTATCGGGAACACGCTCGACCACCGTTGGCATCGCCCGCAGCAACAGGTCGTAGCCCTTGTTGTCGGCGATGCGGCCCAGGGCCAGGACGAGCAGGCCGTCGACGCCGAGATCGCGCTTGATCGCCTGGCGAGTCGCAGAGGAGACGGGGAAGAACCGGGTGTCGTCGAAGCCGGGCGGGATGACGGCGACCTTGTCGGGCTCGACCTCGTAGTCGCCCTTGGTCAGGATGTCCCGCTGCTGGGGCGAGGTGGCGATGATCGCGTCGGCCTGGTCGTAGATCGCGCGCTCATCACGGATCCGTCGCCCGAAGTTGTAGGCGCGCTCCAGATCATCCGGCTCGCCCGTCATGTTGTCGCGCTTCCACGAGCCGATCGAGTGCGGCGTATGGAGGTGGACCATCCCGAGCCGCCGGCTCAGCTCGTCGCCGGCCAGGCCGGCATCCCAGTAGTGGCTGTCCACGAACGCATAAGCGAGGCCGTGACGCCGGATGTACGCCTCCGCGTTGGAGACCCATTCCGGGATGACGTCGCACATCCACTCCTTGCGGACGAGCTTGTCGCCGCCAGCCGGGATGCGGATGATCCGAACGCCATCGGTGAGGGTCTCGATCGCCGGCTGACCCTCGAAGCGGCGGGTGAAGATGTCGACCCGATAGCCCAGTCTGGCGAGGCACTCGGACAACCGCAGGACATAGACGACCTGACCGCCGGTGTCCGGCGCACCAAGTTCGGGTCGGCCCGATACATAACCGTGGAGCGAGATCATCATGATCCGCTTGGAACTTCGTCGTGGCATGGGTGTCCTCGATCGCGGCCCGCATCGATGTGCGGCCGGATGTCGGCCGTCGAATTCCCGGACTCCAGTACAAATGATAGCCTACTGGCAATGGTTGTGCCAACGATGACAGTCGGAGAGCACGCCCGGGAACTCGCCCGCCCGCGGATCCACCTCAGCCCGCTGCACGGCTGGATGAACGATCCGAACGGGCTCGTCGTCGATGCCTCGGGCCACCTCCATGTCTTCTTCCAGTACGAGCCCGATGCCCCGGCCTGGGGGAGGATGCGCTGGGGACATGCGGTCTCGACGGACATGCTCACATGGCAGCATGGGCCGATCGCGCTGGAGCCAGGTGCCGCCGGCAGCCCCGATCACTTCGGGTGCTGGTCTGGCTCGATCGTCACGTCGGAGGATGGCACCGCCACCGCGTTCTTCACTGGCGTCGCGGGCGACGACGGCGATCGTATGGCATCCGTCTGTGCCGCCACGAGCGACGCGGGCCTCACGATCTGGACGAAGGACGCGGAGCCGGTGATCGCTGGGCCGCCCGACGGCATACGACGAGACGCGTTCCGCGACCCGTTCGTGTGGCGTGATGGGCCGGACTGGTCGATGCTCGTCGGAGCCGGCTCCGACGATGAGCAGGGCTCCATCCTGCTGTACCGATCCCCGGACCTCCGGGCCTGGACCTACGTCGGACCATTCCTGACGGCGCAGGACGTCCTCGGCCGGGCCGACCTCCCGGCGGCCGATGTCGACAGCCCGTGCTGGGAGTGTCCGCAGTTGCTCCGATTCGGTGACCTTGACCTGTTGATCGTGTCGATCGTCGATCGGGCCCCGACGGTGCGGCCGGCCCATGTGGTCGCCTTCGTGGGTCGAATGACGGGCGACCGATCGTCGTCCAGCACGCCCAACGATTGGGCCTCGGGCCCGACTTCTACGCACCCGCCGCCACCCGATTGGCCGATGGCCGCTACCTGTTGTTCGGCTGGATCCCGGAAGACCCGCCCGAGGAGGGATCGAAACGCTCGTGGGCTGGATCGCTGACCCTGCCCAGGGTCGTGACGCTGGGTCCGGACGGGTTCGTGGAGATCTCACTGGCCGCGGAGGTCTGGCGATTTGAGGGCCGGTGCGAACGGCTCCGCGATCGTCGCCTGGATCGCGGCAGGACTTGGACGCGCGCCCTTCGGGAGCCCTACGTCGAGTGGCGCGCATCGATCGATCCGGGCTCGGCGGCATCGGTCCGGATCGATATCACCGGGCCCACCGGTCTCGAGGCGGAACTGCGATACGACCGGGCCGATCGACGCCTGACGGTCTCGCGGATGGGCCGGGTCGGCGTCGCGGGGCGAGATCCACACGGCTCGGTGGTGCTTCCACGGTGCCGGCGCGGCGAGGCGATCGAATTCAGGGTCATCATCGACGGTTCCGTGATCGAACTCGTGGCGAACGATGTCGTCACCGGCACCGTTCGCCGCCCAGATGTACCGGGCGCCTGTCGACTGACGGTCACAGCGCTCGGCGGCTCGATCGAGATGCATGACGTCGAGCTCACGCGCTTCTGACGGGGGGCGAGAGGCCGTCGGGTATCATCCGTGACTGTCCGCCCGTAGCTCAGTGGATCAGAGCGACTGACTTCGGATCAGTAGGTCGGGGGTTCGAATCCCTCCGGGCGGGCCATCCAAACCCGCACGTCACGGATCTTCTGCGTGCGGGCGCCTGGCGACTGTGGCTTCGACCCGGTCGCGCACGTCGGGAAAGGTCGCCATCACCCGACCGAACTCGTGTCGGCCGAGTTCCAATAGCTCGCAATCTGTGGCGCACGTCGCGGTCGCCGTGCGGTCCGTCTGCTTGCTCAGGGCGATCTCGCCGAGGAAGCCGCCGTCCGTCAGCGACCGGACGAAGCGCCCATCGCGCTCGATCCGGATGGTGCCCGAGACGATGATGTAGAACGACTCGGCCGCGTCGCCCTCCTCGATGAGCACCCTCCCGGCGGGCATCGAGACGTCCCGGGCGAGCGTCGCCAC
The DNA here is from genome assembly GCA_038248915.1 of Candidatus Limnocylindrales bacterium. GTDB lineage: Bacteria > Chloroflexota > Limnocylindria > Limnocylindrales > CSP1-4 > SPCO01. The sequence continues at coordinate 176,720 of JBBRXB010000002.1, read as the reverse complement.
GGCCTCTAGGCTACGCGGATCGAGGTTGGCGAAGATCGGAAGGCGAGCGAGCGTGTCGGTCGTTCGGGTCATGGCCCGAGCATAGCCGTCACGCCACTCGCCCCGGGCGGGAGCGGCGCAGCTCAGCGCGGCGGCAACCCCGCTTCGGTGGCCGCCGGGGCCTGCGTCTCGGGCTCGGTGGTCGGCGGGTTCATGGCCGTCGCGGACGCGTCCCGACGCATGTCCGAGGCAACCTCGCGGCCCTTCGTCGCGAGCCGGCCGCCGACCGCTTCCGTCTTCTCGGCAGCCTTCTGGGCGATCGGCCCTGCGGCTTCGCCCGCCTTCGCCGCGAGGTCCGCGGCGCGCGCGGCGATCTCCCGCAGCACCGGGACGGCGTAGCCGGCCAGGTTGTCGATGATCGAATCGAGCTGACGAACGACCGGCTCAGACGTCGGGCCGGTGGATCCCGATCGCGTCGGGACCAGGTCAGCGCCGGCCGGCAGCGCCGGCTCGAGCGGATCAGTGGTGGGCGTCTCGTCGGTCATGTCGAACTCCTTGTGGGTGTGCAGGCATGCTGCGTCGTCCGGATGGGTCGATGCGACAGTGATACTGCCGTGCGGCTTGCGAGTCCATGACAGCAGCAACCCGGCCCTCCGACATGGCACGCCGATGCAACGCGCCGAGGCGCTGCGGAAGGCGACGTTGCGACAGACGAGGGCTACGGTGCCCGCATGCTTCGATTCCTGCTGCTCCGGTTCCTGCCGCGGCGGATCATGCCGCTGCTCCTCCTGTTCCAGGTCTACCAGCTCGTGCACCGGCTCCGCCGCCGCGATCAGCTGCCGTACACGCCTGCCCGGTCGGGCCTGACGCCGACACCGACCGGCGATCGGCTGCGGTAACAGCCTCCGCCGGTCGTCCTCGACCGGTTGAGATCCTTCGCGACCGGGACGACGTACCCTCGATAGCAGACGGCCACCCGGCCGCCCACGTCCGGGGACTTCGATCTCGATGGAAACCGGCTACGAGATGGCGCCCGAGCCGATCGGGCGCCCGAGACCGCGCAGACTGCCACTGATCGTCGCGGGCGCCCTGATCGCGCTGGCGGTCGTCGTCGCCAAGCCATGGTCGAGCCCGGACATCGCTCCGGCGATCGGCCTGGCAGGCCCGGCGTCGACCCACCGACCCGACTTCGCACCTGGCCCCGACGCTCCGGCAGGAGCCGTCGTGCGCGGCACCGCCGTCCCCCAGGATCAGGGCTGGCCCGCCACGATGGTCGCCACCGGGGCGGCGACAGCGGGTGCGGCCGAGGCCGAATCCGCCCTCAGGTGGCTGACCGGCCGGTCCGGGACGTGGGGCGTCGGCGACACCGGGGTGGGCCCGCGGATGCTGCGTGACGAGCCGTGGCTGGATTGGGCGCCGGTCAGCCCCGAGCTCGTCGACGGCCCGCCCGCGCACATCGCGATGTGGCCGGGCACGGACCTGTGCACCGGCTATCCGACGATCTTCGACCGGCCCACCGTCGTCGCCGTCACGATCCCCAAGCACCTTGACCCGGACTGGCAGGTCGTCGGCTGGTGGACCGATGGCGGCCGGCTGGCCGCGCTCGACGGTTCGATCTTCCGGGTCTCGCCGGGCCGGATCGGCGGGATCGGCGGGATCGCCTACCTCGAGCGGATCGATCGAGCGCCATGGCCGGCCGGGCGGTACGAGTTCCATGTCCGGGCCGGCGGCCAGATTCTCGCGCTGACGGTCTGCCTCACCCGCGGCGGCTGAGGCGGCGCCTGGCCGCACCGCAACGTTGACCTGTGCGGAACCGGACGGACCCGGCGTCCGTCTCCGGGGCACGACCGCCTGCCCTCCGGGCGGCACACCAGACAGGTGCACGTCGATGTCCCAGACCGTTCGAACCCTTGGCGCCGTGGCGCTTGGCGCGTTCATCGTGGCCGTGGCGGCCATCTCTGTCCGTCCGGGGGCAGCGACCGGTGCGCCCGCCACGGACACCCCGGCCGCGCACACCATCACGGTGTCGGCCACGGGCAAGATCACGATCGTGCCCGATGTGGCCCGGGTGAACCTCGGCGTGACCGTCAGCAAGACGACCGTCAAGGCGGCGCGCCAGGCGGGCGCCAAGGCGATGACCGACATCCTCGCCGCGATCAAGGCTCTCGGGGTCGCCGACGCGGACATCCAGACGACCAATCTCAGCCTCTACCCGCAGTACGGCAACAGCTCCACCCCACGGGTCGTGGGCTACCAGATCAGCCAGCAGATCCAGGTGACCGTCCGTGACCTCGACAAGGCCGGTGACGTGGTCGACGCGGCGATGGCCAACGGGGCCACCGATGTCAACGGCATCTCGTTCGAGATCGCCGACCCGGTCAAGGCACAGAACGATGCACGTGCGGCGGCCGTGAGCGCGGCACGAACCAGCGCGCAGGCGATGGCAGCGGCCGGCAACGTCTCGCTCGGGACGGTCGTATCGATCACCGATGGCACGCCGCCGAGCCCGATCTACTACGGCTACGGCGCCGCCAAGGGTGCGGCCGTGCCCGATGCCGCGACACCCATCCAGCCGGGTACGCAGGACCTCAGCGCGATGGTCACGGTGGTCTTCGAGATCAGCTGACCGGCGCCGGGTACCCTCATCGGGTGCCACCCAGCGCTCCACCGACACCCGTCGCGGCCGATGCCGAAGCCGCGGACCGGACCCGCGATGAACGCCTCGGCATCGCAGCGGCCGCCGGCGCGGCGATCGTCTACGGCGCCGCCTACCCCGCCACGGCGGTCGCCCTGCGGTCCTTCTCGCCGCTCGCGGTGGCGGGGCTCTCGTGCACGTTGGCCCTCGGCATCGTCATCGTCCTGGCGGCGGCGGGCGTGCTGCCGCGGCCGGGCGTCGACGGTCTGACCCGGCCGCGGCTGGTCCGCCTCACGGTCCTTGCCCTGCTCGGCGGCGTCCTGTTCATCGTCGGGGTCAATATCGCCGTTGCCATCAGCGGCCCGACGATCACCGGCTTCGTGGCGCCGCTGTATGCGGTATTCGGGACGCTGTTCGCGGTCCCCCTTCTCGGTGAACGGGTGCGTGCCTCGACGGTGGTGGCGTTCGGATTCGCCTTCGCCGGCACCGCATTCCTGGCCGGCACGGTCCCGACCGGAGCGCCGGCCGCTGGCGTCCTGCTCGCCCTCGCGTCGGCGTCCATGTTCGGCCTGTACGTCGTGCTCGCGCGTCGCTGGGGTGCCCGCTACCGCCTTGACGGCACGCTGGTGACGATCGCCAACCTCATCGGTCGCGGGCCGATCCTGCTCGTCGCGGCTTTCGCCATCGACCCGGCCAGGGTCGTCCCGGCGAACCCGGACCCGGGCGCGATCCTGGCGCTCCTGACCATCGTGTTCGGGTCGAGCACGACGGGCAACCTGCTCCTGATCTCCTCGGTCCGGCGGGTGACGGCCGGGCGCGCCTCCGCCGCGCTGCTCCTCACGCCGGTCGCCTCGGCGGTCATCGCCGCGGTCGTGCTGGGCGACCGGCTGACCCCGATCGGGGTCCTCGGCGCGGCGATGATCCTGGCCGGGATGGCCGTGGCGAGCGGCCTGCTGTCGTGGCGACGGGCCGCGACCTCCCCTGCCTGAGGCCAAGACCGGACCGGGCGGCGCAGCGTACTCTCACGCGATGCAGGCGGTCGGCCGGATCTGGGCGGCGTTCGCGGTCGGCCCCGACTACCCGCCCGAGCCCGCCGACCTGCGCACCGTCACGATCGTCGGCTTGCGACTCCCGGTCAGGGCCAGCGTCGCCATCGCGGTCGTCACGTTCGCGTTGCTGTTCGACTACTCGCGCACGTTCATCCCGGGCGGCACGAGCATCGGCCGAGGGCCCGATGGGATGCTCGTCACGGCCCTGGAGCGGGTCGTGCTGTTCGGGCTCGTTCCATTGGCCGTCGTGCTGTTCGGCTTTCGGGACCGGCCGACACGCTACGGGCTGACCGTCGGCGACTGGCGCTGGGGCGTGGCCCTGATCCTCATCGGTTGCGCGATCATGACCCCGATCGTCCTGTGGTTCGCGACCCTGCCCGACGTCCGATCGTTCTACGGGCCCAGCTCCACGTCCGTCGGGCGCCTGATCCTGACCAACGGGCTCGATCTGACGGCCTCCGAGTTCGCCTTCCGTGGCTTTCTGATGCTGACGCTCGTCCGACTGATCGGTCCGTTCGGCGTGCTCGTGGCGACGATGCCGTTCGTGTTCGCCCATCTGGGCAAACCAGAGCTCGAACTGTTCTCGACGCTCGGCGGCGGGCTCGTCTATGGCTGGCTGGCGTGGCGGACGCGCTCGATCGTCTGGGGCTCGATCGGCCACACCTACATCCTGACCCTCCTGACGATCGCCGCCGCCGCCTGATCGCGCGCACGGGACGCGATCGCGCGCCCGCGCGATCGCCGCTCAGCCCAGAGCGCGCAACTCGCGGCGCATCACCTTGCCGGTGGCGGTCATCGGCAGCGCTTCGACGTAGGCGACCGCGCGTGGGTATTCGTGGGCGGCCAGCCGGTAGCGGACCCAGGCCTGGAGCTCCGCCGTCAGGGCGTCCGACGGCGCGTGGCCGGGGGCGAGGACGATGAAGGCCTTGACGATCTCCGTGCGGACCGGGTCCGGCAGGCCGACGACGGCCGCCATCCCGACCGCCGGGTGGCCGAGCAGGCAGTCCTCGATCTCGCCCGGCCCGATCCGGTACCCGCCGCTGGTGATGACGTCGTCGTTGCGCGCCTGGTACCACAGGTACCCGTCCGGATCCACGCTCGCCCGGTCGCCGGTCCGCAGCCAGTCGCCGCTGAACTTGGCGACCGTCGCGTCGGGGCGTCCCCAGTAGCCGAGGAACATGACCGGGTCCGGCCGGCGGATGGCGATCTCACCGACCTCGCCGGGCGGCAGCACGTCGCCGGCATCGGAGATGACCGCGACCTCATGACCCGGCACGGGCCGACCCATCGACCCGGGGCGAACCGGCATGATCGCGCTGCTGTTCGAGATGACGAGGTTGCACTCGGTCTGGCCGTAGAACTCGTTGATGGTCACGCCGAAGATGTCGCGACCCCAGTCCAGCAGCTCGGCCCCCAGCGTCTCGCCGCCGCTCGCCACGGACCGAAGGCGCAGCTCCGGGCCGGGTCGCGCGCCGGACTGACGGATGAGCTTCAGCGCCGTGGGCGGCAGGAAGACGTTCCGCACGCCGTGACGGGCCATCAGATCCAGCGCGGCCTGCGGGTCGAACCGGCGCGCGCGGTGGGCGAGGACCGGGATGCCCCAATGCCAGGCCGGGAACAGGACGTCGTACAGACCGCCGATCCAGGCCCAGTCGGCCGGCGTCCAGAACAGGTCGTCCGGCTTCGGTGGGAAGTCGTGTGGCAGCCGCACGCCCGGCAGGTGGCCGAGCAGGAACCGATGGGCGTGCAGCGCACCCTTCGGCGGCCCGGTCGTGCCCGAGGTGTAGATGATGATCGCCGGGTCGTCGGCGGCCGTGTCGACCGGCTCGAAGGCGTCCGATGCGGCGGCCGACACGGCATCGAGGTCGAGGGTCTCGTCCACGCCCCCGCCGCCCGCCACGATCGCGACCCGCAGCTCAGGCAGCCGACCGCGGACCTCGGCCACCTTCGGCCAGTTCGCGGCGTCCGTGACGATCGCCACAGCGCCCGAATCCGCCAGCCGGTACTCGATGGCGTCCGGTCCGAACAGCACGAACAACGGGACCGCGATGAAACCCGCACGATAGGCGGCCAGGTGCGCGATGGCCGTCTCGGGCGTCTGCGGCAGCAGGATGGCGACCCGGTCGCCGGGCCGCACCCTGGTCGCCGCGAGGACGTTGGCCAGCCGATTCGAGGCGCGCCGCACCGCCTCGAACGTCCAGCGCTCGACCCGCCCGGTCTCGTCCTCGAACATGAGCGCCAGGCCGTCAGGGCGCGCCGCAGCGTGCCGGTCGACCGTGTCCGTCGCGATGTTGTAGCGCTCCGGGATCTGCCAGCGGAAGTCGCGGTAGCGGTCGTCGTACGACACCTGCCGATGATACGGGCGCAACGCACCCCAACCGCAACCCGCCGTCGGGCCCTGCCATCGCGCGCAGGCGCTATCCTGTCTGCCGACGTTCCTGTTCCCCGCGAGTCGACCCGTTTCGCGACTCGTCTCGACCCCCAAGTCAAGGTGGTGCCCATGAAGGTCGGTGTCGCCAAGGAGACCGCGCCCGGAGAGCGGCGGGTCGCCCTGGTACCCGAGGTGCTCGGCAAGCTGAAGGCGGCCGGTCTCGAAGTCCTCGTCGAGCGTGGCGCCGGCGCCGGCTCGTCGATCCCCGACACGGCCTACCAGGAGGCCGGTGCGACGATCGTCTCGACCGACGACCTGTACAAGACCGCCGACGCGATCCTGCGGGTCGCCAAGCCGTCCGACAAGGAGGTCAGCAAGCTCCGGAAGGGCCAGGCCCTGCTCGGACTCCTGTCACCGCTGATCGATCCGAAGACGGCCAAGGCCCTGGCCGACCGCGGTGTCACCGCCATCAGCCTCGACGCCATCCCGCGCACGCTGTCACGGGCCCAGACGATGGACGCGCTGTCGTCGCAGGCGAACGTCGGCGGCTACAAGGCGGTCCTCATCGCTGCCAATGCGTACGGCCGCTACTTTCCGCTCCTGACCACCGCGGCGGGTACGGCCAAGCCGGCCAACGTCCTGATCCTCGGCATCGGCGTGGCCGGACTGCAGGCGATCGGGACGGCGCGCCGTCTCGGTGCCGTCGTCAAGGCGTACGACGTCCGACCTGAGACGCGCGAGCAAGCCGAGAGCCTGGGCGCCCAGTTCGTCAAGCTCAAGACGACGATCGATGCGACCGGCGCCGGCGGCTACGCCCGCGAGCTGACCCCCGAGGAGCGCGCCGCCCAGCAGGCCGAGCTCAACGAGGTCATCGGCGGGATGGACATCGTCATCACGACCGCGCAGGTCCCGGGCCGCAAGCCACCCCTGCTCGTCACGGCCGAGGCCGTCGGCAAGATGAGATCCGGCTCGGTCATCATCGATATGGCGGCCTCCGCGCTCGGTGGCAACGTCGAGCTCTCGAAGGCCGGCCACACGGTCGAATCGCCGAACGGCGTGACGATCATCGCCCCGGACAACCTGCCGGCCTCGATGCCGGCCGGCGCGTCGGCCTTCTACGCCCGGAACATCTCGGCGCTGCTGCTCGGGATGGTCAAGGACGGCAACCTGCACCTCGACTTCGAGGACGAGGTCACGGCCGCCACCGTCATCAGCCGCGACGGCGCGATCGTGTCCGAGGCCGTTCAGAAGCTGCTCGACCCGGCCGCATCGGCCGCTGGAGGCAAGACGTGAGCAATGAACTCCTCACCTCGCTGGCCATCTTCACGCTGGCGATCCTCGTCGGGTTCGAGGTCATCAGCAAGGTCCCGGCGACCCTGCACACGCCGCTGATGTCGGGCGCCAACTCGATCCACGGGATCGTGCTGGTCGGCGCGATGATCATCGCGGCCGAGGCCGACAACCCGGTCAGCTACCTGCTCGCGTTCGTGGCCATGGTCTTTGGCGCGATGAACGTGGTCGGCGGCTACGTCGTCACGGACCGGATGCTCCAGATGTTCCGCAAGAAGCCGACGGCCCCCAAGGCCACCACCGAGGGCGCCGACGGCGCTCCCGGCGCCTAGCCGAGGAGCGCGTCGATGTCACAGCAGTGGATCTACACGGTCGTCTACCTCGCCTGGCTGGCGGGGGCCGCATGCTTCGTGCTGGGCCTCCACCGGATGAACTCGCCGGCCACTGGCCGGAGCGGCAACCAGCTGAGCGCGGCGGGGATGGTCATCGCCGTCGGGGCGACATTCATCTACCTCCTCACCCGTGAAGGCGGGCTGAGCGGGACCGCCATCGTCATCATCGTGGTCGGCTTCGTGATCGGCGGCGGTGCGGGCCTGTATACGGCCCGAATCGTGAAGATGACCGCGATGCCACAGCTGGTGTCGCTGTTCAACGCGGTCGGTGGCGGCGCGGCGGCCCTCGTCGCGATCGACGACTTCATCCGGCTCAACTCGGGCGCCCCGGTCGACACGACCATCTTCGTCGTCCTCGGCGCGCTCATCGGCTCGGTCACGTTCAGCGGCTCGCTCATCGCCGGCGGCAAGCTCCAGGGGCTCATCCCGGGCAAGCCGATCTACGTCCCGGGTGGCCAGCTGGTCACCATCGGGCTGGCCATCGTGGCCGTCCTCGGGACCGGGGCGCTGATCCTCGGCGCGGCCGGGGTCATCACCCTCGCCAGCGGCGCGACGCTGGCCATCCTGGGCCTGGTCGTCATCGCCGGGCTGATCTTCGGGATCACGATGGTCCTGCCGATCGGCGGCGCAGATATGCCGGTCGTCATCAGCCTCCTGAACTCGCTCACGGGCACGGCGGCGGCGATGGCCGGCTTCGTGCTCGGCAACCCGGTCCTGATCATCGCGGGCGCCCTCGTCGGTGCATCCGGCGCGATCCTGACCAAGTTGATGGCCGACGCCATGAACCGCTCGATCCTGAACATCCTGGTCGGCGGGTTCGGTGGTGGCGACACCGCGGCCGGCGCAGTCGCCGGCGCCGGCGGCACGGTCCGCGAGATCGGCGCCGACGACGTCGCGATCCAGCTGGCCTACGCCAGCCACGTGATCATCGTGCCGGGCTACGGCCTGGCCGTTGCCCAGGCCCAGCACGCGGTCCGCGAGCTGGCCGAGCTCCTCGAGGCGCGCGGGGTGGACGTCAAGTACGCCATCCACCCCGTCGCCGGCCGGATGCCGGGGCACATGAACGTCCTCCTCGCGGAGGCGAACGTGCCCTACCCCCAGCTCAAGGAGATGGACGAGATCAACCCTGAGTTCGATCGGGCCGACGTCGCCCTCGTCATCGGCGCCAACGACGTCACCAACCCGGCCGCCCGCCGGCCCGGATCACCGGTGTCGGGGATGCCGATCCTCGACGTCGACCACGCCAAGTCGATCGTCGTCATCAAACGCTCGATGGGCAAGGGCTACGCCGGCATCGACAACGAGCTCTACTCGGACCCCAAGACGGGGATGCTGTTCGCCGACGCGAAGGACGGCCTGGCGGCCCTGACCGCCGCGGTCAAGGCGCTCTAGGGCGAGCCGGGACGGGCCTGCCGGGGTCAGGCGCTCGGGACGACCGATGCCGTGCGTGGCGTCGTGTTGATGTCGTGCATCTTGAGTGGCGCCAGCGTGCCCAGGGCCTCGGCGACGACGATCGCATCGTCGCCCGGCTGGAGCCTGAAATCGCTCGGCGGGTTGACGAAGGCCCGGCCGCCACGATTGATCGACAGCAGCGTCGCTCGATGGTCGCGGCGCAGGCTCGATGCGACCTCGTCGATCGATCGCCCGATGTACTCGTCGGGCAGGGTGATCCGATACAGCTCGGAGCCGGGTCCCCCTGACACGATGTCGGTGATGATCTCGGACAGGCCCGGATAGAGGGCCGTTCGGGCGAGCAGATGCGACGCGACCTTCGAGGTCACGAGCAGCTCGTTGACGTCGGCCCGGCGGAAATGCGGCTCATGGCTCGCGTTGTTGACCTCGGCGACGGTACGGACACCGGGCGCGGCGGCCTCGATGGCCATGAGGGCGAGGATCGAGTGCATGTCCGCCTCATCGGATTTGTCGGCCGGGAAGACGAGGACCGCCGAGGCATCGGCGATGCCGGCTCGTTCGAGGTCCTCCGTATCCGTGGCGTCGCCGCGGACGAAGTAGACGCCCGGCCCGGCCGGGTTCTTGTCAAGGTCGGCGAGCACGACGACCTTCTGCGGGTAGTCGTCCCCCTTGAGTTCCTCGATCAGGTCGCGGGCTGTGCTGTTCCAGCCGCACACGATGATGTGTTCCTTGTGGCCTGCGGAACCCAACCCCTGGCCCTCCTTGAGCAGAAAGTCGATGACCAACGCTACCAGGGCGCCGGTGATCATCCCGAGCATGGCGACGCCGAACAGGATAAGCAACCAGCTGACGATCCGTCCGCCTGGCGACGTCACGAACGACGAATCCCCGGCGCCGAGAACGGTGGCGATCCCCCAGTTGAAGGAGTCGAACAGATCCTGGAACGTCCAGTGCTTCTCGAGCAAGGTGATGAGCACCGCCGCCACGAGGACCACGATGACGATGCCCTCGCCCAGCGACAGGAAGAAGCGCCGGTCGAGCTGACCACTCACGCGGCGCAGGTGCCAGGCCACGCGCCGGATGATCGGGCTGGCAAGGACCGGGGGGACGGGGACGGTCGGCATCGCCTGTGGACTGTGCCACATCCGGACGAGTCGCGGCCGACTGCGCGGCGACGCGCCACATGTGCCCGCCCAGCGCCGGGCGGCGGGCGGGCCGGACACCGCACAATCACTACGCGCGGGATCTGTGCGGAGCAGAGGAGGGCTCGGGGTGCCGTCGAAGGCCGTCGATCACCGGCGAAGCGCGCCGCCCCTGTTCGGGGGCATCCTGCCGCTCGACACGTCGAGGATCAGCGGCGACGTCATCGCGGGCGCGACGCTCGCAGCCCTGGCCATCCCCGAGGTCATGGGCTACACCAAGATCGCGGGGATGCCGGTCATCACCGGCCTGTACACGATCCTGCTGCCGATCCTCGCATTCGCCATCTTCGGGTCATCTCGCCACCTGGTCGTCGGCGCCGACTCCGCGACGGCGGCGATCATGGCGACCGGACTGGTCGCCCTCGGGCTCACCGCGGCATCGACCTCCTACGTCGCGATGGCGTCCCTGTGCGCCCTCATGTGCGCCCTCCTCCTCATCCTGGCTCGGGTCCTCAAGCTCGGGTTCATCGCCAACTTCCTGTCACGAAGCGTGCTGATCGGTTTCCTGACCGGGGTCGGCATCCAGGTGGCCATGGGCCAGGTCGGCGGGATCTTCGGCATCCCCGGCCAGTCGGGCAGCACGCTCGAGAAGTTCGTCGAGACGCTCAGGTTGATCCCGACCTCGACCAGCGGCTCAACGCTGGCGGTCTCGGTCGTGGTCCTTGCCCTCATCCTCGGCCTGGGCCGGGTCAACAAGGCGATCCCGGGAGCGCTCATCGCGGTCATCATGGCGATCGCCGCGAGTGACTTCCTCGACCTCGCGGCCAAGGGTGTCGGCACGCTCGGCCCCGTCCCCGGCGGCCTGCCGAACCTGAGCCTGCCGACCCAGGTGCTGACCCTCGACAACGTCGGGTCACTGCTCCCGACGATCGTCTCGCTGGTCGTCGTCATCCTCGCCCAGAGCGCGGCGACGTCACGAGCCTACGCCATGAAGTACGGCGACAGCTTCGACGAGAACGTCGATCTCGTCGGCCTGGGGCTGGCCAACGCCGCGGCCGGCGTCACCGGCACGTTCGTGGTCAACGGCAGCCCGACCAAGACCGAGATGGTCGACAGCGCCGGTGGCCGGACCCAGGTCTCGCAGCTGACGGCGGCGGCGATCGTCGTTGTCGTGCTCCTCTTCCTGACCGGCCCGCTGTCGTACATGCCGAACGCGGTCCTCGCCTCGGTCGTGTTCATCATCGGCCTGCGCCTGATCGACTACCGCGGGATGGCCGATATCTACCGCTTGCGACTCGGCGAGTTCGCTGTCGCGGCCGTGACCGCCTTGACGGTCGTCATCGTCGGCGTCGAGGAGGGCATCATCCTCGCCATGGCCCTCTCGATCATCGAACACATCTACCACAGCTATCGGCCGGCCGATGGCCTCGCCACCGAGGTGGACGGACGGATCCGCTTCGCGCCGGTCGCCGGCGGAGCCCAGATCGTCCCCGGGCTCGCGGTCTATCGGTTCGGCGCCAGCCTGTACTACGCGAACGCGACGCGGTTCACGACCGAGATCATGGATATCGCCGAGGACGCGAGCCCGCCGTTGCGCTGGCTGGCACTCGACGCGTCGGTCATGGGCGACGTCGATTACTCCGGTGCTGACTCGGTCCGGCAGCTCCACGCCGAGCTTGCCCGGCAGGGTGTCACCCTCGTGCTGACGGACGTAAGCCCGGCCGTACGGTCGTTACTGGACGCGTACGGTCTGACCGAGTTGATCGGCCCGATGAACGTCTACGACTCGGCCGACGATGCGGTCGCCGCCTTCAGCGCGTCTCCGGCACCGTGACGTCGACGAGCTCGGCGCCGAGGGCCGCGACGAGATCCGCCGGCGTGACGTGGAGGTTGACCCCGAAGTCGCCGCCACCGATCGACACCCGCTCCAGGTCGGCGATCGACGCATCGACGATGACCGGCCACGGCGTGGTCGAGCCGAATGGGGTGATCGTGAAGCGGACGTAGCCGGTCGCGGCGTGGGCCTCGTCCGCGTCGGGCAGCGACAGGCGGCTGATGCCAAGATGCGCCCGCAGCTTTGGACAGGCGAATCGCCGACCTGCCGGCACGAGGACGAACAGGTGATCGGCTTCGCCACGGCGCACGACGATGGTCCGCAGCAGCGCTTCGTCCGGGAGGCCCTGGAGCCCGGCACTCTCCTGGGCGCTCGAGGCCTGATCCGTACGGACGACCGTGAACGGGATGCCGGCCGCCTCGACGGCGGCGATGGCGGGCGTGCGCTCCGTCCTTGAGCCGCCCGAGGAGCCTGAAGGTCCTGGCATGGCCGCCTCCCCGCAACACGCCCGACAGCCGGCGCGCGCCGTCGCTGCCGCTCGTCCGATCCTTGCTGTGGCCGAGGGTGTCACGCGGCGGGCGCCCGTGTCGGGCGATAGTATCGTCGGAACGCGCCAGTAGAGTCTCGATCGATCCCCGGCCCGCCCGTTCGCACTGGTGCACCGGTCAGCGCGAGGTGAGCATGCAATCCGTCCGCGCCGTCCAGAACGGCGTGATGGGCCGGTGGTTGGCAGCGACCGGGCCGCGTGGCGTCCCACGTTTCATCTGGGCGTCGCTCCTCGTCGACGCGTGCCTCGGCTTGGCGTACCTGGCCGATCATGTGCTGGGTCAGCCGTCACCGACGCTGTCCCACCTGTTCGACCTTGACCGGGAGGCGAATCTGCCGACCTGGTGGTCGGCGTCCCAGTGGCTGCCATCGGTGGTCTTCCTCTTCCTCGTCGCCGACCGGATCGTCAGCCGAGACCGGAAGCGATCGTGGGCCCTCTGGCTGCTGCCGCTGCTGTGTCTGGCATTCTCGATCGACGAAACGGTGTCGCTGCACGAGTTCATCGGCGTCCAGAGCGATGTCCTGCTGCCCGGCGGGACACGGACTGGGACGTCGTTGGCCCAGACGGGCCTCTTCTTCCTGGTCGTCGGCGTGCCGTTCGCAGTCTCGTTCGGGGTCTTGACGCTCGTTGTCCGGCCGTTCCTGCAACGGCCGCCCGCGGGGTTCAGGAGGCTGATCGCCGGCGTCGTGGTGATGCTGATCGGTGCCGTCGGCGTGGATTTCCTGGCGAACTTCGTCGAGTTCGGTTCGCCTCCCGCGATCGTCCTGATCTACATCGAGGAATCGCTCGAGATGATCGGTGGGACCCTGGTTCTGTGGGGTGGTTACCTGCTGGCCGTGGGGGCGACCGGGTGGGTGCCCCCGCCATGATCGCGGATCTGATCGCTATGACGATCGGATCTCCTTGGCGTCGGTCGGCGGCGATCGAGGATCATCGGTCCACCACGGCGATCCGGATCCGCTTGTTGATCCGCCCTTTCGACTCGTATCCCTGAACGCGGATCTGTCCGACCTCTCGGGTGTTCGCGACGTGCGTGCCGCCGTCCGCCTGGAGGTCGAGCCCGACGATCTCGATCGTGCGGATCTCCTCGATGCCCTCCGGGAGCAGGTTGACCCTGGTCCGGATGAGGTCCGGGATGGCGAACGCCGCCTCGCGCGGCAGGACCGCCACCCGAACGTCGCGCGAAGCCGCCAGCTCCGTGTTGACTGTCGCCTCGATGGCGTCCACGAGGTCGCCGGACATCCGTTCGAACTCGAAGTCCATCCGGCCCGCGCCCGGCTCCATGTTGCCGCCCGTCACGAGTGCGCCGTAGTCGCGCCAGACGACGCCGCACAGGGCGTGGAGCGCGGTATGGGTCCGCATCAGGGCCAGCCGACGAGCCCAGTCGAGGTCGATCTGGACGGTCTCACCGACGGCCGGCGGGTCGCCGTCGCCTGGCTCGAGCTCGTGGACGATCTCGCCGTGGGCCTTGCGCGCTCCGCGAACGGTCCACGTCCGGCCGTCCGCGCTCCGGATCAGCAGCCCCCGATCCGAGGGCTGACCGCCACCGCCCGGGTAGAAGACCGTTCGGTCGAGGACGACCAGCGTCGAGTCGCCAGTCTCGACCGAGGCGATGCGCGCCTGCGCGGTCCGGGCATAGGCGTCCGTGTAGCAGAGCTGCTCGCCGGTCGGGGTCATGCCGGGCCGACCATCACTCTACGTTGAGCGTCCCGATCATCGTGGGATGGACCGTGCACACGAACGCGTACTGGCCGGCGTCGAGCGCCGGGACGTCGTAGGTCCGGGTCTCGACCCCGTTGAAGATCGCGCCCTTGAACAGCTCGGCGCCCGTCGAGCCGCCCTGGTGGATGGTGACGTTGTGCGGGGTGCCGGCATCCTTGTTGTCGAACTGGATCTGGAACGGGACGCCGGCCGGGGCGGTCACGGTGGCCTGCTCGTACTGGATGTTCAACGCACTGATGGCGACGACGGTCAGGTTGCCGGAGCCGCTCGGCGCGACAGACGCGCCAGCCGATGCTTCCGCGCTCGGGGCACCTGACGCGCCAGCCGAGGCCCCCGCGCTCGGCGCAGCAGCCGTCTTGGTCGGCGCGGGCGCGTATGTCCAGCCGGCGCTTGCCGTCGTGCAGGCACCGACGAACGCCGCCAGCAGGATGGCGACCGGCAGGAAGCGGACGTGTCGCATGGGCGGATAGGGCCTTTCGTGGGGTCAGGACGCACCACTCTCGTGCTTTCACGAATCTACCGCGCCCGGCGACCTCCTGTCGCGAGGTTCGTGCGGAGAGGTCCGGGGTAGTGACGGTGAGGTCCTGGTACTGACGGGTCATCCCGCCCCCGTACCATCGGCCCGGTTGTGGAGTGCAGACCCTCACCGTAGGCTCGCCGTCCACCTCGTTTCTTGGGGTGTGCACTCATCTCTCACATGACCGGAGCCTGCGACATGATCAAGGACGTTGCCCACCGCACCTGGCGGATCGCCGTTACCGTCGGCCCGCTCGTTGCCATCGCGCTGAGCCTCGCGGCCGGCATGAAGTGGCGCTGACCTAGATCGTTTCTCGCCGCCCTGCCGGAGCCCATCCGGCGGAGTGACCCGCGACCCCGATCGAAACCCGGAGACCTCCCTCCGGGTTTCGCGGCGTATCCGGGGGTCAGTGACGTTCGGTCAGCCCGAGGCGGATGGCGACCGCCGCCGCCTCGACCCGGCCGGAGACCTCCAGCTTGGACAGGATGTTGCCGACGTGGACGCCGACCGTCTTCTGACTGATGAACAGCCGCTCCCCGATCTCGCGGTTCGTCCGTCCCTGCGCGACCAGCGCGAGGACCTCGCGCTCCCGACTGCTGAGCCCGAACGTGTGGTGTCGGCGAGGTGACACGGGTGGGTCCCCGGCGACCGCCCGGACCAGGTCCGAACGCGTCGTGCCGTTCGTCGCCATGAGTTGTCCGGCGGTCGCCCCGCTGGCATCGATGGCGATGCCGACAGCCGCGGCGAGTTCGCCGGCCAGGATGGCATCGACCGCGTCGGGCAGGGTGATCCGGGCCCGTCCGGCCAGCTCGCGGAGCTCCCGCAGCAGCGGCTTGGCCGCCAGCCCGACGGCCAGCTCCACCGACGCCAGCAGCGGCGCCTGAGCCTGCGAGCGACCGGACCGGCCGGTGCCGCTGGCCAGGTGTGCCTCGGCCTGACGCCATCGAGCGAGCGCGACGTCGTACGGCGCTGACAGGATCTCCCACGTCTCCGCCACAGCCCGCCACGCGGCGCCGTCGTCGTTGCCCTCCAGACGCCGCTGGTACGCCCGCGCGGTGGCCAATGATGCCTCCGCCACGCGGCGCGAGCCAGCGGTCGGTGGCGCGCCGCTGGCTCGGACGAGCTGCGTCGCAGCCGCCACGACCTCGCCGGTCCGCTGCCGCGCGCTCGCCAGCGGCGCGAGCTGGCGGTGGTGGCGAGCCTCGGCGGCCCTCGCGGCGTCGACCTGGGCGACCATCGCCGCCATCCGCGCCACGAGCACCCATTCCTCGGTCTCGCGGACGCTCGCCCAGCCGCGATCGACGGACCGGCTGGCATCGCTGACGTCACCGCGCCACAGTGCGAACGACGCCGCCGCCAGGTAGTACGGGCCGGCCAGCTGTGGCTCGCGCACGGCCGCCAGCTCGAGCACGGTCTGACCGAGCAGACGGGACGCCTCCTCGCCGGCGCTTGTCTCGATCTCCACGGCGGCCAGCACGAGGACCGCTTCGATGTAGACGACCCCGACGGTCAGCCAGCTCATCGCCCGCAGGCTCATCGCCCGGGCTTCAGGCCAGCGGCCAAGCAGGAACAGCGAATCGGCCACGTTGCCAGCCAGGAAGTTGCCATAGACCGCCTCGAGCCCGACGCGCTTGGCGTCCTCGATCGCGGCATAGGCGACGTCCACGGCTTCGGTCCGCTGGCCGACGAGGTCGAGCACGGTGGTCAGATTGGCCCGGATCCGGAAGAGCGCGTCCGCGTCGTCCAGCTCGATGGCCGCCAGCTCAGCCTCATGGAGGAGATCGATGGCGGCATTCGGATCGCTGCCCCAGGCCAGGGCGACCGCCAGCGTCGTGGTCGCATGAACGTCCTGGCTCCTGGCTGGTGGCACACACGCCCGCGCCACCCGGATCGCCTCCCGGGCGAGCCGCTGCGCATCGGAGAAGATCCCGTCCAGCATCTTCAGCTGGGCCAGCGTCGCGAGCGCGGTCGCCCGCTCGGGGGAGACGTCGCGGGGCACGAGCTCGACCGCGCGGCGTGCAGCGAGCATCGCCCCGGCCGGATCGCCGGCCGCTCGCCGGATGACGCCGAGCCGTTCGTGCAGGAGGCCCAGCCGGACCCGGTCACGACGAGGGTCCAGAGCGGCGATCGCCGCCTCGAGATAGCTCGTCGCCCGCGACGTCCGGCCGGTCGCAAAGGCGGCCTCCGAGGCCCGCACCTGCAGGTCGACGAGATCGGACGGGGCGGCGGGCCGGTGGTCGTTCGAGCCGGCCCACGGACCGGACACCGGGAGTGACAGGGCGAGCTCCAGCGAGATCAGCTCGTCCGCCGCCGCGTGGCGGACGCGGGCGAATGCCGCGGCATCGATGGCGGCCATCCGGGCGGCCGCCGGTTCGTGGGCGGCCAGCCAGTGACTGACGATGGCCGAGGGTGGACCGTCGAGGCTCATCGCCAGCGCGGCATGGTTGCGCGTCCGGGCCGACGGCAGCAGGTCGCGCGCGATAGCCCGTCCGATGCCCTCGTGCCGGACCGCGATGCCTTCGGCAGTCTCCACGACGAACCCGGTCGCGACCGCCTCCTCGAGTCCGGCCAGCAGGTCCGCGTCGAGGACGCCGTCACCGGCCCGCGGTCCGCTCACAGAGCGCGGCGCCGACCGGTCGGTGCCGACCTCGTAGGCCGCCGCGACCGCCGCCAGCTGGACCCGGCTGATCGGCCGCTCGGCGAGGGCGACGAGCCGCGCGACGCGACGGCATTCGACCGAGCGGGTGCCCATCCGTGCCACGACGAGGTCGTCGAACGAGCCCGTCAGCGACCCGCTCGGCAGCTCGCGCCGGGCCGCCAGCAGCTCCTCGGCGACGAGCGGGAGTCCGCCCGACCGCTCGGACACGAGCAGCAGCAGGCTGGCCGATGCCCGCTCGCCCTGGATGCCCTCGATGAGCGCTGCCAGCTCGTCGCGGTCGAGCGGCAGCAGATCGAGCCGGGTGGGCGGCCGGGGGCTCGTCGAGATCGCCGCCAGGTCGGCCAGCCACGGGTCGTCTCGGCCCACCACATCGGGTTGGTACGTGCCGATGATGGCCAGCCGCTGGTCGCGCGAGATGCGGGCCAGGAACGTGACCAGCGCGCGCGTCGCGGCATCGGCCCGATGGAGATCCTCGACGACCAGCAGGACCGGGCTGTCCCGGCCGAGCCGGCCCAGCAATCCCAGCACGCCCTCGAGCGTCCGAGCCTGGCGGCGTTCCGGGGCGGTCGGGCTGCGGTCCGGCGTCCACGCCCCGCGGTCGGCCAGGCGGTCGCCGAGATCCGGCACCAGCCGGACCACCTCCGAGGCGCCCGACCCGACCCGGTCGGAGAGGACGTCCACGGGCAGTGCCCGGAGAGCCGGCCCGATGGCCCGGACGATCGGCCCGTACGGCTCGTCCACGCCGCCGACCCAGGCGGTCGCCCGCAGGACCGTCATCGGCTGGGTCAGCGCCCGCATCCGGACTGTGGCCTCGTCGAGGAAGCGGGTCACGCCGATCCCGGAGGTGCCCGTCACGATCATCGTCCGCGACCGCCCGCCAGCGGCGTCGTCGAGCCGCGCCGCGAGGCGCTCGAACGCCTCATCGCGGCCAACGAAGTGCTCGCTCGTATACCTGGCGGGCATGGCGGCATTCTACGGGCCGCGTCGGCTAGGCTGGCCACCATGACCGTCGAACGGAACGCGCCCCATCCGGCCAACACGCTCAACGACCTGCCGGGCGAGGAATGGCTGTATTTCACGAAGTCGCTGCTGACGACGGCCTACCCGTCGGAGCTCGGTCACGCCACGCGGCGCGCCCACGGCGCCAACAAGCCACCGCGCCTGATGGCCCGGCTGATCGAGTTCTTCAGCCAGACTGGTGAGTTGGTGCTGGATCCGTTCGCCGGGGTCGGCGGCACGCTCCTGGGAGCGGCCATCGCGCGCGGGCCACGGCGAGCGATCGGGATCGAGTTGGAGCCGCGCTGGGCGACGATCTTCGAGACGGTCGTGCGCAACCTGTCGGCCGAGCGCGACGGCGCCGGTCCGGAGCTGGCCGACCTCGGCACGGCCGATCCAGGCGGCGTCCGTGGGTTCGACCCGTCCGGGCTCGAGTTGTGGGTGGGGGACGCCCTGGCCGTCCTGCCGACGATCGAGACCGGCTCGATCGACCATATCGCCACGGACCCGCCGTACAACCTGCAGCTGCCGATGACGATGGCCGGCGGCGCCCTGGCCGTCGGGCACGCGAACCGCCGGACCGACTACGCCATGGTCACCGATTCACCGCTCGACCTCGCGAACGCGGCGGACTACCCGGCCTACCTCGACCAGATGGAGGTCGTCTTCGGCGAGTTGCTGCGCGTCCTGCGCGAGGACCGCTACGCGGTGGTCATCGTCCGAGACGCCTACCAGGACGGCCGCTATCTGTTCACCGGCTCCGACCTGGCGGCCCGAGCGGCCGCCGTGGGCTTCGTCCCGAAGGGTGATCTCATCTGGTACCAGGCCGGCACCCGCCTCCGGCCGTATGGCTATCCCCGCGCGTTCGTCCCCAACATCGTCCACCAGCACGTGCTGGTCCTGCGCAAGGAGCGGTCCCGTCAGCCGCGTCGCCGGCGGGATTCAAGGTAGGCCTCGAAGACGTCGCTGTCGGTGTCAGATTCGCCCATCGTCCACGTCTCGGGGGTTGCCGGCATAGTGGCGACCGGGACGTCCGTGGCCGGCTCGTCGGCCTCGATGGTGTCGCTGAGGGTCATCTTGTGGAGCCAGCCCTGCTGGCCGTCCGGGCTCACCACGAGCCGGTAGGCGCCGTACTTCTCGAGCAGCTGGACCTCGTCGCCCTGGTCGAGGTAGCCGATCTCGGAGCCGCGCAGCTCGTCGGGAGAGTCCAGCAGTCGGACGACCCGGTAGCGGATGACCCGCCGTTCGCGGCCGGCCAACGGTCCGACGAGACCATGGTCGAACGTGAGGCGCGGTGCCGGTGTGTTGTCGCGGATCGGATCCGCCTTGCGAGCCTGGAGGAGCGACGGTCGCCGCCAGCGTGGCATGAGCGACTCCATGTCGACGACTTCGGGCTCCCCGCCGTCGGCGAGCGCCCCGGGCCGCGGGCCGAGGGCCGTGCCGATGGCGGACGGCGGGAATGGCGCGCCAGCCGTGGCGATGCCGACACCGGTCGCCGCAGCGACCGCCAGCTCCTCGTCGGGCTCGTCTTCGCGTCGGCGGCGCCCGAACAGACCGAACGCCATGGCGGTGGCCACGACGCCGGTCGTCGTGACGAGCGTCGGCGCCAGGCTGAAGGCGGGGAAGGTCGGGCCCTGGATGCCGGCCATGGCCAGGATGCTGGCGACGGGACCTCTCGGGTCGGCGTGGCCGCGATCGCCGCCCGCCCCGGTCGGACGCGGTCCGCCGGGCGAGCCGGTCGTACCCGTGGTGCCGAGGATCGCGATGGGCGGCGGCGATGCGCTCGGCGCGTCGGACGGTGCTGCCGATGGCGTGATGAGGGTCGCCGTCGGGGCCGGGCTGGGTGACGCGGTCGGCCCGTCGAACGGCAGGCCGTCCGGCCCGACGGTCCGGCCCGGAGTGACGGTCGGGGTCGCAGTGGCGGATGGCGTCGCGGTCGCGAGCGGCGTCGCGGCCGGGCGCGCGGTCGGCTTGGCGGTCGGCTTGGCGGTCGGTACTGCCGTCGGTTTCGGGGTCGGCCTGGGCGTCGGTTCGGCCGTCGGCCTGGGGGTCGGTTTCGGTGTCGGCTTCGGTGTCGGCGTCGGCTTGGGAGTCGGCGTGGCGACCGGACCGATGATGACCGTGCCGGCGGCGAGCGTGGCCTGGGTCCCGTCCTTGGCCGTCGTCGCGATGACCACCGCGTGCGTTCCTGCCGGCAACGTCCCTGACCAGCTGAAGGTCACGCCGTGTCCCCAATCACCGTTGACCCGCGTCATCGCGTGGTCGACCGATCCGACCTTGGCGGCGACCTTCTCGGAATGCGAGCCGTTGACGTTGTGGTAGACGACGCTGATCTGGATCGTGGTCGCCGTCGTCCCGGTTCGGGGCGAGACGACGGCGTCGGTGAGGCTCGTCTTCGAGGAGGCTGCCGCCATCGGCCCGGCGAACGCGGCAAGCAGGAGCGCGGCTGCCGCGCCGACCCTCAGCCACGACCAGCCCGCGTGGATGGCGCTTCGATGATTGCCGACGAGCACGCATAGCCTCCCGGACTCGGGCGACGCCCGATGCCACAGCGAGGATGTCGGCCGGGGGGGAGGTGAGCAATGGTACGGGGGTCCGGGGGCGCACCGCCGTCCGGAGGACCAGGAAGGACCGTTCGGTGCGGGCGAGCAACGATGCCCTGACCGGTGTGGTGAGGTGCGGACGGGCGGATGGGCCCTCCGCCGGGGTGGGATGACCCGGAATCGTCATGGCCCGCGACGCGGCCCGGCGCCATGCTCCATCCGTGCAGCCCACCATCCCCTCCCGCTCCGATGGACAGCTCGGTTCCCTGATCGGCGGGACGCTGGTCGGCGCCGCCCTGGTCGCGGTCGGCCTGAGCCTCGCCATCCTGGCCATCGGCACGCCGCTCGTCTCGCGTCTGATCCCGGCTGCTGGCACCGGGGCCTCCGGGCTCTCGCCGTCCATGGCCGGCTGGGTGCTCGCGATCCTGGCCGGCGCGAGTCTGCTCGTGTCGGGTACGGATCGGCTGGCCGGCATCGTGGCCGGCGCCCGGGCGAGGGCCCGGCGCGTGTCACCGGTGGCGCGCGCGCTCGCGAGCCTGCCCGCCGATGTCACCGTAACGACCGGTGTCGCCGGCCGCGACGGGCGGCCCGTCCCGCATCTCGCCATCGGTGCGTTCGGGGTAGCCGTCGTCCATGAGCTGCCACCCGCCAGCCTGGTTCGTCGCGCCGGACCGTCGTGGGAGATCCTGACCGCGCATGGCTGGGCTCCGACCGAGGGCCCGCTGGAGCGGGCCGCCCGCGACGCCGACCGCGTCCGCTACTGGCTCAACCAGGGCGACCTCGATTTCGTGGCTCGCGTCCACGCCGCCCTCGTGAGCCCGGACCCGGCGTTACCTCGAACGGCCGGCTGCGCGGTCATCGGCGCTGACCAGATCGGAGATTGGATCGCCGCCCTGCCCCGGCAGCGGAGTCTGACCGAGGGCCGACGGCAACGGTTGTCGGCACTCGTGCAGTCCGGGGTCGCGGGCGAGGACGCCCGGCGCGGTTGGTAGGGGAGCCAGGACTCGAACCTGGAACCAGCGGGATATAAGCCCGCCGCTCTGACCGATTGAGCTACTCCCCCGTCGGGCGATGCTACACCCGGTCGGACGCTCGTCGGTCCGTCGGCCGTCGACGAGGGTCGGTCAGCCGCCACCGAGCAGGCGTCCGGCGATGCCGCGCAGGCGGAAGTGCCGGCCCCGGATGCCGTGGTGACCGCTCGACGCGGAGGCGGCGTCGCGGCGGACCCTGGCGCCACCCGGCGCCCAGGCATGGGCTGGGAGCGACGACGTGAACTCGAGCTCCTCGTCGGTCTGCTCGGCCACGAGCGGCAGCTCATCGGGATCGAAGGGCCGCTCCGTTTCCGGCACCAGCAACGGTGGTCTGGCGTAGGCCGGCGCTCCGTACAGGGTCGGCAGCGCCACATGCTGCTCGTCGATGGACACGCGCGTAGTTCCTCGATGAAGGCGACACGTCCGGATGACCCGGATGTGCCGAGATGATGTCGCAACAGAGGGTACCGCGTATCAGTACGGATGGGCTACCCAGCGCTGCAACCCCGTGCCAGAACTGGTGCGCACTGGCACCGCTTCCGTGGCCCTTCAGCCGAGCAGGGGCCGGATGATCTGGACCGCGACGACCATGACCAGATAGGCGATCGGCACGGCCGCGAAGAAGCCGAGCGCCGCGCTCCAGGCGCTCCGCCGGACGATGCTCCCGGAGCCGGTCGGTTGCGGGACGACCAGGTACGTCACGACGCTGCCGATGACCAGGACCAGGACGATGTAGACCGCGACGGCCAGCGTCCGCAGGTCCCCGCCCGGCAGGACGACCCCACGACCGATGGCGACGTCGTACGCCAGGTAGGCGATGGCCAGCACGGTCGCGACACTCAGGCTGGCGGCGACCGCCCGGACGACCGGCCGCGGCGCGTGTCGGAACTGGCGCCAACGGACCTCCGCCCACGACCGACGCGGCGGGATCGACGCCGGGTCGCGGCGCTGGGTCACGACTCGCCGAGGATGGTCAGGAGGCGCCGCGGCGGCAGGCTCTCCGGGGTATGGCGCGCCAGCAGCTCGATGGCTTCGGCGAGACGCTCCAGCTCGTCCTCGGTGGTGAAGAAGCCGACGCTGATGCGGATCGCGTCGAAGCGCTCGATCGTGCGTGCGACGGCGAACACGCGTGACCCGAGTTCGTCCAGCGCTGCCGCCGCGGACCAGCCGTCGATGCTGAACGTGACCAGCGTCGCCATCGCGTGCCGTGGGGTGAGGACGGTGACGCCGGGGATGGCCGCCAGCCGCTCGGCGGCCGACGACGCCATGGCAGTCCCCCGCCGGTAGACGAACTCGAGCCCGACGAACATCGACAGCCAGCCGATCGAGCGCGCCATCCCGATGACCGATGGGCGGTGGAACCCGGTCGCTTCGAAGCGGCGGGCATCGTGCCACCAGGCGGCCCCGCCGGTGCTGTCGAGGTGCTCGAACGTGAACCAGCCGCCGAGCGCCGGCACCAGCCGGTCGATCGCGCCCGGGTCGACCACCAGGGCGCCCATCCCCTCCGGCCCGAGGAGCCACTTCTGCGCGGGCAGCGCGTAAGCGTCGACACCGAGCTCGTCGAACCGAAACGGGATGGCCCCGGCGGCCTGCGCGCCGTCGATGACCACGAAGGCGCCACGAGCGTGGGCCAGCGCAGCGATGGCGGCCACCGGCATGACCGCACCGGTCGTCCACAGGACGTGGGAGATCGAGACGAGCCGCGTGCCGTCGGTGATGGCGGCATCGAAGGCGGCGATCGTCCGCTCCTGGTCGCCGTCGGCATCGGGTGGCACGAACGCGATCTCGGCCCCGAACCGGTCGCGCAGCGCGTAGAGCGGTCCGAGGCCGCCGGCGTGCTCGTCGGTCGTCGTGACGATCCGGCCACCCGCCCGCCAGTCGGGCAGCAGCGCCGCCGCGTTCATGCCGTCCGTGGCGGCATGGGTCAGGCCGACCGCCGCCACATCCGTGCCCAGCACGGCCGCAACGCCGGCCCGGGCCTCGTCCATCCGGCCCTTGAACTCCTCGAAGTAGTCCGGGTGCGCCCGGCCGACGTCGCGTTCGTATGTCGCGACATCGGCCATCGCCGCGGCCGTCTCGGCGGGCAGCGGTCCGACCGAACCGGTGTTCAGGTAGATGCCGGCCGCCAGCGACGGGATGGCGGCACGCACGGCCGTCAGCTTCTCCGGGTCCGGCATGGAGGGGACGACCACAGCCGTATGATACCGACGATGAGTGGCCTGGCCCGACCGGAGATCCTGGCCACGACGGAGTGGCTGGCCGACAACCTCGACCGGTTCGGCATCCGTGTCCTGGACCTGCGCTGGCGCCCGGATGGCAGTGCGCCCGCGGTCCATGCCAGCGGCCACATCCCGGGAGCTGCCCTCGTGGACTGGCGGCAGGACCTCATCGAGGAAGGCGAGACCGGGGAAACGATCATGCTTGCCGGTCCGGACCGGATGGCCACGCTGGCCGTCAAGGCCGGCATCACCGACGACACGACCGTCGTCGTCTACGACGACACGCAGAGCCTGTTCGCGGCACGGGCGTGGTGGAGCCTTCGGGCGTATGGGCTGGAATCGGTCCGGATCCTTGACGGTGGGTACGGCGATTGGGTGGCCGAGGGCCGCGCAGTGTCCAATGCCCGGGTTCCGCCTGGGACCGCCGGTTTCACGGTCCGGGGCCCGAACCGGACGCGCCTGACCACGAGCGACGTGCGGGGGCTGCTGAGCTCACCGGACGTGACGCTGCTGGATGCGCGCGCGCCGGCCGAGTACCACGGCTTCGAGGGCAACACCAGGCGGCTCGGGCACATCCCGGGCGCGGTCAACGTCCCGGTCGGAGCGACCAGCGAGCCGGGCGGCCAGAGGTTGCGCGACGGCGCCGCCCTGCGCGACCTGCTTCACCGGGCCAACGTCACGCGCGGTCGGCGGATGGTCTGCTACGACGGCTCGGGTGTCGCGGCGGCCAAGCTCGCGTTCGTCCTCACCCTGCTTGGGCACGAGGACGTCGCAGTCTACGACGGTGGCTGGGCCGACTGGGGCAACCGGATGGACCTGCCGGTCGATCGCTGACGCCGTGGACGGGGAGGTCGTCCGTCGGCGGGTCGCTCGGGTACTGCTGATCGACGCGATGGATCGTCTCCTGTTGTTCTTCGCACGCGATCGCCACGACCCGCTGCGGCCCGGGTATTGGTCCATGCCGGGTGGCGGCATCGATGCAGGCGAGTCTCCGGCGCAGGCGGTTGCACGGGAGCTCCTCGATCGGCTGGCCCGAGCGGGCTGGGGCTCGCGGGCAGTCGGGGCCGGCGGCCGCTATCAGTCGGTCGCCGCCTCTGACCGGCCCTTGGAGCCCGCCGTGACCAGCAGCTCGGAGCCGTGCTGGAGACCCTCGTACAGGGCGGTCACCGTGTCGACCGTGTCGATCTCGTCGACGGTCTTGTCCGGGCGCAGCCGGACGATCCGCGGGAAGCGCAGCGAGAACCCCGAGCCGTGCCGGGTGGAGCGGACGATCACGTCGAAGGCGATCTCGACGACGACGGTCGGCTCGACCTGGTGGAAGCGGCCGTGGCGCGCGATGGTGTGGGTCTCGAACCAGCGGGTCATCTCGGAGATCTCGGCATCGGTCAGACCGCTGTATGCCTTGCCGATGTTGACCAGCTTGTCGCGCCTGGTGTCGCGGACGGCGAACGTGTAGTCGGACAGCACGCCGTGACGCTTGCCGTGGCCCACTTCGACACCGACGACGACGCAATCGATGGTGGCGAGCGCCTTCTTCATCTTGAGCCAGCCCAGCCCGCGACGACCCGGCGCGTACCGGCTCTGGGGATCCTTGACCATCAGACCCTCGTTCCGACGGGCGCGCGAGTCAGCGAAGGCGGCCTCCAGCGCGGCCACGCCGGCGGCGACGCTCAGGTGCGACCGGGCGAACCGGCCGCCGTCCTCGACGAGTGGCAGGTCCAGTGCATCCAGACGGGCGCGGCGGCTGGTCAGCGGCTCGCGCAGGAGCGGCTGAATAGGGTCGTCGCCACCGTTGCCGACGGCGAGCGCATCGAAGGCCACGAAGATGACCGGCACGTCCGCCTGGATGGCGGCCGATGGCGACTTGCGCCCGAGCCGGCCCTGGAGCGCGATGAACGGCAGGACCATGCCATCGCGCCAGCCCAGGATCTCGCCATCGAGGATGCCATCCCACGGCAGCGGCATGCCGGCCTCGACGATCTCGGGGAAGCCGGTGCTGATGTCGTGCAGGTCACGCGAGTAGAGCCGGACCTCCGCGCCATGCTTGTGGAACTGGGCGCGGATACCGTCGTACTTGTCCTCCACCCAGACCTCCGGTCCGAGGCGAGTCACGATCTCCGCGGCGTCCTCCGCGGGCGACGCCAGCATGAACTTGAGCGGCTGGAAGAGTGCCAGCTCGGCGCTCCCGAGCGCATCATCGCGAGCCAGGCCGGCCAGCCGACCGACGTCCCCGACGAGCATGCCGGCCCACTTGACGTCATCGAGCGGGCGGTCGAACGCCTTGGCGATCGCCGCCTCGACCAGGCCCTCGCGCAGGCCGATCCGCAGGTCGCCACCGATGACCTTGACGATCGCTTTGGCTGTCTGCGGGTCCGAGCGTTCCAGGAGCGTCCGCAGGATGGCCGCCTTGCGGGCCGGACCGGACGCCTGCTCGATGGCGCCGAACGCGGCTGCCACCTCGGGGAGTGTCGGGCTGATCTCGGGCGGTGGCTGGTGCCCGGCGGCCGTCAGCACCTCGGCTACGGCGATGCCGAGATCGGACGAGCGGTCGTATGCCTCGCCGAGGGCGGACCGAGGCACGCTCCCGAGGTCCGTGACGGTCGAGGCGATGGCCGACCAGCCGAGCCCCGCCGAGCGCTGATCCGCCTCCGCGAACGGCCGGCCGGTCAGAAAGATGGCGGCGATCGGCAGCTCGTCGGGCGTCAGGGTCTGGAAGTAGTCGGCCAGGATGGCCGTCTTCTCGGAGGTTCGGGTGGTCGCCGCGAGGCGCTCGGCGAGCTCGCTCCAGCGACGCATGGAGGGATGGTATACCGTGCCAGCGATGGTGCAGAAACCGTGGTTCCCGGAGGTGCTGACCGGCTCGCGGGTCGTCCTCCGCCGGCACGTGCCCGGCAACATCGCTGCCTTCCAGCGCTGGTACGCGGACCCCGAGATCGCCCGCCTGGCACGCTACCAGGCGACCCCGATGCGGCCGGAAGAGATCGAGCGCTTCTTCGCGGCCCGGGTCCTCGGCACGGACGCGCTGGCCATGGCGGTCCACGAGAAGGCCACCGACCGGCTCGTCGGGACCTGCGCGTTCAGCCAGCTCGACGGCGAGAACGGCTCCGCGCTATACCACATCACCATCGGTGAGGCGGACGCCTGGGGGCGTGGGCTGGGCACGGAGGCGACCCGGCTGATGGTCGACCACGCGTTCGGGACGCTTGGGCTGCATCGGATCGCGCTGTACGTGTTCGAGTTCAACGTTCGGGCGATCCGGGCCTACCAACGGGTCGGATTTCAAGTCGAGGGCCGGTCGCGCGAGTCGATCTGGCGCGACGGCCGCTGGTGGGACGAGCTGGCGATGAGCGTCCTCGAGTCTGATTGGCGGGCGCGGCGCGATGCGGCCCGCGCCGTGGCGGAGGCGGTGCCGGCCGCTGGCGTGGCGGAGGCACCGCCGGAAGCCGCTGACGACGAGCCCGATGCGGTCGAAGTGGGCGCCGCCGACCGGGCGCGCCGGACCTTGCGGAGGTGGCGATGACCACACTAGGGCCGGCCGCGGCGGCGGCACGCGCCGATGTCCGCGAGCTCATCGCGGCCAAGGGCCACAGCGTCGACAACGCGCGGGTGGTCGTGGCTCGGCTGGATGCGGCTTTCGCGGCAGGCGACCTTGTCCGTACGCCATCGATGGACCAGTACCTCGCCGATCTCATGCTCGCCCTCGCGCAGGACGACGACCAGAAGCTCGGTGGCAAGAGCGCCGAGGCCGCCCGGTTCATCCTGCGCGCCGTCGATCGGGAGCTGGACCAGGCCTGAGGGCGGATCCGCGCCTGTTGCGGCCCGCGTGCACCGATCCGTTCACGAGCTACCGCCTCTACGCGCGCGACCAGCTGGAGCCGGCGCTCTGGCATGCCCGGCGCTGCCTGGCGATCAACGAGGCGGCCGGCATCGCCGACTTCGACATCGCGGCCGCGTACGAGGCGATGGCCCGGGCCCACTTGACCGCCGGCGACACGGACGAGGTCGCGGCCTGGAGGGCAAAGGCGACCGCAGCCCTCGACGGGATCGCGGACAAGGACGAGCGCGAGATCATCGGGGCGACCTCGCGACGCTGCCGTAGCCCGGGCGCCTACACTCGGGGTCTCCCTTCACCACGACCCGGAGGCCCGCCCCATGTCCGATGTCAAGCTCGGGATCCTGCTTTGGAGCCAGGCCGCGACCTACACCGAGATGATCGACGCGGCGCGGCTGGTCGACCGCCTGGGCTACGCCCACCTATGGACCTGGGACCACATCTACGCGATCTTCGGCGACTCGCACCAGCCGATCTTCGAGGGCTGGTCGCTGCTCAACGCCTGGGCCCGCGAGACCGAGCACGCCCGTCTCGGCCTCCTCGTCGGGGCCAACACGCTCCGCAACCCGGGAGTGGTCGCCAAGATGGCAGTGACGCTCGACCATGCCAGCGACGGCCGCGCGATCCTGGGCGTCGGTGGGGCGTGGGTGGAGTCGGAGCACAACGCGCACGGCATCGACTTCGGGAGCGGGTTCGGTCAGCGCCTCGACTGGCTCGACGAATCGGTCGCGGCGATGCGCGGCCTCCTCGACGGAAGGGCCGTGACCTCGGCGCCGGGCGGCCACTACCATTTCGACGGCGCGCGCCATCTGCCGCCACCGGTGCAGCCGCACCTGCCGATCATGATCGGCGGGAGCGGCGAGAAGAAGACCCTCCGGACCGTCGCTCGCTATGCCGACATGTGGAACGCGATGGGCTCGCTCGAGAAGATGACCCACAAGATCGAGGTCCTGCGCGGCCATTGCGATTCGGTCGGGCGTGACATCGGCGAGATCGAGTTCACGCTCGGGGTCAAGGTCACGATCCGTGACACGGAGGCGGAGGCGGTCCACGTCTGGCAGGAGGCGATGGCCCACAACGAGACGCCACTGGCCGATGTCGCCGACGACGAGACGTTCTGGAATGGCACCGCGGAGCAGATCGCCGACCGCCTGCGACCCTATGTCGAGCTCGGCTTCAGGACGATCATCTCCGAGCAGCCGGCGCCCTACGACACCGAGACGCTCGAGCGCTTCATCGGCGAGGTCGTGCCACTGCTCCGATAGGTCACGGACCTGTCAGCCGGCGACGGCCTCCAGGATCACGCGAGCCTCCATGGCGGTCGGGAGGCGCGGCGAATTGCGGATCGCGGCATCGTCGAGCGTGTCGCTGACGAGCTGGTCGATGGCGGCATCGTCGGCCAGACCCAGGCGACGCAGGGTCGGCCGCTGATCGACGTCGCGGAGCAGCTTGTCGATCGCGCCGATCGCCACGGCGGCGGCGGTCGACTCCGACTCCGCGGCCGTGGCCACGCCGAGTGTGATCCCGACGAGCGCGAGCTCCCGGTCGCGGGTCCCGCGGTAGTAGCGCAGAACCTCAGGCAGGACGGTCGCCAGGGCCGTACCGTGTGCGACCTTGCCGCGGGTCCCGATGGAGTGCCCCAGCGCATGGATGAGCCCGACGCCGGTCCCGCTGGCCTGTCCGACACCCGCGAGATGCGACGCCATCAGCAGCTGCGACCGTGCCTCGAGATCCGACCCATCGGCGACCGCCCGCCGCAGCCATGCGCCGACTGTCCGAATGACCCCGAGCGCCATCGCCTCCGCGAACGGGTTCGGGTTGGCCGACAGGAGCGACTCGAGCGAGTGGGTCAGCGCGTCGATGCCGGTCGCGGCCGTAGTGGCGGGCGGCAGACCGACGGTCAGTGCCGGGTCCAGGATCGTCGCTATCGGCAGGAGCGACGGATGGCCGATGTAGCCCTTGCGCCCGGCCGGCTCATCCGTGATGACCGCGAACGAGTTGGTCTCGGCACCCGTGCCTGCGGTGGTCGGCACGGCGACCACCGGCCGCCCCGGCGCGAGGTCCGGGCCGTCGTACTCGAGGTCCCAGACCGCCAGATCGTTGGTCGCCCGCAGGTCCAGCGCCTTGGCCGTGTCCATCGACGAGCCACCACCGACCGGCACGACGATCGTACCCTCCAGCCCAAAAGCCCGAAGCGCGGCGGCGCCCCGTTCCACGGTCGAGGCACCCGGGTTCGGCTCGACCTCGTCGAAGACGGCCGACTCGACGCCGGCCGCCGCCAGCGCCCCGAGCACGCGCTCGATGACGCCCGAACCGCGCACGCCCGGATCGGTCACGACAAAGGCGCGTGAGCCACCGGCCGAGGCGATCACCTCGGGGAGTCGCGCGATCGCCGCGACCCCGAAATAGACCCGGTTGCGGAGGACGATCTCCATCGACCGTTCGGCGAGCCCGCTCACGCGATGACCTCGAGCACGGTGTCGGTCGACGTGTCGCGCCGGACCGTCAGCCAGCGCCGGCAGCCGGCGGCGTGGAACCAGCGTTCGGTCGTCTCGCCATCGGGGTTGTCGAAGATCCAGACCTCGTCAAAGTCGCGTTCGTCCGGGTCGGTGACCGTGTCCGGGACGGCACGGCGCTCGCCGCCGAACGTGAACTCCTCGAGCGGACGCCGGCCGCAGCGTGGGCAATCGAGCCACAGCATCAGCGCGTTCCCGCCGAGCCCTGGTCGGCCAGGACATGGTCGCGCCGGAAACGGTCCAGCGAGAATGGCGCGATCAGCGCGGACGGCCGGCCCGTGGCGATGAGCTCGGCCATCCCCTCGCCGCCGGCGGGCATCGCCTTGAAGCCCCAGGTCCCCCACCCGGTCGTAACGAGGAATCCGTCGACGCCGGTCGCGCCCATGATCGGCGAGTAATCGGCGGAGATGTCGCAGATCCCGGCCCACGTCCGCAGGATGCGCAGCTCGCGCAGGAACGGCAGCAGCCGGGTGATCTTGTACGAGTAGCTCCGCAGCGCGGCGAACGACGACTGGCGCGAGTACGACGGCTGCGAGTCGAACTCGGCACCGATGAGCATCTGGCCGCGCTCCGTCTGCGACACGTAGCACGACAGCTCCGTGCTCGCGAGGATCGGCGAGAAGCCCTGCGCGTAGTCGTTGGTCACGAAGGCGTGGAGCGGGTGCGTGCGGATCGGGAGGCGGACCCCGGCGTGGGCCGCCATCCTGGTCACCCGACCGCCGACGGCTGAGAGCACGACCCCGGCCGCGATCGGGCCGCGCGTCGTCTCGACCCCGACCACGCGCTCGCCATCGCGCAACAGCCCGGTGACCGGCGTGTGCTCGATGAGATGAACGCCGCGCTGCGACGCGCCGGCCGCGAACGCCCAGGCGACGCGATCGTGGCGTGCGGTCGCGGCCTCCAGGTGGTGCGAGGCGCCCAGGACCGGGTAGCGGCCGCCGCCGGTCAGGTCGACCTGTGGGACCAGCTCCTTGAGCTCGGCCGGGCTGACCATCACGGTTTTCGCGCCGCAGGCGGTGTTCATCAGGACCCTGGCGCGCTCCGTGCGCATCGCCATCTCCGTGTGGGCGACCCAGAAGATGCCCTTGGTCTGGTGGAGGATCGCGGCGCCGGTCTCCGCTTCCAGTCCCTGGTACATCTCGAGCGAGTGCTGGTAGAACCGGACCGCCTCGGGGATGCCGTAGTTGGCCCGGATGATCGTCGTGTTGCGACCGGTGTTGCCCGAGGCGAGATAGTCCCCCTCCACGACGGCGACGTTGGTGATCCCGTGGCGGGTCGCGAGGTAATAGGCTGTTGACAGGCCGTGGCCGCCGGCGCCGACGATGACGACGTCGTAGCTCGCCTTCGGCTCGTGGCGGCGGATCTCGGGCAGGCTCTCGACGTAGCGCGTCATCGCAGCCGGCTTTCGAGCTCGTCGGCATAGGCGGCGGCTGTCAGGAGGAGGACGGCGCCATCGTCGCGGTCGTCAGGGAGCCAGACCTTGGCCGGGACGGTCGCCACGAACCCCTGGGCGAGGGCCGGTCGCTCGGCGGGCAGTGGCCATTCGGCGTGGCGTCCGACGGCATCGGGCGACAGCCAGGCGCCGGCGAAACCGGCCTCGGGTTCGACGATCGCGTACTCGTCTTCGATGTCGACCCCCTCGGCACCGATGGCGAATGCGTCGTCCGGCGCGAACCGCAGGACCGTGACGTCGCTTCCGTGCCAGCGCGCTGCGTCAAGAGCGGCCGGATCGGCCACCACGCGCAGACCAACGAGTCGCTCAAGCGCGGGCACGATGGCCCTCCGGGTCGTAGAACGGGGTCGGCGCGACGGCGGCTACCCGGCCGTCGATCTCCACCCGCTCGGGGAATGGCGTTCGCCGCAGCCAGCCGAGCATCAACGCCTTGCCCAGCAGCGGCGACGTCCAGCTGCCGGTCACGTTGCCAACGACGTCGCCGTCGGACCAGATCGGTGTCCCCTCGGCGGGGGCGGCCCCGTCCATCTGGAACCCGAGCCAGCGTCGGTGGTCGGGCAGCTTGGCCGTCCGCTCCAGCGACCCGCGCCCGATGAACCGTGGCTTCTCCATCCGGACCGCCCAGTCCATGCCCAGGCGGCGCGGCGTCGTGTCGAGCTCGGTGTCCATCCCGACGATGACGTGGCCCTTCTCGAGCCGCAGCCCGAACAGCGCCTGGAGCCCGTGCGGCCGGATGCCCAGGTCGGCGCCGAGCTCCATCAGCTGACGCCAGAGCGCGACGGACTGATCGACCGGGTGGTGGAGCTCGAAGGCCGCTTCACCCGTGAAGGACAGCCGCATGACGTGGCACGGCACCCCGGCTACATCGGCGTGGACGTGGCCCAGGAAGCGGGGCGGGTCGGCGAGCCCGGCACGGACGAGGAGCGCCCTCGCCAGCGGCCCCGTGACGTTGATCGCGGCGAGCGACATCGTCCGGTCCAGGACGTGCACGCGCAGTCCCCAGACCTCGATCCAGTCGCGCAGCCACATCTCGGCATTGGCGGCGCCACCGGACGTGAACGAGAGGACGAACCGCGTCTCGCTCTCGCGCAGGATCATCCCGTCGTCCATCACGTGACCGCGCTCGTTGAGCAGCAGCGCGTACCGGGACCGCCCGGGCTTGATGTCTGCCACGTGGCACGGGTAGATGCGCTCAAGCAGCGCCACGACGTCCGGCCCGGACACGACCAGCTTACCGAGCGTGCTGACGTCGCCGATCGAGACGCCCTCGCGGACCGCCCAGTACTCGGCCACGGCATCGCCGTAGTGCCACGGCCGCCACCAGCCCCCGAACCGATCCATCCGCGCCCCGAGCGCGAGGTGCTCATCATGCAGCGGCGTCCGCCGGAAGGCGTCGACGAAACCGTCCGCACCGGCCTCGGCAAGGGTGATCTGGCGCGATGCGGGACGGGCGGTGAATGGCTCGGGCACGTCGCCCGTCCGGGCGGCGATCCAGGCCCGGACGTTGGGCAGGCAGGCGCCGCCCTGGCATGGCCCGAGACAGGCCTGGCTGGCGCGCTTGAGCAACTCGAGCTCCGTGAATCCACGGTCCCAGGCGACACCAAGGTCCTCGACCGTCGTGCCCATGCAGCCACATATGAGGCCTTCGGTCGGGGCGGGGGGGAGCGGCTGGGTCTCGGCCGCGGCGCCGACCACGGCCACTGGCGCCGTCCCGGCCATCCGCGCGAGGAGATCGCGCGGCGCCCGCCCGAGCCCGAGGATGACCGTGTCGGCCAGGGTCGTCGTTTCGGCTCCCGTCGTGGGATCCGCGGTGACCACCGCTCGGACGCGGCCAGTCGCGTCGTTGGCCTCGAACCGAACGAGTCCGCCGTCGAGGACCGTCGCCGACACCCCGGCGGGCGGCGTCCCGATCGCGACGGCCTCGCCCAGGTCGACGCCCGCCGCATGGAGCGCCTCGGCCGCGCGCGCGGTGATGAGCCCGGCCAGCCGGTTGCCGGGGCAGACCGGGTGCACCTCCGCCGTCCCGGTGGCGGCCACGATCTCGTGGGCATGGACGAGGACCATCCCGGCCGGTGTCCGCGCGACGACCAGGGGCCCCGCGTAGATGGCGACGACCTCGTCGCCCGCACCGGCGTCGAGGACCACGACCGAACGCCCGGCACGCTCGGCGTCAGCTGCCGCTGCCCGGCCGCTGGCCCCGCCACCGATGACCGCCACCTCGACGTCGAGGTGCCGGACCTCGATCTCCCGCCCGGTCGGCGGCGAAGTGAGATCGACCGACGCCACTTCGGGCAGCGGCGGCATGCCGTCCCCTGGCGCCGGATGGCGGGTCACCCGAAGCCCCGGCTCGGCGCGCGTCTGACAGGTCCGCACGTAGGCGGTCCCGTCCACCTCCGCCAGGCAATTACCGCAGTCCCCGGCCAGGCACAGCGTCCCGCCATGGCCCGGGACCTCACCAGCCCGGAGGATCGCCACCGCCACCGAATCGCCGGCCTCGAACGCGACGGGCGCACCGTCGACCACGATCCGGCCGCCTTCGGTCACTGGCGCATCCGGAGACCCTGCGGGTCGAACAGCGGCTCGGGCTGCAGTCGCGCCGGCCGGCGCCGGCCGATGATCTCGACCTCGAAGCCGTTGCTGCCCGGACCATCCGGGGCCGCGAGCGCCGTCGGCACGTACCCCAGCGCGATCGACTCCTTGACGTGGTGGCCGTAGCCGCCCGATGTGACCCAGCCGACGACTGCGCCGCCATGCCAGATCGGCTCGTCGCCGATGACGTCGGCCGGGTCAGCCGGGTCGGGTTCGACGACGAACGCCACGAGCCGCCGAGCCGGGCCGCCGGCGGCGAGCTCGGCCTCGTGGGCGGCCCGCCCGATGAAGTCGTGGTCGAGCTTCAGATAGCGCGTGATCCCGCCCTCGAGCGGCGTGTAGATCGGCCGGTATTCGCGGAACCACGTCCCGTAGCTTTTTTCCAGCCGGAGTGACATCAGCGCGCGCATCCCGAACAACCGCAGGCCGTGCTGCTCCCCGGCGACCATGATCCGATCGAACAGCTCGCGCTGGTATTCGGGGGCGACCCACAGCTCGTAGCCCAGGTCGCCGGCATAGTTGATCCGGGCGAGGTGGACAGGCGTCATCCCCAGGTCCACCTGCCGGAAGGTCATGAACGGGAACGCCTCGGTGGACAGGTCCAGGTCCGGTGCGACGGCTTGGAGCACGTCGCGCGAGCGCGGTCCGGCTACGGACAGCCCGACCAGGCCGAGGCCCAGGACCTCGAACCGGACGGATCCGTCCGCCGGCAGGTGGTGGCGGAACCAGCGCGAGTGGTGGACCTCCGCCGGCAACGACCCGAACAGGAAGTACTCGTCCATGTCCGAAGCCCGGGCCACGGTGAACTCGCCCACGATCCGGCCCGCCTCGTTGAGCATCGCGGTCAGGGTGATCCGGCCGGGCGCCGGCATCCGCGCCGTGAGCAGCGACGCCAGCCAGGCGGCCGCCCCCGGACCGCTGACCCGGTACTTGGCGTAGTTGGAGATCTCGGTCACGCCGACCCGCTCGCGAACGGCAGCGACCTCGCCTGCGACCTGGGCCCAGGCGTTCGAGCGTCCGAACGTCACGTCCTCCTTCGGCTCGAGTCCCGGGACCTGGAACCACAGCGCATGCTCGAGGCCGAAGGTCGCACCCCAGACCGCGTTGGCACCCGTGAGCCGGTCGTGGATCGGGGTCGTCAGGAGCGGCCGGGCAGCGCGCAGCTCCTCGTTCGGGAAGGTGATCCGGAACCGCCGCCGGTAGTTCTCCTGGACCTTGACATTCGTATAGCCAAGGGTCGCGTAGTCGCCGAAGCGAGCCACGTCCATCGCCCAGATATCCATCCCGGAATCGTTCTTGTCACCGGCCGTCATCCAGGCTGCGAGCGCGAGCCCCACGCCGCCGCCCTGGGAGAGCCCCGCCATCACGCCGCAGGCGACCCAGTAGCCGCGCAGTCCGCGGATCGGCCCGACCAGCGGGTTGCCGTCGGGGGCGAAGGTGAACGGGCCGTTGACGACCTTGCGGATGCCGGTGCCGTGCATCGCCGGGTAGTGCTCGAACGCGACGGTCAGCTCAGGCGTGATCCGGTCAAGATCCGGCTTCAGCAGCTGCGAGCCGAAGTCCCAGGGCGTCTCCCTGGGACTCCACGGCACGGCCGCCTGCTCGTAGGTGCCCATCAGCATGCCGCGGCCCTCCTGTCGGAGGTAGAGCTCGCCACCGAAGTCGAGGACGCCGGGCAGCTCCTTGCCGGTCTTCTCGTTGTAGTCGATGACCTCGGGCATGTCGACCGACAGCAGGTACATATGCTCCATGGCGAGGACCGGCAGCTCGATGCCGACCATCCGGCCGACCTCGCGGGCCCACAGGCCGCCCGCGTTGACCACGTGCTCGGTATGGATCGAGTCGCCGCTCTCGAGGCGGACGTCCCACGTCCCGTCAGACCGCTGGCTGAGGCCCACGACCGGCGTGTGCTGGTGGACCTCGGCGCCGGCCAGCTGGGCGCACTTCACGTACGCCCGAGTCACGCCCGTCGGGTCGAGGTGACCCTCGATCGGATCCCACAGGGCGCCCACGAAATGCTTCGGGTCCAACAGCGGGAAGAGGTCGTAGGCTTCCTTGACCGAGATGAGTTCCAGCCGCATCCCGAGGTAGCGACCACGCGCGACCGCCATCCGCAGGAAGTCCATCCGGACCTCTGTGTCGGCCAGCATCAGCCCACCCGGCAGGTGGATCGAGCAGTCCTGGCCCGAGATCCGCTGGATCTCCTCGTACAGCTCGATCGTGTACTGCTGGAGGCGGGCGACGTTCGGGTCGCCGTTGAGGGTGTGCATCCCGCCCGCGGCGTGCCATGTCGAGCCGGCCGTCAGCTCGCGGCGCTCGAGCAGCATGACGTCGGTCCAGCCCGCCTTCGTGAGGTGGTACAGCACGCTCGCGCCGACCACGCCGCCACCGATGACGACCGCCTGGGTCGTTGTCTTCATCCAGAACCCCTCCGAGACCTAGGGTCGCCGCTCAATAGTCGGTCGGGACGCCGCCCTCGGCGACGCGCCGGGCCACGAAGGCCTCCAGCTCTTCGAGGATCGCCGGCTGCATCGGTGGCGGCTCGTAGGCCGCCAGCAGCTCCTTCCAGATCCGGTTCGCCTTCGAGGGCAGCTCAGGGGAGCCCGCCTCCTGCCACGTCTCGTAGTTGCGCCAATCGCTGAGCATCGGCTTGTGGAAGGCGGTCCGGAAGCGCGACTGAGTATGCTCGGCACCGAAGAAGTGACCGCCCGGGCCGACTTCCTGCATCGCTTCGAAGGCCAGCGTCTCGTGATCCACGACCACCGGATCGAGGAAGGCGCTGACCATCCCCAGCAGCTCGGCATCGAGGATCATCTTCTCGTAGCTGGCGTGGAGACCGCCCTCCATCCAGCCGGCGCCATGCATCACCAGATTGACGCCGCCCATGATCGCGCCCCACAACGAGAAGACCGATTCATAGGCGGCCTGGGCATCGAGCGCGTTGGCGGCATTGACGTTGGACGAGCGATACGGCACGCCGTAGCGGCGCGCCAGCTGACCACCGATCATCGCCGTCCGCATCCCCTCGGGGGTCCCGAACGCCGGCGCCCCCGACTGCATGTCGACGTTCGAGGTGAAGCCGCCGTAGATCACCGGCGCGCCGGCATTGACGGCCTGGGTCAGGACCATCCCTGCGAGCGCCTCCGCGTTCTGCTCGGCGAGCGCCCCGGCCAGCGTCACCGGCGCCATCGCACCGGCCAGGGTGAACGGGGTGATGCACACGATCTGGTTATGGGCCGCGAACTCCATGATCCCCTGCAGCATCGGCGTGTCGAGCCGCAGCGGCGAGCTCGAATTGACGACCGTAAAGACCGAGGGCTCGCGATCGATCGTCGCCGCGTCCACGCCGCGCGCGATGCGCACCATCTCGAGGACGTCGATGTTGCGTTGGCGGCCCAGGCTGTAGCAGTGGACCGCCTTGTCCATGAGCGTCAACGCATCGAAGGTGGCGAGGAGATGCCGGACACTGTGGTGCAGGTCGACCGGCTCGACCGGGTAGCCGGACAGGAAATGGATCTCGTTGAGCGACTGGGCGAGGCGTAGCAGGTTCTGGTAATCGACCCGGTTGCCGATCCGCCGACCGCGGTCGATATCGGCCACATTGGGCGGGCTGCCAACGGTCCCGAAGGCGACCCAGTCGCCACCGATCCTGACGTCGTAGGCCGGGTTTCTGGCGTGCAGGGTGAATTCCGACGGCGCCGTCTTGATCAGCTGCTCGACCATCCCGGGCTCGAACCGGACTCGTTGCGAATCAGGCTCGATCTGCGCTCCGGCGCCGCGCAGGATCTCGCGCGCGTCAGGGTCAAGGAAGTCCATGCCGATCTCGGACAGGACACGCAGGGATGCGACGTGGATCGACTCCAGCTCGTCCTCGGAGACGACCGACGTCGCGCCATAGCGCATCCGGGGCTGCCCCCACGGTCGCTGCTGGGGCAGCAGATGGCGCTCGTGACCGGCCCGGCCCCCGCTGCGGCGGTGCGGCGATCGTCCCTCGCCGGTGATCTCGGTGCTCGTCACGAAGCCATCTCCCTTGCGCTCGTGCGACCCGACGTCGCTCCGTCGGCATCGGCGGACCGGCCAAGTATCGCGGCCGCCGGCCAGTCGTGCTGCCGGAGCCGGCGGTCCGGCCGGCTCATGGCCGCCTCGAGGGCATGGCCAGCCGCCTGGGTGCGGCGGGCTGCCAGCCGAGTTCCGCGGACAACGCGTCGGCGGCGGCTCTGACGATCAGTCCTGCGGCCGGCAGGCGAGGCCCCAGCCGAAACTTCGGGCCGGAGACGTTGAGCGCGGCCACGACGTCGCCGCGGATGCCGCGGATCGGCGCGGAGGCGGCCACGAGACCGGCCTCGAACTCCTCGTCGACGAGCGCGAACCCGAGCTGCCGGGCGACCAGGATCCGCTCGTGGAGCTGTGCGACGTCATGCGCCGCATTCGGGCCACCACCGCCGAACCGGATATCGGCGAAGACGCGCTCAAGCTCGTCTCGATCGAGATCGATCAGCAGCGATCGGCCCGATGATGTGGTGTGCGCCGGGACGAGCCGGCCGGTCCACGCGATCGACTGGACCGAGTGATGGGACGCCTGGGTGAGGATCGTCAGGACCTCGGTCCCGCGCAGGACGGTCAGGTGGGTGCGTTCGCCGAGGTCGTGCTCGGCCAGCCGGCGCAGGATCGGGGCGGCCGCGGTCAGCAGCCGTTGATCGCCGGCCCGGGCGGCCAGCGCAAAGAGATGCCAACCGATGCGGTAGCGCAACGACGCTGCGTCCCGCTCGATGTAGCCGGCGTCGGCCAGGACCCGGAGCGTTCGAGAGACCTGGCTCTTGTCGCGGCCGAGCTGCGCCGCCAACCGATTGACACCCCAGCCGCCCTCGGCCAGCGCGCCATCGGAGGCCAGCGCGTCGAGCAGATCGAGGGCGCGTCGGAGACTGTTCGATGGATCGTCGGTCACCGGGGAACGGTGCCACAGACGGTGCGTCACATGCAATGGCATGTGCACAAGAGGCAACTGCGGCTACGATGCACCCGATGTGTGGCATCGCGGGGATCTGGGGAAGCTGCGATCGCGCCCTCGTCGAGCGGATGATGCGCGAGATCGCCCACCGGGGTCCCGATGGTTCGGGGATCCACGTGGGGTCCGCCGGCGTCATCGGCCACCGACGGCTGGCGATCATGGATCCCGATGGCGGCGCCCAGCCGCTCTACGACGAGAGCGGGGACTCGGCGATCGTCGCGAATGGCGAGATCTACAACTTCCCCGATCTTCGGGCGAGCCTTGTCGATCGTCATACATTCGTGACCACAAGCGACACGGAGGCGGTCCTGCACCTCTTCGAAGAGCGGGCCGATGCCACGCCGCTGGCCCTCGACGGCATGTTCGCGTTCGCGGTCGCGGATGGCGGGGGCATCACGGACGCCGGCGGGCACGCCGGCGCCGGGAGCGACAGCCTCGCCCGCCTCTTTCTGGCGCGCGATCCGATCGGTATCAAGCCGCTCTACTACGGTCGGGGTCTTGACGGCGCCGGGCGGCCGGTCCTTGCCTTCGCCTCGGAGCTGAAGGCACTAGCCGATTGGGTCGATGAGCTCGAGGAGTTCCCAGCGGGGACGTCGTTCGACAGTCGTTCCGGGTTCGCCCGCTACTACGAGGTCCCGAGAGGCTTACCGGTCGAACGGACGCCGGACGAGCACGCGCGAGTCATCCGTGAGGGTCTGGAGGCTGCAGTCGTCTCGCACCTGATGAGCGATGTGCCGGTCGGGGCATTCCTGTCGGGCGGCCTGGACTCGAGCGTGCTGGCCGCCCTCGCCCGACCCCATGTCGCGGAGCTGCACACGTTCTCGGTCGGCCTGCCGGGCTCGCCCGACGTCATGGCGGCTCGCCGGGTGGCGGCCCACATCGGATCGATCCACCACGAGTTCCTGATGACCGTGGATGAGGTCATCGAGAAGCTGCCCGAGATCGTCCACGCACTCGAGTCGTTCGACCAGGACCTCGTGCGAAGCGCGATCCCGACGTATTTCTGCTCGCGGATGGCCGCGGACCACGTCAAGGTGATTTTGACCGGCGAGGGCGCTGACGAGCTGTTTGCCGGCTATGCCTACCACAAGTCGATCGGCGATCCGGCGGTCCTCCACCGCGAGCTCCGTCGATCGGTCGCGGCGCTCCACCACATCAACCTGCAGCGTGTGGACCGGCTGACGATGGTCCATGGCCTCGAAGGTCGAGTGCCCTTCCTCGACACCCGTTTCATCGAGCTTGCGCTGAGCGTCCCGCCCGAGCTCAAGATGGTCGCCGCGGACGACGGCGGGCTCGTCGAGAAGTGGATCCTGCGGAAAGCCTGCGAGGATCTCCTCCCGGCCGACATCGTGTGGCGGACCAAGGAGCAGTTCGATGAGGGCAGCGGCACCGTGCAGCTGCTGGGCGATGCACTGGCGCCGCTCGTGGACGGCTTCGACCTCGAGGGCTACCGGGCGACCTGCCGGCAGCCGGTCCGCTCGGCCGAGGAAGCCTTCTATCACCAGCTGTTGTCGGCTGGCTACGCCCGGCCGGAGCTCATCCTCTCGAACGTCGCGCGCTGGACGGACGACCGGCATGGCTGAGCGACCGACCGTCAGTCCTCGTCGCCGATGCCACGCATGTTCCGGATGAGACCGGCGATGAGGATCAGGAGGACGACCAGCAAACCGATCTGGGTCCAGGTGTAGTCCATCCCCTGGGGCAGGATACGGCGAGTGTCATCCGGAAAGACGAG
This sequence comes from Candidatus Limnocylindrales bacterium, assembly GCA_038248915.1. Taxonomy (GTDB): domain Bacteria; phylum Chloroflexota; class Limnocylindria; order Limnocylindrales; family CSP1-4; genus SPCO01. The sequence goes on along the minus strand of JBBRXB010000002.1, from coordinate 135,248 downwards.
CACGAGATACAGGACCGCGCCGACGAGGAGCACCGCCCCGCCGATCGTCACCAGCCGCCGCTTCGCCCGCCGGAGCCGGTTCCGGACGCCGAACAGTGAGCTGGTCGCCTCGGTGATGACCGGCTCCTGGGCTTCGAGGAATTCCATGAACTCGAGGGCTCGCTGCAGGCGACCGGTGCCCGCGTACAGGCGGTCGATGGTCCGCCGTGGGTCGAGCCAGGCGATCCCCTGCTGACGCGCCAGCTTGCGGACGAACCGCCGGACGTTGTCCTGAAGGTCGTACTCGATCGCCAGCTGGTGCCGAAGCGTCCCGAGCGTGACCAGCATCTTGAGGTAGCCGACGATGCTCGGTGACATCGTCAGCTGCTGCTCGCGGATCGTCTCGAGGATATCGACCGCCAGCTTCGAGTACGGGTTCTCGCCATGGCGGGCCGGTCCGGGCGCATCGGCGGTGGTCCGCGATCGGTCGGCCACCGTCTCGTACAGGAACGCCTGGTGGAGACGGATGAGTCGCCAGCGCGCAGCGTTGGTATCGGTCGCGGGACCGGGCGCCAGCCAGCGCATCAGCTCGCGGACGGCTGCCTCGACCTCGCCGCGGAACAGCAGCCAGCTGTAGCGGCTGAGCGAATCACGGACCCGGTCCGGGAGCTGGCCGACGATCCCGAAATCGACGTAGCCGATCGCGTCGCCGGGCAGGATGAACAGGTTGGCCGGGTGCAGATCGGCATGGAAGTAGCCGAACACATAGACCTGGTTGAGCATGTTCCAGTCGAGGTTCCGGACGATCCGGTCGAGGTCGTGGCCGCGCGCAGCGAGGGCCTCGAGATAGGCGGTGTTGCCCTCGCGCCGGGCGACCATGATGTCGACCAGCGGGATGCCGACGATGAGCTCCGTCGTCAGCACCCGCGACGTCGTGTAGTCGCGGTGGACCCGGGCGATCCGCTCGAACTTGTCGCCCCGGGCGTTCTGATGCAGCAGGACCGCCTGTCGCGCCTCGACGAGGTAGTCGAGCTCGTCCGCCGTCCAGCGCGCGAACTCGTCGATGACCTCGCGGCTGCGGGTGGCGCCGAACAGGTGGGTCCAATCGAGGAGCCAGGTCATCGAGTACATCAGCGCGATATCGGCGGCCAGCGTCTCGCGGATGCGCGGCCGCTGGACCTTGACGGCGACCGCCTCACCGTTGCGGAGCGTCGCCCGGTGGACCTGGCCGATCGAGGCCGCCGCGAACGACTCGTGGCTGAACGACGCGAAGATGGCCTCCGGGTCCGCCCCGAGCTCCCTCCGGATGATCGCCTGGACGTCCGAGTACGGGAACGGCGCGACCTGGTTGAGCAGCTTGAACAGCTCGTCGCAGTAGGCCGCCGGCAGCAGGTCGAACCGCAGCGCCAGCATCTGCCCGAGCTTGATCCAGGCGCCGCCCAGCTGCTCGAAGGCGATCCGCATCCGGACCGGCCCGCTCCGCCGGTCGGCGCGCGGCAGGCGCAGGGCCGGCGAGATGAAGAATCGGAAGAAGACCGCGAGGACGTGCCAGACCCGGCGTGGGTGCTTGAACAGCGTTCGCATGTCGGGTCGTCCTGGTCAGCGGCGAGGAGGCGCTGGCGGATCGGCTGCCTCGCTGGGGCCGTTACCGGACGCCGTGGCGCGGGATCGGAGCGTCAGGAGCCCTCGTCATCCAGGGACACGCGTCGACGGCGGGTGGGGAGCGAAGTCTCCTCCTCCCACTCGCGACCGGCCCGGACGAGCTCGGCGAAGGTCCGTCGCGAGAACCGGTACAGCAGCGCGACCGCCCCTTCGGTGGCCAGCTGTCCCTCGCGACCGAGCCGCATCCCGCGCCGGACGCTGTCGGCGATGATCGCCTCACCCTCGTCGAAGGTGTCTGCCAGACGCCGGTGGCGGAGCCGCTGGGCGTAGGCCTCGCGCTCCTCATCGGACGGGCCGTTCAGCCAGGCCGCCCGGCGGGTCCGCTCCTGTGCGGCCCACTCGTCGATCTCGGCCCGGGTCGGCTCCGGGTTCGTGGATTCGTCCTTCGCGGCGCCGGCCGACGCCGTCCCCGTCGGTTCAGTCATGTCAACCACCCCTGAGATGCGCGGAACCCTCTCGACGACACGTTCGTCTGTGCGAACGCCGAGTGTACCGCTCGGGAATGGCGAGGGTGACCCGTTATCGGCCGGACAGGTCGAACCAGGTCGTTTTGAGCTGGGTGTATCCGTCGAGGGCGTGGAGGCCCTTGTCGCGCCCGAAGCCCGATTGCTTGTAGCCACCGAACGGGACCGTGATGTCGGCGGTGTCGAAGGTGTTGACCCACACGACTCCCGCCCGGATCCGGCGCGACAGCCGGTGGGCGCGGTTGACGTCCCGCGTCCAGAGCCCGGCCGCCAGGCCGTACGGCGAATCGTTGGCGATGGCGATCGCGTCCTCCTCGTCGTCGAACTCGGTCACGGTCAGGACCGGCCCGAAGATCTCCTCGCGCGCCACGCGCATCGTGTTGGCGACGCCGTCGAGGATCGTCGGCTCGATGAAGTAGCCGCCGGTCTCCGCGCGCACGCGCTCCCCGCCGGCCACGACCCGGGCACCCTCTTCGCGTCCGAGATCAACGTAGCCGAGCACCTTGGCCAGCTGCCGGTCGTCGACGATCGAGCCGAGCCGGGTGCGCGGGTCGAGCGGCTCGCCCGGGGCCAGCTTCCGGCCGAGCGCCGCGACACGCTCGACCAGCTCCTCCCGGACCGATCGATGGACGACGAGCCGCGAGCCCGCATTGCAGGTCTGGCCGCTGTTGTAGAAGATCCCCCAGCCGATCGCCGAGGCGGCCGCGCCGAGGTCGCCGACGTCCGCCAGCACGACCTGCGGGCTCTTGCCACCGAGCTCCAGCGAGATGGCCTTGACGTCCGACTCGCCGACAGCCCGGAGCAGCGAGCGCCCGACTTCCGTGGAGCCGGTGAAGGCGATCTTGTCGACGCCCGGATGCCGGGCCAGTGCGTCGCCGATGACCGCGCCCGGGCCGGTCACGACGTTGAGGACCCCATCCGGCAGGCCGGCCTCGGTGGCCAGCTCGGCCAGCCTGAGCGCGGTCAGCGGCGACTGGCTGGCCGGCTTGAGCACGACTGAATTTCCGGTCGCCAGCGCGGCACCGAGCTTCCACGCGCTGATGATCATCGGGTAATTCCAGGGCACGATCGCGGCCACGACCCCGATCGGCTCGCGGGTCACCAGCGACAGGGCGTCAGGCCCGGTCGGCCCGACCTCGCCGTAGGTCTTGTCGATCGTCTCGGCGTACCACTGGAGGGTCGTGGCGGCGCTCGGGATGTCGACGTTGAGGGTGTCGCGGATCGGCTTGCCGACGTCGAGCGACTCGAGCAGCGCCAGCTCGTCCGTGTGGTCGCGGACGAGCGCCGCGAGCCGGAGCAGGACCGCCTTGCGGGCCGTCGGCGGCGTGTCGCTCCAGCGCCGGTCGTCGAAGGACCGGCGTGCAGCGGCGACGGCTCGGTCGACGTCCTCTGCGCCGCCCTCCGCGACCGCCGCTATCCGGCTGCCATCCCGGCCGGCGATGTCGTCGAAGGTGCGGCCGGACGCGGACGACACGAACCGACCGTCGATGAACAGCTCGGTCCGGGGGGCGGCGGCGGCGGCACGTGCGATCCAGTCGGCGGCGGTCGGGGGCGTGGTCTCGATCGTCACGCGGCGTACCGGCGGACGGCCGCCTCGTCGAGGACGATGCCGAGCCCAGGCGTCGTCGGCACCCGCAGGATGCCGTCCGGGCCGGGCCGGATCGGCTCCGCGAGCATGAAATCTCGCCGTTCCGGGGTCCAGCCGGGCGGATCGTGGGGGAACTCGATGTAGGGGCCACCACCAACCCCGGCCGCGACATGCAGGTTGGCCAGCAGCCCGATCCCGTTCGTCCAGGTATGCGGCGTGAACCATCGATTCCGGGCGAGCGCGAGATCCCCGAGCGTCCGCGCCCGGAGCATCCCGGTCAGGACGACATCGGGCTGGTGGACGTCGAACGCATCCGCCTCGACCGCGGCGAGCAGCTCCTGGAACGTCCGGGTCATCTCGCCCCCGGCGATGCGGATACCAGAGGCAGAGGCACGCAGCGCCGCAAGGCCGCGGAGGTCCGTGCCGGCGAGCGGCTCCTCCAGCCACAGGACGCCCTCGTCCGCGAGCCGCCAGGCGATCCCCCGCGCAGCCACCGGGTCGATCGAACGGGTCATGTCGCCGGCCATCCGCCAGCCCTGGTTGAGGTCGACCATGATCGCCATCGAGTCGCCCACGGCCGCCCGGGTCGCGGTGACCGCCGCGAGTCCGTCGTCGAGCCGCCGCGGGTCGATCCGGATCTTGAGGGCGGTGAAGCCCTCCTCGCGCAGGCGGAGCGCCGATTCGGCGCGCTCCGCTGGTCGAAGGAGGCTGCCGCACGAGGCGTAGGCCGGGATGCCGTCCAGGGCGCCACCGAACAGCGTCGCGACTGGAAGCCCCGCCACCTGACCGATGATGTCCCACAGCGCCGCTTCGAGCGGCCAGTAGCGGCCGGCGTGGAAGTCGATCGTCTCGAGCGTCCGCACGTGCCGCGCGATCGTGAGCGGATCGCGCCCCACGAACAGGTGCTCGAACGCCGCGAAGCCATCCATCGTGTCACCCGACCCGACGCCGACCACGCCTGCGTCAGTCTCGACCCGGACGATGGTGGCCGCGAACGAACGCCGCGGCTCGGGGTCCCAGGCGGCCGCGAACGGCGGGTCCAACGGCAGGACGAGACGTTCGAGTCGGATGGCGGTGATGCGCACGGACGGAGTATCGCGCACGAAGCGACCGCAGGCTGCGTGGCGGCCCACGACCCGTGGTGTCGGGTTCCGTTGACAGTGGGGTGGGGCGCCGGTACCGTTCCGAGACACTCCGCCGTCCGACTGGAGGAATGTGATGTCGGACTGGGGAGTCTTCGCGAACGATGCCTTCCATGTGCTCGTCGCCGCCAGGTCGTGCTCTCTGGAGGACCTAGGAAACCATGGACTATCCAAAGCTTGACAAGATTCGCGGGACCACCACCCCTCTGCAGCTGGACGTCGTCGAGTCCTTCGCCCGCGGACGATTGAGTCGCCGTGAGTTCATCCAACGAGGCGCCATCGTGGGCCTGTCGATGGCCTCGATCAGCGCGGTCATCGCCGCCTGCAGCAGTTCGACGCCGGGCGCCTCCGGGGCGGCCCCGACGACGGGCGCGAGCTCTGGCGCGAGTGCCGCTCCGCCCGTCGCCGGCGGCACGATCCGTGTCGCGGCACAGCGGCCGTCGGGCCCCCTGGATCCGATCCTGATGCAGGATCTTGGGTCATACGGCACGACCGCGATGGTGTTCGAGTTCCTGTGCACCTCGGACCCCAGTCAGCCACTCGTGGCACTCGCTCCGGGTCTGGCCACCAAGTGGACCCCGAACGACACTGGCAACGTATGGACCTTCGATCTCCGCCAGGGCGTCAAGTGGCAGGACGGCACGGATTTCTCCTCGGCCGACGTCGTGGCCACGATGGAGCGCCTCGTCACATCCGGCAACTCCGGCCTCAAGGGCGTGCTGGCAGCCGGCGGCGCGGTCGCGACCGACGCAAACACGGTCACCTTCAACCTGGTGACCGCCAACGGCAACTTCCCGTACCTCGTGTCAGTCTTCAATGCCCAGACCCTGATCACACCGGTCGCGTTCACGACCGGCACGACACTCGACCAGAAGCCGAACGGCACCGGCGCCTGGAAGCTCACGAAATACAACCAGGCCTCCGGTGCGACGTTCGCGCGGAACGATGCCTGGTGGGGCACCTCGACCCCCCTCGACACGGTCGAATGGATCTATTTCGACGCGACCGGACCGATGGTCACCGCCTATCAGGGCGGGCAGGTCGACGTGATCATCCAGTTCGACATCCTCTCCGGAAAGAGCCTGCTGGACGATCCGAACTTCAATAGTGTCGCCCTCCAGGCGGCCCTCCACCGGCAGATCTGGATGCGCACCGATAAAGGACAGTTCGTCGACAAGCGGGTCCGCCAGGCGCTGGCCCTGACGTTCGACCGACCGGCGCTCATCCAGACGCTGTTCCAGGGCAAGGCTGACCTGGGCAATGACCATGTCATCGCGCCGGTCTACCCGTACTTCGATCCATCCGTTCCCCAGCGGGCGCAGAACATCGACATGGCCAAGCAGCTGTTGTCGGATGCTGGCGCGACCGGGCTGTCGGCGACACTGCACTGCGGCCAGATCCTGGAGATCCCGGACCTGGCGACGCTCCTCAAGAGTCAGGCCGAGCAAGCGGGGATCAACTTGACGGTCGCGGTCGAGAGCCTCGACACGTTCTACGGGGCCCAGTGGTGCCCGGCGGCTCCGGCCGATCCACCGTGCTCCGGCTCCGCCGAACTCGGCATCGTCGACTATGGGCATCGGGCCACACCGGACGTCTACCTGAACTCGGCATTGTCGACAAAGGGCGTCTGGAACGCATCCCAGTACTCGTCGGCGGCGTACGACGCCGCCTTCAAGGAATTCCAGACATCGGTCGGCGTCGATGCCCAGAAGACGGCCTGCGGCAAGATCGAGACGATCCTCAACGACGACGTCCCGATCGGCGTGCCGTACTTCTACAACTTCCTCAGTGGTTCCTCGAAGCAGTTCACGGGTTTCTACTCGAGCGGTCTGGGGCAGGCGTTCTTCGCCACCGCTTCGAAGGTCGCATGAGGTCCCGCGTGGGGACGGTGGCGAACGCCACCGTCCCCACGCCCGCTTGACTTCATATCGGATGACTTAGCGCGATGGGCCGCTACATCGGGCGCCGTCTGCTCCTGTCGCTCGTGACGTTGTGGCTGCTGGCAACGATCGTCTTCATCATCGCGAATGTGCTGCCCAATGACATCGGGCGGACGATCCTCGGGCCCTTCGCGCCACAGGAAAGCGTCGACGCACTCAACGAGAAGCTGGGCACGAATCGTCCGATCCTGGTCCAGTACGTCGACTCGATGTTCGGGATCGTCACCCTCGACTTCGGCGACTCGTACATCACCAGCCAGCCGGTCCTGCCCCAACTGGTGGATGCCATCGGCCGATCGTCGAAGCTAGCCGGGCTGGCCCTGCTGATCACCATCCCACTCGCGATCGTCGCGGGTCTGTTCGCGGCGAGACGAAGGGACAGGCCGGCGGACCGGGCGATCGTGTTGCTCGGCGTCACTTCGTCGTCGATCCCCGAATTCGTCACGGGGACGATCCTGGTCGTGGTGGTCGGGGTCCACTTCCACCTGCTCCCGGTCCTCGCCACGCCGCCGCCGGGCGCCGACGTCCCGACCCAGATCCGATATCTGCTGATGCCAGCGACGGCGATGGCCATCGTCTACTTCGGATACATCGCCAGGATGACCCGGGCGGGCACGATCGACGTGCTTCAGTCGGACTACGCGCGGACGGCGACCATGAAAGGCCTCACGACGAGCCAGATGATGCGGCATCACGTCCTGCGCAACGCCCTGATCCCGACAGTCGCCGTCATCGCCGTCCAGATCGGCTATCTCTTCGGCGGCATCATCGCGGTCGAGAAGATCTTCAACTACAACGGGATGGGTCAGACGATGCTCTTCGCCGCCCAGCGAAAGGACATCCCCATGCTCACCGCGGGAGCGATCGTCATCGGCATCGTGTACATGCTGGCGACCCTCGGCGCTGACCTGATCATCGCCTGGATGAATCCGCGGATCCGTCTGGACGCGGAACGCTGATGGACGTCACGGTCACCCCGGAGGATGTCCTCTCCCAGGCATCCGCACCGAACTCAGAACGAGCGAAGGCGCGCCGGGAGACGATCCGGGTCCTGATCCGGCGGCCCGCATTCTTCATCGGGGTCGTGATCATGGTCGGCTGGATCGTGACCGCCATCCTCGGCCAGCGGATCACCCCATACGATCCGTTCAACGACTTCGATACTGGCCAGTTGCCACCCAGCCTGACGCACCTGATGGGCACGGACCGCCTCGGTCGTGACGTCCTGTCGCGGGTCATGGTCGGGTCTCGAGATGTCCTGATCATCGCCCCGCTGGCGGCCCTCCTCGGGGTGGTCGCCGGGACGCTGCTCGGGCTGGTCATGGGCTACTACCACGGGGTCGTGGACGACGTCATCAGCCGCGTGGTCGAGGCCTTCCTCGCGTTGCCGGTCATCCTCGTCGCGCTGCTGACGCTCGTCGTCCTGGGAACGTCGCCGATCGTGGTCATCAGCGTCGTCGGGATCCTCTTCACGCCGATCGTCGCGCGAACGGTTCGCTCGGCGGTCCTCTCGGAGCGACAGCTTGATTATGTGACTGCGGCGAAGCTTCGCGGAGAGTCCGGCCCGTTCATCCTGTCTCGTGAGATCTTCCCGAATGTCGTTGGCCCGACGGTCGTCGAACTCACCGTGCGGTTCGGCTATGCGATCTTCACGGTCGCCACGCTGTCATTCCTCGGGGTCGGGATCCAGCCACCGTCCCCGGACTGGGGACTGACCGTCAGTCAGGAGTACAACAACATGATCTCCGGGGTCTGGTGGCCGACCTTGTTCCCTGCGCTGGCTATCGCGAGCATGGTCATCGCCGTCAACCTGATCGCCGACTCGCTGCAATCGGTGATGAGCGAGTGACGACCGAGGCCGTCATCGGGCCCGCGCCGGCCTCGAACGACGCCCCGGCGGCGCTCAGCGTCGAGGACCTGTCGCTGTCCTACGTCGTTCGCGGGATCCCCCGCCCCGTCCTGCGAGGGGTCTCGTTCCAGGTTCGACCGGGCGAGTCATATGGCCTCGTCGGCGAGTCTGGTTGCGGGAAATCCACGACCGCCTATGCCGCCGTTCGCTACCTGCCTCGCAACGCGCTCATCACCGGCGGCCGGATCCTTGTATCCGGCGATGACATCACGACGATGAGCGACGATGAAGTCCGCCGCTTCCGGATCCACCACGCCTCGATGGTCTACCAGGATCCGGGCGCTGCGCTCAACCCGACGACGAAGGTCGGGCCACAGGTCGTGGAGGCATTCACGATCCTCGGACAGACCAGGAGCGACGCCCGCGCAAGCGCCCTCAAGGCGCTCGAGCGCGTCCAGATCGCCGACCCGGAAGCCGTCTTCGAACGGTATCCGCACCAACTTTCCGGCGGGATGCAGCAGCGCGTCGTGATCGCGATCGCCCTCGCCTCGGATCCGAAACTGCTGGTCCTCGACGAGCCGACCACCGGACTCGACGCCACGGTCGAGGCGAGCGTGCTCGATCTCGTCCGGAAACTCCAGGCCGAGACGAACGCGGCGGTCCTGCTCATCGCGCACAACCTTGGGGTCATCCGGACGCTCTGCGATCGGGTCGGCGTGATGTACGCGGGCCGGATCGTCGAAGAGGGCGACGCCGCCGCGGTCTTCGAATCGCCTCAGCACCCGTACACGCTCGGCCTGCTGCGATCGCTCCCGCGCCGGGGGATCCGCAAGTCCCAACGCCAGCTCGCGACGATCCCCGGCAACCTTCCCCAGATCGGAACGGACTTGCCGACTTGCGTGTTCGTCGATCGGTGTCCGCTCGCCGACGAGCTCTGCCGGACCGTGGAGCCGCCGGTGGTAGAAGTGTCCCCAGGGCGTTGGACACTGTGCCACCACCGCGATCGGCTGGACGAGCTGGTCGAACCGCCAGCGGTCGCCGGGGTGGATACGGTCCACGGCGAGCTGGCGCTGTCGCTGGAGAACGTCTCGAAGACGTTCCACCAGGGCGGGACTGATGTCCCGGCCCTCGTCGGGGTCAGCCTGACACTGTTCGACGGTGAAACGCTCGGGCTGGTCGGCGAATCAGGATCGGGCAAGTCGACGATGGCCAAGACCATCCTGGGGATCGAGAGTCCGGATGCCGGCGGATCGCTCGAATTGGGCGCCCATGCGCTGGCCCCCCAGTCGGGCGACCGGCCGACCGACGACAAGCGCTCGATCCAGATGGTCTTCCAGAACCCGGACTCGGCCCTCAATCGCGGCTGGACGGCCCGCCACATCCTGGAGCGATCGGTCAGCAAGCTCACCGGACTGAAAGGCAAGGCGGTCGGCGAGCGAGTCGACAAGCTCGCCGCGGATCTGCGACTCACCCAGCGACACCTGGATCTCAAGCCGCGCCAGCTATCGGGTGGGCTCAAGCAGCGGGTCGCCATCGCCCGGGCGTTTGCCGGCGACCCCCGGATCGTCGTGGCGGACGAGCCGACCAGCGCGCTGGACGTGTCGGTCCAGGCCGCCATCCTCAACCTGCTGTCCGAGCTCCAGCTCAAGAGCAAGACCAGCTATCTGCTGATCTCGCACGATCTTGGCGTCGTGCGCTATCTGGCCGACCGGATCGCCGTCCTGTATCTGGGCCGGATCATGGAGGTCGGCGATTCGGAGACGGTCTTCCGTGGGCCGAACCACCCGTACACCGAGGCCCTGCTGTCCGCGGTGCCCAACGTCGACGGCGACGACCGAGTGCGGATCATCCTCGAGGGCGAGATCCCGAGCCCGGCCAACCCACCGAGCGGCTGCGTCTTCAACCCGCGTTGTCCGCGGGTCATCCGGGGCCTGTGCGAAGTGATCGAGCCGCCCCTGGTCGAGGTCGAGCCGGGGCACCTCATGAGCTGCCACATCCCGATCGAGGAGCTTCGGCGCCTGCAGTCGAGCCCGGCCGGTACGACCGGGACGACTGCCGACTCCGAGACCCGCGGTGACAGATCGGTCGGTGTCGCTGAAATCGGAACGTCGAGCTTCGCGGACCCGATCGACCCCGCCGACAAGCGCGGGCGGAGCGCGCGCGACACAGCCGACCTGGTGAACCTCATCGATCGGCCAGACCGTCCGCCGGCCCCTCGCCCTCCCACCTGACGACGGAGTCGGGTCGCTACAGGACCATCGCCAACCGGCGCGCGTCATAGATCGCGGCGTGGATGTTGCGGCTGGCGACCGCGTCGCCGATCCGGAACAGTTGGTAGGTGCCATCGGGATTGGCGACAAGCCCTTGCGGCCGGCCCGCGAGGTATGCGTCCAGGTCCACCTCGCCGTCGTTGCGCGAACCGGGCTGGAGCGCCAGATACAGCTCGTCGTTGGGCAGCGTGCCATGCTCGACGACGACCTGATCGACCACCCGTTGCGTGGTCGTCAAGGTGTAGTCGTTCCAGAGGTCGACCTCCAGCCGCCGATCCGCGGTCCGGCGAACGGCAACCAGCCGGTGATCCGGCGTCATCCGGACGCCCGCCTCGTAGAACGTCGTGAGATACCTGGGATACGCCGTCCCATTCACCTCAAGTCCGATATGCCGATCCGGCGAGACGATCTCGACGGTCGAGCCCGCCGCGACGAGCCGCTCCGCACATGACAGCGCGTCCTCCGTCCCGTGGTCGTCGAAGACGAGCACCGACCCGCGCGTCGGTGTGACCGCCCCGCCGATGATGTCCCAGGTGCTGACCACCAGGTCCTCGCCCTCGGCAAGGGTGGGCAACCGCGGCCGACCGCCGGTGGCCACGATCACGACGTCCGGGTCCAACGCCGCGACATCCGACGCTTCGGCGAGGATCCCCAGGCGCAGCTCCACACCGGCGTGGCGGCACTCCGATGCCAGCCAGTCGACGATCCCGATCAGGTCGGCGCGTCGTGCTGTCGCTCGAGCCGCCAGCACGACCTGCCCACCTGGTTGTGCGCCCGCCTCGAACAGGGTGACCGCGTGCCCGCGTTCCGCCGCGACCCGGGCCGCCTCCAACCCTGCTGGTCCGCCCCCGACCACGACCACCATCCGCGCCGGGCCGTCCGAGCGAGGGGTGACGTGCGCGATCGTCGCCTCGCGCCCCGTGGCCACGTTCTGGATACACATCGAGTCGAGACCCAGGTACAGCCGGTTGATGCAATACGACGCCCCGACACAGACCCGGATCCGATCCGACTCCCCCGCCTCCAGCTTGCGGACGATGTGCGGGTCGGCCATGTGCGCCCGCATCATCCCGACCATGTCGACCAGGCCCTCGGCGATGGCGTAGCGGGCAGTCGCGACGTCCGCGATCCGGTTGGCGTGGAAGATCGGCAGGTTGACTCGCTCACGGAAGCGCCCGGCGAACTCGAGCGCCGGCCCGAGGGGCGTCCCGAGCCCCGGGATGACGTGCGAGATCGCCTCATCGGTGGCGATGGAGCCCTTGACGATGTTGATGAAGTCGATCGTCCCGGTGTTCGCCAGCGTCCGGGCGATCTCGATCCCCTCGGCCTCGGTCAGGCCGCCCGGCACGTCCTCGCCGCCGGTCATCCGGATCCCGACGATGAAGTCGTCACCGACCGCGCGGCGGATCGCCTCGAGCACCTCGATCGAGAAGCGCATCCGATTGGTGAGCGAACCGCCATACGCGTCAGAACGCTGATTGACCAGCGGCGACCAGAACTGGTCGGGCAGGTGGCCGTAGGCCTCGATCTCGAGCCCGTCGAGCCCGCCCTCCAGGCAACGTCGCGCCGCTTCGCCATACGACCGCACGACCCGCCGGATGTCCGCGAGCTCCATGGCCTTGGGGAACGACCGATGCGCCGGCTCGCGGACCGAAGACGCCGAGATCGTCGGCAGCCAGTCGCCGTCGTCCCAGACGGTCCGTCGGCCCAGGTGGGTCAGCTGGATCATCGTCGCGGCACCATGGGCGTGCATCCGGTCGGCCAGCTGCTGGAAATACGGGATGATGTCGTCGTCGCCGGCGTACAGCTGACCGAAGATCGGCGGCGAGTCTGGCGCGATGTTCGTCGAGCCACCGAACATCGAGAGCGCGATGCCGCCTTTCGCCTTCTCCTCGTGATACAGCTGGTAGCGCAGCTTCGGCTTGGCGTCCTCGGCATAGGCCGGCTCGTGGGCCGTGCTCATGACCCGGTTCTTGAGCGTGAGGTTCCGGAGCTGGAACGGCTGGAGGAGCGGGTCGGTCGTGGTCATCGATGGCTCGGCGGGCCGGCCTCGGTCGCCCTAGACGTCCGAATCCGGGAAGCTGGACCGGCGCTGATCCAGCCATTCGAGAAGCTCCTCGTGGATGCCCTCGTCGAGCGGCGGCATCTCGTACTCGGCCAGGCGCTTCTTCCAGCGCCGGTTCGCGCGCTGCGCGGCATCGAGGCCGCCGTCGAGCTGCCACTGCTCGAAGCTGTCGTTGTTCGACAGCTCGGAGCGCCAGAACGCGTTCTCGAAGTTGGCCAACGTGTGGGGCGAGCCCAGGAAGTGCTGGCCCGGCCCGCCGGCGAGCATCGCATCGAGCGCGTAGCCGTTGTCGGTCACGTCGACGCCCTTGATGTACGCCTCGGTCATCGAGGCCTGATCCTCGTCGAGGATGAACTTCTCATAGCCGATGGCGAGCCCGCCCTCCAGCCAGCCCGCGGTGTGGAGGTTGAAGTTGACGCCGGCCTGCATCGTGGCCATGTAGCTGATCGCGCTCTCGTACGCGGCCTGGTAGTCGGGCAGCTTGGACGCCGTGAAGTTGCCGCCACTTCGGAACGGCACGTTGAGCCGGCGGGCGAGCGCGGCCAGCACGAACAGCACGAGCTGTGGCTCCGGTGTCCCGAACGTCGGCGCGCCCGTCTGCATCGACATCGACGAGGCGAACGAACCGAAGATGACCGGCGCACCCGGCCGGACGATCTGGCAGAAGGCCATCCCGGCCAGCGCCTCGGCAAGGGTCTGGGTCGCCTGCGCGGCGACGGTCACCGGAGCCATCGCGCCGCCGAGGATGAACGGGGTGATGAGCATGATCTGGTTGGCCGCGGCATAGGCCCGCGCGGACCCGAGCATGTTGAAGTCCCACGACATCGGCGAGTTGGCGTTGGCCAGACCCATGATCACGTGCTCGCGCTCGGTGGTCTCCGCGCCGAACACGATCCGCGCCATGTCGACGGAGTCCTGAGCGCGGCTCGGATGGGTGACCGAGCCCATGAACGCCCGGTCCGAATATCGGATGTGGCTGTAGACCATCTCGAAATGGCGCTTGTTGACCGGCAGGTCCACCGGCTCGCACAGCGTCCCGCCGCCGTGGTGGAGGGTGCGGCTGGTGTAGGTGAGCTTGACGAAGTTGCGGAAGTCTTCGATCGTCGCGTAGCGTCGGCCGTCGTCGAGGTTGTGGATGAACGGCGAGCCATAGGTCGGCACCAGAACCATGTACGGGTCGCCGATCTGGACGCTCCGGGCAGGGTTGCGGGCGCGCTGGGTGAACAGGGCCGGTGCGGTCGCCGTGACCAGCGAGCGGCACATCCCGCGCGGGAAGCGGACGCGCTGGCCCTCGATGTCCGCGCCCGCGCCGCGGAAGATCTCGACCGCGTCGGGGTAGTTGACGATCTCGATGCCGACCTCCTCGAGGAGGGTGTCCGCGTTGGCCTCGATCTGCTCGAGCCCCTCGGTCGAGATGACCTCGACTGGCTGAAGCGTGCGGGTCAGGTACGGCAGCGTGTCCATCGCGCGGGCGAGGCGCTCGGACTGACGGGCGGCACGACCGCGGCGAACCGACGGGTGTTCGAGGTCCGGAGCGGTCATCGGGTCCTCCTCGGAGTGTGGCGCGCCGCGACGCGAGATCGTGCCGTGCTCATGGTACGGCGCGGACCGAGTTGGGACCGCGCCGGCTCGAGATCGGCCGCCCGAGCCCCGGTCAGAGCCGGCGGGCCAACTCCCTCGCCTCGAAGAACGCGAGGCTCGCCCGCCGCGGAGAGACCGAGTCGCCGATCTGGTGGAACGGGACGCCGAGCGCGGTCAGCTCGGCGGCGAGCGCGACCTCCGCCACCGGCGTCTCCGCGATGACCAAGGCGTCCGCCTCGAGGGTCGAGACCTCGCCGGTCACCACGGACCGGATCGTCGCGACGCCGTCCGACCAGCCCAGGACGCAGACCGAGGTCATCGACCGACCGCGGGCCTCGGCGAAGCGCTTGCGCAACGGCCCGTCGGCGGCGCTGTGGTACAGGCCGCCGGCGACGACCGCGGCAGAGGTCAGGATCGTGACGTCACGACCGGCCTCGGCCAGGAACGTGGCCGTCCCGAGCCCGCGCCAGTCACCGAGGTCGTCGAGCACGAGGACCCGCCGACCCGGCAGCGCCGCGCCATCGAGCACGGCCTGGATCGAGAAGACATCGTCGCCGTCGACGCCCGGCAGCCGATCGACCATCGGTAGCGCGCGTTGGAACCCGGCCAGCGGCGGGCGCGACCCGGTCGCCACGATGACCTCGTCCGCTCCGGCGGCCCGGACCGCGGCCGCGGTCGCCTCGACCCCCGGCCGCACATCCACCCCGAGGGCGTCCAGTCGACGGCCGTACCACGCGATGAGGTCCGTGATCTGCTCGCGCGACGGTTGCAGCCCGGCGAGACGGAATTGACCCCCGAGCGCTGGCCCGCGCTCCAGCAGCGTGACCTTGTGGCCGCGCTCGCCCGCGACCCGGGCCGCCTCCAACCCGGCCGGCCCGGCGCCGATGACGAGGACGTTGCGCGGGGTTGTCGCCGGCTCGAACCGGTCGCCGTCCCATTCCCACTCCCGGCCCGCCGAGGGGTTGACCAGGCACGATATCCAGTAGTCGCGCGAACGGCGGCCCCAGCACAGCTGGTTGCAGGAGATGCACGGCCGGACCTCGTCCGCCCGGCCAGCGCGGGCCTTCGCGACCATATGCGGGTCGGCGATCTGACCGCGGACGATGCTGACCATGTCGGCGTGACCGGCAGCCAGCACGGCCTCCGCCGCGGCCGGCGTCCGGATGTGGCTCTCGGCCTGGACCAGCGCGTGCCGGCAGACGGCCTTGAGAGCGGCGGCATACGGCTCGCCGAACCGCTGCGGGAAGAGCGACGCGGGCATGATCTTGAAGAAGTCGAAATACGATCCCGTACCGCACGACACGTAGTCCATCAGCCGGCGTTCGTCGTGCCAGGCGACGGTCGCGGCCAGCTCGTCGAGTGACGGCATGGCCGGCGAATCCGGATCGGCGCTGACCCCGAGCCCGATAATGAAGTCCTCGCCGCAGCGCTCGCGGATCCGACCGAGGACCTCCGATGAGAAGCGCATCCGGTTCTCGAACGAGCCGCCCCAGCGGTCGGTCCGCCGGTTCGACCAGGTCGTCCAGAACTGGTCGACCAGGCCGTTGTAGCCCCCGAAGATCTCGATCCCATCGAAGCCGCTCGCCTGGGCGCGGCCGGCCGCGGCCACGAAGCCGGCGATGAGTTCCTCGATCTCCGCCTGGGTCATGGCGTGGCTGCCGTCGGCGTCGTGGTACGAAGGCAAGCCCGATGGCGACCAGTTGGGCGCGAACGAGTTGTCCGCGTCGTTGTGCTGGCCCAGGTGATACAGCTGGTGGATCATCACGATGTCCGGGTTCGCGGCGCGACAGGCGTCGACGACGCGACGGAAGGCCGGGATGATCGCGTCGTCGTCGTGGCGGAAGTTGCCGCGGGTCAACACGGCGGTTCGATGGACCGGCACGGGCTCCACGACGATCATCCCGACGCCGCCGAGCGCCCGCTCGCGGTAGTAGCCGAGGTGGCGATCGCCGGGCAGACCATCTACGGCCATGTTCGCGGTATGCGCGCCAAAGTTGATCCGGCTGCGCAGGGTCCGGTGGCGAAGCTGGAGTGGCTCGAAGACGTGCGGGAACTCGGTAGTCATCGGGTCGCCTCGGGCGTCTGCGAGGCGCCCAGGGCCTCGGTGGCCGACGCCGCTGCTGCCGCCGCTCGGCGTCGCCGTCCAAGGAGCATCGCCACGATCCCGCCGACCGACGTCGTCACCAGGATCACGAGGTGGACCAGCAGTCCCATCGCGAACGCCGAATCGCGCGGGACCCCGAACCCGGACGCGATGCTCACGGCCGTCAGCTCGAACGTGCCGACATAGCCCGGTCCGGATGGCACGATCGTGACCAGCGCCACGCCGCTCGTCAGCAGGGCGGCCTGGGCGATGGTGAGCTCGACACCGACCGCCTGCCCAGCGGCCAGGAAGGTCGCGGTGGAGGCGGCCCAGGCGACCGCGCTGAACGCCAGCGCCGCACCCAGGATCCGCGGACGACCGGCTACCGCCAGCCCTTCCCGCAGGCGACGCGCCAGCTCGAGCAGCCGCGGCCGACGCGCGATGATCGCCGCCACCCGGCTCGCCCCGGGCAGCCGATGTGCCGCGATGCCGAGGCCGAGCACGATGACCAGGACTGCCACGAACGCCAGACCCAGGAGGACCGCGCTGGTCATCACCCCGCGGACGCTGAGAACGAACACCGCCAGCGAGGCGATCGCCACGACCATGATCGTGTCGACGACACGTTCGACCACGACCGTGCCGAGCACCGTCGTCCGGCTGATCCCCTCGCCGTCGCCCAGGGCGTGACTCCGGTACAGCTCGCCGAGCCGAGCGGGCAGGACATTGTTGGCGAGGTAGCCGATATAGGTGTAACCGAGCACACGCCGGTATGGCAGGCGCGCGATGGGCACGAGAAGGGCCCGCCAGCGCGCCCCGCGGGCGCCGACGTCAACGAAGGCGGCGAGGAACGCGGCCGCGATCCAGGCCGGCGACGCGGTCCGGATGACCGAGAATGCCGCCGGGATGTCGACCGACTGGACGAGGACGTAGATGGCGAACAGGCTGATCGAGATGCCGAGCGTCCCGCGCAGCAACGCGCCTCGGCTGATGCGCATCAGTCAGTCCTCGTGGTGGCGGGCGGCGAGCTTCGGCGAGCGCCGGACGCGCAGGCGATGGAGGAGATAGCGCGCGACGACTCGCAGGGTCGACAGGCCGTACACGATGCTGCGCTTGAGTCCGACCGACGACGCCTCCTCGAAATAGCGCGTCGGGACCGCGATCTCGCCGATCCGCGGGGCCATCCCCGCGGCGACGACCTGCGCGATCAGCTCCTGGTCGAACACGAAATCGTCGCTGTTGAGCCGATACGGGACGGTCTCCAGGAGGTGCCGGCTGTAGGCCCGCAGGCCCGTGTGGTATTCGGACAGATGAAGCCCGAAGGCCGCATTCTCGACCCCGGTCAGGAACCGGTTGCTGACGTACTTCCAGCGTGGCATGCCGCCGGCCAGCGGATCGCCCAGGAACCGGCTGCCCAGCATCAGATCATGCGAGCCGTCGACGATCGGTGCGATGAGGGCCGGGATCCGGGTCGCGTCGTACTGGTAGTCCGGGTGGAGCATCACCACGATGTCCGCGCCGGCCTCGAGTGCGGCGTCGTAGCACGTCTTCTGGTTCCCGCCATAGCCGCGGTTCTGGCTGTGGATGATGACGTCGAGGCCGAGCTGCCTGGCGATGTCGACCGTCTCGTCCCGCGACACGTCGTCGACCAGGATGATCCGGTCGACCAGGGCGTGGGGGATGTCGGCGTACGTTCGTTCCAGCGTCCGGGCGGCGTTATAGGCCGGCATCACGATGATCAGGCGCGGCATGCTGCCGGGCGCCGAGGTGGCCTCGGATGTGGACTCGGATGTGGGCACGCGCGAAGGGTACCGCAGGCCGCGACCACCGCAGGCTACGGGTCCGTCAGCGGCATATGAGACGATGCGGTGAGCAGCCCACATCGAGGATCAGCCGCCATGTTCGAACGACTCTTCGGCACCAAGGAGCAGGACCCCGCCGTCGCAGAGCGCATCCCGCCCGGTCAGTACAAGACCGACAAGTTCCCGGTCCTCCACTACGGCTCGGTCCCGCACACGGATCTCGCGACCTGGGACTTCAAGGTGTGGGGCGAGGTCGACAGCCCGTTCACGCTGACGTGGCAGCAGTTCAAGGAGCTGCCGCGAACGACGGTCCAGACGGACATCCACTGCGTCACCCGCTGGTCGAAGCTCGACACGACCTGGGAGGGTGTCGCGATCCAGACCATCCTGGAGATGGCCGGCGTCCGTCCGAGCGCCACGCATGTCGTGTCGCACGCTGAACAGGGCTACACCGCCAACGTCCCTCTATCCGTGCTCGACGATGACGACGTCCTGCTGGCCGACACGTTCGGTGGCGTGCCGCTCGAGCTGGAGCACGGCTACCCGCTGCGCATGCTCATCCCGAAGCGCTACTTCTGGAAGAGCAGCAAATGGGTGCGTGGCCTGGAGTTCCTCGATCATGATCAGCTCGGCTTCTGGGAGCGGTACGGCTACAACAACGACGCCGACCCCTGGAAGGAAGAGCGCTTCAGCGAGTAGGCGCCCGCGAGGCCAGGGTTGGGCTCGCGCCGTCCCTAGTGGTAGCGAGCGACGGCCATCATGACCCCGGCGGTGACGATGAGAGGCCGGTCGATGCGGTCAGCGAGCTGCATCTGCCGGCCGGCGCGGGCCAGGCGTCCGCGCTGCACGTCGGTCGCCGCTGCGACGCTGATGGCGAGCTCGTTCTGGACAGCCGTCTGCGCAGCGATGTTCGGCCAAACGAGGACCGCGCCACCGATGAACGTAGCGATCCCGGCGAGCGCACCCATCGAGAAGCCCAGCCCCGTCGGTGTCGTGATCCAGGACACCTGGAGGCCGCCGGAGTCGCGCCAGTACAGCGCTGCGCCGCTCAGGATGGTGAGAGCAGCGATGATCGGGGAATACACACCGATCCGCCGGCGCTTTGCGAGGTGGTCCATGAACGGCTGTGCTTGGCGACCGAGCGCCTTTGCTGTTGGCGCCGGGAGGAAGGATCCGATGAGCGCGCCGCCGAACCACGCCATCGCCGAGCCGACGTGGACGAGGCGCAGGAAGATGACGAGCCAGTCCAGGGTCAGTCCAGGGTCAGTCGACGATCCGCGGTTTCCCGTGGCCGTCGGAGGGGGCGGGCGAGGCGCGTCTCGATGATCCCCAGCCCGATCGACCAGGCCGGATACGCGACGAAGATCCCAAGCCACCCGACGAACCCGATCCAGACCCACCATGGCGCGGTCGCCATGTCGTCGATGCGGAGCACGATGCCCGGGGCCACCACGACACCGACCGCCATCAGCGCCCCGGCGGCGACGCCGAAGCCCCGTAGCCACCACGGCCACGATGCCGCGGCGCCGGTCCGGTTCAGGACCACGAGCCACGCTCCGATGCCGGCGAACCCCAGGCTTGAGACAAGCCCCGCGAGGAGGAATGTGGTCGTGCCCGAGATGACGAGGGCGGATCCGACCACCGTAACTCCCGCTCCGGCCAGGGCCACGCCGACGGCAAGCACGCGCGCTCGGCCAGAAAGCTGCCCACGCAGTCGCCAGGCCAGGCAGGCGCTGAGGACACCGGTCGCCGCGTTGCCGATGTCGTTGATCGTTCCGAAGGGTCCGCCTACAGCGAAGGACGTCGCGAGACAGGCGGCGCTGCCGACCGCGACCAGCCCGATCGCGAGGGCCAGCCGTCCCGTGTCCCGAGATCGAGTGTCGTCCATCATGACCTCCTGTGATCGCCCATCTCCCGGAGTATTATTTACCCACCAGTGGTAGTCAATAGACGGAATGCACGACGATGCCTCGCAAATACGAGTTAGGGCAGCGCGCCGCGCCGAAGGCCGAAACGCGCGCCCGGATCGTGGCCGCGGCCCTCGCGATCTATCGCGAACGCGGGCTGGCCGGCGCGTCGAACCTGGCGATCGCACGGGCAGCCGACGTCGCGCCTGCGACCGTTCGCAATCAGTTCCCGGATCCCGGAGGGTTGTCGCGAGCTGTCTTCCAGGCCCTGCTCCAGGAGCTCAGGATCCCGACGCCATCGATCTTCGAAGGCGCCAAGGACCTTCGCGATCGGGTCGAGCGACTCGCGCGGGAGCTCGCGGTGTTCTACGAGCGGAGCGAGCCCTGGTGGCGGGCCTATGAGCGGGAGCCGGACCTGATCAGCGCGTGGGGTGGCGGCGTCGACGAGTACTACGCCGACATCGAACGCCTCATGCGTGCGGCGCTCGGCGGGCTGGCGGCGGACGACCGGTCTTTGGCCGTGGTCGCCTCGGTGATCGGTCCGCCGACCTTTTTCGCCATGCGAGGTCGGGGCCTCACGTCGGAGGAGGCTGTCACATTGAGCCTCGAGCTCGCGCTTCCGTGGCTCGAGCAGCGCTCGACGGCATTCGCCGACGATGCCTGACGTCGGCCGCGGTGGCGAGGCAGGCGCTACCCTGTGACGTCATGACCGACCCGACGCCTGTTCGACCCGGCCCCCTGCCGGCGATCTACCTCGGCCACGGCGCCCCGCCGCTGCTCGACGACCCGGAGTGGATGGGCGAGCTCGGGACCTGGGCGCGGTCGATGCGGCGTCCGAGCTCGATCCTCATCGTCAGTGCGCACTGGGAGACCGCGCCGATGGCGATCAGCGCCACCCATCGCGTGCCCCTCGTGTACGACTTCTATGGCTTTCCGCAGCGCTTCTACGAGATGACCTACGACTCGCCCGGCGCGCCGAACCTGGCCGCCAGCGTCCGGGCGCTGATGCCCGCCAACGAACCCGTCCTCGAGCGTGAGACCCGCGGGCTGGACCACGGCGCCTGGGTCCCGCTCAGGGCCATGTACCCCGAAGCGGACATCCCGGTCCTCCAGCTGTCGATGCCGGATCTCGAACCGGCCCACCTGTTCGAGGTCGGCCGACGGCTGGCCCCGCTCCGCGATGAGGGCGTCCTCATCGTCGGCAGCGGCTTCCTGACCCACGTCCTGCCGTTCATCCACGAATACTTCATGGGCAAGCCCGGCGCGCCGCAGTGGTCGATCGACTTCGACCAGTGGGCGACCGAGGCGCTCGACCGAGGCGACATCGATACCCTGTTCGCGTTTCGTGAGAAGGCGCCGGGGATGCCCTACGCCCATCCGACGGTCGAGCACTTCGCGCCGCTGTTCGTGACCCTCGGCGCTGCCGGCCGCCCGGACGACAAGCCCGACTACGCCATCGAGGGCTACTTCTACGGGCTGTCGAAGCGCTCGTTCGAGACGCGCTGACCCGGGCGCTCGGCGCGGAAGTGTTCCTGCCGGGCGCACGAATCCGTCATTTCAGCGTGATCAACCGCCGGATCGCGCCGAATCTGCATGGACGCACTCCCGACCACGCTCGAATGGCGGAATTGTGCGTCTCACAGGAACATCGCGATGCGCTGAGGCGCACTGAACCCTTAGCTCCGGCGCGGGCCGCGCAGCAGGCGCTGATCGGGCGCGAACAGCCGAAGTCGGCTGGTCAGCAGCAGCAGCTCCCGATCGAGGAGCTTGATGAGCGCCTCGAGCCGCTCGACGGTCGTCTCGGCCTCCAGGAGCGCCTGACGGCGTGGCAGCTCGATGCCGATGATCCCGGACAGCAGGTGCGACAGGACCGTCGGGTCATCGGGGATGACGAGGTCGCGTCGCCGGTCCGCGGCCGAGGGCTCCTCGCCATCACCCTCGGCGCGCACGATCGGTTCGGGCACCGCGCGTGTGCTCGCAACCTCGTCGTCGGCTCGATGGTCGTCGTCCTCGAGCCCGTCGTCATCAAGATCATCGGTCTCGACCTGGGCGCTCTCGACTTCGACCCGGATGTCGAGTACCTCGCTCGTCTCGCCCTCGCGCGCCCGCATCAGGTCCAGATAGCGGACGAACCGGCGGATGGCGGAGGCAGCCAGCCGCTCGGCGCGCGCCTCGTCACCGACCTCGTCGTCGAGCGGCGTCACGTCGGCCACGAGATACGGCTCCCGTACCGGGTCGACTGCGTCGATGGCGAACCGGCCGGTCGCCGCGGCCAGCAGGTCGTAGCGACCGTCCGGGTAGCGGCCGGCCTCGCGGATCTCGACCAGCGCGCCGACCGCGGCGAGCGCGAGTGTCTGGCCTCGACCGAGTTCGACGCCCTCGCGGATAAGGACGACGCCGAACGGCTCGCCGGTGTCGAGGCAGTGGCGGGTCAGCGCGCGGTAGCGGTCCTCGAAGATGTGCAGCGGCAGCACGATGCCCGGACAGAGGACGGTGTGCAGCGGGAAGAGCGGGATCTCCATCGACCTTCCCCTCACGGTTCGGTGCGCCTGGACGGGGCCCGGCCGTCGCTGTCCGGAGTCTAGCCCGCGTCGGGCTCCAACCGTCCATTCGTGCGTGACGTTTCGACGGCCCGACGCCGGACGGTCCGCCCGCGTTCGACCCGGGCCAGCGCCACCATCGGTCTCAAGCATCAAGAAGCCGCCGGTCGCCCGGCGGCTTGTCGATGTCTCGTTCAGGATCCGGGCCGTCACTCACGGCCGCGGTGCGTCGGTCAGTGCGAGCAGCCCTTGGGTGCCCCGCCGTCGTCGGCCGTCCGGAAGCTGGAGCCGCAGCCGCAGGCCGCGACCGCGTTCGGGTTGTTGACGGTGAAGCCGGCGCCCATCAGCGTGTCGACGTAGTCGATCTGCGAGCCGCTGAGGAGGTCGACGCTCTGGCCGTCCACGTAGACCTTGATGCCGTTGACGTCGAGGATCTTGTCCTCGGGCGTCGGGGCGTCCTCCAGCATCATGCCGTAGCGGAAGCCGGAGCAGCCGCCGGAATAGACGTAGACGCGCAGGCCGATGGCCGGGTTGGTCTCTTCCCTGGTCAGCTCGGTGAGCTTGCTGACCGCGGCGTCGGTGAGCGAGACCACCGTCGTCGTAAGCGGCTGCGGGTCGATCGTCGTCGGCTGCTGGTCGATCATCGGGCTGAACCCTCCGGAACGCGTTGAGGAGCGAAGTTGCGGCCCGAACGTGCGGTGCCGATGCACATCGTACGCACGACAACGGGTTTCGACAAGCGCCCGTGCCGAAACCATCGTCGGCCCCTCGACGCGTGGCCAGCTGACACCTACTCGGCGCCGGTGACCCGCAAGCGTCGCACCATCGCCCCGACCGTGACGACGATCGCGAACACAAGCACCAGGATGACGGGCAGCCCAGATCGCGTGTCGGCCTGGGTGACGGCGGCCACGGAGGTGGGCGGGGCCGTGGGCCGGGCCGAAGCAGCCGCCGCGGCCACATCGATGGTCACATCGGTCGTGATCGAGATCGCGCCCTGCTCCCCGATCGTGCCGATCGCGTGGACCGAGGCACAGGTCTTCGCTGCGCCGGCACCTGCGAGGGCTTCCAGATCGTCCGCGTCGAGGACCGACCCGGGGATGATCGCGGCGCCGACCTGGCCGTCGCCGCCCTGGGTGACGCTGCCTTTGCCGCAGAACAAGGCTTTGCCGTCAAACCCGGTGAATCCCCCGGTATCGGCGTCGACCGTGAAGGTGACGGTCAGGCTAGTCCCGGCCTGGTAGCTCGTCACGAACAACGCGGCGAGGCCGGGGTTGGCGTCCGTGATCGAAGTCGGGATGATGAGTCGGTCCGCGAAGACGTAATACGGGGAGTCGAACGCGACGCTGCCGGTGATCGTCCCGGAGGCTGCGAAGTCGATCGCGATCACCTTGCCGTCTTCGTCGAAATCCAACGCGAGGCACGTCGGGCCTGAGTTGACGATGGACGGGAGGTTTGCGGCGGCGCCTGGTGCGACGGTCGCGCTGGCGAGGACATCCCAGGCGGCCAGCATACCGATCTGCACGGTGCCATCGGTCGGGGCGATCGGGTCTGGGGCGGTGTACGCGGACAGCTGACCGCATTCCACTCTGGAGGTCGCTGCGGCAGCGGTCGCGGGACCCAAGGTCAGCAGGAATATGGACGCGAGCGTCGTCGCGGCCGTGAGGAGTCGGCTGGTCGGCAAGTGGTTCCCCTTGAGGGTCGCGTGGCGGGTGCCACGCCCGGAACCTTACCGGTCGGTGCACCTTGGCACCGTAGGACCAAACGACTAGACGGACTGGCCCTTCCGTCAGCCGTTGACGGAGAACCAGGTGGTCTTGCCGGCATCGTTGGGGCCGAAGAACCCGAACACCTCACCGCGCCCGACATCGAAGGTCACGTCGTCGAACGCGACACGGTTCCCGAATCGCTTGGTCAGATGCTCGACCGAGAGGGCCGGATCCCCGTTCATCGCCGCCTCGCACAAGCGCTATCCGTCCAGGCGCTCCACGATCGTGGCGATGCCCTGGCCGACGCCGATGCACATCGTGGCAAGGCCATAGTGGCCGCCGGTCCGGCGCAGCTCGTGGGTCAGCATCGTGATCAACCGGCTGCCGCTCATGCCGAGCGGGTGCCCAAGCGCGATCGCGCCGCCGTTGACGTTGACCTTGGCTGGGTCGAGACCAAGCTCGTCCATGCACACGAGCGACTGCGAGGCGAACGCCTCGTTGAGCTCGATCAGGTCGAGGTCCTCGACGCCGATCCCCGCCCGCTCGAGCGCCTTGCGGGTCGCCGGGATCGGTCCGATGCCCATGATCGCCGGGTCGACGCCGGCGACGGCCGTCGCCACGACGCGGGCCAGCGGCCGGAGGCCAAGCTCGCGCGCCCGGTCCGCCTCCACCAGCAGGACCGCCGATGCGCCATCGTTGATCCCGGAGCTGTTGCCGGCGGTGACCGTGCCGCCGTCCGGGCGGAACGCCGGTCGAAGCCGCGCCAGCGTCTCGATGGTCGAGTCGGCGCGGGGGTGCTCATCGCGCTCGACGACGAGCGGGCCACCCTTCTTCTGCGCGATCGAGATCGGGACGAGCTGGTCGTCGAACCGGCCGGCCTCGATGGCGGCGATGGCGCGCAGCTGACTCTCCAGCGCGAACGCGTCCTGGCGCTCGCGCGAGATGCCCCAGCGCACGGCGACGTTTTCGGCGGTCTCGCCCATCGAGTATGGATCGTGCTTCTCGGCCAGACGCGGGTTGACGAACCGCCAGCCGAGGGTCGTATCGGCCATCTCGCGCGGACCGCGGTCGTACGCGCTTTCCGCTTTGAGCTGGACGTACGGCGCGCGGGTCATCGACTCGACGCCACCACCGATGAACACGTCGCCATCGCCGACCGCGATCGCGTGCGCCGCAGAGTTGATCGCCTGGAGCCCCGAGCCGCACAACCGATTGACGGTCAGCCCGCCGACCTCGACCGGGAAATCCGCCAGCAGGAGCGCCATCCGGGCGATGTCTCGGTTGTCCTCACCGGCCTGGTTGGCGCAGCCGAGGATGACGTCCTCGACGAGCGCCGGGTCGATCGGGGCACGATCCACGACCGCCCGCAGCACGGCGGCGGCCAGATCGTCCGGCCGCACGGTCGCCAGTGCGCCGCCGAACCGGCCGATGGGGGTGCGGGCGGCCTCGACGATCCAGGCTTCGCGCAGTGGGCGGCGGGTATCGCGCGTCATGTGTTCGATCGTACCTGTCGCGTCCGGAGCGCGCCCGGATCAGGATCCGGCCGTCGCGCGCTCGAACGGACCATGGGGATGCCCGGCGCCCAGACGCAGCGCGAGGTCGATCGTCTCGGGCGTCGCCAGGCCCTCTTCGGCAGCCAGTCGGGCCTCGTCGGCGATCGCGCCGAGGATCCGGTCTCGGATCGCCGCGAGTGGCAAGGTTTCGAGCGCGCTGGTTTGCTCGGATCGCTCGGTCTCGCCGATGCGTTGGCCGTCCGCGTATTGGTAGAACCCTCGGCCCGTCTTGCGTCCCAGGTCGCCCGCCGCCACCAGCCGCTCCTGGATGGGCGATGGCCGGAGCCGGTCCGGGCGGCCGAGGCCTTCCCAGACCGCGGTCGCCGCTGCCAGGCTGACATCGATCCCGGTCAGGTCCATCAGCTCGAACGGGCCCATCGGAAAGCCGGCGGTCCGCAATGCCTCATCGATCTCCGTCGCACCCGCCGCCCCAGCCTCGAGGATCCGCAGCGCTTCGATGGTGAACGGCCGATTGACCCGATTGACGATGAAGCCCGGGCGGTCCGGACAGACGACCGGCGTCTTGCCCCAGGCCGTCATCGTCGCCACCGCGCGGGCGACGACGGCGGGGTCGGCCAACGGTGGTGCCACGACCTCGACGAGGGCCATGACCGGCGCCGGGTTGAAGAAGTGGAGCCCGATCAGACGCTCGGGATGGGCGACGACCGCGGCGATCTCGGTCACCGACAGTGCGCTCGTGTTGGTGGCGAGGATGATGTCGGGGTCGGCGACGCCATCGATCGTCCGAAAGATCGTCTGCTTGAGCGCGAGGTCCTCGAGGGCGGACTCGATCACCAGGTCGGCCTCATCGGCCAGCCCGTCGAGCGTCGGGATGTGGCGGACGCGGTCGAGCCGGGCGGTCACCCAATCGGCCGCCCCGTCGGAATCGAGATCGAGCTTGGCGGCGCGGCGGGTCAGGCCGGTGCGGATCCGCTCGATGCCGCTTTCGACCGCCGCCTCGTCGACGTCGAACAGCACGACCTCACAGCCGGCCTCGAGCGCGACCTGCGCGATCCCGGCGCCCATCGTCCCGGCCCCCACCACCCCGACCGTCCCGACCGTGCGGTCCGCCACGGGCGTGGTCAGACCGGCTTCATGGCTTCGAACGGCTGGCGGCAGTCTCGGCAATAGTGGAGCGACCGGCACTGGGTCGGCCCGAACGAGCTGTCGAGCACCACCCGACCGGAGCCACACCACGGACAGTGGACCGCGTCCGGCTCGGCGGGGGCGGCGATCCCCGCCGTCGCCAGGGCAGCCAGCCCCGACGGCGTGATCCGGTCGGTCGTCCACGGGATCCGGAACGTGGTCTCGACGCGGACCGGTGGCCCGAGCTCGGCCAGCCGGCTGGCGACCGCTGTCTCGATCATGGCCAGAGCCGGACAGCCGACGAACGTCGGCAGGAGCTCGACCTCGATGGCGCCGGTGACACGGTCGACCACGATCTCGCCGATCATCCCGAGGTCGACGATCGAGACCATCGGCAGCTCGGGATCCATGACTTCGGCAAGGGCCGAGCGAACGGTCTCGATACCGAGCGGACGCGCCCCGATGACCGCCCCGGCACGGGCCTGTGCGATCGAGACCTGGATCCCCCGCTCGCTCACCACGTCGCTCCCGGATCGGCGCGTCGCACGGAGGTGAACTCGCCCCACAGCCAGCGGAACGGCTGGCCATGGTCGAGGCGAGCGCGATCGGGCTGGCGCATCGGTGGCGGGAGGGGCAGACGGTGCTCGATCAGCACCGGTTCGATGGCCGTGCGCCAGCGCACCTCGAGATCGAGCATCGGCGCCTCGAGGATCCCCGCCTCGACCAGTGCCGGTTCATCGGGCAGTGGCGCGAAGACGGTCGCGGCATCCGGCCCGAGCGTCTCGAGTGCCGCGATCAGGCGCGGCCGGCCTTCCCCGTCGTCGCGCGCCAGCCGGTCGAGCCAGGCAGTGGCGTGCATCCGGTGGTAGCGCTCCTCGCGGCGGATCTTGCCGACCAGCTCGGCCAGCGGTGCCCAGCCCCCCCCGGCGAGCGCATCGAGACGGACGGAGTCCGCGCTGTCGTACAGGAACCGCCGGGCGATCGTCATCGCCCAGTCGCCCCGGCCATGGTCGAGCAGGCGGCAGTGGCGGTATGCGTCGGGCTCGCGGTCGTACGCGATCGCGTCCGGGTCCGTCCCCGCCAGCCGCGCGAGCAGCCCGTACAGCGCCGCGGCGTGCCCCAGCTCGTCCTGGGCGATCGAGCTCATCGCGACATCTTCCTCGAGGAGCGGCGCGATGCCCGTCCATTCCGAATCGGAGAAGCCGATGACGAACTCGTCGTCGGCCATCGACAGCAGGAGGTCGGCCAGCCCGGTCGTGGGCGGCGCGGCGACCGTGCCCGTCACTTCGAGCGCGCCTTGGGCTTCGCCTGGCCGGACTGGGCGCGGGCGGCGGCCAGCTTGTCGCGCATGACGTAGCCGCCGGGCTTCTTGAACGAGCGATCGAGCGGTGGCTGGAGCAGGTCCGGATCGTCGAGATCGAGGACGTCACCGCGCCGGACCACCCACAGCCGGACGCTCTCCTGGCGGCGGCCGTAGAGTTCGCGCGCGTAATGGACGGCCAGCTCGGCGTCCGGGGCCATGACGCTCCCGCCGTGACGCATCGGGTCGCCGTCCTTCTCCTGGCGGAAGACCTCCCAGGCCTCCAGGACCGAGGTGCCGAGGGCGACCGGGGCGGGTGCCGCGGTCGGAGCGGGCGCCGCGGTCGGAGCGGGCGTCGCGGGCCCGCCGTCGCCGCTCATGCCGCGGCCGCCACCCCGAGGATCGACTCACGCACCCAGCGCGTCTCCTCCCGGGCCAGCCGACGGAACTCCAGCCGTGCCTGCGACATCGGTCCGTGGTTGGTGACCACGGTCCGCAGCTCGTCCCAGTCGGGCTCCGCGTAGCGCCATTCCCCGGCCGCCTCGTCGTACGCCAGCTCGGGGTCCGGGATGACGAGTCCGAGCTCGCGAATCCGCGGCACGTAGATGGTCAGGAACTCCTGGCGAAGCTCCTCGGAGGTCTTGGCCTTGATCCGCCAATGGAGGTCGCGGTCCTTCTCGCGCGGCGACCGCGGCCCATGCATCTGCATGAGTGGCCCCCACCAGCGATCGAGCGCGTCCTGGATGGCCGCCCGCTGCGCCGGGGACCCGATGACCATGGTCACGACCACGTCACGCCCATGCATGATGTGGACCGATTCCTCCCAGCAGATCTTGCGCATCGTCCGGGCGTACGGCGCGTAGCTGCTGTCGCGCAGCGCCTGCTGCGCGACGATCGCGGCGGCGTCGACGAGCCAGGCGATCATCCCGACATCGGCCCAGCCGACGGTCGGATAGTGGAACACGTTGTGGAACTTGGTGACACCCGCCAGCAAGTCGTCGAACATCGCCTCGCGGGATTTGCCCAGATCCTCGGCCACGCGGTACAGCAGCTGGGCGTGGCCGACCTCGTCCTGGACCTTGGCAGTCAGCGCCAGCTTGCGACGAAGTGTCGGGGCGCGCATCAGCCACTCACGCTCGGGCAGGACCCCCATCAGCTCGCTGTTGGCATGCATCTCGACGAAGCGCAGGACCGACTTGCGGTACTCGTCCGGCATCCAGTCGGTGGCCTCGATCTTCAGACCGGCCGCGATATGCTCCTCGAACAGCACGAACCGCTCGTCGTGGGTAGGGGCATCGTTGAAAGCGGGACGTCCTCGCTCGAGTGGGCCGAGGATCGGTTCGAGCGCGAGTGGGTCGGTCATGGCCGGTCCTCCGTTCGGGCCTGGACGGCGCGCAGCGTCAGGTCGGCGTAGGCATCGGCGATGTCCCGGGCGCTCAGGCGGCCGTCCGGTCGATACCAGGCCACGAGCCCGTTAAGCGCCGTGAGGATGTAGGCCGCCGTCAGCGGAGGATCGACCGGGACGAAGGCGCCGGCCTGGATGCCGTCGACGATCGCGGTTCGGAACCGCGATTCGTACGCGTCGCGCCGGCGGGCGATCTCGTCACGCTCGCCGCGATCGAGGGCGCGCCATTCGTGGATGAAGACGCTGGCGCGCTCGATGTCATCGGTCACGACGCCGACGTGCGCCCGCACCAGCGAGATCAGGTGGACGCCGGGCCCGAACACGAGCGACCCTGGATCCGCGGCCTCGACAGTGTCGGCGGCCGTCTCGAAGCGCTCGGCGGTCCGCTCTACGATCGACCACAGCACTTCCTGCTTGGAGGCCACGTGGGCGTACAGGCTGGCGCCCTGGATGTCGACCGCGCGGGCGATGTCGCGCACGCTGGTCCCCGAGTAGCCATGCTCATGGAAGAGTGAACTGGCGGCGTCTTCGATCTCGCGCCGACGGCTGGTTTCGACCACCGATCCCCGTGGCCTCCTAACTAACGCTTGTTAGGGGGCCAGCCTAGGCGTCGACCGGGTACCCGTCAAGGCGGATCGGGCGTCCGGTCACTCCCCGGTGAACCGCGGCGGCCGCTTCTCGAGGAAGGCGGCGAGACCCTCGGCATGGTCTGCGGTCGCTCCGGCGATCCCCTGCCGGAACGCCTCGTCCTCGAGTGCCGCGTCGAGATCGACCAGCCAGCTGCGCTGGAGCGCGCGCTTCGTCAGCGCCAGCGCCCGCGGGGCAAGACCGGCGAGGCGCTCCGCCATCGCCCGAGCCTCCGCAGCTAGGGCGTCCGCCGCGACGACACGCGCGACCAGCCCGAACCGTTCCGCCTCCGTGGCCGACAGCGATTCCCCGAGGAGCGCCAGCTCCGTCGCCTTGGCCGGCCCCACGAGGCGCGGCAGGAACCATGTCGCGCCGCTGTCTGGCACGAGGCCGATCCGCCCGAATGCGAGCACGAAGCTCGCACCCTCGGCGGCGATCCGCAGGTCGCAGGCGAAAGCCAGCGACGCCCCAGCCCCGGCCGCGACCCCGTTGATCGCACCCACGATCGGCTGCTCGAGCGCACGCATCGCGGCGATGATCGGGTTGTAGCGCTCGCGGACCTCGACGGCGAGCGGCGCGGCATCCGGCTCGAGCCGCTCCTTCAGGTCCTGGCCGGCGCAGAACGCCCGACCGGCACCGGTCAGCACGACCGCTCGCACGGTCCGGTCCCGCCCCGCCATCCGGAGCGCCGCGAGCAGCTCGCCCTTCATCGGGACGGTCAGGGCGTTGAGCGCCTCGGGCCGGGCGAGCGTGATCGTGGCGATGGCGTCGGCAA
Source organism: Candidatus Limnocylindrales bacterium (assembly GCA_038248915.1). Classification (GTDB taxonomy): domain Bacteria; phylum Chloroflexota; class Limnocylindria; order Limnocylindrales; family CSP1-4; genus SPCO01. Next base: position 103,921 of record JBBRXB010000002.1, on the reverse strand, counting down.
CCTCGTACCGGACGGTCGCCGGGACGGGCGCGGGGCCCTCGCTGGGCATCGGCGGCCGCTCAGAGCCCGGAGAATTCGATCAGGCGGCTGTCGACGAGCTCGAACACGCGACGGTCGATCGGCTCGTCCGCGCCACCCGATTGTTCGATGATGAAATCGGCGAACAGGGCGGCGAATTCGTCGTCGCCCGGGCGCAGCGAACCGGCCGTCATCAGGTGGCGTTCCGGGAGCCCGACGAGGATACGCCCGAACGATCCGAGCTCCGCGGTGAGGTGGGCCATCACCTCCGGGAGGAGCACCCGCGCCGCATCCCAGCCATTGCCCGTGTCCGAGCTGATGAGCCGCCGCTCGCCGGAGACCTCGTCGGTCCACGACGCGCTTCTCGACCACGCCGCCAGGTTGCTCATCGCGGCGTCCTGGACCTCGATCGGTTCCACGCCCCAGGTCAGGAGGTGGTCGCCGTTGACCACGATGTCGTAGGCGCCGGCGTCGATCGTGTAGACGACCGGCAGCCCGGCCGGACCTTCGTCGATGATCGGCTGGGCGTGGCTCTGACCGCCGTGCGTGGCGAGGGACTGGCGATCGATGGTCTCGAGCGCAAGACCCTGCGTGCCGACCGGCCGGAATGCCGGGTAGAGCAGGTCGCGAGCGCTGGCCCAGTCATGCTCGGGCGTGTGCGCCAGGTCGGTCGTCGCGGCTGGGGCGGGCGAGTGGCCGCTCACCCGCGCGCTGGGGTCGATGGGCGCCAGGTAGTCGGGCGCAGTGTCTCGGATCGCGGCGCCACTGTCGTCGCCGAGGTCGCGCTCGTAGTCGCGTCCGACGTCCGAACCGCCCTGCGGGTCTCGCTCCATCAGGGTCTCTCCTCGTTGCGCGCTCGGATCATCGTCCCGACCAGATCGGCGGGCGTTTCTGGGCGAAGGCGGCCATCCCTTCGAGCTGGTCCTCGGTATCGAACAGCCGGAAGAATGCTTCGCGCTCGCGCAGCAGGCCTTCGGCGATGGGGCGCCGCTCGGCATCGAGGACGGCTGCCTTGGCGGCCCGGACGGCCAGTGGCGGCATGGCAGCGATCCGCGCTGCGAGCTCCAGCGCGGCATCGACCGTCGCTTCGGCCGGCACGACGCGCGTGACCAGGCCGTGGGCGTCCGCCTCCGCCGCGGTCATCGTCCGGCCGGTCAGGATCAGCTCCATCGCCCTGGCCTTGCCGATGGCGCGCGTCAGGCGCTGCGTCCCACCGGCGCCGGGCATGACCCCGATCCGGATCTCCGGCTGGCCGAACCCGGCGTCCTCGGCGGCCACGATCATGTCGCAGGTCATCGCCAGCTCGCAGCCGCCGCCGAGGGCCACGCCGCGGACCGCGGCGATGAGCGGCAGAGCGATCGCGTCGAGCCGGTCCCAGACGCCGAACCGGCCGCCGTCCGTCAGCGACGCCGCGGTCTGCGGCTCGAGTTCGCGGATGTCGGCGCCGGCCGCGAAGGCCCGCTGGCCTGAACCAGTGATCACGATGGCGCGGCAAGCCGGGTCGGCGTCGAGCGCCTCCACCGCAGTCGCGAGCTCGTCGAGGAGGTCGAAGCTGAGCGCGTTGAGCGCCTCGGGTCGGTCGAGTGTGACGAGGGCGACGCCTGGCAGCAGCGTGGCGGGCGCCGCCGAGGCCGGCGCGGGCGCGGGGAACGCGATGCGCACGAGGGCTCGGCGGTCCTCGACATCGCCGCGGCTCGGCCGATCGTCCCTGGGCACCGTCACGGTCACGAACGCTCCTCGACTTGCATCAGACAGTATCCACGGCCGGGGAACCCGCCGCCTCCATCTCCGGCACGTTCTCGAGCACCAGGAGCGTCGCAAGACCGGGCGCGATCTCGCGCAGATTCCGGCCGCCCGCCCGCATGGCATCGGAGGCGAGCCCGGCGTCCAGCGCCGCCCGATCGTCGAACCGCATCGTCGTGGCGAGGATCAGGTCGGTCTCGCCACCGAGCGCCTCGATGACCCGCTGGACACGCGTCTCGCGGAGCCCGGGTGTGCCCGCCACGAGCTGGAGATGTTCGGTCGCATAGCGATGCTCGAACGTGGCCTGGGCGTCCGGTCCGCCATCGGGCCGGCGGAAGAGCGCGAGCAGCGTGGTCATGGGCGCACCTCGGTCGTGTGGCCGGCTCGCACGTCGGCGAGCGACCCGGTCGAACGATAGAAGCCCGTCAGCGCCTCGGTGACGAGCGCGGGCTGGCGAGTCAGCACATCGTGACCGCTCGCGGGCGCCACGAACAGCCGCCCGTCGCGGACCTGGCGGGCGAGCTCGCCGGCCTGGACGACCGGCACGAGGGGGTCGCGGTCACCGCACACCACGAGCGTCAGGGCGGTGATGCGCCGGACCTCCGCCGGTCCGAGGAGCGGCTGCACGGCGACATCCGCGGCGACGGCCGGGAGCAGACGCAGCCACGCGCCGGAGCCCTGGACGGGGTCGTGGAGGGCCGCCAGGTCCGAGGCCCAGCCGGGGTCCTCGCGCAGGATCCGGGCGGGGTCCATCAGTCGTCGTGCGACGCTCGCCCGGGGCTCGCGGGCTGTGGCGATCCCGACGGCGACCAGGGTCCGCACCCGATCCGGCGCCCGGACCGCGGTTCCGAGCGCGGTCATCCCGCCCATCGAATAGCCGACGAGGTGGAACGTCTGGAGGTCGAGGACGTCGGCGAAGGCGAACACATCGTCGACCAGCCAGTCGGCTTCGAAGCCGTCCGCGACGTCCCAACGGGTTCGCCCGTGGCCACGCGCGTCCGGGAGGTACAGCCGGAATCTGGCGGCGAGGGCCGGGATCTGGGCGGCGTAGGTCTCGTGCCCCGTCGAGGTGGCGGCGTGGAGCATGACCAGCGGCGGGCCGTCACCGATGACGTCGTACCCGATGTCGAGGTCGTTGGCGTGGACATGTGGCATGGCCGCGATGCTAGCGCGCCGGGTCCCGCCGTTCGAGGCGGACGCCGGTCGCGGTCCGGACGGCTTCCATGGCGAAGGCGAAGGCGTCGACCCGCATCGCGAGCTCGATGTCCTCCGGCGGCGCGCTGGCTGGGCCGAGGGCCAGCGTGTGGGCGGCTTCCGCGGAGGTCGCCACGGCGCGGGCGGCGCGCTCCGCCGCGAGCGGACGGCCGAGGCGGGCGCGCTCGATGCAGTCGGCCGTCGCGCGGTCGTCCGACCCGGAATCCGGGCCATCGGCCGGAGATCGCCCAGTGAGGACGTAGGTCGGCGCGCCGAGACCGGCCTCCACGACCATCGCGGCGGTCGCCGAGGCGACGACCAGGCTGGCGCACCACAGCCGGTCCGCGGTGCGGGCCGCGACCACGCCCTGGGTCCCGGCCGAGGTCCGCTGGACGATGATCCGATCACGAAGGGCCGAACCGGCTGCGACGACCGCGGCCGGTGAGTTGGACTGGTCGAACCCGGGCGGGCGATGGCCGTGCTCCTCGCCCATCGTGAGGATGCTTGGGTCGGCCGCCTTGACCGCGAGGGCCTCCGCCACGGTCGCCACGAGCAGGACGTGGCGGGCGCCGGCGGCCAGCGCGTACGCCGCCGTCGTGAACGCGCGCAGGACGTCGACGACGACGACTGCGCCGGCGGCCTTGCCGGCCTCGGCGGTCGTCACGTATCGGGCGCCCGATGCGCCCGATACGTCCGCCGGCCTCGCAATCGGTCCCCGGTCAGCGCTCAGGCTTGCCCTCCACCTCGGCCGTTGCCGCACGTTCGATGCGCAGGTAGCGACGCCGGTAGTAGAGCAGCGGCATCGGGTGCAGCGGCTCGTTGGCGAGGGAGTCGACGCGTCCGATGAACAGGTCGTGATCGCCCGCCGAGAAGGTCTGGACGACCGTGCATTCGAGCGTCGCGATGGCGCCGTCGATCAGCGGCAGCCCGGTCGGGCCGCGGTGCCATGCCGCGCCGCAGAATGCCTCGCGTCCGGGCTGGACCGGGGCGCCGGCGAAGCAGTCCGACAGGACCTGCTGGTCCTCGGACAGGATGCACACGGCGTATCGGCCGGCGACTCGCACGATGGGGGTCAGGAAGCGACGCCGGTCCAGGGCGACCATGATCAGCGGCGGATCGAGCGAGACGGAGCTCAGCGCGTTGACGGTGATCCCGAACGGCTGGTCGCCCTCGAGCGCGGTCACCACGGTGACGCCGGTCACGAAGTGGCCCATGACCTTGCGGAACGTGTCCGAGGCGACCGTCTCGGGCGGCGAGGAGCGCATCGGGGCAGTCTAGGCCACGACCCGACGAACCCGGCCCGACGAGACCTGGCGTTGCCCGCCTGGCCCGCGCTGGCCCGCGGTTTCGGCGCGCGGTCATGGCGCGCCGCAGCACGCCCATCTTGCCATCCGTCCATGTGGTGGTCCTTCGGTGGCTGAGCGATCAGATTCGGCGTTCCATGCCGGTCCTCCACGGCGATCCGAGCGTGGACACAGACGCGGCGGTCGGCAGATCGGCCTCGGCAGGGGCCAGGCGGTGCCCAACATCCACCTGATGGACGGATGACAGAAGCGCGCCAGTCGCGGCGCCGTCCTGCGCTTGCCGCGCCCTCCGTGACCCTGGACCTACAATCCGGACATGACCGATACCCAGCCGACGACCCGCATCGAACGCGACTCGATGGGCGAGATGGAGGTGCCGGCCGAGGCCCTCTATGGCGCCTCGACCCAGCGGGCCGTCCTGAACTTCCCGATCTCTGGCCAGGGCATGCCCCGCCGGTTCCTCCGCGCACTGGCGCTGATCAAGCTTGCCGCCGCGGAGACCAACCGCGAACTCGGATTGGTCGATCCCGAGGTCGCCGGAGCGATCGCAGCCGCCGCAGCGTCGGTCGCGGATGGCGATCACGACGACCAGTTCCCGATCGACATCTACCAGACGGGCTCCGGCACCTCGACCAACACCAACATGAACGAGGTCATCGCTCACCTCGCGAGCACTCGGCTCAGCGGCCGCAAGGTCCACCCGAACGACGACGTCAACCGCTGTCAGAGCTCGAACGACGTCATCCCCACGGCGCTCCAGCTGTCGGCTGCCATCGCCATCGAGGACGAGCTGCTGCCGGCCCTCGGGCGGCTCCACGCCGCCCTCGTCGCCCGCGAGCAGGAGTTCTGGCCGGTGGTCAAGACCGGCCGCACGCATCTCCAGGACGCGACGCCGATCCGGCTCGGTCAGGAGTTCCGCGGCTATGCCGGCCAGCTCGACGCATCGCTCAGGCGCGCGCGGGCGGCGCAGGCCGAGCTGCTCGAAGTGCCGCTCGGGGGGACCGCCGTCGGGACCAGTATCAACGCTCATCCGGAGTACGCCTCCCGAGCGTGCAGCCGGCTGTCGACCCTCACCGGGCTGGCTGTGCGCGAGACGACCAGCCACTTCCACGCCCAGGCGACGCTCGACTCGGCGATCGCCGCGCACGGCGCGATCCGGACGATCGCGTTGAGCCTCTGGAAGGTCGCCTCGGACCTGCGGCTGATGGGGATGGGCCCGCGGGCCGGGATCGCGGAGCTGGCCCTGCCGGAGACACAGCCGGGATCAAGCATCATGCCCGGCAAGGTCAACCCGGTCATCGTCGAGAGCCTGACCATGGTCGTCGCCCGGGTCGTCGGCAACGACGCGACGATCGCCTTCGGCCAGACGGGCAGCTTCCTGGAGCTCAACGTCATGCTGCCGGTGACCGCCGACGCCATCCTCCAGTCGATCACCTTGCTGGCCGCGGCCGCGGACAACTTCAGTGCCCGCTGCGTCGAGGGGCTACGCGCCACGGACCGTGGCCCGGCACTCGTCGAGCAGGGACTGATGCTGGCCACAGCGCTCGCGCCGGTCATCGGATACGACGAGGCGGCGGCCCTCGCCAAGGACGCGTTCAAGTCCGGCACGACGATCCGCGAGCTCGCGCTGGAACGTGGCATGGATGCGACCGAGCTGGACCGACTGCTGGACCCGGCGGCGATGACCGAGCCCGGCCCGGGCGGCGGGCCGGCGGGCGGCTGACCGATCCTGGTAGGGGGCCGCGGCGTCTGCTGCTTCGGCAATGTGGACGGAACAAACGAAGGGGACGGCCAGCGTTGGGGGATGCGCGCGCCGCGGTGCGTCGCGGATCGGCCAGGGGCGGCTCATCGAGGCGGCGGGCACGACCGCGAGGCCGTCGTCGCGGTCGTGCTCCGGTGAAACGGCCACGGTGACGCTCGATGCCGACACGACCGGATGGACGCCACCGACCGGCCAGACCGAGACGGCGGCGCTGAAGACGCCGCCGACGAACGCTGTGTTCAAGAGCGCTGCCAGCGGGGACGCATGATCTCGGCGCGGTCGACGGCCAGGACGATGCCGACGGCCGTCCAGGACGCTCCGAACGCCAGCCACATCACCGCCCACGGCACGAGCATCGCACCCGCGCCGGCCATGTACCCCGGCCAGTCGAGCGGGATCGGCTGGAAGGCTGTTTCGGCAGCGACGACCCTCCACAGTCCCCACCGACGAACGCAGCTGCGATCGGGACACGGGAGGGCGTGGGTCGATCCAACCAGACGTCCAGCACGCCACGGACCAGGTCGAGCCGACCCCGTAGGCCCGGTGGCCGACCTTCGAGCAGCGCCGTCATCTCATCGCCGTAACGATGGCGCCATGCCGTCGGATAGAGACCGATCAGGGTGAGCGGCTTCATCGGCAGCCGTTCGCGACACGGGGCGAGATCAACCCGGGCTGGCCGAGAGCCACGGGCAGCGGGCCGAGGGTGACCCTGGCGGGGTCGATGGTCAGGACACCCGCCGCGGCCGACAGCCGAGCTGGGCGCGGCGGGCGGTCAGGACCGGCCCGGACACCGCCGTGATGGGAGATACCCTGACGGGATCGCGGATGGCACCGGCCTCACGTCGCGCGCACGCGGCCGGACGCCTGGGAGGCACGGATCGGCGAGCAGCGCCAGGAACTCGTCCTCGTGGCGGGTCATCGGGCGGCTTCGCGGAGTCGCTCAAGCCCGGTCCGGGCGAATCCGGCCAACCCATCGAGCTGCGTCTTCAGGGTCGTCGCGCCAAGCGCCGTCAACCGATACGGCCGGCGCCGCTCGACCGGCTCGAGCGCCTCGATCATGCCACGCTGCTCGAGTCTGGCCAGCGCCCCATAGAGGGTGCCCGGCCCAAGTGGGACGCCGGAGATGTCTTCGACATCGGCCATGATCGCGTAGCCGTGCTTGGGCCCATCGGCCAGCGACAGGAGGATGTACAGCGAGGGTTCGGCGAACCGACCGAACCCCGCCAGCTCCTGGTTCATCGCGCTCCCATCGTCACGCGCCAACGATACGCCGTCATCAGTCGGGAACGACGACCGCGCAGGCGATCCGGGCGCCGCTGCCGCCATTCCCGACATCGGTGACCTGGTCGTCCGGGTTGGCGTGGATGATGAAGGCGCTGCCGTCGGCATCGAACAGCGTCGCTGCACCATCGGACAGGGTCACCCGGTCCGTCTTGGCGTTGAGCCGGCCTCGGCCGTCCTGGCCGACGATCAGGTTCGGCAGGTCACCCGCGTGAGGCCCGTTCGGGTTGTCGAGACCGTGCTCATGGCTGAGCGGGTTGTAGTGACCGCCGGCCGCCGCAAACGTCGGTGCGCACGCGCCGACGGCATGGATGTGGATGCCATGACGGCCGGTCGCGAGGCCATCGACCTTGACATTGACGTGGACGACCCCCGTCCGATCCGCGGTCAGCTGAAGCCAGCCGATCGTCGCCCCCGATGCGTCGACGAACGAGCCCGCGGCATGTCGCGGGGCGCCGGAGCCGGCCGCGACCGTCGCGGCCAGTACGAGCGCCAGGACTGGACCGACCACGATGGCGGTGGTTCGGCGGATGGACGACATGGCGGCCCTCCAAGATCGGTGTGCGATACATCGTGTATCGCTATATCGCATCACGATATATACGCCACCGCGGCGACGCTGTCAATCCCGGCCGGTACAATCCGCCCGATGACCGACACCCGCCTGTGGGATCGCGCGGCCGTCGTGCCCGCCACGACGGACGGGCGACGACTGCCCGAGATCGTGGCGCTCAGCGCGATGCTGCCGACCGTCCCTGAGCTGTTCGAGTTCATGCGCGATGCCGAGCTGCGCTTCGCGACGCTGCGGCTGCGCATCGAAGAGCGGACCCAGAACACGCGGGGCGAGGATGTCGTCACGATGGACACGATCCTCCGGCACCCCGGCGACGCACGCGTCACGACGACGCGGGCCAGCGAGACGGCACGGCCAGAGTACGAGGTCTGGATCTCGGACGGCGACCTCGTGCGGACCTATGCCAGTGCCCACGGCCTGGGCACCCAGCGCCCGATCCGCAACCGGCCGCGCGGCCTGGGCGACCGCGATTTCCCGGGACCCTCGCGCGTCTACGAGCCGATCACCGCGCTCCCCGCGGAGACCCTCCCGGAGACCTTCGTCCACCCGGCCGGCTACTGCCAGAACGTGCTGGCCACCGGCCGCTGCCTGGTCACCGGCACAGACATCGTCTCGGGTCGCGAAGCGATCCTGCTCGACTGCGACCATCCGCGAACGATCGAGCTCGCGGCTGACCGGCCGGACTTCCACATCTCGATCGCGGTCGACCGTGAGACCGGTGTGATCGTTCGCCTGATCGAGACGATCGGTGGCGAGGTCACCCGCTGCGCCGAGGCGATCGAGCTCCAACCGGACGCGCCGCTCCCAGGCACCGCGTTCGTGTTCGTCTTCCCCACCGGGACGACGATGCTCTACTAGCGCCGACCCCTTCCGAACGCGCCCATGCGGCGCGTATCATCGCCAGTATCGAGCCGACGATGCTCGGAAAGGAGGGGCAGGCGACCGACTTGAACGCCGCCTGCGCGGCGCCCCGCGGCCACCCACGGCCGTACCCCTGACCCCAGCGTCACCGCATCCCCGCGTTCGCGCGCGGCGCCCCCGGCCCGGGGTCGCAGCCGCCGTTTCGGACCGGACCTACTAGGGACACCCGGTCCATCGATCGCCAGCCCGGCGGTCGGTCATCGACTGAGGGAGGCCCTGATGACCCGATCACGCGACGACGTCATCCAGCAGGATGTCGCAGACCTGCACAAGCTCGGCTACGCGCAAGAGCTGTTCCGCTCGATGGGCGGGTTCAGCAACTTCGCCATCAGCTTCAGCATCATCAGCATCCTGACCGGCGCGGTCATCCTGTACGACTACGGCCTGGCCTGGGCCGGGACGGCGGCCGTCCTCATCGGCTGGCCGCTGGTCACGGTCTTCGTCCTGCTCATCGCGGCGAGCATGTCCGAGATCGCATCGGCCTACCCGACCGCCGGCGGCCTGTATTACTGGGCCAGCCGGATGAAGAACAAGAACTGGGGATGGTGGACCGCCTGGTTCAACCTCATCGGCCAGTTCGCCATCGTGGCCGGCATCAACTACGCCGCGGCCGGCTTCTTGAACGCGACGTTGATCACGCCCCTCCTGCACAACGTCGGGCTCGACTATGCCAACACGACCGAATTCGTGAAGGGCGTGCTCAACGGTCAGCTCGTGACGATGGGCATCCTGATGCTGGTCGAGCTCGCGCTCAACATCGCGGGCATCAACCTCGTCGCCGTCCTCAACCAGGTCAGCGTCTGGTGGCACATCGCGATCGTCGCGGCCGTGGTCATCCTCGTCTTCCTGGCGGGCAAGCCGGACCAGTCCGGTCTGACCCTGTTCGCCGTCCAGCCGCAGGATGTGGCGGGGAGCTGGCAGAACGCGGTGGGTCCGGTCACCGTCGACTACGGCGCTGCGATCACCTATCCATTGGTCCTGGCGTTCTTCTTCTCGCTGCTCCAGGCCAACTGGACGTACACCGGCTACGACGCCTCGGCGCACGTCGCTGAGGAGACCGTCGGCGCGCGCGTTGCGAGCGCGTGGGGACTGTTCCTGTCGGTCGCCGTGTCGGCGGTCGTCGGGTTCATCTTCCTGCTCGCCCTGTCCACCCACCTGCCGGCCCTGGGGACCCTGTTCCCGAAGACCCTCGAGACGCCCCTCCAGCCGGGTGTCAGCCAGTACTACTTCGGCGACGGCGTGGCGGTCATCGAGATCCTCAAGTACAACCTCGGCTCGATCGGCGACCTGCTCAGCGCGGCCATCGCCATCGCGATGGCGTTCTGCGGCCTGTCATCGGTCGCCTCCGCGGGCCGCATGCTGTTCGCGTTCAGCCGTGATGACGGCCTGCCTGGGTCGGGCTGGCTGAAGAAGGTCTCACACCGCTACCGCACACCGGCCAACGCACTGACCGCGATGGTCGTGGTGTCGTGGCTGTTCACGGTCGCGGCGTTCATCGTCGGGACCGGCACGGCGATCGTCATCGTGACGGCGATCAGCACGATCTTTCTGTACGCCGCGTACGGCATCTGCATCTACCTCGGCGCCACGACGCAGGCCTGGCTCGATGAGCGGGTCTGGAGCCTTGGCCGCTGGTCCAAGCCGGTCGCCTGGGTGGCGGTGTTCTGGGTCGTCGTCCTGATGATCCTGTTCAGCTGGCCGACGTCAGGCAACATCAGCCTTCCGTTCATGCTCATCACGGTCATCCTGTTGTTGATCTATTACTTCGCCTACGCACGGCGCTCATTCAAGGGCCCGCGGGTCATGGGCGATGCCGAACAGCTGACCGAGATCGAGCGCGAGTTCGCGCACGCGGCCGAGGAGGTCACCGGCCCGGCCACCGTTTGACCGTTTCCCCCGAGTCACCCGAGGGCCGGCCCGGCTCGACCGGCCGGCCCTCGACCATCCTCAGCCCAGCGGACCGGAGACCGACGATGACCCACCAGGACGAGGCCCACGCCACCAAGCACCGCCGTCTGCTCGAGCTGGAGGAGATGGTGCGCGACGGCCAGATCGACACGCTGGTCGTGGCTATCACCGACATGCAGGGCCGACTGATGGGCAAGCGCGTCCAGGGCCAGGCATTCCTCGACGGGGTGGTCGCCCATGGGGCCCACTTCTGCACGTACCTGCTCGGCACGGACATGGAGATGAACACCCCCGATGGTTTCAAGCTGATGAACTGGGAGACCGGCTATGGCGACTGGGTCGCCGAGCCGATCTGGGACCAGCTACGGATCCTGCCGTGGCTGCCGGGGACGGCGATGGTCCTCGCGGACGCGGTCGACGAGGAGACTGGGCAGGAGATCCCGATCGCGCCGCGGACGATCCTCAAGCGCCAGGTGGCCCGCGCGGCAGCGGCCGGCTACACGCTGAAGGCCGGCTCCGAGTTCGAGTTCTACGTCCTCAAGGATTCGTGGGAGGAGCTGGCCGAGCGCGGCTGGCCGGTGCCACGCCCGTTCGGGCACTACAACGAGGACTACCACCTCCTCCAGGCGACCAAGGCGGAGCCCCTCCATCGCCTGCTCCGCAACCAGATGACCGCGGCCGATGTGCCGATCGAATTCAGCAAGGGCGAGGCGGCCAATGGCCAGCACGAGGTCAACATCCGCTACGACCACGTCCTCACCTCCGCCGACCGGAGCGTGGTGTTCAAGCACGGCGCCAAGGAGATCGCCTACCTCAACGGCTGGGGCATCACGTTCATGGCCAAGCCGGACCATCACTGGACGGGCTCATCGGGCCACCTGCACATGAGCCTGTGGGATGCGGCCACAGACATCCCGCTGATGTACGCCGCGGAGGGCCAGCCAGCGGGACCCTACGGGCTGTCGGAGGTCGGCCAGCATTTCGTGGCCGGGATGATGAAGCTGTCGCGCGAGCTGGCGGTCTTCGTGGCGCCGTTCATCAACTCCTACAAGCGCTACGCGTCGCTGTCGTGGGCGCCGGTCAACATCGTGTGGGGCCGCGACAACCGGACGACCGGGTTCCGGCTCGTCGGGCGCGGGCCGGGGCTCCATGTCGAGGACCGCTTCCCGGGCGGCGACATGAACGCCTACCTGACCTACGCCGCGATGATGGGCGCCGGGCTGTACGGCATCGAGCACGAGCTGCCGCTCGATCCCGAGTTCAAGGGCAACGGCTACCTGGCGACCGGCGTCGAACGAATGCCACGAGCCCTGTACGAGGCGATCCGCGAGCTGGAGCGCTCCGAGGCGGCGGTCGAGATCTTCGGCCAGGATGTCGTCGACCACTATCTCAACGCCGCCCGGGTCGAGCAGGACACCTACGACTCGGTCGTCCACCCGTGGGATCGCGAGCGCTACCTGGAACGTGGCTGACGTGAATCCGATCTTCCGGCAGCTTGCCTACTTCGTCGCGTTCCTGGCGTTCGTCTCGGCGACCGTCCTGTCGGGGCTCGGCATCGTGTCGCGCGGTGGGGCCTTCGTCGGGTCCGCGACGCTGGGCGGGCTCGCCCTGGTGGCCCTGGGCCTCTGGCTCGGGACGATGGCGGAGCAGGGCTAGCCTGCGGCGCGTTCCTCGGCGACCTGACGCAACCGGGTCGCCACGTCGGCGTGCCCGGCCGCCTCGGCCGTGTTCGCCGGCGTATCGCCCGCATCGGTCTTGGCCGATGCATCCGCACCCGCCGAGACCAACAGCTCGACGAGCTCCACGTCGCCGTGCTGGGCCGCGGCGTGGAGTGGCGTGAAGTCGTGCGCCTGCGTGGCGTTGACATCGGCGCCGGCCGCGAGCAGCAGACGGCAGACCTCGATGTCGCGGCCGGCCGCCGCGCTGTGGAGCGGCTGGACCCGGGTGTCGTTGCCGGCGACCACGTCGATCATGGCACCGGCCTCGATCAGCGTCCGGGCCGCCTCGGCCTTGCCGAAGAACGCCGCGAAGTGGAGCGCGGTGAACCCGTCGGCGGAGAACGCCATCGCCCGGGACGGATCCTCGTCGAGGCGCTCCCGCAGCCGGTCGATGTAGCCGAGCGTCGTCGCCTCGAAGACGTCGAGCTCCGGGTCGGCCGCCAGGAGCGCGTCGGTCGTGCCCCGGTTGTATCGGTAGCGCGACAGCATCAGGACGGACACGCCGTTGCGGTCGCGTGCCGAGGCCAGCCACGGCTCCTCGGTCACGATCTCGGCGACCCTTGCGGTGGCGTCGTCGGTGACGGCGGTGATGAGCTCCTGTGCGGTCGCCATGCACTCCTGCCTCCCGGCCCGCATCGTGCCATGCAACGGGCTGTCGCGCTGGCCGGACAGACGAAGACCCGGACCTCCACCAGCCGAGGCTGGCGAAAGGATCCGGGTCTCCGACCGATCGTGTCGGGTCCGCCCCCAGGCAGACCCGACCGGATCAGCTCGCCGGCGGGAGGAGGACGCCGTCGATGATGTAGACCGTGGCATTCGCGGTCTGGACGTTGCCGCAGACGACCTTGGCGGTCCCGTTGACCGTGAAGTCTTCGCCGCTGCCGGCAACGGTCAGCGTCTTGCCCTGGAGGGTCGTATGGGTTCCGGCCAGCATCGCCGGGGTCAGACGGCCCTGGACCACGTGGTAGGTCAGGACTGTCGTGAGCAGGCCCTTGGGATCGGCCAGCGCCTTGTTCAGGGTCGCCTGGTCCATCGCCGCGAAGGCGCTGTCGGCCGGCGCGAAGACCGTGATGTCCTTGGCGCCGTTGAGCGTGTCACCGAGGCCGGCCGCGGTGACCGCGGTCACGAGCGTCTTGAGCGCCGGATTGTTCGAGGCCGCGGTGGCGACTGGATCGCCGGCCATCCCGGAGAAGCTGCCGGCGCCGGTCGTCGGGACCGACGCGCAGGCCGGGCCGAAGGGGGCGTCGTCCATCATCGCGGCGCTTGCGCTCGGAGCAACAGCGGCCGTGGTCGGCGCGACTGCGGCCGTGGTCGGCGCGACCGTCGGAGCGTTGCTGGCGCCCGATGAAGAACACGCCCCGACGAACACGGCGGCGAGGATGAGGCCACCGAAGGCCCCGGTGCGAGTGCGCTTGTTCATGTCTTCTCCTGCTGGTGGGCTCGACCGCGATCGCGGCCGATGACCCGTGGTTGGATCGTCCCGTCCGGCGCGACATGCCCGGACGACGTGGTGGGTTCGGCCGTCAGGTCACCGTCACGACGACGGAGTGCCAGCCGGTGGCGCCATCGGGGAAGGGCTCGACGCGCGCGTCCGGCTGGGTCGCGCCAGTCGCGTCGGTCGCCCGTGCCTCGATGGTGTGATTGCCGCTGGTGGCATCCCATTCGAGGACCCACTGGCGCCATGTGTCGAGCGTGTCGACCGCGGCCAGCCGGGCCGACTGCCAGGCTCCACCGTCGACCCGGACCTCGACCCGATCGATGCCGCGGTGCTGCGCCCACGCGACGCCGGCGATGGCGACCTTGCCAGCGGCCGTGCGTGACAAGGGCTTGGGGCTGTCGATCCGGGACATCGTCTTGATCGGCCCTTCTTTCGCCCAGCCGCGCTGGACCCAGTAGGGGTCGTACGCGTCGAAGGTCGTCAGCTCCAGGTCGATCAGCCACTTGGTGGCAGACACGTAGCCGTACAGGCCCGGCACGATCATCCGGACGGGATAGCCATGGACCGACGGCAGAGGCTCCCCGTTCATCCCCACGGCCAGCATCGCGTCACGACCATCAAGGGCCACGGCGGTCGGCGTGCCGATCGACATCCCGTCGATCGAGCGCGAGACGATCTGGGTCGCGCCGGCCTGGACGCCAGCCGCCTCCAGCACCGTGGCAAGCGAGATGCCGATCCAGCGAGCGTTGCCGACGTAGTCCCCGCCGACCTGGTTGGAGACGCAGGTCAGCGTGATGTCCCGCTCGATCGTGGGGTAGGCGAGCAGGTCGGCGAGCGTGAGCGTCACCTCGCGGTCGACCATGCCGTGGATGTGGAGCCGCCAATCGTCGGGCGCGATGACCGGGATATCGAGGGCCGTGTCGACCCGGTAGAAGGCCTCGTTCGGGGTGACGAAGGGGGCCACGCCATCGATGGCGAGATCGGCGCCGGCCGGGATGGCAGCGGCGGGCTCGAGCGGTGGTGGGATGGCCGGCCCGCCGGCTGCCGTCGCTGCGGCGGATCGGCGGCCCGCGATGAGCACACCCAGCCCGCCGGACAGCGCGATGAGGACACCGGTCGCGGCCGCCGCGGTCAGGAACCGCCGACGGGACGGGACGGCTTCGGTCGCCGTCGCGGGACCGGTCATGTTCGACGCTTCGCCGACCGGCCAGGCGCCCGCCGCGGCCCGTTCGAGGGTGACGAGGACGGCGATCGCTGCGCCGGTCCCGACCAGTGCCGGCACAAGGCTGATCGGCGAGGCGCCCGGCCGGAGCAGGGCCGCAACGCCACCGACCACGCCCAGCCCGGCGACCGCCGCCATGGCCACCCGTGGCCAGCGACGACCGATGAGCCCGATCGCGATGGCAACCGCAGCCAGGACGAGCCCGATGCCGGCCAGCAAGGCGGTCTTGTCGTTGCTCCCGAAGGTCTGGATCGCGAAGGACTTGAGCCATTCGGGGGTGAGGTCGATGAACGTGCTGCCGACCGCCAGGAACGGCGAGGCCGCCGGCGCGACGAGGACGGCGACGAGGTGCCCGACGGCGATGGCCGTCCCCGCAGCGAGCAACCCGGTCAGGGCGGCCGCGGCGTAGCCGGCAGCCGTCCTCGACGGCAGGCGAGCGGCGAAGCGATCGGAGGGAACGTGGAGGAGGGTCACGTCCTGTGTTCGCAGGCCACGCGGTCCGAGATGGCCGGTTTCCTCGAATGCGATGCGGTTGCAATGTCTGCACCGATCGAGCGGCGCCCCGCCCGGCCGAGCGCTACTCTGACGGCGACGGATGCGCGAGAGGGAGTGCGATGCGACTCGAGGGCAAGGTCTCGATCATCACCGGCGGTGGCGGCGGGATGGGCCGGGTGGCCGCCCAGCTCTTCGCGGCCCAGGGCGCCAAGGTCGTCGTCGCCGAATACAGCGAGACGGCCGGGGCGGAGACCGTCGACCTCGTCCGCGCGGCGGGCGGCGACGCGACATTCGTCAAGGCCGATGTCTCGAAGGAAGCCGATGCCAAGGCGATGGTCGACCATGCGCTGGCGACGTACGGCCGGCTCGACTGCCTGTACAACAACGCCGGGATCATGCCCGAGGCCGACCACTCGGTGACCGATACGGACGTCGCGACCTGGGATTCGGTCATGGCCGTCAACGTGCGCGGCGTGTTCCTCGGCTGCAAGTTCGCCGTCCCGGCCATGATCGAGGGCGGCGGAGGCTCGATCATCAATATCGCCAGCTTCGTCGCGCTGCTCGGGTGCAGCGTGCCGCAGGATGCCTACACCGCGTCGAAGGGCGCCGTCCTGTCGCTGACGCGCAGCCTCGCGGTCCAGTTCGGGCCACAGGGCATCCGGACCAACGCCATCTGTCCGGGCCCGGTGGAGACCCCATTGCTGATGGACTGGCTGGTCAAGGACGAGGCGGCCAAACAGCTCCGCCTCGCGCGCAACCCGACCGGCCGCTTCGGCAAGCCCGAGGAGATCGTCCAGATGGCCGTCTACCTCGCGTCGGACGAGTCGCGCTGGACCAACGGCGCCTCGCTCGTCATCGACGGTGGCATCACCGTCAACTACTTCTGACCGGGGACCGGGAGGCACCGATGACGGAGGACACGTCCGAGATGGCCAACGGCCGGATCGCCATCGGCGTCGACGTCGGGGGCAGTGGCATCAAGGCGGCAGTGGTCGATGTCGAGTCGGGCCGGCTCCGGTCTGCCCGCCTCCGCGTGGCGACGCCGGTCCCGTCGACGCCGGATGCGGTGCTCGCCTCGGTATCTCGCATCGTCAAGCGGCTGGCCAAGGCGAGCGGGCTGGGTGACGCGACCCCGGTCGGCATCGGCCTGCCGGGCGTCACCATCGACGGCGTCCTGAAATCGGCGGCCAACATCGACCCGTCATGGATCGACTTCCCCGTCGTCGAGCGGATGGGCCGGCTACTCAAGCGGCCGATCTCGATCATCAACGACGCGGACGCGGCGGGCATCGCCGAGATGCGCTTCGGGGTCGGCAAGGATCAACCCGGCGTGGTCATCTTCCTGACCCTCGGCACGGGCGTCGGCTCCGGCGTGTTCAACGACGGGGTGCTCGTGCCCAACACCGAATTCGGCCAGATGGAGATCCGCGGCCGGGCAGCCGAACGCCGATCGGCTGCCGCCGCGCGCGCCCGGCGCGGGCTGTCGTGGAAAGCCTGGGCGTCGGATCTTGACGAGCACCTCGACCGGATCCAGCAGCTGATGTGGCCGAACCTGATGATCCTGGGCGGCGGCGTCAGCAAGAGCGCGGACAAGTACGTGCCGCGCCTGACCGTCCGGTGTGCGGTCGTGCCCGCCCAGCTGCGCAACGACGCCGGGATCATCGGTGCGGCGATCGTCGCGGCCGAGGCGGCGCCGGCGCCCAGGTCGGAACCCGCGACCCCGGCCGGCACGGCACCCGCCGAGGGCTGACCCGGCCCGGGCGTATCATCGAGCCCTCGAACCACCCTATCCAGAGGCTCGCTTCCGATGACGACCGAGACCCGCACCGGCGTGCAGACCGCGCACATGATCGTCGGCGGTCAGCCCGTCGACGCGGCCGATGACCAGACGTTCGACGTGGTCGATCCGGCCGATGGCAGCGTCATGGCCACCGTGCCGCAGGGCGGCCGCGAGGACGTCGACCGGGCCGTGGCCGCCGCCCAGAAGGCGTTCGAGGAGCGCAAGGGCTGGGCCACCTGGGCGGCCGGCAAGCGCGGCCGGTCGCTGGCCAAGCTGGCGGCCCTGATCAAGGACCATACCGAGGAGCTCGCGCAGCTCGAGAGCCGCAATGTCGGCAAGCCGATCACCAGCGCGCGTGGCGAGATCACGGGGGCCAGCCTCGTGTTCGACTACTACGCGGGCGCCGCCAACAAGGTCTTCGGGCAGACGATCCCGGTCTCCAAGCCGGGTCTCGATCTGACCCTACGCGAGCCGATCGGCGTGGTCGGGCTCATCGTGCCGTGGAACTTCCCGCTGCTGATGGCCTCGTGGAAGGTCGCGCCGGCCCTGGCCGCCGGAAACTGCGCGATCCTCAAGCCCGCCAGCTACTCGCCGTTGACCGCGCTCCGTCTCGCCGAGCTCGCGCTCGAGGCCGGCATCCCGCCGGGCGTCCTCAACGTCGTGACCGGACCGGGCGGTTCGGCCGGGGCCTCCATCGCGGCCCACCCTGGCATCGGCAAGGTCGCCTTCACCGGCGAGACCACGACCGGCCAGGAGATCATGCGGCTGGCCGCCGGCAACGTGAAGAAGATCTCGCTGGAGCTTGGTGGCAAGAGCCCGAACATCGTGTTCGCGGACGCCGACCTCGACAAGTTCGCTCGCGAATCGCCCTATTCGGTCTTCGACAATGCCGGCCAGGACTGCTGCGCCCGCAGCCGGATCCTCGTCGAGCGGTCCGCCCACGACCAGGTCGTCGAGGCGTTCGCCGCGGCGACGCGCAACGTCAAGGTCGGTCCGCCGTCGGAGGACGCGACCGAGGTCGGCACGCTTGTCAGCTTCAAGCAGCGCGATCGCGTCCGCGACTACATCGAGATCGGGCTGGCCGAGGGGGCGACGCTGGTCGTCGGTGGCGAGGCCCCGACCGACCCGGCGCTGGCCAACGGCGCCTACCTGATGCCGACGGTGTTCGACGGGGTCGACAACGACATGCGCATCGCCCGCGAGGAGATCTTCGGGCCGGTCGTGTCGATCATCCCGTTCGACACCGAGGAAGAGGCGCTCCGCCTGGCGAACGCTACGCCGTACGGGCTGTCCGGCTCGATCTGGAGCCGCGACATCGGCAAGGCGCTGCGCGCGGCGAAGGCGCTCCAGGCCGGCGTCATCAGCGTCAACACGAACAGCTCCGTCCACACCGAGGCGCCGTTCGGTGGCTACAAGATGTCGGGCATCGGGCGCGAGCTCGGGATGTCCGCCCTGGACCTCTACACCGAGACGAAGAACGTCTTCATCGACCTGAGCTGACCGGCGGGACGACGACGTCGGGCCAGCGTCGTCGCAGGAGGTCAGTGAGCGCCCACTGGGTGGTCGTGAACGCGATGTCCGCCCACGGGATGGCCTCGGGCGGATAGGCGACGATCTCAGTCGCTTCGGTCGTCGGGGCGGCCGTCCCGCCGACGATCCGCGCCGCGAACGCGATCGTCACGACCGCCGCCTCGAGCCGCGTGTACAGCCCGACGATCTCGCCGGGCACGATCAGGAGCCCGGTCTCCTCGCGGGTCTCGCGGATGGCCGCCTCGTGGACCGTCTCATCGATCTCGAGGAAGCCGCCCGGCTGCGCCCACGATCCCTTGCCGGGCTCGATCCCGCGCCGGATGAGGACGATCTCGCCGGCCTCGGTGATCGGGAAGGTCGTGACGACCAGGCGCGGATTGACATAGGCGACGTGGCCGCAGGCCCGACAGGCCAGGCGGTCGCGGTCCTCGTCCGGAACGCTCCCGAACACGAGCGGCGACCCACAGCGCGAGCAGAACCGGAGCGACTCCTCGAGCCAGCGCGGGACGCCGCGACCGGACGGCAGGTCGGTGGATCGTCCATCCGGCCCGCGTTCGAGACCGTCGGTCATGCCAGCAGCACGAGCACGGCCGCGGCGATGAGCGCCGCCAGGCCGACCAGGCTGACCGCCACCCAGGCCAGCCGGAAGGTGCCCTTGCCGCGATCGACCGGCATCCACGCCCAGGCCGATCGCCAGATGCGCAGGACCGCATCGGCCGTGGTCACGACGAGCAACGGGGCGGCGATGATCACGCACAGCTTGACCAGCGGGCTGCCGAACGAGGCGCCCAGCTCGAGTGCGGTGATGGCGATCGCCCCACAGATCAGGACGATGACGCTCAGGTTGATGTAGTGACGCTGGAGCGGGGTCGGGGCGACTTCGGGGACGGAGCGCGGGGGAAGGCCCCGGAGGCTCGGCGGGAGCGTGGACCGGAGCGTGCCGGGGGCGGCCGGGGTTGTCCCGGGCGCGCGGACCGCCTGCCGGTCGAGGACCGGCATGCCCGGCTCCCAGCGCTCGTCATCCATGGCCCCGAGTGTATCGCCGCTGGCGCCCAGACTCCGCCGGGCGGCCCGCGCCTCACGTCTCAGATCGTCCGCGACTCCGCAGCGTCGCGCGCCTTGACGGCCTGTTCGCAGGTCGGGCAGTACCAGCGCGTCCCGAGCGGCGTGCCGCAGGCCCCGTGGCGCATCGGCTCGACGTCCGTGGCGCCCTGCGCGCCCCAGTCCGCGAGCGATCGCAGCGCCGACGCCAGGGCGCGACCCTCCGCGGTCAAGGTGTACGACATCCGCGGCGGCCGCTGCTGGTACGGCGTCGCGACCAGGATGCGCTCGCGTTCCAGCCGCCGCAGCCGGTCGGTCAGGATGTTCGGCGCGATGCCGGGGACGGCGTCGCTCAGCTCGTTGAATCGGCGCGGGCCCGTGAGCAGTGCCTCGACCACCAGGAAGCTCCAGCGATCGCCGACGCGCTCGAGGGCGGCTTCGAGGGGTGAGGGCTCGCGGCTCGAGGGGGTCGTGGCCATGGGCGCGATGGTAGGTGTCGATCGGGGACTTGTCATGGTCACTTGTGAGTAGTAGATTGCAAGTCACAAGTCTATCGCGAACCGCACGATCGGAGATTCACCCCAATGAGCGTCATCGAAGAGCTCCAGACCGCCGTCGCCTCGATCGCCGCCGCGGCCGGCCCATCCGTCGTCGGGATCGGTCGCGGCACTCGCGGCTCCGGCGTCGTCATCGCCGCCGGCAAGGTCCTGACCAACGCCCACAACCTGCGCGGTGACGAGGTCACCGTCACGTTCGCCGACGGGCGTCGCACGCGCGGCACCGTCGCGGGCTGGGATGGCGACGGTGACCTCGCGGTCATCGACGTCGACACCGCCGGCGCCACGCCGGTCGAATGGGCCGACGGCGCCGCGCTGACGGTCGGGTCGGCCGTATTCGGGGCCGGCGCCAGCCACGGTGGCGGGACTCGCGTCACCTTCGGGATGGTGTCCGCCATCGCCCGCGCGTTCCGCGGACCCGGTGGCCGCCGGATCGAGGGCAGCGTCGAGCACACCGCGCCGCTCGCCCCGGGCTCGTCCGGTGGCGCCCTGCTCGACGCGACCGGCAAGCTCGTCGGGGTCAACACCAACCGGATCGGCGAGGGCTTCTACCTCGCCCTCCCGACCGACGCCGCGTTGCGCACCCGTGTCGACGCCCTTGCCCGCGGCGAGTCGCCGGTCCGGCCGCGTCTCGGTGTCGCCGTGGCCGACTCGCATGTCGCGCGCGAGATGCGCCGGTCGGTCGGCCTCCCGGAGCGTGACGGCATCCTCGTGCGCGGGATCGAGGACGGCAGCCTGGCTGCCGCGGCCGGGATCCAGGCCGGCGACCTCATCGTGGAGGCCGGCGGCAAGGCCATCACCGACGCCGACGATCTCCACGCGGCGCTCGGCTCGGTCGAGCTGCCGTTCGAGCTCAAGGTCGTCCGTGGCACCGACGAGCGGACCGTCCATGTCGGCGGCGGGACTACGGCCACCGGCGAAGCCTGATCGCGATGGCCGCGCCGGCGCTCCGTCCGGTGCCGTCCCGGTCATCCGATGACGGCGGGGACGACGACCTTCTCGACGCCTATTCGCTGGCGGTCTCGACCGCGGCCGAGCTTCTCATCCCCTCGGTCGCCAGCCTGCGCGTGACCCGCCAGGTCGGCGGCTGGACGGCGGGCGGTGCCGGCTCGGCCGTCGCCATCGAGCCGGTCGGCTATCTCATCACCTCGGCCCACGTGGTGGCCGGCGCCGAGCACGGCACGGCGACCTTCACCGACGGCGCCGAGCTGCCGTTCGAGGTCGTCGGGCGCGACCCGCTGTCGGACCTCGCAGTCGTCCGGACGACCGGTGGCGCACCGCGGCCGGCCCCGCTCGGCGACGCCGCGCGACTGCGGGTCGGTCAGCTGGTCGTCGCGATCGGCAACCCGCTCGGCTTCGCCGGGACCGTCACGGCGGGCGTCGTCAGCGCGCTCGGCCGGTCGCTTGGCACGCGCGACGGGCGGACCAGCCGCCTCGTCGAGAACGTCATCCAGACCGATGCGGCGCTCAACCCGGGGAACTCGGGCGGCGCGCTGGCGGACTCGCGCGGCCGGGTCGTCGGGATCAACACCGCGATCGCGGGCATCGGGCTCGGCCTGGCCGTGCCGATCGACGATGCCACGCGTCGGATCCTCGATTC
Source organism: Candidatus Limnocylindrales bacterium (assembly GCA_038248915.1). GTDB lineage: Bacteria > Chloroflexota > Limnocylindria > Limnocylindrales > CSP1-4 > SPCO01. The sequence continues at coordinate 81,835 of JBBRXB010000002.1, read as the reverse complement.
ACTCATCGTCGACGGCCGCGTCCGGCGAGCGTTCCTCGGCATCGTCGGTGGTACACGGACCCTGACCGACAGCGTCGCCGCGCGGGTCGGTCGGGCGCGGGGTCTGGAGATCGTCCAGCTGCTGGAGCCCGGCCCGGCCGCCAGCGCCGGCCTGCGCGTCGGCGACGTCGTGCTCGAGCTCGACGGTCACCCGATCGAGGGTGTCGGCGACCTCCAGCGCCGCCTTGGCGGCGACGTCATCGGGCGTACGGTCGACCTCCAGGTGGACCGTGGCGGCGAAGCCCGGTCTGTGTCGGTCAGGCCGGTCGAACTGACCGAGTAGGCCGGCCGCGGCGGATGTGACCATAGAGGGTGCGTGGGGGGCGGTCACGCCGTGGGTGGATGCCCCGGGCTGACGTGGCGGGCTGTCACGGACCGTGCGGGCCAGCCAGCGCGTAGCCGAAGACGTAGATCACCGGGTACGCGACGAGCAGCACCACCCAGGCAAGCCCGAGGAAGCCCAGGACTCGGATCGCCTTGCCGTCAGCATGCCGCCACGTGAAGACGACGGCGACCACGAGGATGATGGTCCTGACGTACCAGTAGTGGTAGAGGAAAGCGTTGAACAGACCCACGAAGGTCCCGGTCCCGAAGGCTGAGAACGCGTAGGACGCGCCGGCCGCCACGCCCCATGGCGATCGCGAACCCGGCGTCCCGCCGCGTCACCGGTCAGGCGTTCGCGGGATCATCGAGGACGGCCTGGGTCTCGCGGGCGCGCCAGTCCGCGAGCCGCTCCGCGAGCGCCGCGTCGGACAGCGCCAGGATCGCGACAGCCAGCAGGCCCGCGTTGGTGGCATTGCCGATGGCGACGGTGGCGACCGGCACGCCGCGCGGCATCTGGACGATCGAGAGCAGCGAGTCGAGGCCGCCGAGATGCTGGGTCGGGATCGGCACGCCGATGACCGGCAACGCCGTCTTGGCGGCGATCATCCCAGGCAGGTGCGCCGCCCCGCCGGCCCCGGCCACGATCACCCGGATCCCGCGGCCGGCCGCCTCCTCCGCGTAGCGGAACAGCCGATCGGGCGTGCGGTGGGCCGACACGATCCGGAACTCCGCGGGGACCTCGAGCTCGTCGAGGATCGCGACGGCAGCCTCCAGCGTCGGATAGTCGGAGCGGCTGCCCCCGACGACGCCGACGACGGGCGTCAGATGGTCATCGCTCATCGGTCGTCCTCCGTCGTCGCATCCGCCCAGGTCAGGGCCGCCAGGGCTCGCCGGGCCTGTCCCAGGGCCGTCTCCGTGTCGCTGCCGAGCGCCGTCAGGTGGCCCATCTTGCGGCGTTCGAAGACGCGGCGCTTGTCGTAGAGGTGGAGGTGGACCGCCGGGTCGGCGAGTGCTTCGGCGACCCCCAGCAAGCGCGCCTCGCGCCGCGAGCCGGTCCCGAGCAGGTTGACCATGGCCGTCGGGCCGTGCGCCTCGGTCGCGCCCAGCCGGAGCCCGCAGATCGCGCGGATGTGCTGCTCGAACTGGGAGGTCGCGGCGCCCTCGATCGTCCAGTGACCGGAGTTGTGCACCCGCGGCGCGAGCTCGTTGACCACGAGCGACCCATTCGCCAGCAGGAACAGCTCCGCGGTCAGGGTGCCGCACAGGTCCATCGCAGCCGCCAGCGTGGTCCCGATCGCGGCCGCACATCCGGCCACCTCCGCGGGCATCGGCGCCGGCGCCACGGACTCGACCAGGATCCCCGAATCGTGCCGGTTCAGGGCGATGGGGTAGACGGCCACGGTGCCATCGCCGGCGCGTGCGACGACGACGGACAGCTCCGCGGCGAACCCCAGCTCGCGCTCGGCCAGCAGCGGGTCGCCGGCCGGCCGACCGAGGCGCGTCCACGCGTCGTCCAGCTCGCCGACCGCGACGATCCGCAGCTGGCCGCGGCCGTCGTACCCGCCGATCGGCACCTTGAGACGGAGTGGCAGGCCGAGCGCTGCCGCGGCGGCATCGGCGTCCGCCACGCTCCGGACCTCACGCCACGGTGCCACCCCGATGCCAGCGCCCTCCACGAACCGGCGTTCGGCGAGGCGATCCTGGGTGACGATGAGTGGGCCCAGACCAGGCCGCACGGGGACGCGGGCCGCCAGCGCCTCCACGACCGCTGCGGCAACGTGCTCCAGCTCGTAGGTGATCACGTCGCTGACGTCGGCCAGCCGCAGGGCCGCCCCGACATCGTCGTACGAGCCGATGACCTGGCGGTCAGCGATGGCTGCCGCCGGACAGTCCGGATCCGGGTCCAGGACCGCCACCCGGTAGCCCATCGCCCGGGCTGCCGACCCGAGCATCCGTCCGAGCTGGCCGCCACCCAGGATGCCGATGACGGCGGGCGGCGCGATCGGCGGCGGGACATCCACGCGCCCGAGTGTACGGGGCGCGACGTCCGATACGCTGTCCCCATGCCGATCACCTCCGAGCTGCCACGCCATATCGTCGTGACCGGCCTGATGGGCGCCGGCAAGTCGACGACCGGTCGGCTGCTGGCGGAGCGGCTGGGCCGCGCCTGGCGAGATTCAGACGTCGACATCGAGGCCGCCACCCACCAGACGGTCCGCGAGCTGCGCGATCGCGAGGGCGTGGACGCGATGCACGCTCATGAGGCCGCGCAACTGCTCGACGCGCTCGCCGCGTCAGGACCGAATGTCGTCAGTGCAGCGGCCAGTGTCGTCGACGATGCCGCCGCGCGCGCTGCGATGATGAGGCCCGATGTCGGGGTCGTCTGGCTGCGGGCGCGGCCGGAGGTCCTCGCGGATCGGTTCGACTCCGCCGACGAGCACCGGCCGGCGTACGGGGCGTCGCCCGAGGCGTTCCTGGCCGAGCAGGCGGCCCGGCGCGAGCCGCTGCTCCCGTCCATCGACGCGCAGATCGTCGACGTCGATGGGCTGACACCCGACGAGGTCGTCGAACGGACGATGGAGGCGCTCCGCTAGCATCGGACGCATGACCGACCGGACACCACTGCTCCTCGATGTCGACACCGGGATCGACGACAGCCTCGCCCTGCTGTACGCGCTGGCCTCGGCCGATGCCGACCTGCTCGCCGTCACGTGTGTGTCGGGCAACGTCGACGCCCGGCAGGTCGCCACGAACACCCGGGCGATCCTCGAGCTCGCCGGTCGGCCGGATATCGAGGTCGCGATCGGCCGCGAGACGCCGCTCGTCCGGCCGCTCGAGACGACGCCCGAGACGCACGGACCGCAGGGGCTCGGTCATGCCGAGCTGCCGCCGCCGACGGCCCCGCTGTCCAGGCGCCACGGCGTCGATGTCATCGTGGACACGGTCCGAGCCCGGCCCGGCGAGATCGTGCTGGTGACGCTCGGTCCGCTCACCAACCTGGCCCTCGCCCTCGAGCGTGAACCGGTGCTCCCCCGCCTGCTCAAGGGCTACACGCTGATGGGCGGCGCGTTCGGCGTCCCGGGCAACACGACGCCGACCACCGAGTGGAACATCCATTGCGACCCTGAGGCCGCCCAGCTCGTCTTCCGCCGGTGGGCCGAGGCGCATGCGGCCGATCCGTCGATCCCGTTGCCGCGCGCGCTGGGCCTCGATGTCACCGAGCAGGCCCGGATCCTGCCCGACGACGTGGTCCGCCTCGCTCGCCGCGCTGGGAGCACGCCGGACGACTCGCTGGCGCTCGCGCGAGGCGAGGACCCGATGCATGCGACCCGGTCGGTCGCCAGCAACCCGATCGTCCGGTACGTGGCCGACGCGCTGCGCTTCTACATGGAGTTCCACGCCGCGTACGACGGGTTCTATGGGGCGTTCATCCACGACCCATTGGCGGTGGCCGCCGCGCTGGACCCGACCCTGGTGACGACTGAAGCGCTCTTTGTCGACGTCGAGACGCGCGGCGAGCTCACCACGGGGATGACCGTCGCCGACCGACGACGGTTGACTGGCAAGCCGGCCAACCTCGATGTGGCGACCAGCGCGAACGTGACCGAGTTCCTCGACCGCCTCGTCGAACGTGTCGGAGGGCTGGCGGCGGAGCACTCGGACATGTCACGCTAGAAAGGGAGGACGTGTCGATGACGCGGCCATCGACGCAGCGTGCGCGGAGGGACCGGAGGAACCGATGGATCTTACCTGGCTGACGATCTGCGCCGACGGGCAGACGAGTGGCTGCATCCCGACGATCCAGGTCGCCTGGTTGGTCGCCATCGCCGTCTTCGCAGTCATCTTCGCGATCGTCGGCCGGCGGTCACGGGACCTCACCACGGCCGTGCTGACGCTCATGCCCATCGCCATCGCGATCAACATCGCGGTCGGCTCGATCGCCGTGGCGCTGCGGCTGCCGATCTACCTCGACTCCATCGGGACAGTCCTGGTCGGCGCCCTGGCCGGGCCGTGGGCCGGTGCCCTGACCGGCATCCTGTCCAACTTCATCTGGTCGATCCTGCCGATCCCGGGTGGTGCCGGCCCGATCGCGGCCTTCTTCGCCCCGGTGGCGGCGGTCATCGGCCTGATGGCAGGCTTCTGGGCCGGTCGCGGCGTGTTCCAGCTCCGGTCCGATGACGCGCGGGTCGGTGGCTTCCTGTCGCTCGCGGCCGGCATCGCGGTGGCTGTCGTCGCGCTGCTCGTCGTCCAGTCCACGATCGGGATCGGCTTCGATTCGGCGGACGAAGGGTCGCAGAACCGCTTCGTCATCATCTCCGTCGTCATCGTGATGATCGGCATCACGGCGACATGGATCGCCGGCCGGACCGTGTTCAAACTCCCGGGCGGCGACCCGAGGGTCCGGACCTACCTGGTGGGGGCGACGACGATCGCCACCTTCGCGCTCGTGTTCGCCGTCTTCCGGCTCCTGTTCGGGCCGACCGGCTACTTCTCGACGGTCGACGGCTCCGACCCGGACGGCGACGGCCCGCTCGGACCGCTGTTCGGCGGCGCGAATCTGACGTCGCTGGCGCCGGCCGACCCGGCCGGCCTGATCGTCGGCTTGATCGTCGCTGGCATCGTCGGCTTCCTGGCTTATCGCTGGGCGACCCGCGGCGAGAACGCCCGGCTATTCCCTGTCTGGGTGGGCGGCCTGACGACCGGTCTCGTCGCGGCTGCGATCTCTGCACCGATCGCGGCCGGCGTGTTCGGCGGCGTGACCGGTGGCGGAACCGATGCCCTTGTGGCGCTCTTCCGGACCCTTGGGTTGAACGTATTCCAGTCGGCCTTTGCGCAGGGACTGACGAGTGACCCCCTCGACAAGACCATCAGCTACACCATCGTGTTCCTGATCCTCGGCGCGCTCCCGGTCACGGTGCGGACGATGTACAGCCGTGGTGAGACAACGGTCGCCGAATGACCCCCGCGACGGGCTGACCGACACGGATGTCTGCGACCACTGGCTATTTCGTCGCGGGCTCCAGCTGGCTCCATGCACGCAATCCGCTGACGAAGCTGCTGGCCCTTGGCCTCGTCCTGGTGGCGGCGTTCCTGCTGCCCGCGCTCGCCCTGCCCATCCTCGCCATCGCCATGGTCGTGGCCGCCTGGACGGCGGGGTTGCTTGGACCGATGGCCCGGGCCATGCGCATCCCGGCGCTGCTGCTGCTCTCGATCCTCGTCGTCAACAGCCTGTTCTTCCCAGGCGGCACGGACAAGCTGGTCTCGGTCGGCCCGCTGTCCGTCACCCGTGAGGGTCTGACCTTCGGGATCATCTCGGCCGGTCGCGTTCTGGTCGCCTTCCTCGCCTCGGTGCTGTTCCTGTTCACGACCCTCGCCGACGACCTGCTCGAATCCCTGATCACCCGCGGGGCGAGCTACCGGATCTCGTTCGTCGTCCTGTCGGCGGTCCAGCTCGTGCCCCGGATGGGCTCGCGCGCGGCGGCGATCCTTGAGGCGCAGCAGGCGCGCGGGCTGTCCCTCCAGGGGTCGCTACTGCGCCGCATCCGGGCGCTCGTGCCGCTGATCACCCCTGTGCTGCTCGGCTCGCTCGTGGACGCCAGGGAGCGGACCTTCGCGCTCGAGGCGCGCGGCTTTGCCGCACGACCGGGCCGGACCGCCTACCGCGTCGTCGCAGACCCGCCGGTAGATCGGTGGCTGCGCCTGCTCATCGTGCTGGGGGCGATCGGCGTCCTGCTGTTCGCGCTCGGTATCGTGCCGCGATGACAGCGGGGTCCGGGACGACGCAACCGCTGCGGATCGAGGCCATGCAGGTCAAGTACCCGGCGCGCCGTGAACCGAGCCTCCGGGACGTGGACCTCGCAGTCGCGGAGGGCGAACAGGTCGCCGTCGCCGGACGGACCGGGGCTGGCAAGTCGACGCTGGCGCTGGCCGCGGCCGGGTTCATCCCGCGGGTGGTCAGGGCGAAGGTGGGCGGGCGGGTCGCCATCCAGGGCCGCGACGTGACCGTCTCGTCGGCCGGCGATCTGCTCGGTCGGGTCGGCATCATCTTCGCGACGCCGGCCAACCAGCTGTCCGCCTCGAAGCTGTCGGTGCGCGAGGAGCTCGCGTTCGGCCTCGAGAACCTGGGCATGCCGCGTGACGAGATGGACGCCCGGATCGATGCGACGCTGGCGCGCCTGTCGATCGATCACCTCGCCGACCGCGAACCGTTCGCACTGTCCGGCGGCGAACAGCAGCGCGTGGCGATCGCCAGCATCGTCGCCATGGGCACGAACGTGCTCGTCCTCGACGAGCCGACCGCCCAGCTCGACCCGGCCGGGACCACCGCCGTGGCCGATCTCCTCGCCGAGCTGGCACGCGGCGGCGCCACCATCCTGTGCGTCGAGCACGACCCGAGCGTGCTGGGGCGGATGGACCGCTGCCTCGTCCTCGACGGCGGGCACCCGGTGGCGCTCGCTGTCCCCGGCGCGGCGCTGGCCGACGCGGCGTCCACGGTCAGTCTGCCCGCCCCGACCCTGGTCCGCCTGGCCCAGGCGGCCGGCATCGACCTCGCCTCGGCGTTCGATGAGGGCGCGATCGCGGCGGGCCTCCTGGCCACTCGAGGACGCCCCGGGATGGCCGGTGAGGCCGCGCAGGCCGAGACGACCCGCGCCTGGAGCCCGAGCACCGACCGCCCCGCCGTCCGGATCGCCATCGAGGACCTCGTGCATCGCTATCCGAGCGGGATCGAGGCCGTCCGGGGTGTCTCGCTCGTCATCGAGCCCGGTGAGACGGTCGCGGTCCTTGGCCAGAACGGCTCCGGCAAGACGACCCTGGTCAAGCATCTCAACGGGCTCCTTCGGCCGGCCCAGGGACGCGTGCTGCTCGACGGCCAGCCGACGCAAGAACGGACCATCGCGCAGCTGGCCGCGACCGTCGGGTTCGTCTTCCAGAACCCCGACGAGCAGCTGTTCGAGCGATCGGTCGAGCGCGAGGTCTCGTTCGGGCCGAGAAACCTCGGCGTTCCGGCGGCGACCGTCGCCGAGCGCATCACGAGCAGCCTGGCCGCCGTCGGCCTCCTCGCCGAGCGAGCGACCAATCCGTATGACCTCGACCTGTCGCGCCGCAAGCTGGTCGCGCTGGCCGGCGTCCTGGCCATGGATCCGGCCGTCCTCGTCCTCGACGAGCCGACGACCGGTCAGGACGCCGAGGGGGTGGAGCGCGTCGGCGCTGTCGTCGAGGCGATGCGACTGGCCGGGCGGACGGTCGTGGCGATCACCCACGACATGGAGTTTGCGGCCAGCCATTTCGGGCGGATCGTCATCCTGCGCGAGGGGATCGTCGTCGCCGACGGCCCACCCGAGCAGGTCTTCGCCCCGGCCGGACTGGACCTCCTGGCCTCGACCGGCCTGACCCCGCCCCCGGCGGCCAGGGTTGCCGCCCTGATGGGGCTCGAGGTGGTGCCGCTCGACGCGGACGAGCTGCTGCGGGCCCTCGGCGCACCCGGTTGAACCAGACGCGGGCCGCAAGACCCCGTCTCACGCCACCGGGTGCACCGTCGCACCGGGCCCGGGCGGTCGACGGTCCTCGTGTTTCAGGCCGTTTGGCCCTGTCGCGGCGGCAGCCCGCGGGCGCACGATGGCATCCAAGGAGGGGCATCGAAATGCGCATCCTGCTGGCCATCGACGGGTCGTCTGCGGCCGACGTCGCCCGAGACCTCGTGGCGGCCATGCCACACGATGCCGGCGGCGTGGTCCGGGTCGTCACCGTCGCCCCCACCCTGGCGGAGCTCATCGCGGTCCCCTGGGCGATGGCCGCCACACCCGACGCCAGCGAGATCGAAGCGAATGCCCTTCGACTCCACCGTAACGCGCTCGATGCCGCGGTGGCGGAGCTGCGCGCGACGCGGTCGCAGGTCGGGGTCGAGTCCGTCCTGCTGCGCGGGCGCGCGGCGAGCGAGATCATCGATGAGGCTCGCCAGATGTCGGCCGACCTTGTCGTCGTCGGTCACCGCGGCCACGGCCCATGGCAGACCATCCTGCTCGGGTCTGTCTCCGCCGAGGTCGTCGACCACGCGCCGTGCCCGGTCCTGGTCGCTCGAGGGGAGCGACTCGGGCCAGTCATCCTGGCCGTTGACGGCTCGGGCTACGCGCGAGCGGCAGAATGCGCGCTGCGCCACTGGCCGATCTTCCGCGGTTTGCCGGTCACGGTCGTCACTGTGACCGAGGACCGCTTCCCCTACGCCACGTCGCTGGGGTCGCTCGACCATTCGCTGGCCGTCGACGCCTACGCTGCCGAGCCGAAGGCGATGCACGCCCCAGCGGGGGATGCGGAGCAGACCGCCACCAGCCGGCTGCGCCGGGCCGGCCTGGACGCCAGCGCGGAGATGCGCGACGGCGACCCGGCCCACCAGATCATCGCCGCGGCAGAAGTCCATGGAGCTGGACTCATCGTGGTCGGGACACGCGGCCAGACGGGCCTGCACCGGCTGATCCTCGGCAGTGTGGCTCGCAAGGTGCTGCTGCACGCGCCGTGCTCCGTGCTGATCGTGCGCGGCGGAACAGAGGCGCCACCGGTCGCCCCAGTTCGCGAGGACCGGGAGGCCGGCGAGCTGGTCAGCTCCTTCGGTTGACCTGCCCGCTGCCCACGACCAGCAGCAGGAACGACGTCTCGATGACATCGATCCCGGCGATGACCAGGGCGATGACCAGCGGCAGGGCGTCGCCCAGCACCCAGCCTGCCGCGACCGCCAGCGCGGCCACCGACAGGAAGATCCAGCGGACGCCACGAACCAGTCCCGGGACGTCTTCGGTCCCGGCCGCGAGACGAGTCAGACCGCGCGATAGGCAGACCACGGCCAGCGCCGCCGACAGCCCGACGAGGGCCGCGCGGATCAGAGGCGGTGGATGGACGATCGCCTCGAGCGCGGCGGGGTTGGCACCGACGAGCGTGGCACCGGCGACTGCGACGACGCCAAGGCCGAGTGCGCCGAGGGAGGTCATCCGGGTGGTGGGGGCCATCGCGCAAGGATAGGAGCGCGAGCGGACCCTTTCACACAGCCCGTCGAGTATCCTCGCGGCCAGATGACCCTGGCTCGACGCACGACCGGCGCACTGGCCGCCTTGCTCACGATCGTGCTGGTCGCCGGCTGCTCGCCGACCGCCCCGTCCGAGTCGCCCGGGAACTCGCAGGCTGTCACGGACACGGCGTCGCCCGGTCCCCTGTCGTCCGCCGCCTCGCCGTCAGCCGCGACCACGGATCCAGTCGTCGCGCCGGCACGCTGGAGCGATTGCGGCAAGGGCTTCCAGTGTGCGGATGTCCGCGTGGCACGCGACTACGCCTCGCCATCCGATGGCTTCATGAACATCGCCATCATCCGTTCGCCCGCGACCGACCGGGCGGCACGGATCGGGTCGCTCATCGTGGAGCCGGGTGGGCCGGGAGCTTCCGGCGTCGAATTCGTGCGCCAGATCGCGGGCCTCGGCATCTTCTCGGCGCTGCGCAAGCGCTTCGACATCGTGGGGTTCGATCCGCGGGGGGTGAACGCGAGCACCGCCATCCGCTGCATCGACAACCTTGATCCGCAGGAGCGGCTTGACCCGTCGCCGGACGACGCCGCCGAGCTCAAGGCGCTGGTCGCTTCCGCCCGCGAGTACGCGAGCGAATGCGGCAAGCGGAACGACACGACGCTCGCGTACGTGTCGACTGACGCCGTGGCCCGGGATCTCGACGCGATCCGCTCGGCCGTCGGTGACAAGCAGCTGACCTATCTCGGGTTCTCTTATGGCACCCTCATCGGCTCGCTCTATGCCGACCGGTATCCGGACCACATCCGGGCGATGGTGCTCGACGGCGCGATCGACCCGGCGCTCGATCTCGAGGGGCTCCGGGTCGGGCAGGCCAAGGGCTTCGAGCACGATCTGACCAGTTTCCTCGACGACTGCGCCGCGCGACCGGCGTGCGTGTTCAACGAGAACGGGAAGAGCGAGGCGGCGTTCGACTCGCTGATGGCCTCGATCGACGCCAAGCCGCTGCCGGCCACCCGGCTCAAGAGCGCGCGCACGGTCGGCCCGTCGATCGCCTGGTATGCCGTGCTGGCCGCGCTGTACGACCGGAGCTCGTGGCCGACCCTCGCCGCCGGCCTGGAACTGGCCAAGGGTGGCGACGGTTCGCTGATGATCCTGATGGCCGACCCGTATCGCGGCCGCAACCCGAATGGCTCGTACTCCAACCTCCAGGACGCCTATACCGCCAACATCTGCCTCGACTTTGCGGCCCCGAAGGACGTTGCGACGTTCACATCGTGGGCGAACGAGCTTCAGGGCTCCGCACCCCATTTCGCCAAGATGCTGGCCTACAACGACCTCGCATGTGCCTTCTGGCCGGTGCCAGCGGAGCGGACGCCCGCGCCGGTCAAGGCCGCAGGCGCGCCACCCATCGTGGTGGTCGGCTCCACCGGTGACCCGGCCACGCCCTATGCCTGGGCCAAGTCCCTCGCCAAGGAGCTGGACTCGGGCGTCCTGGTCACTCGAGAGGGCGAGGGCCACACCGGCTACGAGGTGAGCCCGTGCGTTCGCAAGGCCGTCGACGCCTACCTGCTCGACCGGACCGTGCCGAAGGACGGGCTCGACTGCAAGTAGGGGCGGTCGCGCCGGCCCGTGCTCGGGGAGGGTTCAGCCCAGGCCGACCTCATGGATGGCGCCGTCGACGATCCGCCACGCTCGCAGGCTGGGAACGCCGGTCCGCGGGTCCGCCTCGGCCCCACTGAGCGACACCAGGAGATAGAGCGCGTCCGGGTAGAACGCCAGCCCGATGTCGGTCGGCGACGGGACCGCCGGGGTGTGGGTGTGGGAATGGACGATGCCCCAGAAGACCTCGTCCGCATCGTCGGTCTCGATGGTCAGGCGGAGCAGCTCCTGCGGGTCGATCTCATAGCGCGACGGCGAGGCCAACCGGTTGCGGGTCGGGATGTAGCGGAGGGCCCGGCCGCCGCCGGCCGCCGAGGCGTCACCCACGATGAGCCCACAGGCTTCGTTCGGGTACTCGGCGCGGGCCTGGGCCACGATCGCCTCGCGGATGGGTGTCGGAAGGTCCACCTCGGTCGGGCCGGGGTGCTTGCTCACCACCAGTTGACGCCGCCTTCGAGCGCTTCCTCCATGTCGTCCAGATTCGTCGAGAAGGTCCCGGCCGACAGGTATTTCCAGCCGCCGTCGGGGAGCAGCGCGACGATCGTGCCGGCCGTTATCTCCCTGGCCACCCGGGTCGCCGCGACGAGGACGGCGCCGCACGACGGACCGGCGAAGATGCCCTCGCGGAAGACCAGCTCGCGCAGCGCGGCGATCGCGTCCCGGTTGGAGACGAGGTACTTGGCATCGATGAGGGTCGGGTCGAGGATCTCCGGGATGAACCCTTCCTCGAGGGAGCGCAGGCCCTGCACGAGCTCACCGGGGAGCGGCTCGGCGGCCACGATCCGGACCCCGGGCTTGTGCTCGCGCAGGTAGCGCGACACGCCCATCAGCGTGCCGCCAGTCCCGAGACCGGCCACGAACACGTCGATCTCTGGGCAGTCAGCCAGGATCTCCGGGCCGGTCGTCTCGTAGTGGGCCTGCGGGTTGGCCGGGTTGCCGTACTGGTACGGCATCACGAAGCGCTCGTCCTTGCTGACCAGGTGCTTGGCCAAAGCGATCGCCCCGTTGCTGCCCTGTGCCCCGGGGGAGTCGATGACTTCCGCGCCGTACAGGGCAGCCATCTGACGGCGCTCATTGGTGACGTTGTCCGGCATCACCAGGGCGACCCGGTAGCCCTTGCGCCGGCCGATCATCGCCAGCGCGATGCCGGTATTGCCCGAGGTCGGCTCCAGGATGATGGAGTCCGGGCGGAGCAGCCCGCGCGCCTCGAGGTCGTCGATCAGGTACTTGGCGACGCGATCCTTGACCGAGCCGGTCGGGTTGAGCATCTCCAGTTTGGCGAAGATGCGGACCGACGGCTTGGGCGACATGCGCGGGATCTCGACCAGTGGCGTGTGCCCGATCGCCTCGAGGATGTCCCCGTAGCGCCCACCGTGCGGGATCAGCGCTTCGTGGGCGTGGGCATGCTCATGATCGGCCTCGTCGAGCCGCCTGGGGACGGCCATCGGTCAGCCGCCGGCCATCGCCGGCAGGAGGCGGACCTCGTCGGCCGGCGCCACCGGCGTGTCGAGACCCGCCAGGTAACGGACGTCCTGGCCGTTGACATAGACGTTGACGAACCGGTTGAGATCGCCGTCGTCGGTCAGGAGCTGCGACCCGAGCGCCGGATGCTGCTCCACCAGTGCGCCGACGACGTCCCGGATCGAGTCGCCCGACAGCTCCAGGGACTTGACCCCGCCGACGTTGGCGCGCAGGACGGCCGGGATGAAGACCGTGCTCACGCCCGCGCCTCGGGGCTGCCGCCGAGACCGGTGAAGGTCATCGCGAACGGGATGTTCGCCCCACTGGCGTCGACCGTCAGAGGGTGACCGGCGTTGCGCGCCTCGACCGCCTTGTCCGAGCAGACCGGGCAGTTCGGGTCACGCCGCAGCTTGAGCTCGGTGAACTCCATCTCGAGGGCATCGAACAGCAGCAGCCGGCCGGCCAGCGTCTCGCCGATCCCGAGGAGGACCTTGAGCGCCTCGGTCGCCTGGAGCAGCCCGAGGATGCCGGGCACGACGCCGAGCACGCCGGCCACGGAGCAGCCTGGCGCGAGCTCGGGCGGCGGCGGGGTCGGGTACAGGCAGCGGTAGCACGGGCCTTCATACGGGATGAACGTCGTGAGCTGACCCTCGAACCGGAAGACGCTGGCGTGGATGACCGGGATGCCGGCCGCCACCGCGGCGTCGTTGAGGATGTAGCGCGTCTCGAACGTGTCGGTCCCGTCGAGGATGACGTCGTAGCCGGCGATGATCCGCTCGACGTTGGCGGCGACGAGCATCTCCTCGTGCGCGACGACCTCGATCTCCGGATTGAGCGCGTTGATCGACTTCCTGGCCGATTCGACCTTGCGATCACCCACCCGGTCCGTCGTGTGGATGATCTGGCGCTGGAGGTTGCTCAGGTCGACGACGTCGAAATCGACGATGCCGATCGTGCCGACGCCGGCTGCGGCGAGGTACAGCGCCGCCGGCGATCCGAGCCCACCGGCCCCGATGAGCAGCGCCTTCGAGCCGAGCAATCTGGCCTGGCCCTCAGCGCCGACCTCCGGGATGAGCAGATGGCGGCTGTAGCGCTGCTTCTGCTCGGCGGTCAGGACGACCGGCGTGTCGAATTCGAGCCCGGCGCTCTTCCAGCCCTGGAACCCGCCCGACATCGAGGCGACGTCGGTGTAGCCCATCTCCGCCAGCGTCTGCGCCGCGAACAGCGAGCGGACACCACCCGCGCAATACAGGATCACCGGCGCGTCGCGGTCGGGCGCGATGGCCTCGATCTGCTGCTCGATATAGGACTTGGAGACGTGCCGGGCGCCGGGCAGATGGCCCTGCTCCCATTCGGACGCCTCGCGGACGTCGACGACCGTAGCGGCGCCCGCGGAGAGGGCGTCGACCTCCTGCGGGCTGACTTCTCTGATCTGGGCACGCGCCTCGCGGAGGAGGTCGGCGTAGGACTTCGGCATGGCTCGATGGACTCCGATGATCGACAGGCTGGCACGCTGCCAGGGCGGTGGAACGGGTCCGCGGATCGGGTCGGCGGACCGGGGACGAGCCGGCGTCAGGCCGGCGGCAGACACCTGCAGCGGCGCTCGATCCGGGTCATGCGTCCGCTCCGGCGGGCGCCGCGACGCCGAGGTCGCCGAGCACGTGCTGGAGGCTGTCGTGGCTGAGCATCGCGCACTTCAACCGGGCCGGGCTGATGTCGATGCCGAGCAGGTCGAGCAGATCGTCGGCACGGATGGCCGCGACCTCGTCGATCGGCTTGCCCTTGATCTCGTCGGTCAGGAGGCTGGCGCTTGCCTGGCTGATGGCGCAGCCCCGACCCGTGAACGCGACGCGGTCGACGATGCCGTCCTTGACCCCGAGCATCAGCGTGATCCGGTCTCCGCACAGCGGGTTGGCGCCCTCGTACGACGCGTCGGCATCCTCGATGACCCCGAAGTTGTGGGGTCGCCGATAGTGCTCGAGGATGTAGTCGCGGTAGAGGTCGTCCATTCCGGCTTCGATGATAGCGCGTTCGTCCAATCCCGACCATATCGCTCGGATATCCATCCGGGAGCTCACGGCCGTGCGATGATCGTGAGCATGTACGTGCCCGCGCACTTCAAGCCGGACGACGAGACCATGCTCGAGCTCCTCCGCGACCCGGGCGCGGCCGAGCTCGTCACCGCGACGGCCGAGGGCATCCTGGCGACGATGTTGCCGCTGGTCCACGACGACGCCGGGGATCGAGACGGCCTGGGCCCGTGGGGCGCGTTACTGGGCCACGTGGCGCGCAACAACCGGCAGTGGCAGGTCCCGGCCATCGGCGAGGCGCTGGTCATCGTCCGCGGCCCGGACGCCTACATCTCGCCGGCCTGGTACGCCGCCAAGCGCGAGCACGGGCGGGTGGTCCCGACCTGGAACTACATCACCGTCCACGTCCACGGGCAGCTTGTCATCCACGACGACCTGGCCTGGGTCGAGGCCAACGTCCGACGGCTGAGCGAGCTGCACGAGGGCGGCCGTGCCGTGCCGTGGGCCGTCGACGATGCGCCGCGGCCGTACATCGAGGGCCAGCTCCGGGCGATCGTCGGGGTCGAGGTCGTGATCGAGCGCGTCGAGGGCAAGTGGAAGCTCGGCCAGAACCGGTCCGACGCCGATATCGCCGGCGCGATCGAGGGGCTCGAGGCGGCCGGCGAGACCGGCGTGTCCGGCGCGATGCGGGCGCTGGGTCGCGGCGAACGGGCTGACGACGAGCGACCGGCGGCCCCTGGCGACGTACGGATGGCGCGCGATGCTGGTACCAAGCGGGTGGTCCCCGGCGACGAGTCGCTCCGGTAAGGTGGAACGACCCATGGCAACGATGCTCGTCGGCCCGCTCCATGCCCGGCTCACCGGTCAGGCGGCACGTCGTGGGCTGATCCTGCGCGTGCCATCGGCGGAGAGCCTGCTGACCGATGTCGAGACCTGGCTGACCACGACCTTCCCGGAGGCGGTCCGCTCGACCCGGCGGCCGGTCCGCGAACAGGGCGAGGCCGAGCTGACCGTGACGCTCCATCCCGCGGCACCGGAACTCGTGCTGACCGCGTCCGACACGGGCCGGGTGGCCGTCACGGCGGGGACCGAGACCGTCGGACCGGGCTATCACCGCTTCGTCGGGCGAGTCCTCGAGCGGATGGGCCGGGACCTGGCCATCGTCTGGGAGCGTGGCGGCAGTGAGCCGCACGATCCGCTGGCCGACGCGACCACGATGACCTTCGCCGACCGGCCGGTCGCCGAACGCGCCTATCTCGGCTGGCTGGGCCGGTCGCTGATGGCCGCCCGGGCGCGGCAGACGGCGAACGCGCGGCCGATCCCGCTCGGGCTCCGCGATGATGTCCGCTACCACGTCGATGGCGCGATCCTGACCGCGCTCGGGCCGCGTGACGCGGCGTGGCTGGACGTCGCGGTCACCGACACCCGCGTCGCGACCGATGTCACGCCCTGGTGGGCGGACGCGACCGACGGCCAGTACCTGCTCAACCGGGCGCTCTGCCTGATGTGGACCGATGTCCGTTGGCGAACGCCCGCGCTGAAGACCGAGCGGCTCCTCCTCGACGAGGTCCACAAGCTGTTGTCGAAGGCGTATCCGCACGACCCGAACCTGGCCTATCCGTGGCGCGCGTGGGCCGAGATCGTCGATCACGCGAGCATCGATGACCCGATGGCCACGCAGGTCCGGGCCCGGGCCGCGACCGCCCCCGAGGACACCCGCCCGATCGGCTATCGCCGCGCCCAGGTGACCATCCGCCACGAGGGCTGGGCACTCGAGATCCCGGGCTCGTTCGCCGAGCGTCGGACCGCCGAGGAATGGTGGGGCGGCGGCGCGGGCCGGGACATCACACTGGCCGCGGTCGCGACCGGCACGGCCGCCGGTCCGATGGCCGGCCAGGCGTTCATCGCGCAGTTCGGTGGCGACCTCGGACCGGAGGCCATCGACCACCGTGCCGGCGGCGTCGTCGGCCGCGCCCGCCTGTCGACCGACGCCAGCTCCGGCGTGGAGGTCGGCGTGCTGGAGGGCTACTCCGCGGTCATCGGCTCCGGCGCCGCGATCCGGATCGTGTTCGAGGACCCATCCGACTGGCAGTGGGCGCTCGACATGTGGAAGTCGCTCGCCCCGGGCTGACGCCGGTCGTCAGTCGAAGGTCAGCAGCTGGCGGATCGCCGACCCGTCGGCCAGGCGGTCGAAGCCTTCGTTGATCGCCTCGAGCCGGAGTGTCCCGCTGACCAGCCGTTCCACCGGCAGGCGGCC
The DNA here is from genome assembly GCA_038248915.1 of Candidatus Limnocylindrales bacterium. Taxonomy (GTDB): domain Bacteria; phylum Chloroflexota; class Limnocylindria; order Limnocylindrales; family CSP1-4; genus SPCO01. The sequence goes on along the minus strand of JBBRXB010000002.1, from coordinate 65,057 downwards.
ATCCTGGGCGAGCGCCAGCAGGCGCGGTACGTCCCGCCGCGGCACACCGGAGCCCATGTACGAGCCCTTGAGGGTCCGCTCTTCGGCGACGAGGCTGAGCGGCGTGATCGACAGGCGCTGATCCGGGGCGGGCAACCCGGCTGCGACCGTCGTACCACCGCGGCGGGTCGCCGCATAGGCCGACCCGAGCGTCGCCACCCGCCCGACCGCCTCGATGACGGTCTCGCCGCCACCACCGGTCGCCTCGCGGATGGCCGCCACGACGTCCGGATCGTCGCCACGGATGGCGTGGGTGGCGCCGAGCTCGAGGGCCAGCGTCAGCTTGGCCGGCACGACGTCGACAGCCACGATCGGATGGCAGCCGGCGAGCCGGGCACCCATGACCGCGCTGAGGCCGACCCCGCCCAGCCCGAACACGACGGCCGAGGAGCCGGGTCGCGCCTGCGCGGTGTTGACGACGGCGCCCACGCCGGTCAGGACCGCGCAGCCAAGCACGGCCGCCAGGGCGAGGTCCGCCGCGCGGTCGATCCGGACCAGCGAGGCCTGCGACACGACGGCGTGATCGGCGAAGGCCGACACGCCCAGGTGGTGATGGATCGGCGCTCCGTCGTCCGCGAGCGCCAGGCGCCGCTCGCCGGAGAGCAGCGTGCCGGCCCCGTTGGCGACCATCGCCGGCTCGCACAGCACCGGCCGGCCGGACTGGCACGGGACGCAGCGACCGCACGACGGCACGTACGACAGGACGACGTGGTCGCCGGCCACGACATCGGTCACGCCCTCGCCGATCCGCTCGACGACGCCGGACGCCTCGTGGCCCAGCAGCATCGGCAGCGGGCGGACCCGCGACCCGTCGATGACCGACAGGTCGGAGTGGCACAGCCCGGCGGCGACGATACGGACCAGGACCTCGCCCGGGCCTGGCGCATCGAGCTCCAGCTCGCGCACCGCGAGGGCCGGCGCGTCGGCGTACGGCCGGGCGACGCCGGCCGTGGCCAGGACGGCGCCACGGATCCTCATCCCTCGATCACTCCCCTGCCGGCCGAGCGGTCAGCCGTTGAAGACGCGCTGGACGTCCTTGAGACCGGCGGCGAGGGCGTCGATGTCCTCGCGTGTCGAATACACGTTGAAGCTCGCGCGAGCGGTCGCCGCGAGGTCCAGGCGCTCGTGGAGCGGCATCGTGCAGTGGTGACCGGCCCGGACCGCGATCCCGTGGCGGTCGAGGACCTGGGCCACGTCGTGCGGGTGGATGCCCGGCAGGTTGAACGGGACCACGCCGCCGCGCAGGTCGGGGTCCATCGGGCCGTACAGCACGATATCCGGGATCTCGCGCGGGAGCGTCTCGAGCGCGTACGCGACCAAGTCGCGCTCGTGCTCGCGGACGGCGTCCATGCCGATCGCCGTCAGGTACTCGGCGGCGATGCCGAGCCCGATCGCGTCGCCCACGGCCGGCGTGCCCGCCTCGAACTTCCAGGGGATGTCGTTGAAGTCGCTGCGCCGGAGGTGGACCTCACGGATCATCTCGCCGCCGGCGAGGAACGGCGGCATCGCCTCGAGCAGCTCGCGCCGGGCCCACAGCGCGCCCGAACCCATCGGACCGAGCATCTTGTGCCCGGAGAACGCGTAGAAGTCGGCGCCGATGGCCTGCACGTCGACGGCGACGTGCGGCACGGCCTGGGCGCCGTCGATGAGGACCAGCGCGCCGGCGGCGTGGGCCATCTCGGTCATCTCGCGGACCGGGTTGATCGTGCCCAGCGTGTTGCTGACGTGGGTGAACGCGACGAGCTTCGGCTTGAGCCGCAGGAGCACTTCGAAGACGTCGAGCCGAAGGATGCCGTCGTCGGTGATCGGGATGAACTCGAGGTCGCCGTCCATCTCCTGGACCAGGATCTGCCACGGGACGAGGTTGGCGTGATGCTCCATCTCGGTCAGGACGATGGCGTCGCCACGACCGATGTTCCGACGACCCCACGCGTAGGCGACCAGGTTGATCGCCTCGGTCGCGTTGCGGGTGAAGATGACCTCGTGGCTGTCCGGCGCGTTGATGAACCGGCCGACCCGGACGCGCGCCTTCTCATACTCGGCCGTCGCCTTCTCGCCGATGGTGTAGATGCCGCGGTGGACGTTGGCGTTGTACTGGCGGTAGTAGTCGGCCACGGCGTCGATGACGACAGCGGGCTTCTGACTGGTCGACGCCGAGTCGAGGTAGACCAGCTTGTGCCCGTTGATGTCCTGGTCGAGGATCGGGAAGTCGGCGCGGATCGAGGACGGGTCGAGGGCGCCGGTGCTCGCCGCGCGCTCGGAGGTGATGGTCATCGACCGGACTCGGCCCGCCTAGCGGGCGGACTCCACGGCTTCGAGCTCGGCGCCGGCGGGCGCCTTCGGGACGAGCAGCGCCTCATCGGGCAGGTCCGGCTCATAGCCCGCTTCGCGCAGGACGGGGCCGTAGCCCTCGTCCTCGAGCCGGAGCGCGAGGTCCTTGCCACCCGAGGTGATGATCCGGCCCTGGGCCAGGACGTGCACGAAGTCCGGGGTGATGTAGTTGAGCAGACGCTGATAGTGGGTGATGAGCAGGACGCCGAGGTTCGGGTCGAGCATCGCGTTGACGCCCTCGGCGACGATCCGCAGCGCGTCGATGTCGAGCCCTGAGTCGGTCTCGTCGAGGATCGCCATCTCCGGCTCGAGGACGGCCATCTGGAGCATCTCGAGGCGCTTCTTCTCCCCGCCGGAGAAGCCCTCGTTGACGTAGCGGCTGGCGAAGCCCTCGTCCATCCGCAGGAGCGCCATCTTCTCGCGCATCTTGTTGCGGAAGTCGCGCATGGAGACGCCGCCCTTGACCGCGTCGGTCGGGTCGATGTCGGGGTTCTTGTCGATGCCCTGGAGCTTGGCGTTGAGGGCGGAGCGGATGAAGCTCGCGACGCTCAGGCCGGGGATCGCGGTCGGGTACTGGAAGGCAAGGAACAGGCCCAGCCGGGCCCGCTTGTCGGCCGACAATTTGAGCAGGTCGCGGTCCTTCCAGATGACCTCGCCGCCCTTGACCACGTAGGCCGGGTGGCCCATCAGCGCGTAGGCGAGGGTCGTCTTGCCGGAGCCGTTCGGGCCCATGATCGCGTGGACCTCGCCCTTGCCGACGGTCAGGTCGATCCCCTGGAGGATCTCGTGCTCCGGGTTGGCGATGGGCGCGACGCGCAGGCCGCGGATGATCAGCTGGTCGGCGGTGTCGGCGGTGTCGGTCGTCACGGCGTGGTCAGGGCTCCCTGAAGGGGTGTCGGCTGGATGGGACTGGCTGGCGTCGCGGCCGGGATGCGCGGCGGGACGAGGTCGGCGAGGGTCATCGAATCGAGCGCGCCGGTGACCGCGTCGCGGACGCGGACCCACAGGACGTTGACCGTGCAGTGCGACGAACGGTCGCACAATGTGGCGTGTTCGGGGTCGTCCGTGGCGCACATCATCGGCGCGATCGGGCCCTCGAGGGCCCGCAGGACCTGCGCCATGGAGATCGTCTCGGGCGGGCGGGCAAGTTCGTAGCCACCGTGGGCGCCGCGGGTGCTGGTCACGAGGCCGCCCTCGCGGAGGTTGACCACGAGCTGCTCGAGATAGGCGCGCGGCAGGTCTTCCTCGGCGGCGATCTCGGCCAGGCTGGCCGGTCCCTTGCCGTAGTGCCGCCCGAGCTGGACCATCAGCCGGACGCCGTATTCGCCCTTCGTCGAGAAGGCGATGGCGCCGCTGCCGTGGTAGGTCGGGCGGGGCGGGGCGGGAGTCGCGGAGGTGACGGTTGGCGTCAGTGGATCGGTCCTCGATATCCGAGTGATTTCGTCGGATATGAGTCTACGCGGGCCGCCGCCGGGGCGTCAATCGGGCGAGACGCGATCGAGACGGCGATGCCATGCCGTCCGCCAGGTCGTCGGGACGACTGCGCACAAACGACGGAGGAGGTTGCCATGGATGCGAGCGAGGGTCCGATGAACGGAGCGCGGAGGCGCCATCGTTGGCTTGCCTCGTTCGTCGCCGCCACGATGACCAAGGTCGCAGCCTGTCCCGGCGTCCCGGCCGACCGGACAAAGCTGACCGTCTACCCGGACCTGTTCCATGACGGTTGGGACCAGGCCTACAGCGGATCCATTGGCGACGACATCGATGCGTGGATGCTCTCGTTCAGCAAACCCTGACGAGACTCCTTAGCCTGCTGGGTGCCGCCGGGTGATCAGGGCTCGGGGATGAAGGCCGGGTCGAGCAGGCGGTCGGGGATCGACGGCGCTGGGTGCTCCGTCAGGAACGCCTCGACGATCCGCCGGATCTCGCCGGGCCGCTCAAGCCAGGGGAAATAGCCGGCGTCCTCGACGACCTCCACCCGGGCGCCCGGGATGAGGGCCGCCGTGTCGGTCGTGGCGGTCAGCGGCATCGGGTCGCCGGCGCCGTGGATGAGCAGGGCCGGGAGGTCCAGACCGAGGAGCCCTCGTTCGAGCGCCCCCGCCTCGAAATGCGCGGCGACGGAGTCCATCGTCGACGGCTCATCGGCGAGCGGCACCTCGAGCCGGAGCGACTGGAACGGCAGCACGTTGCCGTGGCTGGACGAGTACGACGGCCACAGCGTCATGGTGATCCTGGACATGAGGTCGGGGTCGTCGTCGCCCGCGGTCTGGGCGGCGATGAGCGTGTCGAGCTCGGCGCGCTCGTGGGGCGTCAAACGCGCGACCATGTTGGCGACAAGCTCCGCGCCCCCGCCGTCCGGGACGGCGCCGAGGGTCTCCAACAGGATCAACCCGGTCACCCGCTCGGGGTGCGTGACCGCGATGTGCATCGCGAGGTGGCCGCCCCAGGCATGACCGATGAGCCACGCCCTCTCCCAGCCGAGCTGGTCCAGGACGGCGATCGTGTCGGCGACGTGGGTCTCGATGTCGCGCGGTCCCTCGAGCGTGCTCGGACCGAGCCCGCGCTGCTGCGGCAGGACGCCGTTGACGAGCCCGTCGAGCTCCTCGACCAGGCCGACCAGGTGCTCGGCGCCGATCCCCGGTCCACCGTGGAGATAGACGGCTGCCGGCCCGGCGCCCCGTCGCGTGGCGAAGACCTTGCCGCCCGGGACGGCGACGGTCAGGTGCTCGAACCCCATGGACCCTCCGGCATAGCGAACCGACGGCCGCCACGATACCCGAGGCCGCCAGGGTCGCGGGCCCGGGCCCCTCCGGTCAGTCCGCCAGCTTCGTCGCCAGGCTCTCGAGGTGATGGCGGTCGTGGTCGACGGCGATGCGGAGGAGCCCAGCGACATCCAGCGGGCCGTACGTGGCGTGGGTCCCATGGCGCACCCAGCCGGCCGCATCAAGCGCCCGGATCGTGGCGGTCGTGGTCGCTCGCGCGGCGGCAAACGCGGCGAGGGTATCGCCGATCGACGCGTCCTCGAAGCCGGGCTCGAGCCCAGGTTCCACCCACGACCATCGCGGGTCATCCTCGGTCGCGAGTCGGGCGAGGCGCTTCTGCCAGACCTCGCGCTCGACGGCGATGAGGTGGCGGACGACCTCGGCCGGGCTCCATTCACCGGCGGGTAGGGATCGGCCGGCCGCGGCCGTGGCGGCCTCATCCAGGCGCCCCGGAAAGCCGGCGAACGTATCCACCAGGTCCGCCCGGTTCATGCCAGCTTGGCCAGCATGTCCTGGCGCCACGACTCCGACGCCTCGACGGCGTTGAACGTGTACAGGTGGAGGCCGGTCACGCGGGCCGCCGGGTCAGCGAGCAGTGGGGCGAGGTCCTCGACGAAGCCGGTCGGCTTGTAGAAGCCGCCGGAGCGGACCATCCCGGTCACGAACCGCAGGTTCTTGACGAGGAACCGCTTGGCGTCCTTGACCCCGATCCGGGACGCTATCGAGAGGAGCTTCTGGGGGTCCGCGACGCCCGGTACGCCGACCACGACATCCGGCGCGAAGCCCTCGGCGCGCCGCGTGTGCACCCAGGAATCGATCGCCTTGGGGTCGAAGTCCATCTGGGTCGTCACATGCGCCACGAAGGGTGCCTTGTCGACGAGCGCCTGGGTCAGCGCGGCGTCCGGGATGTCCGGGTGGCCCTGAGGATAGGCCGGACAGCCGATCGTCTCGAACGGATGACCGAGCTCCGACATCGCCCGCAGGAGCGACAGCCCGTCGAGGTACTCGCCCGGCTCGTCGGCATCGCCGCCAACGACGAAGGCACGGGTGAGGCCGGCTTCGCGCGCACGCCCGAGCAGGCCCTCGAGGACCGCCCGATCGGCGATCATCCGGGCCGACAGGTGCGGGATCGCCCGGAACCCGTCCGCCTGGAGGCGGGCCGCCCAGTCGAGCGTCGCGTCGATGCCCTTGGCCGGTGAGGCGGTGACCGAAACCCTGGCGCCGGCCGGCAGATGGGCGATCTGGTCGGGCAGGCTCTTGAGCGGCAGCAGCTCGAAGATCGGGTCCTCGAGGACCGTCCGGAGTGCCGCCCGCCCCGCGTCGTCCAGCCCGCGCCGCCGGGTCAGGAGCGACGGCATCAGAACTCCGAGTCGGGCATCGATGCCTTGCGCCGGGTGATGAACTCGAGCAGCGCCTCGTCGACCCCGGGATCGATCGGTGGCGCTTCGTAGGCGGCCAGCATCTTCTTCCAGATGACGTTGGCCCGCTGCGCGGCGTCGAGCGAGCCGTCCTCGACCCATTGCTCGTAGCTGTTGTTGTCGGTCACGTCGCTGCGATAGAACGCGGTCTCGAAGTTGGCCAGCGTGTGGGCGCTGCCGAGGTAGTGCGTGCCCGGCACATTCGACCGGATGGCGTCGAGCGCCTGGCCGTTGTCGGACATGTCGACGCCGTCGACGAAGACGGCCATCATCCCGCACTGGTCGGCATCGAGGATGAACTTCTCATAGCCGACGGTCAGCCCGCCCTCCAGCCAGCCCGCGGCGTGGAGCACGAAGTTGACCCCGCCGAGGACGGTCGGCTGGAGCGTCGCGGCGGACTCGTAGGCCGCCTGCGCGTCGGCGATCTTCGAGCCGCACAGCGAGCCGCCGGACCGGAACGGGACGCCGAGCCGGCGGGCCAGCGCGGCCATCACGTACAGCACCAGCGCAGGCTCCGGCGTGCCGAAGGTGGGCGCGCCAGACTGCATCGACATCGAACTCGCGAAGCTGCCGAGCACGACCGGCGCGCCGGGCCGGACGAGCTGGACGAAGGTCATCCCGGCCAGGGCCTCGGCCAGGGTCTGGGCGCACACTCCGGCCGCGGTGACCGGGGCCATCGCGCCGGCCAGGATGAACGGGGTCAGGAGGGTCGCCTGGTTGGCCTCCGCGTACGCGCGCGCGGCCCCCAGCATCACCGAATCCCAGACCAGCGGCGAGTTGGCGTTGATGAGCGACAGGATGACCGGGTGATCCTCGAGGTAGTCCGCCCCGAACGTCAGGCGTGCCATCTCGACCGTGTCGCGCGCGCGCTCCGGTGCCGTGACGGAGCCCATGAACGGCTTGTCGCTGTAGCGGATGTGGGAGTAGACCATGTCGAGGTGGCGCTTGTTGACCGGCACGTCGACTGGCTCGCACACCGTCCCGCCCGAGTGATGGAGATACGGCGAGGCGTAGGTCAGCTTGACCAGATTGCGGAAGTCCTCGATTGTGCCGTACCGCCGGCCGCCGTCGAGGTCGCGCACGAACGGCGAGCCGTAGTTCGGCGCGAAGACCGTATGCATCCCGCCGATCTCGACGTTGCGCTCCGGGTTGCGCGCGTATTGGGTGAACTGGCGCGGCGCGGTCGCCTGGACGATCTGGCGGCACAGCCCGCGCGGGAACCGGACGCGCACCCCGTCGACGTCGGCGCCGGCGGCGGCCAGCAGGCGAAGCGCCTCCTCATCGCCGCGGAACTCGACCCCGACCTCTTCGAGGATCGAGTCGGCGTTGTGCTCGATCAGCGCGAGCCCTTCCTCGCCCAGGACCTCGAACGGCGCGAGCCTGCGGGTCAGGAACGGGACGTGCTCGGCATGCGACGCCAGCCGAAGGGCCTGGCGCGCCGCCCGGCCGCCACTGCGGCGTCGCTGCGGGTCGTCCATCAGCCGTCCTCCCTGGTGCCGATCGCGACGGTGCGCCGGCGTCGTCGCTCGTTGCGGGCATCGGCGCCCGCGGCGCCGGTCGTGGGGGCCCTGGGCGGCAGGGCCACGACCGCGCCGAGGTGCGGAAACGGCGCGGTCTTGTGGGGGAAGGCCATCGCCTCGACGAAGTGCTGCTGGAAGCGCGGCTCGACGGCGGTCTCGATCTTCTCGACCCGCCGGACGACGCCTTCGATCTCGGTCCGTGCGGCGCCGGACAGCAGCGCGATGAGCGCGCCGGTGCCGGCCGCGTTGCCGGCGGACCGGACGTGGGCCAGGTCGCAGTCGGGGACGAGCCCCAGGATCATCGCGTGGGTCGGGTCGATCTGGCTGCCGAAGGCGCCGGCCAGCCGGATCTCGTCGACCTCGTCGATGCCCAGCTGGTCCATCAGGAGCCGGACGCCGGCATAGAGCGCGGCCTTGCCCAGCTGGATCGCCCGGACGTCGGTCTGGGTGATGGCGATCCGTGGGCCCGCGCCGGAGCCGTCGCCCTCGTGCAGGACGTAGCTGAAGGTCCGGCCGTCCGGCACGATCCGAGGCGACCGCGCGGCCCCGTCGCCGTCGATCACGCCATCCTCGGTCACGATGCCGGCCAGGTACATCTGCGCGATGACCTCGATGATCCCCGAGCCGCAGATGCCGGTGATGCCCGTATCGACGACGCCGATCGCGAAGGCCGGCTCATCGGACCAGGCGTCGACCCCGATGACCCGGAAGCGCGGCTCGAGCGTGACCGGGTCGATCCGGACCCGCTCGATGGCGCCGGGCGCAGCGCGCTGGCCACCGGAGATCTGGGCACCCTCGAAGGCCGGGCCGGTCGGGCTCGAGGCGGCCAGCAGCCGGCGCTTGTCACCGAGGACGATCTCGGCGTTCGTTCCGACATCGACGACGAGCGTCATCCGCTCGGCCTGGTGCGGCTGCTCGGCGAGGATCACGCCAGCGGTGTCGGCGCCGACGTGGCCCGCGATGCAGGGCAGGACGTAGACACGAGCGCCGGGGTGGGCGCGCAGGCCCAGCTCGGCCGCGGTGGTCCGGATCGCCCGGTCGGTCGCCAGCGCGAATGGCGCGCCGCCCAGTGGCGTCGGGTCGATGCCGAGGAGCAGGTGGTGCATGATCGGGTTGCCGACGATGGCGAGTTCGAGGATCTCCGCCCGTTTGATGCCGGCGCGCATCGCCAGCGAGGCGATGAGCCCATCGAGCGCCTTGCGCACGGCGAGGGTCATCTCGCCGGCGCCCTCGGGGTGCATCATCGCGTACGACACGCGGCTCATCAGGTCCTCGCCGTACCGGATCTGCGGGTTCATCACGCCATTGCTGGCGAGGATGGCCCCGTCGGCGAGGTTGGCCAGGTGGCCCGCGATGGTCGTCGAGCCGACGTCGATGGCGACCCCGTACGCCGTCTCGTGCAGGCCCGGCCAGATGCCGATGACCTGCCGAGCCTCGTGGACCGCGACGGTCACGCCGTATTTGCCCGCCTCGAGTGCGGGCTGGAGCGCCCGGATGACCTCGAGGTCCGCCTCCAGCCCGGTCAGCTGCCACTCACGCTCGAGCGCCTCGAACAGGCGCGCGAGGTCGCCGGTCGGTGACGCCAGCTCGGGCGGGATGACCTCGACGTAGTGCAGGCGGACGACCGGATCGACGGTGAAGGTCCGCACATCGAGACCCTTGCGGACGACCTGGCGGTGGACCTGACTCTCGGGCGGCACGTCGATCAGGACGTCGCCGCAGACCTCGGCCGTGCATGACAGCCGGCGATCCGGGGCGAGGCCCTTCTCCTCGCGGTAGGTCGCCTCGAGCGAGGCGAACGGCGACAGGTTGCCGGGCGCCGAGGTGATGCCGTGCTTGGGGAACTCGCCGAGTCCCTGGGTCACCTGGCAGCGGCCGCAGATGCCACGCCCGCCACAGACGGAATCGATGTCGACGCCGAGCGAGCGGGCGGCGTCGAGGACCGTCGTGCCCTCGGCGAACCGTCCGCGACGACCGGACGGCGTGAAGATGACGAGCGCGTCGTCGGCCACGGACGGACGCTCGTCAGCCGACCGCGACGGCGCGACGGTTGACCCGGCGGCGGCTGATCTCGCCTTCCGGAGTCGGAACGCGGTGCGCGGTGATCCAGCGGCTGCAGTCCGGGTCGTGACCCATCAGCACGTCGGCGGCCATGACGCAGGCCTTGACCTCCGGCATCAGCGGGTTGGTGATGGCCGAGGTCATCCCGGCCGCGATGGCCATCGGCAGGAAGGCGGCATTGATGCCCTCCCGGTTGGGCAGCCCGAAGCTCACGTTCGAGGCGCCACAGGTCGTGTTGACCCTGAGCTCCTCGCGCAGGCGACGCACGAGCGCGAAGACCTGCTGGCCGGCCTGGGCCAGCGCGCCGATGGGCATGACCAGCGGGTCGACGACGATGTCCGAGCGCGGGATGCCGTGGTCGGCGGCCCGCTCCACGATCCGCTTGGCGACCGCGAACCGGACGTCCGGGTCCATGCTGATCCCGGTGTCGTCGTTGCTGATGGCGACGACCGCCGCGCCGTACTTGCGAACCAGCGGCAGGACGCGCTCGAGGCGCTCCTCCTCGCCGGTCACCGAGTTGAGCAGGGGCTTGCCCTGGTAGACCGCGAGGCCGGCCTCGAGCGCTTCGACGATCGAGGAATCGATCGACAGCGGCAGGTCGGTCAGGCTCTGGACCAGCCGGATGGTGCGGGCCAGGATGGCCGGCTCATCGGCCAGCGGGATCCCCGCGTTGATGTCGAGCATGTGGGCGCCGGCCCCCACCTGGGCCAGGACGTCCCGCTCGACCCGGCTGAAGTCGCCCGCCTTCATCTCCTCGGCGAGGAGCTTGCGACCGGTCGGGTTGATCCGCTCGCCGATGATCACGAACGGGCGGTCGAATCCGATGGCGACCTCACGCGAGGCGGAGCTGACGATCGTGTCGGTCATGTCGGCGAGGTCTCCGATGTGGTGGCGGGCGGCAGGACGGGTCCGCCGGCGACGCCGCCGGTCTGGATCAGCTCTGCGAGGTGGTGCTTGGCGTAGTCGGTCTCGAGCCGCTCGGCCTCGGTCCGAACCTCCATCTCGAGGTCGTTGCTGCAGGGTCGATGGGTCTTGCGCCATTCGGCGATGTAGCTGTTGTACTCGCGCATGCCGGCCCGGTTGGCCGCCTTGTCGATGGCGACCTGGAAGCGCGGGTGGAGGACCACCTTGCTCGACCGGCGGGCGTCCCTGGCGACGACCTGCGCCGGGATATCGCGCCACCAGATGATCGACAGGTTGGGCATGTCAGGCGGCTCCCGCGACGGCGTGCTGGATGGACGTGGCGAGGTCGCCGTAGCCGGTCGTCCGGCGTTCGAAGGCAAGGCCGAGGCGATCGGCTGCCGCGCGTGCCCGGGCGGTCAACTCCGGGTCGTCGGTCTGGGCGAGGTAGACCAGCCGGTGATAGTTCCCGAAGTACATCGGCAGCAGCTCCGGGTGGCGGTCGATCCCGAGCCCCGCGACGATGATCGTCTCGAACTGGCGGGCCAGGAAGTCGGTCAGGTAGAAGGTGCCGAGCTCCTCCTCCTGGAGCGAATCGAAGGCAGCCGACCCGGCGTAGAACTCGTAACAGTGCGCGCCCTCGATCCGGTCGAGACCCTCGCGTTCGAGGTAGGCATCGAGCGTGCCGGCCGTGCCGCAATCGGCGTACGCGACGAAGATCCGGACGTCGGCGCCGTAGCGCGCGCGGACCTTGTCGACCTTGGCCGCGACCGCGTCGGCGATCCTGGCCGGCTGCATGTGGAGCCGCGCGTCGACGCCTTCGACGCGGACGCCCGGGATGCCCGAGGTCAGCGTCAGGAGCTCGCGGGCCAGCGCCCCGCAGCCGACGATGACGATCCGCGTCGGCGTCGGGTCGGGCGGTGTCGCCGGGTCAGACCGCACGGCTGGGTCGGTCAGGCCGCACTGGCGCGGCGCTCGTCGATGAGCCGGCGGGCGGTCTCGGCGGCGACCCCGGCGTCGCGGCAGTACGCATCGGCCCCGACCGCGGCTCCGAATTCCTCGTTCAACGGCGCGCCGCCGACGAGCACGATGTAGTCCTCGCGGATGCCGCGGTCCTTGAGCGTCTGGATGACGACCTTCATGTACGGCATCGTCGTGGTCAGCAGCGCCGACATGCCTAGGATGTCCGGCTTGTGGAGCTCGAGTGCGGTGATGAACTTCTCGGCGTCGGTGTTGATACCGAGGTCGAACACCTCGAAGCCGGCGCCCTCGAGCATCATCCCGACGAGGTTCTTGCCGATGTCGTGGATGTCGCCCTTGACCGTCCCGATGACCACCTTGCCGACGGGCTCGGCGCCGGTCTCGGCCAGGAGCGGGCGAAGGATCGCCATCCCGGACTTCATCGCGTTGGCGGCCAGCAGGACCTCCGGCACGAACAGGATGCCGTCGCGGAAGTCGATGCCGACGATCTTCATGCCCGCGACGAGCGCATCGTCGAGGACCCTCGTGGCGGTCCAGCCGCGGCCCAACAGGATGTTCGTGCCCTCGACGATCTCGGCGGCCATGCCGTCGTACAGGTCGTTGTGCATCTGCTCGGTCAGCTCGTCGTCGGAGAGCGCCGCGAGGTCGATCTCCGCGTACTCGTCCTGCGCCATTTCGGGTGCTCTCCTGGGTTCGGCGATCGTTTTGGTAGGTTCCACATCGTGGAACCGTGCCGTATCATGGAACTCGTGCATCGAGAATCTATCCGACAAGGGTCCTGATGTCCAGAGTCCAATCGATCGAACGCGCTTTCGCGGTTCTCGGCGCTCTCGCCAACGGTCCCATCGGGGTCACCGAGGTCGCAGAGCGGGTGGACCTGCCGAAATCGACGGCCGCCCGGATGCTCGCGTCGCTGGCTCGTGAGGGCGTGGTCGAGCAGGTCCCGGGCGACACGCGCTACCGATTGGGGCCGCGGCTGGTGACGTTGGCCGCGAGGATCCGCCCCAACCGTTCGCTCGCGACACTGGCCCGCTCGTCGCTCGAGGCGCTGGCCGGCGAGGCGGGCGAGGCGGCCGGTCTCAGCGTGCCCGACGGTGACCTCGTCCATTACATCGACCAGGTCGGCAGCCCGAACCCCGTGTCGGTCCGCGACTGGACCGGGTCGCGCATCCCGATCCACGCGGTGTCGTCCGGCCGGGTCCTGCTGGCCTATGCGCCGACGATGTACGTCCAGCGTTATCTCGGCCGCCCGATGGAGCGGTTCACCGACCGGACGCTCGTCACGGGCGACGCGCTGCTCGAGCGGATGCGGGCCATCCGGCGCGATGGCTACACCTGGGCGCTCGAGGAATTCGACGAGGGGATCTCGTCGGTGGCGGCACCGGTCGCGGATTCGTCCGGTGAAGTCGTCGCGGCCGTCCACCTCCACGGGCCGTCGTACCGGTTCCCAGCCGCCGGTGACGAAGGGCCGCTGGCGGAACTGGTCATCACGAGTGCAGCACGAATCTCCGAGAGCCTTCGCCAGGCCGGCTAGCGGCCGAGATCGCTGGTCGGGCTGGCCGGACGCGCGGGGGCCCCAGTCGGAAGGAGAACGCCGCCGGAGCAAGCGGCCGAATGCATCGGGCCAACGGTGCGCGCGGCCTCTGGCGCCGGTCAAGGATCGGGACGTTCTCGGCGACGACGCGGGTGAGCGGGTCTCGCGCGACTGTCCCCATGTGGAAGTGGCGACCATGTGCGACGCCGTTGAGCCCCAAGTGGTCGGAGGCGTGCGCCACACGACCAACAACCACGGAATCGCCTTGGATCGCATCAGGTTCGTGCGTCTGGTGCACGTTGCTGCGCCCAGCCCGCTCGAGGCGTCGGATGTGGTCACCGCGCGCACGACACGGCTGAGTGGCGGAGCTTCGCGAAACACCGGTCCCACCGGCCGCGGGCGAGGCTCGCCATCAGCGGCCATGTGCCAGCCCACGGACCACCCTCTTGACGACGCAGGGGCGCCCGCCGACCCTTCGCGGCACCGGGATCACGTCACGAGGTCAGCCGTGCCCAGCCTGTACATCGACGGCGAGTGGGTCGCCTCCGCGAATGGCGAGTGCAGCGCGGTCATCAACCCGTCCGACGCGACCGTCATCGCCGAGGTCGACGTAGCGACCGACGACCAGGTCCAGGCCGCCATCGCCGCCGCACGGCGCGCCTTCGACACGACCGACTGGCCGAGCAGCCCCGCCTCGGACCGCGCCGATCTGCTCGACCGGGTCGCGGACCTGATCGATCGCGACCTCGAAGAGATGGCTCGTCTCGAGACGCTTGACACCGGCAAGGCGATGCGCGAGAGCCGCTGGGACATGGCCGACGTGGCCCGCGTCTTCCGCTACTACGCGACGCTCGCCCGGCACGATGCGACCCGCCAAGTGGATACCGGCAACCCCGATGCGATCAGCCGGATCGTGTTCGAGCCGGTCGGCGTGTGCGCGCTCATCGCGCCCTGGAACTACCCGCTCCTCCAGCTGAGCTGGAAGATCGCGCCGGCCCTCGCCGCGGGCAACACCGCGGTCATGAAGCCCGCCCAGATCACGCCGCTGACGGCGATCCACCTGACCCGGCTGCTTGCAGAGGCCGGCGTGCCGGCCGGTGTCGTCAACCTCGTCCTGGGCCCGGGCGATCGGGTCGGCCAGGCACTGGCGGACAGCCCGGACGTCGATCTGGTGTCACTCACCGGCGGCCTGGAGGCCGGCCGCGCCCTCCTCCACGCCGCCGCAGTCAATCTCAAGAAGGTCGCGCTCGAGATGGGCGGCAAGAGCCCGAACATCATCTTCGACGACGCCGACTTCGAGACCGCGGTCGACAACGCCCTGACGGCCGCCTTCACCCACTCGGGGCAGGTCTGCTCCGCCGGCTGCCGGGCGATCGTCCAGGACACCATCCACGATCGGTTCGTCGAGGCGATCGCCGCGCGCGCCGACCGGATCCGCCTCGGTCACGGGACGGACGATGCGACCGAGGCCGGTGCCCTCATCAGCGACGCCCACCGGGCCAAGGTGGAGGTCTTCGTGTCCGAGGCCATCGCCGACGGCGCCCGGCTCGTGGCTGGCGGCCGGCGGCCAGCTGAACCCGAGCTCCAGGCCGGCTTCTTCTACCGCCCGACCGTGATCGCCGATGTGACCCGCGACATGCGGATCGTCCGCGAGGAGGTCTTCGGGCCGGTCCTGACCGTCGAGCGATTCACGACCGAGGAGGAGGCGATCGCGCTCGGCAACGACACTACGTACGGCCTCGCCGGGGCGGTCTGGACGGCCGATCCGGCGCGCGCCCAGCGGGTCGCCGCCCGGCTCCGCCACGGGACCGTCTGGATCAACGAGTACAACGTCTACCTGCCCGAGGCCGAGTGGGGCGGCTTCAAGCGATCGGGGATCGGTCGCGAGCTCGGCCCATCGGGTCTCGACGAGTACCGCGAAGCCAAGCACATCTGGGAGAACACCGCGCCCGCCCCGAGCGGCTGGTTCGGCGGATGAATCAGGAAGGCCGGCGGGGGTCCCACCGGCCTTCATCGTGTCTGCGAGGCCCGAAGGCCGGCACCTATTCGGCCGGGATCTCGGAATGGATGGCGTCAAGATCGATGCCCTGCCGACGGCGGACTACCCGCGCAACGACGTAGAGCAGCGCCGCCGCACCGTAGACGACGCCCAGGAACTTGATGGAATCAGCGTTGCCCACGCCGATCCCGTAGAGGGGATCCTTGAGCCACAGGATGATCGTCCAGGCGAGGATGATCGAGGTGATCAGCCCGGCCCCGCTGACGACGTACTTCAAGTGGGCGACGGCCGACCCCTCGAAGACACGCGGCTTGTACCACGGCAGGATGGTCGCAGCGATCGCGCTGCCGAGGAACGTCACCGCGATGACGAGGGTGGCGTCGAGGGTCAGGGCCCGGAAGTCGGCCGAGTAGGCGTAGATCACGCTGACCACGACCGCCGGGATCATGATGTAGAGGAGCGCGATGATGGGCACCGCGCGGCGCTCTGACACCTGCGCGGCGTGGTCGGGCAGGACCCGGTCGAACGCCGCGGCGAAGATCATCCGCGTCGACGACAGGAACAGCGTCCCGGACCAGCCGAGGAACCACACACCGAACAGCACGACCATCCCGATCTGGAAGAGCGAGTTGTCGATGAGGTACGACGCGAGCAGCGGCGGGTAGCTCCAGATCGGCACCGTCGGGGCGGTCGTCGTGTAGCCGTAGAAGTTGTTGATGAAGTTCGCGTTGGTGGCGGTGAAGAAGTCCCAGCCGAACGTCTTCGCGGCGAGGAGCACGAACACGACAGCCAGGACCGCGGTGACCCAGATCCCGCCGAGCATGCCGCGCAGGACCTTGCGGAAGTCACCCGAGCCGCGGACCTCGCCATACAGCGTGGAGCCCCAGTTCGGGTAGAGGATCCAGAACAGCATGAACGGGATCATCGCGAGGGTCGCGAGCAGGGTGTCCGACAGGTTGGTCCCGAGGTCCGTCGGGGCGAGCGTCGTCACCCACCCGTCGTTCACGGCGGCATCCGCGAGCGTCTTGTCGTAGGCGCCGGCGATGCCGAAGAGCGACTCGTTGGCCCGGTCGAACGCGACCTTGAAGTCGGCCTGGCTCGAGATGAGCATCAGCACGGCCATGATCGCGAAGCCGATGAGACCGAGATACAGGCACCACTTCTGGATCCGCGCGTAGCCGGCCATGCCGAGCGCAACGAGTGCGGAGGTCAGGATGATGGTCACGATCGACACGAACAGGATGCCGTTCTCCGAGGCGAAGAACGACAGGCCGTCGGCGGACTTGACCAGCGCGGCCAGCGGCTGGAAGACCTCGATGTTGAGGATCGCGCCGTAGATCGGCGCCCACATGGCGAGGATGAACCACCAGCCGGTGGCGGCCAGGACGAAGCCGATCCCGCCATTGAGCCGGCCGATGATGCCGCCGACGATGACGCCCACGACGCCAGCGCCGATCGCGACGGTGTCCCCCAGCGCGAACGCGTTGGCGACCAGAAAGAAGCCGATCCCGCCGACGATGGCGCCGGTCAGCGTGCCCGGGATCCCGTCGAGGATCCGACTCTGCCAGATGTAGTCGCCGCCCGCGCGCGGCATGGCCGCGATGAGACCGCTGTAGGCGACGGCCAGGAACGTCACGGCGATGGCCGCGAGCACGATCGACAGGATCGGGTTCGCCTTCGGAACATAGGCGAAGACGGCCAGGCTGTAGAACATGCCCAGCGTGACCAGGTTGACCGACATGAACGAGTACGTGAACGCGTCGAACCCCGACCAGCCTTTGACCAAGCCGGTTGCGTTCCTGAGGAACAGTGACGGGGCCGCGCTCGAGCCGGGGACGGATGCCATGCTTCCTCCTCTCGACGAACCTTGACCGTTCAGCCGTTGATCAGCAGATAGCGCTTCACCGTCCCCTTCTTCTCATCGAGATCGACGATGGCAGCCTGGAGGATGCCGTCCTCGTACGAACTTCCCGGGTTGACCGCCAGGGTCGGACCCAGGCGGACGGCCCCCTTCCCCTCGTGGATGTGGCCGTGCAGCGACAGCGGTGGGCCGTAGGCCAGGATCGACTCACGGACGGCCCGCGACCCGACCGGGATGAGTGCCTGACCGCCGGACACATAGTGCATATCGGCGTCCAGCTTGGGCGCGTTGTCGAGGTTCGAGCCGTACGGCGGCGCGTGGAAGTTGAAGATCGCCCGGTGCGGGTCGGCGACCTGCGCGACGAGACCGTCGATCCGCTCACGGAGCTCGGGCTCCTCGAGCTCCCGGAAGGTGTGCCACGGCGTCGTATTGGCCCAGCCGGTGGAGACGAGCGTGAATCCGTCGAGCTCGATGATGTTGGCCTCGCCCAGCTCCAGGTGCTTGGCGCGCTCGATGATCGGGTCGATCTCGAACATGTCGTCGTTGGCCGGTGACACCACGCAACGGATCCCGGTCCCGGCCAAGCGCTCATCACCGAGCGCCATCCAGCGTTCGACGCTGGCGAGCATCTCCGCCTTGAAGCGCGTGTCGACCATGACCGGGTCAGTCGCCCAGGCGTCGACCTCGTCGCGGGTCAGGCGGACCGGGTAGTAGCCGCGGTCGCTGATCCGCTTCTCCATCGCGCGCAGCTCATCCTCGGTTTCGAGCCGGTGCTGCTGGCCCTGAAGCTCGAGGGTCCAGGCAGTGCCGTCGGCGACGATCGGGACCATCGCCTTGCCGGTCATATCACCGCCCATGATCAGCATGTCCGCCTTGTGGAACTTGCCGGCGTTGAGGAACTTGCGCCAGCAGACGTCCGACCCGTGGATGTCGGTGGCGAAGAAGATGCGCATCAGTCGTGACCCATCTCTTCGGGATCCTGGTACCAGGCCTGCCGCTCCCCGACCCTCGCCCGGAGCTTCCAGCGGGTGGATTTGGGGGCATCGGCGATGACGGCACGGAGGGCCGCCACCTGCGCGCCCGGCTCGAACAGGACCGCCCGGCCGTTGTTGAGGTCGAGGTCCTCCGGCGTCAGCTCCACGGCGAGGTACTGGTCGAGCGTGTCGAGGTTGCCGGTGACGGTCCGCCACCAGCCCCAGTCGCTGGAGGTGAACGACAGGATGCGCGGCACATTGATCGCGCCCTGCCCGGTGCGCGCGTCGGGCGCGCCGTCGTCCTGCGCCAGCGGATGCTCGGCCAGTAGCACCAGGGCGTCGAGCACGTCCTTGCCGTTGATCTTGACGATCTGGAGCTTCGACAGCAGGAGCTCTGCGAGCGGGAGGGTCGGGGTCGACTTCGAGAGCCGGTCCCCGAACTCGAAACGGTGGCACATCTCCAGGCTGTCGACCAGGACGTCGACCGGCCGGCTGCGGGGCACGTCGACGAAATAGGCCTGCTTGCCGCCGAACAGCGCGTTGTGCCGCTTGTCCGCCGTGTACCCCTCGCTGGCCAGAAGCTCGTAGAAGGCGCCGCGGTCCTTGCCCCTCGTGGCGAAGTCCAGGTCGACCTCCACCCGACGCGTGCGCGCCGGCCAGTCTGGAGCGTGGGCGCGGATGGCCATGCCGCCCATCAGACGGACCAGCAGGCCGCGTTTGTCGGCAAGGTCCACGACGCGCAGGGCCTCGGCCAGGGGGTCCTGGAGTGTCTGCGGGACGCCGGGTTCGCCAGGGTCAGCGGTCAAGGACCGTCCCTCCAGCCACGCGCCTGCGGGGGCCAGGCGCTGATGGTCAGCGAGTATAGGTGTGTGGTCGGGTATGGACGAGTGCGTTTCGCGGCACGAACGGCATCGCGCGAGTGAACCGTCGCTGACGAATCACTCGCATCCTCTTGACGCCCGCCCAAGCGGGCTGTCCAATGCACGCGATGACCGCGCGTCTGGTCTCGCCGTCCGCCACACTGCGGGCGGAAAGGCCCGGCCCATTGGGGCAAAGGAGGGTCCCCACGGTCCTCGCATGGCGATCCCACCCAAACCAACGGAGGATGGAACTTGTCCAGTCATCGCTCGGCGACCCGCGTTGCGGGTCTCCTGGTCGTCGCGGGTCTCGCGCTCGCGGCCTGTTCATCCACGGGTGCCTCGTCGGCACCCTCGGCCGGAGGATCCGGTGCAGCCGCCTCGGGCGGCGGGTCAGCGTCGATGGACGCGCTCGTCACCGCGGCCAAGGCCGAGGGCGGCCTGACCACGATCGCGCTCCCGCGCGACTGGTGCAATTACGGAGCCGCCATCGACGGCTTCACCGCCAAGTACGGCATCCCGATCAACGGCCTCAACCCGGGCGGCGGCTCCAAGGACGAGCTCGCGGCGATCACCGCCAACAAGAGCAACCCGGGACCGGCCGCCCCGGACGTCGTCGACGTCGGGCTCGCATTCGGCCCGCAGGGCGTCGACCAGGGTCTCTTCCAGCCCTACAAGGTCTCCACATGGGACTCCATCCCCGACTCGGCCAAGTCGGCTGACGGCATGTGGTACGGCGACTACTACGGCGTCATGTCGTTCGAGGTCAACACCAAGGTCGTCACCAACGTCCCGAAGGACTGGTCCGACCTGCTGAAGCCCGAGTACAAGAAGTCCGTCGCGCTGTTCGGTGATCCGCTCGCGTCGAACCAGGCGCAGTCCGCTGTCTGGGCGGCCGGGCTTCCGGCGAACAACAACAACCTTGACAGCGTCAAGGAAGGCCTCGACTTCTTCAAGAAGCTCAACGACGCCGGTAACTTCGTGCCGGTCATCGCGAGCACCGCCACCGTCGCCAGCGGCAATACGCCGATCCGCCTCGGCTGGACCTACAACGGGCTGGCCGACAAGGACAGCCTCAAGGGCAATCCCCCGATCGAAGTCGTCGTCCCGACGTCCGGCCGCTTCGGTGGCATGTACGTCCAGGCGATCAGCGCCTTCGCCCCGCATCCGAACGCTGCCAAGCTCTGGATGGAGTACCTGTACTCCGACGAGGGGCAGAACATCTGGCTGAGCGGCTACTGCAACCCGATCCGCTATGACGACATGGCGGCCAAGAACACGCTCGATCCGGCCGCGCTGGCCAAGCTGCCCGAGTCCAAGGGCACCTTGCTGCCGACCCTGGCCCAGATCACGGCTGCCTCGAAGGCGATCACCGCTGGCTGGCCGACGGTCGTCGGCGTGACCGTCACCAAGTAACGTCGACGCGGTCGACGACAGATGAGCGGTAGCGCGGCGACCAACGCCGTTCTGCCTCTGGTCGGCCAGGACGCGCCCCCGGCGCGTCCTGGCCGCCGTTTCTCCTGGGCCTGGCTGGGGCTGGTCCCCTTCTTCGCCTTCGCCATCGCGTTCCTGATCATCCCGACCCTGTATCTCGTCAACGGCAGTTTCCACACGCAGGCGGGCGAACTCACCCTCCAGAATTACGCTGACCTGGCCGACCCGACCATCATCGGAGCATTCCAGGCCAGCATCGAGATCAGTGCCACGACCGCGATCGTCGGCGGGATCTTTGGCTTCCTGCTCGCGTACGCCGTGATCCGGGGCGGTCTGCCAGGGGCCTTCGGGGCCGCCCTGATGACGTTCTCGGGCGTCGCCTCCAACTTCGCCGGCGTCCCGCTAGCGCTCGCCTTCACGTTCACCCTGGGCCGGACCGGACTCATCACGATCGTGCTGATGAGCTTCGGCTTCAACCTGAACGACACCGACTTCTCGATCTATTCGAAGATCGGACTGGAGATCGCCTACTTGTATTTCCAGTTCCCGTTGATGGTCCTGATCATGGCCCCGGCCATCGAGGGCCTGAAGACCGAGTGGCGAGAAGCGTCGGAGAACATGGGCGCCAGCACCTTCCAGTACTGGCGACACATCGCCCTGCCGATCCTCATGCCGACCCTGCTCGGGACGATGATCCTGCTGTTCGGGAATGCGTTCGGCGCACAGGCGACGGCCTACACGCTGACGGGTGAACTCAATATCGTGACCCTGCTGGTCACCCGCCAGATCAACGGTGACGTGCTCAACAATGTCAACCTGGGCTACGCCGTGGCGATGGGCATGGTCGGCGTCATGGGCGTCACGATCCTCGCCTACATCTGGCTCCAGAACCGGGCGGCGAGGTGGCAGCGATGAAGCCGACGCGGCTCGCGTGGTGGGTCGTCTTCATCATCGGGGTGCTCTATTTCGTGGTGCCTCTGGTGGCGACGTTCATCTTCTCGCTCGGCCAGCCACTGAGTCCCGGCGCACCGCCGCCGTCGTTCGAGTTCTACGGCGTCGTGCTGAGTAGCCCGCAGTTCTGGAAGAGCCTTGGCTACTCCTTCGTCATCGGCATCTTCACGATCATCGCGAGCATCAGCCTGCTGATGCCGACGGCCTACTGGGTGCGGCTCAAGGTGCCGCGCGCCCGCCCGCTCGTCGAATTCGTCACGCTCCTGCCGTTCGTCATCCCGCCGATCATCCTGGTCTTCGGCCTGCTGCAGACCTTCAGCGTCGGCCCGCTCCCACTGACCCACACGGATCTCGGCAGCAACGTGCTGCTGGTGGCGGCCTACACCGTCCTGTCGTTCCCGTACATGTACCGGGCGATCGACACGGGCCTCCAGGCCACCGACATCCGGAGCCTGACCGAGGCGGCCCAGAGCCTGGGCGCCGGCTGGATCCGGATCCTCGTCGTCGTGATCCTGCCGAACCTCCGCGTCGCGCTCCTGAGCGGGGCGTTCCTGACACTCGCGATCGTGGTCGGCGAATTCACCATCGCGACCTTTCTGGCCCGGCCGGCCTTCGGTCCGTACCTGTTCCTGCTGGGTTCGAACAAGGCCTATGAACCGGCCGCCGTCTCGCTCATCAGCTTCGGGCTGACCTGGCTGGCGATGATCATGATCGCGCTCATCGGCCGTGGCGGCCGAGGCCGCGTCGCCGTCAACCGGGTCCACTAGGAGGTCGGCGACCAACGATGGCATTCCTGACCCTGACATCGGTCCAGAAGCTCTTTCCGGGCGGCGTCGCCGCCGTCGAGGGGTTCAACCTCGATGTCGCGCGCGGCGAGTTCGTGTCGTTCCTCGGCCCGTCCGGCTGCGGCAAGACGACGACCCTGCGGATGATCGCGGGTTTCGAGAAGCCGACCTCGGGGTCCATCACGGTGGATGGCAAGGACATCACCAACAAGTCGCCGAACCAGCGCAACGTCGGGATGGTCTTCCAGTCGTATGCCCTCTTCCCGAACATGACGGTGGCCGACAACATCGGCTTCGGGCTCAAGGTGCGCAAGCGCCCGAAGGCCGACATCGCCCGCAAGGTCGCCGAGCTGATCGAGCTGATGCACCTGGAGGGCCGCGCGGACCGCTATCCGTGGCAGATGTCGGGCGGCCAGCAGCAGCGCGTCGCGCTCGCTCGCGCCCTGGCCATCGAACCCCAGGTTCTGCTCCTCGACGAACCGCTCTCGGCCCTCGACGCCAAGATCCGGATCGTCCTGCGCAAGGAGATCCGCAGCATCCAGCGGCAGCTCGCGATCACCACGGTCTACGTCACCCATGACCAGGAGGAGGCCCTGTCTCTGTCCGACCGGGTGGTGGTCATGAACGAAGGGCACATCGAGCAGATCGGCGTGCCATCGGAGATCTACAACTTCCCGTCGACGGCCTTCGTCGCGTCGTTCGTCGGCACGCTCAACCTGGTGTCGGCAGGCGTCATCGACGCGTCGGCTGGTCGCGTGTCGGTCGCCGGCCAGGAGATCCGCACCAATCGCGCGATCATCGGCGCCGCGGCGGGTGACGTCGTGACGCTGGCCCTCCGTCCGGAAGGGATCTCGCTCGGCGATGGCCCGGAAGGTTCGAACCGCGTCCATGGCACGATCGACGACATCAACTTCCTCGGCTCGATCGTGCGCATCCGGCTCCATCTCAATGACGGGGCCGAGGGCAAGCCAGCCACGACCATCGCGCTCGACACGTTCAACGAACCGCACCTGATGGTGCCCACCGTGGGCACCGATGTCACCATCTCGTTCCCGCATGAGGCGTGCTTCGTGCTCGGTGCATCGCGGGACAGCGGCGTCGCATCCGAGGACGTCGGCGCGCAGGTGTGACCGTCCGGCTCGACGGCATCGATCTGGTCGTCTTCGACAAGGACGGCACGATCATCGAATTCGGGACGATGTGGAGCGGCTGGGCGATCGCCCTGGCTGGCGGGCTGCGTCGCGCCTCGGGCCGATCGGTCGAGGAGCCGCTCTACGCGATGCTCGGCTACGACCCGGCGACCGGTACGATCGTGGTGGGCGGTGGCCTCGCCGCCACGCCGATGGCCCGGTTGCGTGAACGGACCTGCGACGTCCTGGTCGAGGCAGGCCTGTCCCCGGCCGGCGCCGAGCAAGCGCTCCGGGCCGCCTGGCACGCTCCAGACCCGGTCGGGCTGGCGCGACCGCTGGCCGACCTGGCCGGGTTGTTCGCACGCCTTCGCGCGGAAGGCCGGCGGGTGGCCGTCGCCACCAGCGACGATCGCGACCCGACGGAACGGACCATGGACGCGCTGGGCCTGAGGGACGGGATCGATGCCCTCGTCTGCGCCGACGACGGCGTCGCGGTCAAGCCGGCACCGGACATGGTCGTCCACCTGTGCACCAAGCTTGGAACCGAGCCCGCTCGGACCGCCGTCATCGGCGACTCGCCGGCCGATCTCGAGATGGCTCGCTCGGCGCGCGCCGGGCTGGTCGTCGGGGTCCTCACCGGCGTCGGTGGGCGCGACGACCTCGCGCCACTGGCCGATGTGATCATCGAGTCAGTCGCGGATCTCCTCGAGCTCTGACCCGTCCAAAGACCCGTTCGTCAGGTCGTACCGACAGGCTATCGCGGTGGGGTCGCCCGCCCCGTACCTTGGGCCGGCCCCGAGGGCGAAGCGGATCGCTCCATCGTGGAGGCGGTACTGGCGCTGGCGCACGGCCTGCGGATCAGCGTGGTGGCCGAGGGCATCGAGACCGAGGCCCAGTTCGAGACGCTCCGCGCGATGGGCTGCGACGTCGGCCAGGGCTACGTGTTCGCAAAGCCGCTACCGGCGGCCGAGGCGACGCGATCGCTGTCACCAAGCCGGTCGGCGGCCGCCACCAGGGCGGAGGTTCGCGCGAAGCCCGACCCGAAACCGCCTCGACCCGCCGCGCGGCCACGGGCGCCGCACGCGCGCGCTCGCTCCGTCAGCGGCTGCCGAGCAGGCGGAGCATGAACAGGAACAGGTTGATGAAGTCGAGATAGAGCTGGAGGGCGCCGATCACGGCCGCTTTCTCCATCGAGCCAACGCGCGCCGCGAGATCGCCGGACTGGATCCGTTGGACGTCGTAGGCGGTCAGCGCGGTGAACAGCACCACGCCGACGATCGAGATGATCCAGGTGACCTCGCTGCTCCTGAGGAACAGGTTGATGACCATCGCGACGATGAGGCCGATGAGCCCCATGAACAGGATCCCGCTCAGTTTCGCGAGCGATCGCTTGGTGACGTGGCCGTAGACCGCCGCCGCCCCGAACATCGCCGATGCGCTGAGGAACGCCGTCGCCACCGACCCGGTCGTATAGCTCGCCACGATCAACCCGATGGTCACGCCGAGCGAGGCGGCGTACACGAAGAACAGGCCGAGTGCGGCTGTTGCGCTGATCCGCTTGATCAGGCCGCTGATGGCGAAGACGATCGCCAGCTGGGCCATGAACAGGAAGAAGAAGCTGCCCGCGGCGATCTGCAGCAGTCGCTCGTTGCTCTGCACGAAGGCAGCCACCCCGGCGGTGACGAGCAGGCCGGCGAACATCCAGACGAATGCCTGGGTCAGGAACGCGTTCTGCAAGCGGGCGTCCGGCACGACGCCGAGCGTCGACGGCGCAGCACCCGGGGTGTGCGCGATGTCCGTGGCCGGCGCGGCGGGATTGGCGGAATAGCGGTTGGGAATCTGGCTCTGAGTCATCGCTTGGCGCCCTCCTGGCTCGAACTCACCACATCAGGCCGGCGTCGCGCGGATCCCACCGCTCGGCCAGCAAGGTCACGGTCACGTCGTGGTCGACGACGGTCTCGGTCTGCTCCTTGACCTGGGCGATCATCGACCCGGCGTAGGGGCAGAACGGGGTGGTCAGGATCATCTTGACCTCGGTCGAATCGGGGCCGAGGATGATCTGCTTGATGAGTGCGAGCTCGACGACGTTCATCCCGATCTCGGGGTCGACGACGCCGCGCAGCGCATCGAGGATGGCGAGCTCCGTCGCTCGACGCTCAGGGTCGAAGACGACGGTCTCGGCGGTCGGGGACTCGGCGGGGGTCGCGGTCTGATCGGTCATGACCGCTTAATCCTAGCATCAAGGTCGGATTTGACCATCCCGGGCCATCAGGCGCGGGCTGGCGCTCCGGCCTTGATGACGACGCCGGGCACGCGATACTGCTCCGGGAGCCCGGCTGCCTCCGCCGCGCTGTAGCCGGGACCGCGGAACGAGCCGTCCTTCTCGCGGAAGTCCGCGTACCGGTCGCCGTCCTCCGCCGCGTACACGTACGCCGCGGCGATGCCCAGGACGCGCAGCTCCGGATGGTCGGTCATGATGCGGGTCAGGTCATAGCCGTTGGCGCGCAGTTCGAGCAACTGTCGGACCGTGAGCCGGGAGCCGTAGCAGAATGGCTCGCCGTTCATCACCAGCGGATCGCGCTGGACCCACTTGATGGTCATCGATCAGCCGCCCTTGTAGAGCAGCTGGAGGAGGGCGTTCTTCTTGCGGGCGTCGCCGGCGAGACGGCGGTGCCATCGATAGCGCGAGATCGCGGCGTCGAGCGCCTCGCCGGCGAGCGGCAGCTCGCCCGGGACGAGGACGCTCGGGAGCGCGATACGCAGACCCTCGCACAGGGCGATGAGGTCGTCCATCGGGGTGGAGCGTCGCCGGTACGTTGGCGAGGTCCACTCGGCGTACTCGCGAGCATGGGTCGGATCGGCCGTCTCGAGGCTCAGGGCGACGCGATCCGCGAGCAGCTCGGCGTCGCGCAGCAGCTGCCGTAGGCCGGCTTCGTCGTTGCGGGTCTCGATCGTCGGGTCATGGTCCATGGCCAGACGCAGGGCGCGCGCGCCGAGGCGTTCCACGTTGGTCCGGATGCGGGCGGCAGCGTCCGGGAACCCGGCGGTCCGGTCGGGGGGTGGCAGGCCGAGGCTCGGGTGACTCACGATGGCTGGAGTCTAGCGTGGCCATCGAGCGGCCGCCACGTTCCCGAGGTGCGGCCGCCGGAGGAACGCCGAAGGCGAATCGCGCCCCGCTCGACGCTAACGTGCGTCCACGAACGGATGGCAAGTCTGGTTGGCGCTCGACGCGAGACCGAGAGGCCAGCGGGTGCGCCCGGCTACCATGACGGCGTGACCGAGCCGATCGATGCCGAACCCATCGACGCCCCCAAGGCCGGTACCGACCTGCAGCCGCCGACCGAGCCACTGCCGCCGCTGGAACCTGCGCCGGCGGGCGAGCCCGCGCCAGCGACGCCAGGCGAGCGCCGCCTCGCGCACCCGCCATCCGACCGCTACCGCGAGGCGGAGGCCCGCGCCGCTGCGGCCGCGGCCGGGGCCGACCGCCAGGACCCCGGCGCGTCCCTGGTCCGCGGCCTGGCCATCGCCATCGCGGCGGCGACCGTGGGGGCCATCGCCACGGTCGTCGTCGGCGGCGTCCTGTCCGTGACGACAGGCCTCGTCGTGGTGGCCGGCGCCACCGGGCTCGGGATCGCCTTGGCGCTCCAGATCGGTGCCGGCGAGCACCTCACGTCGCGGCGGCGCATCGTCCTGGCCATCGCGCTCGCCGGCGTCGCGATCGCCCTCGGCCAGCTGGGCATATGGCAGTACGCCCGGTCTGAAGGGGGCGTTCTGTCGCTCGGCGCCTACCTCGGCGAAGTGTTCGGTCTGCTCGTCCCGCTCCAGTTCGGCGCGGGCGTCGTGGCGGCCGGACTCGTGGCTCGATGACAGAGCGGCCGATCGGCGGCATCCGTCTGCGTCGCCCGGTCGAGGCCGATCATGCGCGCCTCATCGGCGAGGTGGACGACTGGTGGGGCGGTCGCAAGCTGCATCCGCTCCTGCCGCGGCTGTGGCTCCAGCACTTCACCGGCACGTCGTGGATCGCGCAGGACGACACGGGACGGCTGGCGGGGTTCATCGTCGGGTTCATCAGCCCGGACCGGCCCGCGGAGGCCTATGTCCACATGATCGGGACGAGTCCCAACCACCGTCGCGCGGGTCTCGGACGGCGGCTGTACGAACGGTTCTTCGAGGATGTCGGAGCGCGTGGGGTGCGCCGTGTGACGGCCATCACCTGGCCCGGCAACCGCGGGTCGGTCAGCTTCCACCGCGCGATGGGGTTTACGCCCGCGACCGGACCCGGGACCCAGAACCTGTACGGGACCCCGGCCTACCCGGATTACGACGCGGACGGTGACGACCGGGCCGTCTTCACCCGCGCACTGTGACCGCGGCCGGCGTCAGCTGTTCGCGGAGCAGCCGTCCGAACCTCGCCGTGCGCTGCTCCTCCGGGACGGTCTCCAGCCACCGTCGCAGCAGCGCCTCGCCCTCGGCGTAGACGAAGACGTACGTTCGCCAGAGCGGGTGCTCGATGAACTCGAGCCGCTTGGCGGCCGCGTCGGGCGCGTACCGGCCGACCTCGACCAGGTAGGCCAGGACCTCGTCATGGGAACGCCCGTCGGCGTGCCGGAGGATGGCGGCATTGCCGCCGATCGTACGCAGGGCCTCGCGGGGCTCGGCCAGGGCGACCGCCAGCGCGGCCGCCTCGCGCGCCGCGACCGGATCCGACGCGGTCGGCAACCCGGCGCGCTCGAAGATCTCGATCAGCAGATCGGCACGATCGGCCGGCGGCGCGGCGAACCGCACGCCGAGGTCGGCCAGCCCCTCGCTGATGAGACATTCGGGCGTGTTGATGAGCAGGATCGATGACTCGAGACGCCCGGCCTCGTCGACCAGGGCCGCCTCCTTCCAGGCATGCTCGAGGTGATGGCCGGGATACGTCTCGTGCGCGACGAGCCCGATCAGGCCCGGCGCGCGGACCGGCAGGTCGGTGTTCACGTCGACCCGCGACCGGCGCCCGCCGTCATACCAGTTGTAGGCGCCCCACGGTTGGGCGCGGACCAGCGAGACGCGGAGGTTCTCGCCGTCAGGCAGGCCGAAGGTGACGGCCGCCGTGCGCCGAAACCGCCCGACCAGCCAGTCGAGGACGCCCGGCAGACGTGCCACATCCACCACGAAGCGGCCGTCCCATGCCGCCAGCCGGTCGGGCAGCGGCCCAGCGCCGGGGAGCACATCGTCAAGCGCCGCGGCGGCGGCCTCGAAGCGCGTGTCCGGGACGCGCGACGGGGTGTAGGCGAAGCACCGGGCGACATGCTCGAGGTACGGAAGCGGCTCGCCGGCCAGCGCCGCCGCCTGGGTCTCGAGGGCGATCAGCTGGACTTCGAGCCAGTCCCGCCGGTCAGGAGCCGTCACCTCGATCGGGAGCCGCGCGCGCAGCGCCCGAGCGTCGTCGCGCAGTCGCGCGGGCGAGCGGAGCTGCCCCGTGTCGACCTCGCCCTTGAGCTCGGCCGGGCCGAAGTACCCATCGACCAGCCCCGGGATGTGCTGATCGAGCCGGAGCGCGAGCAGCAGGTAGTCGCGGGCGACCGGGTCCGGCGCCGGGACCGTTCGCGTGCCACCGACCGCCGGCACCCGGGCGGCAGCCGTCACCGTTGCATCTTCTCCGGGCGTGGGGCGCGCGGCGCGTCGTGATCGAGGTGGACATCGGCCTGGCGACGGGCCTCGGCGAGACGCTCGGCGAGGGCTGGGTCGGAGGGCAGCCCGGCCCGATCGGGCGGCCGGTCCGGGCCACGGTCGGCCGCCGGCCGCTCGCCGTCGATGCCGGGTTTGAGCCCCGGCCCGCCGGTCTCGCCGACGAACGGCATCCCCTGCCGTTCGATCGCGTCGAGGCTCATCCGGAGCGCGGCCGTCTTCTGTTCGGCGACGTCGCGGACGTAGGCGGCCTCCTCGTCGCGATCCATCGGCCGGCCGCGCACGATGCCCTTGGGCTTGCCAACCATCAACCAGGCAAGGTGGTAGCGATCCATGCTTCCCCACGCCGTCGCGAGCAGGTCATCGGACCGTTGCAACCAGACCTGGAGCGACGCGAGCGACGGGTCGGCGCGCAGCCGGTCGCCCTCCTCGACGAGCTGGCGGGTCGCGACGATCAGGTCGTCCCGGGTCATGAGGCACCCACCCCGGACCGGATCATCGCCTCGCGGTCGTCGCGCGCGCGGCGAGTCCACTGGCCCGGGCGGCCATCGCCGATCGGTTCGCCCTCGAAGCGGGTGACGGGCAGGACGCCCGCCACGCTCGACGACAGGAACGCCTCGTCGGCGGCCGCCAGGTCGGCGCGACTCAGCCGGCCCTCGAACGGTCGCAGCCCGACGCGCGCGCCCCAGCCCAACAGCCATGAACGGGTCGTTCCGGGCAGGATCGCGCACTCGAGCGATGGCGTGGCGAGCTCGGCAGTCCCGTCCGTGGCGACCCGCCGGACCAGGAAGATGTTGGCGGTCGTGCCCTCGGACAGATGGTCGTCGATGGTCAGAAACAGGGCGTCATCGGCCCGGGCCCGGCGCGCCTCCAGCCGGGCGTAGACATAGTCGGCGCGCGACGTGGTCTTGAGCGTCACGATCGGGTTGAACGGGTCGCGCCGGACCGCCGAGGCGATGAGGTGCAGGCCCTGCTCGAGGTGGTTGCCCGGCGGCGGCAGGACCGGCCAGGCCTGGATGGCGATGGTCGCCTCGACGGTCTCGTCCGGTGGCAGCAGGCCGCGTCCCCGGAACGGCCCGCGCGAGACCGTGATTCGGACCGAGGCGTCGCCGGTCGGTCCGTCGAGGCGATCGGCGGCCAGCAGTGCGGCGATGCCGGTGCTGAGGCGATCCTCGAGATCGGCCGGCAGCGGGATGTCCAGGCCTGCTGCCGAGCGGCGAAGTCGGGCGATGTGCTCGGCGAGCTCGGTCGGGTGGGCGGCGCGGACACGCAACGTCTCGAACACGCCATCGCCGAGCTGGAAGCCGCGATCGAAGACCGACAGATGAGCCCCGTCGGCCGGCAGGAGTCCGCCGTCGATCCAGACGTGGCCGCCCTCCCCTGCGCGAGACGCCGCACCCGCGCTCATGCGACCTCGACCCCGCCGATCGCCCCGAGCGGGCCGCGCGCCTTGGTGACCGTCTCGTCCCATTCGGCGGCCGGGTCGCTCTTCCACGTGATGCCGCCCCCGACGTGGAGCGTCAGCCGGCGGCCGTCGGCCACGAACGTCCGGATGACGATGCTGGTCTGCATCGCGCCGTCCGGACCGATCCAGCCGATGGCGCCGGTGTACGGTCCCCGCCGGACCGGTTCGAGGCCCTCGAGGATCTCCATCGCCCGGATCTTGGGCGCGCCGGTGATGGACCCGCCAGGGAAGGCCGCCGCGAGAAGGTCGAACGCGTCGTTGCCCGGGGCGAGGACGCCGGTCACGGTCGACACGAGGTGCTGGACGGCGGCCGTCCGTTCGAGCCGGCACAGACGCGGGACCCGGACGCTTCCCGGCCGGCACACCCGGCCGAGGTCGTTGCGCAGGACGTCGACGATCATCACGTTCTCGGCGCGATCCTTGGCGCTCGACTGGAGCTCGCGCGCGAGCGCGCGATCCGCCGCGGCATCGCGGCCGCGCGGGCGGGTGCCCTTGATCGGGTCGGTCGTCACGACACCCTCGGCATCGACCGACAGGAACGGCTCCGGCGAGGCCGACAGGAGCGCCCGCGGCCGGCCGGTCAGCTGCCCCGGGCCGAGATCGAGGTAGGCCGAGAAGAGCGATGGGTCGCCCGTCCGCAACCGACGGTAGAGGAGCCACGGGTCGCCATCGAACGGGGTCTCGAGCCGGCGGGTCAGGTTGGCCTGGTAGAGGTCGCCCTCGGCGATCAGCTCGCGGACCCGGGACACGCCGGCCTGGTAGGCATCCCGGTCGAGCCCGGACCGGAAGACGAACGGCCCGAGGGTCGCCGCGTCGTCGGCCTCGGCTGCGGCCAACCGTCGGACGGGCGTCGTCAGGCGGGCATGGACATCGTCAAGCCGGCGTGCAAGACGACGGCCGTCACCATCGAGGGCGCGACCGGCCAACCAGGCATGGCCGGTCCGGCGGTCCCACGCGACGACCCAGTCGTGGAGCGCGAGCCGGAGCGGCGGCAGATCCTGATCGGCCGGCGCGATGGCCGGCAGCCGCTCGAAGACCGCGCCGAGGTCGTAGCCCAAGAACCCCACCAGCCCACCGAGGAACGGCGGGGCGTCGGCCGGGACGACGACCGTCCGGTCCAGCCGAGCGACCAGCCGCCGGGCGACGGCGAACGGGTCCGGGCCCGCCGCCGGTGACTCGAGGACGGCCACTGGATCCGCCGTGAGATAGGTCCACCGCGCGTTCCGGCCCGGCCGGGCGCTCTCGAGCAGGACGAGGCCGGGCAGATCGCGGAAGACCTCCGCGGCGTCGATCGCCCGTCCATCCGCGATGCGGTCCGGCAGGCGCCGGAGGCGGAGCGGGGCACTGGAGCGCGACGAGGGGATCACCGCTCGATGATACGGCCGTCGTCCGGTCGGCTCGTCGTGCGCGACCGGACGCGATGCGACGGACAGGCCGTTAGCATCGGCAGATGCGGACGCGTGACCTGGGTATCGCCATCGGCCGGGGGCGGACGGGCCCCCTCAACGCCATCACGGACGTGCCGGGCGTGCGCGTCGGCCACATCACGCTCATCGAGGGCGAGGGTCCGCTGGTGGTCGGCCGGGGACCGGTCCGGACAGGTGTTACGGTGGTCGTGCCACGTGGACCGGAGCGCTGGCAGGAGCCGGTCTATGCGGGCTGCCACCGGCTCAACGGCAATGGTGAGATGACCGGGCTCGAATGGGTCCGCGAGTCGGGGCTGCTGACCACGCCGGTCGCGATCACCAACACCCACAGCGTCGGCGTGGTGCGCGATGCGTTGGTGGCGGCATCGGTCGAGCGACCCGCCGCCCGGTCCTCCTCGTGGTCGCTGCCCGTGGTGGGTGAGACGTACGACGGCGTGCTCAACGACATCAACGGCTTCCACGTCCGCCCCGAGCATCTGCGGGCGGCCCTTGACGGCGCCACGGGCGGGCCCGTCAGCGAGGGCAACGTCGGTGGTGGCACCGGGATGATCTGCCACGAGTTCAAGGGCGGGATCGGGACCGCATCGCGGGTCGTCCCCGACGATCGTGGCGGGCACACGGTCGGCGTCCTCGTCCAGACCAACTACGGGAAGCGCGCCTGGCTCCGGGTGGACGGCGTGCCGGTCGGCGAGGAGGTCGGGTTCGACGTGGTGCCGAGTCCGTACGGGCGCGACGACGCCCCGGTGGCGGGCACGCCACCCGCCGGCTCGGGCTCGATCATCGTCGTCGTCGCGACCGATGCGCCGCTGCTGCCACACCAGTGCGAGCGGCTCGCGCAGCGCGCGGGCCTGGGGATCGCACGGGCGGGCGGGACCGGCGGCCATACGAGCGGCGACCTGTTCATCGCGTTCGCGACCGGCAACGACCTGCCGATCGAGAACGAGGACCAGCCGAGCACCCTGGAACTCGACGTCCGATCTGTCGGAGGCGCGGTCATCGACGCACTGTTCGACGCGGTCATCGAGGCGACCGAGGAGGCCATCGTCAACGCCCTCGTCGCCGCCGGGACGATGACCGGCCGCGACGGGGTGACGGCCCACGCCCTGCCGCACGACCGCCTGCTCGAGGTCATGACGCGGTACGGCCGCGGGCCAGGCGGTCCCGGCCGGCCGGGCGACAGCGGACCGGCCGGCCAGCGACGCGCCTGACGGGCGTCGTCGGGCCTGCCGACCCGGACTGCCGGGGTCGCCCGGCTCACCGTTCGGCGCTGGTCAGCCCGCCGGGACCGGGGCCGGCTTCTCGATCGGCACGCCGATCATGCTGCCGTACTCGGTCCATGAGCCGTCGTAGTTGCGCACGCGGGTGTAGCCCAGCAACTCGTGCAGGACGAACCACGAATGACTCGACCGCTCGCCGATCCGGCAGTAGGCGATGACGTCCTTGTCGGGCGTGATGCCCTTCGCCTCGTAGAGCGTGGCGAGCTCCTCGGCGCTTTTGAACGTGCCATCCTCGCGGACCGTCTGGGCCCATGGGATCGAGGCGGCACCGGGGATGTGACCGGCGCGCTGGGCGGTCTCGCTCATCCCGGGGGGCGCGATGATCTCACCGTTGTACTCGGCCGGCGAGCGCACGTCGACGAGCGCCAGCTCCGGGTCGCCGAGACGAGGCAGGATGTCATCGCGGAAGGCGCGCAGGCTAAAATCGGGCTCGGAGAGCTGGTAGCCGGTGGCGGCATAGGTCGGCTCGTCGACGCTGAGCACGAGGCCATGATCGAGCCAGTACTTGCGCCCGCCGTTGAGGATGCGGACGTCCTGGTGGCCGTACAGCTTGAGCTGCCAGTACGCCCAGGCGGCGAACCAGTTGTTGTTGTCGCCGTACAGGACGATCGTCGTGTCCGGGCCGATGCCCGACTCGGACAGGAGCTTGCTGAAGTCCTCCCGGCCCGCGATGTCGCGCCGGATCCCGTCGGCCAGCTGGCTGGTCCAGTTCCAGCCGACCGCACCCGGCAGATGGCTCTGCTCGTAGGCCGTGGTGTCGACGTCGACCTCGACGAAACGCACGTTCGGGTCCGTCAGGTGCTCGAGCGCCCAGTCGCTGTCGACCAGCGCGTTCTTCGTGGCGTAGCCGTTGTCGCTCAATGGATCCTCTCCGTTGCGGTGGTTCGATGTGTTGATGCTCGAGTGGTGTGGTCGCGGCGCCCGGTCAGCCGCCCGACGTCGGTCGGTCGCGACGGCTGAACTCGGCCAACCGCTCGGTACAGTCGTCGGCGGCGCGCTGGGCCTGGCGGACGATCCAGGGATCGACCCGGCTCGAATCCTCGATGGTCAGGACGGCGCCGACCGGGCTGTCGTCGATGACGATCCCGGAGCTGTTCCGATAGTCGGTCATCCAGTTGGACTGGAGCTGGAGGGCCACGTCGGCCACGACCGGGACCGTGAACAGCCAGTCGAGGTAGGTGGCGTTGAGCCGGTCGACGATGTCGGCGAGGCGCGCCGGGACACCGCGCTCGAGACGGGCCAGCAGATCGATCACCCGGACGGTCGTGAAGGGATCCCCGGCCTCGGCGATGGTCGGTGGCGCGACATGCGGATCCGGCAAGCCGCGCGGGGCCTGGCGCATCGGCCCGAGACCGATCTGCGCGGTGGGAGCGATGGTGGCTGGGGCGGCGTCGGTCACGTGGTCGGTCATCTCCGACTGGTCCACTAGGGATTGCCGAGTCTACCGCAGGCGCGTGGCGGGGGTCCAGCCCAAGGTCTGGGCCGGGCGGCAGAGCCCGGCGGGTCGTCTGGGCCGGGCGGCAGAGCTCGGCGCCAGAGCCCGGCGCCAGGGCCGGGCGGCAGAGCCCGGCGGGTCGCCAGCGAGCTGCTCGCTCAGCCGCCACGGCACGCCGCCCCATCGGTTCTTGCCACCTACGAATGAGGTTCGTGGTATGCGAGATCCGATGGCCCAACGGCCGCGCCATCGCGATCTCCGGGGAAGTTTCGAGCGTGGAGCGTGGTCCTCCCAGGTCCCGAAGCGCGATCAGGCCCGCTCGTCCTCGCATAGCACGACTGGCATTCGTAGTTGGCAAGGATTCCTCACCGATGGCTCGCTGGGCGCGGCCGACCATCGGCTCGGGCCCTCTGCTCTGACGCTTGGTGGATCCGCATGGCAGTCGACGGATCGAGGCCGAGGACCTCGTTGGCTCGGCACGGCCGCTTCGACACGGTTTGTCGGCTGGGAGTCGAGGATCTGGGCGGGCGCCCGCCACGAAACCCGGGCGGACCGAGGCGAACGAACCTTCACCTTCCCGATATCGCATCCCCACGCGATTGCGTCATGCTTGGCCGACCGGGCAAAGCGTTCGGCGGCGGCCTGCGCAGTGCGGCCCGTCTGAACGTCCCGCCACACGAGCAGCATGACGACGATGGACTCCGATCCGATCCTGACCGAACCGACCACCGACGCCGAGCCACCGGTTGCGACGCCTGTCGTGCCCGGCCCCTCCCTGGCCTCGACATCACCGGCGGCCGGTCGTGGACGCGGTTCGATGGTCCGACGCGCGGTCATCGGCCTCGCGCTGGTGGTCACGTTCGGCGTCGGGATCGGGGTCGGAAACCTTGCGCTGCCCGCCTTGGGCAGCTTCGGGTCGCCGACTCCGGCTCCCAGCAACGGCGCGACGGACTTCGGACTTATCCGTGA
Organism: Candidatus Limnocylindrales bacterium; assembly: GCA_038248915.1. GTDB lineage: Bacteria > Chloroflexota > Limnocylindria > Limnocylindrales > CSP1-4 > SPCO01. The sequence goes on along the minus strand of JBBRXB010000002.1, from coordinate 29,277 downwards.
AGCCTGGGACACGTTGCATACCAAGTACGTCGGCGCGGATCAGCTCAACGATCGCGACCTCATCTACGGCGCCATCAAGGGCATGACGCAGGCGGTCGGCGACACCGGCCACACCTCGTTCATGACCCCCGAGGAACGCGCCGCCCGATCGACCGACCTGTCCGGCAAGTACGTCGGGATCGGTGTGCGGATCGACACCGCGGCGGACGGCCTGCCGCTCGTCGTGGGCGTGTTCAAGGGCAGTCCGGCCGAGGGTGCCGGGATCAAGGGCGGCGACGAGATCGTCGCCGTCGACGACAAGGCCACCGCGGGACACACCGTCGACGACATCGTCGGCTGGGTTCGCGGCGAGGCCGGGACGACGGTCAAGGTGACCGTCAAGACCGGCGCGACGGGCAAGGAGCGGGTGGTCTCCATGGTCCGCGCCAACGTCGCGGTCGATCCCGTGTCGTGGGCGATCGTGCCCGGCACCCACACGGCACTCGTCCGGCTCGACCAGTTCTCGCAGGGCGCGGCCGACGACCTCAAGGGCGTGATCACCGATGCCAAGGCCGCCGGCGCGGACCGGATCGTGTTCGACCTGCGCGGCAACCCGGGCGGCTACGTCAACGAGGCCGACGCGGTCGCCAGCCAGTTCCTCGCCAACGGCACGGTCTTCATCGAACGGGCCGCCGACGGCCACACCACGTCGCACCCGGTCGCCGCCGGCGGTCTGGCCACGGACATCCCGCTGGTCGTCCTGGTCGATGGCGGGACCGCAAGCTCATCGGAGATCGTGTCGGGCGCACTCCAGGACAACGGCCGGGCCCAGATCGTCGGCGTCAAGACGTTCGGGACCGGGACCGTCCTCGGCGAGTTCCCACTGTCCGACGGGTCCGCGCTGCGGGTCGGGACGGTCGAGTGGCTGACGCCCAACGGCCGTCAGATCTGGCACAACGGGATCACCCCGGATGTCGTCGTGGAGCGGGCCAGCGACATCGCGCCGATCGACCCCGACCAGGTCGCCAAGATGACCCCGACGCAGGTCGCGAAGCTGACCGACCTCCAGCTCGCCAAGGCGCTGACCGTCGTCTCCGCGGTGGCGACCACCGGCAACTGACGCGGGCCCGGTCACGGGTGGCCGGCTGGGATGGGCGCGCCAGCCGTCAGCCCGCGAGTGACCGCCAGCGCCAGGTCATCTCCGCCACGAGCGGCCGGCCTGGCAGCACGACCGTCGGATCCGTGTTGACCGCATCGGGCGGCGCCGTCTGCGGTTCGACGCAGAGGGCATCCTGAGGCGAGGTGTAGACCACCCAATCCGGGCAATCGGATTCGATCGTCAGCTCGAGGAAGCCGGGCCAGCGGAGCACCGGCGGGCGTCGCAGGTCCGTGAAACAGTCGTCCCAGGGGCCCGACGGTGGCGGGACCTGGCGGTCGGTGGCGATCCCGGCCGCATCGCGGAGGTACATCGCCCCGGCATCGAACTCCAGCTCGAGAGCGCCGGCCGCGTCGTCCACCCGCCGGATGAAGTACGGGTGCCAGCCGATCGAGCCCGGCATCGGCTCGTCGGCGTGCAGCTCCAACACGCAGGTCAGATGGTCGGCCGCCAGCTCGAAGCGCTGGATCGCGCGGCCGGCGAACGGCCAGTCCGGTCCGAGGTCCGTGGCGATCGTCCGGTCGCCCACCACCTGCCAGCGGCGTCCCAGGACCGTGCCGTGGATGGCGTGCGGCGGCTGGGTCGGTCGCAGCGGGTAGGTCGTGCCGGCGAAGACCACCGTCGCGTCCCGGACGCGGCCGGCGAACGGTGCCATCGGGAACGAGCCCCACGTGATCGGTCCATCGCCGGAGGTCTTGAGCAGCTCGCGGCCGCCGACGACGAGGGACGCCAGGCGCCCGCCGTCGGCCAGGTCGACGGTGGCCCCGACACCGGGCGCCGTCAACACGAGCCGATCCGGATCCAGCTCGGCGCCGGAGAAGCCCACGGTCAGCGTGCCACCGCCGGCGGCCGCGCTGGCCCGGAGTGGCGCCCCCTTGGCGACGAGCTCGTTGACCGGAGGCGTGGTGCGGAAGATCTGCTGATCGAACCCGACGATGATCCCGCCGATGCTCTGACCGACCGACGATCCCTTCTTCTTTGGCACCCGCGCAGTCTAGGGTCGATGCCCGCGTCCGGTCGGCTAGCGGTCCCGGGCACGGCGCTTCGTAGCGGAACCTTGACCGCGACGCCGCCCGAATCGCAATCCGGTGCGGTCACGATGGTCGAGCATGCGTCGCGGCGATGCGGGCCGCCGACGGCCTGCCCGGGACGCGCCCCTGGAGCGATCCACCGATGAAACCGTCTACCGCCCGGGTCTGGCCGCCGGCCGGCGCCTGGATACGGCGCTACTTCCCGCGCAGCGGCTGGGCGACCACGCGCTGGCACCTGTTCACCGGCGACGCGATGTGGCGGCTCCACTGGCCCGGCCCGTCGCTCGAGACCTTGTGCGGCTACGCCACCGGTCCGCTGTGGGCCGTTGACGACCTCAGCTTCTCCGATGACGAGCCGGACGCTCCGTGCCGCCTGTGTCTGTCGCGGGCGGTCACGCAGGGCTGGTCCTAAAGGCAGCCCTAGAGCAGCTCGCCGTGGGCGGCCGCGGTCGGCTCGCCCTCGCGCGGACGCGGCTCCTCGCCCGGGCCAAAGACGGTCCGGGCGCCTTCGTCGGCAGGATCGCCGGCCTCGAGGACCGGAAGGGGCGTGGACGCGGTGCCCTCGATCGCCCCGACCCCGAACGGGACCCACTTCGAGGGGTCCTGGAGCCGGTGCGCCTCCGTGTTGCCGCGGGTGTGGACCTCGGCGAAGCCCTTCGGCTCGATCCACATCCGTTCGCCCTCGAGCAGGCCGAGGATGCCCGACTGGCCGGCCTCGGGACGCTCGTGCTGGCAGTACTGGCACGTCGTCTGATCGTGCTTCCGATAGGTGTCGGGCTCCTCGTAGGTCGTGATGTAGCCCTCGTAGTTGCGCAGCACGACCTTGTGGTCCGAGTAGCTGATCAGGTAGTTGGGCATGACCGGGATCTTGCCGCCGCCACCGGGCGCATCGATGACGTAGGTCGGCACGGCATAGCCCGAGGTGTGGCCGCGCAGGCCCTCCATGATCTCGAGACCCTTGCCCACCGGCGTCCGGAAGTGGCCGGAGCCTTCGACCAGGTCGCACTGGTACAGGTAGTACGGCCGGATCCGGTTGGCGACGAGCTTGTGGACCAGTGCGCGCTGGATGTGGACACAGTCGTTGACGCCGGCCAGGAGCACGCTCTGGTTGCCGACCGGCAGGCCGGCCTTGGTCAGCTTGTCGACCGCGCGCGAGACCTCCGGGGTGATCTCGTTCGGGTGGTTGAAATGCAGATTGATCCAGAGCGGGTGGTACTTCTCGAGCATCTCGCACAGCTCGTCGTCGATCCGTTGCGGCAGGAAGACCGGGACACGGCTGCCGATCCGGATGATCTCGATGTGCGGGATCTCGCGCAGGCCGCGCAGGATCGATTCGAACAGCTTCGGGGCGAGGGTCAGGCCATCGCCACCCGAGATGAGGACGTCGCGGACTTGCGGGGTGCGGCGCAGGTACTCGAGCTGGGCCTCGTGGTCCTTGCGGTTGAAGTTCTGGGTCGGGTCGCCGACGATCCGGCTGCGCGTGCAGTAGCGGCAGTAGCTCGCGCACTGGGTCGTGACCAGCATGAGCACGCGATCCGGATAGCGGTGGACGAGGCCCGGGACCGGCGAGTGGCGGTCCTCGGCGAGCGAGTCCTCCATCATCCCGGTGAAGGCCCCGTGCTCACGGGCGGTCGGGATGACCTGCTGGCGGATCGGATCGTCCGGGTCCTTGGGATCGATCAGGCTGATGAAATAGGGCGTGATGTCGACTCTGAACTTGTCCGGGACCGACAGGCCCTCACGCTCCTCGTCGGTCAGCTCGAGGATCTGCTCGATCTCCTCGAGGTCGTTGACTCGGTGGCTGAGCTGCCAGCGCCAGTCGTTCCACTGCGCATCCGGGACGTCCTCCCAGATCGGGGCGCGACGACTGACGGCCGGGGTGCCATCGGGACCCAGCGCGAGGGCCGGGTCGAATCGGTTGACGAAGGGTGCCTCTGTCACGGCGCGGGCCGCCTCCTGGTGGGCGACCGCCGTCTTGATCTCCTGGGCGTCCACGCGGCTGTCCTCCGGTCGCTGAGCGTCGTCCCGGACCGTTGGACCGGCTCGGACGCATAAAGTCTATGCAGTCTGCAAGTCGGCAGATGATAGCGCGATGGTCCTGTGACGGTCCACCGGCCGATGGTCAGGGCCGGCTGCGCGGGTCCGCGGCACCATCTCCAACCACAGCGCCAGTCGGCGAATCGCCGTACATTCGCCCGACGCACGGCAGGATCGCGGGCTGCGACCCGGATCGCGCGGAACTACTCCCCGATCACCGCCCAGAGGAAGCCCATCATGATGAAGAAGCCGCTGAACAGCGCGATCAGGCCGATCCCGCCGTAGGGCGAGTTCGCGCCACTGTGCGGCACGAGCTGCAGCCCGATCCCGAACACGACGGCCCAGGCGATGAACAGGAAAGCGAACAGGAACTTGCCGTTCGGGCCGGTGATCCGCTTGACCCAACGGGAGCCGCCTTCGACCGTCATCGCCGACTTGAGGATGATCCCGATCATCGTGATCACGATGATCGCTGACACGCCGAACGGGATCGGCTGCTGGAAGGCGACGAGGAAGAGCTGCACGGCGCGATGCTAGCACGTGGCCCGGCCGCCGGGAACGGTGCGCAGGGCCATCTCCGGGCGCCACGGGTACGATGGCCAACGTGACCCCTTTCGACCGTCTCGGGCGATTCGTCGTGCGCCGCGCCTGGTGGGTCGTCACCGCCTGGGCTGCCCTGCTGCTCGTCGCGATCCCCTTCGCGCCACAGGTGCCGGGCCAGCTGAGCGCCGGCGGGTTCATCCTCGACGATCTGGAATCGGCACGGGCCAAGGCCCTGCTCGGCAGCGAGCTCGGCGTCCCGCCATCGGCGCTCGTCATCGTGTTCTCGAGCCCGACGCTCCGGGCCGGGACGCCCGCCTTCGAGACAGCGGCGTCGGCCGCGGTCAGCGATGTCGCGACCGCGCCCCATGTCGCCCGCGTCGTGTCGCACGTGTTGGCGCCGAGCCAGGTCTCGGCCGATGGCCACACGGCCTACGACATCGTGTTCCTGGACCTGCCGCCCGACGATTCGCCGGACGCGCTGCCCATCCTGCGCGAGCGGTTGCACGCGGCGCCGGGCCTGACCGTGGAGCTCGCCGGCGGCCCCGCCTTCTATGGCGACGTGCAGACCGTGTCCGAGGCGGACCTCCGCCGGAGCGAGATCATCTCACTGCCGCTGGCGGCACTGGCCCTGGTCTTCGTGTTCGGCTCGCTGATCGCCGCCGGCGTCCCGTTGATCGTCGGTGGGGCGGCGGTGATCGTCGCGCTGGCGGGGATCTTCGTCGTCGCCTCATTCACCCCGATGAGCATCTTCGTGCTCAACCTGGCGACGCTCCTGGGCCTCGGTCTCGGGGTCGATTACTCGCTGCTGATGACCAGCCGGTTCAGGGAGGAGCTCGCCCTGCGACCGGATGCTCCCGACCGGGTGGCCGATGCGGTCCGAGTCACGGTCGCGACGGCCGGCCGGGCGGTCTTCTTCAGCGGGCTGACCGTGCTGCTCGGCCTGTTGGGTCTCGTCCTCTTCGAGTTCATGATCCTGCGCTCGGTCGGGATCGCTGGCGCGATCGTGGTCGGACTGGCGGTGCTGTCGGCGCTGACGTTGCTGCCGGCGTTGCTGACCATCCTGGGTCCCCGGATCGACCGCTTCGCTGTCCGTAAAGTCGCCGCCACGGCAACGACGGACGGCGCCTGGTCACGCCTCGCCCGGCGGGTCATGCGCCACCCGGTCGCGGTCCTGATCCCCACGCTCGCGTTGATCCTGCTCCTCGGCTCGCCGTTCCTCCACGTCCGGTTCAACGCGCCGGATGCCTCGATCCTGCCGCCGGAGGTACCGTCGCGAGCCGCCTTCGACCGGCTGACCGCGGAGTTCGGCGAGGGCGAGTTCGCGCCGATCGTCCTCGCCATCCGGACCGTTGGCCCGGCCACCGACCCGGCCAACCTGGCGGCCCTGTACGACTATTCGCGCCGGCTCGCAGCGGACCCACGCGTCTCGCGTGTCGACAGCCTGGTCGACGTCGACCCGAGGATGACCCTGGCCCAGTACACGCTGCTCTACAGCGACCCCAACGGACCGCGCGACCGGTACGTCCAGACGGCCCTCGCCGCGACGACCCGCGGCGACCTGACGGCCTTCACCCTGACCACGCCCTATGGCCCGAACCGCGACGAGGGCCGCTCGCTCGTGAGCGACCTGCGCGGGACCGGCGGGGCCACGACCACGCTCGCGCCGCCCGCCGGCGTGACGGTCCTGGTCGGCGGCGGTGCGGCGGACGTGGCCGATGTCGTCGACCGCGTCCGGGCGGACTTCCCGCGGACCGCGCTGTTCATCATCGTCAGCACCTATCTCGTGCTGTTCGTCCTGCTTCGGTCGGTCGTGCTGCCGGCCAAGGCGCTGGTCATGAACACGCTGTCGATCATCGCCAGCTTTGGAGCTCTCGTCTGGATCTTCCAGGACGGCAACCTGTCGGCGCCACTCGGGTTCGGGCCACTCGGGTTCGTGGAGACCACCCAGCCGGTCATCCTGTTCTGCGTGCTGTTCGGCCTGTCGATGGACTACGAGGTCTTCCTGCTCACGCGGATGAAGGAGGTCTGGGACCGGACCGGCGACAACGTGGAGGCCGTGGCCGGCGGGATGGAACGGAGCGGCCGGATCGTCACCTCGGCAGCGCTCATCGTCGTCGTGGTGGCCGGCTCGTTCGCGTTCGCCGACATCGTGCTGATCAAGGCCCTCGGCGTGGGCATGGCCATCGCGGTCGCCCTCGACGCGACGGTCGTCCGGGCGCTGCTCGTGCCGGCCACGATGCGCCTGCTGGGCCACTGGAACTGGTGGATGCCGGCCCGGCTGGAGCGCCTGCTGGCCGGACGCCTGCCGGCGTCCGAGGCCGAGGTCGAGGCGGCCATCCGATGAGAAGGATCCGTGGTCGTGCCGTGGTCATCGGCCTCCTGGCCATCGTCCTCGCGGCCTGTTCGAGCGCGGGCGGGCCGATCCTCGCCAACCCGACCGCGGCACGGCCGTCGATCGCGCCACCGACCGCGGCCCCCAGCCCGGCCCACGATCCGGTCCCGGTGGTCCTGCCGCGCGACGACGGGCCGCACGACCGGCTGACCGAGTGGTGGTACTACACGGGCCATCTTCGGACCGCCGACGGCGCCCGGTTCGGGTTCGAATTCGTGGTGTTCCGGGCGGAGCGTGGCCGCTTCCCGACATCGTGGGTGTCGCACCTCGCGATCACCGACGAGACCGGCGACCGCTTCCTCTACAGCCAGCGCCTCGAGGTCGGGGGGCAGGCGGATCGGTCGCCGCGCGGGCCGGACGGTCAGCCGACGGGCTTCGACCTGTCACTCGATCCCGCCACGCCGGGTGCGCCCGCCAGGGCGCCGGGTGCCACGGCTCCGGGTGTCACGGCCCCGGACGCCAGCCCGAGCGCGTCCGTGAGTCGGTTCTGGGCGATGGCGGGCACCGGTGGCACCGACCACCTGAGTGCTCGCCTGACCGATGCCGAAGCCGCGCTGGCGGGCTCGCCGGCGGGCTTGGGGCTTGACCTCAAGCTGACCAGGACGAAGCCGGCCGCCCTGCACGGCGCGGACGGCTGGATCGATTTCGGGCCAGCCGGCGGCTCGTACTACTACTCGCGAACCGCCATGGACGCCGGCGGCTCGCTGACCATCGACGGCCGGACGCTCACGGTCGAGGGCTCGGCCTGGTTCGATCACCAGTGGGGCGATTTCATCTCGGTCGGTGGCGGCGGCTGGGACTGGTTCGCCGTGAACCTCGACGACGGCACGGACCTGACCCTGTCGCTCGTCCGTGACGCCGACGGGACCTACCCGCTGATCTACGGGACGATGGTCGCGCCGGACGGCACGGTCAGCCACCTCGACCGGGAGGCGTTCAGCGTGCAGGTGACCGACCGCTGGGTGAGCCCGCAGACCGGTGCCGACTATCCGGCCGCCTGGATCGTCACGATCCCCGCCGACGACCTCAGCATCACGCTCCGACCGACGGTCGCCGGGCAGGAACTGGACACCCGCGCGACGACCGGCGTCGTCTACTGGGAGGGCTCGCAGCACGTCAGCGCGACGCGCCACGGCCGGTCACTCAGGGGCGAGGGCTATGTCGAACTGACGGGTTACGCTGCCTCGGCGACAGGCGGCAGCTAACCGCCGATCGGACCGCGCCGGTCGCCGGGGTCGGGTCGGGCGGATCCGCGCATCGTGGTGACCGCCGCCAGCCCGAAACCCGCCACGATCGTCAGGGCGTAGGTTGCGCACCAGACGCAGATCGCCCCGATGACGAAGAGCTCGAGATAGGTCAGATAGGCGACGGCCAGCAGCCCCGCGAGCCCTGACCCGTATACGAGGTACAGGGCCGACTGGGCGGCCGATCGCCACCACGCCAGGCAGCCGGCCGCCAGGACGACCGAGAACCCGACGCCATACAGCGCGACCGGTAGCCCGGCCACCGTCGCGTACTCGCTTGCGGCAACGGTCTCGCAACCCTTGACCGGACCGCACGCCGGTGGTTCACCGAGGACCCGAACGACCAGCAGGTACGCGGCGATTGCGAGGCCCACGAGGGCGAGGGCCGTCATCACGCCGCCGAACCTGCCGCGCGTCACGGACCCGGTCACCCGCCCTTGGCCGCCGCGGCCGCGTCGATGAGGGCGCTGAGGTCCGGGACGCTACGCAGGCCAACGATGACCTGGCCGTTGATCGACATCGTCGGCGTGGCGTTGACCCCGCCGGCGAGGGCCTGGGACGTCTCCGCCCGCGCGGCGGTCTGCTGCTGACCGGTCGCCACGCAGGTCTTCCAGGCCGTGATGTCCAGACCGGCCGCCGACGCGATCGAGGTCAGCCGAGCAGCGGCGAACGCCCCCTGGTTCTCACCGGACTGGTTGGCGAACGCCCAATCCTGGAACGGCCAGTAGGCGTTCTGGTCGGCGGCACACCGGGCGCCTGCCGCGGCCTCGACCGATTCGTCATAGGTCGCGCTGCTCTTGGCGCCCTGGAAGGCCGCGTCATGGTGGACGATGCGGAGGATGCCGCTGGCCACGTACTTGCTCATGAGCGCCGGCTCGACGGTCCGGGCGTACTGGCCGCAGATCGGGCACTGGAAGTCGGTCCAGACCTCGAGGCTGACCGGCGCGTCGGCCTTGCCGATCGACCGGCCTTCGGCCAGGGCGACCGGTGTCGGGGTCACTGGCGTGGTCAGGGTGGCGATCGTCGGCTTCGACGCCGTGCCACCGAGGAGGATCAAGGCGCCGATCACGACGATACCGATCCCGCCGATGATGGCGGTGATCAACAGGATCGGGGAACGGGTCCTTCGCGGCGACGCTGCCTGATGGGTGGCGGCGGCGGCTCGCCGGTCCGCGGCACGGCGGGCTCGACGAGTCGCGCTGGGGGTCGATTTCGGATGGCTGCTCAATGGAGAGACTCCCTGCTTTTCGCGATCGACGGGCAACGAGACACAGCGCGACTCCCTCGCCCCGACCAGAGCATCGGTGCCCGGGTCGGCTCGCGGCAGGGCCATCCATCCCGAAGCCGAGGGCCATCCGGCACCGGGCGAAGGTCGGTGTGCTCGTCGCGGGCCGTGGCGCGCTGGGCCGGCAGGGCCGGCCCGTAGCGGGACTCCGTGGCCGGGCCGCCGACCCGTGGCGCTGTTCGATCTCGCCGGCCCGGTCGACAGATAGTCTCCCCGTGCATGTCTGGCCCACACGAGCGTCGGACTTGGCAAGATATGTGCCAGGTGACTGTTCGGTCAGCAACGCCGGCCCCGGACGCCATCGGAACCGGTTCGACCGGGCCCATTCATGCCCTGGCAGGCATAGATCGGGGTGCGAGCGAGCCGATCGGCCGCTGGTCGATCCTCCGTGAGCATGATTTGTTGGCCCGCACAGTCATCCGGCGCAGATGTGGCCGACTTCAGTCGGTCAGTGCGTCGCGTTAATGAGACTCAGTCTCATCGTGTGGTAGCATCCGGTGATGGGCGACCCCACACCGTTCGTGACGGCACTGGACCGCGCCGGCTATCGCGTGACCGCGCCCCGGACGTCGCTGGCCGCGCTGATCGCGGACCAGGATGGGCATTTCAAGGCGGCCGAGCTCGTCGCCGCCGCACGGTCCCGGCATCTCGAGGTCGGCCGGGCGACGGTCTTTCGGACGCTCGAGGTCCTCGCCGGCGTGGGCGCCATCGAGCGCATCGACCTGCCCTCGGGCGAGCACGCATATGTCGGTTGCGAACCGGTCCATCACCACCACGTCCTGTGCTCGCGCTGCGGCCGGACGAGCGAGATCGACGATGCGGGCCTGCGCCCGATGATGCGCGAGGTGACCCGTCAGACCGGGTTCCGGGTCGACGGCCATCGGCTCGAGGTGTTCGGGCTGTGCCCGGCCTGCCTCGAGGCAGCCAACGGGGCCGACTGATGCCGCTGTCGGCGTTCCTGGTCTCGGGTGCCGCGTTCGTGTCGGCCTTCCTCGGCGGCTTCGTGGCGCTCCGAGCGGTCCACTACGTCGGCATGATCATCGCCATCGGGGCCGGGATCCGGATCGGTGCGGCGTTCTTCGACCTCATCCCCGAGGCGGCCGGCCTCCTCGACGGGAACCTCGACCAGGTCATGCTGGCAACGGCCTTCGGCTTCCTCGCCTTCTACGCCATCGAGAAGATGACGACCGTCCACGTCGGCCATGAGGCCGCCGCGGAGCTCGATCACGGCGAAGCGGCGCATCGCCACGTCGGCGTCATCGGCGCGAGCGGCATGAGCATCCACAGCTTCCTCGACGGTGTAGCACTGGCGGCCGGCCTGGTCGTGGGTGGCGGTCTCGGTCTCGTCATCGCCGCGGTCGTCGTCATCCACCGGTTCAGCGACGGGATCTCCGTGGTCAGCCTGCTGGCGGCGAGCCGGACCCCGCGCACCGAGGCCTATCGCTGGGTCGCGCTCGTGGCCATCGCCCCTGTGCTCGGCGTCCTGCTAGGGCTGGTCGTGACGGTTCCGGATCAGATCCTCGGCGCGATGCTGGCGGTCTTCGCCGGGTTCTTCCTGTACGTCGGGGCGGCGGAGCTGCTGCCCGAGGCGCATCGCTCGGATCGCTCGCGCTGGGTCGTCGTCGGCACCCTCGGCGGCGTCGTGGCGATCTACGTCTTCTCGGTCTGGGCCGGCGCCATCGCCTGATATGGCCGATGCGGCGACCGAACGTGGGCTGCCCTAGGTTCCCTGGCCGGTGAGCGCCGCCTCGAGCTCGGCGACGGTCGGCATCCCCCGGCGCGCGCCCGGACGCGTGACGGCCAGCGACGCGGCGACGACCGCCCGGCGTGCCGCGTCCGCGAGATCAAGGCCGGCCGCCATACCGGCCGCCAGCGCCCCGTTGAGCGTGTCGCCGGCGCCGACCGTGTCGACCGCGGTGACCCGTGGCGCGTGGATGGCCCGGGCCTGCCGCCCGACGACGAGCATCCCGCCCTTCGATCCGAGCGTGACCAGCACCGCTCGACGGCCCGGCTCGGTGCCCAGCAGCCGCTTGGCTCGCGCCGACGGCGTCCCGTGGCCGCCGGACAGCGTAGTCAGCTCGCCGTCGTTCGGGGTCAGGACATCGGCCAGCTCGAGCGTCGAGCGGCCGAGCCCGGTGGCTGGGGCCGGGTTGAGGATCGTCGTCGCCCCCGCGATCCGGCCGAGCCGCAAGGCCTCGTGGGTGGCGCCGGTCCGGATCTCGTGGCCGACCAGCACGACGTCTGCGGGCGTCAGGACCAGGCGCTTCATCGCGGCCCTGACCTGGACCGAGCCGAGGACGGCGTTGGCGCCACCGGCTACCGCGATGCTGTTCTCGCCGTCGGCATCGACCAGGATCAGCGCGACGCCGGTCGGTTCGTCGGGCAGCATCAGCAACCCACCGACGTCGATGCCTTCGTCCTCCAGGGCCGCCCGCGCGTCGATGCCGAAGGTGTCGCCACCGACCGCCCCGATGAAGTGGGTCGGTGCCCCGAGTCGTGCCGCCGCGACGGCCTGGTTGCCGCCCTTGCCGCCGTGATGCCGCGCGAACCGGCCGCCGATCACGGTCTCGCCGGGCGCCGGCAGGCGCCCGGTCGTGACGACGAGGTCGACGTTGACTGAGCCGACGACGATGACCCGTCCGCTCATGACGCGGCGCCTACGAGCCCGTGATGAACTCGCCGCCGTCGACGCTGATGATGTCGCCGTTGATGAACTCGGTCCCCTCGCCCGATAGCGCCAGGATGGCGTTCGCGACATCCTGCGGCGTGGTCATCCGGCCGGTCGGGTTCCGCTTCATGGTGATATCGATCATCGTCTGTGACTCCGGGATCTTGAGCAGCGCCGGAGTGATGGTCACGCCCGCCCGGATGCAGTTGGCGGTCGCGCCCGTGCCCTGCCGGGCGAGTTCCATGGCGAGCTGGCGGACGTGCGATTCGAGCGCCGCCTTGGCTGACGACACCACGCCATACGACGGCACGACCCGGGTCGAGCCCTCCGACGTCATCGCATAGATCTTGGAGCCCTGGCCGAGGAACCCGCCGCGCCACAGGTCCTGGACCCAGTAGACGAGGCTGTTGGCCATGACGTCCTGGGTCATCTCCATCTTCTTGCGATCGACGGCCCCCTTCGGATCCTCGGCCAGGAACGGCACGAGCGAGCCGAACGCCAGCGAATGCATGACGACCCGCACGTACGGCTCGCGGCCGGCCGCCCGAGACGCAGCGAACCGGTCGCCGAGCGCCACGAGCGCGGCGGCCCGCTTCTCGTCGTCCGCGGCGTTCATGTTGATGTACAGCGCCTGGACACCGGCTGCCTCGATGGCTGCCTTGACCTCGGCGACATGGGGCAGCGCCGCGCGAAAATCGAGATGGATGCCACAGATGTCGTAGCCGGCCCTGGCGAGCGTGAGGGCCGTCGCCTCGCCCATCCCGGACGAACCGCCGAGGATCAGCGCCCAGCGCTCGCGGTCGTCGGTCATTCGGTCGCCTCCAGGTTGGTCTGGTCGTCGGTTCGGAGCCGCCCGAGTCTAGCAGCGGGTCCGTTCGCGACGGACTCCCGTCGATGCAAGAATGCAGGGGTCCCGAGCGGAGAACCAGCAGCTACGGAGCGCGATGACCACGACCCAGGTGTTCCTGCTCCTCGTACCGATCATCCTCATCGAGCTCGGGCTTCTCGTCTACGCCCTGCGCGATCTGCTCCGACCGGAGCGGGTCGTCCGTGGTGACAGCAAGCTCATGTGGGGGATCCTCATCGTCGTCTTCGGGATCCTCGGTCCGATCCTGTACCTCACCGTCGGACGTCGCGAGACGTGACCGGCCCGGCACCGTCGACGGTCGCCTGCCGGGGCCTGACCAAGCGATTCGGCGGATCGGGCGGGGTCCTCGCCGTCGACGGCCTCGATCTCGACGTGCCCGCCGGGTCCGTGTTCGGCCTGCTCGGGCCGAACGGCGCCGGCAAGACGACGACCCTTCGCCTGTTGGTCGGCCTGGCCCGGCCGACGGCCGGCGTCGTGACGGTCGATGGGGCGCCCGTGGCACCGGACGGCGCCCGGGGCAGGGTCGGCATCGGCGTCCTCGACCAGGATCCCCGCTACTACGGCTGGATGGCCGGCCACGAGCTGGTCGAACTGGCCGGCCGCCTCCAGGGGCTGGCAGCGGCGCAGGCGCGCGCGCGGGCGATCGAGACGCTCGGGCTCGTCGGCCTCGCCGAGGCGGCGAAGCGCCGGATCGGCGGCTATTCGGGCGGGATGCGCCAGCGGCTGGGGATCGCCCAGGCCCTCGTCGCCCGGCCCCGGCTGCTGATCCTCGACGAGCCGGTCAGCTCGCTCGATCCGGAGGGACGCCGGGACCTGCTCGAACTGATCGCCGACCTGCGCGCGAGTGCGACGGTCATCTTCGCCACCCATCTGCTGGCGGATGTCGAACGGATCTGCGACCGGGTCGCGATCATCGCCTCCGGTCGTCTGGTCACGGAGGGTCCGCTGGAGGCCTTGCTGGCGCGCTACGCCCTGCCGCTCTACCGCATCGAGCCGGAAGCCGGCCAGGCCGCGGCCGTCGGGCGACTGGCGACGACGCTCCGATCGGTGCCGTGGGTGGATGGCGTGATCGAGGTGCCGGCCGGCCTTGTCGTCTCCGTGACCGACGAGGCGGCCGCGTCGAGCGGGCTCCTGCCACTGGTCGTCCAGGCGGACCTCCGGCTGACGGCCTTCGAACGGGTCCGGCCGTCGCTCGAGGACGTCTTCCTGCGACTGGTCGGTCGTGGTGAGGCAGCGGCATGAGCGCGGGCCGCATCCTCGTCGGCAAGGAGCTCCTCGAGTCGTGGCGGACATTGCGGCTACCGGTCGTCGGCGGCCTGTTCCTGCTCGTCGGGCTGTCCTCACCCCTGCTCGCGAGGTTCCTGCCGGAGATCATCGAGGCGGCCGCGGGTGACCAGCTGCCGGTCTTGCCCATCCCGGCCCCGGTCGCGGCCGATGCGGTCGGCCAGCTCTGGAAGAACCTCGCTCAGTTCGGCGCGTTCGCCGCGATCGTGCTGGCGATGGGCGCTGTCGCCACGGAACGGGATCGCGGCACGGCCGCGTTCATCCTGTCCAAGGGCGTGGGGCGCGACGCGTTCATCGCGGCCAAGCTCGTGGCGCTGGGGGCGGTCCTGGCGATCTGCGTCGCCCTCGCTGTCGCGGTCGGCTGGCTCTATACCGCGATCCTGTTCGTGCCGCTCCCGGTCGCCGGCTGGCTCGCCCTCGCGATCCTCGCCTGGCTCGACCTCGCGGCCTGGGCCGCCATCACCTTCCTCGGAAGCACCGTGACGGGATCCACGGCCGCTGCCTCGGGGCTCGGGTTCGGCGCGCTCATCGTGCTGTCGATCGCGGCGGCGATCCCCAATGTCGGGGCCTTCATGCCGGGTGGCCTGGCCGCACCGGCGATCGGCCTGGCCGCGGGGACGCCCGTCGACGTGGGTGATGTCATGAAGCCGGTCATCGCGACGCTCGTCCTCATCGTGGTCGCGGTCGGCGCTGCGGCCTGGTCGTTCCGGCGCCAGGAGCTCTGAGGCCGGACCTCGCCCGATGGATCGGGTAGCGCGGGCATCCGGAGCATGCTCTAATGGGCGCCTCGCCCCGTTTGCTGGAGGATCACCTTGGCGGACAAGGACCCCAAGCTCGAACACCTGCGACGCGTGCCGCTGTTCTCCCGCTGTGACGGGCTGTCGTTGGCCGACATCGCCCGACTGAGCGACGAGGTCGATGTGGCGGACGGTCACACCCTCATGCGCCAGGGGACACTCGGAAGCGAGTTCTTCCTGATCGTCGACGGTCGCGTCCGGATCGAGCGTGACGGTGCGACGATCAACACCCTGGGCCCCGGCGACTTCCTCGGCGAGATCGCCCTGCTGGCCGAGGAGCGCCGCACGGCGACGGCGGTGACCGAGGGCCCGGCAAAGGTGCTGGTGCTGACGCGTGGCGCGTTCATGTCGCTGCTCGACACCTCGGCGGGCATCAGATCGGCCGTGCTCGAGGCGCTGGGCGCCCGGATCCGCCACCTCGAGCCCGACTCGCTCGACTGATCGCGGGCGGCCGTTTCGCGTCAGACGGTGCCGGCGGCCCGGAGCATGGCGATCTGCGGACCGGTATAGCCCAGCTGGGCAAGGATCGCGTCCGTGTCCTGACCCAGGGCCGGTGGCGGCGTGCGGAGCGTGGCCGGCGTCGACGAGAGCTGGAACGGGATGCCGACCTGGCGGATGATCCCCCAGGCCGGGTGCTCCTGCTCGACGGTCATCCCGAGGGCGACCGCCTCCGGGGATCGCAACGCAGCGAGGATGTCGTTGATCGGCCCGCACGGGATCGCGGCCGCGTCGAGGGCGGTCAGCCAGTCGGCCGTGGCGCGTTCCCTGAAGCGCGCGGCCAGGATCGGGTGCAGCTCGCCACGTCGCACGACGCGGTCGCCGTTCGTCGCGAAGCGCACGTCCGTGGCGAGCCCCGGCAGTCCCAGGGCGGCGCACAGACGCGTCCATTGCCGCTCGGACCCGGCGGCGATGGCCACGGCGCCATCGGCCGTGGCGAACGTCTCGTACGGCACGATGTTCGGGTGGGCGTTGCCGAGCCGACCGGGCGCGACGCCGCCAACGAACGCGTTCTGGGCCTGGTTGACGAGGACGGCCAACGTGGAGCCCAGCAGCGAGACGTCGATCCGCTGGCCACCGGCTGCCGGATCATCGCCACGCTCTCGCCCGACCAGCGCCGCGAGGATCGCGACCGCTCCGAACATCCCGGACACGACGTCGCTGATGGCGACCCCGACCTTGGTCGGCTCGCCACCATCGGCGTCGGGGGCACCCGTGATCGACATCAAGCCGCTGGCCGCCTGCATGACGAAGTCGTAGCCGGGCCGGTCGGCCGCCGGGCCGGTCGGTCCGTAGCCCGAGATGGCGAGATGGACGAGGCCCGGATTGAGCGTCCGGAGCGTGTCGTCGTCGAACCCGAGCCTGGCGAAGCCTCCGACCCTGAAGTTGTCGACCAGCACGTCGCCGCCGGCGATCAGCCGGCGCAAGACCTCGGCCCCGTCCGCCGTCTTGAGGTCCAGGCGCAGACCGCGCTTGTTGCGGTTGACCGCGAGGTAGTACGCGGCGGTCCGTTGACCATCCGGGGTCGCCCGGCCCACCCACGGCGGGCCCCAGCCTCGGGTGACGTCGCCTTCCGGTGGTTCGACCTTGATGACCTCGGCACCCAGGTCGCCCAGGAGCATCGTGCAGTACGGACCGGCGAGGACCGTGGAGACGTCGATCACCCGCAGCCCGGCGAGCGGACCGGACGGCCGGTCGGTGGCGACAGTGCTCACGCCCGAAGCGTAGCGCCCGCCTAGGCCCACCGAGCGGGCGTCAGGATTTGAACAGCGCCCCCGTGAAGTCCTTGAGCAGCGGGCCCTGCTCGACCGGGGACGGCATATCGGGCAGGCCGGCCATCTCGGTCCGGTCGTCCTCGGCCGGGACGATCCAGTCGATTTGGTCGCGATTGACCACGACCGCCCCGACCGAACGCGACTGCCGGGCGGGGCCGGACAGGTAGTCGATCGTCGCATCGGTCAGCGGCACCATCGTCCGCCGCCGGCGCATGTGTTGGATCGGGTCCCGCCCAGGCGAGGTGTGCAGCTGGCCGCGCAGGTGATACGGCCCGACCTGGAGCGCCACCGGGTAGGCACGCGTTCGATGGCGTCGAGTCGCATTCCCACGGGGTCCGGTCGCGTGGACCAGGAGCAGGTCGTCGCGTCCGACGGTGATCTCCCTGGCCTCGACGCCGACACCGTCGACGAGGCGCTCGACCAGGACGTCGACCAGGACGTAGTCGTCGTGCTCGTTGAGCATGTCGGTCAGCCGGTCGGACGACATCCGGACGAGCCCCGACAGCACGCAATCCTCGCCATAGGCGACGAACTCGAGCTCATTGCCGGGTAGTCGCTCCTTCGCCGCCGGCGCACCGGCCGTCGGGTCGAGGTCGCCGCGTCCGAAGACGATCCGGAGGCGGCGGCCGATGCTTTCGATCATGTCCGTGATGGTGGGGGTTCGAGCCGCAGACCCGGGCCATCCGGACGTACTGGCCGGCGCGAACCGGTGTCGGACGGCAACGGGCGACCGGGGACGGTCGGGGGGAGCGCCATCCGAAAGTCCTGGGCCCGGACGATGCCCGGGTTCCCGTCGCGCTAGCATGCGGTCATGACCGACGAGATTCTGAGCCCGACGGGGCCCGCGACCCAGGACGAGGCCCCGACCCCCCACGAGGCCCCGACCGCCCACCGCCCCACGCTCATGACGGTCCACGCGCATCCGGACGACGAGACGATCGGGACCGGCGGGGCGATGGCCAAGGCCGTAGCGGCCGGGCATCGCGTCGTCCTCGTGACGGGCACGCGCGGCGAGCTCGGTGAGATCGTCGTCCCGGACCTGGACACCGACGACAACCACCGGCGGCTGGGCGAGATCCGGGCGGGCGAACTCGAACGGGCGATGGGCGTGCTCGGCGTCACCGAGTGGGAGAACCTGGGCTATCGCGACTCCGGGATGATGGGCACCGATGGCAATCGCGACCCGCGCTCCTTCTGGCAGGCCGATCTGGACGAGGCCGCCGGACGCCTGGCCTGGCTGGTCCGCCGCTACCAGCCCGACGTCATGACGACCTACAACGCGTTCGGCGGGTACGGCCACCCGGACCACATCCGGACCCACGACGTCGCGATCCGCGCGTTCGAGCGAGCCGGCGACCCGGCCTGGTACCCGGCCCAGTTCGAGCAACCCGGCCTGGAGCCGTGGGCACCCGCCAAGCTCTACGAACAGGCCATCCCCGCGTCGGTTCGAACGGCCATGGCGGACCGCCTGCGCGAGCTCGGCAAGCGGAGCTTCTGGGAGCCGCCCGAGGGCGCGACTCCGGAGCAGATCGCCGAATTCGAGGCATTCGCCGCGAAGATGCTCGTGCCGGATGAGGACGTGACGACGTGGCTGGACATCTCCGGCCCGCCGCTCGAGGCCAAGTGGGCAGCCATCCACGAGCACGTGACCCAGATCAGCGACGAGAGTCCGTTCATGCTCCTGGGTCTGGACGGCTGGCGCGCCGGCTGGGCGATCGAGGCCTACATCCGGCGCGAGTCGCGGGTCGAATCGACGCTGCCCGAGACGGACCTGTTCGCGGGCATCACCTAGCGCAGGGGCCGACGGCGGCCCCGCTACCAGGGGAGCAGCCCCTTCGACGCCGCGAACACCTGGCCCATCACGAACTTGCCGGCACCGGCCGGGTCGAGGAAGTTCGGCTGGGCCCTGTCCAGGATGATGTGCGGCCGCATCCGGACCTGGACCAGCTCGGTGCCGCGGAAGGTCAGCTCGAGGGTGATGCCCTCCATCGTCGGTTCGGACCAGGTCTGGTCGAACACGAAGTTGCCGAGCGCGTACCAGATCGGCTTGCCCTTGTAGACCTCCATCGCGCCGGCCCAGTGGGCGTGGTTGCCGATGACCATGTCCGCCCCGTTGTCGATGATCATCTCGGCAAGCTTCTGCTGGCTGGCGAAAGGCGTCGGGTCGTATTCAGTGCCCCAGTGCGGATAGACGATGACGAGGTCGGCGCCGGCCTTGCGAGCGGCGGCCACGTCCGTCTTGACGGCCTTGGCGGACAGGCCGGCGCTGCCGATCCTCGTCGCGGTCGCGTGGTAGCCACCCGCGATCGCGTCGTAGCCGAGGATCGCGACCTTCGTCCCGCCCGCGTCCAGGATGGCCGGCTTGCGGGCGGCGGCCAGGTTCTTGCCAGCGCCGGACACGGCGATGCCGCGTTTCTTAACGTTCTTGATGGTCTGCAGGAGGCCAGCCCCGCCGGCGTCCCGGATGTGGTTGTTGGCGAGCGAGACGTAGTCGATCCCGGCGCGGGCCAGGCCGTCGATGTAGCGCGGATCCGCGGAGAAGTTGGTCCCGGACGCATGGAACCGCGGGTTGTCGGGCGCCGGGTTCTCGAAGTTCGCGGCGGCGATGTCGGCGCCCTTGATCAGGTCGCGCACCGCGCCCCTGTTGCCGGTCCGCTTCGTGTACGGCAGGTCCCAGCCCATCGACGAGCAATCCTTGCATCGGCCCGTGATGTCGGCCGTCCCGCCATCGAATGCGTAGTCCGCGCCCTTGCTCTTGAGGGTCAGGTACACACCGCGGTCGAGGAGGATGTCGCCGCCGGCGAACAGGGTCCAGGTCGTCGCCGGGTCGTGGCGTCGGCGGCGGCCGGGGCGGGCAGCTTCGCCGTCAGGAGCCACGCGCCAAGGTCCTTGACCCGATCGACGCCAAAGAGCGCTTTGCCAGCCCAGGTGAGGGCACGGACCTCGGGTCCGATGGCATCGGCCCGCAGAAACGCGAGGCGCCTGCGATCCTTCGACAGGTCCTTGGCCAGGGTGACCTCGTCGCCGGCGAGGTGGAGGCGGCCGGCGTGGGCGGGTCGATCGACCTTGAGCGCCGCGAGGATCGCGTCCGCCTCACCCTCGACGAGCTCGAGCGAGGTGTACCGGCCACTCGTGCCGGCCAGGACCGACTGGAGCTCCTTGG
The DNA here is from genome assembly GCA_038248915.1 of Candidatus Limnocylindrales bacterium. Classification (GTDB taxonomy): domain Bacteria; phylum Chloroflexota; class Limnocylindria; order Limnocylindrales; family CSP1-4; genus SPCO01. The sequence goes on along the minus strand of JBBRXB010000002.1, from coordinate 9,058 downwards.
CGGTCGTGGAGGTCGCGGCCGAGCGGAAGCTCGTGACCGGCACGATGGCGACATCGACGATGGGCGCCGGTGTCGCCGGTGTGGCCGGGGTGCTCGGTCTCGCGACGTTGGTCGGGGCGGCCGACTCGGCTGACGCGGCGCTCGGTGTCGGGCCCGATCGGCCGCTGGGCGTGGCGGCCACGCCGGATGACGTTGGCGCTGGGCTGGGCCTCGCGGTCCCACTCGCCAGCCCGAGCGGACCAGCCACGAGCACCGCCACGACGGCGACGAGCAGGAGGCCGATGGCGATCGGCATGGGGCGTCGGGTCACGCGGCGGAGTCTGACAGAGGTCGCCCGGTCGGGCGCTGGTGCGCACCGGTGTCGTGGCCGCAGCCGGGGCCCGTCACGGCGTTGGCGCCATCAACGGACAGAAGAACGCCCCGTCCGGGCGGGCGGACGGGGCGTAGGGAAATGCGATGATGGCGGACCCGACCGGATTCGAACCGGCGATCTCCAGCGTGACAGGCTGGCATGTTGGGCCGCTACACCACGGGTCCAGTTGCGGCGAGGGCGGAGCATAGCAGAGGCGCCCGGGGTTGTCGTCGCTCGTGTCATTGCTCAGTGACTGTGGCACTACTGACTGCTCAGTGATTTTGTCAGTCTCCACTGATGAGGGAGAGACTGACGTTGAACGCACGAGATCAGCAACGGATCGATGTCCTGGCCCGCTGGCGGGAGGCAGCTTTGACGGTGCATGAGGCGGCCGCCCTGCTGCGCACGAGCGAGCGCACGGCGTGGCGGCTGCGCGCTCGGTTCGAGCGCCTGGGCGTGGACGGGATCGTCCACGGCAACCGCGCTCGCGCCTCGCCGCGACGCCTGTCCGAACCCATCCGGGCGCGGATCGTCGAGCTCGCCCGGACCACGTACCGCGGGGTCAACGACAGCCATCTGGCCGAGCTGCTGGCCGAGGACGAGGCCATCGTCATCGGCCGCTCGTCGCTCCAGCGCGTGCTCCGCCGGGCGGGCGTCGGGACGACCCGGACCCGTCGGGCGCCACGCTATCGGAGTCGGCGCGAGCGGATGTCCCAGGCCGGCCTGCTCGTCCAGATCGACGGCAGTCCCCATGACTGGCTCGAGGATCGCGGTCCGCGGTTGACCCTCGTCGGCGCCATCGACGACGCCACCGGGGCGATCGTCGCCGCCACGTTCTGCGAGTTCGAGGACGGCCGGTCGTACCTGACCATCCTGGCCCGGATGTGCCGGGTGCATGGGGTCCCGGCCGCCGTCTATCGGGATCGCTCGGGGATCTTCGCCCCGACCCACCGGGGTGGCCCGCTGGGCGACGCCGGGACGCAGGTCGGCCGGGCCTTCGCCGAGCTCGGGATCGCCTCGATCGCGGCGTCCTCGCCACAGGCCAAGGGCCGGGTCGAACGGCTGTGGGGGACCTGCCAGGATCGGCTCGTGTCCGAACTCCGGCTGGCCGGTGCCGCTGACCTCGCCAGCGCCAGCGTCGTGCTCGAGCGGTTCATCGGACGGTTCAACGCGAACTTCGCCGTGCCGCCCGCGGTCGAGCTGCCGGCCTGGCGACCGGCCCCGGTGGCCCGCGAGCTCGACCGGATCTGCGCCTTCCGCTGGCGACGGGTCGTCGGCAACGACAACACCGTCCGGGTCGAGGGCGCCATCCTGCAGCTGCCGCCGACCCACGGCGGACGCGGCCTCGTCGGCCGACATGTCGAGGTGGAGCTCCGGCTCGACGGTCGACTGCTCGTCGTCGACCGTGGTCGGACCCTGCTGGTGTTGCCGGTCTCCTCCGATCCCCACCACCTGCGCAGGACCGTGGTCACCGCGCCGACCGGTCCGGCACCGGCACCCGGCGGGGCAGAACGACCCGGCTACCCCCCTCGCGCCGATCATCCCTGGAAGAAACGCACGATCGCGCCGAAGGAGCGACTGCCAGAATCACTGAGCAGATGACCTGACAGAGTCAGTGAGCAGCGCCCGGGGTTGTCGTCGCTCGTGTCATTGCTCGAGCCTACGTGACGGCAACGCCCTGGGCGACCGCCTGGCGTCGTCCGAGGGCCACGACGTGGACGCTTGACGAACACGAGGCCGCCCGCGGCGGCACCCGCCCGGCTCGCGCCCAGGGCCCACCCGCCGCCTCGACCTATACTCGGCCGATGGCGCGCATCGACCTCCGCAGCGACACCGTCACACACCCCTCGCCCGCCATGCTCCGGGCGATGGCCGCGGCCGAGGTCGGGGATGACGTCTTCGGCGACGACCCGACCGTGATCGCGCTCGAGGAACGCGCGGCCGAGCTCCTCGGCAAGGAGGCCGGCCTGTTCGTGGCGTCGGGGACGATGGGCAACCTCGTGGCCCAGATGGCCCACCTCGGGCGCGGTCAGGAGACGATCGCCGGTCGTGAGCACCATCTCGTCCTCGATGAGGCGGCCGGCCACGCTGTCATCGTCGGCACCAGCGTCCGAGCCCTCGAGGACCGGCCCGACGGCACCATCGATCCGGCGGACATCGACGCCGCGTTCCGCGACCCGACCGACGCCCACGAGCCGATCACCGGTCTCGTCACCATCGAGAACGCCCATGCCCACGCGATGGGCCAGCCGTTGACCGTCGAATACACCCGCCAGGTCGCCGACATCGTGCACGCACATGGGACTCCGCTCCACATCGATGGCGCCCGCTTCTGGAACGCCGTCGTCGCCCTTGGCGTCCGCCCGACCGACCTCGCCGGACCGGCCGACACCGTGACGTTCTGCCTGTCGAAGGCGCTCGCCTGCCCGGTCGGGTCGCTCCTCGTCGGATCGCGCGACGTCATCTGGCGTGCCCGCCGCGCGCGGAAGATGGTCGGTGGCGGGATGCGCCAGGTCGGCTATCTCGCCGCGGCCGGACTGGTCGCGCTGCAGGATGGTTCGGACGGCATGATCGAACGCCTCGCCGAGGACCACGCCAACGCGCGCCGTCTGGCCGAGGGCCTGTCCGGGATGGACGGGGTCGTCTCCGCCGGCGGCACCGCCCAGCCGGCGCCCGGTCCGCTGGACCCCGGTCGTATCCGGACCAACTTCGTGCTGTTCAAGGTCGAGCGCGATCGCGCCGCCTTCCTCGCGGCACTGCGAGCGCATGGCGTCGAGATGGTGGAATATCCGCACGGGCAGGTTCGGGCGGTCACTCATTACGGGGTGACCGCGGCCGACGTCGAAACGACCATCGCCGCGAGCAAGGCGGCACTGGCCGAGACGACGGCGACCAGCGCGGCTGTCGAGCTATCCGAACCGGTGACCGCCAACGCCTGATCCGGCCGGCACCGATGCCGCCCGTCAACGCCACGACCCACCCGCGCCGCCTCGCGCGGTGCCCGTCCGGAGGTTCCCAGCCCGTGACCGATCCACGTCTCGCCGCGTCGCTTCCACGTCCCGAGCCGGCGTTGCCGCGAGGCGCCCTCGACGACCAGCTATACGACTTGGTCGAGACCCGCTTCGCCCGGCTCATCAGGGATAACCCGGTCTTCGCCACGGCCGTCGGCCTGCACCAGGACGACGACCTGCTGGGCGACGGTGGTCGCGAGGCGCTCCTTGGCGAGCTCGAGGACGAGCGTGAGCACCTCGCCGAGGTCGAGGCGCTCGACCCGGCCGGCCTGTCGCCGGAAGCCTCGTTCGAGCGCGACCTCGAGCTCCACAACCTGCGTCGCGCCATCTTCGACCACGCCGACCTGCGGATCTGGGAGCGCCGGTCGTTCGCCCTCGATCACATCGGCGATAGCCTCTTCCTCCTCTTCGCCCGTGATCACGCACCCCTCCCCGAGCGGCTGGATGCCATCGCCGGCCGTCTCGAGGCGGCGGCGACGTATCTCGAGGAGTCGAAGACCCGGGCGACCGTCCCGCAGGTCCGCCGCTGGCAGCAGATCGAGATCGAGACGGCCGGCGAGCTGCCGGTATTCTTTGACGAGATCGTGGCGGCGGGCGAGGGCGTCCTGCCGGCCCAGGAGCAACGCCGCCTGAGCCGCGCTGCCGAGTCGGCCAAGATCGCGGTCGACCTGTACACGGCCTGGCTCGAGGGCACGCTGCCGAACGGGACCGACGAGTGGGCCATCGGCCGGGAGCGGCACGACGCGATGGTCGCGCTCCGGGCGTTCGACGGGCTCGACGCCGACGCCATCCTCGCGCTCGGCTGGGAGCGCCTCGCCGAGGCGCGTGAGGCACGGGCTGCGGCCGCTCGCGAGATCGATCCGAACGCCGACGAGAACAGCGTCATCGACGCCGTCAAGCGGGACCATCCGGCCACCTTCGACGCCGCGTTGGACGCCTACCGCGATGCGATGCTGCGGGCCCGCGCCCACCTCATCGAGCACGATCTCGTGACGGTCCCGGACGACGAGCGGATCGACGTCATCGCGACGCCCGAATACCTGCGCAATGTCATCCCGTTCGCCGCCTACTTCGAACCGGCCGCGTTCGACCGCGATCCGAAGGGCATCTACATCGTGACGCCGGCGGTCGATGGCAATCCAACGGCCATGCTCGAGCACAACTACCCGAGCATCAGCAACACCAGCATCCACGAGGCCTATCCCGGCCACCATCTCCAGCTCGACACGGCGCGCCGGAACGGTTCGCTCACCCGGCTGCTGGCCGACGCCCCCGAGTTCGTCGAGGGCTGGGGGATGTACTCCGAGCTGCTGATGCGCGAGCACGGCTTCGACGACGGACCGGCCTTCCGGGTGATCATGCACACCGATGCCGTCTGGCGAGCCTGCCGGATCATCCTGGACGTCCGGCTCCATCGCGGCGAGACCAGTGTCGAGGAGGCGACCGACTTCCTCGTCGAGCAGACCAGCTTCGAACGCCCGAACGCCGCGGCAGAGGTCAGCTGGTACACCTATCGGCCGACGTATCCGATGTCGTACCTGCTGGGTCGGACGCTGCTGCTGACGCTTCGGTCCGACGAGCAGCGCCGGCTGGGCGACCAGTTCAGCCTGAAGGGCTTCCACGACACGCTGCTGCGCAATGGGTCGCTGCCGATGTCGTTCCATCGCCGGCTCATGACCGCCGGCGGCTGACGGCGGTGCAGGTCATCCCAGCCATCGATCTCGAGGCTGGCCGATCGCGGATCGTCTACTGGCCCGGTGCCGGGGCAGGGATCGGCGCCCCGACCGACCGGCCGGACCGGATCGCCGAACGATTCGTGGCGATGGGCGCCAGGCTGATCCACCTCGTCGACTTCGATGGCGCCCGGGCCGGCGCCCCGGCCAACCTCGACGTGATCGGCGCGATCGCGGCCCGGATCGCGGTGCCGCTCCAGCTGGCCGGCGGCGTGGACACCGTGGAGGCGGTCCAACTGGCGTTCGCGGCCGGCGCCACGCGGGTGGTCGCCTCGACCGTCATCGCCGATCGCCCGGACGACCTGCGGGCCTGTCTCGCGGTCGCCGGCGACTGGCTGGCGGTCGGCCTGGACCCGCGGCCGGACCGGCTGGCAGCGTTCCCGTGGCGACGCTCGGTCCCACCCACGGTGGAGGGCCTGGTGAGCGAGCTTGTCGGGGCCGGCGTGGCACGCTTCGTGCTGACCCATGGCGGTGGCGAACCGGACGCGCCGGGGCTGGCGCGCACCCGACAGCTCGTTCGGTCGTACGATGCCGAGATCCTGGTGGCTGGAGGGGTTCGCGACATCGACGGCATCCGCCGCCTGCGCGATACCGGCGTCGCCGGGGTCATCCTCGGCGAGGTCCTGCTCTCCGGGGCGATCGACTATCCCGCAGCCCTGGAGGCCGCCGCATGATCCACCACGCCATCATGAAGACCGAGCATGCCTGAGCCGAGCAAGGGCAAACGCCGGCGCGGCTCCCAGCGGGAACGCCGGTCGGATGGCTACAGCCGCGCGACCGGACGACTCAGCACACCGGCTAGCCCAGTCGCCCGCACCGGCGTCACCAGCAGCATCCCGGGTGGCGGGCGGATCATCCTCGCCGGGGCGATCGTCCTGGTCGTCCTCGCGGCTGGTTTCCTGTTCCTGCGCCCGGGTGGCGGACGTGGCAGCGGGGCCGGCCCCTCGGCGGCGGCTGGAACCTGCCCGACCAGCCAGCCGCCGAGCCTCCCGGCCGGCCAGACCCGGACGGTCACCCTGAACACGCCGAAGGGCGCCATCGTGATCAAGGTGGTGGCGGACCTGTCGCCCATCGCGGCGGGCCAGTTCGTCGCCCTCGCCTCGTGCGGGTTCTACGACGGCAGCCCATTCCATCGGGTCGTTCCGAACTTCGTCATCCAGGGCGGTGGGTCCGGCACTGGGGTGGACCTCGGCTACACCATCCAGGACGAGAAGGTGACGGCGAAGTACGGTCGTGGCGTCGTCGCGATGGCACGCACGTCGCAGCCGAACTCGGTCGATTCCCAGTTCTTCATCGTTCTGTCCGATGCGGCGATCGACGCGTTGGCGGCCTATGACACGTACCAGATCATCGGGAACGTCACGTCCGGGATGGAGACGGCCGATGCGATCGCCTCGGCCGCCGACGCCGAGAACCCGTCCAACCCCGTCATCATGACCAGCGTCAGCGTCGCCAACCCCTGACCGACACGGAGAGGAGTCCAAGCCCATGACCAGCGCGACCATCGCTACCGAGAAAGGCGACATCGAGGTCGACCTGTTCGACGAGAGCGCCCCGAAGGCGACCGCCAACTTCATCAAGCTCGCCGAGCAGGGCTTCTACGACGACGTCATCTTCCATCGCGTCATCCCGGGCTTCGTCGCCCAGGGCGGTGACGGCCAGTTCGGGAAGAAGTCCTCGCTCGAGCGCGGGCGAGTCGGGACCGGTGGCCCAGGCTACAAGTTCGAGGACGAGCCGGTCCTGGGCGACTACGTCCGGGGCGCGCTGGCGATGGCCAACGCCGGCCGGAACACGAACGGCAGCCAGTTCTTCATCATCCATCAGGACCTGACCGGCAAGCTGCCCAAGGATTACACGTTGTTCGGCCAGGTCACCCGCGGGATGGATGTCGTGGATGCCATCGTCGGCGCCCCTCGCGATGCGAAGGATCTGCCCGACGACCCCGTCGCGATGACCTCCGTGACCATCCACTCCGAGGAAGGTTAAGGAATTTACACCCGAACCCGTGTCAAAACCCTTGGAAAACGGCCCCTGACGAGGTAGGATATCGGTGCTGCTCAGTCAGCGCTGCCCCAGCGACAAGGTCATGGGTAGGTAGGGTCAGGGTAGTCGGTGCAGCCGACGTGATAGATGCCCTTGACGCGCGGCAGAAGTGTCCGTTTCGGCGGACTCTTTCACCGGGACAGCATCGAGGCCGGTTCCTTCGGGAGCCGGCCTCGGCTTTATGTACGCGAATCCGGCCCGAACCCTGGACCGCGGCCGCTCGCCAGACATCCGCCGGACGCCGCCCGGAGTACGCTCCTCGAGGAGGGATGATGCGGACGACTGAGGTGTCCCCGCGAGACCATGCCGGGCCGGCAGTCCGCGTGCGGCTGCTCGGCGCCTTCGAGGTCGAGGTCGGCGGACGCGTCATACCCGGGTCGGCCTGGCGTCTCCGCAAGGCCGGCGAGCTGGTCCGCATCCTGGCGCTCTCCCCGGACCACCGTGCCCAGCGCGAGGCCCTGATGGAGCAGCTCTGGCCCGACCGCCCCCTCGAGGCGGCGGCGAACAACCTCCACCAGGCCGTCCGTGTCGCCCGCTCAGCGCTGGGCGCGACCGACGACAGCGGCCGCCGCACCCTGGTGCTCCATGACGGCTCGCTCAGCCTGTGCCCGGGCGGCGACCTATGGATCGACGCGACGGCATTCGCGACGGCCGTGCGCCATTCAGGCGGTGGCACGGACGATCTCGATGCCCTTCTCGCGGCTCGTGCGCTGTTCCGGGGTGAGCCGCTACCCGACGACCGCTACGCGGACTGGGCGACTGGCGTTCGCGAGGCGCTGGCCCAGGACCACCTGACGCTACTTGCCAAGATCGCCGAAGTCGAGGAGAGCGGCGGGCGGCTCGGCGCCGCGATCGACACCCTGCGCGAGCTGCTCGAGCTCGAGCCGACCGACGAAGCCGCCCACCGGAGCCTGATGCGGCTGTATGCTCTCGCCGACCGGCGCCAGCTCGCGCTTCGGCAGTTCGAACGTCTGCGCACGGTCCTGGCGAGGGAGCTGGAGGTCGAGCCGGCCGAGACGAGCCGGCAACTCTACCGCGACATCCTCGAGGGACGGCTCGGGCCGGTCGGGGCTGTGTCGGTGGGGCGAGGCGCACTGCCCGAGGAACCGGGCCATCGCTCGCCCGAGCCACCGGCGGCGCGGCCCGTCCGCCGTCCGGCGCGCCCGCGATCCCACAATCTACCGGTCCAGCTGAGCAGCTTCATCGGCCGCCGGCGCGAGGTCCGCCAGGTCGGCCGGCTGCTGCAGGGAGCTCGAGCACTCACGCTGATCGGGCCGGGCGGCACGGGCAAGACGCGCCTCGCGATCGAGGTCGCGGCCACGCACATCGCCACGGAGCGCGACGGGGTCTGGCTGGTGGAGCTCGCCGCGGTGAACGAGCCGGCCCTCGTGATCCAGGCCATCGCCGACGTATTCGATCTCCGCGAATGGCAGGCCGAGCCGTACCTGGACCTTGTGGTGGAGCACCTCGCCGAACGACAGACGCTCCTGGTCCTTGACAACTGCGAGCACCTCATCGATGCCTGCGCGAGCGTCGCCCAGACGCTCCTGCGCGAGTGCCCCGACCTGCGCATCCTGGCCACCAGCCGCCAGCCGATGAGAATCCCGGGCGAGGTCGTTTTTCGTGTGCCGTCACTGCCCGTCCCGGACCCCGACGCCATCACCGACCTGGCGGAGCTCGAGCCGATCGACTCCGTGCGGCTGTTCGTCGAGCGAGCCAAGGCCGTCGATCCGAGCTTCGCGCTGACGGTCGACGACGCGCCGGCGATCGCTCGGCTATGTCACCACCTCGATGGCCTGCCACTGGCGATCGAGCTTGCCGCATCACGCGTGGCGGTCCTGCCGGTGAGTGCCATCGCCGATCGCCTGGACGACCGGTTCTCGCTGCTGGTCGGTGGCAGCCGGACCGCGCTGTCGCGC
>JBBRXB010000001.1:0-346488 GCA_038248915.1 Candidatus Limnocylindrales bacterium | reverse complement strand
GGCCGACCATGGCCGACCGCGTGCCGCGGTCTTCGAGGTCGACGAGCTGGCGCTCGAGCAGATCCTGCCCGACCTCGGCGCGTCGGTCATCGTCGCGACCAACCTCTTCCGCGATCAGCTCGATCGCTATGGCGAGGCGGACACGGTCGTGGATCGCTGGGCCGTCGCCCTCGCGGCCGCCGCTGAAGGCAGCATCCTCGTCCACTGCGCCGACGATCCGCGCCTCGCGATGCTGGCGTCCGGAGCGCACCTGCCGGCGTTCACGTTCGGGCTCGCGGGACCGCCGGCCGATCGCGACGATCGACCGGACGCGGACGGCTCCATCGCGGACCCGGTGGCCTGCCGCACCTGCGGTCGGCAGCTCGTCTACTCGTGGCGCAGCATCGGTCACCTCGGCGCGTTCGCCTGTCCCGAGGGACACATCGGTCGCCGCTCGCCGGACGTCTCGTTCGAGCCGATGCGGGCTTCGGATCAAAGCGAAGGCGTCATCGATCCGGCCGTGCGGTCCACGCTCCGCGTGACCGGCCGGCTGGGCGAGGCGACCGCCCGATCGCCCCTGCCGGGGCTGACGAACGCCTACAACGTGGCCGCGGCCATGACGGCGGGAGTGGCCATCGGTCACGATCTCGCGAGCAGCGCCGATGCGATCCGCCAGTATGCAGGATCGTTCGGTCGGCTCGAACGGCTGGAGATCGACGGTCGGATCGTGATCCTGGCCCTCATCAAGAACACGGTGAGCCTGGCCGAGACGGTCCACCTTGCACCCAGCCTCGGCGCGGACGTGGTGCTGCTCGGTCTCAACGATGCGCCCGCCGATGGTCGCGATGTGTCGTGGATCTGGGACGCACCGGTCGCCCGGCTGGTGGCCGGCCGAGCGGTCGTCCTGACCGGGACCCGTGCTGCCGACCTCCATCTGCGGCTCAAGTACGACGCCGACGCGCTGACACTCCCGCCACGGTCGATCGAACGGTCGGACTCCCTGGAGGCCGGTCTCGCCGCCGCGCTGGCGCGGACCCCGCCCGGCGGCACCGTGCTCGCGGCCGCCACGTACACCGCGATGATGGGTCTGCGAACGGTCGCCCAGCGACGGGGCGACGCCCCACCCGCGCCGCGCTGATCGGGCCGCAGCCGATGCCGCCGGCGCGACGACTCCGCATCGTCCATCTCTTTCCGGACCTCCTTCGGTTCTACGGGGATGGCGGCAACGTCCGCACATTGGTCAATCGGGCCGAGGCCCGCTCGATCGCGACGGAGGTCGCGCAGGTGTCCGTCGGAGCGCGGCGCCTGCCAACTGGAGACCTGTTCCTCATCGGTGGCGGGCAGGACCGCGAGCAGGTGACGGTCGCGCGCGAACTGGAGCGGCTCGGTGACGCGCTGACCGCGTCCGTCGCTGAGGGCGCGGCCCTGCTCGCCGTGTGCGGCGGCTACCAGAACCTCGGGATTCGGTACCGCACATCGCTCGGGGTGGACCTGGCGTGTCCGGGCCTGCTGCCGGTCTCGACCGACGCCTCCCGGGGTGGCCTCCGATTGGTCGGTCCGGTCGTCGCCGGGTTGAACCCCGAGCTCTGGCCTCCAGATGGGGCGTCGACGGTGGGGCGCACGACGAACCCGGTCAGTGCCGCCCGTGCGTGCACGGTCGTGGGGTTCGAGAACCACAGCGGACGGACCGTCCTCGAGTCGGGGGCCAGGCCATTCGCGACCATCGAGATCGGGCACGGCAACAACGACCTGGACGGCACCGAAGGCGTGCTGGCCCTGCCCGGCGAGGGTGGCTTCCGGGGATTGCGCATCGGGACGTACCTCCACGGCCCATTGCTGCCGCGGAACCCGAACGTCGCGGACGCCCTCCTGGCGGCCGCGCTCGGGTGGGATGGCCAGCCGGCGGAGCTGGCGCCGCTGGACGACCGCCTCGAGTGGTCGACCCATCGCGCGGCGCGAGACCGCCTTCGACACACAGCTCGCCAAGACCGCCGCGTCCCCGGCTGGGCCCATCGCGTCCTCGACCCGATCAGGTCCCTCATCGGCTACTGAAGGCCGATCGCGCCGAGGTTCGGCGGACGTCGGTCAGTCGGTCGCGGCCGGTCCCGAGCGGGACCGCGTGGTACGCTGCGGTCGTCCTTACGACACCGGTCGTGTGAGCCGGTCAACCGGTCCAGAGAGGCCGGGTCAGGAGGTCAGGAGGCTCGTGCCCGCGTCGGTCCACGGCGATCGCCCGCCCGCTCGGCTCCTCCCATCCCCGATCCTCCCGATGGCCCATCGATGACCGCCGAGTTCGTGAAGCCAGCCTCGGTCCTGATCATCGGCTCCGGGCCGGTGGTCATCGGGCAGGCCGCTGAGTTCGACTACGCGGGGACCCAGGCCTGTCGCGCGCTCCGGGCCGAGGGCGTGCGCACCATCCTGGTCAACTCGAACCCGGCCACGATCATGACCGACCCATCCGTCGCGGACGTCATCTACCTGGAGCCGCTGACCGTCGAAGCGGTCGAGGCGGTCATCGCCAGGGAGCAACCGGACGGCCTGCTTGCTGGGCTCGGCGGCCAGACCGCGCTCAATCTGACGGCGGCCATGGCCGATGCGGGCGTCTTCGACCGCCACGCCATCCGCCTCCTCGGCACGCCACTCGCCGCGATCCGGATGGCCGAGGACCGTGAGGCGTTCCGCGACCTGCTCGACCGGATCGGCCAGCCATATGCACCGAGCTACATCGTGGAAGGCGCAACGCAGGCTATCCGTGACAGATCGGCCGACGAGGCGCTCGCGACGATCGGCCTGCCCGCCATCGTCCGCCCGGCGTTCACGCTCGGAGGAACGGGCGGCGGCATCGTGGAGAGCGAGCCGGCCTACCGCGAGCGGGTGCGGGCGGGTCTGCGCGCCAGTCCGATCGGCCAGGTCATGGTCGAGGAGTGCCTCGTCGGCTGGCAGGAGATCGAGTACGAAGTCATGCGCGATGCCGACGACACGTGCATCGCCGTGTGCTCGATGGAGAACGTCGACCCGCTCGGCGTCCACACCGGCGATTCGATCGTCGTCGCCCCGGTCCAGACCCTGACCGACGCCGTCCACCAGCGGCTCCGGAGCGCCGCGCTGACGATCATCCGGGCGCTCGGCGTCGAGGGCGGCTGCAACGTCCAATTCGCGCTGTCGCCCGACTCGACCGAGTACGCCGTCATCGAGGTCAACCCGCGCGTCTCGCGCTCGTCCGCGCTCGCGTCGAAGGCGACCGGCTACCCCATCGCCCGGGTCGCGGCCCAGATCGCGGTCGGCCGGCGGCTGGCCGAGATCCCGAATGTCGTCACCGGCACGACCGTCGCCGCCTTCGAGCCGGCGCTCGACTACGTCGTGGTCAAGTTGCCGCGTTTTCCGTTCGACAAGTTTCCCGGCGCCGATCGCTCGCTGGGCAGCCAGATGAAGGCGACCGGCGAGGTGATGGCCATCGACCGGACGTTTGGCTCCGCGCTCAACAAGGCTCTCCGCGGGCTCGAGCAGGCCGGCGTCGGACCGCTGGCCGAGGACCCCGATTGGCGCCCGACGCTGGGCTATCTCGCGGCGATCTACGCCGGCGACCCGGACGATCCAGCCGACGACGGGCCCATCCTGTGGGTCGACGAGGCCGGCCGGGCCTGCGAATCCACCCGTCACGCGCAGCGCACGGCCGCCCCGATCGTCCTGCGCCGCTTCCTTGCGCCGTCCGACAGCCGGCTGTGGCGGATCCTCGGGCTGATGCGGCGCGGGGTCCCGGAGGCGGTCATCGGCGAGGCGACCGGGATCGCCGCCTGGTTCCTCGCCGAGATGGGCCGCAACGTCGCGCTCGAGGCCGAAGTCGCGGCCACTGGCCCTCGGCTGGCCGATCCCACCGACCAGCCCGCGGCCGAGCTGCTGGCCACCGTCAAGAGGGCCGGGTTCGGCGACCGGGAGCTGGCCGACCTGGCGGGCACGACCGCGGTCGAGATCCGGGCCGCCCGGTTGACCCTCGGCCTGCGACCCGGCTACGCCATGGTCGACACGTGCGCTGCGGAGTTCGCGGCCGAGACGCCGTACTTCTATTCGACCTATGCCGCCGCCGGGTCCGCCCCCGAAGCGCCGCCGGTCGTCCGGCCGGCGGCCCTCGTCATCGGCTCCGGACCGGTCCGCATCGGGCAGGGGATCGAGTTCGACTACTGCGCCGTGCAGGCGGCCGACACGCTCCGCCAGGCCGGCTGGAGCGCGGTCATGATCAACTCCAACCCGGAGACCGTGTCGACCGATTTCGACGCTTCGACCCGGCTCTATTTCGAGCCGCTCGATCACGAGAGCGTGCGCAGCGTCATCGATGCCGAGACGCCCGACGGCGAGGCCCTCCTGCCGGCGGTCGTGGCCTTCGGCGGCCAGACCCCGCTCAACCTCGCCGGGCCGCTGGCGGCAGGCGGGGTGCAGCTCCTCGGGTCCAGCCTCGAGACGATCGACCAGGCGGAGGAACGCACCCGGTTCGCCGCGCTGCTCGACCGGCTCGGCATCCCGCAGCCGGAAGGCGGGATGGCGCATTCCATCGAGGAGGCGCTGACCCTCGCCGAGCGGATCGGCTATCCGGTCATCGTTCGGCCGTCGTTCGTCATCGGCGGGCTGGCGATCGACTTCTGCTACTCGGCCTCGGACCTGGCGCGCCAGCTGGCGGCGGCGACCATCGTCGACCCGGATCGCCCGGTCCGGATCGATCGCTATCTCGAAGGGGTCGAGGTCGACGTCGACGCGGTCTCGGACGGCGAGCGCGTCCTGATCCCGGGGCTACTGGAGCACGTAGAGCGCGCCGGCGTGCATTCGGGCGACTCGGTCGGGATGTTCCCGCCTCAGACCGTGTCGGACGGCGACCAGGTGCTCATCGTGGCCACCATGGAGCGGATCGTCCTGGCCCTCGGGGCGCGTGGCCTGGTCAACGCCCAGTTCATCGTCCGCGATGACGGCGTCTACCTCATCGAGGTCAACCCGCGCGCGTCGCGCACCGTCCCGTTCCTGTCCAAGGTGACCGGCGTCCCGATGGTCGAGCTGGCGGTCCGGATCTCGCTCGGGGCGACGCTCCCGGAGCTCGGCTGGTCCGGCGGGCACTTGCCGCCGCCGGAGTTCGTGGCGGTCAAGGCGCCGGCGTTCTCGACGGCCAAGCTGCGCGGCGTGGACCCGTCGGTCGGGCCCGGGATGCAGTCGACCGGCGAGGTCATCGGCATCCACGTCGACCCGCGCGTGGCGCTCGCGAAGGCCCTGTTGGGGGCCGCGCTTGTCCCGCCCCGTCCCGGCGGCGACGGCGCGCTGGCCCTGCTGTCCATCGCGGACCGCGACAAGGCGACCCTGCCCCGGTTGGCGGCGGCACTCGCCGGCGCGGGCTACCGGATGGCGGCCACGCCGGGCACGCGGGCCGCCCTGGCAGCCGCCGGCCACGACGCGCAGCCGGTCGCCAAACTGGGTGAAGCGGCCGATCCGGCGATCGGCGAGGTCCCGATCCTCGACCTCATCGCGTCGGGCGACGTGCGGCTCGTCGTCAACACCCCGACCCCGCGCTCCGGGGCGGTCCGCGATGCCGCAGAGATCCGGCTGGCCGCCACGGCCGAGGGAATCCTGTGCCTGACCGCGATGGAGACCGCGGTCGCCGCGGCGGAGGCCCTCGATCCGGCTATCGCCGGGCGGCTGACCGACGTCCGCTCGCTCGACGAGTGGGTCCCGGCGCCACGGCTCGTCGCGGCGGGCGTTCGTCAGGACGGTGGCGTGACCACGATCGCCTGACCGAGCGACCAGAGCGTCAGCGTCGTCAGCCCGACCATCACGATCGCCAGCGGGACCTGCCGCCGGCGCAGCGCGGTGACGCTGATCCCAGCGGGCGCATCCGCGGCGGCGACGACGTGCCCGCCCCACGCTCCGAGCATGTGGCCGCCGACGACCGCCGCCAGCTGGACCGTCCAGACGAGGCCGGGCGGCAGGAAATCTCCGGTGGGGACATGGAACGCGGTCCCGAACAGGTTCCAGCCCTTCTGGAACGGGTCGGAGATGGCGATGAGGATCCGCTGGCCGTCGATCAGGAGATAGGTCAGGTAGTGGGCGAGGAGGTAGCCGAGGGCGATCGGCACCAGTCCGGCCCCGATCGCTCCGAGTCCGACCGTCCGGGCGACGCCAGAGGCGAGCAGCACCACGATCCCGAGGAACGCGAACATGATCACGGTCTTCTCGGCGATGCCAGGCGCTCCGAACAGGTCGAAGAAGGCCTGGGTCTGCGACAGCCCGTCGAAGATGATCGACGACACGCCGAGCGCGACGATGGTCACGTCCGCCCACGTCCAGCCGGGCTCGAGCAGGCCGCTCCCGAACGACCGGCTGGCGATCCGCCCGTCCTCGTCGACGAGCCGTCGATGGGCGAGGCGACCGAGCGTCCGGAACCAGACCGTGAAGGTCTCGCCGTGGGCGCGCCATTCGTCGCGCCCGAACTGGGCCATCATCGCCAGGGTGAAGGCGGTGTAGCCGACCACCACGATGAACAGCGTCGATGGGCCGGCCTGGACGACCAGCTCCAGCCACACGAAGAAGGCGAACCCGATGACGGCCGGCCAGCGCCCGAGCCGCTCCGGGTAGGCGGCCACCGCCCAGCCCTGGATGCGGGCCACCCGAAGCAGCGCGCCGCCGAGATCGTGGAGGGTCGAGAACGGGTCGAGGAACTGCCAGACCGGGCCGATGATCGCGCAGATGATGGCCAGCCCGACCCAGCCATAGACCCACAGGAAGAGCGTCGAGACATCGCCATCGCTCGACCCGCCGGCGATCCCCTGCGCGATGATCCAGGCCCAGCCCACCAGACCGATGATGCGGATCGTGCCGCGCAGCCAGGCCGGCGGGAGCGAGCCCTCGGCAGCGAGGTCCGGCGGCTCCGCGCGCACGTCCCGAACGATGACGAAGACGAACGACAGGGCGACCGTGGCGGCCGCGCCGACGACGTAGACCGCCAGCGGGAGCCGGCTCTGGTAGGTCGGATTGAGCGCGTGCGCCGCGACCGTCGCCGGCAGCATGAACGCGAATCCCAGCGCGGCGGCGATCGCGCCGCCGAGGCGCGTCGCAAGGGAGCGCCGATGCGCGCGGATCACGTCGGGTCGGCGGGCGGACCGGGCGGGCTACTCGGCGTGGCCGGGGGCGTCGGTGGAGTCGTTGACGTGGACGGGTTCGTCGGCCCGCCCGGATCGGATGGACGGTTGCGACGGGTCAGGAGGTAGGCGGCGCCGGCCGCCAGGACGAGCAGGGCGACGATGATCGGGAGGACGACGTCGCCCGTGCTGCCGGTCGTCGTGCCGGTGCCCGATGGCGACGGGCTGGCGACGATGGACGGTGGTGGCGCGGTCGTCGCGACCGCGGTCGGGGCGGCCGAGGCCGTCGGCGCGGAGCTCGGCGCGGCGCTCTCGGTCGGGCTGGACGATGGACTGGCGGCGACGGCGACCGTGAAGGTCCATGTCGCGTGCGCGATGTCGCCGTCGGTCGCGAGCGAGGTCGACTCCACGAGGTAGACGCCATCACCAAGGGGAGTCGCCGGGGTCGCGACCATTCGCGTGTCGTCCTCCGGATCGACCGTGCCCTTGGCGACCTGGGTCCCGTTCGAATCCTTGACCACCAGGCTGCTGCCATCGGGCTGCATCGCCTGGCTGTAGATGCCCGAGACCTCGACGACGGGCTCGGTCACGGTCGACTTGTCGGCCGGGCTCGCCGTCTCGAGCTCCGCGTGGCCCAGCGCCAGACCGGGCAGGGCCAGCAGGAGCACGAACGCGGCGAGAGGAACGAGCCAGCGGCGACGGACGACGACCTGCAGCACCATGACCGGGAGTGTACAAACCTCGGCCTGACCCTGCCCCGGCCGAGGCGGTACGATCGTCGTCATCGATCCTTCGCGGCCGGCGCCGCCCAACCCCGAGGTCACGCGTGCCCACCACCGTTCCCGAGGTCGCCTTCAGCGACCAGCGTCTCGACAACGGCCTTCGGGTCATCGTCGCCGAGGATCATCTCGCCCCGGTCGTGGCGGTCAACCTCTGGTACGACGTCGGGTCGAAGCACGAGGTGCCCGGCAAGACCGGCTTCGCGCACCTGTTCGAGCATGTCATGTTCCAGGGCTCGCGCCACGTCGCCAAGGCCGAGCACATCGCGCTCGTCCAGGCCGCCGGCGGGACGATGAACGGGTCCACCTGGCTCGATCGGACGAACTACTACGAGACGCTGCCCGCCCACCAACTCGACCTCGCGCTGTGGCTCGAGGCGGACCGCATGGCGACCCTCCTCGACGCGCTCAGCCAGGAGAACCTGGACAACCAGCGCGAGGTCGTCAAGAACGAGAAGCGCTGGTCGTACGACAACCGGCCATACGGTTCGTTCCAGGAGAAGCTCCAGGCCCACCTGTTCCCGCCCGAGCATCCGTATCACCATTCGACGATCGGCTCGATGGACGATCTGGACGCGGCCACCGTCGAGGATGTCAGCGCCTTCTTCCGGACCTACTACGCACCCAACAACGCGGTCGTGTCGGTCGTCGGCGACGTGCAGACCGCGGACGTCGTGGCATCCGCCGAACGCTACTTCGGGGCCATCCCATCGAACCCGGACATCCCGGCGCTCGGCGACCTGACCCTCCCACCGACGCTCGGCGGCGAACGACGCGAGACCGTCTACGACCGCGTCCCCCTGCCACGGGTCCATGTCGGCTTCCGGGCGCCGGTCTTCGGCGACCCGCGGCTCGACGCGCTCGACCTGGCCGGTCAGATCCTGTCGGGCGGGAAGGGCAGCCGGCTGAACCGCCGGCTCGTCCGCGACGAGCGGATCGCCCAGGATGTCGCGATCTTCACGCTCGGGTTCATCGGCGGTGCATCGGTCACCGCCGGCTGGGCGACGGTGCGCCCGGGAATCCCGGTCGCCAGGGTCGAAGCCGCCCTCCACGAGGAGCTCGACCGGCTCGCCACGGAGCTCGTGACCGACGACGAGCTGGCACGCGCCAAGGCGCTGACCGAGGCGGACGAGCTTGGTGCGCTCCAGCGCGTGGAGGAGCGGGCCGACCGACTGTCGATGTACGCCACGCTGTTCGACGAGCCGGCCCTCATCAACCGGATGCTGCCGCGCTACCTGGCCGTCACGCCGGAGGCGATCCGCGATGTCGCGGCCGCGGTCTTCCAGCCCGACAACCGGCTGGTCCTGACCTACCTGCCTGAGGGCACGACGGCCGACGATGGCGCCCTCGGGGTCGACGCCGACGGGTCCGCGACGGGCGACGAGGAGGCGACATGAGCGCGACCCTCGAACCACAGCGCGACGGGCCGGTCCTGGCCGAGCGCCCCGAACCGGGGGCGCCACGCCGCTACGATTTCCCGACCGTCACGGGCCGTCGCCTGTCAAACGGCGTGTCGCTCGTCGTTGCCAACCTGCCGGGCCGCCCGCTCGTGTCGGCGTCGCTGATCCTGATCGGCGGTTCGGTCGAAGAACCGGCCGATCAGGCGGGCGCCATGGTCCTCGCCGCACGCGCCCTGACGGAGGGCACGGAGCGCCACGATGCGATCGCGCTGACGGAAGCGGCCGAGCGCCTCGGCGCCTCGCTCCATGCCGAGGCCGGCTGGGACGCACTGACCGTCGGTGTGGACGTTCCGGCGACGCGGCTGGAACCGGCCCTCGAGCTGGTCGCCGAGGTCTTGCTGCGGGCCACCTTCCCGGCGTCCGAGGTCGATCGGCTGCGCGATGAACGCCTCAACGACCTGCTCCAGGCGCAGGCCGATCCGCGACGCCGGGTCGAGCATGCCTTCGTCGAGACCATCTACGCGTCCGTCTCGCCCTACCACCGGCCATCGGGCGGGACACGCGAGACCGTCGAGCGGCTGACCGCCGATGTGCTGCGCGCGACGTACCAGCGCACGCTGCGGCCGAGCCGCGCCACACTCGTCATCGGTGGCGACCTCCGCGAGCTCGATGTCGACGGCATCGCCGAGCGGTTGTTCGGCAGGTGGGGTGACGCTGGTTCCGGCGGCGCGACCGGCGCAGCAGGGTCCATCGTCGACACCGGCACCTCGGTCGGCCGGCTCGTGCGGGTCATCCACCGTCCGGGGTCCGTCCAGACGGAGATCCGGGTCGGTCACCGCGGCCTGCCGCGGCGGATCGACGACTTCCACGCGGTGTCGGTCATGAGCGCCATCCTTGGCGGCTTGTTCAACTCCCGCCTGAACATGAAGTTGCGCGAGGAGAAGGGCTACACCTACGGCGCGGGTGCCGGATTCGATATGCGCCGCGGCGCCGGGCCCTTCTCGGCCAGGGCCGCGGTCAATACGGAGGTCACCGTCCCGGCCATCACGGACATGCTCGCCGAGCTGAGCCGGATGCGCGACGTGCCGGTCGAGGAGGCCGAACTCGTGGCCGCCCGTGACTTCCTGATCGGCGTGTTTCCGCTCCGATTCGAGACGGCCGGAGCCGTCGTCGGTGCGCTCGGCAGCCTGGCGGTCCACACGCTCGGGGTCGACGAGCTGGTCGGCTACCGGGCGGCGATCGAGGCCGTCGATGTCGCGGCCGTGGCCGCGGCTGCCCGCTCGCATCTGCACGTCGACGACGCGTCCATCGTGCTGGTCGGCGACGTGGACGCATTCGGGACCGCGCTGGAAGCTGCCGGTCTCGGCCGGTTCGTCATCGAACGCGACGAGGTCGCCGGCACGACCGGTCCGCTCGACGACGTGGCCGTTCCTGGTCCGGCCGACGACGATGCAGCGACCGGTCCGACCGCCGGAGCCGAGGAGCCCGCCCTGCCCGGTCTCGACGAACCAGCCGACGATCCGGACTCGGCGCCGCCGGACCGGCTGCCCGTGATCGACCGCGACTGACGCCGTTCCTGACGGCAGATGATCGTCGTCATCGGCTCTCCGACCGGCCGCGCCATCGACGGCGCGATGATGGCCGGCGGGCCGGCCGCGCGGGTGGCGCTCGCTGCCGCCCGCGCCGGACGGACGGTCCAGCTCGTGGGCAAGACCGGCGACGATCCCGTGGCGGATGCGATCGTGCTCGATCTGGCACGCGGCGGCGTCGGCCACGTCGCGCTGTTGCGGGACCCGGGCCGCCCGACGCCGTTCGAGGAAGCACCGTCCGAGCCCGAAGAGGCTGCGCCGATGGCGGACAACGTGGGAGCGGCGCAGGCCACGACGCCCGCGACCTCGCCTGGCGATGGTCCGATCCTCGAAGCGGCCGACGTCGACCTTGGGATCCGCTACCTGACCGACTACGGCGTGATCGTGCTCGCGGAGCCGTCCGGGCCGGACCTCGTCGCCATCGCCGCCCATGCGGCTCACTGGGGCGAGGCCAGGCTGATCGTGGTCCTCGGGGCCGGTCATGCCGTACCGGACGGACTGCCCGACGACGTCATCGTCCTCGAGGCGCCATCAGCCGATCCCGACGATGCCTTCGCCGACCTGGTCGGTGGCTTCGCGGCGGCGCTCGATGAGGGCACGCAGCCCGAGGTGGCCTTTCGCGCGGCGCTCGCCTCGGATGGCTGGACCGGCGCGCCGGACGGCTGAGGCGTCCGGCTAGAGGCCGACGGTCGGCTGGACCGCCTCCCCGAGCGGCACGATGAGCTCCGGTCCGTCGCGGCGAACGTCGTTCACCGACCGGACCACCGGGTAGACCTCCAGGTCGAGGCCGTCGTTTGGACCGAGCAGGCCGAGTAGCTCGCTCGTGTCGGCCGGCGTCGGGTCCAGCCAGCGATCCCATGCGGCCTCGTCGATCACGACGGGCATCCGGTCGTGCAGGTCGGCCAGGGCGTCGTTGGGCGTGGTCGTCACGATCGTGAACGTCCGGCGGACGGTGTCCGTGTCGGGTTCACGCCAGCCGGCCCACAGCCCGGCCAGGGCGAGCGGCCGGCCGTCGCGCCGGACGACGCGATAGGGCTGGCGGACGGTACCTTCCCGCTTCCACTCGTAGAACGAATCGACCGGCACGAGACAGCGCTTGCGAGCGAAGGGGTCACGAAAGGCGGGGCTCGTGGTGATGGTCTCGGCCCGGGCATTGAACATGCGCGAGCCGACCTTGGCGTCCTTGGCCCAGTGGGGGATGAGACCCCAGCGATAGGCAGTCACCGCCCGCCGCTCCCCGCGCTGGACGACGACCAGACCCTCGTCGGTCGGGGCGACGTTGTAGTGGCCGCCCGGGTCGTCAACGAGCGGCTCCGCGCCGAAGATCTCGGCCAGCTCCGACGCCGGGCGTTCCTGGGTGAACCGACCGCACATGACCCCGAGTCTACCGAGCGACGGCGTCACGGGCCGGCGCTCCCCGCCGACGTCCGGCGGCTCCTGTACAGTCCGGGCGATGACACACAACGGCGCACCGGGCGGCCAGGCGGATCCCTCCGCGACGGGCCGGCTGACTCGCGAGCGCGCCCTCGGCTTCCTGGACCGTGGCGGCGAGTTGCTCGCGTCGGGCGACTACGCCGAGGCCGGCGGCTATTTCTCGCGGGTGGTCGGGTTCGACGACACGGCCATCACCGCGGCGGCCCTGCTCGGTCTTGGCGAGGCGCACTACCGGCTCAACGACGAGGGATCCGCGGTCCAGTCCTGGTCGGCAGTCGTCGAGCTCCCGGACAATCCGTCCACCTACGCCGCCTGGCGCAACGTGGCGGCCGCGCGGGTCCGTGAGGGCAACCTGCTCGGGGCGATCGACGCCTACCGCGAGGCCGACCGGAACGCCCCCCAGGAGGACAAGGCAGAGATCGCCAATCGCCTCGGCTGGCTCACGAAGGAGACCGGCGACACCCGGGCAGCCAGCCGCTACTTCGCGCGCGGACGGGGCGATGCGCCGCGGGTCACGGTCACGCTGCTGCTGATCGGCCTGACCGTCATCGTGTCGCTGACCGCGATGCTGTCGTCCGAGGGTGCCTTCCTCTACGAGCGGCTCCAGCTCGACAAGGTCGCGCTGGCGGCGGGGGAGTACTGGCGGCTGTGGACGGTGACCCTCCTGCACGACCAGTTCGATCCGCTCCACCTCATCTTCAACATGTATGCCCTCTGGCTGGCGGGGACGATCGTGGAGCGCTGGTACGGCCGCTGGCGGTTCCTCGGCTTCTACCTCGCGAGCGCCGCGGCCGGCTCGGCGGCGAGCTTCGTCTTCGGCGAGGCACGATTCGCGGTGGGCGCTTCCGGGGCGATCTTCGGACTCTTCGGGGTCCTCCTGGCGGCCGGTCGGATCCATCACCCGGTCGATCGGCAGACGGCTGGGATCGTGCGCCAGCTGGTCTTCCTGGTGATCCTCAACGTCGTTCTCGGGTTCGCCTCGGGCGGCGCGATCGACAACGCGGCGCATCTCGGTGGTCTGGCGGCCGGCCTGTGGCTCGGCGCGCTCGTCCCGCCGACCGGCGTGCCGACCTTGTCCTCGATCTGGCAGCGCCCCGGTCAGGTCGGCCGGACACCCGGTCAAGCCGCGGCACCCTGGTACGTCATGACGCTGGGCCTGGCGGTCGTGGCGGTCGTCGTGGTCGCCGGCGTCGTCATCGGCACCGGTGAATGGCAGGGCCGGCAGCCCGACGAGGTGCCCAACGCGATCGTGCTGGCCCCGCTCGACGGCTGACACGCGCATCAGGTCGCGGGGGGCTCCGTCAGCGACGCGGACACGGCCGACTCGACCGACAGGTGGCAGTGGTCCTCGCCGAGCGTGGTCATCAGCCCGGTGCGACGCATCTGGTCGCGGACCGAGCCGCGGACCTGAGCGAGCCGGAAGTCGATGCCACGTTCCCCGAGTTCGCGGTGCAGCGCCGCCAGCATGTCAGTCGTCGCGACGTCCAGGTCGGCCGTCGCACCGATGTCCAGGACGAGCGCCCGCGGGGTGTCAGCGCGGGCGCCGATGAGGGCCATGATCTGGTCCTTCGCGACATCGGCGTTGACGAACGTCAGCGGCACATTCGGGCGGAGGATCAGGAAATCCGCCACCGGCTCGGCATTGGCATGCCGGTCGGCATCGGCGAAGACCGGCGGCTGCCCGGCGATCCGCCCCAGGACCGCGATGTATGGCCGGCTGGCCTGGTACAGGATGGCCAGCAGCGACAGGGCGACCGCGATGGCCATACCGGTCAGGGCAGTCGTGAAGACGACACCGCCGAGCGCGGTCATGGCCAGCAGGAAGTCAGTCCGGCGCCAGGCGAGGTAGCGTTGCAGCTCGCCGAGATTGACCAGGCTCACGACCGAGGTGATGACGATGGCCGCCAGGACCGCGGTCGGCAGATCGCGGAAGATGGGTGCCAGCACGACGGCCGTGGCCAGGACCAGTCCGGCCGTGATCAGCGATGACGCCTGGGTCCGGTTGCCGGCGGCCTCGCCGGTGGCCGACTGACTGAAGCTGGCATCGACCGCGAAGCCGCCGAACAGCCCGCTGGCGACGTTCGATGCGCCGAGCGCGATGAGCTCCTGATCGGGGTCGATGTCGTAGCCGTGCCTCGCCCCGAACGAGCGGGCCGCCCCGATCGATTCGGCCAAGGCGAGGAAGACGATGCCGAACGCACCCGTGACGAGGAAGATGACGTCCCCGATCGGGATCCGCGGGATGTTCGGCAGCGGGACCCCGGTCGCGACGTCGCCCACCACCGCGACGCCGCGGGCCGGCAGGTCGAACGCGGTCGACAAGACGATCCCGACGATGAGGGCGACGAGCGCTCCCGGGATGCGGCGCGCGAACCGCTTGAGCGCGAAGATCCCGATCATGGAGCCCAGCCCGAGGGCTGCCGTCGCCGGCTGGAGGTCGGTGATCTCCTGCGCCATCCCGAGCAGCTTCTCGCCGATCGTCCCGCTCACTGCCGGCAAGCCGAGCAGTGCCGGCAGCTGTCCGACGCTGATCGTGACAGCCAGGCCGATGACGAACCCGGTCACGACCGAGGCGGCCAGGAACTGCGACAGGAATCCGAGGCGCGCGGCCCCGGCGATGACGAGGATGATGCCGACCGCGAGCGCCAATCCCGCGCTCAGCGTGACGTAGGTGGCCGGGTCCTGTGACGCCGCGATGGCCCCGACGATCGAGGCGGACATGATCGCGATCGAAGAACTGGCGGTGACCTTGACGTGGCGCGACGTCCCGAATATCGCGTAGGCGCCCAGCGCGGTGAAGGCCGTCACCAGGCCGAGCTCCGGCGGCACGCCCGCCAGGCCGGCGTAGGCCATCGCGACGGGGACCATGACGCCCCAGCTGACCAGCCCGGCGATCGCATCCAGGCGCAGGTTCGACCGGTCGTAGCCGGGCAGCCAACGGAGGATCGGCACGTACCGCGCGATGAGCGCCCGGGCCGACGGCTGGCCGGACGAGGATCCAGGCGACGCCGAACCGCCTGTCACGCGGCAGGTTCGCCGTGGACGCCGGTCATCGATCCGGCCGCCGGCCGACCGCGGCCGCGTACCCGGGCCTCGTGCTCCATGGGCCCATCGTAGCAACGATATCGGCGCGATTCGTGCCCGAATCCCGTGTCACACTACGGCCGGGCCATCCGGCTCGCACGATCTGGAGGGTTTCACATGCTTCGTCCGCCCGTGGGGGTCGCCCTGCTCGGGTTCGTCGCCCTGATGGCAGGATTCGCCTTCAGCATCATGGGTCTGCGCTACGCCGGCTTCGTGGTGTTCGGCCCAGGCAGCATCGGTAGTGGCCTGGCCCTCTGGGGGTTCCTGACGCTGCTGGTCGGGATCCTGTTCATCGCAGCCGCCTTCTCGCTGTGGTCGACCCAGCCGTGGGGCTGGCTCTTCGCCCACTACCTCGCGATCTTCGGCCTGCTCGAAGCCTTCTTCGTGACGGTCGCCAACAACAGCCTCGCGGATGGCCTGGCCGTCGCGATCTTCCCGCTGGTGGTCATCTGGTATCTCAACGACCGCGACGTCAAGGCGGCGTTCGGGATGGACCGGCCCGTCTAGGCCGGCCCCCGGCCGGCGGCGGCCAGCGACCGTCCCGGCCGGCCATCCGACCACGATGTTCGCCACGCTCATCGGGGCGCTGCCTCGACCGCCGATCGGCGCCGACGCGCTGGTCGGCGATCTCGTCGAGGCCGCCGTGCGCGCCCAGGAAGCGGCCGGGCTCGAGCCCGTCACCGATGGGGGATTCGGCGATGCGTCCGACCCCGTTCGCGCGTGGTCGGCTGCCGCGCGGCTGACGGGTCATGCCGTCAAACAAGCCCTGCTGGGGCCATACAGCCTCGGTCACGGCCACGTGGCCGGGGCCGATCGAACCACCGCCACCCTCGCCCGTGCCCTGGCCCTCAACGGCATCCTGCGCGAGCTCGCTGCGGCCGGCTGTCCCTTGATCGAGATCCACGAGCCGGCGGCGGTCGCGATCGGCGCCGATCCGGCAGCGCGGGCGCTCTTCCGCGAGTCCCACCACCGGCTGCTCGATGGCGTCGACGGCGTCCACCTGTCGCTCGCGCTGACCGGCGGCAATGCGGACGCCGCCGGGATCGACACGCTGTTGGCAGCGCCCTACGCCAGCCTGGCCGTGGACCTCATCGCCGGGCCGGACAACTGGCGGCTGGTGGTGGCGACCCCGGGCGAGCTGGGGATCGTCTGCGGCGCGCTGTCGACCGCCCCCGCTTCGTACGACGGTCCCGAGCCGCTCCTGTGGGCAGCTGGCTATGCCGGATCCACCGGCGGCCGAGGGTCCGGCCGCGTCGGCCTTGGTACGGCCGGCTCGCTGGCGCACCTCCCGTGGCCGATCGCGGTGGCCAAGATGACCCGGCTCGGCGAGGCCGCACGTCTCGCGACGGCGCCGGCCGCGGAACGAATCGAGGCGATGGACCCACGGGCCGTCAGCAGTCGCGCGGCCGCGCTCGGCAGGGTCGCGTCCAGTGACCCGCGCGACCCCGAACCCGCTGACGATGCGACTTGATTCCAGCGCGCTGCGGTGCCACCATCCAACGACCCCCACCACCACGACCACAAACCGGCGGGTGGCGGGTCCCGGAGGGTTTCACCAGGACACCGACAGAGCTCGGCTCGGTTCACCGTTCCCGCCGCAGGAGGGTCATGTCCGTGAATGAACACATCGCGTTCGTCGTCAATGGGACACCCCGCGAACTCGACGTGGAGCCCAGACGCCTCCTCGTCCAGGCCCTGCGCGAGGATCTCGACCTGACCGGCACCCACGTCGGCTGCGATACCAGCCAGTGCGGCGCGTGCACGGTCCACGTCGATGGCCGGGCCATCAAATCGTGCACGATGCTGGCGGTCCAGGCCGACGGCACGGAGGTTCGGACCATCGAAGGTCTGGCCGACGGTGACGAGCTCCACCCGATGCAGGCCGCCTTCTGGGAGAAGCACGGTCTCCAGTGCGGGTTCTGTACGCCGGGCATGATCATGACCGCGGTCGATCTGCTCGAGCACAACCCCGACCCGACGGACGACGAGATCCGGCACGCCATCGAGGGCAACTTCTGCCGCTGCACCGGCTACCAGAACATCGTCGCCGCGATCCGCCACGCCGCCGAAACCATCCGGTCCGGCGCACCGGTCAGCGCATAGGCCGGGGGAGGCAAGACATGACTACCGCAGCCGTCCCCGACGTCCTCGGCGCACGGATCAAGCGGGTCGAGGACCCGCGCTTCATCACCGGTGCGGGCAACTACATCGACGACATCAAGCTCGCCTCGATGGCCCACATGGCCATCCTGCGCAGCCCCTATGCGCACGCCAACATCCGGTCGGTCGACACGTCGGCCGCGCGGTCGATGCCGGGCGTCGTTGCCGTTTTCGTCGGCGCCGACATCCCGTACAACCCGTTGCCGTTGGCCTGGCCGGCCGGCGGCAGTGCGGGGATCCAGAACAACGTCAACACGCCCCGCGTCCTCGCCACCGACAGCGTCAAATGGACGGGCGAGGGCGTTGCCGCGGTGGTCGCCGAGACGGAGGCCCAGGCCTTCGACGCCCTCGACGCGATCGTGGTCGACTACGAACCGCTGCCGGCCGTGGTCGATGCCGAGAAGGCGATCGCCCCAGGTGCGCCGCAGCTCCACGAGAACGCCCCGAACAACGTCGTCTTCGAGTGGAGCGTCGGCGACAAGGCCGGGACAGATGCCGCCGTCGACGGGGCCGAGGTGGTCGTCCGCCAGCGGATCGTCAACCAGCGGCTGATCCCGAACTCGATCGAGACGCGCGGTGACATCGGCTGGTACAACCCGGGTACCGACGAATACACGGTCTGGATGTCGAGCCAGACCCCACACATCCAGCGCCTGCTGCTGGCTGCATTCGTGACCGGCATCCCGGAACACAAGGTCCGGTGCATCAGTCCCGATATCGGCGGCGCCTTCGGGACGAGGATCTACTGCTACGCCGACATGGCCCTGACCATGTTCGCCAGCAAGGCCATCGGTGGACGGCCGGTCAAGTGGGTCGAGGGTCGGCGCGAGAGCTACCAGAGCACGACGCACGGCCGAGACCACATCACCTATCTCGAGATCGCCGGGACGCGCGAAGGCGAGATCACCGGCCTCCGGGTCAAGACCCTGGCCAACCTGGGTGGTCGGCTGTCGACCATCGGGCCGGGCGTCGCGACCACGCTCTACGCCCGGGTCCTGAGCGGCTGCTACAAGATCCCGAACGTGTACGCCGAGGTCACCGGCGTCTATACCAATACGACGTTCGTCGACGCGTATCGAGGGGCCGGTCGCCCGGAAGCGACCTACGTCATCGAACGGGCCATGGACCTCTTCGCCGCTGAGATCGGGATGGAGCGCGCCGTACTTCGGCGCCGGAACTTCATCGCCCCGGACCAGTTCCCGTACGAGAATCCGTCCGGCCTCGGGACGGCTTCCGGTGGTGCCAAGATCTACATCGATTCGGGCAACTACGAGCCGGCGCTCGACAAAGCCCTTGGGATCGTCGGCTACGCGAACCTCGAGGCGAAGAAGGCCGAGGCGAAGGCGCGTGGCAAGCTCCTTGGAGCCGGCCTGTCGACCTACATCGAAGTATGCGGCGTGGCTCCCTCCAAATGGATCGGCGCCGTCGGCGAGGGTTGGGGCGCTGCGATGTGGGAATCGTCCAACATCAAGATGCACCTGACCGGCAAGACGGTCGTCACGATGGGGACCCAGCCACAGGGCCAGGGCCACGAGACGACATATGCCCAGATCGTGTCGCACGAGCTGGGCATCCCGATGGAGGACATCGTCGTCCAGCACTCGGACACCCAGGGCACGCCGTTCGGCTACGGCACGTACGGCAGCCGGACGTCGTCGGTCGGCAGCACGGCGGCGATCAAGGCCGCCGGCAAGATCAGGGAGAAGGCGCGCCGGATGGCAGCCCACATGCTCGAGGCGTCGGTCGATGACGTCGAGGTCGATGGCGCCAACTACTTCGTCAAGGGCAGCCCGGACCGGGTCAAGACCATCCAGGAGATCGCCTTTGCCATCGATCTGGCGTTCGATCCCCCGGAGGGCATGGAGCCGTACCTCGATGAGACGGCGTACTACGACACCCCCAACTGCACCTGGCCGTTCGGCACGCATATCGCCATCGTCGAGATCGACCAGGAGACGGGCAAGGTCGAACTGGTGCGCTATGTCGCCGTCGACGACGTCGGCAACAAGATCAATCCGATGATCGTCGACGGCCAGCTCCACGGCGGGATCGCCCAGGGCGTCGGCCAGGCCCTCTGGGAGGGCGCCATCTACGACGACCAGGGGCAGCTCCTGACGGGTTCGATGCTCGACTACACGCTGCCGCGGGCGTCGTTCTTCCCGAACCTCGAGCTCGACGAGACCGTGACCCCATCGCCGGTCAACCCGATCGGGGTCAAGGGTGTCGGCGAGGCGGGCGCCATCGCCAGCACGGCCGCTGTGGCCAACGCCGTGATCGACGCGCTCGGCCCGCTCGGGATCCGTCATCTCGACATGCCATACACGCCACAGACCGTGTGGCGCGCGATGCAGTCCGCGAAGGGAGGCCAGGCGTGATCCCGGCAGCATTCGAGTACCAGCGCCCGGCATCCATCGAGGAGGCGCTCCAGATCCTCGGCTCCGACCCGGGCGCCAAGGCGCTGGCGGG
The DNA here is from genome assembly GCA_038248915.1 of Candidatus Limnocylindrales bacterium. Taxonomy (GTDB): domain Bacteria; phylum Chloroflexota; class Limnocylindria; order Limnocylindrales; family CSP1-4; genus SPCO01. The sequence continues at coordinate 326,485 of JBBRXB010000001.1, read as the reverse complement.
CGGCCAGAGCCTCCTTCCGCTCCTCAAGCTGCGACTCGGCTCCGCCGAGACGCTGATCGACATCGGCCGCCTGCCCGGCCTGACCGGCGTTCGCCAGCTGGACGATGGTCGGCTGGCGATCGGCGCGCTGACCACCTACGCCCAGCTGCTCGACTCGCCGGTCGCCCAGTACGGGCTCTTCCGCGACGCCCTGCCGAACATCGGCGACCTCCAGGTCCGCAACCGTGGCACCGTCGGTGGCGCGATCGCGCACGCCGATCCGGCCTCGGACCTGCCGGCCTGCCTGCTCGCACTCGAGGCGGAGGTCGTCGTCCGGTCGTCAAGCGGTGAGCGGACGGTCGCCTACGACGGCTTTGCCGACGGCCCGTTCTCGACCGGCCTGGAGCCCGGCGAGCTCATCACCGAGATTCGGATCCCGGGCCGGCGCGACGGCGCCGCATCGGCCTACGCCTCGCTCGAGCAGCCCGCCTCGGGCTACGCGATGGTCGGGGTCGCAGCCGTCGTCTTCGCCGGCGACGGCGGCCGTCTGGCCGGGGCCAACGTGGCCATCACCGGGGTCGGCGATCATGCGTATCGGGCAAAGGCCGTCGAGGCGGCACTGGCCGGCTCCGACGGATCGGCCGAGGCGATCGCCGCGGCGGCCGCCCACGCGACCGACGGGGTGACCGTCAACAACGACATCCACGCCGACCGCGACTATCGCACCGCGATGGCCGCGGTCTACACCCGACGTGCGATCGAGGCCGCCCTCGCACGGCTGCGCTGAACCGCCCGGCGGCGGAACGTGCAGGTCCAGCGCGTCACGCCGGGCAAGCGCGTGCCGGCACGCCTGGCGGGCGCCGTCCTCGCCCGTGACCTGACCGTCGCTGGAACGCGCTGGTCGAAGGGCCGCCGGCTGACCGCGGACGACCTCGCCGCTCTCGCCGCGGCCGAGCCGGGCGAGCCGGTCAGCGTGCTCGTCCCGGAGCCGGGCGAGCTGCACGAGGACGATGCCGCGCTGCGGCTGGCCGCCGCCGTGGCCGGATCGGGCCTGACGATGCGCGGACCGCACGAGAGCCGGGTCGATCTCATCGCCGAGGCCGCGGGCGTCCTCAATGTCCGCGTGGCGGACCTCGAACGGGTCAACCGGATCGACCCGCTGGAGGTCTTCACCGCGTTCGACGGCCAGGTGGTCGACCGTGGCGACCTGGTCGCGAGCGTCAAGGTCGCGCCACATCTCGTCGACGCCGCGACGGTCGACGCCGGTGCGCGCCTCGCCGGGTTCGGCAGCCATCCATTGGTGTGGGTGGCGCCGTTCATCCCGAGCCGGGTCGGCGTCCTGGTCAAGGAGTCGGTCCGCCCGACGGCGCGCCAGCGGTTCGAGACGAGCGTCCGGGCCAAGATCGAGGGTCTCGGCTCGACGATCGACGCGATCGTCTACGTCGAGGACGATCCGGACGCGGTCGAGCAGGCGATGGCCGGGTTCGTCCGCCGCCAGAACCCACTCGACCTGATCCTGACCGCCGGCGCCGCCAGCACGGACCCGATCGACGCGTGCTTCCTGGCCATCACCGCGCTCGGGGGACGGCTCGTTCGGCGCGGCGTCCCGGCGCACCCGGGCTCGATGCTGTGGCTCGCGCGGATCGGGCGGACGGCGATCCTTGGCCTGCCGACCTGCGGCGCGTATTCCAAGGCGACGGCCGCCGACCTGCTGCTGCCCCGTTTGCTGTCCGGCGAAGGGGCGTCGGAGAAGACGGTGGCCAAGCTCGGCCATGGCGGCATCCTGAATCGCAGCCAGCGGTTCCGGTTCCCGGCCTATGCCCGCGGGCTCGACGCGCCGGATGGCTGACCTCGACGTCCGTGGCCGGAGCCCGTCCGACGGTCAGCGGGCGGCCGGCCGGCGGCGCTGCCCGGTCGGCGTCTGGCGGGTGACCCGGAACAGATGACCGCCATACGCGGGCAGGTCCACGTAGAGCCCGCGAGTCAGCACGTCGTCGCCCGACCGGTCGTAGACGACGTCGTCGAGCTGGTCCTCCAGGCGAACGGTCTTGCCGGCGAACTCGGGGAGGGCCAGGGGGATGTAGCCCTGCGCCGGCTCGCCGCTGAGGTTGGCGACGGCCAGCCGGAGCTGGCGATGCTGGCCGACCCACAGCCGGGCGAGGATGGCCTCGTGGCTGGCGTTGCCAGGCCAGGCGGAGATGGGCTCCAGCCGGACGGCCTGGCCGAGCCGGAACGCCTCGTCGTCCGTGGCTCGCAGGAGCCGGCAGTAGAACTGGTGCAGCTCGAGATCCGGTGGCTCGTCGGGTTCGCGCCGGAGCTGCACCGGCGCCTGCTTCCGTGCACCCTGGAGCTGGCCGTCGCGGACCAGCAGCATGCCCGGAACGCTGGCCTCGACGAGGGCCGCGGCCCGCTCGTGACCCGGCGTCATGCGCGCGGCGATGCGCGGGGTGTTGCGGTCCTCCAGGAACCGGACCGATCGGCGCTGGTAGCCGTCATCGGCGCGAAGGTGACCGGCGACCGCGGCTGGATCGCCCGCCAGCAGGCGTTCCAGCAGGGTCGAATCCCAGGTGAAGTCGAAGCCGAGCTGCTGGAGGCGCCATTCGAGCCCCCAATACGCCTCGCCGATGAGCATGAACCGCGGGTAGACGTCGCGGACGGCGCTGGTCGCGTGCCACCAGAACTCGCCGAACGGCGAGTCGTTCTCGGCGGCGGCCGGTGCCACGGACCGCCCGTCCCAGGTCGAACGGAAGACGTCGTCGAGGACCAGCATCGCCATGGAGCAGACGACCCCGTCGCAGCGCGTGGCGACCTCGCGCAGCGCCTGGGTCATCGCGCGCGGCACGTCCGGGTGTCGGTAGTCGAGCTGGGCCGTGTCGACCCAGGGCGCGAAATGTGGGTCTCGCCCATGGGCGATCCAGTGCCGGCCATCGGAGCGCACCTCGAACCACTCGTCCGGAACGTCCGTCCGGTCAGCGGCGTCGGCGTGGACGAACCAGTCGGGATGGCGCCGGACCCACGGGTGCTCCGAGGCGGTGTGGTTGGGCACGAAATCGAGGATCAACCCGAGCCCGGCCTCGGCCAGCCGGGCCCGCAGCTTGGCCAGTCCTTCCTCGCCACCAAGGTTTTCCGCGGGCTCGTAGGCGCTGATGGCGTATGGCGAGCCGACGATGTCGTCATCCGAACCGTCGGGCAGCAATGCCGAGCGCTGCTCGCGCAGCCCCTTGTGCGAGCGCCAGCGCCTGCGGCTGCCCGAACCGATGGTCCACGTCGCGGTCAGCCAGACGAGATCGAAGCCGAGCTCCGAGATCGGGTCGATATCGCGCGGGCGGACATCACCGAACCCGACCCGCCGCCCGTCGCGCGCCGACAGTCTCGCCAGCCACGCCCGGGCATCGATCTCGATGAGGCGTGGGTGACGAGTCGACGTCATCCGAAGTGGTGCCCTCACCGCTCACGTCCCCCGCGACGGGGCACAGGCCGCGTGCCAGCGGTACGCGGCCCGGCAGGGCTCAGGATACCCGGCGCGTGGATGGACGCCACTACGCCTCCGGGCTCGTGTGCGCCGACTGTGGCTCGGTGAACAGGGCCCAGGCGAAGAGGATGCCGAGGCCGACCAGCAGGGTCATGACCACACCCTCGACCTGGAGCGGTTCGAGCCCGGTCGCCGACTTGATCAGGTCGGGACGGAAGGCGACGACCGTGATGACGGCGTAGAGGGGCAGCGCCAGCCACTCGTAGCGTCCGAGGGCGGCGATCACGCCGGTCGGATCCTTGACCCCGCGCGAGCCGGTCACCACGGCGATGATGCCCACGATCCCCGCCGTCCCGAACGTCAGCCGCCAGACCAGCGGGGCGTCGCCGGTCAGCAGCGCTCCGAGCGACATCAGCCCCGGCAGGATGAAGTGGAGCGAGACCACGAACGCGAGACGCCGCCGCCCCGGGTCCTGGGTCATCTCGTTGTGGCGGAACTGGACGACGACCCACCAGAAGCCGAGCAGGGTGAACGACACGGCCGATGTCGTGGCGTAGAACGTCCCCGTGTCCATCCGTCCTCCCCTCGCTGTCGTGCAGTGTGGCAGACGCGCGGGTCCGTCGAGCCCTGGTTTCCGATCAGTTCGCCGCCGCGTAGATGCCCTCATACGCTCGGCTCACGATCTCGGCTGCCTCGATCGTCCGGCGGTCGCTGAGCGGGCTGGCTGCGCGCGAGCGCCAGCGCTCGATGGCGTCGAGGGCCGCCCGCCGGACCTGCTCGTCGGTGGCCTCGGCCTCGATCCCGACCCGTTCCGTGGCGGGGGCGGTGCCGCACAGCCGGTCGACCTCCGCGCGCTCGCCGGGCGTCAGCTCCACTGCGCCGGTCAGGACGAGGTGGAGGAGCCGAAGGAGCGCGAGATCCTGGGATGAGGCCTCGAGCCGGTCGACCGCGACGACGACCTCCGAGGCGCCGGCCACGCCGCGCCGGTCGAGCTCCCCGCCGATGACCCGCAGCGCCGCCAGCGCCGAACGGGCCTTGAGCGCCTGGGCCCGTCGGCCATAGCGCTCGGTCAGCATCCGCTGCAGCTCGCGGATCCCCGACCGCTCGAGGAGGGCTGCCGAAAGCTCCGTGGAGGTCGTCGCGGTCCCGTCCGCGAGAAGCTGCACCGAGAGGCGCAGGCCGAACATCCCGAGCCGGTCGAGCAACTCTTCGCGGATCTCCTCGCCGAGCGGGTTCCGGTCCGCGTCGCGGAAGCGGTCCGCCGACAGGAGCAGGTGCTCGCGGTGGTCGACCGGCAGCGCCGCGATCGCGCGCAGCCAGGCGAACTGGGATTCGCGCAGCGTCGCTCCAGTCTCAGCGATCAGACCGGCCACCGGCACGACCCCTGACGCGAGCTCGCGGACCCGGCCGTCACCGCCGTAGCGGGCGGCGACCGCCCGGGCCGAGTCGAGCGCGTCCGGCCGCGCCGCGCCGATCTCGTCGGCCCGCGATAGCACCACGATCGCGTTGATCGGCGAGGCGTGGGCCACGGACCGGTCGACGAACGCCTCGAGGAACTGGACGTCCGAGCGATGCAGGTGGCGCATCAGGTACAGCACAGCGTCGGCGTCGCCAGGGCCGTCGCCCTCGTCATCGAGCAGGGCCGCCGTCGTGCGCTCGGAGGTGCCCTCGGTGGCCGACGCCAGCCCAGGCGTGTCGATCAACGTCAGGTCGACCAGCTTCTGCGATGGCCAGCCGACCTCCAGCCGATCGATCGACGCCACTTCGAGGTCGCCGAGCTCGATGTCGAGCGCGCCGTCCTGACGCCGGAAGGTGAGGTCGCGCCGGCCGCCATCGTCGCGCAGCTCGGCGACCACCCGGTAGCCCAGCGCGTTGCGATACCAGGTCACGATCCGGGTACATTCGCCCGCGTCGGTGGCGGCCAGGCGCTCGCCGACGAGCGCATTGAGCAGGGTCGACTTGCCGGCCTTGACTCGGCCGGCGATGGCGACCCGGAGGGGTTCGTCGAGCCGACGCTGGGCGGTGATGACCGCGGCCTCCTGATCGGTCCCGCGGGCGACCCGGAGCGCCTCCGTCGCGATGCGCCGGACGTCCGTGGCAAGGTCGCCCGGGCCCATCGTCATGCTCACCGTGCGCTACGGCAGGTTCACGCAGTTGCCGGTGTCCTGGTTGACCGAGTGATCGGCATTGGCGACGAGGATGCACATCTGGGTCGCCGCGGCTGGCCGATCGCTGACCTTGTAGCCGGTGAACGGGTTCGGGCCGGCATACAGGAACCAGGGGCCCTTGCCAGGGATCCCCGCATCGAGCGGCTTGACCGTGTTGAAGAAGAAGTGCACGTGCCGGCCGGGCAGCGCCGGCTTGTAGTTGAACGCCTGCCACTGCACGACGTACTTGCCGCCGCTGGTGGTGATGCCGAGGATCCGTGCCTGTCGACCAGCCGGGGTGGGGGACGGGGTCGGGACGGCCGTGGGCGTCGGAGCGGCCGTCGGCGTCGGGGCGACCGACGGCGGGGCACTTGGCGTCGATGACGGCGCGGCCGAGGGGCTGGCCGACGCCACCACCGCGACCGAGGCCCCTGGGCTGGACGATGGGCCGCCACCGGACAGCATCCCCGAGGCACCGACTACCAGCGCGGCCACGAGCGCGATCGCCGCGACCACCGCCACGGCGGCGATCAGCCGGTTGCGATCGGGTCCCGATGCCGCCGGTGGAGTGCCGGAGCCGCCGGAGCCCCCGGACTCTCCGGAAGTGCGGGAACCGCCGGCGCCCCCGGATGGCGGTGTGCCGTCGCCGGACAGACCAGCCGAGGCGCCCACCGGTTGGGCTGCCGGGGGAGCGCCGTCTGATGCGGCCCCCACCGGCTCGTTCGGCTCGGTCGGGGGTGGAGTCGGAACCACGGCGGCGCTCGGTGTTCCAGCCGCGGCCAGGGTCGCTGCGGCGAGGACCGCCGGCGTCACCAGGTGCGAGTCCTCGAGCGCCCCGGCCTCGGCTCGTCGGCGGCCCTCGGCGACGATCGCCGCGCCCAGTGCCATCGAGTGCTTCGGGTGCGCGTCGACCGCGATCGGCCGACCGGTCGCCTCGCGGACCATCTCCGCCACGAGCGGGATGCGCGAGCTGCCGCCGACGAGGAGGATGCGGTCGATGCCGTCGAACTCCAGGCCTGCGCTCTTGACCGCCCGGCTCAGCGCCCCGATCGTCTCGGTGATCCGGGGCCGGATCATGTCTTCGAATTCCTCGCGGGTCAGACGCATCTCCGTCTGGAGGCCGGGCAGCACGACCGAGATCGTCGTGTCGGTATCCGACGACAAGGCCTCCTTGGCGCGCCGGCACTCCTCGCGCAGTCGAGCGATCGCGGCCAGGGTCGCCGGGTCGTCCGGGTTCACGGCCGGGCCCGACGCACGGACCATGCCCATGACCTTGGTGAACAGTGCCTCGTCGAAGTCGATCCCGCCGAGTCGCTCCATTCCCTCCGGCCGGCCCAGCTGCTCGAAGCCCGTCTCGGTCTTGCGCAGGATCGTCGCGTCGAATGTGCCGCCGCCGAAGTCGTAGACGGCGATGACCGCGCCGACCGGCACCCGTTCCTGCTGGGCGTAGTGGACGGCGGCGGCTTCGGGCTCCGTCAACAGCGTGGCGTTGGAGACGTCGGCCTGGCGGATGGCCTGCTCGAGCAGGTCGATCTTGTAGGCGCCGTAGCTGGCCGGGTGGGTGACCACGATGGCGTCGGGGGCGGCCCCGGACTGGGTCGTGACACGCGTCACGATCGCCCGCAGCAGGTGCGCCAGCAAGGCTTCGGCGCCGTACGGCGTCCCGCCCAGGATGATCGGGGTCGGGTCGCCCAGGCGACGTTTGAACTCGCGCGCGGTCCGGGTCGGCTCGGCCAGGGAGCGCCGCTCGGCGGCGTCGCCGGTGAGCACCTCGCCGTCGGCACGCAGGACGACGATGGACGGGATCGTGGCCGCGCGTTCGCCCAGCTGGAAGATCTCGACCCGGTCGTCGTGAGCGGTGGCGGCCGCCGAATATGTCGTCCCGAGATCGATCCCGAGCGAATAGGCCATCGATCCTCCCCACGGTCGTCTGCTGCGAAGCGTCGAGTCTAGCGTGCCACCCCGCGCGATACCCGGAAGGTACACTCGGCCGGATGACGAACGGAGCTGTGCTGCCGCGAACCGACGCGACCGCTCTCGTCGCTCCGTCGCCCGATCCGGCATCCGTCGCCGACATCCTCGCGGCGGCCATCGCGCTCGCCCGTCGACGCGGCCGCGACGACCTCGCCCGGCGGCTCGAGACGGTCGCCGAGCGCGTCTCCCGGACCGACACCGTCGTGTGCGTCGTGGGTGAGTTCAAGAAGGGCAAGAGCGCCCTGATCAACGCGCTGCTCGGGGCCGATGTCTGCCCGGTCGACGACGACCTCGCGACCATGGCGGTCACGGTCGTCCGCTATGCCCCCGAGCCGGGCGCCATCGTGCGGCGGCGCGAGGACGGTCAGCTGATCATCGAGGCCATCCCAGCCGATCAGGCCCCGCGCTGGGTCGCCGAACGGGACGGCGACGACCGCCGCCACGGCGTCGAGGTCGTCGAGGTCGGGCTGCCCAACGCGTTCCTGGAACGGGGCATCGCGCTGGTCGACACGCCCGGCGTCGGCGGGCTGAACGCGGCGCATGCGGCGGCCACCCTGGCATTCCTGCCCTCGGCCGATGCCCTCGTGTTCGTGACCGACGCCTCGACCGAGCTGTCCGCGCCGGAGCTGGCATTCCTGGCCAGCGCGCGCCGGGCCGGCCCGCCGATCCTCATCGCGGTCACCAAGGTCGACATCTACCCCGAATGGCGCCGGATCGTGGCCATCGATGACGGCCGGCTCGGCGCGATGGGGCTGACCGATGCGCCGTTTCCACTGAGCGCCGTCCTTCGCAGGCACGGCCTCGCGACGGACGATCCGAGCCTTGACGAGGAGAGTGGCTATCCGCGCTTTGCGGCGTCCCTGGCCGACGATGTCGTCGGCCGAGCGCGGGCCGCATCGCTCGGGACGGCCCTCGCCCAGATCGTGCCGGCACTGGACCAGCTGCGGGAGCCGCTGGCGGCCGAGACGAGCGCGCTCGACAGCCCCGAGGCGGCCGCCCGTCTGACCGCCGAGCTGCGCGAAGTCCGTGCCCGGCTGGCGACCCTGGCCGCCGCAGACGCCTCGTGGTCGGTGCGCCTCGAGGACGAGTTCAGCGCTCTCCGGACCCGCACGGGGTTCGCCTTCCAGGCACGGATGCGCCAGCTCCAGCGCGAGCTCCAGGACGAGATCGAGCGGATCGACCCGGCGCGCGCCTGGCCGGAGGTCAGCGGCCGGATCCAGGCCGAGACCGCCAGTGCGGTGCGCGCCGCTTTCCTCCAGGCGACCGATGGCGCGGCAGAGATCCAGTCGATGATCGCCGGGCTGCTCGCCGACGAGACGCCCGGGCTCGATGGGGTGGGCGCGCCGGTCTCGTTCGACGTCGCGACGCTGTGGCAGGGCGGCCCGAGCTTCGGCGGGCGAGCCAGGTCCGGGCTCGCGGCCAGTCTCGGGCTCGTCGGCGGCGCCAATGTCGGGGTGGAGATGCTGGGCATGCTCGGGACGCTGCTTGGCGCGGCCGTCGTCGGGCCGGCGGCCCTCGGCGTGGCGGCCGTCTTCGGCGGCAAGGAGGTCCTCAACGAGCGCCGTCGCCAGCTCGCCGACCGGCGGCAGCAGGCGCGTGCGTTCCTCGGGTCGTTCCTCGAGGAGGTCAGGTTCGAGGCTGATGGCCGCCTTGCGTCGCTGCTGGATGACGTCCAGCGCCAGATGCGAGCGCGCTTCGCCGATCGCATCCACGAGCTCCGCCGGACCTTCGCGGAGACGGCCGAGGCCCTCGAGGGCGCGGCCGATCAGGCGGCCAGCGCACGGCGCACCAGGCTGGCCGAGCTGGCCACCGAGCTGGCCGAGATCGACGCGCTCCGCGCCCGGGCCGGCGAGCCGCTGGCACCGACCGGCTGACCCTCCATCCGGCGGCGTCGGGGAGGACGATTTCCGCTGGAATCAGGGTCCCAGCGTCTGCTACAGTCAGACCCTTAGCATCGTCTCAGGCGAGGGTGTCCAGAAGGGACGGTCACCGGGCAGCGGGGACCCGGCACCCGGTCTCCTCCACCGACGACAACGTCGGCGAGCGGGACCGCGGGTGTCGGGGTGGTGGGCGGCGATTCCGTCAGCCATCTCTCCGAAGGCGACCCTCCACGGCCACTCCTGCAGACGGTCGATGGACGTGACACGGCTGGAGTGTTGACTTGAAGCGCATCCTCATCGTGCTTTCGGAATTCGGGTACTGGGGTGAAGAACTGGTCGGCCCGCTCGAGACGTTCGACGCGGCCGGCTATGAGGTCGATTTCGCAACGCCCAAGGGCGGCCGGCCGACGCCGCTCCCACCGAGCATGGATCCGCAGTACATCGATCCGCCGCTCGGCAAATCGGTCACCTCGCAGGAGGTCGCGGACAAGGTCAAGGCGCTCGACGCGTCGCACCGGTACGACAAGCCGATCGACATCTCGGCCTGGATCCCGGAACGACCGTATTACAGCTCACCGACCCTCCTGCGCGACATGGAGGCCTATTACTCCCGGCTCGATGTCGTCCAGCAGGAACTCGACGAGAAGTACGACGCGATCCTCCTGGTCGGAGGCAGCGGACCGATCGTCGACATCGCCAACAACGACCGGGTCCACGCCCTGATCCTGCTGTTCCAGAAGCTGAACAAGCCGATCGGCGCGGAATGCTACGGCGTCGCGGCCCTGGCGTTCGCGCGGGACCTCGACGATCGCCAGAGCATCATCACCGGCAAGCGGGTGACCGGTCACTGCAAGGAATACGACTACAAGGACGGGACCGGGTTCATCGGCGTCATGTTCAACATGGGGCCACCGCCGTACCCACTCGAGTACATCCTGCGCGACGCCACGGCACCCGACGGCGAGTACATCGGCAACGTCGGGCATGCTACGTCGGTGATCGTCGACTACCCGTTCATCACCGGTCGCTCGACGCCCGACTCCTATCTCACGGGCGAGAAGATGGTCGAGGTCCTGGAGAACGGCTTGACGCGGTATGGCTGGTAGCCTCGTCAGTCCGACGGTCGACGACGGGGTCGCCGCCCCCCGGACCGGGCGCTACGCGATCCTCGAACAGCTGCTTGCCGACGACGTCGGCTACATCTTCGGCAACCCGGGGACCGTCGAGCAGGGGTTCCTCGATGCCCTCGGGAGCTATCCGGAGCTGCCCTACATCCTGACCCTCCAGGAGACCATCGCGGTGGCCATCGGCGATGGCTACGCCCGGGCGCGGAACCGCCCGGCGGTCGTCCAACTCCACAGCGGGGTCGGTCTCGGGAACGCCATCGGGATGCTCTACCAGGCCAAGCGCGGCGGGACGCCGTTGGTCGTCATCGCCGGCGAATCGGGCGTCCGCTACGACGCGATGGACGCTCAGATGGCGGCCGACCTCGTGTCGATCGCCCGGCCCGTGACCAAGTGGGCCACCCGCGTGGTCGATCCGGGATCGGTCCTGCGGGTCCTCCGCCGGGCGATCAAGATCGCCGGCACGGCTCCGACGGGGCCCGTCTTCGTCTGCCTGCCGGCTGACGTGCTGGACGCCGCCAACGATGAGGCGGTCCTCGCGACGTCCCTGCCGACCACCCGGGTCCTCCCGGAAGCAGGCCTCATCGCTGAAGCGGCGGCGCTGCTGGCCGGCGCGCACCATCCGACGATCATCATGGGCGACGGGGTCTCGAGGTCTGGCGCCCAGGCGGAGCTGACCGAGGTCGCCGAGCTGCTCGGCGCAGACGTGTGGGGGGCCAACTCGTCCGAGGTCAACATCGACGAGACGCACCCGCTCTTCCGGGGCAACCTCGGCCACATGTTCGGACACCACAGCCAGCCCCTCGTGGCACCCGCCGACGCGATCCTGATCGTGGGGACGTATGTCTTCCCGGAGGTCTTCCCGGCACTGTCGGGTGTCTTCTCGCCGGGGACGCGGGTCGTCCATATCGACCTCGACGCCTACGAGATCGGCAAGAACTTCCCGGTCGACCTCGGCCTCGTGGCCGATCCGAAGCTCACCCTGGCGGCGCTCGGGACCGTCCTCGGGCAGCAGCGGACCCCCGCTGACGCGGAGGCGGCCGACGCCCGGCTGGCCACTCGCCGCGCCGAGCGTGAGCAAACGGCCCGCACGATGCGCGACGCCGACCTCGAGGCGCGCCGATCCGTGCCCCTCCACGCCTCGGAATTCATGGAAGCCCTCGCCGCCCGGCTGCCGGACGACGCGATCATCTTCGACGAGGCCCTGACCTTCTCGCCGGAGGTCACCCAGTACCTCCCGCCCCGCCGGCCCGGCTCGTTCTTCCAGACGCGCGGCGGATCGCTCGGCGTCGGCATCCCGAGCGCCATCGGCGTGAAGCTGGCCCATCCAGATCGGACGGTCGTCGGGTTCACCGGCGACGGCGGCAGCATGTACACGATCCAGGCGTTGTGGACGGCGGCACACCACCGGATCGGCGCGAAGTTCGTCATCCTCGACAACGGCGCCTACCAGCTCCTGCGACTCAACATCGCGCAGTACTGGAAGGACCTTGGGCTGCCAGAGAACCCGTTCCCGAGGTCGTTCGACCTGGGCGACCCGGACATCCGGTTCGACGTGCTGGCCGAGGCGATGGGCGTCGCTGCCGTTCGGGTCACCACCCGGGACGAGATCGGCCCGGCCCTGGACGCGGCGTTCGCCGACGATCAGCCGTTCCTCATCGACCTCGTCGTCAACAACGACGTCCGCACTGACGTCGCGTCAGGCAAACATCTCAAAGCCGGTCAGTCATGAGCCGGAGCAGGGGAGGAACTCGATGACGACGGATCTCGACGAGGCGCAGGTCAAGGCGCTGGTCGATGCCTGGTACAAGGCCCTTGATGTGCACGCGCCGGTCGACGAGGTCGTGGCGATGGTCGCGGCGAACGGCCTCGAGTGCTACTGGCCAGAGGGCCCGACCTTCGGGGTCGACGGGTTCAAGAGCTGGTACGAGCGGGTCACCCATACCTTCTTCGACGAAGTCCACACCATGAAGCAGCTCGAGATCTCGCCCCGTGGCGACCAGGCGGACGTGAAGCTCGTCGTCAACTGGCAGGCCAAGGTCTGGAACCCGCCGGACGCCGCGAGCAAGTGGCTGGGCATGGATGCCCGCCAGACGTGGGTCGTGGCCTGGTCGGACGACGGCACGCGGCCGGTCATCCAGAAGTACGTCGTCGATGGCATGGACCTGATGGCCGGGTCGTCGACGCTCTGAGCGTATCCGGCGACGACCGCCGCCGCCACGAAGGGAGGCTCGCCTGACACACGATCGCCAGATCGGTCGGATCGACCCGGATCAGCGCACCAATGAACGGAGGGAAACCCGTGGCAACTGAGGCCCCCACCCATCCTGCGATGGCGGTCGTCGCCAAGATGTACGAGTGTTTCGGCAGAGGCGATATGGCGACGCTCAAGACCGACGTCTTCGCTTCTGACATCACCTGGAACCTGCCCGGTCATCACCCGCTGTCGGGTCTGAAGACCGGCCCGGATGAGGTCATCGCGTTCTTCGGCGCCCTGATGCAGACGGGGATCGTGGTCGACAACGTCACGTTCGGCACGATGGGCGACGACCAGGTCGTCGAAAAGCACACCGGCCACGGCAAGCTGACCAACGGCGAGGAGATCATCTTCCCGACCTGCAGCCACTACACGATCAAGGACGGCAGGATCGCCAAGGTCCAGGTCTACACCGGCGACCAGCACGGAGTGGATCGCTACTTCTGGGCGATGTACGACCTCAAGCCGATCCCGGACCGTCTCGACAGCCACGATCCGGCGAACATGCACGATCCCAACGTCCCGCTCCGAACCGACAAGGCGTAGGGCATGGCTGACATCACCATCGACCGGGTAAGAAGCGCATACAAGGCGCTGGCGACCGGCGATCGCAACCTCATCGCCGAGTTCTGGGCCGAGGAGATGGTCTGGCAGGTGCCCGGCCACAACCACCTGTCGGGCTGGTACCACGGGCTTGATGAGTTCCTGGGCTTCATGGGCCAGGTCGGGGCGTTGTCCGGGGGCAGCTTCAACATGGAGACGATCAGCGTCATCGTGGAAGCGGACTGGTCGGCCGACATCACCCGCAATATGGGCAAGCGGGCCGACAGCGAGAAGAAGCTGGACATCGAGGTCGTCCACGTGCTCCGCTGGACGGACGGCAAGGTCGTCGCCGGCAAGGGCGCGATCTTCGGCGACGGGACGACCGAGTACGACCAGTTCTGGTCGCGCGCACCCGTCGTCGGCGACACGCAGTAGGTCAAGGGGTCAGCGGCCAAGCACAGAGGAGTACGCGATGCCGATCATCACGATCCAGTTCATCAAGGACGTGGTCGCCAACGAGGAGCAGAAGCAGGAGCTTCTGGTGAAGATGACCGACACGTTCATCTCGGTCGTCGGCGAGGTCGCCCGCCCGTTCGTGTACTGCATCATCCAGGAGACTCCGCAGATGGAATGGTCCATCGGCGGCAAGGCGATGCCCGATCTCGCGTTCCTCATCGGACCCGAGTACACGGCCCAGAAGGACAAGTCGAACGAGATCATGTCGGCATTCGTCGAGTCGACCAAGGTCGCCCACGATGCCGCCGGCGGCGATCCGAACGCGGACCACCTGGCCGAGAAGATGTGGGCCGGCGCCAAGGAGTAGGACCGGCTCGACCGGACGACCGGGGCACGGTCCACGTGTCCCGGCGGCACATGAGACGGCCTGGAGGGCTGGAGAGTGGCAGATCACGCGTACACCCCGCAAGAGGAGGCGGCCATGGCCGTCATCAGGCGCTGGTGCGATGAGGGCTGGTCGAAGGGCCACGTCGAGGTGGCCGACGAGCTGATCCACCCGAACTTCAAGGTCCACGGCGCCGGCGGCCAGGTCATCGAGCCCGGTGTCGAGGGCCTCAAGCAGCTGATCCTCGCGTGGCGGACCGGGTTCCCCGACGCGGTCCAGCGGGTCGACGACATCTTCGCCCTGGGCGACCGGGTCGTCGTCCGCCTGACCTGGGAAGGCACCCACCTCGGGGACTTCATGGGCACCCCGGCCAGCGGCAAGAAGGTCAGCGTCGAGACGATCGGCATCGACCGGGTGGTCGATGGCAAGGTCGTCGAGGGCTGGGGCCAGCTCGACATGCTCGGTCTGCTGACGACGATCGGCGCCATGGTCCCGGCCGCCCAGCCGGCCGAGGTACCAAAGGCCGGCTAGGCGTCCGATCCCGTTCGAACCGCTTCCAGTCGCGCCGTTCTGAAACCGTCACCACAGGAGGACCTGGTGTCCATCGAAGTCGAAGAGCAGAACAAAAGGATGGTCAGGGAGTTCGTCGTCGCCACTAACAAGCTCGAGCTCGACAAGCTCGATGACTGGGTCGTCGAGGACTACGTCGAACACCAGCCCATCCCCGGCCAACCGCCTGGACGCGAAGGGCTGAAATGGGCCTACCGAGCGTTCAACGAACCGTTCCCGGATCTGGTCTTCGACTTTGCCGATGTCATCGCTGAGGGCGACCTGGTGGTGGGCCGCGGTATCGGTTCGGGTCACAACACGGGCGAATTCATGGGCATTCCGGCGACCGGCAACGAGGTCACCTGGTCGGGCACCCGCCTCTTCCGCGTCAATGACGGCAAGCTGGTCGAGGGCTGGATCAACCTCGACATGGTCGGCCTGATGCAACAGCTCGGGGTCATCCCCAAGCCGCCGCCCGGCCCTGATCCGGTGCCGACTCGGCATATCACTGGGGCACCATCGACGCGCGAGGCGAACCACGCTCTGATGGAGCGGTTCATCGAGGAGGTCTGGAACAAGGGCAACCTCGAGGTGGCGGACGAGATCTTCCACCCGCAGGCCTCCAGCCCGAGTGCCCCGACGCTGCCGCTCGGTGCCGAGGGCGTCAAGTTCATCGTCAACCTCATGCGCAACGCCTTCTCGGACTACTGGATGGAGATCACCCACATCGTGGCTGAGGACGACCGGGTCGCCGCGCGCTTCCGACAGGGCGGCACACACGATGGTGACCTGATGGGCATCGCCCCGACCGGCAAGAAGGTCGAGTGGACGGAGATCGGCATCCTCCGGATCGCCGACGGCAAGGTCGTGGAGAGCTGGTACGACGTCGACATGCTCGGGTTGATGGGTCAGCTCGGCGTCGGCGGATCGGGCGGAGGGAGCTGAGCAGATGACGACGGCACTGGTCATCGATCGCTACTACGAGACCGCCAACGCCGGTGACTGGGACGCCTGGTGCGACCTGTTCGCCGAGGACCAGGTCATGGATGAACAGCTGGCCGGGCACATCGAGAGCCTGGCCACGCTGCGACCGATGATGGCCGGGATGGGTCGCGCCTATTCGCGCTTCCAGAACGTCCCGAAACACATCGTCATCAATGGCGACGAGGCCGCGGTCGTCTCGCACATCTCCGCGGCCAACGCGGCGGGCGATCCGATCGAGGCCAACGTCATGAACTACTTCAAGCTTCGAGGCGGCAAGATCGCCTACATGGCGAACTTCCACGACAGCGTCCCGTTCCGGCCGTTCCTCGACCAGAAGCTCGACTGAGGGAGGCTGCACCGTGGATACCTATGATTTCATCGTGGTCGGGGCCGGCTCGGCCGGCTGCGTCGTGGCGAATCGCATGACGGAAGATGCGGCTGTCCGCGTTCTGCTGCTCGAGGCCGGTGGGCCGGACATCCCACCGAACGTCGAGGACGCATCGGTCTGGTACACGCTTCTGGGGTCGGACATCGACTGGAAATACTGGAGCGAGCCGCAGCCGGGTCTTGACGGGCGCAAGACATTCGAGCCGCGCGGCATGCTGCCGGGCGGCTCGAGCCAGTTGTACGTGATGATGCATATCCGCGGCCACACGTCCGATTACGACGAGTGGGCATCCGGCGGAGCGACGGGCTGGTCATACAAGGATGTCCTTCCATACTTCAAGAAGCTCGAGGGCCAGGAGGACCGGACCAGCGACTGGACCGGTACGGACGGGCCGCTGCCGCTGACCAACGCCGGGCAGCACGACCCGAATCCGACCTCCCGGGCATTCCTTGAAGCCTGCGCGGAGCTCGGCTACCCGTCGACCGACGACTTCAACGGTCCGAATATGATCGGTGCTGGCTGGCATCACATCAACGTCGTCGACGGCAAGCGCGCGTCCGCCTACCACGCCTACTTGGAGCCCGCCCTCAAGCGCCCGAACCTGACCTTCGTGACGGGCGCGATGGCCTCGAGGCTCGTTATCGAGAATGGTCGCTGCACGGGTGTCGATTACATCAAGGACGGCCGGACGGAGCAGGCGAGCGCTTCGGCCGAGGTCGTCGTGTGCGGCGGCGCGATCGAGTCGCCGAAGCTCCTGATGTTGTCCGGGATCGGCGACCCCGGGGAGCTGAAGGCCGCCGGCGTCGATATCGTCGTTGACCTGCCAGGCGTCGGCAAGAACTTCCATAACCACGTCCTGACCGGCATCATCCATGAGTCGTTGCAGCCCGTCCCGCAGGGTCGCCAGAACCTGTCCGAGGCCGCCCTGTTCCTCAAGGCGGACCCAGCGGAATCCGGACCCGACCTTCAGATCGGCTTCGTTCACGTCCCGTTCAACATCATCATCGGCCAGGGGCACCCGAATTCATTCAGCATCCTGCCGGGACTGGTCCGTCCGAAGTCGCGCGGCTGGATCAAGCTCGCCAGTGCCGATCCGATGGCCCACCCGCTCATCAACCCGAACTACCTCGACGATCCGTCCGACATGGACAAGATGGTCCTCGCGACCAAGATCGCGCGCGAGATCTTCGCCACCAAGGCGTTCGCGCCGTGGGTCGGCGAGGAACTCATGCCGGCTGACGACCCGACGACCGACGACCAGTTGAAAGCCTTCCTGCGAGCGGCGGCAGACTCGTATCACCACCAGGTCGGGTCGTGCAAGATGGGCACCGATGAGCTCGCGGTCGTCGACCCTGAACTACGAGTCCGTGGTGTCGCCGGCCTTCGGGTCGCGGACGCAAGTGTCATGCCGGTCGTCCCCTCGGGAAACTGCAACGCGGGCATCATGATGATCGCCGAGCGGGTGTCCGATTGGCTGAAGGCCGGGTCCACCACGTGAGTCTCGCTGGCAAGAAGGTCGGCGTCCTCATGGAGAGCGACTTCTATGAGGACGAGATCTTCTACTACAAGCACCGCTTCCCGGAGGAGGGGATCGACCTCCATTTCCTGACCCGCCTGTGGGGCCAGCCGCGGATCACCTTCCACGGCCACGAGTACAAGGTCCCGTTCGAGGTCAGCGAATCCTTCGAGGACATGAGCGACGAGGAGCTCCGCAGCTACTCGGCGATCATCGTCCCATCGGCCATCGTCTCGGACCGGCTGCGCTATACCGATGACGTCACGAAGCTGCCGCCCGCGACCGTATTCCTGGCCCGTGCCTTCGCCGAGCCGACGATCATCAAGGGCATCATCTGCCACGGCATGTGGCTGGTCGCACCGATGCCCGAACTCGTCCGCGGTCGTCCCGTCGTCGCCCACAACAATCTGCACGGCGACGTGGTCAACATGGGTGCCATCTACACCGACCAGGACGTCGTGATCGATGGCGACCTGATCACGGGCCGCACAGGTGGCCACTGTCACATGTTCGCGCGGGCGATCATCGACAAGATGGCCGCCGAGGATGGGTCCTCTGGGTCGGGGTCAGGGACCGGCTGACGATTCCGGTCGAGTGCTGGAACAGGGGAGGGCTTTCCCATGGCCACGGCGACGTCGTCGGTCGAGGCGAACAAGCGGGCGATCCGGCGACTCTACGACGAGACCAACAAGGGCGATTACGATTTCCTTGACGAGCTCCTGGCTGCCGATTTCACGAGCTTCGGCGGGGCTGGCTTCAAGGACCTTCATGGTCCGGCCGAGTTCAAGGAACTGACCATGACGTTCCTGACCTCGTTCCCGGACCTGTGGTTCCAGGTGGATGAGCTGATCGGCGAAGGCGACGACATCCTCGTGTCGGGGACCTTGTCGGGGACCCACAAAGGCGACTTCTACGGCATCCCGGCGACCGGCCACAAGGTGGCCTGGACCGGCTGTGCGATCTTCCGCTTCCGCGGTCCGCAGGTCATCGCGCGTTGGCAGGAGTTCGACGCGCTCGGGCTGATGGCCCAGATCCGGCCGCCGGCCCCCGGCGCGACCGCCGTGACTCCGCCTCCGACTCCGGTGGCGCGACCGGCCGCCTCCGGCCCCGGCACGACGACGATCGAGGACAACAAGGCCATCTTCCACCGCGTCATCGAGGAGCTCTGGAACGAGGGAAAGCTCGACGTCGCGGACGAGCTGTTCGCCGCCGACCACGAAAGCCCGAGCGCGCCGGGCCTGCCACCCGGGCCGGCCGGCACCAAGATGATCGCCGGCATGTTCCTGGCCGCCTTTCCGGATCTCCACGTCGAGATCGAGATCGCCGAGGGCGACACGGTCGGTGGGCGGCTTCGTCAGAAGGGCACCCAGACCGGGGAGATGGTCTCGCCCCAGGGCGCCATCCCGGCAAGCGGCAAGGCCGTGGACTTCACCGAGGTGGCGATGCTCCGGATCGCCGATGGCAAGATCGTGACCAGCTGGTACTGGACCGACATGATCGGGCTGCTGACCCAGATCGGGGTCATCGCCGCGCCACCCTCGGCTCGCGGCTGACCGCGACCAGCGACAGGAAAGGGAGACACCTCGTGGCGAGCCTGGCATTCCATCACATGGCCCTGGTCTGTTCTGACATGGCGGCCACGGAGCGCTTCTATTGCACCCACTTCGGCTTTGTACGAGCACGCGTCGTGCCCCTCGGAAAGGGCGACCAGATCATCTTCCTCAAGTCAGGCCCGCTCTATCTGGAGCTCTTCAACGCCACTGCGGCGAGCCCGGCGCCGGCAGCGACCGGCACGGGTCCCGACTACCCTGGTTGGCGGCACCTGGCGTTCAAGGTCGACGACGTGGACGCCAAGCTCACGGAGATCGGCAGTGACGCCCGGGTTACCGCTGGGCCGATGGATTTCGACGCGTTCATCCCCGGCTGGCGCTCGACCTGGGTGGCGGACCCGGACGGCAATATCGTCGAGATCAGCCAGGGCTATGTCGACGAGGAGCATCCACCGGCACCCTGACCAAAGCGAGGCCGACACATGCGCCGTGATATCACGTTCCAGAGCCAGGATCTGACCTGCTCGGGTTGGCTCTACTTGCCCGACGAGATCGCTGACGGCACCCGTCTGCCCGGCATCGTGATGGCCAATGCCATCAGTGCGGTCAAGGAGATCACCCTGCCGGGCTACGCGGAACGATTCGCGGCGGCCGGATTCGCCGTCGTAGCCTTCGATTACCGCCGCTTCGGAGCGAGCGAGGGCGAGCCGCGCAACCACCTCGACCCGCATGACCAGCAGCAGGACAGCCGCAACGCCATGACCTGGCTGCGCGCGCAGCCGGAGGTCGATCCGGAGCGGGTCGGTGGCTGGGGCATCTCCCTCGGCGGCGTCCACATGCTGTTGCTCGGCGCCTACGATCGCCGGTTCAAGTCGATCGTGTCAGTGGCGACCGGCCTGAACATCTTCGAGGCGATGATGGGGCGGTCCGGCGTCCAGGGCTTCCTCGCGGGCCTTAACGCGGACCGCGACCAGCGCCTGGCCAGTGGTGTGCCGGCGACCTATCTGCCGGCCGTCTCGATGCCCGGCGGTCCTGGCGTGATGGCCTTCCCGGAGGCCAACGACTTCTACCTCGACGCCAAAGCAACGTACGCGCCGACCTACGAGAACCGGCTCACGGTCGAATCAGTCGAATGCCTCGTGGCGGACCACTCGTCCGACGCCATCGGGTCCATCTCCCCGACGCCCCTACTGATGATCCACGGCGCGCAGGACGTCATCCCGCTAGCCGCCGTTCGTGCTGTCTTCGACCAGGCGGGCCAGCCGAAGCGCCTTATGGTGCTCGACTGCCTGCATACCGACCTGTACGTGCGGGAGCCGTGGGTCACGCAATCCGCGGACGCGGCGATCGCGTGGTTCGGCGACACACTCAAGCCCGCCTGACCGGAACGCGGCCTCGAACGGGGTCAGCCCGGCGTCGGCACCACCCCGAGCTGGCGCATCATCCCAAGGTCGTCACGGTTGATCCAGCCTTCCGCGAGCCGGCCATCCTGCACCCGATAGACGACCATCGCCGTCACCCTGACCGGCCGGCCGGTGGCCGGGATCCCGAACAGCGGTCCCCGGTGGGTCCCGGTCGAGATCCAGCGTGCGGCGACGAGGTCGTCCTCCTCGACGACACCCTCGACCTCGACCCTGACATCGGGAAACGCCGTTCGGAAGAGCACCTCCAACTGGCGGAAACCCTCCCGTCCGGTCGGTAGACCTGGGAGCGCCTGGTGGTCGATGAAGTCGTCGGTCACGAGGTCGTCATACGCCGTCAGGTCTTCGGCATTCCAGGCGCGGTCGTAGAACTGCCGGACGATCGCCTCGCTCCGGCCGGGCGCCTCGCTCATGCCCCCTCCTCGACCGAGCCCGTCGCGCTGTCCGCGGGCGGTGGCGGGATGACCCCGATCTGGATGAGGAGGCCCAGGAGGTCCGGGATCCCCCAGTGCTCGACGATCTTGCCGTCGACGACCCGGAAGAACCCGACCGACCGCCATTTGGCGTGCTTGCCGCTCGGCGGGGCGCCGAGGAACGGTCCGTCCTGGGTCCCTTCGCCATGGACGAGCGTCGCCACGATGTCGCCTTGGGCGACCATCGTTTCGATGGTGAAGCGGACATCCGGGAACCCGGTCCGGAACATGCCGAAGACGGCCTTGACACCCTCCAGTCCGGGCGGCGCGCCGGGGGGCGCGCCGTGGTCGACGTAGGCGGGGTCGAACACCTCGTCCACCACGTTGAAGTGGCCCTGGTTGACGACCTCGTCAACGACGCGCTGGTAGATGGCCTTGTGGGCTTCGAAGGAGCCAGGCTGCATGTCGGTCATCGCGAACCCCCTTCCGGAGCTCCGTGCTCCGTGCCGCCTCCGCCGCCGCCTGGAGCGGGCGCCAGGCCCAGTTGCTGCATGAGCAACAGCACGTCGAATTGACCCCAGCGCTCGACGATCTGGCCGTCATGCAGCCGGAAGAAATTGATCCCGCGGACGGACATCCGCTTGCCGGTCGCAGGGAAGCCGAAGAGCTCGCCGTCATTGATGCCCGAGATGGTCCCGAGGTAGGCGACCCGGTCACCCTCGGCCACGACCTGCTCCATCTTGTCGTGGAAGTCCGAGAAGGCCACGTGGAACTTGCGGGATGCCTCCTTGAGGCTGGCCGGTCCGACCCGGCCGATGTCGAAGAACCGGGTCGGCGGATGATCAACGAAGTCGGCCGCGACGATCTCGTCGGCGACCTCGTACCTGCGCTGGTTCCAGATCTCGTCGTAATTGCGCAGCACCACCGCGGTGTTGCGCGTTTCCTCGGCCGTCGTCATGGTCTCTCCCATCTTCGGTTGCCGCCCCGGTCCTGGTTCAGCTCGGCGTGGGGATGACGTCAAGCTGCTGAAGCAGTTGCAGGTCGTCGCGATTGACCCAGCCCTCGATCGCCCTGCCATCGGCCATCCGCCACCAGTTCATGCCAGTGATCCGGGCGGCCTTGCCGGTCGGCGGGATCCCGAAGTAGTCGCCGGTGTGGGTCAGGGTCGCCGACCAGCGGACGAGGATGTCGTCGCCGTTCTCGATCATGTCCTCGATGTGGAAGGCCACGTCGGGAAACGCGGCGCGGAGGGCCTCCAGATGGAACTTGACGTCCTTGACGCCGCCGATCGCGTGGGCTTCGGGATTGCCTGGGTCGTGGTGGGCATAGTCTGGCGCGAAGATCTCATCGACCAGGTCCAGGTTTCCCTGGTTCGTGACTTCGTCGAAATAGCGTTGAAAGATGGGCTTGTAGTGCTCGCTCATCGGATGGACTCCCGGGCTCGTGTGCTGGTCGGGTCAGTCCGGGCGCTTCCCGAGGTTGTCCGGGTCCCGGAACGGGTCGTAGCTCTCGACGACGTTGATGTCCTCCTGGTCGGGGTCGGCGCGCTTGAGGGCCTCCGCCACGGCGGCCTTCGGCGCCACGGCGTAGATGTCGGCCCGATCGGAGATGTCCATCCGCTGACGGGCGAACAGGAGCACCCGGATGCCGACATTGGCGATCGAGTCGAGGTCCTTGAGGTACAGGACCAGCCGCTCGGGCTTCTTGGCCAGGACGTCTTCGACCGCGGTCTGGAAGACGCCGACCGTGCTCGCGTCGAGCTTGCCGACGAGCGTCATCTCGGCGACGTTGCCGTTGATCTTGGTGCTCACATCGAATGGATCGACGGTCGGGACGACCTTGACCCGGATCTTGACCCGCTTCTTGCCATCCGGCACGTGGACGGTCAGGGCGTCGGCGTCGAAGTCGGCGTACGGCTGGCCGTCCACCTCCACCTCGCCGATCCGGATGCTGCCCGGCGGCAGGATGTCCGGTGAGACGCGCAGGATGTTGTCCTTGAGGTCGCCCGGGATCGGGCTGAACCACAGGTCCATCGGTTCCTTGGTGATCAGCAAGTTGGTGTAGACCGTGGCGAGGTAGGCGAGCTCGAAGGCGTGGTAGCCAGCCATCGAATGGCTGCCCTTCTGCCGCTCGTTCCCGAGGAGATACGGGATGCCGGTGGATAGGACATTGAAGTAGACCGAGCCCTCGTCGTAGTCGAAGAACCAGGAGTTGTAGAACGCGGCTGCCTCCCGACCGAGGCGCAGGGCCTCGTCGTTGCCGGTCGAGCCAGCCATGATCTGGTAGGCGAGGATGGCCTGCTCCTGCTGCCACCAGGCCTTGCGGTCGTGCCAGGTGAAGCGGGTCGCCTCCTGGCCGGGCTCGCGCACGCGCTCGACGACGTCGTACCAGCCGCCACGCTGCTCGTCGCTGCCGACCGCGGGCATGACCGCGTTGATCTTGTTGGCCAGCGCGAGATAGCGGTTGGCCGGGCGCATGTGGTGGATCCGCATCAGGTTCCAGGCGATCTTGAGGTTGTGCCCCACGACCGCCCGGTTCTGCTGCCAGCCCCACGTCACGTCGTGGCTCCAATCCTCGTGGAACCGCTCCTGGACGAACGGGCTGTTGGCGTCGTCGGGGAACCGCTGCTCGATCGTGTCAGCGATGGCCACGAGCATGTCGGCGTACTTCTCCTCACCGGTCGCCAGCCAGGTGTTGATGAGATACGCCGGGATGTGGTCGCCGACCGAGTTCCAGTTCTTGCGCGCCCGGTTCCGACCGAGCTCGTCGCTCTTGCCGTCGAACGAGATCGGATCGAGGTGCGACCAGTAGCCGCCGTACTCCGGATCGTAGAAGAACCGTTCGAACAGCGAGATCGTCTGGTCGATGTCCTCGCGGATCCGCTTGTCACCAGTGATGCGGAAGACCTGGGTCGGACCGACCAGCGCGTAGATCTGCTCGTAGGCCGGGATGGCCTGGTAGTCGTCGCCGAACTCGGAGGCCAGGATCTTCTTTTCGTTCGGTTCCTGGATCTCGATGGCGTGGTACCAGTACGTGACGCCCTCACCGCTGTCGACGTTGCGGAGATGCTCGCGCAGATATTCGACGCCACCCTCGGCGGCCTCGAGGAACCGGTCCTCGCCGGTCATGTGATAGGCCGTCGACAGACCGTAGATCAGTCGCGAGATCGTGTCGGTCTCCTGCCGGTCGCCGACCTTGTTGCCGGTCATATCGATCCCGACCCGGTAGTCGCGCCAGTTCGGCTTGCCATCGCCGAACTGGGCCTTCATGTAGAAATCAGCCATCCGGGAGACCTGCTTGACCCACCAGTCCGGCTTCTCGAACACGTAGTCGTGTGCGCGCGCGCCCGGGAAGGTGAGCGCCTTGGCTTCGTAGACGTGGCTGCCGCCCTCGGGGTAGAAGACCCCATAGGTGAACAGGTAGCGGCCGGGCACGAGCATGTCCCGCATCTGGCCGGTGGCCTCGACGTACGGTTCGCCCAGGTTGCGGACGATCTGGGCATTCGTCGTATCGGTCAGCTTGACCGTGAACTCGCGGCCGTCGCTGGTCTCCATGGTGAACGAGTCCGCGTTCCGGTCATAGCGCTTGACGTAGCCTGCGACCGTGTCGGAGAACGAGAAGGCCATCAGGTCCTTGGCCGGACCCTTCGTCTTGGCTGTGGCCGTACCCGCCGCGCTCGTCGCTTTCGTTGCCGCTTTCGTCGCCATGACGATCCTCCTCGACAGTCGCTGGACGCGGGCCCCCCGCGGTTATGGCTTGGAGATGAGCACCACGATGCTGCGATTCCCGACCCGGCACGTGGCGCCCTCGTGGGGCGGCTCGTGGCCGGGGCTGAAGATGTCGTGCGGGGCCGTTGCCCCCGTGTCGATGGCGCGATGCCAGCGCCGTCCCGCCGCGCTCGGCACGTCGAAGTCCAGGTCCTCCCAATCCATGTTCATCATCACGTGGATGTCCATGTCGGTCGTGCCGGACCTGCCGGCCACGTGCATCGGGAAGCCAGCCAGGGTGAAGGCGAGGACGCGTGACTCTGGGTCGTCCCAGCCGGGGGCGAACGCCCGGCAACCGTGCCATGAGATGTCGGCCAGCCCCCGCTCGTTGACCTCGCCGGTGAAGAACGTGTTGCGCCGAATGGTCGGCTGCGCCATGCGGAACGCGATGAGCTCGCTCGTGAACCGGACCAGGTCCGCGTGCCGCGCGGTGTGGGTCCAGTCGAACCAGGTGATCTCGTTGTCCTGGCAGTAGGCGTTGTTGTTGCCGAACTGGGTCTGGCGGGCCTCGTCGCCCATGACCATCATCGGCACGCCCTGGGACAGCATCAGGATGGTCAGGAAGTTGCGGACCTGGCGCGCCCGCAGCGCCTCGATCGCGGCGTCGTCGGTCGGGCCCTCCGCGCCGCAGTTCCAGCTGAGGTTGTCGTCCGTGCCGTCGTGGTTGCCCTCGCCATTCGCCTCGTTGTGCTTGCCGTTGTACGAGACGAGGTCGTTGACGGTGAATCCGTCGTGGGCGGTGATGAAGTTGATGCTGTTGATCGGCAGCTCGCCGTCCGCCTGGTAGATGTCGGCACTGCCGCCGATCCGCGCGGCGACCTTGCCGATCAGCCCCATATCGCCCTTCACGAAGCTGCGGATGTCGTCCCGGAACTGGCCGTTCCATTCGGCCCAGCGATAGCCCGGGAAGTAGCCGACCTGGTACAGCCCGCCGGCGTCCCATGCCTCGGCGATGATCTTGGTGTCCGCCAACTCGTTGTCAAGCTCGATGTGCCAGAGCACCGGCGGGTCGTCCATCGGCTTGCCGTCCGGGCCGCGCGACAGGATCGAGGCAAGGTCGAACCGGAAGCCGTCGACATGCATCTCGCGGACCCAGAAGAGCAGGCACTCGGCGATGAACTTCTCGACCAGTGGCACGTTGCAGTTGAACGTGTTGCCGCAGCCCGACAGGTTCGTGTAGAACTGCTTGTCGTACGGCTCGAGGTGGTAGTAGATGCTGTTGTCGAGGCCGCGGAAGCTGATCGTGGGGCCTTCGTGGTTGCCCTCGCCGGTGTGGTTGAACACGACGTCGAGGATGACCTCGATGCCGGCCCTGTGGAGGGCCTTGACCATGTCCCGGAACTCGCGGACATGGGAGCCCTCGTCCGGCGCGACGCAGTAGCCCTCGTGCGGGTTGAAGAAGCTGATCGGGCTGTAGCCCCAGTAGTTGATGAGCTTCTGGCCGGTCAGCGGGTTCGTGCCGCTGATCTCGTCCTCGTCGAACTCGAAGACCGGCAGCAGCTCGACCGCGGTCACGCCCAGGCTCTGGAGGTACGGGATCTTGTCGATGATCCCGAGGTAGGTCCCGGGGTTGGTGGCGCCGGAGGTCGGCGACTTGGTGAACCCGCGGACGTGCATCTCGTAGATGACCGTGTCCTGCATCGAGCGGCGGAGCGGCCGGTCGCCCTCCCAGTCGTAGTCGGTCATGTCGATGACGACGCTGCTGAGCGAGTGCTCGAGGTTATCGTCCGGCCCGCAGGCGGCGACCCGATCCCACAGGGTCGAGGTCGTGCCGCGTCCGTAGGGATCGATGAGGACCTTGTTCGGGTTGAACCGGTGACCCGCGCCGTGGAGGTCCTGCGGGCCGTCGACGCGATACGCGTAGCCCATCCCGGGCGTCACGCCGACCACGTAAACGTGCCAGAAGTAGAACGTGCGGTGGATCGCCGGATCAAGCACGATCGTCTTGATCGGCTTGGGCGAATCGTGGCGCTCGAAGATGAGCAGCTCGACCCAGGTCGCGTGGCGCGAGAAGAGGGCGAAATTCGTGCCCTCGTCGTCGGGTGTGGCGCCCAGCGGGTGCGGCCCACCCGGGCGGACCGTGAAGCGGCGCGCCGGTGCGGTGGTGGCGGTCATGCCGGGTCGACCGCGGCGATGGGCGGATCGAGGAGCACGAGGTTCTCCTTCGCCTTCTTGGTGTCCAGGGCCACCATCGCCCGGCCATGGCGCGTCAGCGCGAGCCCCTCCGGCTTGCCGTCGAGCTTGGGCAGATCCCAGACCTCGTCCGCCGCGGCTCGATCATCGCCGAGCGTGAGCGGCGCCAGCCGCGCGATCGACTGCGACCTATCGCTGAGCAGGTAGAGGCGCCGGTCCGGGCCGACCTCGAGGTCGCTGAAGTCCGCGCATGCTTCGATGAGCTCGTCCGTCGGCAGCCAGACCGCCAGCGGGACGAAGACGTGGTCGCCGTCGTCGATCGGCCAGCGCGCACCCCCCGCGAGCGCCGAATCCGGGCCGAACCCGCTGGGATGGTCGCCGGCCGGTCCGAACTCGATGAAGGCGGCCGGATCCTTCTCCTTGGCGATGAGCAAGTGGCCGTTGGCCATGAACGCGGCACCCTCGCCCTGCGATCCTTCGACGTCGATCCACGAGTCGTGGAGGTCGTGGCCGACGGGGATGTCGAGCTCGATCCGGGTGTCGACCTGGCGAGCGGCCCAGTCAAGCAGCTCGACTCGCGGCGGCGACTCCTGGAGGATGAGGATCCGCCCGGCGCCATCGGCGCAGACGGCTTCGACCTGCGCGTCCCGGCGCGGGATGTGCGAGCCCTCGACGTCCGCCAGGTCGACCGTCTTCCAGACGTAGGCACCCGCGTCGTCGGACGGCAACTCGACCCAGGCGGCGATCGAGGTCCGATCCCCGAAGGCGACGACCGCCATGTCGCCGCCGGCCTCACGCCGGAGGCAGACGCCGGAGACTTCCTGGAGTGGCACGTCCTCTGTCCTGAGCACGAAGAGCGTCGTCTTCCGGTCGCGTCTCTTGCCCAATCGATCCCTCCGCGCGCGCTGACCTGACGTTCGCCATAGCCTACTGCGCGGCCGCCCTCCCGCGCACGCGTTCGGACACCGGGGCCCAAGCCCCGTGCCGACCGTATCGCGGAATCCGGCGGGGAGTGACCCGCGCCGCACAGCGGTGTCCGAGACGCCCGCGAACCATGGTACCGCCCGTGCACCCCAGCCGGGCACGCCCGCGCGGAAGCCCCGGCCCCGGCCGACCCGCGGGCCGTGTAGATTCCGCACATGACCGACCGCGCCACCCGACCCGAGGGCACCCGCTCCATCGAGGCCATCCAGGACGACTTTCGGACGCGCGACTACATCGCCGACCGGTCGCTGGCGACGGCCGTCTTCCTCGCCCTCGAGCTCGGCCGACCGCTGCTCCTCGAAGGCGAGGCCGGGGTCGGCAAGACGGAGCTCGCCAAGGTCCTGTCGGCGTCCCTGGGCACCAGACTCATCCGGCTCCAGTGCTACGAGGGCCTGGATGTCAACACGGCCGTCTACGAGTGGAACTACCCACGTCAGATGCTCGAGATCCGGCTGCTCGAGGCGCGCGGCGAGGCCGAGCACGCCACCGCCCACGACATCTTCGGGGCTGACTTCCTCATCCGTCGGCCACTCCTCCAGGCGCTCGAATCGACCGATGGGGTCGCGCCGGTCCTGCTCATCGACGAGATCGACCGGGCCGACGAGGAGTTCGAGGCGTACCTCCTCGAGATCCTGTCCGACTTCCAGGTCACGGTCCCCGAGATCGGCACGATCAAGGCCGAGACCCCGCCGCGGGTCATCCTCACATCGAACCGGACGCGCGAGGTCCACGATGCGCTCAAGCGTCGATGCCTGTACCACTGGATCGACTACCCGACCGCGCAGAAGGAATACGAGATCGTGCTCGCGCGCGTGCCAGAGGCGCCGGAGCGGCTCGCGCGCGAGGTCGTCGCCTTCGTCCATCGCTTGCGCGAAGCGGACCTGACCAAGGTCCCGGGCATCGCCGAGACGCTCGACTGGGCGTCCGCCCTCCTGTCGCTCGGCGCCCGTGAGCTCGCCCCGGAGCTTGTCGACGAGACGCTCGGTGTCGTCCTCAAATACGAGGAGGACATCCGGCAGGTCCGCGGCGAGGGCACGCGGCGCTACCTGTCCGAGGCCGCCGCACGCGGCTGACCGCACCCGAAAGCGACCCTGCTGTGACCGACCCCGCCATCGTCCGCTCCCCGTTCGGGCCAGAGGTGGACGGGCGCCGGCTGCTGGGCGAGGCGGTCGGGTTCGGGCGCTCACTCCGCGCAGCACGGCTGTCGATCGATCTCGGCGCCGCCGTCGACTTCGCGCGCGCCCTGACGCTCGTTGATATCGCCGACCGCGAGCAGGTCCGTGCCGCCGGCGCCGCGGTCTTCGTCCGGCGCCGCGACGACCGGGCGATCTACGACGCTGCGTTCGACCGCTGGTGGCGCCAGCGCGGGTCGCGCTTCTCGGACGACTTCCAGCCGTCGACCGTCCGCGCTGATGACGACGCCATGGTCGAGGAGGAGGCGCCTGGCACCACTCCGCCTGATCCCGGTGCCGACCGCGGCGAGATGCGCCCGGAGGAGCGCGGCACGCCGATCCCATCCGAGGGCGACGCCGATGGCGACGACGAGGCCCCGATCGACGGCATCGTGGTCTCACCCGACGCGTACTCGCAGGGCGAGGTGCTGCGTCACCGCGAGTTCGACCGGATGACTCCGGCCGAGCTGCGCGAGGCGGAACGGCTGGTCGATCTCCTTGTTCCGCGGCTCGAGCGCCGCCGGACCCGTCGGTATGAGCTGCATTCGCACGGCCGGCGGCTGGCGCCGCGGGCGATGTTCCGGCGAAACCTGGGCACCGGCGGCCAGCTCCTGTCGTGGGTCTGGCGCCGGCAGATCCGCGAACCGCGGTCGCTCGTGGTGCTGTGCGACATCTCGGGCTC
This sequence comes from Candidatus Limnocylindrales bacterium, assembly GCA_038248915.1. GTDB lineage: Bacteria > Chloroflexota > Limnocylindria > Limnocylindrales > CSP1-4 > SPCO01. The sequence goes on along the minus strand of JBBRXB010000001.1, from coordinate 296,709 downwards.
GATGGAGCGCCATTCGCGCCTGCTCCTGCGCTTCGTCCAGGCGCTGTCGGCCGCCTCGGAGGTCCGGACCGAATCGTTCGTGTTCGGGACGCGGCTGACCCGGGTCACCCGGTTGCTGCGCGACCGCGATCGCGACCGGGCGCTCGCCCGTGTCGCAGATTCGGTCAACGACTGGGCCGGCGGCACCCGGATCGGCGAGTCGTTCCGGACGTTCAACCAGCAGTGGGCCCGCCGCTCGCTGCGGACGTCGGGCGTGGTCATCGTGGTGTCCGACGGCTGGGACCGGGGCGACCCGGCGCTGGTGGCGGCCGAGACCGCGCGGCTGCGACGTAACTGCCACCGCCTCGTCTGGCTCAACCCGCTGGCCGGCACGCCTGGCTACCAGCCGCTTGCCGGCGGGATGCGTGCTGCCTACCCATACATCGACGACTTCCTGCCGGCGGGGACCGTCGCCTCGCTCGAGCGGCTCGGGGAGATCCTGGGCGGCGTCCGGGCCGGCGACACGCGCCGCGGCAGCGAGGCCGCGGCCCACGCCGCCCTGCCCGGCGCCAACGGTCCGACCATTCCGACCATCAGCCTGCCACCGTCGATCGTCGGTGGTGAAACCATCGACCCGACCGCTCCGAGGCCACTGCGATGAAGGAACTGCTCGACACGCTGACGACCTGGCGGGCCGACGGCACGACCGGCACGGACATCGGCCGCGCCGTCGTCGTCCGGACGTTCGGATCGGCCCCACGTCCCGAAGGCGCGGTCCTCCTGTACGCCACGGACGGCCGGATCGCGGGATCGGTCAGTGGTGGCTGCGTGGAGGGCGCGGCGGCCGAGGAGATCGTGCATGCCCGCGCGACCGGCAACGCCCGGGTCATCCGCTACGGCATCAGCGACGAGCGGGCCTGGGACGTCGGCCTGGCCTGCGGCGGCACGATCGACGTCCTCGTGGAGCCCGTCGCGCCGGCCGTCGTGATCGACGCCGCGCGCCGGTCGGTCGGGGCCGCGGCGCACGGCTCGGCCGTCATCACGCCACTGCCCGCCGACTCGCCGCCGGGCGAGTTCGGGCCGCATCAGCCGGGCGACGGGGCCCCGCCGGCGGCCGAGCTGGTCGTCGGCGACGACGGCCGGCTCACCGGCACACTCGGCTCGCCGGAGCTGGACGCACAGCTGGTCGAGGCGGCCGGCGCCGCGCTCCGTCGTGGCCTGTCAGGGACCGTCGAGCTCGGCGGCCGGTCGCTGTTCGTCGAGGTGTTCCCGGTTCGCCCGCGGCTTGTCGTGGTCGGTGGCGTGGAGGTCGCGCGATCGCTCGTCCGCCTGGCGCGGGAGCTCGGCTTCGAGACCGTCGTGGTCGATGGTCGGGCGGCCTTCGCGACACCGGAGCGGTTCCCCGAGGTCGACCGCCTCGTCGTCGGCTGGCCGGATGAGGTGGCCGAGGAGATCGGGCTCGGACCGAACGACGCGGTCGCCGTCTTGTCGCACGACGTGAAATTCGACGAGCCGGCCATCGTCGAGGCACTGCGCCGCGGCTGCCGGTATGTCGGCGCGGTCGGCTCACGCAAGACCCAGGCGGACCGGCGGGCGAGGCTCCTCGAGGCCGGCGTCAGTCCGGCCGATCTCGACCGGCTGCGCGGACCGGTCGGACTCGACCTTGGCGGTCGCGCGCCGGCCGAGACCGCTCTCGCGATCCTGGCCGAGATCGTCGCCGAGCGCTACGGCGGATCCGGCGCCCCGATGCGCCAGAAGGCGGTCGCGTAGGACGATCCGGCCTATCTGGCTGTGGGTACATCGCCGTTCGCAGGATGGCTGGCGGCCTGCTCGAGCGCCCGCTTGACTCCGCCGCCGACGATCATGAGGATGCCCGCGACATAGGCCAGGAACGCGAGGAAGTCGAGCGGGCTGAGACCGATCTGCTGGCCGAGGGACATCAGCTTGCCCCACTGATCGATCGCCAGGAGCGCTCCGAAGATCCCGAGCACGACGCCGGCCCATGCGGCCGGGATCGGCGACTCGATCCGGTCGCTGACCACGATGAGGACCGCGGCCAGCGTCAGGGTCGCCAGGCTGAGCGCGGCCGCGGCGATGATCCAGTAGCTGAACGACAGGTTCCAGGCCCAGGCGACGAGGATCAGGGCCAGGCCGAGGAGCGCGACGCGGGTCCAGCGATCATCGGTCAGCAGGAGCTTGCGCGCTCCGCCGTTGCGCCGGACCGCGCCCACGAGGACGGCCACACCGGCCGCCGCAAGGCCGAGGGTGAAGAGGATCCCGAGGATGCCGCCGCGATCCTTCTGGTCGAGGTCGAACAGGATCTCGATGAGGTTCCAGACGGACAGGACGCCCAGGACGGCACCGGCGCCCAGCTCGAGCAGCGACAGCTGGGTCGCGAGGATCGGGCCCGTCCGGAGGCCGGCCGCCGCGCCGGCCACGATCGATGCCGCCAGGACGATGAGCACGAAATCGGTCGAGCCCCACGCCCCGAGCGGGATGCCGACGATCGTGATGAGGAGGGCCGCCACCGATCCGCCGATGATCAGCTTCGAGGTCAGGTCGAGCTCGGCCCAGGCCGCCAGCGCGTCCTGCATGCCGGGCGCCGGCGGACCAGAGGGCGCCGGTGCGTCGTTACCGGTGAGCCTTGGATGCTGCGTCGGATCGGTCAGGCGGTCGTCATCGGTCATCGTCCCGCTTCTCCCTCTGGTTGTCCGCTTGGGCGATCACTGGGGTCGATCGCCTCGACGTTCGACCCACCCTACCCGCGCCCGGTGGCGGTGGGAAGATGACCGAATGACCTATGCGACGGTCGGACTCGTGCTGGCGGCCGGTGCCGGCTCGCGGTTCGGTGGTGGGAAGCTCCTGGCGCCCATGGCCGGACGACCGGTCCTCCAGCACGTCCTCGACGCGCTTGCGGCGGCCGGAGTGGGGGAGGTCGTGGTCGTGCTCGGCCGGGATGCGGCCGCGGTCGAGGCGGCCATCGCCTGGCGCGACGAGCGCCGAGTCGTCAACCCGGAGCCGGAGCGCGGTCTGGCGAGCTCGCTGCAGGTGGGGTTCGAAGCGGTCGGTGACGGTGTCGGCGCGGTGCTGGTCGCGCTCGGCGACCAGCCGCTGGTGTCCGCCGAGGTCATCCGCTCGCTGCTCGAAGCGACCGACGACGGGTCCCAGTCGATCGTCGTGCCGGCCTACTCGGACGACCGCGGCCGCAATCCGGTGCTCCTCCGAGCGGCAGCCTTCGAGCTGATCGCACAGGTCGCCGGCGATCGCGGTCTCGGCCCGGTCTTGGCGGCCCATCCGGAGGTCGTGCTGGAGGTCCCCGTCCCGGGCGACAATCCGGACGTGGACACGCCGGCCGATCTTGTCAGCGCCATCGAGGCGAGCTGGGGCGCTCGAGTCCGGGCCAACCGCGATCAGGTCGAGCGCATCCGCGAGGTCCCCGACGGGACCGACTTCTATGCCCCGGTCACCTCGCTCTTTCGCGCCGACCCGACCCGGACCGACGATCCCGTGCTCGACGCCCTGCTCGACCGCGTGCGCTCCGGCGAGACGTGGCTTGACGTGGGCGCCGGCGCCGGGCGGTTCGCCCTCCCGATCGCACGGCGCCTCGACGCGTCTGGCGGCGCGGTGATCGCGCTCGATGCGTCGCGCTCGATGCTCGACGGGCTGCGCGAGATCGCCGACGACTATGCCATCGAGAACGTCCGGACCATCGAGGCGCGCTGGCCGTTCGCCGACGACCGATCCGTCGCCGATCTCGACGCGGACGTCGCGCTGATCGCCCACGTCGGCTACGACATCGAGGCGATCGGGCCATTCCTCCGCGCGCTGGAGGCTGCGGCCGAGCGCCTGTGCGTGGCGGTCCTGATGACTCGCGTCCCGGCGTCAGTCGCGGACCCGTTCTGGCCGCCGGTCCATGGCGAGTCGCGGGTCGCGCTACCGGCCCTTGCCGACGTCCTCGAGCTGCTGCGCGCCCGGGGTCGCGCGCCCGCGGTCGACCTGATCGCCGTCGAGCCGCGACGGTTCGAGACCCGTGAGGCTCTCGGCGGCTTCGTCCGCCGGCAGCTATGGATCGACCCGGACGGACCGAAGGGGGCCCGGTTCCAGTCGGCGCTCGATGAGCTGGCGGCCCCGGACGGCGACGGCTGGATGATCAAGGGCCGTGGCCCGAGCGAGGTCGGGGTGGTCACGTGGCCGCCACGCTGACGGTCGATGGCCTTCCGGGCGAGGCGTTCCTTGCGGGCTATGCCGACGAGCGCCGGGCCGCCGCCGAGACGTTGCAGGCCGTCGTCCGGCGCGCCGGACCGGAGGCGATCGGGCGCGTCCGGCCGGGCTGGCAGCTGGTCGGCCACGACCTGCCGATCGGGAGGAAGACGATCTACTTCGCGTTCGTCATCCCGGAGCCCGTGCACGTCCACCTCGGCTTCGAGTACGGCAACTTCATGGCCGACCCGGAGGGCAGCTGTAGGTTCCCCTTGGCCGGCGGACGGGATGAGCGGCCACGCCTATCTGAAACTCGAGCCCGCGGCCGCGACCATGCCCGACGTCTCGGTGTTCGGATCCAGGGCCGAGGCCCAGTCGTTCCTGGTCGACCGTTTCGTCGCCTTTGTCCCGGGGGTTGGAAACGATCCCATGCGGCGGGTCCGTGTCCGACGTGGCACTTGGGACGTCCTGCTCCCGTCCGCGATGGATGTCCGATCCGACATCCTCGATGGGTGTTCGGACTTCCCGGCCGGGACGACACTCCTCGATAACGTCTTCGTGGCGCGCGACATCCCGAATCACTGGTACGCCGCGGAAGTCGAGCGGTCACCGGGTCAGTGGCGCCGGCCCCGCCTCAGCCTGCCGGATCGATCGAGTGAGAACCCTGCAACATCGATCGGGCAGCCTCCTCGCCGACCAGCCCGAGGTCGGTCACGCTCGAATGGCGCGAGGACGCGCCTCAGGGACGCGCCCGGGCCGGTCGGGGCATGCGCCGTCGCGCAGGCAGACCGCGGTCCCGTTGACGGGTGAACGACCCCGGACGGATACTGCCCGCATCCGATCCCTAGATTTCCCGGACCCGCGGTCGTGGCCTGGAGACGCGACTTCGGCCGAGGTCCGTGCTCGTCGCCACCGCTCTGTGCCTGTTCGGGCCGAACGGGCCGAATTCGCCCCCGCCCGAGCGGGGAGGAGGGTCCAAGCGCGATGATTCCAGGCCAGTTCGAGTACGCCCGTCCGGCCAACCTGGACGAGGTCCTCCGCATCCTCAAGGACCGCGAGGGCGAAGCCAAGCTGCTGTCCGGCGGCTACAGCCTGATCCCGTTCATCAAGCTCCGGCTCGCACAGCCGGCCCTGCTCGTCGACCTGCGCGACGTCACCGGCCTGGCGGACATCGCCGAGACCGATGATCACCTGAGCATCGGTGCCAAGGCGACCCACCGTCGCATCCACGAAGCCCCGATCGTCCGCGACCGCTACCCGCTCCTGCACGACGTGACCGCCCTCATCGGCGACCCGCAGGTCCGCAACTGGGGGACGATCGGTGGCTCGGTCGCCCACGCCGACCCGGCCTCGGACTGGCCGGCCGTGCTGATCGCAACGAATGCCACGATCGTGTGCCGCAGTCAGACCGGCGAGCGCACGATCGCCGCGCGCGACTTCTTCGTGGACACGTTCCAGACCGCCATCGAGCCGACCGAGGTCCTCACCGAGATCCGCGTCCCGCGACGACCTCGCGGCGCCGGCGGTGCCTACGAGAAGCTCGAGCGCAAGGTCGGTGACTTCGCCACGGTCGGGGTCGCGGCCGTCGTCCGGCTCGACCCGGATGGCCGGATCACGACCGCCGGCGTCGCGCTGACCGGTGTCGCCGAGACGCCCTTCGCCTCGACCGACGCCGAGGCCATCCTGGCCGGCCAGGCGCCGTCGGACGAGATCTTCCGCCAGGCGGGCGCGGCAGCCGGGGCGCAGAGCCGCCCGGCCGGCGACGTCCGCGGTCCGGTCGAATACAAGCGGGCGATGGCCGCAGAGTTGACCCTCAGGGCCCTCCGCCGCGCCACCGAACGCGCGCTCGCGAACGCGTAGGAGACCCGCACCATGACCACCCAGCACATCACCGTCACCGTCAATGGCGAGGCGCACGAGGCCGACGTCGAGGCGCGCCTGCTTCTCGTCCACCTCCTTCGCGACGATCTCGGGCTGACCGGCACGCATGTCGGCTGCGACACCAGCAACTGCGGCGCGTGCACCGTCCACATCGATGGCGAGAGCGCCAAGTCGTGCACGATGTTCGCCGTCCAGGCCGATGGTCGCGAGATCAAGACCATCGAGGGCATGGCCGATGGCGCCATCCTCCATCCGCTCCAGCAGGCGTTCTGGGACCAGCACGGCCTGCAGTGCGGCTTCTGTACCCCGGGGATGATCATGCAGGCCGCCTGGCTGCTGGCCGACAACCCGGACCCATCCGAGGAGGAGATCCGCTGGGGGATCAGCGGCAACCTGTGCCGCTGCACCGGCTACGTGAACATCGTCAAGGCGATCCAGCAGGCGGCCGGCGACATGGCCGCCGCCGCCGACGTCCAGACCGCCGGCGCTGCGCCGGTCGCGGCCGGTTGAGCGGGGAGTGACGAGATGACCACCGAAGCACAGCCCCGCACCAGCGCCGAGATCGGGGGCATGGGCCACTCGGTCAAGCGCAAGGAAGACCCGCGCTTCATCCGCGGTCGCGGCGAGTACATCGACGACGTCAACCTGCCCGGCCAGCTGTGGCTGGACATCGTTCGCAGCCCGTACGCCCACGCCACGATCAAGGGCATCGACGCCACCGAGGCGCTCAAGATCCCGGGCGTCCTGGCGGTCATCACCGGCAAGGACCTGGAGGGCTACAAGCTGCACTGGATGCCGACCCTGGCCGGCGACATGCAGATGGTGCTTCCGACCGACACGGTCATGTACCAGAGCCAGGAAGTCGCGGCCGTCATCGCCACGACCAAGTACATCGCCGCCGACGGCGTCGCTGCCGTCCTGGTCGACTACGAGCCGCTGCCGGTCATCGTCGACCCCCACAAGGCGCTCGAGCCCGACGCCTTCGTCCTCCGACCCGATCGAGGCGAGGGCAAACAGAACAACCACATCTGGCACTGGGAGTCCGGTGACCGTGCGGCGACCGACGCCGACCTCGCGGCGGCCGACGTCCACATCGAACAGGACATCTACATCCCCCGGATCCACGTCGCCTCGATCGAGACGTGCGGATGTGTCGCCGACTGGGACCCCGTCCGCAGCCAGCTGACCCTGCACATGACCAGCCAGGCACCGCACGCCATCCGGACGGTGCTGGCCCTCGTGGCCGGCGGGGCTGGACTGCCCATCTCCGAGCAGAACATCCGGGTCAAGACGCACGACATCGGCGGCGGGTTCGGCGGCAAGGTGCCGGTCTACCCAGGTTATGTCCTCGCCGTCGCCGCATCCTTCCTCATCGGCAAACCCGTCAAGTGGATCGAGGATCGCTCAGAAAATCTGCAGGCCGACTCGTTCGCTCGCGATTACCACATCCACGCCGAGATGGGCGCCACCAAGGACGGCAAGATCACTTCGGTCAAGGCGAAGACCATCGCGGACCACGGCTACACGGACGCCGCGGCCGACCCGTCGAAGTACCCGGCCGGTCTGTTCAACGTCATCACCGGCTCATACGACTTCGCGAACGCGTTCGTCGAGGTCGACGGCGTCTACACCAACAAGCCGCCCGGCGGCGTCGCCTACCGCTGCTCCTTCCGCGTGACCGAGGCGGTCCACGCCATCGAGCGGATGGTCGATATCCTCGCCCACCAGATCGGCAAGGACCCGGCCCAGCTCCGGATGGAGAACTTCATCCAGCCCGAGCAGTTCCCGTACAAGACGCCGACCGGCTGGTCGTACGACTCGGGCAACTATCCGGCCGCGCTCAAGCTCGCCATGGACACCATCGACTACGCCGGGCTCCGCCAGGAGCAGGCCATCAAGCGCGCCAACGGCGAGCTGATGGGCATCGGCATCAGCAGCTTCACCGAGATCGTCGGGGCCGGCCCATCGCATGATTTCGACATCCTGGGCATCAAGATGTTCGATTCGTGCGAGATCCGCGTCCACCCGACCGGCAAGGTCCTCGCCCGGCTCGGTGTCCAGAGCCAGGGCCAGGGCCACGAGACGACGTTCGCCCAGATCATCGCCGAGGAACTCGGCTTCCCAGTGCAGGACATCAAGATCGAGGAGGGCGATACGGACACGGCGCCCTACGGCCTCGGGACGTATGCCTCGCGTTCGACGCCCGTCGCGGGCGCTGCGACCGCGATGGCCTCGCGCAAGATCCTGGCCAAGGCCCGCAAGATCGCCGCCCACTTGCTGGAGGCCAACGAGGACGACCTCGACTGGGAGCCCGGCAGATTCACCGTGAAGGGCTCGCCGGACCGGTTCAAGACGATCCAGGAGGTGGCCTTTGCGGCCTATACGAACCTGCCGGATGGGATGGAGGCCGGCCTCGAGGCGGTCGACTACTACGATCCGCCGAACCTGACCTTCCCGTTCGGGAGCTACATCTGCGTCGTCGACATCGACAAGGGGACGGGGCAGGTGCATGTCCGCCGCTTCGTCGCGATCGACGACTGCGGCAACATCATCAACCCGATGATCGTCGACGGCCAGATCCACGGTGGCCTCAACATGGGTCTCGCGCCGTCGCTGTACGAGGAGATCACCTACGACGAGCTGGGCAACAACATGGCCGGCACGTTCATGGATTACCTGATCCCGACCGCTGTCGAATCACCTGCGTGGGAGACCGGCAAGACGACCACCCCATCGCCGCATCACCCGATCGGCGCAAAAGGGGTGGGGGAGTCGGCCACCGTGGGCGCTCCGCCGGCCATCGCCAACGCCGTCGTCGATGCCCTGTGGCACCTCGGCGTCCGCAACATCGACATCCCGATCACGCCCCAGAAGGTCTGGGCGATCCTGCACGACAAGGGCATCTCGTAGGGGCATGACCTCACGGGCGATCTTCGCGCGAGCGGCCGAGCTCGACGCCGCGGGCCGTCCGTTCGCGTTCGCGACGGTCGTGGCGGTCAAGCGGCCGACATCGGCACGGCCCGGGGCGGCCGGGCTCATCCACCCGGACGGCTCGATCGAGGGCTGGGTCGGCGGCAGCTGCGCCCAGCCGGTCGTCGTGCGCGAAGCGCTGCGGGCGCTCGCGGACGGTCGGCCTCGGCTCCTGCGGCTGTCGAAGGACGTGCCGGCCGAGGGTCGTCGCGGCGACGGCGTCGTGGAGCTGGTCATGACCTGCCATTCGGGCGGCACGCTGGAGATCTATGTGGAACCGCATCTGCCTGCTCCGGTCCTGTGGGTCGCCGGGACCACGCCGATCGCTGGTGCCCTGGTCGCCCTCGGGTCAGCGGCCGGCTGGCGCGTGTCGATCTTCGACCCGATCGCCGATCCGGACGCCTTCCCGGGCGCGGAGCGCGTCGTCACGGGCACCGACATCGCCGGGCTCGATCCGGGTGCCGCGCCGGCCATCGTCGTCGCGACGCAGGGGATCTGGGATGAAGAGGCCCTCGTGGCGGCCCTTGGTCGTGACGCGTCGTACGTCGGCCTGGTCGCCTCGCCGACCCGTGCCGCCGTCGTGCGGGCCTGGTTGCGCGACGAGGGCGGCGTCCCGGAGGAGCGGCTGGCCGCGCTCCGCGCCCCGGCCGGGCTTGACCTCGGAGGCGAGACCGCCGAGGAGGTCGGCCTGTCGATCCTGGCCGAGCTCGTCCAGGTCCGGCGCGGGACGGCGACCTTCGTGGCGTCGCCCGGACCGGCGACGCTTGCGGGCGCGAGCGGCGGCGCACCTGGGCCGGCGCCGGCCCTCGAGCCCGTCGTGGACGATATCGTGCTGCTCGACCCGGTCTGTGGCATGACCGTGGACCGGGCGCATGCACGCCACCTGGCCGAGCACGACGGGATCGTCTACGCGTTCTGCTCGATGGGCTGCCGGACGAGCTTCATCCGCGAGCCGACGGCGTACGTCCTCGCCTCGGTATCATCGCCCGACTAGTCCGCCTCCCACCGATCGACCCCTGGAGGGCCCGCATGCACTTCGAAGGTTCCGTGCCGATCAAGGCGTCCCGCGAGAAGGTCTGGGCCTTCGTCACCGATCCGGACCAGGTCGGCCAGTGCGGCCCCGGCGTCGAGAAGATCGAGGTCGTCGACGATACCCACTTCAAGGCGACGGCCAAGGTCGGGATCGGGTTCATCAACGCCCGGTTCAACGTGAACATGGAGTTCGCCGAGCAGCAGCCGCCGGACCGCGCGGTCATCAAGGCCCACGGCCAGGCCCCCGGCAGCGCGGTCGATGCCACGGCGGAGATGCGCCTCTCGGATGGTCCGGATGGGGATGGCTCGACGGTCATGGACTGGACCGCCGACGTGAACCTGTCGGGCACCCTCGCCAGCGTCGGCGCGCGGCTCATCGAGGGGACGGCGGACAAGATGATCGGCCAGACCTTCGACTGCATGCGGACGAAGCTCGAGGCCTGACGCCCGGGCGCGAACGATCGACATGGAACGCCTCAGCCGGGTCATCGGGCCGATCGCAACCAACGTCCACGTTCTGGCCGACCCGCGCTCGCGCGAGGCCATCGCCATCGACACCGCCACGCCATCGCTGGCCTGGATCGCCGATGAGCTCACGGCGCGCAACTGGACGCTCAAGCTGATCATCTCGAGCCACGGCCACTGGGACCACATCGGCGACAACGCCGCGGTGGCCGCGCACACGGGCGCCGACATCGCCGTGCATCCACTCGACCGCGAACGGCTGACCGATCCGCGCCCGATCGCCGCCCCGTTCGAGATCCCGCCGTCGGTCCCCGCAGTCGACCTGGCGGAGGGTGGCGTGATCCGCTTCGGCGAGATCCGCTTGCGTGTCCTGCACACGCCCGGGCACACGGAGGGCTCCGTGTGCCTGCTGGCCGAGGACCAGCATCTCCTGTTCAGTGGCGACACCCTGTTCCAGGGCGGCTGGGGGCGGGTCGACCTGCCCGGCGGCGATCCGGACGCGATGGTGGCCTCGCTCGGGCGACTGACGGAGCTCGAGGACCACGTCGCGGTCTTCCCGGGCCATGGCAACGCCACGACCATCGGCCGAGAGCGGCCGTGGCTGGAGCTCGTGCGGGGTGCCGGCCAGCTCCTGGCCTGATGCAAGGATCGCGCCCCCCGGAACGTAGTTGAGGCATGGACGATCGCGACTCTCGCTGGCGCGCCGTGGAACTCGCGTATCGAGACCACGCCGACGATGTCTACCGCGTCGCCCTGGCGATCCTCCGCGATCCCGATGCCGCGGTCGACGTGACCCACGACACGTTCGCCCGGGCGTTCGACCGCTGGGACCAGTACGACGCGAACCGGACACCCGACGGCGCCACCTCGTCGGATGCGGCGTCGATCATCGTGTACGACACGACCGACGGCTCGGTCCGGCTGCTGGCAGGCCAGCTCGGGACCGAGACGCTCACCTTCACGGGACCGGTCGTTCGCTAGAGCCAGCCCCGGGGCGTCCTCGGCGCTGGAGCGGTCGTCGGTACGCCGCGGCCCGGCTGGCGATCGCGAAGCCGAGCCCTGCGTACAGCCCGAGCGCGCCGTTGGCGTTCTCGGAGTCGACCCCCAGCATCGCGTCGTCCAGCCCCGCCTCGCGGAGCCGGATGAGCGAGGCCGCGGTGATCGCCCGGGCCAGGCCGCGCCGGCGCCACGGCCGGCGGACGCTGATGTGCTCGAGCCAGCCACGCTTGACCCCGAGTCGCTCGTTCTCCTCCGGCCAGACCCAGTTCTGGACGACCCCGGCGATCTCGTCACCGGCCCACGCGACGACCCACAGATCGGTGTCGAGCTCCGGCTTGGCATAGGTCGTGTGGATCGTGCTCTCGGTCATCTCGCGATGGCCCCAATGGTCACGGAAGCCCTCGTTCTCGGCCTCGACGATGAGCCGCCGATGGGCCTCGGCCACCGGCCGGATCTCGAACCCGTCGGGCAACGGCACCTCCGGCACGTCGTCGAGGCGGGTCCGATGCATCAGGAAGAAGTGCCGGACCGGCGTGAAGCCCGTCCCTGCGAGCAGCGCGCGATGACCGATCGACAGCTCCTCGGCGAACGCGGCGAACTCGACCGGGCCAGACGGATCCTCACGGGCGATGCGTTCCGTCGTGTGGTCGACGGTCCAGGCCATCAGCCACGTGCCCAGACCGCGCCGCCGCCAGGCGGGATCGACCACGCCCCAGACCTGGTACTGGGGCACCTGCCGGACGACCCGCTCCACGCCGGCCGCGGCCACGGCCCGGCCATCGATCTCGACGAACACGACGTCATCGATGGACCGAGCCCCCTCGGAGCCCTCCATCTCGACCTCGAGCGTGGCCGCCATCGGCAGGTAGGGGATGCCGTCGTGCTCGTTGGCCGCGATGTGCAGCCCGGAGAGCAACGTGTAGTCGCCCAAGTCGTGGAACGGCCGCGCGTGCAGGCCCGGGATCGGCGGCGCCATGGCCGGGTCGGGTAGGCGGTGGCGTTGGGTGGTCTCGGGCGTCTGGGTCGCCCCGGCGGCGTGGGTCGTCTCGGTCGATGTCATCGCTCGGCTCCGTACTTCCGGTCCATGTGCTCGTTGACCGACTTGCTGATGATCGTCCAGGTTCGGCGATGTTCGGCTCGGGCGCGCGGGTCGCCCTCGCGCGCGGCGCGGGCCAGCTCGCGCTCAAGCTTCCGGTGGCTGGCCAGGCGCTCCTCGGTCAGGCTGCCATCGGCAAGGGCTGCCCGGATCGCGCAGTCCGGTTCGCTCTCGTGCCGGCAGTCACTGAACCGGCAGGTCGCGGCGATGTCGACGACGTCGTCGAAGGCGGCATCGACCCCCTCGTCGGCGCCCAGGACCTCGAGCGAGCGGATGCCCGGCGTGTCGACCAGGAGCGCGCCACCCGGCAGTTCGAACAACTCGCGATGGGTGGTCGTGTGGCGGCCGCGTGAATCGGAATCGCGGACTTCGGCGGTGGCCTGGCGGTCTTCGCCCAACAGGGCGTTGACCAGGGTCGACTTGCCGACTCCCGAGGAACCCAGGATCGCTGCGGTGGCACCGCGCCGGAGATGCGCACGCAGGGCGTCGAGGCCCTGACCGGTCCGGGCCGAGACCGCGACCGTGGCCACGCCCGGCGCGATCGCATCGACGGCCACCAGCCGGCCATCGACGTCATCGGCGAGGTCGGCCTTGTTCAGGACGACGACCGGCGTGATCTCGCTCGACCAGGCGACGGCCAGGTAGCGTTCGATGCGCCGAAGGTTGAAGTCGTTGTCCAGGCCCGCAACGAGCAGGGCGACATCGACGTTGGCGGCCATGATCTGCTCGTCGTCGAGCCCGCCATTGCGGCGGCTGCCATCGGCGGCCATCCGCTTGAAGAGGCTTCGCCGCGGCAGGATCGCGCTGATCACCGAATCTGCGTCCAGGACGACCCAGTCACCCACCGCTGGGAAGTCGACGTGGGCCAGCGCCCCGTGCCGGAATGCCCCGGACACGCCGGCCGGTCGGTCACCCCCGCCATCGCGAACGATGGAGGTCTCGCGATGGACCGCCACGACCCGGGCAGGACGCAGGCCGCGGGACACGAATGGCGCGAAGGTCTGGGCCCAGCCGGCGTCCCAACCGAGCGCCTCGAGTGTCATGTCAGCCGACCCGCTTGAGCTTGCCGGTGCGCTTGGCGTAGTGCTCCGCACGACCGAAGGCCCACAGCCCGAATGGGATGAGCACGACGCCCATCACGATGAGCGGCCAGACCAGATAGGTGAGCTGGCCCAGCGGCTTGCCGTCGATCAGGCCGGCGCGGACGCCCTCGAGGACGTAGGTGGCCGGCGACAGCTTCGACAGCATCTGCATCCACGGCGGGAGGATGTCGACCGAGTAGTACACGCCACTGACCAGCAGCAGAACCGACTGGAGCACGAATGTCATCTGTGCCCCGCGTTCGACGTAGAGGAGCGGCAGGATCGCAGCGATCATCCCGATGCCGACGAAGCTGAACGAACCGAGCAGCATGAACGCGACGACGGTCGCCGGGTTCGCGCCGGACAGGTCGAGCTGCGGGAAGAACAGGACGAGCGCCACGAAGATGACCGAGGTGTGGATCAGGCCGTAGACCATCGCATACAGGACCGACCCGAGCAGCTGCGACCAGCGCTGGATCGGCGCCATCATGGTGTATTCGAGGGTGCCTTCCCAGCGCTCCACGGTGATCGTCTCGGCGATCCACGAGAAGACGACGGACAGGTAGTTCCAGAAGATCGCGCCGATCATCAACGACAGCAACAGGGTCTCGTTGCCCTGCGACGCACCGATGAGCGAGATCGACAGCGCGCCCGCGACGGAATAGACCAGGAAGGCGAGCTCCCAGCCCCAATAGCGGCGAGTCAGGTTGAAGTTGCGCTCGATGAAGGCATACGAGGCCTTCAGCTCATGGGTGACAACGGTCATCGAAGTGATCTCCAGGCGGGGGAGTCGGCCCGGCCCTCTAGCGGGACCGAGCCGACTTGAGTGATGGCTCCGCCGCGAGCCGGGCCCCGATCTGGATGAATCGGTGGCCGACCGCCCGGCGGATGGACTGGGATGGCTGCTGGACACGACGCAGGAGCTCGGCGATCGCCAGCTCGCGATCGATCCGCTCCTGGGCCATCCGCCCGTGCAGTTCCGGGTTGAACAACATCGTTTTCACCTCCCTTCATTCGGTCTCGGCGTCGTCCGGCTCGACGTCGTCGTCGAGCGAGCGGCCGGTATAGGTCATGAACACGTCTTCGAGCGTCGCGGGTCCGTCCACGCGATCGCTGATGAGGGTCTTGAGGCCCTCCGGGGTGTCTTCGGCGACGACCCGGGCGTCGTTGAGGATCGTGATCCGGCCGCACAGGCGTTCTGCCTCGGCCAGGTCATGGGTCGTCAGGACGATGGTCGCGTCGTGGGTCTCCCGGAGCTCTTCGATGAATGACTGGACATCGAGCTTGGATCGCGGGTCGAGACCCGTGGTCGGCTCGTCGAGCAGCAGCAGCGTCGGGCTCGTCAGCAGGGCCCGTGCGATGGCGACCTTCTGCTGCATCCCCCGGCTCATCTGCTCGATCGGGCGGTCGATCCGCTTCTCCGAGATGCCGAGTCGGGCCAGGATCGCGATCGCCTCGCCGCGCGCCGTCTTGCCATCGAGGCCATACAGACGTGCGGCGAAGAGCAGGTTCTCCATCGGACTCAGCTTCTTGAAGAACGCGGCATCGACGCTGACCCGGTTGATCAGCCGCTTGACCGCCATCTCGTCGCGGACGATGTCGTGACCGAAGACCTCGACCCGACCCTCATCGAGCGTCAGCAGCCCGCAGATCAGGCGGATGAGCGTCGACTTGCCGGAGCCGTTGGCACCGAGGATCCCATGGATGTCGCCGCGCTCGAGGCGGAGCGTCACGTGCGAGATCGCGATGACCGGCGGCTTCTTCCGACTGACGACGAACCGCTTGGTCACATCCTCGATGAGGAGGGCGGGCGGCCCGGCGGGTCGGAGGGGGTTCCGCCCGATGGCCGCGAAGGGCAGGTCGGGAAGGTCCGTCGCGGCCGGTCGATCCGGTCGGCTCGGGGAGCCGTTCTTCAGTTGTGGATCGAGGATGGTGGTCACTGGAGGCTCCGGATGGTGGGGTCCGCGAGGGGGTGGGCCTGGGAACGAAAAGGCCGCGGGTCGCATCCGACTGGTGGTCGGTGGGCCTCGCGGCTCTGGTGTCCCGTGACCGCCTGGCGGGCGGGGAAGGGCATCAAAAAAGCCGGAGACCCGATCTGGCCCACGGCTCTGGTTCGTCCGGCTGGCGGCCTTGCCGCCTTCGGTCTAGCTCGAGATGGGCACAGAACTCCCGCGTGCGAACGCCGGGTCGGGGGCAACGCATCGGTGGAGGAGGGAGGTCGTGATCTTCATTCGAGCCGCCTCCTGTCTGGAGGGTCTGTGCGCGCGACATGCGAGCCGGTCGGCAGTCTACCGCCGGGCGAAACGAGTGTCAACCCTCGTCAGACGACGATGGTAGACCCGCGACGGATGGCGTCGGGGCGGCCGCCGCGTGGCCCCTGGGCGCTCTGCGTGCTGGGTCGGGGACTGTCCCATCTCACGGGCATCCCATCTCACGGGCATCCCACCTCGGGACAAGGGTCTCCCAGCGACATGCCACTCGAGAGCATATCGGCGCTGCGCCCGGGACTTGGTTCACGATGCTGGGCTGCCCTGATGTCTCGAATGGTATGGGTTGGTCGCAGCCCATCCACGGTCGCGGCGCATTGATGCTCTCGAATGGCATACGGGTGAGGGCACCATGTTGATGACGGCGGCCGACCGGTGGACCGCGGGGGACGTCACGACCCCTGATACTGGCAGGACGATCATCGGTGGACCGGACAGGCCGATCGCCGGGTCGCTGGACGTCGTCAAGAGCGACGTCCGATCGCGGAACGCCGGGCCGGACCTGTCCGCGAGCGCCAGAATCGGCCGATACGGTCCACCCGTACAAGGACGGGCAGGTCCGATGGGGCCTCGACACGGTCCGGCCGGGCCCTGCCAACGACCTCGATGCGAATTACAGCTAACCCGTGCCGAGCGACCGCCGGACGATCGGGCGGACCGGCGTGGTGGCGTTCCACTGCCGGCGCTCGACGACCTCGAACCCGGCCCGCTCGAACATGCTGAGCGTGCCGTGGAAGGCGTTTGCCGCCGGGACCCGGCCAACGCCGGCGTCGACCGGATAGCCCTCGAGGGTCGTGGCGCCGTGTTCGTGGGCGAACTCGACGGCGGCATCGAGCAAAGCGGCCGCGACGCCCCGACCGCGCGCGCGTCGAGAGACGACGAAACAGACGATCGACCAGACCGGCGCGTCATCGACCGGGGCGAGGACCTTCGAGTACGTCAGTCGTTCATAGTCCTCGCGCGGCGCCAGGCTGACCCAGCCGACCGCCCGGTCGTCCTCGTAGGCGACCAGTCCCGGCGCCAGGTCGCGCCCCGTCAACTCATCGAGGGCGCCCCGGTTCTCCGCGGCCGTTGAGTTCGACCAGTCGCGACCGCGAAACCGGAAGTACACGCACCAACACCACTTCGGGTCTCCACCTTCCTCGAACAGGGTGGCCAGGTCGGCGAATCGGTCGCGCGTCAGCGGCTCGATCGTCAGTCCATCGTCCGGAGCAGCCATACGACCCATGCTAGCGCTGAACCGCGCCCGTTTGACCGCCCTGCAAGTCGGCCCATACGCTCCGCCCGTGTCCGACATCCCGCCAGCCCGGAGCCGCTGGGCCTTTCGTCCGACCCCGCCAAAGCCCCGGTCCATCGTTGCGCTGCTCCGCGACGGAACCCTCGACGCGGAGCTGGCGGCGCAGCTCTGGCTGTTGATCGAGGCTCGCGTCCCGATCGTCGTGGCGGCCGCTGCGCAGGGCGTCGGCAAGTCGACGCTCCTGTTCGCGCTCATGGCGTTCCTGCCAGCCGATGTGCGGGTCGTCGAGTTAGCCGGCGAGGCGGAGACCTTCGACTGGCTGCCACAGGCGTCCGACCTGGGCTGGCCAGGCGTCGCTCGCCCGGCGCCCGGCGGCGACCCGATCCGCCCTGAGTCCACGGTGCTCCTCGTCCACGAGCTGTCCGACCACACCCCGGCCTACACGTGGGGAATGGCGGCCAGGATCGCGGTCCGGGCCGTGTCGATCGGCTATGGCCTCGCGGCGACGATCCATGCCGATGCGCTCGACGGGTTGTTCGACGCTCTCCGTGAGGCGCCCGTCCGGCTGACCGACGATGAGTTGTCGCACCTGGGCATCGTCCTGGTCCTGCGCCGCCTCGAAGACGATCGCCGTCGCGTCGTGGCGGCCCACTACGTGCGGCCGATCGCTCGCGATCGTCACGGCCATGTCCAGCGGCTGGGGCCGGCGGTCCTCGCGACGTGGGACCCGGCGGAGGACTCCTTCGAGCACTTCGGCTGGGGCATCACCCCGGAGCTGGCGCGCCGGATCGGCCGCCCAGCGGGCGACTTCGAGATCGAAGTCGATCGCCGCCGCGACTTCCTCGACGGCCTCGTGGTGACCAGTACGACCGACCCGGAGGCGGTGCTTGCGGCCATCCGGACCTACCGTCCGGCCCCCCCGTTTGACGCTCCGCGGACCGACGCTTAGGCTCGCGGTCCCAGCGGCAGCAGAGCGGGGGAACGACCGTGGATCCCATCGAACGTCCCACATCCCAGGCGGCGACCCTGGCCGACCTCCGCGCATCCGGCTGGCGGTCCCGGACCGTCAAGGACGAGCTGCGGGCCAACCTGCTCGCTCGGCTCGGCACCGGCGCACAGATCTTCCCCGGCGTCGTCGGGTACGAAGACTCGGTCGTCCCGGCCATCGAGAACGCCATCCTGGCCGGCCATGACCTCGTGTTCCTGGGCGAACGCGGCCAGGCCAAGACCCGGATGGCGCGGCTGCTGGTCGGGCTGCTCGACCCGTGGCTCCCGGCGGTCCGCGGCGGCGAGCTCAACGACGACCCGTACGCGCCGGTCAGCCCGGCCGCCCGCGCGATCGTCGAGCGCGACGGGGACGCGACGGCCATCGACTGGATCCCGCGCGACCGACGATATGCCGAGAAGCTCGCGACCCCGGACATCACCATCGCCGATCTCATCGGCGAGGTCGACCCGATCAAGGTCGCCGAGGGCCGCTACCTGTCCGACGAGCTGACCCTGCACTACGGGCTCATCCCGCGCGCCAACCGCGGGATCGTGGCGATCAACGAGCTGCCCGATCTTGCCGAGCGGATCCAGGTCGGCCTGCTCAACATCCTCGAGGAGCGCGACGTCCAGATCCGTGGCTTCGTCGTCCGGCTGCCGCTCGACCTGTACGTCGTCGCGTCGGCCAACCCGGAGGACTACACCTCCCGCGGCCGGATCATCACCCCGCTCAAGGACCGGCTCGGGTCGCAGATCCGGACCCACTACCCACGGACCCTTGAGCACGAGATGGCGATCATGCGCCAGGAGAAACACCGCTTCGAGCCCGACGAGGGGACGCCTACCGTCGTCGTGCCGGCGTTCATGGAGGAGCTCGTCGCCGAGTTGACCCATATGGCCCGCCGCTCGCCGGAGATCAGCCAGCGGTCCGGGGTCAGCGTCCGCGTGACCGTCGCCAACGCGGAGGTCCTGGAGGCCGCAGCCCTGAAGCGTGCGGTCAGGCTCGGGGAGCCCGTCGCGGCGCCGCGGGTGTCGGACCTCGGCGCGGTCGTCGCCTCGACGGTCGGCAAGGTGGAGCTCGAGACGGCCGGTGACGAATCGCCGGAGGAACGGATCGTCGAGCGGCTCATCACCAAGGCGCTCCACACGACGTTCAACCGGCGCGTGTCGATCGATGAGCTCGACGGCGTCGTCGAGGCGTTCGAAGATGGGTTCACGATCGAGACCGGCGATCGGACGCCGTCGCGCGAATACGTCCATCTCGTCCGAGAAGTCCCCGGGCTGGGCCTCGCGCTCGATCGGCTGGGCGTGTTCGATGCGACCGACGGTGCCGAAGAGCCGGCGGTCGTCGCGTCCGGCGTCGAGTTCCTGCTCGAGGGTCTCCACCTCGCACGGCGGCTCAACAAGGACCGCGTCCCGGGCGGGACGGTCTACCACCGGTGACCGCCTACTCCCCGGATCCGCGGGATCTGGGGCCGGAGCGGTCGGGCGCCCGGGGCCGCGCGCGCCTCGGATCGGGGCCGTCGCCGTCGCCGTCGCCGGCGTCCGCTGCGGATGCCCTCGCCCGCGCCGCGCGCTATTCGGCCTGGGACGGCAGCCAGCACATCGCCGACCTCGCGGCGGACGAGATCCTCGACGCGCTCGCCGACGACATGATGGCCGAGGGCGATCTGGCCGAGGCCTTGCGCCGCCTGATGGAGCGCGGCTGGCGGACCGGCGACCCGACCCGTGGCGACATGGCCGGCTTGCAGGACCTGCTGGAGCGGCTGGAGCGCCAGCGCGAGGCGATGCTCGAGCGATACCAGCTCGATGACGTGCTGGGCGACATCCGCCGCGAGCTCGATGAGATCGTCGAGCAGGAGCACGCCGGGGTGGAACGCCGGCTCGACGATGCGTCGAACGCCGAGACCGAAGGCGCGACCGAGGACCTGCGGAAGATGCTCCGCGATGTCGCCGCGCGGCGGCTCGACCAGCTCGACGCGCTGCCGACCGATGTCGGTGACAAGATCCGCGGCCTGCAGGACTACGACTTCCTCGAGCCCCACGCGCGTGAGCGGTTCGACGAGCTCGTCAAGAAGCTCCAGGGCCAGGTCCTCGACCAGTTCGTGTCCGGGATGTCGGATGCCATCAAGTCGATGAAGCCGGAGGACCTGGCCGCCAACCGCGAGATGGTCCGGGACCTCAACGAACTGATCCGCCAGCGCATCGGGGGCGCCGACCCGGACGCGAGCGAGTTCCTGGCCAAGCACGGCCAGTTCTTCCCCGGTGCCCAGACCTTCGACGACATCATCGACCAGCTCGCCCAGCGGATGGCCGCGATGCAGTCGCTGCTGCGCTCGATGAGCGCGGAGCAACGGGCCGAGCTCGCCTCGATGATGGACGCGCTGCTCCGGGACGACCGGCTGCTGGTCGACCTGGCGCAGCTCGCGTCGAACCTGGATCTGCTGTTGCCGGGCGGTTTGGGCGACCGGGTTCCGTTCGGTGGCGACGAACCGCTCGGGCTCGATGGCGCCCTCGCCCAGATCGGCCGGCTCCAGGCGATGGACCGCCTCGAGGACGCCCTGTCGGGCGTCGAGTCGCCGGCCGATCTCGCCGGCATCGATCGCCACGAGGTCCGCGATCTGTTGGGCGACGACGCGCTGCGCGAGCTCGAGGCGCTCGACGACCTGGCCCGCCGCCTCGAGGAGGCCGGCTACCTGACCCACGACGGCGAACGCCTGGAGCTGACCCCGCGCGGCAGCCGGCGGATCGGCCAGAAGGTCCTCGATGACCTGTTCGCGAGGCTCCAGCGAGATGCGTTCGGTGGCCACCGGATCGATCGTGGCGGGCAGGGCGGCGAACGCGACGAGGCGACCAAGCCGTACGAGTTCGGCGACCCGTTCCACCTGGACCTGCGTGGGACACTGTTCAACGCCCTGGGCCGCGAGGAAAACGCCCCGGCGGCACGCGCTGCCAGCGGCGATCGTCGGGTCCGCCTCGCCCCGACAGATTTCGAGGTTCACCGGACGGAGCAGCTGACCCAGACCTCCACGGTGCTGCTCGTGGACATGAGCCGTTCGATGCTGCTGCGCGGCTGCTTCCTGGCGGCCAAGAAGGTGGCCGTCGCGCTCGACACGCTCATCCGGACGCAGTACCCGCGCGACCATCTGTCGGTCATCGGGTTCGCCTACTACGCGCGGGAGATCCGGCCGGGCGCCCTTGCCGAGCTGAGCTGGCACGGCTACGAATACGGGACCAACCTGCAGCACGGCCTGCTCCTCGCCCGCCGGATCCTGGAGCGCAACCCAGCGGTCAACAAGGAGATCGTGGTCATCACCGATGGTGAGCCGACCGCCCATTTCGAGAACGGCCAGGTCGAGTTCAACTACCCCCCGACGCGGCGCACGATCCAGGAGACCCTGCTCGAGGTCCAGCGCTGCACCAAGGCGGGGATCACGATCAACACGTTCATGCTGGAACGGTCACGCGCCCTGGCCGATTTCGTCGCGCACATGACCCGGCTCAACCGGGGACGGGCGTTCTACGCCACCCCCGAGCACCTCGGCGAATACGTCCTGGTCGACTTCGTCAGCCGGCGCACGAAGCGGGTGTCGTAGGGCCTATCCTTCGCGCGTCGGTGCCAAGTCCGCCGATCGCTCTAGGGGTGGTGTCTTGGATATCGGCCAGTTCTTTCCGTTCGTCCTGTTCCTCCACGTGATGGGAGCGATCATCGCGTTCGGGCCGACGTTCGCCTATTCGATCATGGGCGGGATGGCGGGCAAGGAGCCGCAGCACGCGAACTTCAGCTCGCGCCAGGTGGCGGCCATCGGGCGCGGGGTCGTCTATCCGCTGGCCATCATCCAGGGCATCACCGGCGTGCTCCTGATCGTGAGTGGCAAGGTCGACGTCATGACGAAGGCGTGGCTGGCCATCGCCATCGTGCTGTACTTGATCCTGGTGTCGTACGGCCTGACGATCCAGCGCACGGCCCTGCATCACCTCATCGAGATGACCTCGACGCCGCCACCGCCCGGAACCCCTCCGGGACCGCCGCCGCCCGCCATCGCCGCGCAGGTGAAGAAGGTCCAGCGCGGCGGGATGTTCCTAGGGCTGCTGATCGTCGTCATCGTCTTTCTGATGGTGGTCAAGCCGACCTTCTAGCCTGGTTTCCCGATGCCACGGGTCGGTCGCTACCATGGTGATGACGCCACCGACAGGAGACCGACCCCGATGCCCCACGTTGCGACCTCCCCGACCGACCTCCTCGCGATCCTGACCGGTCGCGCCCACCTCGACGGCGAACAGATCGTCATCGACGATGATGCGGCGTTCCGTGGCGACGGCATCCGCGACCTGGCCTGGACCGCGGCGTTCAGCGACGACGAGGCGACGACCGCCGCCGCCCAATGGCTCGTCTGGGAGGCCAGCCAGGCGCTCGGTGCGCGGTCGGCCAGCATCCAGGGGTTGTATCAGGCGCGCGCCCGCGGTGAGGTCACCGGGTTCACGGTCCCTGCCATCAACCTGCGGACGCAGACGTTCGACATGGCCCGGACGGTCTATGACGCTGCGGCGGCGGCCGGTGTCGGGGCTGTCATCCTCGAACTCGCCCGGAGCGAACAGACCTATACGTTCCAGCGTCCGATCGACTACGCGACCTCGGTCCTGGCCGGCGCCATCGCCGCCGGCTGGCAGGGCCCGGTCTTCATCCAGGGCGACCACTACCAGTTCAACGCCAAGAAGTACCTGGCCGATCCGGAGGCGATGACCGAGGAGATCCGGCGCGCGTGCCGGCTCGCGATCGAGGCCGGCTATCGGAACATCGACATCGACTCGTCAACGCTGGTCGACCTGTCGAAACCGAATGTCGACGGGGAGCAGGGCGAGAATTACCGGCGAGCCGCAGAGCTCACCGCCCTGATCCGGACGCTCGAGCCGGATGGGGTGACGATCAGCGTCGGTGGCGAGATCGGCGAGGTCGGGACGCAGAATTCGACCGTCGCGGAGCTGCGCGCCTACCTCGACGGCTACCGCCGCGAGCTCGAGGCACGCGCGACCGGCGCGCAGGGGATCTCCAAGGTCAGCGTCCAGACCGGCACGTCGCATGGCGGCGTGCCACTGCCTGATGGCGGCGTGGCGGAGGTCAAGCTCGACTTCGAGGTCCTGCGCGAGCTTGGTGTCGTGGCCCGCGAGTATGGCCTCGCCGGTGCCGTGCAGCACGGTGCATCGACCCTGCCGGACGAGCTGTTCCACCGCTTCCCGGCCGTCGAGACGGCCGAGATCCACCTGGCGACGGGATTCCAGAACGCGCTGTACGAGCATCCGGCCTTCCCGGCGTCGCTCCATCGTGAGATCGAGGGGTGGTGCTTCGGCAACGCCATCAACGAGCGGAAGGCCGACCAGACCGACCAGCAGTTCGTCTACACGACGCGCAAGAAGGCCCTCGGGCCGTTCAAGCGCAAGCTCTGGGATCTCGACACGAAGGACGAGATCCTGGCCGCCCAGCGTCGCAAGATCGCCTACCTGTTCACGGAGCTGCGGGTCAACGACAGCCGCGCCATGGTCGACCGCTACGTCCACCCGGTCGAATGGCACCGGCCGATCCCGGATGGGCTGCGCGAGGCCGTCACGGCGGGCTGACATCGGGGGTCGTAGCGGCCCTTGCGCACGTGCGAATCGAGCGGCCAAGCGCGTCCTCGCCCCGCGGGATTCGTCGTTGACGGCCCGATGCGTGGTGCTATCCTCGCCCGCAGGTCCGCCGCCGGATGGAGGGTATCCCGCGGATCGTGCCCCAGCGTTCGCGCGTATCAACTCCGGTAGACAGCTCGCGCCCGACCGGACGCGTGGGAGGAGGAGATCTCGTGGCGGGACCAGCTAGCGCGCAGGATGTGGCCGCGCAGGACGACGCCCACCTTGAGTCGTTGGGGATCAAGCCGGAGCTGCGGCGCAGCCTCGGGTTCATGTCCAACTTCGCCGTCGCCTTCAGCTATATCAGCGTGTCGACCGGCACCTTCACGCTGATCGCAGTAGGCCTCGCCGTGTCGGGTCCGTTCTTTTTCTGGTCGTGGCCGCTCGTGATCCTCGGTCAGACCTTCGTCGCACTCAACTTCGCCGAGCTGTCGAGTCACTTCCCGGTCGCTGGATCGATCTACCAATGGTCCAAGCGGCTGTCGAACAAGACGCTCGGCTGGTACACCGGCTGGATCTATTTCTGGGCCGGCGTGCTCACGACGACGGCCGTCGCGATCACCGTGCCCCTGGTCATCTCGAGCATCACCGGCACCGATCTGACGTCGGCGTCGCCGATCTCCGCCTTCAACATGGGCGTCTTCCTGGCCCTCATCACCCTCATCACGACGACGATCATCAATGCCTTCGGGGTCCGGGTTCTGGCGATCATCAACAACCTCGGCGTCGGCGCGGAGATCCTCGGACTGGTGGTGTTCGCCCTGATCCTGCTGATCTTCTTCAATCACCAACCTCTGTCGGTGATCACGGAGACGGCGCCGAATGTCACGTCGACCGGCGGTTTCCCGACGATCTTCCTCGTCGGGATGTTCATGAGCCTCTTCGTCGTCTATGGCTTTGACACGGCGGGCACATTCGGCGAGGAAACGCTGGATGCCAGTCGGCAGGCGCCACGCGGCGTCCTGTCCGCGATCTGGCTCGCGGGAGCGACCGGCGCCCTGTTCCTGCTCGCGATCATCCTGTCGTTCAAGGACGTGCCGGCGCAGATCCTCAGCGCGCAGCAGTTCGCCTGGGGCGTCGGCGGAGCGAACCCGATCGGCGACACGATCAACGCCAACATGGGTGATTTCGGCAAGGTCTACCTGCTCGTCATCCTTGCGGCCGTGTACGTCTGCACCATGGCGATCCAGGGCGCGACCACGCGGCTGATGTTCTCGATGGGCAGGGACCGCCGCCTGCCGTTCGGTGGCGTGTGGGGGCATGTCAGCGAGCGGTTCCACACGCCCGCCAACGCCGCCGTCGCCGTGGGCATCCTGGCGGCCATCCCATTCCTGCTGACCAGTTCCGCCGCGGTCCTGGCCGTGGCCGCGACCGGGATGATCTACACCAGCTACTTCCTGTGCAATCTTGGCGTGCTCGTCGCCCGCCGGCGCGGGTGGCCCCAGAAGGGGGCCTGGTTCAGACTCGGAAGCTGGGGGACGATCATCAACGTCCTGGCGCTCGTCTGGGGCGGCCTGATGATCATCAACTTCGCGCTGTGGCAGACCGATACCTTCGGCTCACTGGGCACGGCATCCTACCCGCTGCCTGACGGGACGGCCGTCGGCCTGCGCGACCTGTCGAATCCGATCCTCGCGTCGACGCAGGTCCTTGGCGTCGATGTCTCCCTGCCAGCCATCCCGATCTTCGAGCTGATCATGGGCGTGGTTTTGATCGCCGGACTCATCTACTACCTCGCCGCAGAACGAGGACGGATCGCTCGCGAGAAGCTGGAGGCCGATGCAGCCACTGGCGAAACCGTCATCGGGTAGTGACCGATGATCCGATCCTGCGGGGCCCCTTGTACGACGACCTCGTCGGGGCCTTGCAGAAGGTCCCGGAGATCGCCGGGCGTCGGCTGACCCTCACCGCGCTGTCCGGCGGGATCACCAACCGGAACTTCCGGATCGATGCCTCGGGCACGGATGACCGCTGGGTCATCCGGCTGGCCGGCAACGACACGCACCTGCTGGGCATCTCGCGTGAGGTCGAGCACGCCGCGACAGTCGCGGCCGCCGGGGTGGGCGTCGGACCCGAGGTGACCGCGTTCATCCGGCCCGAGGGCTACCTCGTGACCCGGTTCATCGTCGGGTCCCCGGTATCGGACGAGGCCGTCCATCGACCGGACACGCTCCGGCGAGTCGCGGATTCGCTCCGGCGGATCCACGATGGCCCGGCCATCCCGGGGCTGTTCGTGCCACTGCGGATCGTGGAGGCGTATCGAGCCCTGGCGATCTCCCGCGGGGTCAACATCCCGCCCCAGTACGACCTCGCGTCGGCCGTGGGGCGGCGGATCGAGGGCGCGTTCCTGGCCGCCCCGATCGAGCTGCGACCGTGCCACAACGACCTGCTGAATGCGAACTTCATCGACGACGGCACGCGGATCCGGATCATCGACTGGGAATACGCCGGGATGGGCGACCCGTTCTTCGACCTCGGCAACTTCAGCATCAACCACGAGCTGACGCCGGACGAAGACGCGCTGTTGTTGGCTGCGTACGACGGCTCCGTCCGGCCGGATCGGCTCGCCCGGCTGACCCTGATGCGGGTCGTATCCGACTTCCGCGAGGCGATGTGGGGCGTTCTGCAGCAGGGCGTCAGCAACCTTGACGTGGACTTCGTCGCCTATGCCGACGGGAACTTCCGCCGGCTGCTGGCCAACGCGGCCGACGCGCGCTTCGAGGGCGCCCTCGCGGACCTCGCCGAGGCGTAGGCTGGACGACAGTCACGAACGCGGACCGGCCGATGGGGCTAGGTGGTGATCGGTGACCAAGGAGGACTCGATGGACATCCCAGCCGCCGTACGGACAGCGATCGAGACCGGCCCGATCGCCCACGTCGTCACGTTGGCTCCGGATGGTCGGCCGCAGATCTCGATGGCCTGGATCGGGCTGGATGGCGAGGAGATCGTCATCGGCACGATGTTCGACCAGGCGAAGCTGGTCAACTTGCGCCGCGACCCTCGGATGGCGATCTCCTTCGAGACGGGCCGCCTCGGCCCGATGGGTCTGCCCGGCTACATCGTCCTGCACGGTCGCGCCCGGGTGGTGGAGGGCGGGGCCCCCGAGACCCTCCAGCGGCTCGCGTACACATACGTCAGCCCGGACGTGGTCTTTCCCGACTTGCCGAACCCGCCGGCGGGCTGGACGGTCCGGATCGCCGTCGAACGGATCTCCGGGAGCGACGAGGCGCTCGCCAGCGACTGAGTGAACTTCACTAGGCGGCACCGAGCGGCGCGGTCCGATACGCTCGGACGGTGACCACCGAGCCCGGGCCGCATCCGATCTCGTCCGCGAGGACCCTGATCCTGGGCGTCCTGGGGTTCGCTGCCACGCTCGCCCTCCTGCTCGGGATGGCCAGCCTCATCCAGCGAGACGGCGGGTC
Organism: Candidatus Limnocylindrales bacterium; assembly: GCA_038248915.1. GTDB lineage: Bacteria > Chloroflexota > Limnocylindria > Limnocylindrales > CSP1-4 > SPCO01. The sequence continues at coordinate 269,427 of JBBRXB010000001.1, read as the reverse complement.
CAGTCCGGCCCGCTCGACGCCGTCCGCGGTCCCGGCCCGCTCGACCCCGTCCGCGGTGCCCGACGCCGTCCTGATGGGAGCGGGCGACATCGCGGACTGCCATCTCGATGGCGATTCCCAGACGGCCGCGATGGTCGCGTCGATGCCGGGTGCGGTCTTCACGGCCGGCGACAACGCCTATGCCAACGGGTCGCCCGGCCAATTCCATGACTGCTACGACCCGACATGGGGTGCGTTCCGCGATCGGACAAGGCCGGCCGCCGGCAATCACGATCGGGAGACCAAGGGTGCCGCCGGCTACCTCGGCTACTTCGGGCGGGCGGCCGCGCCACACGGCGTGAGCTGGTACTCGTACGAGCTCGGGGCGTGGCACGTCATCGTCCTCGACTCGGGCTGCTCGAACGTCGGCGGGTGCGGTGCGGCCTCGCCGCAGGGGAGATGGCTGACCGCCGATTTCCGGGCGTCCACGGCGACCTGTGCGCTCGCCATCTGGCATCACCCGCGGTTCAGCTCCGGGTTCCACGGCAACGACGCGGAAGTGGCGCCGTTCTGGCAGGCGCTGTACGCCGCTGGCGCGGATGTCGTGATCAACGGCCACGATCACGATTACGAACGTTTCGCGCCGCAGGACCCGGACGCCAGGCCGGATCCGGCACACGGCATCCGCGAGTTCGTCGTGGGCACCGGTGGTGCCGACCTGCGGACCTTCGCCGTGCCCAGGGCCAACAGCCAGTTGCGACTGGCGGTCAGTCACGGCATCATCCGCCTCGACCTGCACCGCGCATCGTTCGACTGGGCCTTCCTGCCAACCTCCGGCGATGTCACCGATCCCGGGAGCGCCGCGTGTCATTGACCGATCAGGCTCGCGTCGTCGTCATCGGTGGCGGGATCACCGGCTGCAGCGTGGCCTACCACCTGGCGCTCGCCGGCTGGACGGACGTCCTGCTCGTCGAGAAGGCGCAGCTGACGGCGGGCTCGACGTGCCAGGCGGCCGGTTTGGTCACCGCCTTCAACCCGTCGTCGACGATGATGGGCTTCCGGCGCTACAGCATCGAGCTCTTTCGACGCCTCGGCGCCTTCGAGACCGTGGGCAGCCTGCGCCTGGCATCGAGCCCCGAGCAGCTTCGGGAGCTCGAGCGGACGGCGAGTCGAGCGCGGGGCATCGGACTCGAGGCGGAGGTGATCGGGCCGAACGAGGCGCTCGGGCTGATGCCCGCCATCTCGCCGGCGTCGCTGTTCGGAGCGGTCCACCTGGCCGGCGACGGTCACCTCGACCCACATGGCGCGACCCACGCCGTGGCCGATGCGGCGCGGGCGCTCGGAGTTCGCATCCGGACGGGCGTCCGCGTGACTGGCTTCGAACTGTCGGCCGGTCACGCGGTCACGACCGTCCTGACCGACGCGGGCCGGATCGACACGGAGATCGTCGTCAACGCCGCCGGGATCTGGGCCCCGCAGGTCGCCGCGATGGTCGGGGCGTTCATCCCCTCGACGCCGGTCGACCACCAGCACATCGCCCTCAAGGCCGTCCCCGGGTCCGAGCTGCCGCGCGACATGCCGTGTTTCCGCGACCCGGACAATCTCGTGTACGGCAAGAGCGAGCACGGCGGGATGGTCTTCGGCGGCTACGAGCTCGATCCGGTCTCGCGCTGGGAGGATGGGGTGCCCTGGGAGCACGCCGCGCAGTCGTTGCCACCCGACTACGAGCGGTTCGAGCCGCTGATGCAGGGCGCCATCCGACGGTTCCCGTTCCTGGCCGACGCCGAGGCGATCCGGTTGGTCTGCCATCCGGACGCGATGACGCCCGATGCGAACCCGCTGCTCGGGCCGCTCCCCGGGGTGCGTGGCTACTGGGTGGCCGCGGGACTGTCGCTCAACGGGTTCGGTGGGGGAGGCGGGATCGGGCAGGCCATGGCCGGCTGGATCACGGCTGGCGACCCGGGTGTGGATATCGGGCCGTACCGGGCCTGGCGGTTCGGTGACACCTACCGCGACCCGGGGTTTGCGGCTGGGCTGGCGCGCGAGACCTACTCGGACTACTACCGGTTGCGCTACCCGTTCGACGCGGATGTCTCTGGGCGGCCGCGGCGGCTGTCTCCGCTGCATGGCCGGCTCCAGGAGGCCGGTGCCGTGTTCGGGACGAAGGCCGGCTGGGAACGGGCCGACAATCACGACCCCGACCGGCCGTGGCGCCGCGCAGGTCGGGATCAGGCGGGATACGGCTGGACCAAGCCGCCGTGGTTCGAGCGGGTCTGCGCAGAGGCTCGCGCTGTCCGCGAGCGCGCCGGGATCATCGATCTGAGCTCGTTCGGCAAGATCGCGGTCGACGGGCCCGGGGCGCTCGGCCTGCTCCAGCGGGTCGCCGCCGGCGACGTGGATCGGCCGGTCGGCAGCGTCATCTACACGCCATTCCTCGACGATCGGGGTGGGATGGTGGCCGACGTCACGATCACCCGCCTCGCCGCCGATCGGTTCCGGGTCGTGACCGGGGCCGGGTTCGTCGCCTCGGACCTCGCCTGGCTCCGGCATGCCGTCGCCGGCGAGGACGTGGCCCTGCGCGATGTCAGCGGAGATCTGGTGATGATCGGGCTGTGGGGACCGCTGGCGCGCGAGATCCTGGCGGGGGCCTCCGACGATAACGTGACCAACGGGGCGATCCCGCTTCGCCAGGCCCGCACCATCCGCGTCGTCCACGCACCCGTCCTAGCCGCCCGGATCAGCTACGCCGGCGAGCTCGGCTGGGAGCTGTCGACGGATGCCGAGTGGGCGGTCCCGGTCTGGGATGCGCTCCGCGACGCGGGGAGCGACGCCGGTCTCGAGCCGTTCGGCTATCGAGCCCTGGATGCGCTCCGCATGGAGAAGGGCTATCGGTATTTCAACACCGACATGACGATGCTCGAGACGCCCGACGAAGCCGGGCTCGGGGCGTTCGTCCGGCCCGGCAAGGGAGCGTTCATCGGGCGCGACGCCACCGTGGCGGCCCGCACGGCCGCGCCCAGCGGGCCAGGTCGGCGACTCCGGACCGTCCTCATCGGCGATACCGACTACCTGCCCGTGTACGGAGGCGAAGCGATCCGGCTCGACGGCGAGGTCGTCGGTCGCCTCAGGAGCGTCGCGTACTGTCCGACCGTCCAGCGCACGATCGGCTACGTCTACCTGCCGTCGGATGTGGCGGAAGGTCAGTCCGCCGAAGTCGACGTATTCGATCATCGCGCGCTGGCTTCTGTGGCCCCGGACGTCCTGTTCGACCCGACCGGTTCGCGGATGCGGAGCTGATCGAATGCCTCTCGAACCCAAGGATGGCGCAACGAGTCCTGAGAGGTTCGCCACCGAGTTGCCGATCGCGATCAGACCCGCCCGACTTGCAGCCAACCCCCGAAGTCGGGGCCGTCGAGCATGGCGGCCGCCCGCGCCCACCGTTCCTCGGCCCACGCGGTGAAGTCGTAGTCGATCGTGGAGATCCGCGCCTGGATGGCGGCCCACAGCGTCCAGCCGACGTCGGACATGATCATCTGGAGCCGCATCCGGGCCAGGAGGGCAGGGGAGGCTTCCCCGAAGTACGCGGCGCACAGCTCGCGGACCTGGTCGTCGTCGTACTCGAGCTCCTGCGCCGTGTTGCCGAGTTCGAAGGCGGGATCGCCGTTGCCGCTGTATTCCCAGTCGACGATCCACAGCCGCCCGCCGTCGTCGAGGTAGTTGTCGGCGAGCAGGTCGTTGTGGCACGGGACGGTCGCCAGTGGGTGCGCGGCCAGCGCCGCCTCGATGCGCGGGATCTGGCCCAGGTGCTCCCGATAGCCGGCCGGGATGGCGATGTCGCGCTCGTCGACGAAGGCGAGATAGCGCTCGGACAGCCGGACCATGTCGAAGTCGTCACGGAAGCGCGGGCCAGAATGGAGGCGTCGGAGTGCGTTCGCGATCCGCGCCGGCATCCCGGGCGCCCGCAACGCCTCGCCCGACAGCGTCCGAGCCTCGAGCCACTCGAGCACGAACACGTCCCACTCCGGAAGCGCATGGAGGACACGGGGCGCGACGCCGGACTCGGCCGCCACCCGGGTATTGTGCAGTTCGTTGCCGCGATCGACGGCCAGAAGGTCGGTCCCGGCGCCGGGGATCCGCACGAACCGCGGCAGGCCGTCGACCTCGACCCGGTAGTTCGTGTTGGTCAGCCCGGCCGGGATCCGCTCGGCCGTGACCGTTCGCCCGGCCCATTCCGGGATCGCCGCGATGACCTGCTCGATCGAGGGCGTCGCCGTCACCGGGTCATGCCAGCAGCTGGCGCTGGATCGAATCGGCCAGCCAGGCGTCGAAGCGCTCCGGCGTCCAACCACGACGATGGACGAGGAGGTGGAAGAGGCCCGGGTCGATGAGGACCCACAGGATGTCGGCCGCCGCCTCGGCGTCCAGACCGTCCCGCAGCCGCGCGCCCTTCGCCAGGAGGTCGTCGACGACGTGGCGCGCGCCGATCGAACGCTCCCGCCCGATCGCCTCGAAGACCTCGCGCACCTCCGGGTCGGCGCTGGCTGCGCCCCGTACGGCTTCGTAGACCGCGGCGAGCCGGCGATCGATGTCGGTGACCAGCCCAGCGTAGCCGACCACGAACCGAATCGGGTCAGGCTCGGCTCGAACCGCGAGCGAGGCCGGCCGAAGCGGGAAGGGGATCGGCTCGCCGTCACCGACGAGGGCCACGTCGTAGGCCGTCTTGAGCAGCGCCTTCTTGCCGCCGATCGACGTGACCGTCGCCCGGCTGACGCCCGCCGCCTCCGCGATCGAATCGAGCGACGTCGCGACGTAGCCGCGATCGATGAACAGCGTCGCGGCGGCGTCGATCACCGCGCGCCTCGTGGTCGCCGCCTGCGCCTTGCGAAGAGGCGATTCGTAGGCTCGCTTGACATCGGTTTGATCGTTCATCAGACTGCGAGTATATCCAACAAACGCCTAGTATGGCGATAGTCGATCGGAGGAGCGACATGGACGTGCAGGCAGTGGAACCCGGGATCGCGGTGGTGCACCGACTCCGCGATGCGATGAACGATCACGACCTGGACGCCCTCGTGGAGGTGTTCGACCCGAACGTTCTCAGCGAGACGCCGGCGCATCCGCAGCGTACCTTCCGAGGAGCCGACCAGGTGCGCCGGAACTGGGAGCAGATCTTTGCCGGCGTCCCGGACCTGCACGCTGATCTGCTCGACGCGGTCGTCGATGGCGACACCGTCTGGTCCGAATGGGATTGGAGCGGTACGCGGCGCGATGGTTCGGCGCACCGGATGCGCGGCGTGACGATCCTCCGGCTGGAGGCATCACGGGCCGTCTCGGTCCGTTTCTACATCGAACCGGTGGAGGTCGCCGGTGTCGGACCCGACGACGCCGTTCGGCGGATCGTGTCGGGCGCTGGCGCGACCGGACAGGCCGTGCCGCGATGATCCTCGTGGCGGGTGGGACCGGCACGCTCGGCCGGCTGCTGATTCCGAGGTTGCTGGTTCGTGGCGAGACGGTGCGCGTCCTGACCCGTGGGATGTCCGGTGGCGACCATGGCTTGCCCGCCGGCGTCGAGCTCGTCACCGGCGATGTCCGGGACCGAGCGTCCATCGATCGAGCGATGGCCGGAGTCGGGACCGTCGTCTCGGCGATCCAGGGCTTTGGCGGGCCAGGTGCCGGCGGGGTTCGGGCGATCGACGGGCAGGGCAATGCCAACCTGATCGCCTCGGCGGAAGCGGCCGGTGTCGACCACTTCGCGCTGCTGTCCATCGGTCAGGCGTCGCCGAACCACCCGAGTGAGCTGTTCCGGGTCAAGGCCGAGACCGAGCGCCGGCTCCAGGCCTCGAACCTGGCCTGGTCGATCATCCGCCCGACCGCCTACCAGGAGACCTGGCTCGAGCTCGTCGGCCGGCCGCTGGTCGAGACCGGCCGGACGCGGATCTTCGGCCGCGGTCACAACCCGATCAACTTCGTGTCGGCGGCCGACGTCGCCGCCATCGTGGACGTGGCCATCGCCGATCCCTCGCTCCGCGGCTCGACCATCGACGTCGCCGGCCCCGAAAACCTGACCTTCGCGGCCTTCGTCGCGACGGTCCAGCGAGTCACCGGCGTCACCGGAACGGTCAGCCACGTCCCGCTGCCCATGATGCGGATGCTCGCCGCGGTCCTACGCCCCATCAAGCCGATCCTGGCCGGCCAGATCGCGACGGCCGTGGTCATGGATACCCGCGACATGAGCGCCGACGCGACCGATCGCGCGCGGCGATTCCCCTCCGTGCCCGCTACACGGCTCGCGAACGTCGTGGCGGAACGGCTTCCCGTCGCGCGAGGCGCGCTGGCCGATCACCCGGCCTGACGGCCCGCTACCCTGTCCCTCGTCGGTCGGAGGGCAGGGGAGCGCACAACGGCGATGGCGGAACAGGCTCGCGCGGTCATCATCGGCGGCGGCGTCGGCGGCACGTCGATCGCGTACCACCTGACCGAGCGCGGCTGGACGGACGTCGTCCTCGTCGACCGCGCGGAGCTGACCTCGGGCTCGACCTTCCATTCGGCCGGCCTCGTCGGCCAGCTGCGGAGCTCGGTCACGCTCACGAAGATGATGATGTACGGCTCGGACCTGTACCGCCGCCTGGCGGCCGAGACCGGTACCGACCCGTCCTGGCACGAGGTCGGCTCCCTGCGGCTGGCGTCGAGCCCGGAACGGTTCGAGGAGCTTCGACGCCAGGCCGGCTGGGCCAAGACCTTCGGGCTGCCGCTCGAACTCATCACGGCCGGCGAGGCCCAGGCGCTCTTTCCGCTGATGTCGACGGATGGCGTCCTCGGTGCTGTCTACCTGCCGACCGACGGCTGGCTCGACCCGTCCGGCCTCGCCAACGCGCTCGCCGCCGGGGCCCGAGCGCGGGGCGCCAAGGTCCGACCGTATACGCGCGTGGTGGCGATCGGCACGGACCACGGCCGCGTGGCGGGCGTCACCGTCGAGCACCAGGGCGAGCGCTCGGAGATCCGGGCCGACGTCGTGGTCAACGCCGGCGGGATGTTCGCGCCGGAGATCGGCCGGATGGTCGGGGTCAACGTGCCGATCATCCCGATGGCCCACCAGTACCTCTTCACCGAGCCGATCGAGGGCGTCCACCCCGGCCTGCCCCAGCTCCGCGATCCGGACCACTTGGTCTATTTCCGCGAGGAGGTCGGTGGACTGTGCATGGGCGGCTACGAACGCGATCCGGCGCCGTGGTCGCTCGATGGCATCCCGATCGACTTCAACGGCAAGCTCCTGGCGCCCGACATGGACCGGTTCCAGCCGATCATGGAGGGCGCCATCCGGCGCGTCCCGGCCATGGCCGACGCCGGCGTCAGCCGGGTCATCAACGGTCCGGAGGGGTTCACCCCGGACAACGAGTTCATCCTCGGTGAATCGGAGGTCGGTGGTTTCTTCGTCGCCGCCGGGTTCTCGGCTCATGGCATCGCCGGGGCGGGCGGGATCGGACGTCAGATGGCGTCGTGGATCATCGATGGCGAGCCGGAGCTCGACCTCTGGAAGATGGACATCCGCCGGTTCGGGCCCGCATATCGGTCGCAGGGCTACACCCTCGCCCGCTCGATCGAGAACTACGCGACGTACTACGACATCCACTACCCGAACGAGGAGCGCCAGGCCGGCCGCCCGTTGCGCACCTCGCCGACCTACGACGTCCTGGCCGGTCTGGGCGCGGTCTTTGGCGAGAAGTCCGGCTGGGAGCGCCCGAACTGGTTCGAGTCGAACGCCGCAGCCGGCGACGAGGCACTCCGGCCGCGCGGCTGGGCGGGCCAGCACTGGTCGCCGGCCATCGGCGCGGAGGCGCTGGCCACTCGCACGACGGCCGGTCTGTTCGACGAGACCTCGTTCGCCAAGATCGAGATCGTCGGGCCGGGCGCCGTGGCCTTCCTGCAACAGATGTGCGCCAACGACGTGGACGTCCCGGTCGGGCGGATCGTCTACACGCAACTGCTCAACCGCCGCGGCGGGATCGAGTGCGACCTGACGATCACCCGGGTCACCGCCGATCGCTTCCTGATGATCACCGGGACCGCGGTCGGCCAGCACGACCTTGGCTGGCTCCGCCGGAACCTGCCCGAGGACGGCAGCGTGCTGCTCAACGACCTGACCTCGAGCCGGGTGTGTTTCGCGTTGTGGGGCCCGCGGGCGCGCGACATCCTCGCGCCGCTGACGCGCGACGACGTCTCGGATGCCGGTTTCCCGTACCTCACCGCACGCGCCGTCACGGTCGGGTCCGTGCCGGTCTACGCGCTGCGGGTCACCTACGTCGGGGAGCTCGGCTGGGAGCTCTACGCCAACACAGACTTCGGTCTTGCGCTGTGGCGGACGCTGTGGGAGGCCGGCCGGGCGCACGGCATGGTCGCCGCCGGGTACCGCGCCATCGACGCGCTCCGGATCGAGAAGGGCTACCGCGTCTGGTCCAGCGACATCACCCCGGACGAGACGCCGTACGAGGCTGGGCTCGGGTTCGCGGTGGCCCTTGACAAGGAACCCGAGTTCATCGGCCGCGATGCGCTCGTGGTTGCAAAGGCCGCCGGTCCGCGCAAGCGCCTCCGCTGTCTGGTCCTCGACGATCCGCGCTCCGTCTGTCTCGGCAACGAGCCCGTCTGCGTCGGTGGCGAGATCGTCGGTCGGGTGACGTCGGGCGGCTATGGCTTCGCCGTCGAGCGCTCGATCGCGTACGCGTACCTGCCCCCGGACGCTGCGATCGGGACCCGCGGCGAGGTCGAGGTCTTCGGCGAGTGGATCGGCTTCGAGGTCGCCCGCGAGCCGCTGTTCGACCCGGACGGGGCGAGGATCCGCGCATGACCGACCCCAGGTACGACGAGTGGCTCACCCTCGCTCTCGTCTGTGCCGACGCCGCCGACACCATGGCCCTCGAGCATTTTCGGCGCGACCTGGTGATCGAGACGAAGCCCGACCGGACGTTCGTTACCCAGGCCGACACCGCCATCGAGCGCCAGATCCGCACGCAGATCACGCGCGCCTACCCCGACCACGGGCTCGTCGGCGAGGAGTACGGCACCCAACCCGGCAACGGCAGCATCCGCTGGTACATCGACCCGATCGACGGCACGCACAACTTCATGCGTGGCGTGCCGTTGTTCGGCACGCTCCTCGCGGTCGAGGAAGACGGCGAGATCGTGGTCGGGGTCATGAGCGCGCCCGCCCTCGGCCAGCGCTGGCTCGCGTGGCGGGGTGGCGGCAGCTGGGCGATCGGCTCGGTCGGGCCGGATGCGGGGATCCGACGGCGGATCGGCGTGTCGAAGGTGACGGCCGTCGCCGACGCGCAGGTCCTCTACTCGTCGCCGATCGACATCGGGGCCAGCGGTGAGGCGCCGGGGTTCGACGCGCTGATCCGCACGGTCTGGCGCGACCGTGGGTTCGGCGACTTCTGGGGTTACGCGCTGGTAGCCGAAGGGGCCGCCGAGGCGATGATCGAGGTCGGCCCCAACAGTTGGGACCTGGCCGCGCCATCGATCGTCGTCGAGGAGGCCGGCGGCCGGGTGACAGATATCCACGGCGTGCGGTCGATCCACAACGGGACGGCGCTAGCGACGAACGACCTGCTCCACGACGAGGTCGTTCGGGTCCTCAAGGGCTAGAGCCTTCGGTCAGGACCCGCTGGATCGTCGCTGCCTGGTCAGGCCGGCCACGATGGCCAAGCCCGCGGCGAGCGCCAGGAGCCCGATGCCCAGGCTGAAGGCGGCTGCGATCACGACGCAGATCACAACGAAGCCGACCGTGACGACGACCTCGATCGGTCCCCGGGTGGATCCGACCTTGGGCGTCGCGAACGACGACAACGATCCGGGCACGGGCATCCCGGTCATGTCGAACAGGCCCGCGGTCGTCGATCGCAGGATGTCGGTCGTCTCCTCGTCGACGATGTCCTCGACGACCGCAGACATCGCTGCCTCCTCGAATGCCGCAGCAGCCGCCACGCGGTCCTTCGCCCGCGTCACCGACACCGCCATCTCGCTCAAGGCCCAGGTGCCGCTGAAGCCGGAGCGCGAGAAGATCTCGAGCACGGCCTCGCGTACCGCACCGGTCGCCTCGTCGAGCAAGCCGCCCCGACCGGCCGCCACGGCCGCGTCGATAGCCCGTGCGCGGGCCGCGCGTCGTGTACCGTCCGGCATGGCGACGACCAAGACCTGAAGGTCGATCCTCGGCAACGCGTCGAGCAGTACCGCGACGCGCGTCCGCGCGGTGTCGAGGCCGGGATCGCCGCCGGCCGCGCGCCCAGGGACCCAGTAGCGATCCGAGTCTGGGCCGACGTTCATCCGGGCACGATAGCAGTCGCGCCGGCCGTCGCCGTCATTCGTCGCCAACCGACTCCGGAGCGCGCGTCCGAATGGGACTGGCCTCGGCGGTCAGGCGCCGGCCGCCCCCAGGCTCTCGTCGAGGATGGACAGCGCGAGGTCGATCTCAGCGGCGGTCGTGACCAACGGTGGGATGATCCGGACCACGTTCACGTAGGTCCCGGCGGTCAGGACGATGAGGTTGCGGGCCAGCGCCTCGGCCTGGATCCGCTTGGTCAGCTCAGGATCCGGGACGCGCCCGTCACCGACCCCGGGCTTCACCAGCTCCATGGCGACCATCAGGCCGAGCCCGCGGGCATCCCCGATCGAGGCGTACTTGCCCGCCAAGCCGCGCAGGCCGGCCAGGAACTGGTCGCCGCGCTCGCCCGCGTTGGCCACCAAACCCTCGTCCTCGATGACATCGAGCGTGGCGTTGGCCGCCGCGCAAGAGACGACGTTGCCGCCGTAGGTCCCGCCGTGGGTGCCGGGCTTCCAGGCGGCCATCAGGTCGGCGCGGGCCAGGATCCCGGACAGCGGCAACCCCGACGCGATGCCCTTGGCCATGACCAGGATGTCCGGCTCCACGCCCCAATGCTGGACCGCGAACAGCTCGCCGGTCCGCCCGAACCCGGTCTGGACCTCGTCGGCGATCAGCAGGATGCCGTGCTGGCGGGTGATTTCGCGCAGTCGTGGCAGGAAGCCGGGCGGCGGGACGATGTAGCCGCCCTCGCCGAGGACGGGCTCGATGATGATCGCCGCGACCGACTCCGGGTAGATGAACTGGTGGAAGGTCAGGTCGAGCTGGGCCTCCCAGTCGCAGGTGCAGGCGTCCGGCGAGTGGGCGCCGCCGGCGGCCCGATAGCAATACGGATAGGCGGTGTGATAGATGGATCCCGGGAGGGGCTCGAACGCGCCGCGGTAGACGTCCTTGGCCGTCGTCAGCGCCATCGTCTGGGCGGTGCGGCCGTGGTAGCCGTAGCGGAACGCCATGATCGCCGGGCGACCGGTGGCGACGCGGGCCAGCTTGACCGACGCTTCGATCGCCTCCGCGCCCGAGTTCGACAGGAAGGCCTGCCATGGCCCGCCGGGCAGGACCGTCCGCAGCCGCTCGTAGAGCCGCAGGCCGGGCTCGTGAAACAGGATGTTCTGCTGGCCGTGGAGCAGTTTGGTCGCCTGCGCTGCGATGGCCGCTGCAACGCGCGGATGAGCGTGGCCCGTGTTGGTCACGCCGATCCCGGACGAGTAGTCGAGGTAGCGGGTGCCGTCGCGGGTGATCAGCCAGGAGCCCTCGCCGCGATCGACGTCGAGGTTGGTGATCCGGCTCCAGACCGCCGGCACGACGGCATGGTCGGGCAGGGGAGCGACGTCGTTCGCGGTGCCGTGGGCGGCGGTCTCGACCATGGTGCGCTCCTCAGCTCGCGTCGGTTTCGGCCAGCAGGCGCCGCGCTATCGCCTCGTCGTGGAGATTGCGTCGGCGGGCCACGATGGTGGACACCGCGACCAGCCCGACCGCGGTCAGGAAGATGATCGTACCGACGACGTTGACCTGGGGCGGGATCCCGATCCGTGCCTTGGCGTAGATGAACATCGGAAAGGTCACCGTGCCGCCCGACGTGAAGTTGGTGATGACGAAGTCGTCGATCGACAGGCTGAACGCGAGCAGGGCGGCGGCCATTACGCCCGGCAGGATGAGCGGAAAGGTCACCTTGCGGAACGTCGTCCACTCGTTGGCGCCCAGGTCCATCGCCGCTTCCTCGAGATGGACCGGGAAGCCGGCCAGCCGCGCCCGGACGGTGACGACCACGAAGCTGATATTGAACATGATGTGGGCGATCAGGATCGTGATCGCACTGAGCGGGAAGAACGGCGGCGTGCCGATGGCCACGAAGAGCGTCAGGAGCGAGGCGCCAAGCACGATCTCCGGGGTCGCCATCGGCAGGAAGATGAACAGGTTCGTGGTACTCCGGCCGCGGAAGTCGTGGCGCGCCAGCGCGAGGGCGATGAGCGTGCCGAGGACGGTGGCGATCATCGTGGACGCAAACGCTATGCCGAGGCTGATCGTGACGGCGCTCTGCAGACCGGGCACCGCGAAGATGTTCTGCCAGGCGTCAAGGGTGAAGCCCTGCCACACGAAGTTGCTCTTGCCGGCAGGGTTGTTGAAGCTGAACAGGGCCATGACCGCGACCGGCGCCATCAGGTAGACGATCGCCAGCCCGGTGTAGATGAACAGCAGGTAGCGGTTCCAGAAGCGGACGAACCGCTCGCTCAGCGTCCCGCGTGGACGCGCTCGACCGACCTCCGCGACCCCGGCCATCAGACGCCGCCCGAGGTGAGCTCTTCGGTGCCAAGCAACCGGGCGTAGATGGCGACGGCGATCAGGATGCCGGCCATCAGCAGGAAGCTCAGGGCGGACGCGGTCGGGTAGTCGTTCTGTGTCAGGAACTGGTTCTGGATGACGTTGCCGATCATCGTGGTCTGCGGGCTCCCGAGCAGCTCGGCGTTGATGTAGTCGCCCATCGCGGGGATGAACGTCAGCAGCGACCCCGCGAAGACGCCTGCCAGCGACAGCGGGAAGGTGATCCGTCGGAAGGCCCCGAAGTTCGAGGCGAACAGGTCCTGCGCAGCTTCCACGAGCCGCTTGTCGATCTTCTCGAGCGACACGTAGATCGGCAGGGTCATGAACGGCAGGAAGTTGTAGGTGATGCCGGCCACGACCGCGATCGGGGTCGCGAGGACCTGGAACTCCGACGGCAGGATGCCGATGTTCTTGAGCGGGCCGAGCAGGATCCCGGTGTCACCGAGGATGACCTTCCAGCTGACTGTCCGCAGCAGGAAACTCGTGAAGAAGGGCGCCACGACCAGGAACAACAGGAGGTTCTTGTAGCGGCCGCCCCGGAACGCGATCGTGTAAGCGAGCGGGTACGAGATCGCGAACGTCAGGAGCGTCGCCGCGGCGCCATAGACGATCGAGCGGGTGAATTGCGGTGCGAACTTCTCCAGGGCGGTCGTGTAGTTGGAGATGTTGGACAGCGCGAACGCATAGCCGGTCTCGAGCGTCCCCGACCAGAATGAGGTCACGAACATCTGGATCCCGGGCAGGACGTAGAACAGCGTCAGCCACAGGAGGCCCGGGGCAAGCAGGAGGTACGGGACGACGCGCTTGTGCCGCCGCAGAAAGCCGCCCACGGGCTCCTCTCAACAGGTCGGAAGGGGGCCGGTCAGCCCAGTCCGGTGACGGTGGCGAACTGCTCGTTGAAGTATTTCTCGGTCGCCTCGTCGAGGCCGTTGAAGATGTGCAGCCGATCGAGGATGTCCTTCGGCGGGAAGATGAGCGGGTTTTTGGCCACGCCCGGATCGGTCGCGAGCAGGATCTCGGCGGCACCCTTGACCGGGCAGATGTAATTCACGTAGGCCTCGATCTGGGCCGCGATCTTCGGGTCGTAGCAGAAGTCGATCATGACTTGCGCGGTGTAGGCGTGCGCGGCCCCGTTCGGGATCATCACGTTGTCGGTCCACAGCATCCCGCCCTGGTCGGCGATCGTGAACTGCAGGGTCGGCTTGTCGACCAGGGCTTGGACCATGTCACCTGACCAGGCCATCGCCAGGACGGCATCGCCACTCTTGAGGTCCTCCGCGTAGGCGTTGCCCTTGAACAGAGCCCGCATGCCGGCGTCCTGGACGCGCTTGATCTCGGCGACGGCGGCGTCGCAGTCCGCTTTCGTCGCCTTTGCCGGGTCGAGCCCGAGCTTGAGCATCGTCAGCCCGAGCGTGTCCCGCATCTCGGTCAGGTAGTCGATGTTGCCCTTGTATTTGAGGTCGAACAGGGCGTCGAGGCTGGTCAGCGCGCCGGTCTTCGCCTTGTCGTAGCCGAGTCCGGTCATCCCCGACTGCCACGGCACATGGTGGTCGTTGGTCGGGTCCCAGGCGACGCCCAGGTAGACGTCCTGGAGGTTGGCGACGACGTTCGGCATGTTGCCGAGGTCCATCTGCTCGACCCAACCCAGCCGGATCAAGCGGGCGGCCATCCAGTCGGTCAGGGTGATGATGTCCCAGCCGGTGTCCTGGCCGCCCTGGAGCTGCGGCGTGATGGTCCCGACGAACACGGCGTTGTCGTCGATGATCTCCCTGTACTTCACGACCGTGCCGTATTTCGCAGTGAAGTCGTCGAGGGTCTTGAACTTGGTCTTGTCATTCGGATCGACGTCCATGTAGTACGTCCAGTTCGCCCAGTTCAGCGCGGCGGACATGGTCGGCTTCGGTGTCGGTTCCACGGACGCGCTCGGGCCGGCGGTGGTCGGTTGGACCGACGGTACCGACGACGACGCGGCACCGGTGCCCTTCGTCCCGCATGCAGCAAGGAAGACGGCGAAGCCGGCGATGGCGCTGCCGCCGACGAACTGGCGACGCGTCAGCTCCCGGCGGGTGAGGATCGGTTCGTCGTTCACGGAGGCTCCTCTGGATGTCTCGTTGGCCGGGTTCAGCCAGCCGTTGTTTCGACCGGTGCGACGTCGTCGGCGACGACGAAGGTGTGGTCGGGGGACCAGGTCATCGTTACCGCTGCTCCGGCGGTCCAGAGTTCGGCTTTGGTCGCGCGCCCGACGTTCTGCTCGTAGACCATGATCCGGGCGCCGCCCTGCGCTTCGACCAGGTACTGCGTGCTGACGCCCAGGTACGAGGCGTCGCGCACGACGCCCGACAGATGGTTGTGGCCGTCCGGCGTCTCGGTGGTGGTCTCGCGCAGGCGGATCTTCTCCGGCCTGACCCCGATGCTGACGCTCGTCCGACTGCCGATGATGCCCTGCGGAGCACGGACGACGGTGCCGTCCTCGAGGCGGACGGCCGTGTGCGTGCCGTCGGTACCTTCGACCGCACCGAAGAGCAGATTGCTGACGCCGAGGAAGCCCGCCACGAACCGAGTGTTGGGGTGCTCATACAGCGCCTCCGGCTCGCCCAGCTGTTCGTAGCTGCCCTTGTTCATGACAGCGATCCGATCCGACATCGTCATCGCCTCTTCCTGGTCGTGGGTCACGTAGATGAACGTGATCCCGACCTCCTGCTGGATGCGCTTCAGCTCCACCTGCATCTGCTTGCGGAGCTTGAGGTCGAGCGCCCCGAGCGGCTCATCGAGCAGCAGCACCGCCGGCTTGTTGATGAGCGCGCGGGCGAGGGCGACGCGCTGGGCCTGGCCGCCCGAGATCTGGGTCGGCCGGCGCGCATCGAACCCGGATAGCTCGACCAGCTTGAGCATGTCCTTGACCCGGCTCTGGACCTCGCTGTCCTTGATCCCCTTGCGCCGAAGCCCGAACGCCACGTTCTCGTAGATCGTCAGGTGCGGAAAGAGCGCGTAGTTCTGGAAGACCGTGTTGACGTTGCGCTTATACGGCGGCAGCCATGTCACGTCCTGGCCCTGGAGCTCGATGAGTCCCGATGTCGGCGCCTCGAAGCCACCGATCATCCGCAGGGTCGTCGTCTTGCCGCAGCCCGACGGGCCGAGCAGGCTGAAGAACTCGCCGTCCTCGACCTCGAGGTTGATGTGGTCGACCGCGACCGCTTCCCCGAACTTCTTGACCACATCCACGAGCTTGACGTCGACCGTGGGCACGTGCGTTCGCTCTCCTGCCGGAAGGAAGCCGCCGCGCAGGATCGCGCGACTCGGATGCGGCCGAGGATATGGTCGCCTGCCACGGGGTGTCAAGGACGCGAGCCTCGGGCGGTGGCGCCAAGCAACCCCACGAGATTCGTTGCCGCGACGCGGCGCAACGACGAAATCCGTCGCTGCCTGCATGGAGCGGTGCCGGCGGGCCCGGTCGCCGCGAGGTCGGGGTACGATATCGACGCGTTCACTGTCAGAACAGTCACTCGATTGTGTTCCGGAGGGACCGACCGCCGATGCCCAGCCTCACCCACGAAGCCGTCATCGACGCGATGCGCACGGTCCAGGAACCCGAGCTCGGCCGCGACCTGGTGTCGCTCGACATGGTCAAGAACGTCGTCATCGATGGCTTCGACCTGTCGATGACGATCGAGCTCACGACGCCCGCCTGCCCGCTCAAGGACGAGATCGAGCGCACGACGAACGCCGCCCTCGGCGCGATCGGCGCGACCAAGGTCGATATCACCTGGGGCGCGATGGTCCGCCGCTCGCAGCCGCGCCAGGCCGAGCAGCTCGTGCCGGGCGTCAAGAACATCATCGCGGTCGCATCCGGCAAGGGCGGCGTCGGCAAGAGCACGGTCAGCGTCAACCTCGCCGTCGCCCTGGCGCAGGCCGGCGCCTCGGTCGGCCTGCTCGACGCGGACATCACGGGGCCGAACATCCCGCTGATGCTCGGTCTCGAGGGCCAGCCGAAGGCGAGCGCCAACAACAAGATCACGCCGCTCGAGCGCTACGGCGTCAAGGCCATCTCGATCCAGTTCTTCGTCCCGGAGGGCCAGCCGATCGTGTGGCGCGGCCCGCTCGTCGGGGGTGCCATCCAGCAGTTCCTGCGCGACGTGGACTGGGGCGACCTCGACTACCTCGTCATCGACCTGCCGCCCGGCACCTCCGATGCGCAGCTGACGCTCGCCCAGGCGGTCCCGATCTCCGGAGCGGTCCTGGTGACGACGCCCCAGGCAGTCGCCCTCGCCGACGTTGGCAAGGCGCTGGCGATGTTCAACCGGATGAGCGTGCCAGTCATCGGCCTGGTCGAGAACATGACCTCCTTCGCCTGCCCGCATTGCGGCGAGCTGACCGAGATCTTCGGCCGCGGCGGCGGCGAGCGGTTCGCCGCCGAGCATGGCCTCGACTACCTCGGCGGGATCCCGCTCGACATCACCGTCCGCCAGGGTGGCGACGTCGGTGTCCCGGCAGTCGCCCAGCGCGAGCCGGGACCGGCGGGCAAGGCCATGACCGCGATCGCCAGCATCGTGGCGGCGCGGATGAGTGTCCGGGCCGCCCAGGCCGTGGCCCAGCCGGTCCTGACCATCTCCTGACCGAGCGGTTCGGCCCGGCTAGACTGGCGCCTCCGGGGGGCGGGAGCATCGAGGATCCCATGCAGCTGTGCCCGTCGTGCGGTGCCCGAACGACTCGGCAGGCCCGTTACTGCGACCAGTGCGGCGCCCGTCTCGGTGAGGCGGACGCGCGGACCGCCGTGTCGCCGGCCGTGGCCGGCGAGGCCGGCGACCGCCGGGTCGTGACCGCCCTGTTCGCGGACCTGGTCGACTACGTCCGGATGATCGCCGAGCACGACCCCGAGGAGGTTCGTGTCCGTGTCGGCAACGCGCTCCGGCGGATGGCCGACGCGATCGAGCGGCTCGAGGGCACCCGGGAGAAGTTCATCGGTGACGCGGTCTTCGCCGTGTTTGGCTGGCCGGTCGCCCATGACGACGATCCGGTCCGGGCCGCGCTCGCCGCGCTGGCCATCCGCGCGATGTTGCGCGAACCGGATGACGGCAGCGAGCCGCTCGAGGTCCGCATCGGCATCGCGACGGGCGAAGTCGTGGCCGCCTCCCGGACCGACCAGTCCGGCGATCTGGCGGTGACCGGCGAAGCGATCACGACCGCGGCGCGGATCCAGTCCCTGGCGCGACCCGGCGAGATCCTCGTCGACGAGGCGACCGTCCGCGGGGCGCGCGACCGCCTCGCCGTCGACGACCGCGGCTCGGTCGTCCTGCGCGGTCAGTCGTCGGTCGTGCGGCTGTTCGCGCTGACCGGGCAGCTTGGTCTTGACTCGGCACGGACCCGGCGGTCCGCCGCGGACAGCCCGCTCGTCGGTCGGACGGCGGAGGCGGCGGTGATCAGGCGGACCTTGCGAGACGCTCGCCGGTCGGGCCGGGGGTCGGTCGTGCTCATCACCGGTGATGCCGGGATGGGCAAATCGCGGCTGGTGGCCGAGCTGGAGCCCGAGGCCCGGGCGCTCGGCTATGCCTGGAGCTGGACGGAATGCGTGTCGTACGGGCGGGGCGAGCCCTATCGCTTCGCCCGCCTGTTCGCGCAGACGATCGCCGACGAGTACGGCGTCGACTCCGGGAGCTACGTCCGGCAGCTCCTCTTCGGGCCCGACACGGACCCAGTCACGCTGCGGCGCTATGGCGGCGCGATCGCGGCGGTCGCGCGCGATGCCGCCTTCACCGGCTGGGAAGCGGAGTCGGCGCTCGTCCCCGAGGACCCGGCCGAGACCGCGAGCGCCCTCGGGGAGGTCGCGACGGTCTATCTGGATCGGATCCTCCTCGCCGGCCCGCGGGTGATCGTCCTCGACGATGTCCACTGGATCGACACGTCGAGCGTCGGGATGGTCGAGCTCATCGTGGCGACGGCGGCCGAACGAGCTCTCGTCGTCATCGCGATGATGCGACCGGGGGCGCTCCCGGGCTGGGCCGGGATGCCCCACGTCGCACGGCTCGAGCTGACCGGCCTGGCGCCGCCCGAGACGGCGAAGCTGGCGACCATCGTGGCACGGGCCGCGCTGGACGCGGCGGATGCGCGTCGGATCCACGAGCGGACCGAGGGCAACCCGCTGTTCATCGGCGAGACGGTCCGCGCCTCGATCGAGGACGGCACGCTCGAGCTTCGCGGTGGCCGGATGATGCTCGTCGAATCGGGCCAGCCGCGTCTGCCCTTGACGCTTCGAGCGGTCCTCGGCGCCCGTATCGACGGCCTCGAAGAGCCGGCCCGGGACGTCGTGGGCGTGGCCTCGGTCATCGGCATCGCCTTCCGCCACGACGACCTCGAGGCCCTGCTCGACCATCCCGTGGGCCAGGGCACGCTCGACCGGCTGGTCGATGCGGCCCTCATCGTCCCGGTCGACGAGGGCTCGTGGCGGTTCAGCCACCCCCTGGTGCACGAGGCCGCCTACGCCGGGATCCTGGCCACCCGGCGTCGCCGCCTGCACGCTCGTCTGGCCGACGCATTGGAGGCCCGCCCGGGGTCGAGGTCGGTCGCTGTGATCGCCGAGCACCGGGCCGCTTCGGGCGACGCTGCGCGGGCGATCCCGTTGCTGGACGAAGCCGCCGCGTCCGCCTTGGCGATGGGGGCCGCGGCCGAGGCCGCCGGGTTCTGGCGGATGGCAGCCGATCTCGCGGTGGACCCGGCCGAGCGGGCCCGCCTGCGGTCGGCCGCGGTGGCGTCCCTGGCGGCGGCCGGGACTCCGGGACCGAACTAGGGAGCGGCCGCCCGTGCCGGCGCGCCGGCGGCGCTCGCGGCTCGTGGCGCGACCGTCCGGGTGAGGCCGGCGACGGCGGGGTGGATCCAGGGCCCGGCGCTCTCGCACAGCGCCTCGAGTTCGGCCCGTCGGGACGGGTTGTAGTGCACGAGGAGGGCTGCGGCCACCTGCGCGCGACTGGCAAGCTCGATCGCCTCCGGTGCGGTCAGGTGGCCGCGCTCCGGATCGTCGTTCGCTTCGCTGAGCAGGGCCGCCTCGACCAGGAGCAGGTCCGCGCCGCGAGCGAACTCGATCATCGCGTCATCCGGCCCGGTATCGCCCGTGTAGACGAGACGCGTGCCGTCAGGGGCCGCGATCGAGATGGCCCAGGCCGGGACGTAGTGCCGCGCCTGACGGAACTGCAGCCTCAGCGGACCGATCGCGAGCGTCGAGGCCGCGTCGTACTCGTCGATCGCAAAGGCGTCGTCAAAGAACCCCGGCCGCTCCGAGATCGCCTCCGTGAGCCTCGCGATCCGGCCAGCGCCACCCGGTGGGAGGTGGACCGGGAGCCGGCTCGGCGGCTGGCCGGCCCACGGAAAGAGGTAGCGCAGGCCGACAAGGTCCAGGTAGTGGTCGGCGTGCATGTGACCGACGATGACCCCGGCCAGCTGCATCGGGTCGAGGACGCCCGCGAGCCGGCGGACGACCCCCTGGCCGACATCGAGGAGGATCGCCGTCCCTTCCCATTCCACGAGAAATCCCGAGGCGGGCCAGGCAGGGTGCGGTGGGGCGTTGCTGCACCCGAGCACGGTCAGGCGCAAGCGGCCGGTCAGATCGACGCTCATCGGGGCGAATGGTAGGTGCCCAGAGCGCAACGCGCGGCCCCGCAGGCGACGGCCCAGGTGTCGTCCGCCCGACATCACCGGCGACCGTGGCCGGCGGCGGTACGATGCGCGCGGCATGTTGGGTCGCCCACCCCTCGTCGCGTCGCTCGCCCGGATCCCGTTCTTCGCGGGCCTGGACCCGGCTGCCTTGGACCGAATCGCGGCCGGGACCCGGACGCGCCGGTTCCGACGCGGCGACATCATCTTCCATGCCGGTGATCCGGGCGATGCCCTGTTCATCATCGTGACAGGTGAGGTGAAGATCTCGGTCCCGTCAGAAGCGGGCGAGGAGGCGATCCTCGTCACGCTCAGGGATGGCGACGTGTTCGGCGAGCTCGCCCTGCTCGACGGTGCGCCGCGGTCCGCGTCAGCGGCCGCACTGACCGCGACCGAAACGGTCATCCTGCCGCGCGACCGGTTCCGGGAACTCGTCGCCACGGAACCTGCCGTCCGCGATTCACTTCTCGCCTCGCTGGCCGCGGAGCTACGTCGCCTCACGACCCACGTCGAGGAGCTTCATTTCCTCGACATCACCGGGCGCCTGGCCGCCAGGCTTGTCCGGCTCGCCAGTGAGGCGGGCGCGCCCGACGCCGGTGGCGCCATCCGGCTCCGAGCGACCCTCACCCAGGCCGAGCTGGCGTCGATGGTCGGCTGCACTCGCCAGAGCGTGAACAAGCTGCTCGGCCAGTTCTCCGATGACGGGCTGGTCCGGCTCGAACGGGACGGGATCTGGGTGACCGACCTCGAAGGGCTGACGGCGACCTCGCGTCGCTGACTCGGGCGGCGGTCAGGCGGGCGGCTCGACCAGCGGTCAGGTGGGCGGCCCGACCTCGCCGAGCGTCTCGAACAGGACGGCGGCCGCGGCCAGCGCGACGCGCGACCGGCCCATCGGTCCGGTCAGGAACACCACGCGCCGGAGGTGGACCTCGCGGGTCGGCGTCGAGATCGCGATCGAGACGGCCGTGTCGCCGGTCTGCGGCCAGGCCAGAACAGCGAGGCCGACCGCCGAGCCGCCGAGCTCGCGGGCGCGTCGGGCGTAGCGGCCGAGGTCGTCGGATGGCTCGTCAGCGGCAGCGGCGTCGGGCGCCGGCCCGTGCTCGGTTGCGGCTGGCGCTTCGGGCGCGATCGATTCATCGAACCTGAGCCATTCGGCATCCCCGAACAGGGCATCAAGGCTACCGCCCGTCCCGATCTCGACGATCGCCAGGGTCCAGTCGAGCTCGGTCAGCCGCTGGCCGATGGCTTGGCTCCAGGTGGTGTCGCCACTCGCCCAGACATAGCCGCCGAGCCGCTCAGTCACGACCTCTGCGGCCGCCCTGACCAGCTCCGCGGCGCTGCGGCCGTCGTCGGCCACCGCCGAGATCCGGACGTCGACCGCCTCCACACGGGCGTAGGTCGCCACGATCGGATTGGCGGCCCGCAGCATCGGCTCGCCGAGGAGCTCCGCGACCTGCGACTCGCCGATTCCGGCCAGCCGGTAGGTCCGCGTCGCGACCTCCGCGCCGAGACCGAGGGCCTCGAGCCGCGGCACGACCTCGTCGGACCACATCGGCCGCATCTCGCGTGGCGGACCCGGTAGCGCGACGACGACCCGGCCATCCGCACGCATCACGAACCAACCGGGGGCCGTGCCATTCGGGTTGATGAGGGTCGTGGCAGATGGGATCCGCCACGCCTGCTTGAGGTTGAGCTCGGGGAATGGCATGCCGCGCCGAGCCCACAGCTCGCGCAGCCACGCCTCGAGGTCCGGATCGACGGTCGGGGTCTCGCCGCAGGCGTCGGCGATGGCCTCGCGGGTCAGATCGTCCGGGGTCGGGCCAAGGCCGCCGGTCGAGATGACGAGGTCGGCCCGTTCGAGCCCGGATCGGAAGGCCGCGGCGACGTCGCCCAGGTCGTCGGGGAGCGCAGTCAGACGGGTCACGCGCACGCCCCGGTCGGTCAGTGCGTGGGCGAGCTCGCCGGCATTGGTGTCGCGGGTCTCGCCGACGGTCAGCTCGGTCCCGATGCTCAGCAGCTCGGCGATCAGCAGGCGGCGCGGCGCGGCAGCGGACATGTCGGCCAATGTAGCGCCGTGCCCGCCCTCGCGTCGGGAGGTGGTGTCCGCCTCGGGAGGTGGCCGACGCGCTGGTATCATCGCCGCTGACCCTCGACCGTCGACAGCCGGAGCACGACCCTGGACGATCCAGTCGACAGCTCGACCCCGCCGCCGGAACCACCGCCCTCGACCCCGCCGCCACCGGAGGGGCCGCCGGCATCCGAGCGCCCGCGGGGTCCACGTACCCCGCCCCCGGGTCTGCGCGCCCAGCTCGGAGCGACTCGCGACGCGCTGATGGCGCTCGTCATCGCCCACATCGAGCTGGGCAAGGCCGAGGCGGCGGCGATCGCCGGCCAGGTCGGCCGGGTGGCCGCGCTCGGTGCGCTGGCGCTGGTGCTCGTGATCTTCGCCGTCTTCCTGCTCGTCATCGGGGTCTCCCTCGGCCTGGGTGAGTGGATCTTCGGCTCGATGGGCTGGGGCGTCGTCCACGGTGTGGAGGCGTTCCTGTCGATCGCGATGGCCGCGGTCCTGGCCGCTATCGGCGTCTCCGGGCGTCGGATCGGCCGGACCCTCCTGGTCGCCATCGTCGTCGGGCTGATCGTCGGGATCGGTCTGGGGCTCGACGTGCCAAACCGGATCTATAGCGCGATCGGTGATGCGTCGGGCATGGCGGTCGATCCGGGGATCCGTCCGCTGGTCATCGGGATGCTCATCGGCGGTCTCCTCGGGCTGGTGGCGGGCGTCGTCATCGCGCTCGGGATGGACGGTCCGGGCGGCGGCCGCTTCGTCGCTTTGGCCGGTCTGACCGTGCTCGGTGTGGCCGTCGGGGCATTCACGGCGATCACGTTCGGGCCCCAGGTCGGAGCCGCCCTGGGCGTCACCGTCGGGTACCTCACCTGGATGGCGCTGATGGGCGCCGATGTCGCCCGGACCGGCATCGACGTCGAGGCCCTCAAGAACCGCTTCTACCCTGTCCAGACGATCGAGACCAGCAAGGAGACCCTCGAGTGGCTACAGAAACGGATGCCGCCCGGGATCGGGTCCTAGCGGCACGCGCCGGGCTGAGCGACGAGCTGGAGACCCTCGAGGCCTCGGCTCGTGCCGCCGCGGACGTCCCCGCCAAGATCCGGCGCAGCCCGGGCAAGGCCGCCGGCATCATGGGCGGGGCGGCGTTCCTCGCTCTCGGTGGCCCGCGGCGGGTCTTCCGGGCGGGCAAGCGTGCGGTGACCGGCGCGCCTGCGCCGATGCCGGATTCGCTGCTGCCCGATGAGATCGAGAAGACGCTCCGCAAACTCGGCGGCGACGGCGACAAGGTGCGTGGTGCGCTCGAACGAGACTTCGCGGCGTACGCCAAGCGGGCCAGCCGCGACCGGGCCGGGTTGCGGACCTTGCTGCTCCTGACCGTCGCGCGACCGCTCCTGTCGGGCGCGACCAAGGCCGCGGCCGGCTGGCTGTTCCGGACCGACGACGAGGGCTTCCAGGCGCGGCTGGCGCAGATCCGTGAACGGACGCGCCGGCAGGCTGAGGGCGACCCGGAGCCGGATACGGCCGGTTCGGAGCGGACCGACGTCGACGCGGCCGGCGGCGCGGCCGGCGGCGCGCCGGGGCGCTGAGACAGGGTGGGGTCCGACCTACGCCACTGAATACGGTCCGCCGACGCCGCACGCATCGGTCCGCCCAGCGGTCCACGCTAGACTTCGGACGGGCGAGTGGCGGAATGGCAGACGCGCCGGCCTTAGGAGCCGGTGCCGCGTGAGCGGCGTGGAGGTTCGATCCCTCTCTCGCCTACCAGGTGCCGGGCGGGGGTCGGCGCATCGATAGCCGGCCGATACGCCTGGGAGGAATGACGGGGCCGTACGCCGCCCAGTCCGCGACCGCCCGTAGTTCGTGCCAGATACGAATGTGGCTCGTGGTATGCGAGGTCTGCCCGTCTCGGAGCGTGGGTCAAGTCTCGCGGCGCGCTCGAACGACGGTGTGCCGGGCCGCCGAAGACCACAGTTCTTCGCATACCACGAATGTGGTTGCTCGCTGGCAGGAAGTCGGCCGGGAGCTGCGGGCCGCCGCTCGGCCGCCCCCCGGCCCGACGGACCGCTCGGCCGCCCCACCGCCCGACAGGACCGCCCGGCCGCCCCCCGGCCCGACGGGACCGCCCGACACCCCGGCCCGTTCGGACGCCCCACCGCCCGACGGGACCGCCCGACACCCTGCCTCTCGGCCGCCCCACGGTCCGACGCCGCCCCACGGCCGTTCGGCCGCCCCGCCGCCCCACGGCCCGACGGACCGGCCGCCCCCCGGCCCGACCGGACCGGCCGCCCCCCGGCTCGACGGGACCGCCCGACCCCACCGCCCGACAGGACCGCCCGGCCGCCCCCCGGCCCGACAACCCGTCGCGGTCCTCGCCCCGGCCCTCCCCGTATACTGCCGGGGCGATGCAGATCACCAAGACACCCGGCCCCAAGTCCACGGTCGAACTCGAGATCGAGCTGCCGCCGGAACGCCTCACCCGTGCCACGGATGACGCGGTCCGCCGGCTGTCGCGCGGGACTCGCGTGCCCGGCTTCCGCCCGGGCAAGGCCCCGCGCCCGGTCCTGGAGCGCCATCTCGGTCCAGGCGTCGTCCACGACGAGGCCGTCGAGCACCTCGTCCAGGACGCCTATCGCGAGGCGCTGGTGGCCGAGGACGTGCTGCCGCTGACCAACGCCGAGGTCGACATCGTCCAGGCCGAGGAAGGCAAGCCGGTCATCTTCAAGGCGACCGTCCAGGTCCGCCCGGAAGTGGAGCTCGGCGATTACAAGCAATTCAACTTCCGACCCGAGGTCGACACGATCGACGACGCCAAGGTCGCCCAGGTCATCGACGAGCTGCGCGACCAGAACGCGACGCTGACCGCGGTCGAGGGCCGCGGCGCGAAGGACGGCGACTACGCGGTGATCTCGTTCACCGGGACGCGTGACGGCGTGCCGTTCGAGGGCGGGACCTCGGAGCGGATGCCGCTGATCCTCGGCCAGGAGCGGCTCATCCCGGGCTTCGAGGCCAACCTCGTCGGGCTCGAGGTGGGCGACACGACCGAGTTTGACATCACCTTCCCGGACGACTACCCGGAGGCCGAGCTGGCCGGCCAGGCTGCCCGCTTCATGGTCGAGCTGCGGGAGCTGCGTCAGAAGGTGCTGCCCGAGCTCGACGAAGACTTCATCGGGACCCTGGGCGATTTTGCCGATCTCGAGGCCCTGCGTGCGGACGTCCAGACCCGACTCGAGCGGAACGCCCTCGACCGGGCGCGCCACGAGTTCGCCGACCGGATCATCGACTACGCCGTCGCCAACGCGACGCTCGAGCTACCCGACATCCTGATCGACCAGGAAGTCGAAGTCATGCACGACGAGTTCCGCGGCACGCTGGCCCGCCAGGGGATCGCCGAGGAGGCCTATCTCAAGGCCGTCGACAAGACCGATGCCGACCTCCACACCGAGTTCCGGCCCGGCGCTGAGAAGCGGGTCCGGACCCTGCTCGTCCTGTCCAAGGTGGCCGACGCGGAGGGCCTGATCGTCCCTGACGAGGAGGTCGATGCCGAGGTCGCCCGCGGTCGCGAACGGTACGCCGACGACGCGCGACTCCAGGCTTACTTCGACTCCGAGCGTGGCCGCGCGTACATCCGCAGCACCATCCGTCGCGGCCGGGTGGTCGAGGGCCTCATCGACGAATGGCTGACGACCCATACCGACCATCAGCCGCTGCCGCACCTCGAGGACGCTCCACCGTCCGCGATGGACGGCAGCCAGGCAGCGGCCAACGCCGCCATCGATGCCACCGACCCGGGCTCCATCCTCGATGATGTCCCGACACCGGCCGGCTGACCACCCGGTCCGTGCCACCTGAACGAGGGAGTCCACGCATGCTCGTCCCCATGGTCATCGAGTCCTCCAGTCGGGGGGAGCGCGCCTACGACATCTACTCGCGCCTCCTGCGCGAACGGATCATCTTCCTCGGCGACGCGATCGAGGACCATCTCGCCAACCTGGTCATCGCCCAGCTCCTGTTCCTCGAATCGGAGGACCCGGAGAAGGACATCAGCCTGTACATCAACTCACCCGGTGGCCAGGTGACCTCCGGCCTCGCCATCTACGACACGATGCAGTACCTGCGTGCGCCGGTGAGCACCATCTGCATCGGCATGGCCGCCTCGATGGCGGCGGTCCTGCTGGCGGCGGGTGCCAACGGCAAGCGCTATGCCCTGCCGAACAGCCGGATCATGATCCACCAGGGCTCCGGTGGGTTTCGCGGCAACGCGCCCGACGCCCTCATCCAGATGAAGGAGTGGGAGTTCCTCGTCGAGCGCAACCACGAGATTCTCGCCCGCCACACCGGCCAGCCACTCGACAAGATCATCCACGACACCGACCGGGACTACTTCATGGCTCCCGAACAGGCGCGGGACTATGGCATCATCGACGCCGTCTACGCGGTCGAGAGCAGTTCGCTGATCGCGCAGGCCCACGACGCCGGGCTGGCCGGCGGCGAGGGATCGAAGGCCGCCGAGGAGGCTGCCGAGGCCGCCGACGCGACCGAGCCGGGCGACGCGCCGAAAAAGACCAAGGACCAGTAGGACCGGGGACACAGACGGTGACTTCGTCGAGCAGCAGCACCAAGGGGCCGAAGGTCCCGTACCGGTGTTCCTTCTGCGGAAAGAGCCAGGAACAGGTCCGCAAGCTCATCGCGGGCCAGGGCGTCTACATCTGCGACGAATGCATCAATCTGTGCCAGGAGATCATCGAGGAGGAGCTCCTCGAGACGCCGCGCCCCAAGGCCGCCGGCGGCAAGCTCCCGAACCCGCACCAGATCAAGGACGCTCTCGACCAGTACGTCATCAGCCAGGAACGGGCCAAGAAGGTCCTGTCGGTTGCGGTCTACAACCACTACAAGCGGGTCAACGCCGGCCACCAGGTCGATGAGGTCGAGCTCCAGAAGTCGAACGTCCTGCTCGTCGGTCCGACGGGCAGCGGCAAGACGCTCCTCGCGCAGACCCTGGCGCGGGTCCTTGATGTCCCGTTCTGCATCGCCGACGCGACGTCACTCACGGAGGCCGGCTATGTCGGCGAGGACGTCGAGAACATCCTCCTGCGGCTGATCCAGGCCGCCGACTTCGACGTGGCGCGGGCCCAGCGCGGGATCATCTACATCGACGAGATCGACAAGATCGCCCGCAAGGCGGACAACCCGTCGATCACCCGCGACGTGTCCGGCGAAGGCGTGCAACAGGCGCTGCTCAAGATCCTCGAGGGGACCGTCGCCAACGTCCCGCCACAGGGTGGCCGCAAGCACCCCCATCAGGACTTCATCCAGATCGACACGACGAACGTACTGTTCATCTGCGGCGGCGCCTTCGACGGGCTCGAGCGGATCGTCGAGGAGCGGGTCGGGCGGCGCTCGATCGGGTTCGGCTCCAAGTCGGCGATGGGTCCGGTCGAACGCGGCCAGATCCTCGAGAAGGTCATGCCGGAGGACCTCCTGAAGTTCGGCCTGATCCCGGAGTTCATCGGTCGGCTGCCGGTCATGGTCACGCTGTCGGCCCTGTCGGCCGAGGACCTCGTGCGCGTCCTGACCGAGCCGAAGAACGCGGTCACCCGCCAGTTCGAGAAGTTCCTGTCGCTCGACAAGGTGGAGCTGGCGTTCACTCCGGGGTCGCTCCGAGCGGCCGCGGAGGTCGCGCTCGACCGCAAGACCGGGGCGCGGGCGCTGCGCTCGATCGTCGAGGAATCCCTCCTCGAGGTGATGTACGACATCCCCGACCGGACCGACATCCGCAAGTGCATCATCACCGAGGAGACGATCCGCTCCGGCCGGCTGCCGTTGCTGCTGACCAAGTCGGATGTCGACAAGGGCGTCGACGAGACGAACTACGAAGGCTGGCTCGCGGAGCGCGGCGAGAGCGCCTAGACCGCCAGTCCACGACCCGTTCGTCCGCTGGACGAGCGGGCCGTTCTGTTTTGAGGACGACGATGCCGGAGCTCCCCAAGGCCTACACGCCGCGTGATGTCGAGGGCGCGATCTACGAGCGCTGGCTCGCCGCGGACGTGTTCGCCCCGGACGGAGCCGGCTCGACCGCCGACCCGACCCTGGAGCCGTTCACGATCATCCAGCCGCCGCCCAACATCACGGGCTCGCTCCACCTGGGGCACGCGCAGCGGACTGCGGTCGAAGACTTGATGATCCGCCACGCTCGGATGCGCGGCCACCGCGCGCTCTTTCTGCCCGGCCTCGACCACGCCTCGATCGCGGCCCAGTTCGTACTCGATGGGATCCTCGCCAAGGAAGGGGAGAGCCGCCAGAGCCTCGGGCGCGAGCGCTATCTCGAGCGGATGCACGAGTTCGTGGCACGGACCCGCGAGGTCATGCTCGCCCAGCAGCGGCGGGTCGGCGCGTCCGCCGACTGGGGCCGCCTGCGGTACACCATGGATGAGGGCTCGGCCAACGCCGTCCGCGTCGCGTTCACCCGCCTCTACGAGAAGGACCTCGCCTACCGGACGGAGGCGCTGGTCAACTGGTGCCCGGGCTGCCAGACCAGCGTCAGCGACCTCGAGGTCGTGGCGACGCCGGAGACCGGCACGCTCTGGACGATCCGCTACCACCTCATCGACCCGGCGACGCGGGCGCCTGAGCCGGAGGCCACCATCTCGATCGCGACGACCAGGCCCGAGACGATCCTCGGCGACACCGCGGTGGCGGTCCATCCCGACGACCCGCGCTACGCCGCATTCGTCGGCCGGCTCGTGCGGATCCCATTCGTGGAGCGCGACGTGCCGATCATCGCCGACGAGGTGGTCGACCGCGCGTTCGGGTCCGGGGCGGTCAAGATCACCCCGGGCCACGACCACGACGACCACGCCACCGGCCTGCGCCACGGACTCCCGGCACCGACGATCCTGGCCGATGACGGCACGATCGCCGGCACAGGGACGCGGTTCGATGGCCTCGATCGCTTCGCGGCCCGCGCGGCGATCGTCGCGGCCCTCGAGGCGTCCGGCGACCTGGTCAAGGCCGAGCCGCACGAGATGGTCGTTGGGCGCTGCCAGCGCAGCAATGACATCATCGAGCCACGACTCAAGACCCAGTGGTTCATCCGGACCCGCCCGCTGGCCGCGCGCGCGCTCGAGGCCACCCGCTCCGGCGCGACCCGGATCCTGCCCGAGCGCTTCGAGAAGACCTGGGAGCACTGGCTGACCGACATCCGTGACTGGAACGTGTCCCGCCAGCTGTGGTGGGGCCACCGCATCCCGGCCTGGTATTGCCCGGACGGCCACGTCACGGTCTCCTCAGAGATCGATGGCCCGGTGGCTTGTGCGACGTGCGGGCGTCCGGCGACGGAGCTCCAGCAGGACCCGGACATCTTCGACACCTGGTTCAGCTCCGGGCTGTGGCCGTTCTCGACCCTCGGCTGGCCGGACCCGACGCCCGACTACGCGACCTACTACCCGACCTCGGTCATGGAGACCGGCTACGACATCATCTTCTTCTGGGTCGCCCGGATGATGATGCTCGGCATCGAGCTGACCGGGACCGAACCGTTCCACACCGTCTACCTGTCCGGCCTCATCCGCGACCCGCTCGGCCAGAAGATGTCGAAGACCAAGGGCAACGTGGTTGACCCGCTCGGGGCCATCGACGCATCTGGCGCCGACGCCCTGCGCTTCGCCGTCATCCATGGCGCGACGCCCGGCAACGACCAGCGCTTCGGGCCGGCCAAGCCGGAGCAGGCACGGAACTTCGCGAACAAGCTCTGGAACGCGACGCGGTACGTGGTCGGCGCCCGCCCAACCTCGATCCCTGCGGGGGCCGAGCGCCGCCTGCCCGACGAACGGCACCTCGGCCCAGCCGAGCGCTGGCTGCTATCCCGGGCGACGGCCACCACGGCAGCCGTCGATACGGCCGTGGCCGGCTACGCCTTCGGCGAGCTGACCAGGGTCCTGTACCGGGCCATCTGGAGCGAGTACTGCGATTGGGGGCTCGAGCTCGCCAAGGTCCGCCTGTCGGACCAGGATCTCCCGGTCGAGGTCCGCGAGGCCACGTGGTGGGCGCTGGTCGAGGTCCTCGACACCTACCTGCGGCTGCTCCATCCGGTCATGCCGTTCATCACCGAGGTGCTGTGGGCGACCCTGCCCCACCGTGCCAGCGACCCAGACCTGCTCATCGTCGCCCGTTGGCCCGGGGTGGGGGAGCGCGACCCCGAGGTGGAACGGGCGGTCGGCACGCTCATCGACCTCGTCACCGAGATCCGCAACGCGCGTGCCTCGGCCAGGCTGCCGGCGGCGGACTGGCTGGAGACGCTGGTCTTCGTGCCGCCGTCGCTCGGTCCGACCTTCGAGGCGCTTCGTCCGGCGATCGAGCGGCTGGCCCGGGCCAGGCCGCTCCGTCGCGAGCTGACCCCAGAGGCGCTGACGGCCGCGACAACGCCGGGCGACCTGGCGATCATCGTGGGTGGTGGGGAGATCGAGGTGGCGGTCCGGGTCGGGAGACCAGACACCACGTCGGTCGAGCTCGACCGCGACCGGCTGGAGCACGAGCTAGCGGAGGCCGAGGGCTACCTCGTGGTTGTACGCGAGCGGCTGGCCAACGACGCATTCGTGTCACGGGCGCCGGCGCCCGTGGTCGAGGGTGCGCGTGCCCGCGAGGCCGAGCTCGACGACCAGGTGGCCAAGCTGCGAGACAGGCTGGGGCTTTGAGCGAGCGGGCGGAGGAGACGCCCGCCCGTCAACACCATGTGATCAGCCCTTGACCGAGCCGCCCGTGATCCCGCGCACGAAGTAGCGCTGGAGCCCGAAGAAGATCGCGAGTGGCACCAACATCGAGATGAACGCCGCGGCCCCCAGGAACTCCCAACCACCGCCGATCGAGGTGACGAGGTTGGAGATCCCGACGGTCATCGGCAGGTTCTGTGGGCTCGAGCCCAGGAAGATGAGGGCCACGAGCAGGTCGTTCCATACGAACAGGAACTGGAAGATGACCAGGGCCGCGATGGCCGGGATGCTCATGGGCAGGGCCAGGCGCAGGAACGAGGTGACCGGGCTGGCGCCGTCGATCGCCGCCGACTCGAACACCTCCTTGGGCAGGCCACCCATGAAGTTGCGAAGCAGGAAGATCGCGAACGGCAGGCCGTACGCGGTATGGGCCAGCCAGACGGTCAGGAACGAGCCGGCGATGTTGAGATTCTTGGGCCCGTAGAGCTGGAGGATCGGGATCAGCGTCGTCTGGAGCGGCACGACCAGCAGGCCGACCACGATGATGAACAACAGGTTCCGCCCCGGGAAATTCATCCACGCGAAGGCGTACGCCGCGAAAGCGGCCACGAAGACCGGGATGATCGTCGCCGGGACAGTGATGAAGATGCTGTTGACGAACTGGGCCCCGATATCGCTCTGCGCCAGGACGTGAGCGTAGTTGTCGAGGCTGAGCTGGCTCGGCGCGAAGATCGCGGTCCACCAGCCGGACGAATTCACCTCTGACGCGGGTCGCAGCGAGTTGATGAGCAGGCCGATCGTCGGGATCAGCCAGATGACCATCAGGCCGATGATCGCGAGGTGGAGAGGCAGGCGGCCAAACCGCGACTTGCCTTCCTTGCGGACGGCGACCTTCGTGCCGGTGGCGACGACCTCGCTCGAGGCGGTCATCGGATCGCCTCCTGGGCCTGGAAGCGCCGGATGTTCAGGAGCATCACCGGGATGATCGTCAGCAAGAGTACGACCGCCACCGCGCTGGCCCGACCGAAGTTCCCGTTGGTGAACATCTGGGTGATCATGCTCTGGGCCATGACCTGCGTGTCGAAGTTGCCGCCGGTCATGACGTACACGATGTCGAAGGCCTTGAGGGCGGTGATCACGATCGTCGTGGCCACGACCGCGAGCGTCGGCAGGAGCAGCGGGAAGACGATCCGACGGAAGACCTGCCACTCGGTCGCGCCATCGACCCGCGCTGCCTCCATCAGCTCCACGCTGATGCCCTTGAGCGCGGCCGAGATGATGACCATGCAGAAGCCGGTCCACATCCAGGCCATCACGACGATCAACAGGACCGTGTTGATGCTGAAGTCCTGCAGCTGCAGCCAGGCAAAGGGCCCGAAGTTGAACAGCCCGGCGAACGCGTTGAGCGTCCCGACCTGAGGTTGGCCAGGTGGCGCGTACAGGAACATGAACCGCCAGATGACGCTGGCCGCGACCATGCTGATGGCAAGCGGCAGGAAGATGACGGCCTTGGCCACCGATTCATAGCGGACCCGGTCGACCAGGACCGCGATGAGCATCCCGAAGCCGACCGTGAGCAGGGTGAGCAGGATGACCCACAACACGTTGTTCTTCAGCGCGCCGAGGGTGCTCGGGCTGGTGAAGAAGTAGATGTAGTTGTCGAGCCCCACGAACTCTGTCCCGCTGGTGTTCTGGAAGCTCTTGATGATCGTGCCGATCGTCGGGTAGACGAGGAAGACGGCCAGGAAGACGAGCGCCGGGGTCAGCCACAGCCACGGCCGGACCGTTCCGCGACGCCGATCCGGCACCGGTCGCAGGACCTGTTCGGTCAGGACGATGTAGCCGAGCAGGACGAGCGGGACGCCGACCACCACGGCGATCGCGGTGAAGAGACGCGGATCCATCGGTTGGCCTCCGTGAGGGTCGGCCGATGGGAGCGGCCGTCGCCGACCGCTCCCGTCGAACATGGACCTGGGTTATGGCGCCGCGTAGGCGTCGGCCTGGACGGTGTCCAGGTTGGTCAGGATCGAGTCGAGCTGACTCGGGTCCTTGATGTAGGCGACGATGCCCTTCCAGAACGCGTCGTTCATCGCGGACGGCATCAGGTCGGATGCATCGAACGCGAACGTCTTGGCATTGGTCAGGATCGCTGCCGATCGCTTGCTGATGTCGTCCGGGTAGTCGGTCGCGTTCTTGTTGGCGGACAGCGCGCCACCGATCTTGACCCAGATGTCCTGGGCCGGAGCCGTCACGAGCCAGGCCATCAGGGACTTGGCGGCCGGCGTGTCGTGGAACATGCCGAACAGGTCGCCGGCCCCTTCGACCGCGCCGGTGTACTGGGTGTTGATGTCGGGGAACTGGAAGAAGTTGTAGTCGGTGCCGGCCGTGGCGGTCTTGAACGCGCCGAGGCCCGTGATGAAGCTCGCCTGGTGCAGGAACAGGCAGCCGGGCGGGGTCTTGAACAGCGGATCGCCGGCGTTGGCGAAGTTCGTGGCGTTGACCGTGGCGCTGCCGCCGAAGCTGCTGGCGACGACGTCACCGAAGGTCGTCCACGCGGTCTTGATCGCCGGATCGGTCCACTTGACCTTGCCCTGGTACCACTGCGCATAGACGTCGGGTCCGGCCTGGCGGAGGACGAGGTCCTCGATCCAGTCGGTGCCAGGCCAGCCGGACGCGGCGCCCGACTCAACGCCCAGGCACCACGGCGAGGCGGCCTTGGACTTATTGTCGGTGATGGCCTTCTGGAGGTCATCCCACGTCGCCGGCGGCGTGGCTGTCAGGTCGACGGTCTTCGGGTCGAACCAGATCAGGCCCTTGACGGCCGTCTTGATGAACACGCCGACCAGCTTGTCATTGACGGTGCCCAGGGTCACCAGCGCGGGTGCCGTCTCGGACGTGTAGGTCGGGACGTCGAGCACGCCTCCGAGGTCGACCAGGCTGTCGGCCCACTGGGCCATCTGGCCCGGCCCGGGCAGCCCTGCGAGATCGGGTAGCACGCCCGAGGCGACGCCGGTGGTCAGCACGGTGTTGAGGTCGCGCGTCCCGGTGTAGTTCATCTTTGCGCCGGTCTTCGCTTCCCACGGTGCGACCATCGACCGGAAGGCCTTCTCCTCGTCGCTGGTCCACGTGCCGATGACGCTGACCGATTGACCAGTGAGATCGCCGCCGGCCGAGCTCGGCGCCGGTGCGCCGCTCCCACCGGTGCTCGGCGCCGGGGCGCTGCTCGCGCCGGTGCTGGCGGCCGAGCTGGGCGACGACGACGTCGACGAGCAAGCGGCAGCCACGATGGCGACCGTGGCGATCAGGACGGCGATCCGCGATCGCCGATGACCAAGCTCCTCCATTGCATTCTCCTTTCCCGACTGCCGAGCGAGTCCTCCGGTCGGCGCCGGTCCTCCATTGACACGGGCCAACGGCCCGCGCTGATCACGCGGATCGACGAGTCGTCGACCCTCGAACGATGAGCTCGGTCGGAAGCAGCGTCCGGGATGCTGTCGCCCCATCGGCGATCTGTTCCAGGAGCGCTCGTCCGGTGGCGTGCCCGAGCTCGAAGGCCGGCAACCGGACGGTGGTGAGGGGTGGATCGAAGTAGGCGGCGAGGGCGATATCGTCGAACCCGACGATCGAGATGTCGGACGGCACGCGGAGACCGGCTTCGCGGAGCGCCCCGATGGCGCCGAGGGCGACGACGTCACTGGCCACGAAGACCGCGTCGAAGGTCGTCCGGGCCAGCAGTCGGGCCATCGCCGCGTGACCGCTCGGAGCATCGAACGCGGCCTCTTGGACGAGGTCGTCCGCGACCTCCAGGCCGGCATGGGCGAGCGCCTGTCGGTAGCCCGCCAGGCGCGCCGCGGCGGCCGTGTAGACGACCGGCGCATTGGTGATGCACGCGATCCGGCGATGTCCGAGGCCGATAAGGTGCTCGACGGCGCCGCAGGCACCGGCCGCGTTGTCCACATCGACGCTCGTCACGTCCAAGCCCGGCAGCGAGCCCTGGAGCACGATCGGAAAACCGTCCCGGACCAGGTCGACGAGGGCGTGGTCATCGGTCCGCGGACCGGATATGACGAGGCCGTCGGCGTGGGCCGTCTGGAGTAGCGTCGCGTAGCTCTGGCCGGATCCGTCCTGGGCCAGCGGTTCGACCATCACCCGAAAGCCGCCGGTGCGGGCCGCCGACGCCAGTCCGCGCAGGGTGTCCGCCAGGAGGGCGTCGCCGGCCACCTGTTCGGGCGACTGACGAAGGACCAGGGCGATGACCTGGCTCAGCCCGCCGGCCAGATGGCGGGCTGATGCGTGCGGGTGGTAGCCGAGTTCAAGGGCCGCATCCATCACGCGGCGGCGCGTGTCGTCCGGGATCTTGACGTCCAGTCGGTCGTTCAGGACGAACGAGACCGTCGTCCGGGAGACACCGGCACGGCTGGCGACATCGGCGCTGGTGGGTCGCTTTGGCATGCTTCGAGTCGCTTCGCCTCCGCTGCTTCACCGACGACCGAGCGCCTGGGCTTGACCCCGTGACGGCCCTCGTGGACACTGACGCCGGCACCCAGCATCACGAGAGTGTCGCGCGTTAGTAACGCGTATCAATGACCGGTCGGTCGGCCCTTGTCAAGTTCCCTCCGTGTCGGACGCCCTAGTCCGTCATCGTGGACCCGGCCGCCATCCCAGGAGAAACGCACGTGGCAGGCGGCGACATCACAGCAGCCGTACGGGATCCTCGCTTCGGCGCTGACTGGTGGCAGCGCGGGGTCATCTACCAGGTCTACCCGCGCAGCTTCGCCGACACGACCGGGGACGGCGTCGGCGACCTGTCCGGGATCATCGACCACCTCGATCACCTGGGCCCCGACGGGCTGGGCGTCGATGCCCTGTGGCTGTCGCCGATCTACCCGTCGCCCGGGCTCGACCTCGGCTATGACGTCAGTGACCACGCACGGGTGGACCCATTGTTCGGTTCGGAGGCCGACTTCGACCGGCTGGTCGCCGAAGCACACCGGCGCGGCATTCGGGTCGTGCTCGACCTGGTCATGAACCACACGAGCGACCAGCACCGCTGGTTCGAGTCGTCGAGGGCCGGCCGGACCGGCCAGCACGCGGATTGGTACCTGTGGCGCGATCCGGCGGGCGTCGATGCCACCGGTGCGCCGCTCCCGCCAAACGATTGGGTGTCGTTCTTCGGCGGCCCCGGCTGGCAGTGGGAGCCAGACCGTGGGCAGTTCTATTACCACACGTTCCTGGTCCAGCAGCCGGAGCTGGACTGGCGAGCCCCCGGCGTGGAGCCCGCCCAGTGGGACATGGTCCGGGGCTGGCTGGGCCGGGGGGTCGACGGGTTCCGCCTCGATGTCTTCAACATCTTCCTCAAGGATCCACAACTCCGGTCGAACCCGACTCGCCCCGGATCCACGGCATGGACACGCCAGGTCCACATCCATGATCGGGATCAGCCCGATCTCCCGGCGCTCATCGGACGGTTCCGGGCGATCCTCGACGCGGCGCCGGATCGAATGTCCATCGGCGAGCTGTTCGATGGCACGGTCGACACGGCAGCCGGCCTGACCATCGATCGCCACCTGGTGTTCGACTGGGCGCTGATCGAGTCGCCGTGGACGGCCGACGCGATCAGGGCCGCCATCTTGGCTCGGGAATCGGCGTTCGGGGCCACCCGCTGGCCGACCGCCGTGCTATCCAACCACGACCGGTCACGGCACGCCACCCGGCTGGCCCAATCGATCGGGGCGACCGATACGGACCGCATCGCCAGAGCCGCGGCGATCTTGCTCCTGACCCAGCGCGGCACGGCATTCCTGTACTACGGCGAAGAGCTCGGCCTGCGCGACGTCGAGGTACCGCCCCAGGAGAGCGTCGATCTGCCGGCCAGGTGGGTCGGGCCGGACTTCGAGTGGTGGGATCGTTCGCGTTGCCGTACGCCGATGCCCTGGTCCCCTGGACCCGACGCCGGTTTCTCGACAGGTCGGCCCTGGCTTCGGCTCGGACCGGACGCCCAGACGCGCAATGTCGAGGTCCAGCGTGCCGACCCGACTTCGATCCTCTCGCTCTATCGCCGGCTCATCGCCCTGCGGGCGGCGACGCCGGCCCTCCAGACCGGCGCCTTGACGCTCGAGCCCGAGGCGGTCGGCGACGTCGTCGCCTACCGGCGGACAGCCGGCGACGAGACGGTCCTGGTCGTCCTGAACCTGGGGCGCGCGACCGCCCGCTGGAGCCTGCCGACGATCCCGGGACGATCGAGCTGGCGCCCGCTCATCGACACGCTCGAGCCTTCGACCGGCGATGCGCCGATCCGAGGCGGTGGCGAGCTCGATCTTGCACCGGACCAGGCGGTCATCCTCGAGGCCGTGGCCTGACCAGTCGCGCGACCGCCCCTGCTACCATGACGACCGGTCCACGCCACCCATGCCGGGAGCACCACGTGCCGCTCGATTTCCTGAAGCGCAGGGGCAGTCCAGACACGACCCCTGCCGCTTCCGATCCCAAGTCCTCCTCGGCGAGCCTCATGCCGGAAGAGGTCGTCGCCCAGGACCACCAGCTGAAGCTCTACTACGCGGGCAAGAGCAGCGAGGGTGTCCGCCTCAAAGCTGGTCCGGCGGCGGTCGCCGAGCTGCCGACGATGCTCATCGGGCTCGCCCGCGCCGAGATCGAGGTCGTCGACCCGCTGCCCATCGAGTTCAGCCAGGCGACGCCCACGATCGTCAGCCCGTCCGAGGCGATGCAGTGGCTCAACGCCCACCACGTCCACTCGCCGATCACCCGCCACGCCCTGGTCGTGCTCGAGTCGATCGACGCGGTCGACCTCGCGTTCGACACCTTCGTCTGCTCGCTGCTCGACGGTGAGGTCGACACGTCCGGCTACCCTGAGTACAACGCCATCGTCGGCGGGGTCGCGGCGCACTGGGACGAAGCGACCGGCGACATGATCTGCCGCGCGGTGGTGGGCTGGGGCGGCAAGGGCGTCCGCGGCGACACCGACCGCATCGGCGCGAAGCTGCTCGGCGGCATCCTCAGCAACATCCTGGCCAGCCAGTACGCGCTCGGTCTGACCGCCATCGAGCGACCGGTTCCCGCCGCCGGCCGCGGCGGGCTCGTGTGCGCCCACTGCGGGTTCGCCTCCGCCCACGAGCGGGCGTTCTACTGCCCGAAATGCGGCATGCGCCTGCTGCGCGGCTGAGTCTCGACCTCGACCGATGCCCGTCTACGACTACGATTGCGCCGCTTGCGGCCGGCGGTTCGAGGTGATCCACGGCGTCCACGTCGACGGACCGGCAGCCTGTCCGCTGTGCGGCGAAGGTCCGATCCGCAAGGCGATCAGCGCCCCTGCGATCCATTACAAGGGCTCGGGCTGGGCCAAGAAGGAGCGTCGCACGGCCGTCGCACCCGGCGGCTCCAGCGCGACGGCCGACGCTACCGCGGGCGACGACGGGGGACCGAAGGCGGATACGGCGACGAAGGACTCGAAGGACTCGAAAGACTCGAAAGACTC
The DNA here is from genome assembly GCA_038248915.1 of Candidatus Limnocylindrales bacterium. GTDB lineage: Bacteria > Chloroflexota > Limnocylindria > Limnocylindrales > CSP1-4 > SPCO01. The sequence goes on along the minus strand of JBBRXB010000001.1, from coordinate 230,854 downwards.
CAAGGACGCCACGTCATCGACCCCGGCGTCTACATCGACGAAGGCGCCCGAGGCCGGGACCGCCAGCCGCAAGGACTGACGCGGATGGCCGCCCCGACTGACTGGATCACACTGAGGGAGGCGGTCGACATCCTGGCCGCCGCCAACGTCCATTTCACAGCGGGCGCGATCGGTGGCTGGGCACGGGCGGGCCGTCTCCAGAGCATCAAACTCGGCGGTCGGCGGTTCGTCCGGCGCGGGGAGGTCCGGTCGCTGGTCGCGGCGCCGCGACGCGTTCGGGCCGAGGATATCCAGCCCGTCCTGTTCGAGGACTTCGGCAGCTGACGCCCGCCTGGCAGACGAACGCCCTGGCCTTCCTCGCGCGCTTCCTCGACCGGCCGCGGATCGCGCGGATTCGGGCCGTCCTCGATCTCTACGGTCGCGCGGCGGGCGGCCTGTTGGCCAACGGCCTCGCGTTTTCGGCCCTGTTCGCGGCCATCCCGACGACCCTTCTGGTCGTCGGCGTCGCCGGCCGGCTGACCGATGACCCATCGGTCCGGACGGCCATCGCGGAAGCGCTCGTGCAGGTCTTCCCGCCGCTGGCCGACCTGATCGATGGATCGCTGACGGCGATGTCGCAGGGAGCGGCGGCCACGTCGATCCTGGGGGTCGTCGGTCTGGTCTGGACGGTCAGCCAGCTGTACGGCGCGCTCGATGTCGCGTTCGCCCGCATCTACGCCATCGAGCCGGAGCGCGACATCGTCCGGCGCACGGCCCGCGGCCTGCTGGTCGTTGCGATCCTCGTCGTCGCGATCGTCGCGTTGATCGTGCTCGCGACCATCGGCTCGGCGATCGATGCCCTTCACCTGCCGGAGGTGCCGGTGTTCGGCGTGCTCAACCGGATCGTCGGGTCGACCCCGGCGCTCATCGCAGTCGCGATCGTGGTCGTCCTGGTCGTCTACCGAACCTTGCCCCCACGCGCGCCGGCCTGGCGATCCGCCTTCGGGCCGGCTGTGGTCGTGGGAGTGATCGTGGTCATCCTGAGCCAGGTCTTCACGTTCCTCGTGCCGCGACTGGTCGGGGTGGCGGCCCTGGCGGGCTCGCTCGCCTCGGCATTCGTCGCCCTGGCCTGGCTGTCGTTCACGTTCCAGGCGCTGCTGTACGGAGCTGCCTGGGTCCAGGTCCGCGACCGGGCCGCTCGATCCGACGAATCAGCCGGCTTGGGGAGTCCCGCATCGACGGCAGAACTTGGCGGTCGAGGACAATGACAAACCGCAGCTGACGCACGGCTGGATGCCGCCAGCCGGCTTGCTCGGACCGACGGGATCGACGACTTCCGCATTCGACTGCGCCCAGATGGCATCGAGCCCGCCCTGTGGCGCGGCCGGACGGTTCAGGAACGGCAGGCCGTTGGCTGGGGCCCCACTAAGCCGTTGGGGCCGGTCCGGCCACTGCGGCTCGGAGGTCGGGTTCGACCGGGCCGCGGCTGGCACGCCGGTCGTGAGATCGTCCGGCGGTCCAGGGGGGACCTCGCCTGACGGGTCGGGTGCGACCATCTGCCAGGTGGGCTGCGGAACGACATCCGCCGCCGCTGGTCGCGGCGCGACGACGGCCTCGGGCTCGGGCTCGGGCGCGGTGACGACGGCCTCGGGCTCGGGCTCGGGCGCGGTGACGACGGCCTCGGGCTCGGGCGCGGTGACGATGGCCTCGGGCTCCGGTGCCGCAGCGATGGCCTCGGGCTCGGGCTCGGGTTCCTCGACCACGGCCTCCGGCTCGGGCGCGGCGACCTCCGGTTCGAAGGCGGCGGGTTCGGTCGTCGCAGTGACGGCGCTCTCGGTCTCGAGATCCTCGGCTGGACGGAAGCGGTGGAGGAGCCCGGTCGTCTGGGCCGAGATCTTGTCGCCGATCGAGCGCTCGGGCACGGCGTTCGGCGTGGCTTGCTCGGCCACGACCGCAGCCGCGGCCATGGCGGCCAGCCGTTGTGACTCGTCCGGAAGCGCAGTCGTTGCGGTTATCTCGGCCGCGACCGGCACGTCCTCGACCGCCTCGATCGGCGCCTCGGGCCTGGTCTCGGCGGTCGTTTCGTCGTCCTCGACCTTGGGCACCGATAGAGCGGACAGCCATGCCGGGGTCCTGCCCTGTGGGGTTGCCGTCGGGTTCTGGGGTTCGGAGACCGCAGCCGCCTCGGGCCCGATCGGGACCTCAGGGGCGATCGTCTCGACCGGCGCCGCCGCCTCGACCGGCGCCGCGGCCGCAGTTGCCGGCTCCGCTGTCTCGACCCGCTCCGTCGCAGATGCCGCCTCCGGCCCGGCGATGGGTTCGGCCACGGACGGTGCCGCGGCGGCCACGGACGGTGCCGCGGCGGCCACGACGGCTGGTCCTGTCAGCGCGTCCAGGCGGGCGGCCAGGTCGAACTCGTCGATCGCGCCCTGGTCCGGGACCGGTCTGGTCGCACCGTTCGTCGCGTGGCCGTTGCCGTTCGCGCTGTGAGCGATGTCGGCCATCGGGTCGCCGATGTACGCGCCGGCGGGCGGCAGGTCAGGGAAGGGCGCCGGCAGGATCTCGTGACCGAGGTGCGGCGCGCAGGTCAGGCAGCGGGCCTCAGCCTCGTTCCAGCAGTTCGGGCAGGTGTATTGCCGGCACTGCATGCAGAAGTTGAAGGTCTTGTGGAATGCGTCGAGCTGATAGGCCGTCGCCTCGCGATCCGTCTCGCTGCGGGCCGCCGCCATCGCCTCGTCCATCGAGGTGTCATCGGACAGGACGAAGTTCTTCAGCCCGCGCGAGATCACCTTCATGCCCTTGAGCCGGACGCGCGGGCGCGCGGCTTCGAACGTGTAGCGAGTCCCGCAACGTTCGCAGAAGGATTCGGTCAGGATCTCAGTCATGGTTCCCCGAGGTGCCGCGCGGTTCACGCTCGGAACGGCCGGCCGCCCGAGCGGGTCGAGAGTATAGCGCAGGGGTCCAAGCGGGCCTCCCACCGTGCGTACCCCATGAGGGCGCCGAACGTCAGGGTCCGCGATCCCGCGTCACAGGGGGTTCGGGAGACCCTCTGGTAGACTCCGCGACCGACATGCCGCCACTCACCGCCATCGAGCGGTTCTTCGAACGCCTGTTTGAGCGCCCCTCGGCACGTCTCTTTCGGGCGCGCCTGCAGCCGGTGCAGCTTCAGCGTCGCATCGAACGGTCGATGGAAGGCGAGCGACTGACGACCTCGGATCGGACGCTGGTGCCCAATCGGTTCGTGGTCCACCTGCACCCGGCCGACCTCGCCGAATTCGGGGAGATGAGCGGCAGCCTCGCGTCCGAGCTGGCCGATGGTGCTCTGTCGTTCGCCCGAGCGCACCGCTACACGGTCGTCGACCGGCCACGGGTGGACCTCCTGGCCGATCCAGCCGTCGAGCGGACCGACATCCGGGTGGTCGCCCGGTTCGCGGAGCCGGTCGTCGGACGGGCCGGTCATGGACCGGTGGCCCTCGCCCCCGACGGCGACCATTCGCTCGACGAGCCCGACCCGACCGCCACGCGTGTCTTCGCGGTCCCGCGCCCGACGGCGCCCAGGGCGGTCCTGCGAGTCACCGATCCCGATGGTCGGAGCCGCGATGTCGTCGTCGAACCCGGCGGACTGACGATCGGCCGGGCGACCGACAACGACCTCGTCGCCGTCGACGGTCGCGTCTCGCGCCATCACGGCCGGATCATCGGCCGACGCGGGACGCTGGTCTACTCGGACCTGGACAGCACCAACGGCTCCCAGGTCAACGGGGTCCCGGTCACGGAGGTGGTGCTCGGCGTCGGCGACCGGCTCGTCGTTGGAGACACAGCCATCGTCGTCGAGGTCGCCGGGGCGCCCGACTGATGGACGGCTTCCTCCTGGTCCTGTGGGCCGTCCGGCTGCTCTTCCTTGGGCTGATCTACCTGTTCCTGGCGCGCGTCATCGTGGCCCTGCTGCGCGACCTGCGGGCGGCGGCTCGCGAGCCCGCCGACCGGCCGGGCCGGCTGATCGTCCTCCAGTCACCGAGTGGAGAGCCGCCGACCGGACACTCCTTCGGCCTCGATGTCATCACCGCCCTGGGGCGCGACGTCAACAACGCCATCGTCATCGACGACCCGTTCGCCTCGGCCGACCACGCGGTCCTGACCTATCGAGGCCGAAGCTGGTACGTCGAGGATCTCGAGAGCACGAATGGGTCGTACGTCAATGGCCGCCGGGTCGAGGGTGTCGCCCCGATGGGCTTCGGCGACGAGCTCCAGATCGGCGAGGTCCGGATGCGCCTCGAGCGGGGCCAGCCGTGACCTCGGGCGCGACCCCCATCGCCCGGCCGTCGGCGCTGCCGCGGGCCATCCGGCGGATCCGGCCGCGACCGCGCTGGCTGGAGCTGCGTCTGCTCGTCCTCGTCGCGGTCGCGCTCGTCGTCGGGAGCGTGTCGCTCGGTGCGACCGTCAACGGCCGGTTCGGGCTGTATGACCTCGCGGGGCTGGCCATCTACATCGGCGCCCTGTTCGCGGCTCACGCCGCCCAGGTGCTGGCCGGCAGGCGGACCGACCAGATCTTGCTGCCGACCGTGGCCATGCTCGGCGGCATCTCCCTGCTGCTGATGGAGCGGCTGCCCCAGGATCTCGTCAGCCAGACGTTCTTTGGCACCTCGCTCGGGCTGGCGGAGGTCCAGCTCATCTGGCTGCTGGGTGCGCTCGTCGTGGCCACCACCCTGGGCATCGTCGTGCGCTCCGATCGCTGGCTGCGGCGCTACAAGTACACGTGGGCCGCGGCCGGCGTCGGCCTGCTGCTGCTGACATTCGTGCTTGGCACGGAGATCAACGGTCAGCGTCTGACCCTCGTCCTGGGACCCCTGAGCGGCCAGCCGACGGAGCTGCTCAAGGTCATCCTGGTGGTCTTCCTGGCTGGCTACTTGTCCGAGAACCGGGCGCTCCTCGTCGAACAGGACACCCGCCTCGGGCCACTTCGGCTGCCACCGCTGCCATACCTCGCCCCGATGGTTGCGATGTGGGCGATCGCCCTCGGCATCGTCGTCATCCAGCGGGATCTCGGCGCCGCCCTGCTGTTCTTCGGGGTGTTCCTGGCGCTGCTCTACATCGCGACCGGGCGGATCAGCCTCGTGATCATCGGGCTCATCCTGTTCGTGCTCGGCAGTGCGCTGATGGCCATGCTGTTCGACCATATCCGGACCCGCATCGATATCTGGGCCGATCCGTTCGCCGACCCGCTTGGGGCGGGATTCCAGGTGGTCCAGGCGCTCCACGCGTTCGCCCGCGGTGGACTGCTCGGGGTCGGCCTGGGCAACGGTCTGCCCGAGATCGGCGGACGACCGCCCATCCCCGAGGTCCACACCGACTTCCCGCTGGCGGCTCTCGGCGAGGAGCTCGGCATCCTCGGTGTCGTGGCGATCCTCGGGCTGTACCTCGTCGTCGTCGAGCGGGGCCTCCGCATCGGCGCGGCCGCGGCCGATGACTTCCGGTCGCTGCTGGCGGCCGGGCTGGCGCTCGTCATCGGGGTCCAGGCGTTCATCATCGCTGCGGGCAACCTGAAGGTCCTGCCGCTGACCGGCGTGACGCTGCCGTTCATCAGCTACGGCGGCTCGTCCCTGCTGGCCAATGCCCTCGTGGTCGGGCTGCTCCTGGCCCTGTCCGACAAGGGCGTCGAGCCGCCACCCCTGCCCCGCGTCGGATCGCGCTGGCGACGGCCCAGCCGCCAGGCGGCGAACTGATGCTCGGGACCGGGATCGCCCGCCGCCCGCTCGGTCGAACGACCATCCACGTCGCGATCGTGGTCTCGCTGGCGTTCGGGCTGCTCGCCGGGGCGGCGGGTTACTGGGGCGTGGTCGAGGCCCCCGATCTGGTCAGCTCGCCCAACGACGCAGCGGTCGTCGCCGCCGCCCGGACCGTGCCGCGCGGGAAGATCCGCGACCGGACCGGCAAGATCCTGGCCGACAACAAGACGGATGCCAACGGCAACCGGACGCGGGTCTATGCCAGCCGGGCGATCAGCCAGGTCGTCGGGTACGCCTCTTCGACCTACGGTCGGGCCGGACTGGAGAAAGCGTACGATGCCGAGCTGAGCGGGCTGGCCGGCGATCCCGTCAGCGACGCGTTCGCGAAGTTCGGCGCCGACCGGTACGACCCCAAGGACCTCACCGTCGCGTTATCGCTCGACCTCCAGAAGGCGGCCGTGGCGGCCCTCGGTAAACGCCGTGGCGCAGTGGTCATGCTCGACCCGCGGACGGGGGAGGTCCTGGCGCTGGCCTCGACCCCGACCTACGACGCCTCCGCCATCGCCGATCCCGCGACGGCACGCACGACGTTCGAGGCCCTCCAGGCCGATCCGAGTCAGCCGCTGCTGCCTCGGGCGACGCTCGGTCGCTACGTGCCGGGGTCCGTGTTCAAGGTGGTCACTGCCATCGCCGGGCTGGGGTCCGGTGCCATCACGCCCCAGACGACCTTCAAACAGCAGCCGGCCGCCGAGAAGAATGGGCTGCTGGTCGATGGGTTCCGGGTCCGCGACGGCCACCATCCGGCGACCGGGTCGACGGCGCTCGATCTCCTGGGCGCGACCGAGGTGTCCTGCAACATCTACTACGCGCTGACCGGGCTCAAGACCGGCGGTGCCGAACTCGTCGGCTATGCCGATCGGATGGGTTTCGGGGCGGCGCTCCCGTTCGACCTGCCGACGGCCGTGTCGCAGGTGACCGGTGGCAAGGGCTCGCAGCCGGGTGGCTTCGTGGACGATGTCGAGTTGGCCAACGCCGCATACGGTCAGGCCGAGACCTTCGTGACCCCGCTCCAGATGGCCCTCGTGGCGGCCACGGTGGCGAATGGTGGTGAGCTCATGCAGCCACGTCTCGTGACGTCGATGACCGGCAAGCGCAGCGGGACGCGCACGATCGGGCCCGCTTCGATGGGCCGGGTCATCCCGGCAGCCGACGCGCAGGCCATCAGTGCGGCCATGGTCCAGGCGGTCGAGGGCCCGCTCGGGCGCCAGTTCACGACCGGCGCCAAGGTGCCCGGCATCACCACGGCCGGCAAGTCGGGTACGGCCGAGCTGGGTGGTACGGGCGAGCCCCACTCCTGGTTCATCGGCTTCGCCCCGGCCGAGGCCCCCACGGTCGTCATCGCGGTCATCGTCGAGCGGGCCGGTCGCGGGGCCGAGGTCGCCGCCCCGATCGCCGGTGACCTCATGACGCGCTACCTCAAGGGCGCCCAATGACCGGACCGGCCGATCCGGACCGGCGGACCGAACCGCCGCGTGAGCCGCGGCCCGTCATCGAGCGGGTCGGACTGGCGGCGATCGCCGCTGTCCTGGCGGTCCTGTTCGGTGGTGTCGCGGCGGCCTCGTGGATCGGCGGCGAGCTGTTCCTCGCGGTGATGGGCGCAGTCGGCTGCGTGATGACGGTGTGGGTCGGGATCATCACCCTCGTGCGCGACTGACTCGTGCTCGCGCCAGATGAGGAGTGAACGGTTCGGCCTCGCGCGACACCGGTCAGATATGACCCGGGAACCATCCTGACGCTCCCGTCGTACTATCTGTCACCTGACGGCGCCGACACACCGCCCGAACGTCAGCCGTCAGGATGGCGACCCCGCCCCGACCCGGCGCCGATGCGAACGGCGCCCGAGCCTGCGAGAGAGGCCGATGACCAAGATCCAGGAGACCGGCGACAAGGTCCTCGCCAATGTCGAACGCGTCATCGTCGGTAAGCACCTCGAGGTGCGCCTCGCCCTGGTCGCGCTGCTGTGCCGCGGTCACCTCCTCATCGAGGACGTGCCGGGGACCGGCAAGACGGTCCTCGCCAAGGCCATCGCCCGCAGCCTCGGCGGCTCGTTCCGGCGGATCCAGTTCACGCCCGACCTGCTGCCGTCGGACGTGTCCGGGCTGTCGATCTACAACCAGAAGACCCAGGAGTTCGAGTTCCGGCCGGGCCCCATCTTCAGCCAGGTCGTCCTCGCCGACGAGATCAACCGGGCGACACCCAAGACCCAGTCGGCCCTCCTCGAATGCATGGAGGAGCGGCAGGCGACGATCGACGGCACGACCTACCCGATGCCGGACCCGTTCCTCGTGATCGCCACCCAGAATCCGATCGAGTACGAGGGCACGTTTGCGCTGCCGGAGGCCCAGCTCGACCGGTTCATGCTCCGCCTCCGGCTGGGCTACCCGCAGCCGATCGAGGAGATCCTCATCCTCGACGAGCAGAAGCGCACCCATCCGCTCGAGGACCTCGAGGAGGTCCTGTCCGTCGAAGAGCTGCGCGAGATGCAGGCGGCGGTCCGCGAGATCTACGTCGATTCGACCGTGTCGGACTACATCGTCCGGTTGGTCAACGGCACGCGCAACCACCCCGATGTCTACCTTGGCGCGTCGCCGCGCGGGTCGATCGCGCTGTACCGGGCCGGCCAGGCGCTGGCCGGTCTGCTCGGTCGCGACTACGTCATCCCGGACGACGTCAAGGCGTTGGCCGAGCCCGCCCTCGCCCATCGGCTGATCATCAAGACGAGCTCGTCGATCCACGACGTGCAGGCCGGCCAGGTCGTCCGCGAGCTCCTCGAGTCGACCGCCATCGACGGCATCCGGCCGACCGGCGGCGGACCGACGGAGCTGCGCACGGCTGGCCGCGGTCCGACGGCCGCGACGAGCGCCTGACCAGGCCGACCCAGGCGACGTAGCGGAGGAGCACAGGTCGGTGATCCGCAAGCTCGAGCTGCTCATCGTCACCGTGGTGCTCGTCGTCGCGGCGTTCTCGACCGCCCTGCCGTTCCTGTTCTACCTGCTCTATCTCGCCATCCTCGTCATCGGCGGCTCGTATGTCCTGGTCCGGCTGGGCCTGTCCGACCTCGAAGCGGGCTACGCGGTCAGCCAGCTCCACGGCCACGTCGGCGATCGGATGCGGGTGACCTACACGCTGCGCAACACGAGTCGGATGCCGAAGCTCTGGCTGGAGATCCACAACCCGACGACGCTGCCCGGCGGCCTGCCCGGCCGGGCCATCACGCTGGGCGGCCGTGTGGAACGGTCATGGCTCATCCGTGCGCCGCTGGCGCGCCGGGGCCACTTCCGGATCGAGCCGCTCCATATCCGGACCGGCGACCCGTTCGGCTTCTTCGAGGCGTCGGCGACGGTCGGCCAGGGCATCTCCGTGGTCGTCTATCCGCGGCTCGAACCGCTGCCGCGCTGGCGCCTCCCGGCCGCCGCGCTCGAGGGCAGCCACGCCTCGCCGGTGCGGACCCTCCAGACCACGCCGATGGCGACCTCGGTCCGGCCGTATGCGCCCGGTGATGCGATGAACCGCATCCACTGGAAGACGACCGCCCGCCATGGCGAGATCCAGGTCAAGGAGTTCGACCTGGAGCAGACCGCCGACGCCTGGATCATCCTCGACCTGCAGCGCGGCATCCAGACCGGCCACGGCGAGGAGTCCACGGCCGAGGCGGCTGTCCGCGCAGCGGCGTCGATCGCGGACCGCGCGCTCCAGGAGAACAGGGCGGTCGGGATGACCGTCAACGTCGGGCGGACCGCGTTCCTGCCACCCGATCGCGGCGGCCGCCAGCACCTGAAGATCATGCAGCTGCTCGCTGCGGTCGAGGCCGACGGCAGCTCCCCGCTGGTCGAGACGCTCATCGGGACCGTTGGCCGGCTGCGTCGCGGGATGACGGCCGTCATCATCACCGCCTCGCTCGATCCAGCCTGGGTCCGGCCGCTGGCCTCGCTCCGGACCCGTGGCGTCGCGTGCGTCGTGGTCACGCTCGATGCAACGGCGTACTCGCGGTTCTCGACCGACGCCGATGGCCAGCCGATCGAGCTGGCCAGCATGGACCCCGAGGCGGACGAGCTGGCGGCCAAGCGCGGTCGCGCATTGCGTCATGCCCTGGCGGAGTATGAGCTTCGATCGTTCGTCATCACTCCGGGCCGGCCGCTCGGTGAGATCCTGGCCCGATGAACCGGCGCATCCCGCTCGCACCGGCGGAAGGCTGGGTGACCCTCGGCCTGGTGATCGTCATGGGGCTGGCTCTTGCCTGGACCATCGACGACGCTCGCTGGGTCCTGGGGCGCGCCGAGTATCTCGACTACCTCGTCATCCCGGCGACCCTCGGCGTCCTGGCCGGCTTCATCGGGCCCAAGGTCGGCTGGGGCCGCTGGACGACCTATCTCGTCGGGTCGATCTTCGCGGCGCTCATCGTGCCGCTCCTGGTCGGGCTCGTGCAGTTCCCGGCCGGCGCACCGCTCCACGATCTGTACGAGGCCACGGCCAGCTCGGTCGTCAACGCCTACATCGACCTCGTCATCGACAACCTGGCGGCGACGCCGCAGTACCTCCATCACATCTTCGTTCTCGGGATGCTCGTCTGGGCAACGATGATGTTCGCGTCGTACGCGGTGTTCGGGCATCACCGACCGCTCAATGCGGTCATCGTCGTCGGGATCATCATGGTCGGGAACATGGCGTTCACGTCCAGGGACCAGGACGAACTGCAATACCTGGTTCTGTTCAGCATCGTCTCGTTGTTCCTGCTCATCCGGTCGCACGTGCTCGAGGAGCAGTCCGAATGGCTGCGCCGCCGGATCGGCGACCCCACCTCGATCTCATCGGTCTACCTGCGCGGCGGGTCGGTGTTCATTGCGGTCGCGGTCGTCTCGTCGTTCTTCCTGACCCAGACGGCTGCCTCGGCGCCGCTGGCCGGTGCCTGGAACGGGGTGGAGGACGGTCTTCTCAGCCTGTCACGCTCGGTCTCGCGCTTCCTGCCGACCGGTGGCTCGACGCGGCCGGTCGGGCTGACCTTCGGGAGTGATACCCAGGTCGAGCAGCAATGGAGCACCGATCCGGGTGTGGCGTTGACGATCCAGCGCGACCCCGCCGACAAGACCGTCTACTACTGGCGCGCTGTCGCCTTCGACCAGATCGACCCGACCGGCTGGAAGGTGACCAAAGCCGCGCAGCTCGATGTCAGTGCGGGCTCGCAGATCTTCGGTGGGTTGGCGGAAAACCCTGACCCGACCGGCCTGAAGCAGGTCAGCTTCACGGTCACGCCGGTCAAGTTCCGGTTGCCGACGATGCTCTCGCCGGCGACGCCCATCACCGCCGGGGTCAACGCCAAGCTCACGACGGCCGGCGGTTCGGGCTTCTTCGGCACGCTCGACCGGGCAGGCGATTCCGCCTCGTACACGATCACGGCGCTCGTGGCGGTCCCCGGCAACGACCCTGGGGAGCTCAACACGAGCGCCCTGGAGGCGGCGCCCACGACCTACCCGGATGACATCAAAACGCTCTACCTCGCTCCCTTGGCGGACGGGATCCTCGGCACCGACGCGCTCGCGCTCGAGGCCAAGATCCTGGCGCAGGCCAAGTCCGACGACCCGTACGACATCGCGAAGGCGGCCGAGGACGAATTCCACTCGTCGGATTTCACCTACAGCACGGACGTGCGTGACCTTCAGTGCCAGGGCCTCAGCACGGCCGAGTGTTTCGCACGGTTCAAGACGGGGTTCTGCCAGTACTACGCGGCGACGATGGCGGCCATCCTGCGCGATCTCGACATCCCGGCGCGGATCGTGGAGGGCTTCCTGCCCGGCGACCTCGACCCGCATTCCGGGCTGGAAACGATCCAGTTCAGCAAGGCACACGCCTGGGTCGAGGTGTATTTCCCGGGCTACGACTGGGTTCGGTTCGATCCGACGAGTCCGTCGGTGTCCCAGGCGCTCGTGCTGCCATCCGGACCGCCGCTGGCCAGCACCGCGCCCGGCCCGTCCACGAGCGCAGGCCCGCTGGGTTCACGCGATCCGAAGGGCGAGCGCGACTCCGGCCCTGGCGGGTTCATCCTGCCGTCCAACCGCGGCAATGCGGGCCCGTTGCTGGTCGTCGGGTTCCTGCTCCTGGTCGTGGTTCTCACCGTCGCGTTCCTGGCCTGGCGACGCGGACCGCGGGGTCCGACCAGCGCCGACGGCGCCTACGGATCGGTGACCCGGCTGGCCTCGCGCTTCGGGTTCGGGCCGCGGCCGGCCCAGACCGTCTATGAGTACGCCACGGCCCTCGGCGATGTCCTGCCCGACGTCCGGCCGGAGCTCCAGACCGTCGCGCGGGCGAAGGTCGAATCGACGTATGCCCGGGAGATCCTCGGCGATGCCCGGATCGCCGGCCTCCGGACGGCCCAACGTCGGCTGCGGGTCAGCCTCCTGCGGCTGGCCTTCCGCCGCAAGGAACAAAAGATTCGTCGTTAGCGCGCAGCGCTGGACGGCGCAGGCGCGCCGCGCAGTCCGGACGCCGGTCAGAGCGCGCCGCTCCGACTGCGGTCGTCGGCCTCGGCTTCGGCGGTCTCCGTCTCGGGGGCATCGCGGTCCGTCTCGAGCGGGGCCAGGTGGGCGGTCAGGTCGTGGGCGCGGAGGACCGGGCGCCCGGCACGGAACTCGATGACCGTGATGCCGCACAGGTCCATCGACCACATCCAGAACCGCTCGAGGGGCAGGTCGAAGATCGTCAGCAGGGCGACCTTGAAGACCCCGTCATGGCCGACGACGATCGACCATGGGTGGCTCGCCGGGCTATCGCCATAGCCGGCGACCTGGCTCCGATCGAGGGTGCCTGCCGGCCGGCCATCGCCGAGGTGCGCCAGGCTCGTGCCCACCGCTGGCCGGACGCGTGCCTGGACGACAGGGAGTGACTCGCCACCGGGCGCCCACGACGCGAGCGGGGTCCGTCGCCACGCCGCGATCTCGGCGCCGAAGCGGCTGGCGATCTCGTCGCGATGGAGGCCCTCCCAGTCGCCCTGCCCGATCTCGAGGAATCCTGGATCCGGGCGTCGGGTGAGGGACCGTCCCGTGCCCCGGTGGGCGGCGTCGATCGCGTCCGCCGTCTGGGCCGCACGGGCAAGGGGCGAATGGACGAGCTCGAGCGGGTCGCCGGTCGGGACGGGCAGCGACGGCGGCACATGCGGAGCCGCCAGCCACTCGGCAACAAGGTCGGCCTGACGGAGGCCTCGCGCGGAGAGCGGCGAATCCGCCTGGCCCTGGAAGCGGCCTTCGACGATGAAGGTCGACTCGCCGTGCCGGACCAGGACGAGCGTCGCGTCGAGGCCGTCCGGGATGAGCGGCGGCTCGCTGGTGATCAGTGTCCGGTCCCGAGGCGGATGGTCCACAGGTCGCGGACCGCTTCCTGCGTCCGGATCGCGTCACTCACCGCGTCCGGCACGTCGTCGTCGAGGGCCAGGATCATGAAAGCGTCCTCGCGTGGCCGGGTGCGGGCCAGGTGCATCGCGCTGATGTTGATGTCGGCCTCGCCGAGCATCAACCCGACCCGGCCGACCGTGCCGGGCCGGTCCATGTGCCGGGTGATGAGCATGTTGTCGGCGGGCGCCATGTCGAGCCGGTGGTCATCGAGCCGGGTGATCCGCGGCTCGCCACCGGCGACCGTCCCGGCCACGACCGTGGTCCGTCCGCCGGTCTCGCCGGACAGCGTGAGGAGCGCGGCGAACGCCCCGGCATCGGGCGTTTTGCGCTCGACGACGGTGATGCCGCGGGCCTTGGCCAGCGCGCCGGCATTGACCAGGTTGACCCGCTCGGTGATCGACGTCTCGAGCAGGCCACGGAGCATGGCCGCGGTCAGCGGCGTGCCGTCGAAGCTGGCCAGCTCGCCGGCGGTCTCGAACGTGAGCGTGCGCACGCCGCCCCGTGAGAACTGGGCGAAGAACCGGCCGAGGACCTCGGCCAGCGGCAGGTACGGCGCGATCGCACGGGCGGTCTCCGGGGTCAGCAGCGGCGCATTGACCGCGTACCGGGCGCTGCGCCCGTCGAGCACGTCGATGACCTGTGCCGCGACCTCCTCGGAGACGAGGATCTGCGCCTCGGCCGTCGACGCGCCGAGGTGTGGCGTCAGGAGCGGGTTCGGCGCGTCGAGCAGCGGTGAGTCGGTCGGCGGCTCCTGTTCGAAGACGTCGATCCCTGCGCCACCGAGGTGGCCGGACTGGAGGCCCTCGGCCAGCGCCGTCTCGTCGACCACACCGCCACGGGCGACATTCAGGACGATCGAGCCGGGCTTCATCCGGGCGATCGCCTCGCGGCCGATCAGGCCGCGCGTCGCCCGAGTGAGTGGCACGTGCACGGTCACGATATCGGCCCGTCCCAGCATCGCCTCGAACTCGACCAGTTCCACGCCATGGTTGGCCGCGACCTCGACGGTCATGAACGGGTCGACCCCGATGACCGTCATCTCCATCGCCCTGGCGCGGACGGCGATGGCCTGCCCGATCTTGCCGACTCCGACGATGCCGAGCGTCCGGCCACGCAGCTCCAGCCCGGTGAATCGGCCTCGTTGCCATTCGCCGCGCCGGACCGATGCATCGGCCGCGGCGATTCGTCGGGCGACGCCGTATAGCAGCGCCAGCGTGTGCTCGGCGGCCGCGATCGTGTTGCCGGTCGGCGCGTTGACGACGACGATGCCGGCCCGGGTCGCGGCCTCGAGATCGACATTGTCGACGCCGACACCAGCCCGGCCGATGACCGCCAATCGCGTGCCGGCGGCGATAAGCTCGGCGTCGACCTGGACCTGGCTGCGCACGATCAGGGCGTCGTAGTCAGGCAGGATCGCGCACAGCTCAGCACGCGACAGGCCCGGTCGCTCGTCGACCTGGTGGAGGGCCCGCAGGAGATCGACGCCCTCAGCGGCGACGGCCTCCGCGACCAGGACTCTCATGCACCGGCCCCGACGGCCGACGGCGCGGCGACCCCGAACGATTCGAGTGCGGCCACCTGCGCAGCGGCCACGGCGGCCCCGGGGCGAACCGGACGCCCGGCACCGATCGACACGAACTCGAGCGTGCTCATCGCGCCGAGCATCTCCTCGATCGTCACCGAGCCAAGGTGGCCGAGCCGGAAGATCTTGCCGGTCAGCTTGCCCTGGCCACCGGCGAGGACAACGCCACGCCGCTTGAGCTCGCCGTTGAACGTCTTCCAGTCGAGATCGTCGGGGACGACCGCGGCGGTGACCGTCTTCGAGGCATGGCGCGGGTCGGCGAACAGCTTGAACCCGAGCGCCTGGAGGCCGGCCCGTGCGGCCGCGGCGCAGGCCTCGTGGCGGGCGAAGATGTGGTCGGCGCCCTCGGCGGCCATCAGCCGGATCCCCTCGTCGACCTGGTAGACGACCGCGATGGCCGGCGTCCATGGCGTCTGCCCGGCGGCGTGGCTCTCGCGATGCACGCGCAGGTCCAGGTAGACCCGCGGCATGGTGGCGGTCTCCATCGCAGCCCAGGCCCGCTCGGATGCGGCGATCATGGCCAGACCCGGCGCCGACATCCAGGCCTTCTGCGAGCCGGTCACGACCACGTCCACGCCCCAGGCGTCCATCTCGAACGGCACGGCCCCCAGGCCGGACACGCTGTCGACCAGGATGAGCGCGTCCGGGGCGACTTCGCGGACAACCCCCGCGAGCTCAGGGATGGGGTTCATCACCCCGGTCGAGGTCTCGTTGTGAGTCAGCAGGACCGCCTTGTAGCCGGGCGCACCTTCCAGCTCGGCGCGGAGGGTGGCCGTGTCCGCGGCCCGGCCCCATTCGACCTCGATCTTGGTCACCTCGGCGCCGTATGTCCGGGCGATCTTCACGAACCGGTCGCCGAACGAGCCGATCGATACGCCCAGCACGTGGTCACCGGGCGAGAGCGTGTTGACGACCGCTGCCTCCAGCCCACCGGTCCCGGCGGTCGTGATCATCGCCACGTCGCTCGTCGTCCCGAAGTAGGGCTTCATCCCGTCCAGGATCCGCGCGAGCATCGCGGCGAATTCCGGGCCCCGGTGATTGATCATCTGGCGTGCGCCAGCCTCACGGACGGTCGGCGGCAAGGCGGTCGGGCCGGGGATGCGAAGGTTGGGCTCAAAGCGGTCCACGGGGCACCTCCGGGGATGGCTGGTCGGGGGTCGGACGTCGGGCGCCGAGTGGTCGCCGGCGCCCACCTATGCTGACACATGGCCCGCCCGGTCATCGTCGGGGCGGTCGGCTGGGAGGTCGCTCCAAGCCGAGCGGATGGCGTGTTGACCGACCGTTCCCGGGGCGTGTCGTTCACTGGCCTGATGGACGACGCACTGATCGGCGGCCGGTACCGCCCGCTCGACCGGGAAGCGACGGGCGGGATGGCCACCGTCTGCCGCGCTCGCGACGAGCGGACCGGTGAGATCGTCGCGCTGAGGCCTCACCGCGCTCGGACGTCTGGGCGCTCGGAGCCTGCTGTTCGAGATGCTCATCGGGATACCGGCCGTGGCCGCCACCGACGCCGCGGGAGCGCTGCCCGCCAGCCGGGCAGCCCCACCGGACACCCTGGCCGATGACGTGGTCGCGGCCGCTGCAACCAGCGCCACGGATGCGGATGCCGACACGACGGTCGTCGCGGTCCCGCTCGAAGGGGCGGTCGAGTCGCTGGTCCCGGCCTCGAGATGGTCGGACGAAGGTATCCGGTCGCGTGGCCAGGCGGCTCTCCTGGCCGGCGGTCTGGTGGCGGCCGTCGCGTTCGTCGCCGTCACCGGGCCGGGCCGATCATCGGTCGAGCTCGCGATTCGAACCGCGGCGCCCCCAACGGCCACCACCCTGAGCGAGCGCCACCCAGATGCGCAGCAGGGCCGTCCAGCGCCCACATCGGGGCCGTCGGGTACCGTGGCGCCGTCGCACGACCCGGCCGCCGGGCGTCCACAGCTGCGTCACCCGCACGAGAACCAGCCCGATGACCAACGTTCCGCGCCGCCGCCGCTCCCGCCGCCTCCTGGCCGTCGTCGCCCTGGGTCTCGCGGTTGTCATCGTGGGCGTCGCGGCCATCTCGACCGATACGCTGGGGGCCGGCCACCTGTTCGAGCGGGCGGTGGCCAAGGTCGACCGGATCCTGGCCGGGCCGGTCCCGGATCGGTCCGCTCCGGTGACGGTCCTCGCGTCGGACGATCCAGGCGATGTCGGCGACGACGGGGCGTCACTCTCGCCGATCGGCGATCCGAGTCCGACACCGACGGTGCCGACGACGGCCGCCCCCACCGGCAGCCCGGTCGCGCCAGCCAGCGCCACGCCCGTGCCGCTGCCGCCGCGCAAGGCGGTCGATGTCGACATCGTCAAGAACCACGACGCCGTGTTCGCCCACGAGCTCAAGGACACGTGGTGCGCATCGGCGGGTGTCCAGATGGTCCTCGCCATCCACCACAAGGGCGACATCAGCCACGCGTTCCAGCGCGAGCTCCAGGGCCGCGTTCGGGAGTGGGAGAGCTACAGCGACAGCCACAACGGGGACTGGGGACCGTCGGCCATGGCGCTGGCGCTGGACACGTATGGGATGAAGGGTTACGAAGTCCGGGCGTACAAGACACGCCAGGGGGCGCTGCGGAGCGCGGCCAAGGCGATCGAGAAGACCGGTTCGCCGGTCCTCCTGCTGGCCTGGCGCGGCGCACACACCTGGGTCATGACCGGCTTCCGGGCCGACGCCGACCCGGCCATCTTCACCGATGTGACCATCCGCGGGACCTACATCCTTGACCCGTGGTATCCGGATGTCTCGAGCATCTGGGGCCCGTCCGACCCGCCGGGCACGTTCCAGAACAACGCTGAGATGATCCGCAACTATCTGAAGTGGAAGCGGCCGGAGGGCACCTACGCGGACCGCGACGGGTTGTACATCGCAGTCGTCCCGACCGTGGTCGTCAAGCCGGTCCACTGACCCCGACGCCCCGGACGCGGGCCGCCAGGAAGATCGCCAGCAGGATATCCTTGGCGATCATCCCGGCCGCGTAGCCGAACGGGATGGCGAGGAGCCCGAACGGCGGCACCAGGACGGTCGTCGCGACGACGACCACCCCGAGCCCGACGAACGAGGCGATCACCTGGCGGATCGTGTCGTGCGTCGCGTACAGACCGCGCGACAGCGGATAGGCCAGCGCGTCGAACGGGATCGACAGCGCGAACGCGGCCACGATCGCGGTGGTCCGCGTCACCGCCTCGGCGTCGAATCGTCCGCCACCGAGCAGGACCGAGACCAGCACGCCGGCCAGGACGTAGATCCCGATCGCCGCCATCGTTGTCAGCAGCGCGATCGTCGCGATGTTCCGCCCGAGAACGGTGCGGAACGTCCGGCCGTCGCCATCGGCGAACGCGGTCGACATGACCGGGAAGACGGCCAGCGAGAAGGCGACCCCGATGAGGCTGACCGGCAGGACCTGGTAGTCGAGCCCGTAGTTGAGCGATGAAACGGCGCCGACGCCGAGTCCGGCCGCGACGATCGTGAAGTACGTGATCGTCAACGGCTCGATGGCGACCGAGAACATGCGGGGCACCATCAGGCGGACGAACTCGCGAAAGGCGGCCGTCCGGACGGCGAACGCGGGCCGGATGCGGAACGACGTCCGGGTCGTGCCGACGGCTCGGACGCCGAACAGCGCCGCCGCGCCGGCGACGGCACCCCAGGCTGTCGCCGCGACTCCGAATCGGTCACTGAACGACACGGTGAAGACGATGATGCCGCCCGTGTAGAAGATGGGTGCCAGCGCATAGAACAGGAACCGGCGGTTGGCCACGAGCACCTCGCCGAGGACCAGCCCGGCGGCGAACATCAGCTGCGCCAGACAGTTGATCCGGACGAGCTGGATATACAGGTCACGCGTCGAGGCTTCGAACGTTTCGCCGATGACGGTGGCCAGCCACGGGGCCCCGATGAAGATCAGGACGCTGGCGATCGCCATCACGCCCACCGCGGCGGTCAGCACGGTTCGCCCGAACTCGTTGGCGGCGGCATCGTCGGCGTCGTCGTGCCGCAGGCGGCTGAAGATCGGGACGAATGGGGCGGTCACGCCGGCCGCCACCAGGACGTCGAGGGCGACCTCCGGGATCCGGAACGCCGCGTTGTAGGCGTCGAGCTCGGCGCCGGCGCCATAGGTGTTGGCGAAGACCCGGTTGCGGATGATGCCCATGACGAAGAACGTGAAGGCCAGGACGGACAGGATGATCGCGCCGCGCGGGAAGACGCGCTCGACCTGGGTCCGGGCGGCAGTGATGGCGGCGGTCATAGGGCCTCGGCTGGGCGGACTCGACACACAGCCGTTGACGAACGGGGCGCGGCCGGCGCAACGGTCACCGCCGGAAGTTGGCTCCCATCAGGCGTCGCGACGCAGCCGCGTCTTGAGGAAGTCGAGGCAGTCGAGGAAGCCGAGTTCGCCGGGGGAGCAGCCGGCTCTCGTCAGCAGGACGGCAGCGTCGGTACACTCCTGAACGCCATGCACGCGACGTGCGTGAGGTAGCCCCACAACGGGTAGCCGACCAGGCCCTCGACATCGCTGTCGGCCGCCAGTTGCACGTCGGTCAGTTCGGCCAGCCAGCAGCGCGTCTCGATCTCGTCCTGTCGCCACCGGGCAGCCAGGGAATCGACTGTCTGGTAATCGGTCGGATCGAGCTCGGTCTCGGGCTCGCCGGGTGCCGTCGATGTGCCCTGGAGGCGGGCTCGCCAGCTCGACTCGACGTCGAGCTCGTGGACCAGGGTCGAGCGCAGGTCCCGCGTCGTGACGGTCTCGGACGAGGTGAACGTCTCGACTGGCAGGGCAGCGGCGGCGGCGAGGACGCGGTCCCGCAACCAGAAGAGGTAGTCGAACAGGACGATGACGTCGGCGGCTCGCATGGTGGTCCGCCGGCCTAGCCGTCGCGTCGGACTTGCAGCCGCCGGCCGCGGATGGTGGCCGCCTGGAGCGCATCGACGACCTGATCCGCGACGTTCTCGGAGACGTCCACCAGGGAGAACCCCTCGTTGATCTGGATCGCCCCGATCACGCTGCCCGGCACGTGGGCTTCGTTCGTGATGGCACCGACGAGGTCGCCCGGGCGCAGGCCGGCGCGGCGCCCGCCGCCCACGAACAGCCGGATCCATTGGCCGTCCGGTCCACCGCGATCGGCTGGGCGGGCCGGACCGCGTGGCCGGGGTGGGGGACCGCCCGGTCCGGGCCGGCCACGCGCCGGCCCCGGCAATGGGCGTCCCGTTCGCGGGGGCGGTACGGTGACGAGCGGCGGCGAGGACAGCTCGACCTCGTCGGCGACCCCGACGGTCGCGCCCTCGATGAGGCTGACCGCGGCGAGCGCGATGTCGACCAGGTCGAACTCGTCGCTCAAGGGTTCCACGACGCCGCGGAACCGGTCGTAGTCGTCGGATAGGAGGGCTTCGCGCAGATTGGCGCGCAGGATCTCGGTCCGGCGCTCGCGCAGGTCCGCGACCGTCGGCAGGTGGGCGATCTCCAACTTGGTGTGCGTCGCGCTCTCGATGTCGCGCAGCAGCCGGTGCTCGCGCGGCTCGACCAACGTGATGGCGACGCCCTCGCGACCGGCCCGGCCCGTCCGGCCGATGCGATGGACATATGCGTCCGGATTGGATGGCACGTCGAAGTTGACGACGTGCGAGACGTGCTCGATGTCAAGCCCACGGGCGGCTACATCGGTGGCGACCAGGACGTCCAGTGAGCCATCCCGGAAGCGGCCCATGATCCGGTCGCGGCCCTCCTGGGTCAGGCCACCGTGGAGGGCTCCGGCATCGTGGCCGCGCGCGCTGAGCGCCTCCGCCAGGTCATCTACCTCGCCACGGGTCCGGGCGAACACGAGGGTCGAGGTCGGGTCCTCGACATCGAGGATGCGGCACAACGCGGCAAGTTTGTCGTTGCGGCGGACGACGTACGCGACCTGGCGGACGAGGGCGACCCCATCGGCCGTCGCCTTCTTGGCATGAACCTTGATCCGGGCCGGGTCGCGCAGGTGGCGCCTGGCGATACGGGTGATGGTCGGCGAGATCGTGGCGGAGAAGAGCGCAGTCTGGCGCGTCTCCGGCGTCGCCGACAGGATCGCCTCGAGGTCCTCGGCGAAGCCCATGTCGAGCATCTCGTCGGCCTCGTCGAGGATCGCTACCTTCACGTCGTCGAGGCGCAGGCTGCCGCGCTTGAGGTGGTCGACGGCGCGACCCGGGGTCGCCACGACGACATCGACTCCCCGGCGCAGCCCGCGCAGCTGCTGGCCGATCGGCTGGCCGCCGTACACCGGCAGGACGCGGGCGCCCATCTCGCGGCCGTATTTCACGAGCGCCTCGGCGACCTGCATGGCCAGCTCGCGGGTCGGGACCAGGACCAGCGCCGAGGTGCTGCCGTCGCCGGCGGCGCCGATGGGGATGCGCTGGAGCATCGGCAGGGCGAACGCAGCCGTCTTGCCGGTCCCGGTCGGTGCCTCGGCCAGCAGGTCGCGGCCGGCGAGCAGCGGTGGGATGGCTTCGCGCTGGATCGGCGTCGGCTCCTCGTAGCCGAGGGCGGCGATCGTGCGCAGCAGGCGCGCATCGAGTTCGAGTGCGGCGAACCCGTCCGCGCCGGCTTCGAGGTCCGTGCCGGTGTTCGCGGTTGGTTCGGCGTCCCGTGCCGGGTCCAGGTCAGTCACGCCCGCCATCGTCGTCCACGCGGACGCCGTCAGTGGCTCGGGCCGATCGGATCGAGGTCGATGGTCCGCACGCGGCGGGTGCCGCCGCCGTCGGTCCGCACGGTCGCCGCCGGGATGACCCCGGCCACGAGCCGCTCGATGGTGGCTTCTTCGCCGCTGTACAGGCCGGTGCCGCTGATCCGGACCCGGCCGCCGACCTTCAGGTTCTGGCGTCCCAGGCCAGCCGTCAGATCGATCGAGACGAGGTTGGGGCGGACGACCGCGACCTCAGGGCCGGCGCCCGCCTTCGGTGCGCCCTTGGTATGCGTGCGGGCGACCGGGTAGGTGACCTTGCGTCGCTTCACGCCGCCGACTCGTTGCCGTCACGCCCGCGACCGAGTGTGCCCTCGAGCGCCTCGGCGCCGTGGACGGCGGCCCAGGCCGTCACCGCCTCGGCAAGGGCGGTGGAGTCCGGCCGGACGCCGAGGCGGTCGTCGAGGCCGCGCATGCCTTGTCCCAGCTCGGCGACGGCGCCGCGGTAGACGGGCTTGTCGCCGTTGGTCCGGGCGGATGTCGGGTAGACATCGAAATAGCCGTCCGTGCTGACGACGATGTGCGCCTCAGGCGCAGAGAAGGACGTTCGAGCCATGGAGTGGGATCCGATCCATCGCGCGCTGCGGACCGACGAGTTGCGGGTCCGGCGCCGGCGATTGCCACCCCACCATCGGGCCGCGGAGCGATTCCGTCAAACGACGGGGCGCCAGAAGCACGTCCGGCGCCCGTCGCTGTTCGATATGATGGTCGTCCGGGCGCGTATCGCGGGCTCGCTGGTGAGGGGTGTCCCAATGGGTGAGGCGATCGGTCAGATCCTGCCGCTCGCGGTCGGCGTTGCCATCAGCCCGGTGCCGATCATCGCGGTCATCCTCATGCTGGTCACGCGACAGGCGCGGGCCAACGGGCCGGCGTTCGTGCTTGGCTGGCTCATCGGGCTGGCGATCATCGGCATCCTCGTGATCGGCATCGCGGGCGGCGCCGGGGCGACCTCCGACGGCAAGCCGGCGACCTGGGTCCTCGTGCTCGAGCTCGTGCTCGGAGTGCTCCTGTTGCTCGTCGCGGCCCGCCAATTCGGGAGCCGTCCGCACGATGGAGCGGAAGCGCCGATGCCGAAGTGGATGGGCGCGATCGATGGGTTCACGCCGGGCAAGGCGCTCGGGGCCGGGGTGCTGCTATCGGCCCTCAATCCGAAGAACCTGCTCCTGGCCGTCGGCGCCGCGGCAACGATCGCCCAGACCGGGATCGCCACGAGCGACCAGGCGATCGCCTATGCCGTGTTCGCGATCATCGCCACGATCGGGGTGGCGACGCCGGTCGTCATCTTTTTCGCGCTCGGCGACCGCGCCGGCGCGCTGCTCGACCGGATGAAGGCCTGGATGGGTCAGAACAACGCGGTGATCATGTCGATCCTGTGCGTGGTCATCGGCGTGAAACTCATCGGCCAGGCGCTGGGCGGACTGACGAGCTGACCGTCACTTTGGCGGTCATGGCTCGAGCAGCAGGTGCTCCAGCGTCTCGGCGTACCAGGTCTCGAACCGTTGCGCGCTCCAGCCGCGATCGACCACCAGCAGGGTCCAGGTCTCAGGACTACCGATCGCGTAGAGGATCGCCGCACCGCTGTCGAGGTCCATCCCGCCGGGCAGGCGGTCCGTGCCGATGACGATCCTGAGCAGCTCACGCTGACCGGCGAACCGCTCCGCCTTGCCTCGGTCGCGCAGGGCGGCGATCTCCGGATCGGCGGACGCGGCGCCGGTCACGACCGCATCAACGGCTGAGCGTCGTTCGAGGATCGAGCGCCCGAGGGCCGCCAGCAGCCGCAGCCTGGTCCTTGGGTCGGGGGCGTCCCGGAGGGCCTGGACCCGCGCCTGGTCGAGGACCGGGGCCGGGTCCTCCTCGCCGGCGATCGAGATGTCGACGAGCTTGGCCAGGATGGCCCGCTTGGTGCCGAATATGGCGTAGACCGTCTCGGGCGAGACGTCGGCCCGCTGGGCGATCGCATCGATGGTGGTCGCGACGTAGCCGCGCGCGATGAACAGGTCGCGGGCGGCGTCGAGAACGCGCAGGCGGGTGGCCCGCGCGCGTTCGCGCCGCCGGGGGAAATCACGCTCGGGTCGGGGCTTGACAGTCGGTGGCATGTGCCTACAGTATCACCACATTGATGCAGTGACACTGTAATCATTGTTCGTCAGCTGAGGAGGTCCCCGTGCCTGTCGTGCAGATCGAACATCCGGTTCGCGATTTCGAGGCATGGAAGACCGCGTTCGATCGTGATCCGGTGGACCGCGCAGGGTCCGGGGTTCGCCGCTACCAGGTCTTCCGCCCGATCGACGATCCCAACTTCATCGCGGTCGACCTGGAATTCGACACGCGAGCCGAGGCCGAGGCATTCAAGCTCGCCCTTGAGGCGATGTGGCAGACGCCACCGGCGCAGGCCGCACTCGCGGGCGCGCCGCGAGCCCGCGTCGTCGACGTGGTCGAGACCGCGACCTACTGACCGCGCGCCGGGAACGTCCAGACGGCGGCCGGTTTGACTTCGGCGTCCTCGAGCTCGCGGCTCGTCGTGACCCGATAGGTCGCGAGCCGCTCCAGACCGGCGGGGAGGTACGCGCGGCCCGGGTCGCCGATGAGGACCCGGATGCCGCTGTCGGCCGCGACGCGGAGCCAGTCCAGCATCCTGGCGGCCATCGTCTCCTCGTAACAGACGTCGCCGGCGAGGATCACGTCGCAGGCCGGCGGCGGCTCGTCCAGCAGGTCGCTCCGGCTGAACCCGATCCGGACCCGGTTGGCCCGGGCGTTGAGCGCGATGGCCGCCCCGGAGAGTGGGTCGACGTCAACCGCGTCGACCGAAGCGGCGCCCGCCTGAAGGGCCACGATCGCGCACAGTCCGGAGCCCGCGGCGATGTCCACGACGTGCCGTCCGGCGACCTCGTCGGGGTGGTCGAGGAGGAAGCGCGCGACGGCCAGGCCGCCCGCCCAGGCGAACGCCCAGAAGGGCAGGGGAGGGTCGACCTGGCCCAGCTCATCGCCGGCCAGCTTCATGACCGTCATGACGTCGTCCGCGACGTGCAGCCGGATGCCCGGCGCATCGGCAATCGGCTGGAGGCTGGTGTGGCGGCGGACGAAGGATCGCAACCGCGTGGGCGACGGCGTGGACATGGTGGCCGGTCAGTCTGAGGCGTCGCGCTTCTGGGTCTCGGCGAGCTTCTTCCGGTTGACCTCGCGCGGCTTGAGGGCGTCGGACATCGACCCCGTCGGCTGGTCGACCCGCTGCTTCCTGCGCGGCTTCCCCTGTCGCTCCTCCGCGCGTGCGGTCATCCGCGCGGCGGTCGTCACCTCGTGGCCCTGGTCGTTGGGGACGTAGTAGCGCCGCCCCTTGAGCTCGTCGGGCAGGTACTGCTGCTCGATGTCGTCGCCTTCGAAGTCGTGCGGGAACTTGTAGCCCACGCCGATCCCGTGCTGCTTCATGCGGTGGTCGGCCGCATTCCGGAGGTGGCTGGGGACCGACAATGAGCCGAGGGTCATGACGTCGGCGATCGCGGCGCCGTAGGCCCGCCCGACCGAGTCCGATTTCGGCGACACTGCGACGAAGATGGTCGCCTGCGCGAGGGCGTACTGCGCCTCCGGCAGTCCGATCCAGTCGAGCGCCTGGGCAGCGGCAACGGCCACCTGGAGGGCCCTCGGGTCGGCGTTCCCGACATCCTCCGACGCGCTGATGATGAGCCGGCGCGCGATGAACTTCGGGTCCTCGCCGGCCGCGATCATGGACGCCAGCCAGTACAGCGCCGCGTCCGGGTCGTTGCCGCGCAGGCTCTTGATGAACGCCGAGACCGTGTCGTAATGGCCGTCGCCGGCCCGGTCATAGGCCAGCACGCGCTGCTGGGCCGCGACCTCGACGTCCTCGAGGCGCGGGCTGACCCGGCCCTCCGTGTCGTGGACGCCCTCGTCCTCGGCCAGGGCGGTCGCGCTTTCGAGCACGTTGAGGGCGGACCGGGCGTCGCCGCCAGCCAGCGACACGAGGTGATCGAAGGCCTCGTCGGTCAACGCCACGCCACCCTTCGGTCCCAGCGCGCCGGCCAGCCCGCGCTCTTCGTCGGCCAGGGCGCGCCGCACCACCGTGCCGACCTCTTCCTCGGTCAGCGGCTCCAGGCGCCACACCCGCATCCGCGACAGGAGGGCGCTGTTGACCTCGAAGTACGGGTTCTCCGTGGTCGCTCCGATGAGGGTCACCGTGCCGTCCTCGACATGGGGCAGCAGCGCATCCTGCTGGGCCTTGTTGAAGCGATGGATCTCGTCGAGGAACAGCACGCTCCGGGTGCCGTGCAGGTTCAGCCGGTCCTGTGCCTCGGCGATCGTGGCGCGCACGTCGGCGACCCCGGACATGACTGCGGAGAGCGAGGTGAAATGGGCACCGACCTCGCCGGCCAGAAGCCGCGCGAGACTCGTCTTGCCGGTTCCGGGCGGGCCCCACAACAGGAGCGACGAGAGATGTCCGCGGGCGAGGCTCCGCCGGAGTGGGCCGCGCTCACCGACAAGGTGCGTCTGCCCGATGAACTCCCCGAGGTCGCGCGGGCGCATCCGCGCCGCGAGCGGCTGGCGTTCGGGCGGTGGTTGGAAGAGCGCTTCGGGTCGGGCACCGGTCGGGCGCCGCGGGGATGGCATCGGACGATGGTAGCGCGGCGACGAGCCGCGGCCGGATCCCGCGCGAGGCCTACCTAGGAGGCGCCGATCCCCGCGAGGTGGGCGATGAGCCAGAGCAGGAGCAGGATACCGAGCAGCGAGCCGCCGACGATCGCGATGCGCCGGACGTCGCGGGCCACGTAGGCGTATTCCTCGGCCGCCGAGACCTCGAGGTTGGACGACCGCGGCGTGGCCTCCTCGGTCCGCGTCGGGCGAATCCGGCGAGTGGTGGTCGCCTCGGCCTGGCGCTCCTCCGCGACGATGGCCGCCTCGAGCTGGGCGGCTCTGGCCTCCTCCTCGTCGGTCAGCGTATCCGGGCGGACCACCGGGGTGGTCATGACGACGGGTCGGGCCGCGGGTCGTGCCGGCTGGCGCTGGAGGGGTGGGCGCTGTCCGGGTCGGGACGTGCTGCCGCGGGCTCGCTTGGCCATGATCTGGTGAGGGCCTCCATCGAGGGATGTGGTCGTGCCACCGGCGCGGGCGCTCGCGGGTGACGGGTCGGACTGCCGACGGCAGAGGATAGCATCCCGTCCGACAAGCCCGCGATGAGAAGGCCCTGCTAGACTCGGCCCCGCCCAACGGAGGATCCCCGGATCGACCTCAACGCGCTCGTCCAGCCGTACCTCGGCGCGCTCCTCTTCGGTCTGTCGATCGCCGTCGTCGTGCTCCTCATCGTCGTCGTCCTCGTCGCCCGGCGGACGCGCCGGATCGAAGCCCGGCTGGCCGGTCTGACCCGTGGCGCCGGCGGTCACGACCTCGAAGCCGTCCTCGACGCGCATCTCGACAAGGTCTTCGCGGTCGCGCGCGAGCTTGACGAGATCGCCGCGCGGACGGCCGTCCTCGAGGGTGCCCAGAAGCGGTCCTTCCAGCGCGTCGGGCTGGTCCGCTTCAACCCGTTCGAGGAGACCGGCGGCAACCAGAGCTTCGCCCTGGCCCTGCTCGATGCGCGGGGCGACGGCTGGGTCCTGTCGAGCCTCCACGCTCGGTCCGGGACCCGGGTGTATGCCAAGGGGATCAAGGCCGGCCGTGGCGATGCCGCATTGTCGGACGAAGAAGCGGCCGCCATCAGCCAGGCGATGGCCTGACAGGCTAGCTGTCACGACGGCCCGCGATGCTCCCGTCATGGCCCCCACGACCTCGACCGCGACCCCATCCACCGGCGTGATGCGCACCCGCACGCGCCGCCGCGAACCGTCCCCGCTGGACCAGCTGCCGGCCTGGAGCGAGCTCGTGCCGGTCATGGCGCCGACCGTCGGCGAAGCCGTACCTGCCGGTCTGGAGGCGTTGCTCGGCGGCCTGAACCCGGACCAGCTCCGGGCGGTCACCCACGGCACTGGCCCGCTGCTCGTGGTGGCCGGGGCGGGGACCGGCAAGACGCAGGTCATCACCCGGCGGATCGCGTGGCTCATCGCCACGCGGCGGGCGAAGCCCTCTGAGATCCTCGCCCTGACGTTCACGGACAAAGCCGCGGAGGAGATGGCGATCCGGGTCGACCAGCTCGTCCCGTACGGCTACACGGACACGGCGATCTCCACGTTCCACGCCTTCGGCGATCGGATCATCCGCGATTTCGCGCTCGAGCTCGGGCTGCCGACCGACCTGCGCGTCCTGACCCGTGCGGAGGTCGTCATCTTCCTGCGCGAGCACCTGTTCGAGTTCGAGCTGGACCTATACCGGCCGCTCGGCGACCCGACGCGCTTCCTGGCTGCTCTGGCCACACTGTTCAGCCGCTGCAAGGACGAAGACATCGCGCCGGCGGACTACCTCGCGTACGCGGACCGGGTCGCAGCGGAGGCGGCCGGGGTCGCTGAGGCCGCCGGCCTGGACCCGGCCGCGATCGAGGCGGCCGCGGCGGTCGCCGAGGAAGCGCGACGCCAGGCCGAACTGGCGCGGGCATACGCCACGTACCAGTCGCTCATGGCCGCCAACGGCTGCATCGATTTCGGCGACCAGGTCGCGCTCGCGCTCCGGCTCGTCCGGACCTCGGCCGCAGCGCGGACCGCCATCGCCGGCCGGTTCCGATACATCCTCGTGGACGAGTTCCAGGACACCAACCGGGCGCAGGCAGAGCTTGCCGCGGCGCTCGCCGAGAGCCATCGCAACGTGACGGTCGTCGGCGATGACGACCAGGCGATCTACGCGTTCCGGGGTGCGGCGGTGGACAACATCCTGGCGTTCCAGGATCGGTACCTCGGGGCACGGACCGTCGTCCTGCGTCGAAACTACCGGTCGCTCGCGCCGGTGCTCGACGCCGCCTACCGGCTCATCCGGTTCAACGACCCCGACCGCCTCGAAGTCCGGACCGGGATCGTCAAGCGGCTCCGGCCGCAGCGCGTCTCGCCAGTCGCGCGACCGGTCCGCCTGGAGGTCTTCGCCTCGGGCGCCGAGGAAGCCGACTGGATCGCCGCGGAGATCGGCCGGCGGATGGCGGGCGGGGCGGCGCCACGCGACCACGCGATCCTGGTCCGGGCCAACGGTCACGCAGACCCGATCCTGCGCGCCCTGAACATGGCCGGCATCCCGTGGCGGTTCTCCGGAACGTCCGGGCTCTATGCTCGACCGGAGGTGCGCCTCCTGCTCGCGTTCCTGCGTGTCGTCGCGGACCTCGATTCGAGCGTCGACCTGTACGCGCTCGCGGCTTCGGATGTCTATCGGCTCGGCGGCGAGGACCTGACCGCGATCGTGACCATGGCCCGCCGACGGAACCGCTCGATCTGGGCCGTCCTGGACGAGCTCGATCGGCAGCCCGGGATCGTGCGCGTCGGGCCGGAGACGCGAGCGACCGTCCACAAGCTCGTCGCAGACTTGCGCCTGTACGCGGAGGCGGCCCACGAGCAACCGGCGGGCGAGCTGCTGTATCGGTTCCTGCGCGCGAGCGGTCTGCTCGCCGGGCTGGTCGATACGGACACGCCGACCGCCGCGGAACAGCTCCAGAACATCGCCCGGTTCTTCGAGATCGTCCGCTCGCAGTCGGCGCTACTCGCCGACGACCGCGCCGTCTTCGTGGCGCCGCACCTGGCCACGCTCATCGAAGCGGGCGACGACCCTGCCACTGCCGAGCTGGACCCCGATGGAGACGCGGTCGCGGTCTTGACCATCCACAAGGCCAAGGGCCTGGAGTTCCCGGTCGTCTTCCTGCCCGGGATGGTCGCGGGCCGGTTCCCGTCGAGCGGTCGGGGCGAGGCGCTGGCCCTGCCGACCGGCCTCGGTCGTGGTGAGCCGCCGACGCCCGAGATGGCGCTCGCCGAGGAGCGGCGGCTGTGCTACGTGGCGATGACTCGGGCGCGCGACGAGCTGATCCTGTCACACGCGGCGGACTATGGCGGCGCCCGGGCCCGGCGGGTCTCGCCGTTCGTCCTCGAAGCCCTGGATCTGCCGGTCGTCGCCGGTGTTCCGGGTGCGGGGGCGAAGACGAGCACGCCGCTGGAACGCCTCGCGACGTTCGAGGCGTCGACCCCCGCCCGACCGGCGGCCGAGGGTCCGATCACCGAGCCGCTCTCGCTCAGCTTCTACCAGGTCGATGACTACCTGACCTGTCCGCTCAAATACAAATACGCTCACGTGCTCCGCGTCCCGCTCGCCCCACACCACGCGATCGTCTATGGGGCGGCCCTGCACAAGGCCGTCCAGCTGTTCCATCACCGGCATGCCAAGGGCCACGTGATGAGCGAGGCGGAGCTCGACGAGGTGTTTGATTCGGCCTGGTCCAACGAGGGGTTCATGAGTCGCGATCACGAGGAGGCACGGCTGACCGCCGGTCGCGCGGCACTCCGTCGGTTCCGGTTGGTGCAACTGGAGCCGGATGCCATCATCCCGACCTATGTCGAACGGGAGTTCAGCTTCACCCTCGGTGGCGACCGGGTCCGAGGCCGATGGGATCGGGTGGATGTGGTGCCACTCGATCCGACGACGACGGCACCGCCCGGGACCACGACCGCGGCTCCGACGGCGGATGTCGTCTCGCCGACGCTCGGTATCCTCGGACCGGAGCGGGTCGTCATCACCGACTACAAATCCTCGGACGTTCGCGATCCGGTCAAGGCCCGCCAGCGTGCGCGGGAATCGCTCCAGCTCCAGATCTACGCGATGGGCTACGAGGCGATGACCGGCCGGCTGCCGGATGCCGTGGCGCTCCACTTCCTCGAATCGGGGCTCGTCGGGGAGGTCGCGGTGGACCCCAGGCGCCTGGCCAAGGCCAAGGAGAGGATCGCGCAGGCGGCTGCCGGGATGCGCGCCCGCGACTACACGCCCAAGCCCGCCTATCTCGCGTGCAGCTACTGCGCGTTCCGTGACATCTGCCCCGCGAGTGCCGTCCGCTGACCGCGGCCACCGGATAGGGCATTCACCCGACTCGACGCGGACCGGGCGGACGTCCATCGTTCGCCGCCCTTGCCGGATCGACCAGGCGAGTCGCTGGAGTCCCCATCGGTCATGGACCACATCGCGCGCCTCATCCGGCCGTGGGCCACGGCCGACGGGCCCGACGCCCTAGACTCGATGCTCATGGAAGCGCGCGATCGGACCGCGAACCTCGCCTTCTTCGCGGCCGCCGCGGTCGTGTGGGTCCTCGTCGGCCTGGTCATCACCACGCGAGATCCGATCGCCGAGCCCAGCGCCGGGTTCGTCGGTGCCGCGCTCATGGGTCTGGCGGTCGCGCTCACGATCGTCCCGTTGGCATGGCTGACGGTCTTCGGCCGGCATCGCCAGATCGCGTACCGCGGCGATTGGACGCGGGCGATCCGGCGCGCTGCCTGGGTCGGCATCGTGGTGACCGTCCTCGTCGTGCTGCGCATCCAGGGCCTGCTCGAGCTGCCGATCGCCCTGTTCATCATCGCGATGGTCGTCGTCGCAGAAGGTGTCCTGTCAGCCGAACGCTGAGCCCGCGATCACACGCGTCCGCTAGGCTGGTGCGAGCGGGGACACCCCACCACCATTCAGGAGACCGCGTGACCACGTTGACCGCCACCCCCGCCGCGCCGCATGTCGACGACAAGCTCCGCCTGGCGGAGGCCATCGAGGTCGCCCGAGACGAGATCCTGGAGCTGTCCCACCGCATCCACGCCGACCCCGAACCCGCGTTCGAGGAGCACCACGCCGCCACCTGGATCGCGGAGGTCCTGGCCCGCCACGGCTACCAGGTCGAGCATCCCGCCGGCAGCCTGCCGACCGCCATCCGCGCGACGCGCCGCGGTGGTCATGGCGGCGACGGTCCACGGATCGGGATCCTGGCCGAGTACGACGCATTGCCCGGTCTCGGACACGGCTGCGGCCACAACACGATGGCCGCCTCCGGGGTTGGTGCCGCGATCGCCCTGGCGGCCATCGCCGACGAGCTGCCCGGCGAGATCGTGTTCCTCGGCAGCCCGGCCGAGGAACGGGGGAGTGGCAAGCAGATCATGATCGACGACGGCCTGTTCGACGGGCTCGACGCCGCCTTGCTGTATCACCCATGTGACCGCTCGCACGTCGAGAGCCACCCGCTGGCGTCCGAGGACGTCGAGGTCGTGTACACCGGGCTCCAGTCCCACGCATCGGCCGATCCGTGGCTCGGCAAGAATGCGCTCGATGCGCTGATCGTGCTGTTCGCTTCGGTTGGGCTGTGGCGCCAGCAGCTCCGCCCGACGGCCCGCGTCCACGGGATCATCCGCGACGGCGGCACGGCCGCCAACATCATCCCGGACCGCGCCGCGGCCCGGTTCATGGTCCGGAGCGACGACGAGGCCGACTACGCGGTCATGCGCGACCGGTTCCGCGACCTGTGTCAGGCGGCAGCCCTGGCGACCGACACGACCGTCGAGGTCACCTTCTCCGGGCTGGCCCGGACCATGCGCAACAACACAGTCCTGGCCGAACGCTTCCGCGCCAACATGGCGGCCTACGGCATCGAGGATCAGGGCGATGACCTCAATGCCGGATCGACCGACATGGCCAACGTCAGCTGGATCTGCCCGACGATCCACCCCGACCTCGCCATCGCCCCCGAGGGGACGCCCGGCCATTCGATCCTCTTCCGCGACGCCGCCATCTCGCCGCAGGCCGACGAAACCACGCTCCTCGCGGCCGCCCTCGTCGCCCAGACCGCCCTCGAACTCTTCCGCGACACCGAGCTGGTCGGCGCCGCCTGGCAGGAGTTCCGCGCCGCGCCGTGAACGTCGCCGGGATCGCCACCGTTGTGGGTGGTACGCTCCGTGCTGGCGCGTCCCGCTGGACGACGGGTTTCGAACCGGCGGCGCCCCCAGCTAGACGGACTTGACCGCCGCGGGCTCGTACCGCCGCGATCGTCTTCCGGAGGACCTCCGTGGCTGAGCGCCCACACGACCCCGACCTTGGCCGCGACTTCGCGCGCGACAACGGCTGGGACGGCGACTTCGAGACGTTCGACGACTTCGACCTGCCGACCTATGTCGGGCCGGCGACCTTCATGAACCTGCCCTGGATCACGGACACGGCGGAGCTCCGACGGCGCGCCGTCGACGTCGCGATCATCGGTGCGCCGTTCGATGACGCCGTCACCCACCGGCCGGGCGCCCGGTTCGGCCCGCGCGCCATCCGGGAAGCGCAGTACACGTCGGGGTCGATCCATTCGCTCCAGCTCGACGTCAGCCCGTTCGACATCCTGACCGTCGTCGATGCGGGCGACGCCAACATCGTCCCGTCATGGATCGAGCGCGGGCACGCGATGATCTACCGCAAGGTCCTGGAGGTCGCCGCCACCGGCGCCATCCCGATCATCCTTGGCGGGGATCACTCGATCACCTGGCCCTCGGCCACCGCCGTGGCCGAGGTCCGCCGTCCCGGGAGCATCGGCATCGTCCACTTCGATGCCCACGCGGACACGGCCAACGACGCCTGGGGCGTGCTCGCCAGCCACGGCTCGCCGATGCGCCGGTTGATCGAATCCGGCGCGGTCAAGGGCCGTAACTTCGTCCAGGTCGGACTGCGCGGCTACTGGCCCCCACCCGAGACGTTCGCCTGGATGCAGGAGCAGGGTCTTCGCTGGCACTTCATGCGCGAGATCGAGGAGCGTGGCGCGGAGCCAGTCATCGCCGACGCCATCGCCGAAGCACTCGATGGACCCGATTCGATCTACCTGTCGATCGACATCGACGTCATCGACCCGGGGATGGCACCCGGCACTGGAACGCCCGAGCCGGGCGGGATGCTGACCCGCGAGGTGCTGCGAGCTATCCGCCAGATCGTCGGCGCGGTCGAGCTCGCGGGCATGGACATCGTCGAGGTCTCGCCACCCTACGACCAGGCCGAGACGACCGCGATGGCCGCCAACCGGTGCGCCCTCGAGGCGATCAGCGCGCTGGCGGTCCGTCGCCGGGACGGCACGCAGGTGCGCCGGGTGCGATGACCATCGACAGCTCGCCGTTCGACCGACCCGACGCCGCCAGCGCGACGGCGTTGGCGCGCCTGTACGATCTCGACCTCGCCGACGACCCCGGCGACCTCGACCTGTACCTCGCGCTGGCCGACCGAGCGGAGGGGCCGATCCTGGAGCTCGCGGTGGGGACCGGTCGCCTGGCCATCCCCATGGCGGAGGCCGGCCACCTGGTCACCGGTGTCGACCTCGACCCGGCGATGCTCGACCGGGCGCGCGCCAGGGCTCGCGGGAACGCTGGCGAGGACCGCCTGACCCTGATCGAGGCCGACATCATCGGTCTCCGACTGCCCGATGCCGGGCGGTTCGGGCTCGCCTTCATCGCGCTCAACTCGCTCCTCGTGCTGCCGACTCGCGCCGCCCAGCGCGCCGCACTGCGCGCCCTCGCCGATCATCTCGCGCCGGGCGGCCTCGCGGTCGTCGACGTGTGGCTACCCGACGCGGACGACCTTGCCCGGTTCGACGGCCGGATCATGCTCGAGTGGCCGCGGCTCGATCCCGAGACCGGCGCGATCGTGACCAAAGCGGGGTCCGCCCAGCACGACGCGGCCAGCGCATCGATCACCCTCACGACCATCTTCGAGGAGGGCGGCCAGGGCGGCCCGACCCGGCGCTGGGTCCGCCGCGACCGCATGCGGCTGGTGTCCGCCGATGAGCTGCGTGGGTTCGCCGAGGATGCCGGGCTGACCGTGGAGGTCATGGCCGGCGGCTACGACATGGGACCGCTGGGTCCCGGCAGCGAACGCGCCATCCTGCTCGCCGTCAAGCCCTGACCCCGTCCCGGCGGCCCATCGCTCGACCGGGACCACCGGGTGGGTCCCGCCCCCGGGCCTCGTGGTATCGTCGGCCAGATGCCACCACCGAGTGACCAGACTCGCCTGCTCATCATCGAAGATGTGCCACAGGTCGCGCAGTACATCCGTGACCTGCTGAACGCCCAGTCGCGGGTCAAGCTGCTGGACGTCCTCACCGACGGCTCCCGAGCGATCGCCAGCATCAAGGAGCTCCGCCCGGACATCGTCCTCGTCGACGCGTTGCTCCAGGGCCGGATCAAGGGCCTCAAGCTGGTCGAGCAGATCCACGAGGCTGAGCTCGGTGTGCCGGTCATCGTCCTGACCGTGCCCCAGAACCCCGTCGAGCCAGACCTGTCGATCGGCATCCACGGTGTCCTGTCGATGCCGTTCTCCGGGTTCGACCTGATGACCCGGATCGCCAACGCCCGCAAGGAATTCGAGTCGCTCCAACTGTTCGCCACTAACCGGGTGATGAGCGTCTTCGCGCCGAAGGGCGGCGTCGGCAAGACGACCATCGCGTTCAACCTGGCCGTCGCCCTCGGCCAGCTCGAGCAGCGGACTGTGCTGATCGACGGCAGCCTCCAGTTCGGCGACCTGCGCTCGCTGCTCAAGGTGCCGGCCGACGCGCCGTCGATCCTGGACCTGCCGACCGACCGCATCTCCGAATCGGACCTCGGCGACGTGCTGTGGCGCGACCCGTCGGGAATCGACATCCTGCTCGCCCCGCCGCGCATCGAGATGGCCGAGATGTTGACCCCGCGCGACGTCGACAAGGTGCTGTCGCTGCTCCGCCGGGTCTACGAATCGATCGTCATCGACATGTCGAGCTACTTGAACGACATCAACCTCGCGTTCCTCGACGCCAGCGACTCCATCATCGAGATCGTCACCTATGACTCGACCACGATCCACAACACGGTCGCCATCGCTGACACATTCCGCTCGATCGGCTACCCGGCGTCCAAGGTGCGCTACCTCATCAACCGGGCCGACTCGCCGGGCGGCATCGATCCGGCCGACCTCGAACGCGCCCTCGGACGCGTCCCGGAGCACCGCGTCCAGTCGGATGGCAAGCTGGTCGTCCAGTCGAACAACGAGGGCGTGCCGTTCGTGCTGGCCAGCCCCGATGCGCCGATCAGCAAGGACCTCATGCGGGTGGCCGGCGAGCTGCTCGACGCCGGCAAGGTCTTCGCGGCGGCCGGGCGGTCCTGAGGTCGCGATGCCGGATCCGCGTCCCATCGGGGTCTTCGACTCCGGCGTGGGCGGTCTGACGGTCCTGCGCGAGATCGTCCGTCGCTCACCGGCCGAGTCGACCATCTACCTCGGCGACAACGCCCGCGCCCCGTACGGTGTCCGGTCGGACGAGGAGGTCCTGGCGTTCTCCGAGCAATCGCTCGATCGCCTTGCGGAGCGCGACGTCAAGGCCATCGTCGTCGCCTGCAACACGTCCACCGCAGTCGCCATCGGCGCGCTCCGGCGCCGCTACGACCTGCCGATCCTCGGTGTCATCCGACCGGGGGCGTCCGCCGCGGCTCTCGCCACCCGCAACCGTCGAGTCGGGGTCATCGCCACACCGGCCACGATCCGATCGCACGCCTACTTCGGCGCGATCAAGGATGAGAACCCCGCGGTCGAGGTGTACGAGCACGCGACCCCGATGCTGGTCCCGCTGGTCGAGGCGGGCGAGCTGTCCGGTCCGATCGCCGAGGCGGCGGTGGCCGACGCGCTGGCCCCGTTGCTCGGCCAGCGCGACGCCGCCGGCGAATCGATCTTCCCGCGGCCGCCCGGGGCGACCGTCGACACGCTCCTGCTCGGCTGCACCCACTACCCGCTGCTGCGATCGATCATCGCGGCGCTGGCCGGGGAACACGTCGCCATCGTCGACTCGGCGACCGCCACCGCCTCCGCACTGGCCGAGCTGCTGAGCATCAACGGCCTCGACGTCGGCACGGGCCCGACGGCCACCCACGTCCAACTCACGACCGGTGACCCGGCGACCTTCCACGGTCTCGCTAGCCGGCTGTTCGGCTCGGCGTTCCCCGACGTCGAGCAGGTCGACCTGGCGGTGGCCGCCCGATGACCGACCGTCGCTCCGGCCGTTCCGGTGCCCGCCCGTCGTGGCGTGACGACCGGGTCTGGCAGGCCGGCTTCCTCATCGGGTCTGCGCTTGGTGCCGCCGCGACGGTGGCCGGCCGACGCGCCGAGCAGTCGGCCCGTCGGGGCGGCCTGGTCGATTGGCCGGAGGTGGAGCGGATCGCCATCGGACGGCTGCGCGCCGCGTCGGGCACGCTCGAACCGGCGGAGCTGCGGGCCGCCGAGCCGGCCTATGCCGAGGCGATGGCCAGGATCGTGCCGGCCCTGACCGCCGCCCTGGGCAGCCCGCTGCCGGGTGTCGTCGAGCGCTCGAGCGTCGTTGACCGGGCCGGCTGGGTCCGCGCCAACACGGGCGCCTTCGCGTCGCTCATGTCGAAGCTCGAGCGCGACCTGCTCGACCAGGTCATGCCGCCGGGTGGGGGATTGGCCAAGGCGACCATGGCCCTGGCCAACCGCTGGGTGTCGACCCGCCAGCTCGGGTTCCTGCTCGGGTTCATGGGTACGCGGGTCCTCGGCCAGTACGACCTCGCCCTGCTGTCGACCGAGGCCGCCCCGGGGCGCCTGCTGTTCGTCGAGGAGAACATCCGCGGCACGGCCCGGGCGCTGGGCGTCCCGCTCGGACCGTTCCGGACCTGGATCGCCTTGCACGAGACCACCCACGCCTTCGAGTTCGAGGCGCACCCATGGCTCCGGCCGTACCTGGCCGACCGGCTCGAGCGCCAGCTCAGCCTGTTCGGCAAGGACGCCCGCGGGCTGGGCCGGGAGGCGATGCGGGGCCTGGGTCGGTCGATCCGCGGCGAGGCCGGCGGCGAGCACTGGCTCGAGCGGCTGATGGGACCGGAGCAGAAGGCCCTGTTCCGTGAGACGCAGGCGGTCATGAGTCTGCTCGAGGGCTTCAGCGACTACGTCATGGACGAGGTCGGACGCGACCTGGTCCCCGACGTCGCCGTGATCAGTCAGCGGTTCCACGAACGTCGGACC
This sequence comes from Candidatus Limnocylindrales bacterium, assembly GCA_038248915.1. Lineage (GTDB taxonomy): Bacteria > Chloroflexota > Limnocylindria > Limnocylindrales > CSP1-4 > SPCO01. The sequence goes on along the minus strand of JBBRXB010000001.1, from coordinate 193,499 downwards.
AAGCGGACGCCGTTCGAGCGCTCGATGCTCCGGTTGACCGGGATGGACCTGAAGCTCGAGCAGTACCGCAAGGGCGAGCTGTTCGTCCGCGCCATCGCCGAGCGCCGCGGGCAGGAGGCGCTGTCGCGGCTGTGGACGGGCCCGGAGACCCTGCCGCGCGACGGCGAGATCGAGGCGCCCGATCGATGGATCGCGCGCGTCGTCGATGGGGCGACCGGATGAGCGACGGGTCCGGGCGACGGGCCGGGCCGGGGTCCGGCCGTGCCGGCGCACCGACGGCCATCGCGCTCAGCCCGATCCTGTCGGCGCGCTATCGGTCGCGCGATCTCGAACGCATCCGGGCGGCCGCGCCCGAGGCGACGATCGTCACCGTGTCGGTCGAAGGGCTGGCCGACGGGCCGCTCGACGACGTCGAGGTCATGCTTCGTGGCTGGCTGAGCTCGGACGCGTTCGACCGCATCCTCGCCCGCGCTCCGCGCCTCACCTGGGTCCACTCGGCGACCTCGGGCGTGGAGCGGGCGCTGACCCCGGCCGCCATCGAGCGCGGGGTCGTCGTGACCAACGCTCGAGGCGTGTTCAGCCGGCCCATCGCCGAATACGTCCTGATGATGATCCTGGCCATCAGCCGGAGGCTGCCGCAGCTGCTCGAGCTCCAGCGCGAACGGACGTGGCAGCCGCTCGAGGGCACGGAGCTGCGTGACGTGACCGTCGGGGTGGTCGGGCTCGGTTCCATCGGAGGGACGGTCGCCGAGCTCGCGTCGGCGTTCGGCTGTCGAGTCGTGGCCGTCCGTCGGCGCGGCGACGCCGGCGCCACGCCGAGTCACCCGGAGGATGCGGCGCGGCCATTCGGCGACGTGACCCTCGATCGCGTCGGCGGGCCGGAGACGCTCCCCGAGCTCCTCGCGGAATCCGATTTCATCGTCCTCGCGGCACCGCTGACGCCCGAGACCGAGGAGATGATCGACGCCGAGGCGCTGGCCCTGGTCAAGCCCGGCGCGTGGCTCATCAATGTGGCCCGTGGCCGGCTCGTCGACGAGCGGGCCCTCGTCCGGGCGCTTCGCGACGGCCACCTCGGCGGTGCCGTGCTCGACACGTTCCGCGACGAGCCGCTGTCGCCGCTGTCGACCTTCTACGACCTGCCCAATGTCATCGTCACGCCACATACCGCCTGGTCGAGCGGGCGCGTCCTCGATCGCAGCGTGGAGCTGTTCTGCGACAACCTGCGCCGGTTCGCCGCCGGCCAGCCGTTGCTCAACGTGGTGGACCCCAGCGCCGGCTACTGATCTCTGCGACGATCGACCGATGCAGATCGCCATCGTCGGGCTTGCCGGAGCAGGCAAGACCACCGTCTTCAACACGCTTACCCGCGGCCATGCCGAGACTGGCGGGTATGGCGGCGTGACCCTCAACGTCGGGGTCGTGAAGGTCCCCGACGACCGCCTCGACACGCTGGCCGGAATCTTCAAGCCCAGGAAGATCATCCAGGCCGACGTCACCTATGCCGACCTGCCCGCCCCGCCACCGTCGACCGAGGGCCACGTCGGGACCGAGGAGCTGCCGCCCGACCACCTCGCCCGGTTGCGGGATTCGGACGCGCTGCTCCACGTCGTCCGGGCGTTCGAGGACCCGGCCAACCCGCACCCGGACGGGGACGTGGACCCGGCCCGCGACCTCGAGCGACTCGACCTCGAGTTCCTGCTCGCTGACCTGTCGATGACCGAGCGGCGGCTGGAACGGCTCAAGACCAGCGCCCGGCACGGCAACCCCGCCGAACGTGAGGCCGCGGAGCGCGAGGACGTCGTCCTGCGTCGGATCCACACCGGGCTCGAGGCAGGCACGCCGATCCGCGACCTCGAGCTCGACCCGGACGACGAGAAGGCCATCCGCGGGTTCCGCTTCTTGACCCAGAAGCCGGTCCTGGCCCTGCTTAACGTCGGCGAGGCCGAACTCGCGACCGCGCCCGAGGTCGTCGCCCGGATCGCCGGCGACTACGACCACCGCCATGCGCTCGTCGAGGCGCTGTCGGCCAAGATCGAGATGGAGCTCGGTGAGCTCGAACCCGACGAGGCGGCCGTGTTCATGGACGAGCTCGGCATCGCCGCGTCGGGGCTGGGCCGGGTCATCGACCTGTCGTATCGGCTGCTCGGGCTGATCTCGTTCCTGACCGCCGGGCCGGACGAGGTGCGAGCGTGGCCGATCCCGGACGGCTCGACCGCGGTCGACGCCGCAGCCGCCATCCACACCGACCTGGCCAAGGGCTTCATCCGCGCCGAGACGGTCGCCTACGAGGACCTCGTGAAGCTCGGGTCGATGGCCGAGGCGCGCAAGGCCGGCCGCCTCCGGTCCGAGGGGAAGACCTACCGCGTCCGCGACGGCGACGTGCTGGAGATCCTCTTCTCGCGCTGACGGGGGTCAGTTCAGGCGCAGCCCCGGATCGAGCTCGACGATGACCGCCTTGTAGTCGGCGTCCTCGCCGTCGTCATCGTCATCGACGTCGCTGTAGTCGTCATCGTCGTCGCTCGCGTCGGCCAGGTCGACCTCGAGCTTGGCCAGGTAGTTCTCGGCCTCGTCCGAGCTGACGTTGACGGACGCGACGAGGCTGTCGTCGCTGATATACACGAAGCCGTGCTCGCGCTCGAGCTCGACGGCGATCGACTCGCTGAGCGTATCGTGGATGTAAGAGTCCTGGATCCGGCGGCGGATCGACTGGACGAGCTCGAAGAACTCGTCAGGCTCCCATTCGGATTCGCTGACGACGAGGACGTCCGAGTAGACCTCGTTGTCACCCTCATGCAGCTCGTAGAAGAACACGTCGACTCCATCGTGCGGTCGGATCGGGTAGCCAAGTATACGGCCGGGTCCGAGACGGGCCGGCCGGCGAGGAGGGGATGGGCGCGGCATCGATCGAGGTCGTACACGTCGGTTCGGCCAGCCGGGACCTCACCCGGGACGATCCCCGTGGCTGGCGCCTCGGTGGTGGTGCGACCTATGCGGCCCTGACGACCGCCCGGCTCGGGCTGCGGACGGCCGCCCTCATCGGCGTGGACGACGCGACAGTCGAAGCCCGCGAACTCGACCTGCTGCGCGTCGCCGGGGTGGACGTCCGGCTGGCCCGCCTGGCCGAAGGTCCGATCTTCGAGAACGTCGATACACCGGCCGGACGCGTCCAGACGGCCCACGCGATCGGGCGGCCCGTCGCCGTAGCGCCGCTGCCCGACGCCTGGCATGACGCAGCTGGCTGGTCCTTCGTGCCGGTCGCCGGCGAGGTTGGGGACGGCTGGGCGGCGATCATCCCGGATGGGGCCTATGTCGTCATCGGCTGGCAGGGGATGCTGCGCGAGATGCGGCCCGGCGAGCGGGTCGCCCGCCACGACCCGCGGCCGTCGGCCCTGCTGCAGCGCGCGGACCTGGTCGGGATCAGCCATCACGACGTCGAGCCGGGGACGACCGTTGCGACGCTGGCCGGCTTCCTGCGACCGGGCGCGGACCTGCTCATCACCGAGGGGAATGGCGGCGGGCAGCTGGTCCGGATCGGGCCCGACGGGCCGGTGGCGCCGGTCCGGTATCGGCCGGTCGCCACGGACCGGGAGACCGATGCGACCGGGGCTGGCGACACGTTCCTCGCCGCCCTGCTGGCGTCGGTGCTCCGCCCGGGGATCGGCGGGCCGGGTGGCGCCACGAGCGGCCCGGACCTCGGGTTCGCCGCGGCGGCCGGCGCCCTGGCCGTGGAGGAGATCGGGCTGGCCGGGGTCCCGAACCTGGCGGCTGTCCGCGCGCGGCTGGCCCGGGTAGATCGCTAGCAAGGGCCATCGGGTCAGGCCAGCGGCGGGCCCGTCCTGGTTATCGCGCGCCGGTCGCTGCTCGACGCCGGTATCCGACGCCGAAGCCGGCCGACCCGACGCCGCAGGTCCGCCTCGAGCCTGGGCTCCGGCCGGCCGAGCCGACGACGGCGTTCGATGGCGCCGAGTCCGCGGATCGCCGCGGCCAGGGCGGCCGGACGGTCATGGAGCCGGTGCTCGTGGATCTTGGCGAGCTCGATGGCGGCCACGATGGCCATCCGCCCGGGGCCGGCGGCCAGCGCCGACCACGCCTCCGCCGCGTCGCCGTAGCGCTCGAGCCGGCGGAGCAGGTGGGCACGGTCGACGGCGATCCGCTCGGCGGTCCAGGCGACCGCCAAGGGTGCGCTGCCGGGTCCGAGCGGCGACGGCGACCAGGAGCGGGCCGGGTATCCACCGAAGTCGGCCGGTCGCTTGGGTGACCACCATGGGGCGTCGTCCGCCGTCTCGCGGGCGGCGATGGCCGGTGACCGGACGGCGGATACCGGCCGGGGTGCGACATCGACCGGCCGGCCCGTGGCCGCGTCCAGGCAGTCGAGCGCCTCGGGCAGCCGGCGCTCACGGGCGAACGCGCGGGCGAGGCCGGCCAGGTCGCCGGGCGGCGCGACGGCACGGCACCCCGCATCGCCGAGACGTGTCTCGATGTGTGCCAGCAGCCAGCCGAGCGAGCGGACGTCCTGGTCGTTGTGGCGTGCCACCTCGGCCAGCGGCTGGGCCGGCCCGCCGCGCAGGAACTCCAGGTAGCGACCGGGGATCTGCCAGCCCTCGACGTCGCCGACCCGGTGCATCCCGAGCAGCTCCGCCTCCGCGGTCCGCAGCCGGGCGTCCGCCATCCGGTGACGGTACAGACGCCGGACGATCGGCAGCAGGTCGAGGTGGCCGGCGTGGGTCGGCGCCGCGCGACGGGACAGCCGGTAGCGGGTGGTCAGCAACGGCCAGTCGAAGCCGCGGCCGTTGTAGGTGACGAGCCAGGCGTCCGCCGGGATGGCCGCCTCGAGCGCGAACAGGAGCGCCCGTTCCTCGCCGTGGTCGGGGAGCAGCAGCTGGACCTGGTGGAACCGGTCCGCGACCCACCAGCCCAGACCGATCAGGAAGGCCGCGGTGCCGGCTGCGGTCGCGAGGCCGGTCGTCTCCGTGTCCAGGCAGACGAGCGGCACGTCCCGCGGCGGTTGGCCGGGCAGCGTCGCCAGCCGCTCGCGGTCGACCGGCAGGTGGCGGCTCGGGGGCTCGCAGCGGACGAAGCAGCCCTCGGCGGTCGTTACGACCTCGCCACTGACCGCATCGGCCAGCCGCTCGGCGAGACCGGCCGCGGCCCGCCCGTCGCCCCTCGCGTCGATGGCCGCGGCAGGCGTGACTTGTAGGAGCGCCGTGCGGTAGCGCTCGAGGCGGCGAGTCAGTGTCGCGGCGCCATCGACCATCGTCGACTCCCTCAGGTGGTCGCGGCGGCGATCGGCGCTCCGAGCTCGGCCAGCAGGCGCAACGCCAGGGCGCGCGCATCCACGCCCGGCTCGAGCCGCGGCCCCGTGCAGGCCGGACAGCCCGCGTCGCAGCCGCACCCGGCGATGAGGTCCGCGGCGCCGGCCAGCAGCTCCGCGTGGCGGTCCCACAGCCGCTCGGAGAGGCCGATCCCGCCGGGTACGGCCTCGTACAGGTAGATCGTCGGCTGCTCGTAGTGCGGGGAGCGGACCTGGGTGACGAGCCCGAGGTCGCGTGGGTCGGCCATCAGGTGGATGGCGGCCACGGTCTGGATCGCCCGTCCGGCGCCCAGCAGTGCGATGTCGAGGTCGTCGCGTCGCCAGCGGCCACGCTGGGCCTCGGCGGTCAGCCAGTAGGCGGTCGTCTGGAGTTCCAGCTCGGGCAGGTCGATCGGTCCCCAGCCGACGTTCTCATCGGTCAGGAACTTCAGCTTCTTGAACAGGGTCACGAGGCTGGTGACCATCACCTCGCCGTGGAGCCGGCGACCGCCGACCGCCGTCGCCTCGGCGAACACGTCAAGCGGCTTGAGCGTCACCGCGCGGTTGGCGTACGTGTAGTGGTCGACGTCGACGCGGTGGACGTAGGCCTTGCGCTCGTGCCACTCGAGCCGGTCGACGTAGTATTGGACCGATTCGTGGATGTAGATCGCCCGCTCGTGGACGAGGACCTGGGCGCTGAACAGGTCGACCTCGCCGAGGACCCGCGGTCGGTCCGGTGTCGTATCGATGATGACGACGTTCTCCGGCGCGGCCGTCCGGAGCGAGATCTCCGAGGCCGGGAAGTTCTCACTGGCCCAGTACCAGCGATCGTCGCCGGCCTGGCGGACATGGCCCTGTTCGGCCAGGAACGCGAGCAGGTCGTCCGCCGGCGCCGGGCCGAAGACCTCGCCCGGATCGAACGGCAGCTCGAACGTGGCGGCCCGCAGGTGGGCGAGGAGGACGTGCAGGTTGTCCGGGTCGAGCCGGGCCTCCTCCGGGGTTCCCTCGAGGAGGAATTCCGGGTGGTGGATGACGTACTGGTCGACCGGGGCGCCGGACGCGACGAGGACGGCGATGCTCATGCCCTGTCGCCGGCCGGCCCGCCCGAACTGCTGCCACGTCGCCGCCACGGAGCCCGGATAGCCGGCCAGGATCGACACGTCGAGCCGGCCGATATCCACGCCGAGCTCGAGGGCATTGGTCGCGACGACGCCGAGGATCTCGCCGTCGCGCAGGCCGTGCTCGATCGAGCGACGCTCGGTCGGCAGATAGCCGCCGCGATAGCCGCGGACCCGGCTGCGCGGGCCGTAGCTCTCGCGCAGGGACTCGCGCAGACCGGTCAGCAGGATCTCGACCGCCACCCGGGAGCGACCGAAGACGATGGTCTGGCGGCCCGCGCGCAGGAACGGCAGCGCCCACCGCTGGGCCAGCGTGGCGGCCGAGCCGCGGGCGCCACTCTCCGGATGCAGGATGGGCGGGTCGACCAGGACCACGTGGCGCTCGCCGGCCGGAGCGCCGGTCCGGTCCACCAGCCGGGCCGGCCGGCCGGTCAGCATCGAGGCCAGCTCGGCCGGGTTGCCGATGGTCGCCGAGCAGCACACGATGATCGGCCGGCTGCCGTAGTGCGCGCAGATGCGCAGCAATCGTCGCAGGACGTTGGCGACGTGGCTGCCGAACACGCCCCGGTAGGTGTGCAGCTCGTCGACGACGATGTAGCGGAGCTGCTCGAACAACTGGAACCACTTGGTGTGGTGCGGCAGGATCGCCGAGTGGAGCATGTCCGGGTTGGTCACCACGACCTGGCCGGCCGCCCGGATGGCCGCCCGGATCGGGGCTGGAGTGTCGCCATCGTAGGTCGAGGTCGAGATGCGCAGGCCCGCGGCCGCCGTCAGCTCCCCGAACTCGGTCACCTGGTCCTGCCCGAGGGCCTTGGTCGGGAAGAGCAGCAGCGCCCGGGCGGCCGGGTCGTCGGCGATCGCCTGCAGGATCGGGAGCGTGTAGCACAGCGATTTGCCCGACGCGGTCGGGGTGACGATGACGACGTCATCGCCGCGATGGGCGATCTCGATCGCCTCCGCCTGGTGGGTGTACGGACGGGCGATCCCGCGTTGCGCCAGGCCCGCGACGATCCGTTCGTCGAGCCAGGCCGGGAACGTGGCGTAGTCCGCGGCGCGGGGTGGCAGGACGGCATGATGGACGACGCCGCGCGCGATCGACGGTTCGGCCAGCAGGTCCGCGAGGACCGCACCGGGTTCGGCGGGGGCGTACGTGCGCATCGTTGGTGGCCTCAAGAACGAACGGATGTTCGAAACGGCGCGAGTCTAGCAGACGGTCAGCGCACGGCGTGACAGCTCTCCTGTCACGGCGGACGCGAGTTGACACCGCAGCTGCCCGTAGCTACCCTCGCCGCAATGGTTCGCCGGACCGCCCCAAAGCCGAACGCCGACGCCCCCGACGCGATGGACCCGACCTCATCCGCGGGCGCGCCCGCGATCCGCGTGTCCGAACCGGACCTCGCGACGCTCCCGATCGTGGGGATCACGCGACGCCGAGCCGCAGCCTTGCTCGGTGCGGTCCTGGCTGCCTGGATCGTCATCGTCTTCGCGCGCCAGGTCAGCGACGCCTCGGCCGCCAACAGCCGGGCTGAGGCGATGATCGCGTCCAACGCTCAGCGCGAGGCCGAAGTGGCCGGTCTCGAGCGCGAGCTCGAACGGATCGGCGACCGACGCTACGTCCTTCAGCAGGCACGTGGCTTCGGACTTGGTGGCGCGCATGAGATCTCGTTCAGCCTGGCGCCCGGCGCCCCGTCCCTGTCGCCCGCCGCCCCTGGCTCGGCCGCGGTCCGGCTTGGAGCGCCGACGTCCGTGCCCCCGCTGGAGCGCTGGCTGACACTGCTTTTCGGCCCGACCGATTGAAGCAGCCGGGCGAGTTCGACCGGATCCTCGCCGAGAATCGGCGCTACACCCGAACCTTCGATCGCGCTGCGCTGACAGCCGCCCCGCTGAGCCGGCTGGCGATCGTGGCATGCATGGACGCCCGGCTCGATGTTGAGGAGGCGCTCGGGCTTCGGACTGGCGACGCCCACATCATCCGCAACGCCGGCGGTCTGGCCACCGAGGACGTCATCCGCTCACTGATCGTCAGCCAGCAGGGGATGCGGACCAACGAGATCGTCGTCATCGGCCATACCCGGTGCGGGCTGATGGGCATCGACGAGGCGGCCATGCGCGCCCGGTTGGCCGCGGCGACCGGCGAGGATCTGGACCTCGACTTCGGGTCGTTCGACGACCTCGAGACGATGATCCGCGCCTCGGTCGACCGGCTACGGAGGCATCCGTGGATCGAGCCGGTGACCATCCACGGCCTCGTCTTCGACGTTGCTACGGGGCGGCTCCAGGAGCTGACCTGAGCCGTCGGTGCCGCCGAACGGGGCCGTCACGGGGAGGTTGCGACGCGGCCTGGTCGTCATTCATGTCGTGCAGGTGTTGGGTCGATCGGTCGTCGGCTGGAGGCGGTTGGCAAGACCGTCCGCCTCGGCTATGGAATCAGGGCTGCGGCGGAGTAGCTCAGTGGTAGAGCACGGGACTCATAACCGTCCCGACACATCCGCTGTGCTCTTCCTCGTGAAATCTGAGCACGATGCGGTCCACTTGTAGGCTGTATCGTCGACGCGCTTTAGAGCACATGACTCCGCTTGAGCACATACCTGATAGGCCGTTCGTGACGTCCTCCTGAGCGCAACATCGGGCATCTCCGAACCCTGCGATGCGCGCTATCGAAGAGGGCGAACCCGCGGCAGGAGGTCGTCTCGAGGTCGACCTTCGTGGCACGCGGCCCAGCCGACCAGATCAGGCCGCAGATCAAAGAGCACGAAGACTCGCTCGGGACGTCGTGGCGCTACCTGGAGGCCACGCTCGGTGCGGAAGCCGCTCCCAGTAGTTGGCCGGAGCGCCGCCGATGGCGCGACGAGGCCCCGACGCCCCCTTGCGCGCATCCGACGCGCCTCGCGCCGGCAATCGTCATATGTTGGTATGCCGCCCATCAGCGTCGAGGCGTCGAGGCGGGGCCGCGCGCGTGGGGGACGCGGCAGCTCGATCGACCAGAGCGACCGAGCGACACCAGCGAGGTCCGCAGGGTCGGTGATCTCCTCGTGTCTCAGGAATTCGGCCCACGCGCCGTCGGGCGTCTCCGCGAAATAGTGGACGGGTCCTTCCCCGAGACCGTGCCACCGGGCGGGAGGTTGAGCCGACGCTTCCCAGAGAAATGGAAATCGAGGATCTGTGTGGCGAAAGACGATCACGTCGCGGCCCCGACACCGGCGAGAGAGGCCGCAAGCTGGCGGACCTTTTCGATGTCGGGGGACGCTGGATCCCATTCCGTTCCGAGGACTTGCCGCGGGGAACGGCCGTCCAATTGTGCCCGTTCGCGCTCGAACCAGCGCCGAGCACCGAACTCGTTGTAGGCGCCTGCGAGGTCAGAAAGGACCAGGGCCAGCCAATGGATGCGAGTCGCCAGCTCGTCCGGCCACTTCCGCGAACCGGCGACATAGCGCCCCAAACTAACGCTCGAGGTTCCCGTGAGGACCGCGAGATCCTCGCGGCCGAAGACGCGAAGAAGTTCCGGCAATTCGCGGTCCGGCAAAGGCGACTCTGTGAGTGAGTCATCAAGTCGCTCGAGAAGCGCCGCCAGACGGTTGGGTCCGCCGACTCCGTGGAGGAGTGCGACTGCGGCGTCCTGACCAATGCCTGCAGCGGAAGCCTCCCGCGCGATCCTGCGAACGAGTTCAAGGTCAAGGCGGTCCACTCTTTCAGTGTCGCCAAGCAGGCCCAGCGCTAGTGCTCGCCGCAGCAACCGGATTGCCGGGCCGACAAGGGTTGGGCGATTGAGCGGAGCCTCAACGGTAGAAATCCGGACGGATGCCATGTACCGAAGTCTAACCGGGTCGCCGCCTTCGTCAAGAGGCAAATCGATCGCCAGAGGTCCTGAGCCTGCATGCGCTGAGTGCGGGAAACGGTCCGTTCGCGTGGTTCTTGACACTGTGTCGCTATGCGATCGCTGCTTCGATCACCGCACGGCAGCCTCGACCGGCTGGCCGCGACTCCCGGAGCTGCCCAGCGCGGAGACGGTCGTCGGGCCAGATGGTCGGTCGCACCGGATGGTGTACCGGTTGTGGCGCTCGCCAGGAGGCATCGCCGTCGACGCCGAGGAGGGCGGCGACTCATCGGATGGTTACGACGTCCAGGTCGTCGGGCCTCACGAGGCGGATGTCACGGTGTTGATCGCGTCTGCGAAGACCGCGGTCCGTCGGCGAATCGCTCGCATGGACATGAAGCGGGCGCCATGTGCGGACTACCTGATCATGGCCGATGACGACCTGATCGGCCGGCTCGTCTGGAACGAGGATGGTGGACCCCACGACGTGGTGGTCGACGGGCGCCGTCTCACGTGGACCGAGTTCGGCCGGGCGCTCGAGCCGTTCGAAGGGTGGGAGTTCCGCCTCTCCTTCCGGGAGAAGGACGTCGACGACGCGCCCGAGTTATCGCCTCGGCCGGCGCCAGCGGCCGTGGCCTTCCGGCATCGACCCGATGCGCGGACACACTGACCCGAAGCGACCGTGAGTAGCCTCTCAGATCTCCTCGACTCGGACACGCTCCTCGATCTCGCCGGCGCCTGGTACTTCCAGCGGGCCCATCGCTATGTCGAGGAGGGCCGTGTCGGGCCGATCCATGAGTCGGAATTCGCCATCGAGGGGATCGTCGAGGGCGAGCGTACCTATGGCGTCCGCATCTGCAGCGATGGCCCTGGGACCTCGTCGCTCGCGGCAGGCGGATTCCTTCGGTCGCTGAAGCCAGCCTATCGAAGGTGACTGCTGCGCGCGGTGAGCGGCTCGAAATCGGCAGCAGCATCCCCCGGTGTATGGCCGCACCGGTTCATCTGGATCTGGGTTCCCATCGGTTCGATTTGGGCGCACGCTGCATTGTCGGCATGGAGGAGCGGGTTCGAGGGGCCTACCGGCACGGCGTCCTACGCGGTCGCCAAGCGTCGTGTCGGGTCCAATGGCGAGACCGGCCAGCCAACAGCCCGGATTCCCGGGATTGAAGGAGGGCGCCAGGATGCGCAGATTCCTTGTCATCGTCGCGTTGGCTTCGACGCTTGCACTCGTCACCGCCGGGGTGGCGCTTGGCGGAGGCGCGCTACCCGCGTCAGGGTTCACGTTCACGTCGGTGACGACGAACTCCGTGAACATCACGGGCAACGGCATCCACATGAAGACGAAGGCTCCGATCAACATCAAGACGACGTACTCCAAGGTGCCATCCACTGGGTGGGCGGCCTTTGACGCGGGCTGGCACTACCACGCGGGCCCCAACGTCGTCACGGTCACCGTCGGCACGCTGACCTTCCTCGACAGCTCATGCGGGACGTTCGACGTGAAGGCAGGGGAGTCCTACATCGAGTCGACGGGCGAGGTTCTTGACGCGAAGATCATGGCATCGAAGAACACGACCGGGAATACCACCGTCGAGTGGTTCAGCAACCGGATGTATCCGGCCGGAGCCGCCGACCCGAACCCCGTGCCAGCTCCCTGCACGCCATAGGAGGCGGAACGATCCAGATCAGGCCCCTCCCGTTTTTGGAGGGGCCTTCCTTCGCACGCGACTCGGGAGCCGCGGTTGCGGCCATCGGTCACTGTCGGTACCCTTGGGTGCCGCGGCGGAGTAGCTCAGTGGTAGAGCAGGGGACTCATAAGCCCTTGGTCGGTGGTTCAAATCCGCCCTCCGCTACCAACACCGGATCCTGACCCGACGGCCGTACCCCGGATCGCCGTAGCGATTCCTTAACGTTGCGCGGCGCCACCATCCGGGCTCATCCGGCGTCCGTATCCTCGATCGAGACCCATGACCTCCGTCATGAGGCCGTCAAGGCACTCGACGCTATACTCGGACGCACCAGCGGCGCACGGTCGCCGCTCGCTCGACCCCGGAGGCTCCTCTTGAATCCCAAGTTCTTCCGAAACGGCATCGTCATGCTCGTGCTCGTCGTCGGCACAGCGGCGCTGCTGTTCACGTGGCTCCAGACCACCAGCGCGCCGAATCAGGTCGGCTACTCGCAGTTCCTGTCCAACGTCAGCAAGGGCCAGGTGACGGCGGTCGTCCAGCAGGGCGAGACGCTGACCGTCACCAGCACCCAGCCGCCCCTGACCTACACCGTCACCGTCCCAGCGCCGGTCTTGACCAAGGTCCTCGACGACATGGTCGCCGCCGCCAAGACCACGAACACCGAGCTCAAGCCCGACGTCTTCAAGGCGGATCCCACACCCGACACGTCGTGGCTCGGTCTGTTGCTCACCGGCCTCTTGCCACTGCTCGTCATCGGTGGGTTCATCTTCTTCATGATGCGACAGGCCCAGGGCACGAATAATCAGGCCATGTCCTTCGGCAAGAGCCGCGCCCGGATGTTCCTCGGCAACAAGACGGTCGTCACGTTCAACGACGTGGCCGGCGTCGACGAAGCCAAGACCGAGCTCCAGGAAGTCGTCGAATTCCTCAAGTACCCGGAGAAGTTCAACTCACTCGGCGCCAGGATCCCGCGCGGTGTCCTGCTGGTCGGCCCTCCGGGCACCGGCAAGACGCTCATGGCCCGGGCCGTGGCCGGCGAGGCCGGGGTGCCGTTCTTCAGCATCTCCGGCTCCGAGTTCGTCGAGATGTTCGTCGGCGTCGGCGCCAGCCGCGTGCGCGATCTGTTCGACCAGGCCAAGCGCAACTCGCCGTGCATCGTCTTCGTCGACGAGATCGACGCCGTCGGCCGCCAGCGTGGCGCCGGCCTCGGTGGCAGCCACGACGAGCGCGAGCAGACCCTCAACCAGATCCTGGTCGAGATGGACGGCTTTGATACGAACACGAACGTCATCGTCGTCGCCGCGACCAACCGGCCGGACGTGCTCGACCCGGCGCTGCTGCGGCCCGGGCGGTTCGACCGCCAGGTCATCCTCGACCGGCCGGACATGAAGGGCCGGACCGAGATCCTCAAGGTCCACACCAAGGGCAAGCCGCTCGACAAGGGTGTCGAGGTCGAAGGCGTCGCTCGCCAGTCGCCGGGCTTCTCCGGCGCGGACCTGGCCAACCTCGTCAACGAGGCGGCCATCCTCGCGGCACGACGCAACAAGAAGGTCATCGGGATGTCCGAGTTCCAGGAGGCCCTGGAGCGGATCGTCGCCGGACCGGAGCGCAAGTCGCGGATCATCTCGGACGCCGAGAAGGCGATCATCGCCTACCACGAGGGCGGCCACGCGGTCGTCCAGCGGATCCTGCCGAAGTGCGACCCGGTCGCGAAGGTGACCATCATCAGCCGCGGGATGGCCCTCGGCTACACGATGGCCCTGCCGACCGAGGACCGCTACCTCCAGAGCAAGACCGAGTTCGAGGACAAGATCGCCGGACTCCTCGCCGGCAACGTTTCCGAGCGGCTGATCTTCGGCGATACCACGACCGGTGCCAGCAACGACATCGAGAAGGCGACCGACCTGGCCCGCCGGATGGTCACCGAGTTCGGGATGAGCGACAAGCTCGGCCCGCTGTCGTTCGGCAAGCGCGACGAGATGATCTTCCTGGGTCGCTCGATGGGCGAGCAGCGTGACTACAGCGACGAGGTCGCACGGACCATCGATGAAGAGGTCCGGGCCATCATCGACAAGGCCTACGAGCGCGCCACGGAGGTCCTCACGACCCATCGCGACAAGCTCGTCGCCCTGGCCGAGAAGCTCGTCGCCGAGGAGACCGTCGACTCGGAGGGGTTCGAAGCCCTGTTCAGCGACCTGCCGGCCAAGGAGAACGTCCACGGCATGCCAGTCATCGTCGGGCCCGGCCAGCCGATCCCGGTCCCGGACTCGAACCCGCAGCCGGCCTGACCGGCAGCGGCGACCACGCCAGCGATCGACGAGCGGGCCGGCAGCGGCCCGCTCGTTCGATTCCCGGAGCGTCAGTTGCCTACAATGCCCGGATGCCGATCGCTGACGCCGCCCTCGATGCCCATCTCGTTCAGACCCAGGACGCCCGACTCGAGTCGTACAAGGCATTCCTGCGGATCCCGAGCATCTCCGCCATCCCGGCCCACGCCGATGACTGCCGGCGCGCCGCCGTCTGGCTGGCCGACGCCCTGACCCAGGCCGGCGTCGAGCACGCGGAGGTCGTCGAGACCGGCGGCCACCCGATCGTCTACGCCGACTGGCTGCATGCCCCGGACGCCCCGACGGTCATCGTGTACGGGCACTACGATGTCCAGCCGGTCGACCCGGTTGACCTGTGGACCTCGCCTCCGTTCGAGCCGGTCATCGTCGGGGACCGCATGCTCGCCCGTGGCGCCGCCGACGACAAGGGGCAGGTACACGCCCATGTCATGGCCGCCGGCGCGCTGATGGCCACGCGGGGCGGCTTTCCGATCAACGTCAAGTACGTGTTCGAGGGCGAAGAGGAGTCGAGCTCGGCCCACCTCGATGCGTGGCTCGTCGCCAACCCGGAGCGTCTCGCGGCCGATGTCGCGATCATCAGCGACTCGGGCTTCTTCGAGGGCAACCTGCCGGCCATCACGATCAGCCTGCGCGGCATCATGTACGCCCAGATCGATGTCGTGGGGACCGCGGTCGACCTGCACTCGGGGAGCTATGGCGGCGCGGTCCAGAACCCGGCCAACGCCCTGGCCCAGATCATCGCGGCGCTCAAGGGCCCGGACGGGCGGATCCGGATCCCCGGATTCTACGACGACGTCCAGCCGCTGTCGGACGAGGATCGGGCGGCGCTCGCCGCGCTGCCGTTCGACGAGGCCGAATACCAGGCCAATCTCGGGCTGCCGGCGCTCGTCGGCGAGGTCGGGTTCACCACCCTCGAGCGCCGCGCGACCCGGCCGACGCTCGATGTCAATGGGCTGTGGGGCGGCTTCATGGGCGAGGGCAGCAAGACGATCATCCCGGCCCATGCCCACGCCAAGGTCAGCTGTCGGCTAGTGGCCGCCCAGGATCCTGATCGGATCTTCCAGGCGTTCCGCGCCTACGTCGAGGAGATCGCCCCGCCCGGTGTCACGACAACGGTCCAGTACCTCGGCGGCGGACACCCCGGCCTGACGCCGACGGACCACCCGGCCACACAGGCCGCCGCCCGGGCGCTCGAGGCCACCTTCGGCCGGGCACCGGTCTACATCCGCGAGGGCGGCTCGATCCCGGTCAGCGCCAGCTTCGCCTCGATCCTCGGGCTGCCGGTCGTGCTCCTCGGGATCACCCCACCTGACGAGAACGCCCATGCTCCCAATGAGTGGATGGACCTCGGCAATTACGAGATGGGGATCCGGACCTTCGCCCGGATGTTCGACGAGCTGGTCGACCTGCCCCGCTGAGGCCGTGTGGCCGTCCCTCGTGGCCTGTGTGGAAATGGTACGTTCGGATGGCTGTTTGACCCGGATGCCGGTGCTACGCTAGCGGCCAAGCAGCCTTCGGGGAGGATTCCATCTCGTGAGCACAGACGCTCCCGACAAGACGACCGTCGCCGAACCGTCGAACACGCCCGCCAAGACATCGGCCTGGTCGCTCGAGACCGATAACGGGAGCCTCAGGCCCCGGTCCGCGCTCGACGTCCTGGTCGATCTCAACGACAAGGTCACGACCGGCCAGGTCTCCGAGTACCAGCCGGTTCCGCTCGGGTTCACCCCGCTCGACAAGACCATCGGCAGCGGGTTACGTGCCGGCGAGCTGCTGCTCATCGGTGGGGCGCAGGGAACCGGCAAGACCACGATGGCCCTCCAGATGGCGCGCAATGTCGCCTCGGGCGGACAGGCCAACGTCCTGTACATCTGCTTCGAGCACGACGAGCAGTACCTGCTCAACCGGCTGATCGCGATGGAATCGGCCCTGGCCCATCTGCCCCACAAGACCGGGGCGATCAAGATCCAGGATGTCCGCAAGGAGATCCTCGGGACCTGGATGGCCGAGGGCGAGGCCAACGCCCAGATGGCCAACAATCCGCGGCTGCGTCCTTCGATGGATCGCATCGCCCGGTACGGCCAGAACCTCTTTCTGATGCGCGGCTCGCAGACCGCCAGCACCATCGACAACATCCGCAAGCTCGTCCAGGAGCATCGTCGCCTGTCGGGCGATCGACGGCTGGTCCTCTTCGTCGACTATCTCCAGAAGGTGCCGCAGATCCCGGAGCCTGAGAACGAGACCGAGAAGGTCACCTACCTGGTCAACGGGCTCAAGGACATCGCGCTGTCCGAGGACGTCCCGACGGTGTGCATCGTGGCGGCCGACAAGGAGGGCCTCAAGGCCTCGCGCCTGCGCAACTTCCACCTCCGCGGCTCATCGGCCATCAACTACGAGGCCGACATCATCCTCATCCTCAACGAGAAGTACCACATCGTCGCCAAGGTCAACATCGAGTTCAACCCGTACCAGGCGCAGCGCTTCCGTGACTGGGTGATCATCTCGGTCGAAAAGAACCGCGGCGGCCAGGACAACGTGGACCTCGAGTTCGAGAAGCACTTCGAGTTCAGCTGCTTCGATCCGAACGGCCGCACGGTCCAGGAAAAGCTCATCGAGGAGCGCCTGTATAACGACTGAGGCGCGCGGCCGAGGCGGCCGCCGCGCTAAGGTTCGGGAGTGAAGAGTCCCGGTCTGTTCCCCGACGTCATCGAGATCGTCGTCGAGATTCCGCGCGGCTCGCGCAACAAGTACGAGTTCGACGAGGATTCGCGCGTCTTCCGGCTCGATCGGGTGCTGTCGAGCGCGGTCTACTACAACTTCGACTATGGCTTCATCGAAGGGACCCGCGCCGGCGACGGCGACCACACGGACGCGCTCCTGATCATCGACGAGCCGACGTTCACCGGCTGCCACGTCTGGGCCCGCCCGATCGGCGGACTCGAGATGCGCGACGAGAAAGGCTTCGACTTCAAGGTCCTGTGCGTCGCGATCGGCGACGCCCATCAGCAGCACATCGAACGGCTCGAGCAGGTACGCCCGCACCGTCTGGTCGAGATCGAGCACTTCTTCGAGACGTACAAGGCGCTCGAGGACAAGACGGTGGACGTTCTCGGCTGGCGCGAGCGCGACCGCGCGCTGGAGGTCCTCGCCGCCGACCGCGAGGCCTGGCAGCGCGAGACCGCCCGGCCAGCGGGGTGACGGCGAGCGATCGCCGACCACGCTGGCCCGGCGCCGATCTGCCCGGTCGGCGCCTGTTCATCGCCGTGCCGCTGCCGGTGGAGACGACCGCGGTCATCGCCGAGCTGGTCGGTGCCGTGCGCGCGGCCGGCGTCCCGGGCGGTGGTCGCGACGTCCGCTGGGTGCGGCTCGACGGCCTGCACCTGACGTTGCGCTTCCTCGGGCCGACACTCGACGACCGGGTGGGCCCGGCCACCGAGGCGGTCCGGATCGCGGCGGCTGCCAGCGCCTCGTTCGACGTGTCCATCGGCGGCGCCGGGACGTTCCCACCGGCGGGGCGTCCCCGGGCGCTATGGCTCGGGGTGCGGACCGGCACGGCGGACCTCGTCGCGCTCGCCGGTGTCGTGGATCGGGCGCTGCAAGCCGCCGGCTGGGTCCCTGACCCCCGCCCGGCGACACCGCACCTGACCCTGGCGCGCTCGGATGGCGTACCGGCCGGCAGCGCCATCGCCGATCGCCTGGTGACCGTCGCGGCCGATCTGGACCTCGGGTTTCGGGCCGAGCGGATCGGGCTGTTCGAGAGCCTGACCGGGGGCGGACCAGCCCGGTACGAGCCGGTCGAGCTGGTCGCGCTGGGCTGACCGGACGCCCGTAACCGGTCTCGACGGCCCGGTGCTACCATCGGTGGCGAGGGGGCGGCTCGGGTCCGCGCCCGCCCCGAGCGAGGGAGTTCCCGATCGCCGTGACCACCGCGCAACGTCTTCGGCTCGTACTTGCGCTGGGCGTGGTCAATCTCGTGCTCGCGACCGTCGCGCTCGTCATCGGGTTCTCCAGCCCGCCGCCGCAGCTCGCTGTCGTCAGCCCCAGCCCGAATGTCGCGTTCGCGTCGCCGACACCGGTGCCGCCGAGCCAGAACCCGGCGAACACGAGTGCGACGCCGGCGGCCAGCGCCCCGTCGACAGTGAGTCCATCTGCGACACCGACCGCCGGCTCCAGCTCGGAGCCGACCGCGACACCTCTTGCGAGTGGCCCTCCATCGATCGCTCCGACTGCGTCCCCGACGGCCCTGCCACCGCCCGTCGTCGAGCCGACGCCAGCGCCCGTGGCGACGCGCCGCCCGCCGATCAGCGCCGTCGTGACGCGCCCGACACCCGCGCCGACCCCGTCGCCGACGGCGGCCGCATCCGCGGTCAAGGCGACGCCATCGCCCTTGCCGGAGCAGACCCCCGACGCAAAGCCGGAGCAGACCCCCGACGCGAAACCAGGCCACAGCCCGCACGCGAAACCAGGCCACAGCCCGCACGCGAAACCAGGCCACAGCCCGCACGCGAAACCAGGCCACAGCCCGCACGCGAAACCAGGCCACAGCCCGCACAAGCCCCCGCAGGCTGCGAAGCCCCACAAGCCGAAGGCCCACGGGCATCAGGGCCACCACGACAAGTCCCGCCAGATACAAGATCATCGGGACCACCACGAACCCGCCGCCCATGACAGTCGACCCGGCCCGAAGGACGCCCATCGGTTGCGCCAGCGAGGTCGCGCACGCTAGGCTCCCATCCCGGAGGACGGCTCCCAGACCGGCCTCGACCATCAGCAGGAGGCCGTCGATGGCGCCGTCGGATCCCCGGCAGACGAAATTCATCCTCGATGAATCGCGGATCCCCCGCAGCTGGTACAACATCGCCGCTGACCTGCCGGTTCCGCCCGCCCCGCCGCTCCACCCGGGCACCCATCAGCCCATCGGCCCGGACGACCTGGCGCCGCTCTTCCCGATGGCCCTCATCGGCCAGGAAGTGTCCACGGAGCGCGAGATCCAGATCCCGGAGCCCGTGCGCGATGCATACCGGCTGTACCGGCCGAGCCCGCTCTATCGAGCCCATCGGCTGGAACGGGCGCTCGATACGCCGGCCCACATCTACTACAAGTACGAGGGCGTCAGCCCGGCCGGCAGCCACAAGCCGAACACGGCCATCGCGCAGGCCTTCTACAATATGGACGCCGGGGTCAAGCGCCTGGCGACCGAGACCGGCGCGGGTCAGTGGGGGAGTGCCCTGGCGTTCGCCGGCGCGATGTTCGGCCTCGAGGTCAAGGTCTACATGGTCCGGGCGAGCTACGACCAGAAGCCGTACCGCCGGATCCTGATGGAGACCTACGGGGCGGAGGTCGTCGCCAGCCCGTCGCTGACCACCAACTACGGCCGGTCGGTGCTGGCCGAGACCCCAGACAGCCCGGGCGCGCTCGGGATGGCCATCAGCGAGGCCGTGGAGGACGCCGCGACGCGCGACGACACCAAGTACGCCCTCGGTTCCGTGCTAAATCACGTTCTCCTCCACCAGACCGTCGTCGGCCAGGAGGCGCTCGAGCAGATGGGCATGGCCGGCGAGTCGCCCGATGTCGTCATCGCATGCACGGGCGGCGGGTCCAACTTCGCCGGGCTGACGTTCCCGTTCCTCGGGCGCAACTTCCGTGACGGTGCGAGCCACCGGATCATCGCCGCCGAGCCCGAGGCGGCCCCGAGCCTGACCCGCGGTGTCTATGCTTACGACTTCGGCGACACCGGCAAGCTGACGCCACTGGTCAAGATGCACACCCTGGGGGCGGACTTCATCCCGGAGCCGATCCACGCCGGCGGGCTGCGCTATCACGGCATGGCCCCGCTGGTCAGCCTGCTCAAGCAGCACGACTTCATCGAAGCGCGGAGCGTGCATCAGCGGGCCAGCTTCGATGCCGGGGTCCAGTTCGCTCGGGCGGAGGGCATCCTGCCGGCGCCAGAACCGACCCATGCCATCAAGGTCGCGATCGATGAGGCTCTCGCGGCCAAGGAAGCCGGCGAGGCGCGGGTCATCCTGTTCAATCTGTGCGGTCACGGCCACTTCGACCTGTCCGCATATGAGCGCTACCTGGACGGGTCGCTCGAGGACTACGAGTACCCGCTCGAAAAGGTCGAGGCGGCGCTCGCGAGCCTGCCGCAGGTCTGACCCGGACCGCCTGATGCCCAAGCTGTCCTGCTGGTCGTGCGGGCGTCAGATCTATACGGTCGCGCCACTGGAGGCGCTCTTCCTGGAGGAGCGACGGTGCCCCCGCTGCGGCGCATGGCTGCGCACGGATCGACGCGAGACCGAGCGGCGGACGGCCATCCGGCGCACGAACCCCACGCATGATCCGGGTCCACCCAAGCCGGAGCCGATGGCAGCATCCGGAAGTGCCCATGAAGGGACGGCCGCGGAACCGGCGTCCAGGGCCGCCCCGGGTGAATCCGACGCGGCCGTGACGAACGCCGCGGAGGACGTCGACCCCGAGCGCCGGGTCGCCGAGCGACGGACCGCGCGGCGTCGAGGACCCGGCGGGACTGCGCCGCCGGCCGCCTCCTCCGGCTCGGCTGGCTGGCAGGACTGAGCCGGATGCGGCTGGCGTTCCTCGGATTCGGCTTGATCGCCGGCTCGATCGCGCGCGCCGTCCGGGCGAACCCGCAGGCCGACGGCTGGACCATGACCGCCTGGTCGCCGACCGGCGACGGTCCGAGCCAAGCGGTCGCCGACGGCGTCATCGACCTGGCTGCCGACACACCCGCGGCGACCCTGGCCGGTGCCGACATCGTCGTCCTGGCCGCGCCCGCGACCGCCTGCCTGGCCCTGATCGACCAGCTCGCCGGACCGTGGCGCAGTGCGCTTCCATCCGACGCCGTGGTGACCGATGTGGCGAGCACGAAAGGATCGATCGTGGCTCGCGCGGACGCGGCCCGTCTCCGGTTCGTCGGCGGACACCCGATGGCCGGCGTCGAAACGGCGGGCTACGAGGCTGCCGACGGCCGGCTATTCGTCGACCGCCCGTGGGTCGTCGTCGCCGGCGCCGCGGCCGAGCCGGCCGATGCCGGGCGGGTGGCCGACCTCGCGGCGATGTGTGCTGCCCGGATCGTCGTGATGGACGCCGCCACCCACGATATGGCCGTCGCCGGGATCAGCCATCTGCCGCTCATCGTGGCGGCATCCCTGGTCGAGTCGGTGGCCAGCGGGTCCAGTGCGCCGGGCGTCGACGACGCTCTCGACGGATGGGCGGTCGCCGCGGAGCTCGCGGCGGGCGGCTGGCGTGACTCGACCCGCGTCGCCCGAGGCGATCCGGCGATGGGTGCGGCGATCGTGGCCACGAACGCCCCCGCGCTGGCGGCACGCATCCGCGATCTGACCGCCGTCCTGGACGGCTGGCTGGCCGAGCTCGAACGGCCGGGCGGACCGGACGAGACCACCGTCCGCGATCGGCTGGCCGCCGCCCGCACGATCGTGGATGGGTCGGGGTGACCGCCGAGCGGGTCTACGTCGTGCCGCGAGCCGTCGTCCCGGACGCGGCCGACTGGTACGGTCTCCGGACCGACGGCCTGGCCGCGTTCGTGACGGCCCTCGAGCGCGATGGCCGCTACGAGCCGCGCGACGTGATGGAGGCCGACCCGTCGTACAAGCAGATCATCCCGTACCTCGTCCTGCGCGATGGCACTCGGTTCTTCCTGATGCGGCGGACGACCGCGGGTGCCGACGCACGGCTCCACGGTCGCTTCTCGATCGGGGTCGGCGGGCACCTCAACCCGGGCGACGACGGCCTGCTGGGCGGACTCGAGCGTGAATGGCACGAGGAGCTCGTGGCCGAGTTCGTGCCCGCCTTCCGCCTGGTCGCGCTGCTCAACGACGACACGACCGCGGTCGGCACGGTCCACCTGGGTGCCGTCTACCTGGCCGACGCGGCCGGCCGGCCGGTCACCATCCGGGAGACGGACAAGCTCAGCGGAGCGTTCGTCGAACCCGGCGAGGTGGCCGCCGTGGCCGATCGTCTCGAGACCTGGAGCCGGCTCGTCTACGACTTCCTGGTCGCGCCGGGACCGGAGTCGTGGACGGCGCCGCCGACGGGGCCGCGGGACCGCTGAGATGCAGGTTGCGTAGGGCGCTGGCGTCGGGGCCGGGGGTGGGACCTATAATCGGGACGGCCGAGCACCGACATGCCGGTGTGGCCGACCTGGCAGACCTGCCCGACCCGGCGAGCTCCGTGGAGGATTGATGGCCAAGATCCTCGTCGTCGACGACGACCCGAATGTCCAGCGACTCCTGCAGTACACCCTCAAGCAGGAGGGATACGACGTCGTCATCGCGTCGGACGGCGCGGAAGGCTTCCGGCTGTGGGGAGCGGAGGCGCCCGACCTCATCCTCCTCGATGTCCAGCTCCCGAAGTTCGACGGCTACCAGGTCGCGACCAAGATCCGGAGCGAGGAAGGCAGCGCCAGCCACGTCCCGATCATCATGCTCACGGCCGAGCGTGAGGTCGAGCAGAAGGTGCGCGGCCTGCGAGCCGGTGCGGACGACTACCTGATCAAGCCGTTCCACCCGGCCGAGCTGCTTGCCCGGATCAAGAGCCTGCTGGCGCGGTTCGCGCCGAAGGACACGCTGCTGGCCCGGCCGCCGCTCGGCCGCGTCCTGGCGTTCTACGGGGCGAAGGGCGGGGTCGGCACGACCACGATCGCGATCAATGCCGCCATCGCCCTCCATCGCGAGCTCGGCCGGAAGGTCGCCCTGGTCGACGCCAACCTGCAGTTCGGCGACCACCGGGTGTTCCTCGACCTCGGGCTCGATCGCAAGAGCATCGTCGACGTGGTGTCGGCGCCGTCGATCGACTCCGATCTCATCCGCCAGGTCATGGTCAAGCACGATTCAGGGGTGGATCTCCTCCTGGCACCGCCGTCACCGGAGACAGCCGAGCTCGTCCACCCGGAGCACCTGCCGATCATCGCGGAGCTTCTGGCATCGCTCTACGACTACACGCTCATCGACATCGACAAGAGGCTCGACGACGTGAACCTCGGCGTGTTCGAGGCGGCCGAGACGGTCTATGTCGTGATGACCGCCGACCTGTCGTGCCTCAAGAACGTCCGGGTCATCCTGGAGACGATGGACCACCTCGGCTATCCGCCGAACAAGGTCCAACTCGTGCTCAACCGCTCGAACGCGTTCACCGGCATCAACGTCAAGAATGCCGAGGGAGCGTTGAAGCGGACGATCGAGCACCAGATCGTCAACGAGTACCGCGGCGCGATCAGCGCCCTCAACACCGGGGCCCCATTCATGTTCACGAAGGCCGATTCCGTGCTTGGCGGATCGCTGCTCCATTTCGCCCGGGCCGTCGACAAACCGGTCACCGCGGGGGCGACCGTCCCCGTCCGCTGAGGCGCCCGGTCGGCCGGATAAGTGCGGGGTGAGCGGTGATGGATCGTGAGGTGAGCGCGGCCGCGTAGGGTGGCGTCCGTGCTGGCCATCGTCCCTTCCGCAACGCTCCACGGCCTCGACGGCCGGGTCATCCGGGTCGAGGTCGACGTGGCACCGGGGCTGCCCGGGTTCACGGTCGTCGGACTTGCCGATGTCGCGCTCCAGGAGGCACGGGAACGGGTTCGCGGGGCGCTGCGCAACGCCGGGTTCACTCATCCGCCGCGCCGGATCACCGTCAACCTCGCCCCGGCCGACCTGCGCAAGGGCGGCTCCTCGCTCGATCTCGCGATCGCCGTCGGGATCCTGCTCGGGTCCGAGCAGGTGCGTGCCGGCCCGGACGAGGTGGCCCTGATCGGCGAACTGTCGCTGGGCGGCGAGGTCCGTCCGGTCCCTGGCATCCTGCCGATGGTGGCGGCGCTGGCCCGGCGTGGGCTCCGGCGGGTCGTCGTCGCGTCGTCGGCGGTGGTCGAAGCCCAGCTGGTCGAGGGCATGGCCGTGTCCGGGGTCGACGCGCTCAAGCAGGCGACCCTGCTCCTCGAGGCGCGGCCGCGCCGGCGGTCGTTGGCGCCGCCCGCGCGGATCGAACTCATCGACGCGGCCCGGTCCGCTGCGGAGGACTCGGATCCCGTCGAAGATGGGTTCGAGCCGGCGGCTTCGGCGACGCCGCTGGCCGGTTTCGCCGGCCAGACCGTTCCCGACCTGTGCGAAGTCCGCGGCCAGGTCGAGGCTCGTCGCGGCCTCGAGATCGCCCTGGCCGGTGGCCACGGGCTGTTGCTCATCGGGCCGCCGGGCTCGGGCAAGACGCTGCTGGCGAGGACGATCCCGGGGCTCCTGCCGCCGTTGGACGATCGGGCCGCGCTCACAGCGACCGTGGTCGCGTCGGCAGCGGGCGAAGGTCCCATCGACGGGCTGCGTCGTCGCCCGCCATTCCGGGCGCCGCACCACACGTTGTCCTATGCGGCGATGGTCGGCGGTGGCCCGCACCTCGCACCGGGCGAAGTCACGAGAGCGGACCAGGGCGTCCTGTTTCTCGACGAGCTGCCCGAATTCGACCGCGACGTCCTCGAGGCCCTCCGGCAGCCGATGGAGGCGGGCCGGGTCGCGATCTCGCGAGCCGGCCGGGCGACCACCTTTCCCGCCCGGTTCCAGCTCGTCGCCGCGATGAATCCGTGTCCATGTGGGTTTGCCGGGTCGTCGGATCGTGCCTGTGCCTGCCCGACGCTCGTCCCGGAACGCTACCAGCGGCGGATCTCCGGGCCGCTGCGAGACCGGATCGATCTATGGATCGCGATGCCGAGAGTCGCCCCCCTCGCGCTCATCGCCGGACCGGATCCGGAGGGCTCGGCTGTCGTCTCCGGCCGGATCGCGGCCGCTCGTCAGCACGCCATGGGGCGTCCGGCCGGATGGCTCAACGGGCGACTCACCGGTCGGCGGTTGCGAGACGCATGCGCGCTCAACCGCGCGGCCGAGCGTCAAGTCGTCCAGCTCGCGGAGCTCGAGCGGGCGAGCGGGCGCGGCACGGAGCGGCTCCTTCGAGTCGGCCGGACCATCGCGGATCTGGCCGGCTCGTCGGTGGTCCAGCCGGACCATCTCGACGAGGCCGCCTGGTACCGGCCTGCCGACCTGCGGCTGGCGGCCGCGGAGGCGCGCTGAGATGCTGGGTGTCGGGGTCGATGGACCCATGGGCGTGACGGCCGCGGCACGTGACGTCGAGACGGCCGGTGCCGGCGATGCCGTGGCCTCGGGCAGTCAGGCGGAACGCAGCGCATCGCGGTCGCAGCATGCGATCGGCCCGACGTCGGAAGAACGCGATGCCTGGGCGGTCCTCGCCAGCGTCCACGGTCTCGGGCCGGTCGGGTTCGGGTTGCTGCTGCGGCGCTACGGCAGCGGCGTCGACATCCTTCGCGAAGCGGCCTCGAACGGTGGACCGGAGCGGCTCGTCGCCGAGGCGGTCGCGGACGCCGACGACGACGCTCGGTCCCAGGTCGAGCTGACCCCGGCCATCGCGACGTCGATCGCGGAGGCCGCCCTCGGCGCCGGGACATTGGTGATGCGCATCCGCGAGCTCGGGCTCAGGGTCGTCACGATCGAGGATCCGCGCTACCCCCGACGCCTGTCGGGGATCGAGCTCCCGCCCCACCTGCTCTATGTCCTGGGCGATCCGATAGCGATGGAGGCCGCCAACGCCATCGCGATCGTCGGGACCCGACGCCCGACGAACGCGGGCCGGTCGATCGCGTCGCGACTGGCGGCGAACCTCGTGGAGGTCGGGGCGAGTGTCGTGTCAGGTCTGGCGGTCGGCATCGATGGCGCGGCCCACGCAGCGGCGATCCACGCTCGTGGCACCACCGTCGCCGTCATCGGTTCCGGGCACGCCGTGCTCCATCCGCGCGCGCACAGCCGTCTGGCGGCCTCGATCGTCGCCTCGGGCGGTGCCGTCGTCTCGGAGCTCGGTCCGGACGTCGGGCCGAGTCGCGGCACCTTCCCGCGACGGAACCGGATCATCAGCGGGCTGGCCGACGCGACGGTCGTGATCGAGGCGCCGGCCCGCAGCGGGGCGCTCATCACCGCCTCATGGGCACTGGAGCAGGGTCGCGAGTGCTTCCTCATGCCAGGCGCCATCGACGCCGCCGAGTCGGCCGGCTGCCTGGCGTTCCTGCGCGAGTTCCCGGACCGGGCTCGGATCGTGGCCGGGATCCCGCAGCTGATCGACGACCTCGGTCTGGCGAACCATCTCGCGGCTCCCGGCGTGTCGAGCGATGTCGCGGCGACATTGAGCGGCGTGGGCGCGGCTGCCGGCCGACTGGGGCGCGAGCTGGTCCTCGGCCGGACCACGATCGATGAGCTCGTGGCCGTGACCGGTTGGCCAGTGGCGACGGTCCTCGCGGCGATGACATTGCTGGAGCGACGGGGGCTGGCGGTCGGTGTCCACGGGCGCTTCCGGCCCGCCGGTGGCCTGGCCGGCGTGGACCCGGCGACGGCCCGTCAGCGGCCCAGGGCTCGCGTCCTTCGGGGCATGTAGGACCCGCCCGCGTTTGCCCCGGGACCCGCCCGATGCTACCCTCACCGAGGTCGCCCGCCCCCAGGGCGGCCCGAGCCCCGCCCTCGATGGGTCCCCAGACCACGAGCTGGAGCGTCTATTGCGTCAGGCCGCCATCGCGCTGCTGGCCGCCCCGATCCTTGTCCCGATCTATGTCGGCGCATTGTTGCGACGCTCGACCGTCGCCCGCTTCCGCGTCGCCATCGGCTTGGCGCTCATCGTTGGGATCGCCCTCAGCACCACCGGCCGACCGGCCCCCGCGGTGGCGACACCGCCGAGCCCGATCCTGCCGTTGACCCAGGCGGCTTTCGACACGACCTTCGAGACCGGCCGCGACCTCACGGACCCGGTCACCATCGGGTTCACCACGCCGATGGATCCCGCCTCGGTCGCCGCGGCGGTCACGGTCGACCCGATCACCCCGATCACCCTGGCCTGGGATCCGTCCGGGACGACCCTCACGATCTCGCCTCGGACGCGTTGGGCCGCGGGGACCTTCCACACCGTGACGGTCGCGGCCGGCGTCCTCGCTCGCTCCGGCCAGCCGCTGGCCCGCCCGGCCTTCGCCGTCTTCCTGACTCGCGCCGAGACGACCGCCTCGGTCGTCGCCACGGAGACGATCGGGCCCCGGGTCGCGCTGACGACCTCGTTCCTTGTCTCGTTCGGACGGCCGGTCGATCAGGGCTCCGTCGAGACCGGCATCCGGCTCGATCCGCCGACGGCAGGCGTCGTACGCGCCGGCAGCCCGACCGACGGCCCGGGGCGATACACCTTCGATCCCGCGGCGCCGCTCCGATCGAACGTCGAGTACCGCCTCATCGTGTCGGGCGTCCGCGACACCGACGGGCTCCTGCTCGATCCGATCGCGACCAAGGTCCGGACGGTGCAGGCCCCATCGATCGTCCGATTCCGGCCGGGCGCGGCGACGAAGGTGGTCGCCCGGGATGCCGACGTCTCCGTGCGGTTCAGCCAGCCGATGGATCGACGCAGTACCGCGCGGGCGTTCACGGTCGCGGTCGGCGGCAAGTCGATCGCCGGCACGCTGAGCTGGGCGGAGCGCGACACGGTCCTCGTCTTCCACCCGAAGGCATCGCTGCCGTGGGGCGCCAAGGTCACCCTGGCCGTCGGCGGCATCGCGACCGACACCACCGGCGTGCCGCTGGCAGCGCCCGGTCAGGCGGCGTTCCGAACCGTCACGAAGCCGACCACGACGACATCCACGGCCAAGACGAGGTCGGGCGGCGTGACGATCACGGGGGGCGGCTCCGGCGGGGGCGGCAGCTGGGCCTCGGTCGAGCGCTACTACCTCG
The DNA here is from genome assembly GCA_038248915.1 of Candidatus Limnocylindrales bacterium. Classification (GTDB taxonomy): domain Bacteria; phylum Chloroflexota; class Limnocylindria; order Limnocylindrales; family CSP1-4; genus SPCO01. Next base: position 165,472 of record JBBRXB010000001.1, on the reverse strand, counting down.
GGCTGATGAATTGCACGAGGACCGGCGGCTGGGTCAGCTCGTCGGGCACCTGCAGCAGCCCCGGTGGCCGCAACGTCGCGCCGCTCAAGCTCGACAGTGGGATCAGCGCCAAGGTCAGCCGGCCGTACGCCAACAAGCTGGCGAGCGGCAATGACTGCAGTCACTTCATCGGCGGCAATCCGGGCGACCGGCTGCGGCGGGCGGGCTACTCGAGCTACCGCTGGGCGGAGAACATCGGCTGTCGGTCGGGCAGCGCCCGGGCCGCTGTCCTTGGCTCGCATCTGTTCTTCCAGGACGAGAAGTCCACCAACGGCGGCCACTACGTCAACCTGATGAACCCGGCCTACGACCGCGTCGGGATCGGCGTGTGGGTGTCCGGCGGTCGCGTCCGCCTCGTGGTCGACTTCTACCACTCGTGACGGGACCTTCGGCGGACTGACGGGGGGACACTCGGCGGGCCACCATCGGGGCGTGATCCGCAACGTGATCCTGCATATCAACGGCGAACAGCCGCTCCTGGCCGACCTGTACGAGCCGCCAGCGCCCGGCGACGTCGGGCTGCGCTGTACGAACCTGCGGATGATGAACGGCAAGCGGCCGGTCTTCGTCGACGAAGTCAAGTCGATCTTCTTCTTCCCATACCTCCACATCCGATTCGTCGAGATCCCGCCCGGTGCGATGACCGGTGGCGACCCGGGATCGGCATTGGCCGTGGACGACGAGGTCGACGAACCGGCAGCCGCAGTACCTGAGGCGGAGCCCGATCTCGAGATCGACGAGGACTTCCTGCGCCGGATCCGCGAGGTCTGACGCCGCCGGCCCGTTCGGCGCCGAGCGTGGCGTGAAGGGTCGGATGAGGACCCGGTGCTACACTCCCGGCCGTGCCAAAGAACCTCGTCATCGTCGAATCACCGGCCAAGGCCCGCACCATCGAGCGCTATCTCGGCGCCGATTACCGCGTCCTGGCGTCTTATGGTCATGTCCGTGACCTGCCCGAGAACCCGGGCAAGGGAAAGTTCGGCGTCGACGTCGACCACGACTTCGCACCGGAGTACGTGATCTCGGAGGACCGCCGCAAGCAGGTCGCCGACATCGAGAAGGCGGCCAAGGCGTCGGACCAGGTCTATCTCGCCACGGACCTCGACCGGGAAGGCGAGGCGATCGCCTGGCATGTGGCCGAGGCGGCCCACGTGTCGGCCACCAAGATGCTCCGAGTGACCTTCAACGAGATCACCGAGTCGGCCATCAAGGAGGCCTTCGCCCACCCGCGCCAGATCGACATGGACCTCGTCGACGCGCAGCAGACCCGCCGGATCGTCGACCGGCTCGTCGGCTACACGCTGAGCCCGCTGCTGGCCAAGAAGGTCCAGCGGGGGCTGTCCGCGGGCCGCGTCCAGTCGGTGGCCGTCCGGCTCGTGGTCGAGCGCGAGCGCGAGATCCTCGGCTTCACCGCGAGGGAGTACTGGACGATCCAGGCGATCCTCGCCACCGAATCGGGTGACACCTTCGCCGCCGAACTCGTGCGCATCGACGGCGCGACGATCGAGATCCCGGATGAGGCGGCCTCCAACGCCCATGTCGCGGCCATCCGCGACCTCAAGCCGGTCGTCACCAAGGTCGGGACGCGCACCCAGAAGCGGTCCCCAGCGGCACCGTTCACGACGTCCACGCTCCAACAGGAGGCGAGCCGCAAGCTTGGCTTCAGCCCGAAGCGCACGATGTCGGTCGCGCAGCGGCTCTATGAGGGCATCGAGACGGGCGAGGGCCAGGTCGGGCTGATCACCTACATGCGAACCGATTCGACAGCGATCGCGGGCGTGGCCATGGGCGAGGCACGCGAGGTGATCGGCGCGCGCTACGGCCAGGGATTCACGATGCCCAAGGGCCGGGTCTACAAGACGAAGTCGAAGGGCGCGCAGGAGGCCCATGAGTCGATCCGTCCGACCAGCTTCCGGCGCGACCCGGACTCGTTGGCGGGCTCGATCAAGCCCGACGAGTTGCGACTCTACCGGCTCATCTGGCAGCGTGCGCTCGCCTCGCAGATGGCGCCCAAGGAGCTCGAGACGACCACCATCGAGCTGGCCGACGGCGCCTACGAGTTGCGCGCGTCGGCGACCAAGGTCCTGTTCGACGGGTTCGCCCGGGTCTACACCGAGGGTCGCGACGACGAGGCGACGGACGACGACGAGGACACCGGACGCCTGCCCGCGCTCACGGACGGCGATCGCACCAGCGTCCGGGACGTCGAGCCGACCCAGCACTTCACCGAGCCGCCGCCGCGCTTCACCGAGGCCACGCTCATCAAGGCACTCGAGGAGCACGGCATCGGCCGCCCGTCGACCTATGCGGCCACGATCTCGACCATCACCGACCGCGGCTACGTCCGCGTCGAGGACCGGCGGCTGCGGCCCGAGCCCGTGGCGGACATCGTGACCGACCTGCTGGTCGAGCATTTCGGGGATTACGTCGACGTCGCATTCACGGCCCGGATGGAAGAGGAACTGGATGAGATCGCCAGCGGTGAACGAGCCTGGGTCCCGTTCCTGCGCGGCTTCTACGTGCCGCTCAAGAAGCTCGTGGACGAAAAGGGCGACGAGATCGAGCGCTGGGTGCAGCCGACCGACGAGGTCTGTTCTGAGGGCCACCCGATGGTCATCCGGATGGGTCGCAACGGCCCATTCCTCGCCTGTTCGCTCTATCCAGAGCACAAGGAGACCCGGCCGGTCCCGGGCGACGAGCCCCCTCCCCAGGAGGGGACGGGCGAGGTCTGCCCGGAATGCCAACTCGGCACGCTGGTCAGCAAGAGTGGTCGTTTCGGGCCGTTCGTCGGCTGCTCGCGCTATCCGGAGTGCAAGTACATCAAGAAGGATGGCCCGCCACCGCCCGATCCGCTCCCGTTCGAGGTCGGCTGCCCGAAGAACAAGGACGGCCACCTCGTGCCGCGTCGCGCGCGACGGACCGGGAACGTCTTCTGGGGGTGCTCCAACTATCCACGTTGCGACTTCACGACCAACAACGAGCCGCTCGGTGGCCGGCACGACAGCGACGACGGCCCGCTGGCCCGCAAGGACGAGACGGCGATCTGCCTGGTCTGCGGCTCGACCAGCGACGCGCCGGCGGGGGACATCGTGCCGGGCGTCAAGTACGCCGGCGGTCCGCCGAACCCCGAGGCACTCGCCCGTCCGGCACGTGCCCGCGGTGGGCCGCGCTCAGGTGGCATGACGAAGGGCGGTGGCCGTCCCCGTGTCGGCGCGAGGTCCGGGGGTCGATCGACGACCAAACGCACTCGTCCGGTCGAGCCGGCCCCGGACGCGTGAGCGCAGGGGCGGCCGGCCAAGCGACCGATCCCGACCTCGCGCGGTTCCTCCGTTCCCTCGCCGCGCGCGATTCGTCGCAGCACACCCGGCGCGCCTACGCCACCGCGGTGGGCACCTATCTCGATTGGCTGGCCGCCCGCGGCACGGACTGGCGGCGCCCGACCCGGACGGATCTGCGCGCCTATCTGGCCGTCCTCGGCGAGAACCAGGCTCGGTCGTCGGTAGCGCAGCGCCTGGCGGCCATCCGCTCGTTCCATCGCTGGGCGACTCGCAACGATCTCGCGCCGGGCGACCCGTGGGGTGCCATCGCGACGCCCCGCCTGCCGCGCCGCCTGCCGCGCGTCCTCGAGGTGGAGCAGGTGGCGCGGATGCTGGCCGTCGTCGAGGCAGACCTCGACGCGTTGCCGAACGAGGACCCTGAGCGTGGAGCGTTCCGGATCGCGCTCGCGCTGCGCGACCGGGCACTCGTGGAGACCGCCTATGCCGCGGGTCTGCGGATCAGTGAGCTTGCTGCGGCGGACCTCGGCTCACTCGACCTGCGGCGTGGTGAGCTCCGGGTGATGGGCAAGGGCCGGAAGGAACGGATCGGCCTGCTCGGGCGCCCGGCGCGGGGGGCCATCGCCGACTATCTCGAGGACGGCCGCCCGGTGCTCCTGGCGCGCGCCGCTCCGGGCGACGATCCGCCGCCAGTCGAGGTCTTCCTCAACCACCTGGGCCGACCGCTTGGCGTGCGTGGCCTCCGCTACCGCCTCGATCGCCTGTGCGCCCGGGCCGGGCTGCCGATCGGCATCTCGCCGCACACGTTGCGGCACTCGTTCGCGACCCACCTGCTCGACGGCGGCGCGGATCTGCGTGTCGTCCAGGAGCTTCTCGGTCACGAGAATCTGGCCACGACCCAGATCTATACCCATGTCTCGCCGGGTCGTCTGCAGGCCGCCTATCGGGAGGCCCATCCGCGGGCCCGTCGCGACCCGACCCCGTGAGCGCGACCGGCTCCCTCGCCCGCGCCGGGCTCATCGTCTCGAGCGCGTTCCTCGTGTCGCGCATCCTGGGCTACGTCCGGGTCGTCGTCATCGCCAACGCGTTCCGCCCGGCCGAGCTCGACGCGTTCTTCGCCGCGTTCCGCATCCCGGACCTCATCTTCCAGCTGGTCGCGGCCGGGGCGCTGTCATCGGCGCTCATCCCGATCGTGTCGGCATTGTTCACGACCCACGAGCGGGCGCGGGCGTGGCGGGTCGTGTCGACGGTCATCAACCTGATGCTCATCGGCCTGCTCGTGCTGGCGGTCGTGCTGTTCGTCCTCGCGCCGGTCGTCGTCCCGATCATCACGCCCGGGTTCGAGGGCGCCAAGCTGGACAAGACGATCGAGCTGACCCGGATCATGCTGCTCAGCCCGATCTTCCTGGCCATGGGCGCCGTTGCGACGAGCGTCCTCAATGCCGGCGGCCGGTTCGCCGCGCCGGCCGTCGCGCCGATCGTGTACAACCTCGCGATCATCGGCGGCGCCCTCATCCTCGGCCCATCGCTCGGTGTCCAGGGTCTGGCCCTGGGCGTCGTGCTCGGATCGCTCGGTCACCTGCTCGTCCAGGTCCGACCTTTGGCCCGGATGGGCTTCCGCTACACGCCCCGGATCGACGCCGGCGACACGCAGGCTCGCAAGGCGCTCATCCTGATGACACCGCGCGCGATCGGGCTCGGGGTGACCCAGATCACGTTCATCGTCGTCACGGCCCTCGCCAGCCAGCTCGGCGAGGGAGCCGTGACGGACTTCAACCTCGCCTTCGCGCTGCTCCAGATCCCGCTCGGGATCATCGGGGTACCGCTCGGCATCGTCGTCCTGCCGTCGTTGTCGCGGGAGGCGGCCGTCGGGCGCGAGCCGGCCTTCGCCTCGCTCCTGACCCGTGCGCTGCGTCTGCTCGTGTACGTCATGGTCCCGATCGCGGTGCTCACCGCGGTCCTCCGCCAGCCGATCGTCGAGATCCTGTTCGGTGGCGGCAACATCGACCAGGCGGACCTGGATCTGATCGCGATCACCCTCGTCGGCTTCGTCATCGGTCTGACCGCGCACGCGCTCATCGCCGTCCTGGCGCGAGCGTTCTATGCCCGGCAGGACACCGCCACGCCGGTCGCGGCGGCGGTCGGCGCGGTCGCGGTCAACTCCACGCTGGCCGTCGTGCTCGTCGGTCCGTTCGGTCTGCCCGGGATCGCCGTGGCCATCGCCGTCGCGGCCTGGCTCGAGGCCCTCGTCCTGCTGGCGATCCTGCACCACCGCTTGCCGCACTTCGAACTCACGGGTCTGACGCGCGTCAGCGTGGAGGCCGTCGCGGGCAGCGCCATCGCCGGACTCGCGGCGGCGGTGGTCCTCGGGGCGGTCGCCGGTGCCCTCGGCCCGGACGCCGGACGATGGCTCTCGGTCATCGAAGCGACGATCGTCAGCCTGGTCTTCGGCACGGTCTACGCCTTCCTGTCGGTCGCCTTGCGGATCCCGGAACTGCCGTCTATCGTCGGGGTCATGGCCGACGTGCTCCGCCGCCCGGTCCGGTCGTGACGGCCGCCGACCTTGCCAGCTGGGATCGGTTCGTCGAGGAGCACGATCCAGGCTCCTACCTGCAGCTGTCGGCGTGGGCCGCGGTCAAGGCCATCAACGGCTGGTCGGCGCATCGGATCGAGACGGGCGCCGGGGCCGTCCGGATCGGCGCCCAGATCCTCGTCCGCCGGCCACGGCCGATGCCGTGGGGCTTCGCCTACGCTCCGCGCGGACCGGTGGCAAGCGCCTGGACGGCGGACACCGTCGGGCCGTTGACGGAGGCGATCCGGCACGAGCTGGGCAGATCGGCCGGGCGGATCAGTCACGTCCGGATCGATCCGGAGATCGAGGTCGATGGGCCGCTCGACCCGGACGGCGGGCTCCGACAGGCACTGCGAGTCGCCGGCTGGCGCCCGGCCGCCCCGATCCAGCCCAACGCGACCCGGATCATCGATCTGCGCCCCGACGAGGACGCTCTCCTGGCCGATCTGCGCAAGAAGTGGCGCCAGTACGTCAACAAGGCGCGAACCGCCGGCGTGACCGTCGTGGACGCCGACGGCGATCGACTGTCGGAGTTCTACCGGATCTACCGCGAGACCGCGGACCGCGCCGGCTTCCTCATCCGGGCCGAGTCCGCGTATCGGGACGTCTGGCAGGCCTACGCGCCGGCCGGCAACGCGCGACTGCTCTTCGCGCAAGCCGGCGATGGCGAGCCGCAGGCGACGCTCTTCCTCGTCCGCTGCGGTCGGCGGGTCGTCGAGCCGTACGGCGGGATGACCGGGGCCGGGGCCGGATCGCGGGCCAACTACCTGCTCAAGTGGGAGGCCATCCGGACGTCCAAGGCGGCCGGTGCCACCAGCTACGACCTGTGGGGGCTCGCGACCGGCGGGATCGCCCATTTCAAGACCGGGTTCGGCGGTCGCGAGGTCCGCTACATCGGCGCGTGGGACCTGGTCCTGAGCCCGCTCGGCCGACGCGCCTACGAGCTCGCCCAGGCCGGCCGCGTCCGATGGGCCAGGCGGCGCGGTGGGGTCAGGCGCGGTGACAGTGCGGCAGCCTTCGGGGCCGCCGATTGAGCGCGCCCGCGCGCGACCCGATGGCCGTCCGTGAAGCGACCGCTGACGAGCTCGAGACGTGGGACGCCAACGTCGTCGATGCGCCGGGCGGCCACGTCTACCAGTCTCGCGCGTGGGCCGAGCATCGGCGCGCGAGCGGATGGATACCGCGGTTCCTCGCCAGTGAGGACGGTGGGCTGGCCCTCGCGCTGACCCGGCCCTGGTCCGTGGTCCCGGGTGGCAGCGCCTACCTGGCGCGCGGCCCCGTCCCGATGGGCGCGACGCCGGCCGACCTGGGTGCGCGGCTCGTGGCGATCGCCGATGCGCTCGCCCCTGACGGCACGGATGTGACCGCGGCCGATCCCGAAGTCCCGGCGGCCGACGCGGCATTCCGCTCGACGATCGTGGCTGCCGGCTTCCGCCCGATCGAGGAGATCCAGCCGTCGCGCCACCGGGTGACGCTGCCGCTCGGCCCAGGCGTGGATGAGACGGCCGCCTTCGAGAGGATCTCGAAGTCGACCCGCCAGCGGATCCGCGGCGCCGAGAAGGCCGAGGTCGTCGTCGTCTGCCACGACACGCGCTCGGACCACGGGGTGGGGGATGGCTTCGCCGCGCCGGCCGAATCCGTCGACGCAGCTCTCGACCGGTTCTACGACCTCCTGCTCGAGACGGGCGAACGCCGGCACTTCTCGTTCGGGCCGCGCGCGGGCTTCGTCGCCTGGTGGCTGGCCGCGTTGCGAGCCGGCCACCTGGTCTATCTCGAGGCTCGGGCCGGTGACGCGGCGGGCGATCCGTTGGCCGGCCTCGTCCTGTATCGCCACGGCGGTCGCTTGTCGACGGTCCATTCCGGCGACCATGCCGCCAGTCGCACGACCCACCCGGGTGCGCTCCACCTTCTGCGCTGGCGCGCGATCCAGCTGGCGGTCCGTGAGGGCTGTTCAGAGATGGACCTTGGTGGCGTCGACGTGACCGGTGCCCGCGGCGAACCCGACGAGGGCGATCCGCTGTACGGGCTGTACCAGCACAAGGCGTCGTTCGGTGGCCGCTGGCTGGAGCTGACCGGCGCCCACGAACGCGTCGACGACCCACGTGGCTACCAGCTCGGCCGCTTGACCGGCCGTCTGACGAGGATATTGCGACGATGACCGGACCGACACTCGGCGATCTCCTGGCGGCGGCGGAACGCGACACGTCGCTCGACCTTGGCGGCCTCATCGCACGCCTGACGGCCGCCGACCTGTTGCGCGGCGCGCGGCTCGACGGCCGGGCCATCGGCGCGGCCGGCCTGGCCGGGATCGCGGTGATCGGCGTCACCAACGACTCGCGGGCCGTCCATCAAGGTTCGCTGTTCGTGGCCGTGCCCGGCCTGCATGTCGATGGTCACGAGTTCCTCGTCAACGCCCAGGCGGCCGGTGCCGCCGCCGCCCTCGTGGACCACCCGGTCCCCGAGGTCACACTGCCGCAGCTCGTCATCGGCGACGTGCGTCGCGCGCTCGCGGCCGCGGCGGCATGGTGGTACGAGGACCCGAGCCGGGCGCTGGGCGTCGTCGGGATCACCGGCACCGACGGCAAGACCACGACGTCGTTCCTGGCCGTGGCCGCCCTGGAGGCCGCCGGCGTCCGCACGGGCATGACCGGCACGGCCGCGACCCGGATCGGTGGCGTCGAGGCGGCCAACCAGGCGCACGCCACGACCCCCGAGGCGCCTGCGCTCCAGGCCGCGCTCAAGGCCATGCGCCTGGCCGGTGACGCCGCCGCGGTCATCGAGACGACCTCGCACGGCCTGGCGCTCCACCGGGTCGATGGCATCGCCTACGACATCGCGATCCTGACCAACCTGACCCACGAGCACCTCGAGCTCCATGGCACCTGGCAGGCCTATCGCGACGCCAAGCTGCGGTTGTTCGAGAAGCTCGCCCGTGGCTCGCGCGTCGAGGGCACGGCGGACCTCAAGCCGGTGGCCTGGCCGGCGACCGGGATCGTGAATGCGGACGACCCGTCGGCCGGCGCCTTCATCGGCGTCGCGCAGGAAGCGGGCGCTCGCGTGCTGACCTATGGCACGGACCCGGCGGCCGACATCCGCGCGACCCGGATCGAGGAGGACCAGCACCGGCTCCGGATCGCCTATGTCGCCCCGTCCGGTGCCTCGACCGTGGAGCTCCAGCTGGTCGGGCGGTTCAATGCCCACAACGCTCTGGCGGTCGTCGCCCTCGGCGAGGCGGTCGGGCTGGACTCGGCAGCGGTCCGTGACGGTCTGGCCTCGGTCCCGCTGGTGCCGGGGCGCATGGAACGGATCGATGCCGGCCAGCCATTCGGGGTGATCGTGGACTTCGCCCACAGTCCGGCCTCGCTCCAGACCGTCCTGGACCTGCTGGCGCCCCTGGCGGCCTCGCGCGGGGGCGGGCTCATCGCGGTGTTCGGGTCGGCCGGCGAGCGCGACACGGCCAAGCGCCCGGTCATGGGCCGCATCGCCGGCGAGCGCGCACGGATCGTGGTCGTGACGGACGAGGACCCGCGCGGCGAAGACCGCCACGCCATCCTGGACCAGATCGCGCAGGGCGCCGAGGCGACCGGCAAGCGGCGCGACCACGACCTCCTCGTCATCGCCGATCGCCGCGCCGCCATCGATGCCGCCGTGGAGCGGGCCCGGCCGGGGGACATCGTCCTGCTCGCCGGCAAGGGCCACGAGCAGGCCATCCTCGGCCCTGACGGCCCGATCGCCTGGGATGAACGCACGGAGGCCGTGGCGGCCCTGCGCCGGGCTGGCTACGGCTGAGCGTATCCTTGAGCGAGATGGCCAGCACGACTCCACCCACCAGGACCCCAAAGGACGCCGCCGGCCGACGCGGTCCGCGCCGCGCGCCGGTCATCGCCCCCGACCCGACCGGGACCGGACCGGACCTCGAGCGGCTGCGGGAAAAGCTGTACGCCGCGGTCCTGGCCGAGCACTCGGGCGCGGATCTCGAACCGGTCGGCCGCGCGTTCGACCTGGCCGTGTCGGCGCACGAGAGCCAGAAGCGGGCGAGCGGCGAGCCATTCGTCACGCACCCGATCGCCTCGGCGCAGATCCTGGCCGAGCTCGGGCTCGACACGACGGCCATCCAGGCGGCCCTCCTCCACGATGTCCCGGAGGACACCGAGTACGGCCTGACCGACGTCGAGGAGCGGTTCGGGGCGGAGGTCGCTCAGCTCGTCGACGGCGTGACCAAGCTGTCGCGCTTCAGCACCCACAGCCACGAGCAGCAGCAGGCCGAGAACATCCGAAAGATGCTGCTGGCGATGGCCCAGGACATCCGGGTCGTCCTGATCAAACTCGCTGACCGCCTTCACAACATGCGGACGCTGCACGCGCTGCCGGTCGAGAAGCAGCAGCGCATCGCGCACCAGACGATGGAGATCTACGCGCCGCTGGCCGAGCGGCTTGGGATCTGGCAGATGAAGTGGGAGCTCGAGGATCTCGCGTTCAAGGCGCTCGAGCCCGAGCGTTTCCGCGAGCTGGCCAAGCTGCTCGACACCCGCCGCAAGGGACGCGAGAGCTATATCGAGCGGGCCATCGCCGAGCTGCGGCCGAGCCTGGCCGCGGCCGGCATCGAAGCCGACATCGAGGGTCGCCCGAAGCACATCTACAGCATCTGGAAGAAGATGCAGCGCAAGAGCGCGGAGTTCGGCGAGATCTACGACGTCTACGCCATCCGCCTGCTCGTCGACGAGGTCCGCGACTGCTACGCGGCACTCGGCATCGTCCACTCGATCTGGCGCCCGATCCCCGGCCAGTTCGACGATTACATCGCCGTCCCCAAGAACAACCTCTACCAGTCGCTCCACACCGCGGTCATCGCGCTCGATGGGAAGCCGCTCGAGATCCAGATCCGGACCCACCAGATGCACCAGGTGTCCGAAGTCGGGATCGCCGCGCACTGGCGCTACAAGGAAGGCACCAAGTCCGACCGCGAGTACGACGCCAAGCTCGCCTGGCTGCGCCAGCTCATGGACTGGCAGCGCGACGTATCCGAGTCGGACGCGACCGAGTTCGTCGAGGGCATCAAGCTCGACATCTTCCAGGACCAGGTCTTCGTGTTCACCCCCAAGGGCGAGATCAAGGACCTGCCGGCGGGCGCGACCCCGCTCGATTTCGCATATCGGATCCACACCGATGTCGGGCATCGCACGATCGGCGCCAAGGTCAACAACCGGCTGGTGCCGCTCGACTACCGGCTGAAGAACGGCGACATCGTCGAGATCGTGACGACCAAGGGCGAGCACGGCCCGTCGCGCGACTGGCTGAACGTCGTCCGGACGAGCCACGCCCGCGAGAAGATCCGGCAATGGTTCAAGCGCAAGGACCGCGACGAGAACATCGTCCATGGCCGCGAGTCGCTCGAGCGCGAGCTGCGGCGCCTGGCGCGGACGTCGATCGCCGCGGTCGGCCAGGACCAGATCGCCGAGGTCGCGCGCCAGTACAACCACGAGACGGTCGACGACTTCTACGCCGCCATCGGCTATGGCGCCATCGGGCCGCAGACCGTGGTCATGAAGCTCGGCGTCGTCGACGACGTCCAGAGCACATTGCCGACGGTCGCCCCGCCGCAGAAGCTCGAGCGCACCGGTGGAGTCCGGGTCAAGGGCGTCGGCGACCTGCTCGTGCGGTTCGCCAAGTGCTGCCATCCGATCCCGGGCGACCCGATCGTCGGGTTCATCACCCGGGGCAAAGGCGTGACGGTCCATCTCCAGAACTGTCCGACGGTCATCAACGAGCGCGAGATCAGCCGCCTCATCGACGTCGAGTGGGAAGCGGCGCCCTCGGAGAGCTATCCGATCGCGATCCGGGTCGAGGCCTATGACCGGACCGGTCTGCTGAGCGACATCACCCAGGTCGTGGCCGAGAACAAGGTCAACATCGTGGCCGCCCACGTCGGGGTCACGCCGGATCACACTGCGGTCGTGACCGCCACGATCCAGGTCCACTCGGTGTCGCAGCTGGCGCGGGTCATGAGCCGGATCGAGACCCTCAAGGACGTGATCTCGGTCCAGCGCGACCTGGGGTAGAGCCGCCGGACGTCGGCGTCGGCCGCACGCGACCCTCTAGACTCTCGCCCATGCCCACCTTTCGCGCCCCGCGCGGCACCCGCGACCTGCTGCCGCCCGAGACGGCCACCTGGACTCGACTCGAACGTCTCGCGGCCGACCTTGCGGCGCGCTATGGCTACCGACGGATCGAGACACCCCTGTTCGAGCTGACCGACGTCTTCGAGCGTGGCGTCGGCGAGGTGACGGACATCGTCGAGAAGGAGCTCTTCCGCCTCGCTCCGCGGACCGAGGAGTCCGAGGCCTGGGCGCTCCGACCCGAGCCGACCGCCGGGATCGCGCGGGCGTACGTCCAGCACGGGATGCAGACCTGGCCGCAGCCGGTCAAGCTCACGGAGACCGGTCCGATGTTCCGGTACGACCGCCCCCAGGCCGGCCGCTACCGCCAGTTCTGGCAGTTCGACATCGAGGCCATCGGCGACCCGGGGCCGGCGATCGACGCCGAGATCATCGAGCTCGGGACGCGCTTCTATCGCGACGCCGGCCTTGCGGGCGTCGAGGTCCTCCTCAATTCGATCGGCGATCAGGCCTGCCGGCCGGCCTACGTCGAAGAACTGACCGGGTTCTACCGCGGCCACCTCGCGACCCTGCCGGAGCTGGAGCGCGGCCGGCTCGAGCGGAACGTCCTGCGGCTGCTCGATTCGAAGGATCCCAGGATGGCGGCACTCAACGCCACGGCACCCAAGATGACCGACCGCTTGTGCGAGCCTTGCGCCGAGCACTTCGCGGCCGTCCGTGCGCATCTCGACGCGCTCGGCGTGACCTACCGGCTCGAACCCGGGCTGGTCCGCGGTCTCGACTACTACACCCGGACCGCATTCGAGTTCTACGTCACCGGGCGTGAGGGCCAGCAGCAGGCGATCGGTGGCGGTGGGCGCTACGACGGCCTCATCGAGCTGTTCGGCGGGAAGCCGACCCCGGGCATCGGGTTCGGGATCGGGATCGATCGGCTGATCCTCGCGCTCGACGAGACCGGCGTCGCCCCAGCCACCGAAATGGTGCCGGTCGCGGTCGTCGTCGGCGCGGACCCGGACGACACCGTGGCGCGACTCCGGGTCGCCACGGACCTTCGCGCGGCGGGCATCGCGGCGCGGGCAGAGCTTGGCCGGCGCAAGCTCGGCAAGCAGCTCGAGGCGGCGGCCCGCGATCACGCCCATTTCGCAGTCATCGTCGGCGACGAGCTGGCCACCGGCGAGGTCGGGTTGCGCGACCTGTCGGCCGGCACCCAGAAGCTCGTGCCGATCGAGGATCTGCCGCGCGAGATCGAACGCAGTCATGGCGCCCACCGTCACGGTACGCCGGCGGATTGACGCGACGGGACGCGGGTCGCACCATCCGCGACAACGTCAATCGCTGGAGGGGAGATCCGATGTCGACCGCCCGTAACGCACGACCCACGGGGTTCCGTGTCGGAGGGTCACTCGCTGCGGCCGCGCTGATCCTGTTCACGCTCGGGGCCGCCGGGGCATCGGCCGCCGCGCCCGAGACCCAGCGCGTGACGGCCGACGCCCGGGGCATCGTCCATCCGCACGGCGGCGCCAGGCCGGGTGGTGGGGCGGGCGACCCGAACCTCGTCGGGCATGGCGGGGCGATCATGACCAGCTCGGTCGTGAAGGCGATCTTCTGGGGCAGCTCGTGGGGCTCGCCCGGTGACAAGATCACGGGCCTCGACCGGTTCTACGGCGGTATCGACGGCTCCGCGTACATGAAGACCAACACCGAGTACACGGGCACGAACGGGACCGTCGGCACCAGCGTGACGTACCAGGGCCACGTCACCGACCTGTCCGCGGCGCCGCGCAAGACGCCCGGCACGGCGACCATCGAGGCGGAGGTCGCCAGGATGATCACGAACCCGGTGGCGAACGGCTATTACCCGGTCTACACCGACCAGCCACGCGGTCATGCCGGCTACTGCGCCTGGCACAGCTACGGGTCGGTCGATGGGACGCCCGTCCAGTTCGGGTTCTTCTTCAAGCTGGACGGCGACGCCGGCTGCGATCCGGGCGACACCCAGAGCAGTCATTCGCAGGGGCTTGCCGCCCTGGCCAATGTGAGCGGTCACGAGCTCAGCGAGGCGGTCACCGACCCGCGTAACGGCGGCTGGTGGGACAAGTCCGGCGCGGAGAATGCCGACAAGTGCGCGTGGACGTTCAGCGGCCTGGTGACCCTCGGTGGCGAGCAGTGGAAGGTCCAGGGCAACTGGAGCAATGCCGCGTACAAGACCCGGAGCGGCTATGACGGGGCTGGCTGCATCCAGGTGAGGTAGACCAGCCCTCACTCGGACGCCCGCGTCGAGGTCGGTACGGGTCCCCGGCTGGACCTGGCGCCCGCGCCGTCTCGAATCGCCCGGGATCGGCCTCCTGCGGATCGACCGCGCGCTGGTGGACCCAGGGTTCGGGCCCGTCTCATCGGGTGAGGATCGCGGCCGCACGGGCGACCACGGTCTGCTGGACGCGGCCGTCGTCATTCCGTGAGCCCCGCCGACTGCTAGCATCGCCGCCGTGGACCGACGAATGCTCCTGGCGATCCTGCGTCTCGGGTTCGGGCTGCTGACGTTCACGGCGATCGGCTCGCAACTGCGGACGCTGGCGAACGCGGGGACGCTCGATGTCGTGAACTTCCTCAGCTATTTCACGATCCTGAGCAACCTCATCGGGGCGACGCTGCTGGTCGTCGGTGCCCTGCGCTGGCGGACCGGCGACGACGCGATGATCGACCTGCTGCGCGGTGCGGCCGTCGTCTACCTGGCGGTGACGTTCATCGTCTTCGCGGTCCTGCTGTCGAACACCGATGTCGACCTGGCAACGTCGTGGGTCAACACCGTGCTCCACGAGCTGATCCCGATCGTGGTCCTCATCGACTGGCTGGTCGATCCGCCATTCGTTCGGCTATCGATGCGCCAGGTCGGCACCTGGCTGGCCTTCCCGATCGGGTGGGTCGTCTACATCCTCATCCGTGGCGCGCTCGTCGGGAAGTACCCGTACCCGTTCCTCGATCCGGCCAACGGCGGATACTTCTCGGTGGCGGTGTACTGCGCCGGGATCGCGGTCCTGGTCATCGTCCTGGCCGCCGTCATCCACTGGCTCGGCAACACGTCGCGGGCCTGGCTGGACCGTCGGGCCGCTCGCCCCGCCTGACGACCCGCAGCGCCGCGCTCAGCCGAGGAGCAGCCGGACGGCGACGATGGTGCCGACGACGATGATCGCCCCGCGCAGCGCGATCGGCGACAGCCGCCGGCCGACGATCGCCCCGACCTGACCGCCGATCGTCGATCCGATCGCGAGCAGGATGGCCGGACCCCAGGCCACCGGCGCGACGGCGATGAAGATGATGGCTGCGATGCCGTTGATGGCGGCCGTAAGGACGTTCTTCAGCCCGTTGAGCCGCTGCAGGTTGTCATCGATGAGGATCGACAGCAGCGCGATCAGGATCACCCCCTGCGCCGCCCCGAAGTACCCGCCGTAGATCCCGGTCAGGTAGACCGTGATGGCGAGCAACGGGCCGCCACCGTGTTGCGGCGCATGGCCGAGCCGCAGGCGTCGCTCGACGACCCATTTCGACAGGCGCGGCTGGATCGCCACCAACGCGCAGGCGACGAGGATCAGTGCCGGCACGATCCGGGCGAACGCGCTGGCCGGCAGGATCAGCAGGAGACCGGCCCCGGTCAGCCCGCCCAGCCCGGCGGCGATGACGAGTGGCATGGCCCGGGCGCGCTGGCCGCTGAGCTCGCGGCGGTAGCCGATCGCCCCGCTGATCGTGCCGGGCACCAGCCCGACCGTGTTGGACACGTTGGCAACGAGAGGCGGGTAACCAAGCAGCAACAGGGTGGGGAAGGTGATGAGCGAGCCCGACCCGACGATCGTGTTGATCGTCCCGGCGGCCATGCCCGCGGCGATGATGACGAGCGCTTCCAGGGGATCGATCAAGCGGCGCTCCTGCAGGCTAGGCGCCGGATTCTAGAGACGCGGCGGTACACTCGTCACGACGCCACTGCAGCCGAGGGACGCCACGATGAGAACGAGACGGGTCATGCACAGCCCGTCGGTCGAGCCCGAACCGTTCGATCCCGCCGCCTTCCCGAATCTCGAGGAGCGCCGCCGGGCCGACGGCGGAGCGGCCAGCGCGCGCTGGCGCGAAGTCGTCGACTCGAACCGGACGATCATCGCCGATGGGGCGATGGGCACGATGCTGTTCGCGAACGGGCTGATGTTCGGCGATCCGCCTGAAGTCTGGAACCTGTCCAAGCCCGATGTCATCCGACGGATCCACCGCGGCTACCTGGACGCTGGGTCGCAGATCCTGATGACCAACACGTTCGGTGGCAACCGGATGCGGCTCAGCCTGCACGGGCTCCAGGATCGCGTCGCGGAGCTCAATCAGACCGCCGCGATCCTCCTCCGCAGCGAGGTTGACGCGGCCGGCGGAACGGCGCTCGTCGCAGGCGACATCGGGCCGAGCGGGGCGATCCTCGCGCCGACCGGGACGCTCGACTACGACGAGGCGGTCGACATCTTCGCCGAGCAGACCGCCGCCCTCGTCGCCGGCGGCGTCGACCTCATCTGGATCGAGACGATGTCCGACCTGCGTGAGATCCAGGCCGCCATCGAAGGCGTCCGGCGCGTCTCGCCCGGCATCGCCCTCATCACGACGATGACCTTCGACACGCGAGGCCACACGATGATGGGCGTCTCGCCCGAAGCGGCCGTCGCGTCGCTGCGCGCATGGGGAGCGGACGCCGTCGGCGCCAATTGCGGTAACGGCCCGGATGAGCTGATCACCGTGGTCCAGCGGATGCGGGCCGCCGATCCGGACGTGATGATCGTCGCCAAGTCGAACGCGGGGATGCCCGAGCTCGTCGACATGCGCGCGGTCTATCGCTCGGACCCGGACACGATGGCGGCGGCGGCGTTGACGATGCGCGACTCGGGCGCGGCGATCGTGGGCGGTTGTTGCGGCAGCACCCCGGAGCACCTCGCCGCGATCGCTGCCCTCGTCGCCGGCTGACCGGATCGCCCGAACCAGGACCGCCACCGATGACGGAGTGGATCTCCTTCATCCACCCACCACGTGACGACTTCGCGGCCACCATGACCGACGAGGAGCGGGCCGTCTGGTCCGTGCACTTCGAGCGGTTCGAGCGGATGCTGGCGGAGGGCTCGCTCATCCTCGTCGGGCCGATGCTCGGCTCCGTGAACACGGGCATCGCTATCTTCGAGGCACCGGACCAGGCGGCCGCCCGCCGGATCATGGACGAGGACCCGGTCAGCGCAGGCGGCTTCGGACGGGGCGAGCTCAGGCTGTTCCGCGTCTCATTGCTGCGGGGCCGCGACGGCTGACGTCGTTCACGCGGCCCGAACGGCTACGATACGCCGGCCATGACCGACACCACGCCGAGCCTTGCCACGCCGTACCGGACCCACACGTGCGGCCAGCTGCGGGCGTCGGATGCCGGTTCGCCCGCCCGGCTGGCGGGCTGGGTCCATCGGCGACGCGACCACGGCCAGCTCATCTTCCTCGACCTCCGCGACCGCCACGGGATCACCCAGGTCGTCATCGACAAGGCCGACGCGCCGATCGGCCACGAGCAGGCCAGCCAGATCCGCCCGGAGTTCGTCATCTCCGTGGCCGGAGAGGTCGAGCTGCGGCTGCCGGGCACGGAGAACCCGAGGCTGCCGACCGGTGCCATCGAGCTTCAGGCGACCGAGGTCGACATCCTGTCCGAGGCCAAGACGCCGCCGTTCTACATCAACGACCCGGACGCGCCGGTCGACGAGGGCCTGCGGCTCAAGTACCGCTATCTCGACATTCGGCGCGAGCCGATGCAGCGCCGCCTGATGCTCCGCAGCCGGATGGTCCAGGCCATCCGCGAGGTCCATCACGCCAACGGGTTCGTGGAGGTCGAGACGCCCACGCTCATCAAGAGCACCCCAGAGGGCGCCCGCGACTTCATCGTGCCCAGCCGCCTCCAGCCCGGGACAGTCTATGCACTGCCGCAGAGCCCGCAGCAGCTCAAGCAGCTGTTGATGGTCGCCGGCATCGACCGCTACATGCAGATCGCCCGCTGCTATCGCGACGAGGACCTGCGCGGCGACCGCCAGCCGGAGTTCACCCAGCTCGACCTCGAGATGAGCTTCGTGGACGAGGACGCGGTCATGGCCTTCGTGGAGACGATGGCCATCGAGGTCTCCGCCGCGACCGTACCGGACCGGCCGATCCTCCAGACCCCGTTCCCGCAGATGACCTATGAGGAAGCGCTGACGCGGTTCGGCTCGGACAAGCCGGACGTCCGGTTCGGGATGGAGCTGGTCGATCTCGCCGCTGTCCTGGTCGGGCCGGATGGCATGCCGTCATCGGGCTTCGGCGTCTTCGACACGGCCCTCGCGGCCGGCGGCCGGGTCAAGGCCATCGTGGCGCCCGGGATGGCCGGCATCACGCGACGAGAGATCGACGAGCTGACCGAGCGCGCGCGTCGGTTCGGGGCGAAGGGCCTCGCGTACCTCGCGCTCGAGCAGGGTGACGAGGTCAAGGGCCCGATCGCCAAGTTCCTGTCGGACGAGCTCGTCCTGGCGATCATCAAGGAGACCACCGCGACCGAGGGCGATCTCATCCTCTTCGTGGCCGACACCCCCGACGTCACGGCGGACGTCCTCGGTCGGCTGCGGGTCGAGCTCGGCGACCGGCTGGGTCTGGCCGACCCCGATGTCCTCGCGTATGTCTGGATCGACCGCTTCCCGATGTACCAGTGGGACGCTGAGATCGGTCGCTGGCACGCCACGCACAATCCGTTCTCCGGCGTGCTGCCCGAGGACGAAGCGCTGCTCGTGACCGCGTCCGGCGATCCTGACCGGCCCTCGCCGGAGGATCCGGCAGGGCACGCCCGGGCGCTCCAGTACGACCTGGTGCTCAATGGCTGGGAGCTCGGTGGTGGCTCGATCCGGATCCACCGTCGCGACCTGCTCGAACGGAGCTTCCAGCTCCAGGGGCACTCGCTCGCGGCGATGCGCGCGAAGTTCGGGGCCGTCCTCGACGCCTTCGAATACGGCGCGCCGCCGCACGGCGGGATCGCCCTTGGCATCGACCGTTGGGCGGCGCTTCTTGCGCAGCAGACCAACATCCGCGAGGTGATGGCGTTCCCGAAGACCCAGTCGGGCAGCGACCCGATGCTCGAGGCGCCATCGATCCCGGAGCCGGGGCAGTACGAGGAGCTCGGGCTGCGGTTCGTCGGGGTCGCGGGGAAGGGGACCTAGGCTCCTGAGCGGCGAACTCGGTCCGCTCGACTGGTTCGCCCAGCGCCCACGTCTGGCTGCGCTGCTCGGCGCAACGTGCATCGCCTTCTCGGGCGTGTTCTACCTGTACGCGGCGGTCTCGCCGGTGACCGGCACGTTCTATCGGGCCGTGTTCGGTCTGCCCCTTCTCGTATTGGTGGCCCTCGGGGAGCGGCGACGGCACGGGCCGCTGCCACCCGAGACGATCCGGTTGGCGGCCATCGCGGGTCTGTTCTTCTTCGGCGACCTGATGTTCTGGCACAACGCCATCGAGTACGTCGGGGCCGGTCTGGCGACGGTCCTCGGCAACCTCCAGGTGATCATCGTCGGGTTCTTCGCGTGGCTCCTGCTCGGGGAGCGGCCGTCTCGCTCGACCCTCCTCGCGCTGCCGGTCGTCCTGGCCGGGGTCATCCTCATCTCCGGCGTGATCGGGCAGGGCGCCTACGGCCTGGATCCGCAGCTCGGTGTGATCCTCGGGGTTGCCACGGCCATCTGCTACTCGGGCTACCTGCTGGTCATCCGCTGGGGCGGTCGGGATCAACGGCGCCCGGCGGGTCCGGTGGCGGTGGCGACGGTGGTCGTGGCTGTTTCGGCGTTCGCCTTCGGCGAGGGGACCGGGCAGCTCGATCTGACCCCGCCGCTGCACAGCCTGTTCTGGCTGGCGATGCTCGGGATCACGGCGCAGTCGGCGGGTTATCTGCTCATCTCGATCTCGCTGCCGCGGCTGCCGGCGATCATCACCTCGGTGATCCTGCTGGCGCAGCCGGTGATGTCGATGGGGCTGGCGATCAGCCTGCTCGGGGAGACACCGTCCTCGGTCCAGCTGCTGGGGGTCGCGCTCGTGATCGGCGGGATCACCGCGGCGACGGTGCCGGTCGCGCGGTTGCGCGACGGGTGGCACCGGACACGGCAGTCAGACCAGGTTCGTCGCCTCTGAGTGCACGGGCGCGAGCCGGAGTTGCGCCGCGGCGGGCACATGCTCTCCCGGTCAGGGCTCCGCGAGCCCCGCCTCCGCGGCGACGTCCGCGCCCCATTCGTGGGTGTGGCCGGCCGGCGGATCGGGCGGTCCTTCGTAGGCCGGCAGGTCGGCGTGGGAGATGTCGACATCGTGGACCACGCCGGGATCGCCCATCTCGACGATTCGGCTCGGGACCGCGGCGACCAGGTCTTCGACGATCTGGGGCGGCATCCGGTCCGGCGCGATGGCTCGCAGCGCCCCCAGGTGGACCGCCGGCACGAGCACCGGCCAGCCGGCATCGCCGTGCCAGGCTGGTCGCAACACCGTGCCCATATCCGTGCCGTGCGCCTCGATCAGCGACGTGATCGTTTCCGGCCCGACCCAGGTCATGCGGGCCGGCCAGATCAGGAATGCGGTCGTATCCCGGACTTCGGCCGCGGCGAGCTCGCAGCCGCGGAGCATCTGGCCGACGGGTCCCCCCTCGACCGACGCCGACGATCCATGGACCGCTTCGGAGCCGGCCAGGGCCGCCGCCACGGCCCCGTCCGGGTCGGGCGACACGACCAGGATCGGAAGCGCGCCGCCTGACCACGCCAGGTCAGCCAGGCGGCGGACGCGCGGCTGCCCGAGCGTGTCGGCCAGCGAACTCGCCGGTGAGGCGGACAGGATGACCGCGGCGACCGTCATGCGTGATCCTCCTGGCGGTAGGTGACCATCAACGTCCCCGACAGCAGCGTCGTCGCGACATGACCAAGGATGCTGGCTGACCCGGATCCCGGCCGGCAGGCATCGTCTGGCCGCAGTCGGGACACTGGTCGAAACGTGCCATGCCGGCAGGATACGGGGCGTCACTGGCCATGGTCCAGCATCCATGGGACAATCGGGCGTCCCATTCGACTTGGAGCAGTACCTACCCGTGCCCGACGACCCGGCCCCGAACGCCGCCACCAACGTCACCGAACCCCACGCCACGGCCATCCGGGCCGACCTTCGCAACGTCGCGATCGTCGCCCATGTGGATCACGGCAAGACCACGCTGGTCGACGCCATGCTCCGCCAGACAGGCACGTTCCGGTCGAACCAGGCCGTCGTCGACCGGGTCATGGATTCGGGCGATCTCGAGCGCGAGAAGGGCATCACGATCCTGGCCAAGCAGACCACGATCGACCACGCCGGCGTCAGGCTCAACATCGTCGACACGCCCGGGCATGCCGACTTCGGGGGCGAGGTCGAGCGGTCACTGCTGATGGTCGATTCGGTGCTTCTGCTCGTCGACGCGGCCGAGGGTCCGCTGCCCCAGACGCGCTACGTCCTCCAGAAGGCGATGGCCCGCCACCTGCCGGTCGTCGTCGCGATCAACAAGATCGACCGCGGCGATGCCCGTGCGCCAGAGGTCCTCGACGACATCTATGAGCTGTTCATGGATCTCGGCGCGGACGCTCACCAGATCGAGTTCCCGATCGTCTACACCAACGCCAAGGCCGGCACGGCGACTCGCGATCTGGCCGTCGCCGGGACGGATCTCGGACCGCTCCTTGACCTCCTCGTCGAAGTCACCCCGCCGGTCAGCTACACGCCCGGTCACCCGCTCCAGCTGCTGGTGACCAACCTGTCGGCCAACGACTACGTCGGGCGGATGGCGGTCGGACGGATCTGGAACGGCACGATCCGGACCGGCCAGCGGATCGTGGTGGTCCGGGACGAGGCCGCCGACACGGCGGGGGCCGTCGAGCCCGGCCGGACGATCACGTTGTCTGGCACCGTCACCAGCCTCCAGACGGCCCACGGCATCGACCGGATCGACATCGAGGAGGCCGGGCCGGGCGATATCGTCAGCGTCGCCGGTCTTCCCGAGGTGACCATCGGCGACACGCTGACCGAGCCCGGCGACCCGCGGCCGCTGCCACGGCTCGACGTCGACGCCCCGACCCTGCGGATGACGTTCGGGGTCAACACATCGCCACTGGCTGGGCGGGAGGGCAAGTACGTCACCAGCCGCCAGATCAAGGCGCGCCTCGAGAAGGAGGTCCTCGGCAACGTTTCGATCGAGGTCCGCCCGTCCGATTCGAGCGAGCAGTTCGAGGTCCGCGGCCGGGGCGAGCTCCAACTGGCGATCCTCATCGAACAGATGCGCCGTGAGGGCTTCGAGCTGACGGCGTCCCGCCCGGAGGTCCTCCTGCGCGACGTCGGCGGCGAGGTCCAGGAGCCCTACGAGCGCATCACGATCGACATCCCGCCCGACTACATCGGCGAGATCCAGACCGCGCTGGCCGGCCGCAAGGGCCGGCTCGAGCAGATCTCGACCGATACGGATGGCCGGGTCCGGATGGAGTACGTCCTGCCGGTCCGCGGCCTGATCGGCTATCGCGGCCAGCTCCTGACCGACACGCGTGGCACAGCGCTGCTCCACCAGATCGGCGAGGGTTACGGACCGTGGGCCGGCGAGGTCACCCATCGCACGAACGGGGTCCTGGTCGCGGACCGAGCCGGGATCTCGAACGCCTACGGCCTGTTCAACCTCGAGCAGCGCGCCGAGCTGTTCATCGGTGCCGGTGTCGAGGTCTACGAGGGGATGATCGTCGGCGAGAACAGTCGGTCGGGCGACATGGACGTGAACGCGACCAAGGAGAAGAAGCTCACCAACATCCGGACCCACTCGCACGACGAGTCGCTCCGGCTGACGCCGGCCCGGCCGATCACGCTCGAGACGGCACTCGAGTTCATCTCCGGCGACGAACTCGCGGAGGTGACCCCGCTGTCGATCCGGTTGCGCAAGCGGTCGCTCGCGCAGCACGACCGGCGTCGCGCTGCGGGCCAGGCCGACGATGTGCGCCGCTCCGCCGAGCGCGAGGCGACGCCCGCCGGCTGAGGCTCAGCCCGAGGAGGACCGGTCGCGCGTCAGGCGGTAGCTCGGGGCGGCCGGCTGGTCCCGCCGCCAGGCCATGTGGAGCAGGACGGTGGCCCACGTCCGATAGGGCCGCCACGGCTCCGCGATCTGCGTCCAGGTCGCGTCATCGGGCGGCTCCGGCAAGCCGTACGCGGCGCCGACGGCCGTCCGGCTGATCACGTCACCGAGCGGCAGCGTGTCGGGCGTGCCGCAGCCACGGGTCAGGATCGCCTGGGCCGTCCACGGTCCGACTCCCGGCAGGGCCTGGAGCTCGGCCAGGGCGTCAGCATCGGGCAGCGCCCGGAGACGCTCCGTGTCAAGGCGGCCATCGAGGGCGGCACGGGCGAGGTCATGCAGGCGGCCAAGCTTGACGGCGCTCAGCCCTGGGACGTCCGAGGCTTCCAGCAACCGATCCGGGCGTGGGAACGGCCGAACGACGTGGCCCGCGACCTCGATCTCGTCGCCATACGTGGCCGCCAGCCGGTCCTTGATGACCCGGCCCTGGCGCATCGAGATCCGCTGGCCGATGACGAACGACGTCGCCGCCTCGTAGGCTGAGTAGAAGCAGACCGGGCGGAGCCAGTCGAAGCGGGTCTGCACCGCACCGAGGACCGGATCCCGCTGGCCGGCCGCTTCCCAGCCACGGCCGTCGTGGTCGAGCGACAGCGAGCGGGTGACCTGCCGGCGGATCGTCGCGACGTCGTCGGACCCGTGACTCTCCGCGTTGACGACGCCATCGTCGGTCTGCCAGACGTCGACCGCAGCGCTGTCGCGCCAGCCCTCGACCGGGAACGCGGCCAGGAGACCGTTAGCCGAGGCCGACGCACCGATGCCAGCCGGGAAGCCACCGGCGAAGTCGCTGGCAGCGGCCAGCGAGAACCGCCCGAACGGTTCGATCTCGAAATGCGATGACGCAGCGGGTCGGCTCACCCGCCGATGCTAGCGCGTCTCAGGCGCCGTACGCCCGGTACGTCAGTCCGATCGGAGCGTGGCCGCCCATGCGGGCTTCGGCCCGGGCCGTCGTGATGGCGGCAGCGGCCAGTGCGACGAGTGAGAGGGCGATCAGGGCGATAGCGATGAACGACATGTCGGTCTCCTGATGGTCTGATGTCAGCACCCTGCGCCGCGGTCGGCCAGCGATACAGGGCCATGGGTCCTCTTGTGGTCTGACGGATGTCACATCCACGGCCCGGGCAATCTGTCCGGTGTACGATCGGAGCCATGCCGATCTATCTCGATCACGCGGCCGCCACCCCGCTCCGACGCGAGGTCCTCGACGCGATGCTGCCGCTGCTCACCGAGTCGTTCGGCAATCCGAGCTCCGCGCACACGTACGGCCGGGCCGCAAGGGCATCGCTCGACGAGGCCCACGAGCGGGTCGCGAAGCGCCTCAACGCGGGCGATCGCGAGGTCGTCTTCACGTCCGGTGGCACGGAGGCCAACAACCTGGCACTCAAGGGGGCGGCTTGGGCGGGCAAGGGCCGGGGCCACCGGATCGTGACCTCGTCGGTCGAGCATCACGCCGTCGGCCACACCTTGCGCTACCTCGAGAAGTTCGGCTTCGAGATCGTGGAGTTGCCGGTCGACCGCTACGGCCGGGTCGACCCCGACCAGCTCGAAGCAGCCCTCAACGACAAGACCATCCTCGTCTCGATCATGCTCGCCAACAACGAAGTGGGCACGATCCAGCCGATCGCGGAGATCGCCGCCCGCGTCCGGACCCGCAAGGGCCTCGTCCTCCATGTCGATGCGGTCCAGGCGGCCCCGTACATCGATCTCGACGTCGAGGCGCTCGGCGCAGACCTCGTATCCCTGGGCGCGCACAAGTTCGAGGGCCCGAAGGGCGTCGGCGCCCTCTACGTCCGCCACGGGACGCACATCCTCGCCCAACAGCAGGGCGGGACCCAGGAACGTCACCGGCGAGCCGGCACCGAGAACGTGGCCGGGGCCGTCGGCCTGGCCGCCGCCTACGATCTGTCCTGCGCCGAGCGGCCGGCGACGGTCGCCCGGCTGCGCGAACAGCGCGAGTGGCTCACCGCGACGATCGCCGCCGTCCCCGGTGTCGAGTCGACCGGCCACCCCAAGGACCGCTTGCCCGGCCTGCTGTCGATCGTGGCGCGCGATACGGACGGGAACTCGGTCGCGATGTCGCTCGACCTCGAGGGCATCGCCTGCTCGGTCGGCTCGGCCTGCACGACCAGCTCGACCGAGGTCAGTCACGTGTTGACCGCCATGGGCTACCCGGACGAGGAGGCGCGCGGCGCGCTTCGCCTGTCGCTCGGCCGAACGACCACGGATGAGGAGATCACCGAAGCGTGCGCCATCGTGCCGCGGGTCATCGCGTCGATGCGCATCGGGACCGTGGCGGTGGCGGCCGATCCGCTCGGGCAGGGTGTGCCGGCGTGAGTCGGATCCTCGTCGCGATGTCGGGCGGGGTGGACTCGTCGGTCGCGGCGGCGCTCCTCCACCAGCAGGGTCATGAGGTCGTCGGGGTCTGGATGCGGCTCCACGACGTGGCCGACACGTACTCGGAGTTCAAGAAGAGCTGCTGCTCGCTGGACGCCGCCGACGACGCCCGGCGGGTCGCGGCCCAGCTCGGGATCCCGTTCTACGTCATGAACCTTGAACGCGAGTTCGATGCCGGCGTCCTCCAGCCGTTCCTCGATGCGTATATGGGCGGTGAGACGCCGTCGCCCTGCGTCGACTGCAACACGTACGTGAAGTTCGGGGCGCTCCTTGGTCGGGCTCGCCACCAGTACGGCTGCGAGGCCGTCGCCACCGGTCACTACGCCCGGCGCGACGTCGGACCGGACGGGCGTGCCCGGCTGCTCAAGGCCCGCGACGCGGACAAGGACCAGACCTATTTCCTGTATGGCCTTCGCCAGGACCAGCTCGAGCACGCTCGGTTCCCGCTCGGCGAGCTGACCAAGCCGCAGGTTCGCCAGGTCGCTCGCGGGCTTGGTCTCGCGACGGCGGACAAGCCCGAGAGCCAGGAGATCTGCTTCGTGCCGGGCGGCGACTACCGGGATGCGCTTCGCGAACGTGCTGGTTGGGTGTCGCAGGCCGGCCCGTTGCTCGACGTCGATGGCGAGCAGGTAGGGGAGCACCGCGGGACCCCGGCGTACACGGTCGGACAGCGCAACGGGCTTGGTGTCGCGCTCGGCGAGCCACGCTATGTCAGCCGGATCGACCCGCTGACCAACACCATCACGCTGGGCCGCCGGAAGGACCTCGAGACGACCACGATCGAGCTCGAACGGACGAGCTTCGTCGCCGGCGACGCGCCCGCCGGCCGGGACCCGTTCCGGGCCGAGATCCGGATCCGCCACCGGGCGGCCCCGATCGCGGCGAGCGTCCGGCCCGCATCGCCCTCCGAGCCGTCACGAGGCGGCCATTGGCGGGTCGTGACAGACCTTCCGGTCTGGGCGGCGGCGTCCGGTCAGGCCGCGGTCCTGTACGACGGCGAGGTGGTCATCGGCGGTGGGCGGATCGCGCGCCCGACGCCGGTCGGCGCGGTCTCGTCGGACGCGTCGTCCGACGCCGTCGAGGCGCCCGCCCGGGCTGGTTCGCGCCGATGAGCGTCGATCCCGCCCTGATCTTGTCGGTCCTGGTCGGGGTCTTCCATGCCTCGCTGTACGTGCTGATCCGCGGCACGGCCGGCGGCCGGCTGCCGATCCTGCTCGCCGCCGCGATCCTAGGGGCGTGGGCCGGGGATGCCCTCGCGGACCGGCTCGGGCTCAACGTCCTGTCGATCGGCGATTTCCATCTGGTGGGCGCTTCGATCGTGGCCTGGGTCGGCATCGGCGTGTCGTCGGCGGTGGCGATCCTGGGCCCATCGGAACGGCGCGCATGAGCGACAAGCCGGACGACGGCCGCGGCTCGTCGACGTTCATGCGCGGCCTCACGCTGGGCGCCATCCTCGGGGCCATCCTGGCCGGTTCCTCGGTCTGGTCCCGCCACGTCCGACGGCGGCCCCGCCCGGACCGCTAGGTCGTCTTGACGGCCAGCTCGAAGGGCGCCCGTGCTGGAAGCCGCCTCGCTGATGGCAACCGCGGAAACGGACACGGCGCCCATCAACGCCAGGGCCTCGCGCCCGGATAGGACCCGGCCGATCAGGCGGTCGTCGTCGTCCTCATCGGCGGGAGGCGGGGCCGGGTTGGCGGAGAGGGTCGGCGAGGTCATCGCGGGCTCCTTGTCGAGCGAGTCTCTCGCCGCGAGCGTGGGGGCCGCGCCTGAGAAGCGGCTGGAGACGGGCCGACAGCGCCGCTCGTCAGCCCTCGCTGGAGCCGAAGGCCGCGAATGCCGCGACCACCATCGCGCCGACCGCGATCCAGGGCGAGAGGAGCCGGCGGGCCTCGCCGCGACCGCGCGCTCGAAGCCAGAGCCAGCGCACGGCGGTCGCGATCAGGACCGCGAAGATGACGGTTCCGATGACATAGCCTGACCGTTCCGAGTCGGTCATCTCCGGCCGTCGCGTGGCCCCGATGGTGGCGAAGCCGGAGGTCAGCACGAGCGCCGCGACCGTGACGACGATGGCAAGGATCCGCTGCGCGGTCGCCGCGGCCACGGGCTCGGAGCCGGATGCCGTCGCCGGGGGCGGCACCCAGGGGACGGCCGGATCGCCGGGCTTGGCGGTCGGTTCGGCGGGCTCGGCGTCGGGGTCAGTGGTCGCGACGGGCTCGGACGGCTCGGTCACGTCGGTCTTCTCAGCTGCCGATCCCGGCGTTCGCGGCCAGCACCGCCGCCAAGGCCAGGGCCGCCGGCACGGCCTGGACGACGATGATGCGCCGGTTGACCGTCGCGGCCCCGTAGAGGCCAGCCACGATGACGCAGGCGAGGAAGAAGACCCTGACCTGGAACCCGACCAGGTCGCCGGCCAGGAGGCCCCAGACGAGACCGGCGACGAGGAACCCGTTGTAGAGCCCCTGGTTCGCTGCGAGCACGGCCGAGGCGTCAGCGAACGCCTGCGTCGTGCCGAACGACTGCAGCCCGCGCGGCGTCCGCCACAGGAACATCTCAAGGATCACGATGTACACGTGGATGGCCGCGACGACCGCGACGAGCAGAGCGGCGATGACGGCCATCGGAAAGTCTCCCTAGTCGTTGAGGTCCGTGTGCTGGAGGCGGGCGATCGCGAGGACGACCGCTGCGGCGGCCCAGCCGATCATCGCGACGAACGATACCCAGGCGGGCACGAGCCCTGGCATCGATGGGTCACCGGCGCCCATGACCCGGCTGATCGACCCGGTGACCGTCATCGACGGCAACCAGCCCAGAAGGCTGTCTCGCCACAGCGGTAGAGCCGTGACCATGAGGTCGGCGAAGAAGAACAGCAGCGTCAGCACGAACGCCAGCCCGGTCGAGCGGCTCAGGATGGCCATCAGGACCGGGATACCGATGAAGGGCAGGATGACCGCCATCCGCGCGGCGACCTGTGGTGCGAGGTCCGACACGGGTCGGGCGAACCCCTGGAGCGAAGTCCCCTCGACCGAGAGGAAGAATGGCATCACCGCCCCCAGCACCAGCGCAACGACGACCGCGACGCCCATCGGACCGGCGATGAACACGACCCGGACCCCGAGCGTGCGCCCGCGACTGGAGGTCAGGTGGACCGTACGCATGGTGCCCCATTCGAACTCTCCCGCCACGAGCGCGGTGGAAAGGTAGATGGCCAGCAGCACGAGCGGCCAGATGTTGGAGGCGACCTTGAGGAGGCTCGCCGGAAACGCGTACGTCGGCACGATCGCGACCAACCCCTGGTGCCACTCGGCTAGCTGCTGCTCGCGCATCTGCGCTTCGGCGACCGGATCCGGCGGATCGAAGAAGACGTTCACGTCCGGCGGCGTCGTCTGGCCCCGGAAGTCGGCCAGGAACATGACCGCCATGATCACCGGGACGAGGAGGACCAGTAAACGGAGATCGAGGCGGTGACCGAAGCGCACACCGTCGGCGGCGAGGAGGTGGGTCACGAGGTCGCCCCCGTCAAGCGCAGGAACACGTCCTCGAGCGAGTCGCGACGGCGGACCAGCTCGTCGGGGTAACAGCCGGCATCGGCCAGCAGCCGGCTCACGGTCGCGCCGTCTGGAGCGCCGGTGACCCACAGCTCACCGGCCACGGGCGACTCCGCGACGCCGAACCCGGCGGCCTCCAGGACCCGGCGGGCGGTCGGCGCGGACGAGACGTCAAGGCGGAGCTCGATGCGGTGACCGCCGCCGGCCAGCGAATCCGGGGTCCCGCTCGCCACGATCCGGCCCCGATCCACGATCGTGACGTGATCGCACGTCCTCTCGACCTCGGTCAGCAGATGGCTCGAGATGAGGATCGTCCGGCCGCTCCCCGCGAGCGAGATCAGGAGGTCCCGGATCTCCACGATCCCGGCCGGATCGAGGCCATTGACCGGCTCGTCGAGGATGAGGATCGGCGGATCAGCAAGCAGCGCCAGCGCGATGCCGAGCCGTTGGCGCATCCCGGTCGAGTAGCCCCTCGCCGAGCGCCCGCCGGCGCCGGTCAGATCGACCAGGGCCAGCGCGGCCGCGACGCGGGCCTGCATGCGATCGCGCGGCCAGCCCCAGGCCGTGGCGAGGACCCGGAGGTTGTCCGCGCCGGACAGGTGCGGGTAGAAGACGGGGCTGGAGACCATCGCGCCGACTCGCTCGCCGGCCACCCAGTCACGGCTGACCGGCGCACCGTCGATCGTGACGGAACCCGCGTCAGGCGCGACCAGACCGAGGAGGATGCGCAGGGCCGTGGTCTTGCCAGCACCGTTCGGACCGAGCAGCCCCACGACCTGACCCTGTTCGACTGTCAGATCGAGTCCATCGAGCGCTGCAACGCTGCCATACCGCTTGCGGAGGCCGGTCGCCTCGATGGTGAGGGTCATGGCGGCCAAGCATTCGGCCCGTCGCGGGTGGTGTCAACCTGTGTGGCGGCCTTCTGGTGACGTTGCAGCCGCCCGACACGGTCGGTTGAGTACCATTGCCTCCGATGCCGCCACCTGTCCATACCCACGACCCGCGGATCGTGGCGCTGCCCGCTGCCGAGATCCGCCGCCGGTTCGTCGAGTTCTTCGCCGAGCGCGGCCATACGGTGGTGCCCAGCGCGAGCCTGGTGCCCGCGGGCGACGCGACCCTGCTGTTCACCAACTCCGGGATGGTCCAGTTCAAGGACGTCCTGATCGGGGCCGAGACCCGCTCATACAACCGGGCCGTGGACTACCAGCGCTGCCTGCGCGTTGCCGGCAAGCACAATGACTTCGAGGAGGTCGGCCGGACGCCGCGCCACCACACCTTCTTCGAGATGCTCGGCAACTGGTCGTTCGGTGACTACTTCAAGCGCGACGCGATCCTGTACGCCTGGGACTTCCTGACGCGTGACCTGGGCATCCCCGGCGAGCGGCTCGCAGCGACGACCTACAAGGACGACGACCTGGCACGCCAGATCTGGCGCGACGACATCGGCCTGCCACCCGAGCGGATGGCGGTCTGGGGCGACGTCGATGCCGGCGATGACAGCAACTTCTGGCGGATGGCGGAGACCGGTCCGTGTGGCCCGTGCAGCGAGATCCATTTCGATCGGGGTGCGCATCTGTCCGAGGGTCCCCACTGCATCCCCGACCACTCCGAGACGTGCCCGCGCTGGCTCGAGATCTGGAACCTCGTGTTCATGGAGTTCGACCAGCTGCCGGACGGCCGGGTGAGGCTGCCGTTCCCGAGCGTTGACACCGGGATGGGCCTCGAGCGCCTGGCCAGCGTCCTCCAGCAAGTCCCGACTAACTACGACACCGACCTGTTCACGCCGATCCACGCACGGATGCGCGAGCTCTTCGGTCACGATCCGGATGCGTTCGAAAGTGAACGGTTCAGCTATCAGGTCATCGCCGACCACGCACGGGCGGTCGTGTTCCTCATCGGCGATGACGTCCTGCCCTCGAACGAGGGTCGCGGCTACGTGCTGCGCAAGCTGTTCCGCCGTGCTGTCCGTCACGGTCGTCTCCTCGGCCGGCGCGAGCCATTCATGGCCGAGGCTGCCTCTGTCGTCATCGAGGTCATGGGCGAGGCATACCCGCACGTCGTCGAGCGGCGCGACCAGATCCTGTCGGTCATCGCTCGCGAGGAGGTGCAATTCGCGCGAACGCTCGATTCGGGCACCAAGCTGCTCGAGGCGGAGATCGCGAAGCTGGTCGGTCTGGGCGGTTCGGCCGCCATCGTCGGGCGCCAGGCCGATGCCTTGCCACCAGACGCCCCAGTGCTGCCCGGCGACATCGCCTTCAAGCTCAACGACACGTACGGGTTTCCGATCGACCTGACCGTCGAGCTGGCGGCCGAGCACGGCGTCGCGGTCGACCGTGGCGGGTTCGAGGCCGCTCTCGAGCAACAGCGGGAACGCAGTCGGAGCGGGACGAAAGCCAGCCTCTCGAAGCATGCCGAGCTCGGCGCCCTGTACGGCGCGATCCAGGCGCGCGCCGGTGACACGACGTTCCTCGGTTACGAGACGACGACCACCGAGGGCCGCATCCTCGCCATCGTTCGCGACGGGATGGAGTTCGACGAGCTGACCGGCTACGGCGAGGCCGAAGTCGTGCTCGATCGGACACCCTTCTATGCCGAGGGCGGCGGCCAGGTCGGCGACCGCGGACTCCTGCGCGAGCCAAGCGGCGGCAGCGAGCTGTTCACCGTGACCGACACCCAGAAGCCGGTCGGTGGCCTGATCGTGCACCGCGGGACGCTGCACGGCCGCCTGCGGGTCGGGGAGCCCGTCGAGGCCGTCGTCGACGCCGAGCGGCGGGCGGCCACGATGCGCAACCACACCGGCACGCACATCCTTCACCGGGCTCTTCGGCACGTGGTCGGGGAACGGGCTCGGCAGGCGGGCTCGCTGGTCACGCCGGACTACCTGCGGTTCGACTTCCCGTTCGATCACGGCTTGACGACCGACGACCTCCACGCCATCGAGGACGAGGTCCACCGCATCATCCGGGACGACCGGCCCGTCTCCATCGCGTTCATGAACATGACCGAAGCGATCGAGGGCGGCGCGGACGCCTTCTTCGACGAAAAGTACGGCGAGACGGTCCGGACCATCCGCGTCCAGGACTACAGCTTCGAGCTGTGCGGCGGGACACACGCTCACGCCACCGGCCAGATCGGTGGCTTCCTGATCACCGCCGAGCGGAGCATCGGCTCGGGGATGCGCCGGATCGAAGCCGTGACGGGCGAGGCGGCCGATGCGCTGGTCCGGGAACGGTTCGGCGCCCTCGAGGCGGCAGCGGCCGCCGTCGGGGCCCAGTCAGTCGACCTGCTCGGCGATCGGATCGCGGCGCTCCAGGACGACCTGCGCGAAGGGAAACGACGGCTCAAGGCCGGCGTCGGTGCGGGGCTGCCCAAGGCCGGCGAGCTGGCGGCGACCGCGACCGAGGTCGTCCCGGGGGTGCGTCTCGTCGCCGCGGCGCTGCCATTCGAGTCGATGGACGCGCTCAAGGCGATCGCCCGCGACCTGGGCACCGTGCTCGGGTCCGGGGTGGTCGCGCTGGCGATCGATGCGGACCAGCCGCAGCTGTTCGTGACGGTCTCGGACGACCTCGTGGGCCGCGGGATCTCGGCCGGCGAGCTCGTCATGGCGGCCATGCCGGCACTGGAGGGTCGTGGCGGCGGGAGACCGGCGATGGCCCAGGGTCGAGGCACCCGTCGCGACGGGCTGGCCGAGGCGCTGGCCGTCATCCGGGCCCGCCTCGAGACGGGGGCCTGATGGCCTTCTGGCGCCGCATCTGGCAGCGCGACGCGAGCGAGGCGCTGGCCGCGTGCACGGCGCTGGACGTCGGCACGGAGTTCGCCAAGGCCCTCGTCTTCGACATCGACCCGCACGGGCACGGTACGGTCCGTGGGGTCGGGCGGAAGCGGCAGGGCCTGTCGCACATGCAATCGGGGACTGTGGCCGACATCGCCGCCGTGGTCGACAACTGCGCCGTCGCGCTCCAGGAAGCGGAGGAGATGGCCGGGTTTCGTCCGACCCAGGTCGTCATCGGCATCGCCGGGGAGCTGGTCAAGGGCTTCACCACGACCCATAGCCAGGAGCGCAAGAAGCCCGACGCGCCGATCACCGAGGCCGAGCTCCAGAAGCTCATCGACGTGGTCCAGCGCGAAGCGCTCCACGAGGCCGAACGGGCGATCACGTGGGAGACCGGTCTGCCGCACGTCGACGTCAGGCTGGTCCACGCGGCGGTCACCGGGGCATCCATCGACGGCTACGCGCTGACCAATCCGGTCGGGTTCCAGGGCCGTCACGTCAAGATCGGGATCTTCAATGCCTTCGCTCCACTGGTCCATCTCGGGGCGCTCCAAAGCGTGGCCTCGCAGCTCGACCTCGAGCTCCTGGAGATCGTGGCCGAGCCGTATGCGGTGGCCCGCGTCCTCGGCAGCGACCAGATCCGCCAGGCCGGCGCGCTCTTCGTGGACGTCGGCGGCGGGACGACTGACGTCGCACTGGTCCGGCAGGGCGGTATCGAGGGCACGCGGATGTTTGCGCTCGGCGGCCGGGCGTTCACCAAGAGTCTCGCCGATCGGCTCGATCTGCCGTTCCCGCGGGCCGAGGCCCTCAAGGTGGACTACGCGCGGGGCGTGACGGTCGAGCACGCCGATGAGGTGGCGACGATCGTGGCCGACGACGTCCGCGTCTGGGCGGCGGGCGTGGAGCTGGTCATGGAGGAGCTGTCGGGTGGCGACCTGCTGCCCGGCCGGATCTTCCTGTGCGGTGGCGGGTCGCGCCTGCCCGAGGTCCGTGCCGCGCTCGCGTCGCAGGCGTTCTACGAGCGCTTGCCCTTCGCCCGACCGCCGGAGGTCACGGTCATGGCCCCCGATCAGATCGAGACAATCTCGGACGCGACCGACCTGTTGGTCGATCAGCAAGACGTCACGCCGCTCGGGCTGGCTTATCAGGCGATCGAGCTGCAGACCTCCGAGGACGCGCTCGACGCTGCCCTCCGGCGCGTGCTTCGCGCGATGAAGGTCTGACGATGGCCGGCCGCATCATCTACCTCGAGGTCGACGACGAGATCACCTCGGCCGCGGCGCGGATCCGCTCATCCGAGACGACGCGTCTGGCCGTCGTCCTGCCGTACGGCTCGCGGGTCGCCACGTCCCGGATCAATTTCCGATTGCTGTCGCGCGACGCCCTGACCCATGACAAACGGCTGTCGATCGTGTCCGGCGATCCGGCCACTCGGGCACTGGCCGCCTCGGCCGGGCTGCCGGTGTTCGGGTCTGTGGCGGAGTACGAGGGCTCGCTGGCCGGCCTGGAAGACGAGTCGGTGGACGCCCCTCCCGCCGCGAGCGGTGCCGCGACCGGGGCGGCCGCGATCGTCGCCACGACCGGGCCGGTCGCGCCCGGGCCGGCCGCGTCGGACGGGACGCTGGGCCTGGTCGTCCCGGCCGCCAGCGCGACCGTCGCGGGTGCCGCGGTGGCGCGCGAGACGCCGGCCGTCGACCCGGCGTCCGCCAGCGAGACGGTCCGGATTCCTATCGGACGGGATCAGTCGCCCATGGTCGGGGCCGCGTCCCCGCGGATCGCGCGACCGGCCGCGGGCGGTGCTGCTGCCTCGGCCGGCTGGCGCGGACTTGGCGGGCGACGCACGCCCTGGTTGGTCGGTGGCGCCCTCCTCGGGCTGGCGTTGCTCATCGCCGCGGTCGGGATCTACCTGCTGCTGCCGTCGGCCACGATCGCCGTGACGCCACGGCCCGAGAAGCTCGGCCCGATCCTGATCACCGTCGTGGCCGATACCGGCGCGACGGCGCCGGATGCCGCGACGGCTGTCGTCCCGGCCACGCTCGTCACGATCCCGGTCGCCGTCGACGACACGTTCCCGGCGACCGGCAAGCGCGTCCAGCTGACCAAGGCGACCGGAACCGTTCGCTTCGAGAACCTCGACCCGACCAGTTCGAATCGGATCGTCGCAGGGAGCCTTGTGTCGACCGACACGAACGTGCGCTTCCGGACGGCCGTCACGATCACTGTGCCACGCGCCGAGCTCGTCGGGCTGACGATCTTCCCGGCTCATGCAAGCGTGAAGGTCACCGCGGTCGACGGTGGTCCCGACAGCAACGTCGACCCGAACGCCATCAACAACGTCCCGCGCGGCGAGAACGGACTGTTCTTGAAGGTCACCAACCCGGACGCCACGATCGGCGGGAAGCGCGACGAGTTCACCCGTGTCACGCAGGAGGACGTCGACGCCGCGATGGCCGCGCTGAACGCCTCGCTCCAGGAGGCGTTCCGCGAGGCGATGGCCGATCCCGCCCAGGAAGCTGGCGGAGCCACGGTCTTCCCACCGACCGGGGTCCTCGGGGCTCCGGTGCCAAGCGTCCCGCCCGAGACGCTCGTCGGCCAGGAGGTCGCGACGTTCGCGCTCGCGCTGTCCGCCAGCGGCACCTTCATCACGGCCGAGACCGCACCCGTGTCGGCGATCGCCGAGACGAAGATCGGAGCCGAGCTGAAACCGGATCATGAGCTCGTCGCTGGCTCCACCAAGATCGACGTCGGTGACGCGATCGTCACCGGCCAGACCGTCAGCTTCCCGGTGGAGGCCTCGGCCCAGCAGGTCGCCGTGCTCGACCCGGCAGCGCTCAAGGCCCTGGTCCTTGGCAAGCCGGTGGCCGAGGCCAGGGCCATCCTCGCGCCGTTCGGCGACGTCCAGCTGACCGTCTCGCCCGATTGGGCTGGCTC
Organism: Candidatus Limnocylindrales bacterium; assembly: GCA_038248915.1. GTDB lineage: Bacteria > Chloroflexota > Limnocylindria > Limnocylindrales > CSP1-4 > SPCO01. The sequence continues at coordinate 129,661 of JBBRXB010000001.1, read as the reverse complement.
CGTGCCGAGTTTCGAGAGCCGGGTGGAGCTGACCGTCGAACATGCCGTCGATATCGTGACGCCGGGGCCTTCCCCGTCAGCGTCGCCATGAGCCGGCTGCTCGGGATCGACCTCGGCGAGCGACGCATCGGCCTGGCCATCGCGGACGACGACGGCTCGGCCGCCCGGCCGCTGGCGACGCTCCGCCGCGGTCGTGACGCCGATGCCGATGCGGTGGCATTGCGATGGGTCATCGAGACCGACGGGATCGGCGAGCTGATCGTCGGGCTGCCGCTCGAGGCGGCCGGGGCCGAGGGGCCACAGACCGGGCTGACCCGGGCGTGGGCCGCCGAGATGGCCGCCCGTCTCGACATTCCGGTAGGATTCCGCGACGAACGACTCAGCAGCCATCTGGCGGAGACCCGTCTGGGACCGATGAAGCGTGGTCGGTCCGGCGGTCCACCGAGCAAGACCCAGCGCGACGCCTACCGGGGCCGCGTGGATCGCGAAGCCGCCGCCATCATCCTCCAGGACGAGCTCGACACACGTGCGGGTCTCCGTTCGTCCACCCCACGACCCTCGGACCCCCAGGAGAACCACCGATGACGATCCGCTCCGGCGGACGCCCCCGGGACGGCCGCGCCACGCCGGCCCACCCGTACGAGCCCGACGCCTACGCCAGTGACGACATCCCCGAGTACTCGGAGCCCATCCCGCGCCAGCGCAACGGGGGCGGTCGAGGCGGCGGCGGATTCGTCGGCTTTCTCAAGTTCCTGGTCTTCGCACTGGTCCTCGCCGCGATCGTCATGGCCGTTGCCCTGACCGCGCTCCGGCCCGCGGTCGGCACGGCGGTCATGGCGGTCGCCGACGACAATCCGGCGGCCCTCCAGTTGCCGTTCGTGGCGGACATCGTGCGCGAGGACCTGGGACCCGCCCTGACGACCCCGGTCTCGACCGATGACGCGCAGGTCGAGTTCCTGGTCGAGTCGGGCGACACCGCGCGGACGATCGCGACGCGCCTCCAGACTGAGGGGCTCATCACGGACAGCCGGGCGTTCGTGTTCATCTCGACCACCCGCGCGCTGAACGGGGCGCTCCAGCAGGGGACGTTCATCCTGCGCAAGAACATGACCCCGGACCAGCTTGTCAGCGCGCTGCTCGCCCCGCCCGTGGTGAAGTACGTGGACATCGCGCTCCGGACCGGGCTGCGGCTGGAGCAGATCACCGCCAAGCTCGAGACACTGCCCCTGCTGATGGACGCCTCCGAGTTCTACGACATCGCCAAGTCGCCGCCGGCCGAGCTTTTGAACGATTATCCGTGGCTCAAGGCGGCGCTCAAGGGCGCCCCCAAGAACGCCTCGCTCGAGGGCTTCCTGTGGCCGGCCACCTACCGAGTCCTGCCCGACACGACGCCGGAGGAGCTGGTCCGGCTCATGCTCGACAAGTTCGCCGCCAACGTCGGTCCGGACCGGATGGCCGTGGCCAAGGATCGAGGCCTGAGCTTCTACCAGGTCGTGACGCTGGCCTCGATCGTCGAGCACGAGGCCCAACTCGACCAGGAGAAGCCGCTCATCGCCGGGGTCTACGCCAATCGGCTCGATCCCAAGAAGTGGTCACTCGGGCTGCTCCAGTCGGATCCGACCATCTTCTACATCCACGATTCGCTCGAGCTGGCCAAGGCGCCCGTCAAGGACTGGACCACGTTCGTGTTCTGGGCGCCGATCAAGGGCGGCCTGACCAGCGAGGCACTGCCGGCGGATCTGGCCGGCTACAACACCTACACGAGCCAGGGCCTGCCACCCGGTCCGATCTGCACGCCGACACTGACCTCGATCGATGCCGCCATCGAGCCGGACACCAAGGCCAACTACCTGTTCTTCTTGGCCAAGGGCGATGGGACGGGTAGCACGGCCTTCGCCAAGACCCTCAAGCAGCACGAAGCGAACACGAAGAAGTACCTGAAGCCCACGCCGTGAGCCGAAGCGTCCCCTCGGCCGGGCTGCCGGTCCCCGCAGATTTCGCGGTCGCTGCGACGCCCGACCAGCTCGCCCACTGGGAGGCGGCCGATGCGGCGGCACGGCCGGCTCGACTCGCTCGACTCCGGGCCCGATTCGCTGAGGCCGGCGTGGACGGCTATTTCGGGGTTCGGCGCGAGCACATGCGCTACCTCACCGGGTTCACCCTGGGCGACGGCGAGGAGAAGGTCGCCGGCAACTCCGGCCAGTTCCTCGTGCGCCCTGACGAGGTCGCCGTCCTGGCCGACTCGCGTTACACGATCCAGGTCCGACGCGAGGCGCCTGAAGCCCGCCTGGTCGAGGCCTACAACGACCTGGCCAGCCGCTGGCCGGACGTGCTGGCTTCGGTCGGAGCGACCCGTGTCGCGGTCGAGGCCGGGTTCGTGTCACACGCCGTGTGGGAGCGCCTGGCGGCGGCGGCGCCGGACGTCGAGCTCGTTCCGGTGGAGGGCTGGCTGGAGGCGGACCGCGCCGTCAAGGAACCCGCCGAGATCGAGCGCGTCGCGGCCGCCTGCGCGGTCGCCGATCGCGCGCTCGCCGCCCTGTTGCCCGAGATCCTGCCCGGCGTGACGGAGGCGCAGCTCGCGCTCCGGCTTGAGTGGCTGATGCGGACCGGCGGCGCCGAGGCGCTCGCCTTCGACGTGGCCTGCCTGTCCGGGCCCGAGGCGGCCCTGCCTCATGGCGCGCCGGGTGACCGGCCGGTCCGAACCGGCGCCGTCCTGCTGTTCGACTTCGGGGCGCAGGTCGCCGGCTACCGGAGCGACATGACCCGGACCCTGTTCGTGGGTGAGCCGTCGACGCGCGATCTCGACATCTACGAGCTCGTGGCCCGGGCCCAGGCGGCGGCCATCGCGGCCGTCGAGGCGGGCGTGGGCCGGGCCGCCGATGGGGGAGCGGCCTTGCCGACCGGCCGGGCCATCGACGCGGCGGCACGCGATGTCATCGTGGCGGCCGGCCATGGCGAGCACTTCGGCCACGGGACCGGCCACGGCATCGGGCTGGCCACGCACGAGACGCCCTCCTTGGGCCGGCTCGCGCCGGAGACGCCGTTGCCCAGCCCGACCGTGTTCTCGGTCGAGCCCGGGGTCTATCTCGAGGGCGAGACGGGCGTCCGGATCGAGGACCTCATCACCCTCGATGCGGCGGCTGGACGAGTCGAGCGGCTGACCGGCTTCCCGCGTGACGTCATCGTCGTCGGGGGCTGACAGGCCCGCCGTCGCCGCGTAGCCGGCGCCCTGCACGACGGCGACCGGTAGCCTGACGCCGGCGTCCGCCGTCGGCCACCCGGTTCCGGGCGGGCCGGATCGTCTGCTACGATCGGGCCTCGAACCATCACCCGATCTCGCCGGTCCGCGTGTCCTGCTGCCGCACGACCCGCCGGCGACCTCCAGGAGCCCGATCCATATGATCAGTACCGGCGAACTCAAGAAGGGCGTCGCCATCGAGCTCGACGGCGAGCTCTGGCAGATCCTCGACTACCATCACATCAAGATGGGCCGCGGGTCGGCCCAGGTCCGGATCACGCTTCGCAACATCAAGCGCGGCCAGACCGTGGAGCGCTCGTTCCAGGCCGGCACGAAGTGGCCGCGTGCCTCGATGGAGAAGCGCCCGGTCCAGTTCCTGTACCGCGACGGCGATGACCACCACTTCATGGACAACGACACGTACGATCAGTTCGTGCTCACGACCGATCAGCTCGGCGAAACCGCGCAGTACCTGACCGACGGGATGACGCTTGACCGGACGAGCTACCAGGGCGAGACGATCGGCGTCGAGCTGCCGGTGACGGTGGACCTCAAGGTCGTCGACACGGAGCCCGGCTTCGCGGGCGACACGCAGACCGGTGCGCGCAAGCCCGCCACGACCGAGACCGGGCTCGTGGTCCAGGTGCCGATCTTCGTCGAATCGGGCGATACGATCCGGATCGACACCCGGACCGGGGACTACCAGACCCGCATCTAGGGGGCCTCGATGCGCGACGACGAGCCGCCGGACTGGGCTCTCCCGAGCTGGGACGCCATCCCGGTCGATCCGACCGAGCGTGGGGAGCTGCGCCCGGTCGGGCCCGGTCCGGGGTTCGCGGCCGTGCCGGGTCCAGGGACGCCCCAGCGGCCGGCCGCGCCGGGCACGTTCGGAGTTCGGATCCTGAAGGTCAGCGACGTCACCCGCGCGATCCGCGGCGCCGTCCGGACCGATCCGCGCCTGGCTGACCTGTGGGTCGAGGGCGAGATCGGGCGGGTGACGGTGTCGTCCGCGGGCCACGCCTATTTCGCGCTCAAGGACGAGCGCAACCAGCTCCAGTGCGTCTGGTTCCGTGACCAACGGATCCGGTCGGCGTTCGAGGCGCAAGCCGGTCTGCGGGTCGTCGCCCACGGCCGGATCGACCTGTTCGAACCACACGGCGCGCTCCAGCTCTACGTCGAGTCGATCCAGCCGGCGGGGCTCGGCGACCTCACCCTTCGGTTCGAGGCGCTCAAGGCTCGTCTGGCGGCGGAGGGGCTGTTCGATGGCGCTCGAAAGCGCCCGTTGCCGGTCCGGCCGGCCACGATCGCGGTCATCACCAGCCCGACCGGCGCCGTGTGGAAGGACATCTGCCACGTCCTCGGGCGGCGCTGGCCGCTGACCCGTGTCGTCCTTGTCGCCGCCCAGGTCCAGGGCGACGCGGCGCCGGCCAGTATCGTCGGCGCGTTCCGCAAGGTCGAGCGCTATGCCGCGGCGCGAGTCGCGGCAGGCCGAGCGGAGGAGGCGCCGGCGGTCACGATCCTCGCCCGCGGCGGCGGCTCGCTCGAAGACCTGTGGGCGTTCAACGACGAGGCGGTCGTCCGGGCGGTCGTGGCCCACTCGATCCCGGTCGTCTGCGGGGTGGGCCACGAGGTCGACGTCACGCTGGCCGATTTCGCCGCCGACGTCCGGGCGCCGACACCATCCGCCGCCGCCGAGGTCATCGTCCCGGACCGCGCGGAGTTCGTCGCAGCCGTTCGGGGCAGCGGGCGACGGCTCGATGGCGCGATCGGGGCTCGGCTGCGGGCCACGGCGCGCGAGGTGTCGGGCGAGCGGCGCGCGCTCGAGCGGCTCAGTCCGGTCGCGCAGCTGGCAAGCGCCCGGGAACGGGTCGGGCTCCTGCTCGATCGCGCGACGCGCGCGGTCGGCGTCCAGGTGGCCGACCGGCGGCGGAGCGCTGATCGGCTCGCGGCCCGGCTGGCGCCGACGTTGCCGGGCCGCCTGGCACGTGATCGGACCCGCGTGGAACGGGCGGCGGTGCTCGGTCCGCTGGCGACACGTCGCGTCACCACGGTGCGTGCGTCGCTCGGGGCGGCCGCGGCGGCGCTCGCCGTCCTCGGCCCGCAGGCGACCCTCGACCGCGGCTATGCCATCGTCCGACGCGCCGACGACGGTGGGATCGTGCGTGACCCGGCCACCGCACCGCCCGGCACCCGGCTGGCCCTGCGGGTCGCCCGTGGCGAGCTGCCCGCGACCGTGGACGAGTCGTGAGCGGTCGGCTCGGGAGACCATGGACCTGCTGATCGTGCTCGTCGTGTTCATCGCGATCGTGGCGGTGGTGGCCGTCGTCGGAGTCCGGCTTGGTATGCTCATGGCCCCACGGATCGACCGGCTTACCGAACCGCACGATGAGGTTGATGGTGGCGACGACGACTGACCCGGCGATCGAGACGCTGACGTTCGATGACGCCCTCGTCGAGCTCCAGCGGACGGTCGCCGAGCTCGAAGCCGGGGGTCAGCCGCTCGAGGGCGCGATCGCCCTGTACGAGCGCGGCGTGGCGCTCCAGGCGCGCTGCGAGCGGTTGCTGAGCGACGCTGAGCTCCGCGTCCAGCAGCTCGTGGCGCGCGCCGGTGGGGCGCTCGAGACTCACGATGTCCGGCCGGAGGACGCGACCGAGGAACCCGCGCCGGGGTAGGGCCGCCGGGCCGCTGCCGGCCCCCTCAACCCGGGGCGATGTTGAGGTTGAACCGGAACCGGTTGCCCGGGTCGTAGCGCGCCTTGACCGAAGCGAGACGGGCGAACCGCTCGTTGCCGAAGGCCAGCCGGATCCGCTCGACCGTCTCGTCGACCGAGGCGTAGTTCGTGTAGCCCGCGCCGCTGTACGACCCGACTCCGAGCCGGTCCGCGGTTCGTCGCGCCCAGGCGGTGTGCCCATCGTCCCCGGCCGGGGCGTCCCAGATGGCCAGGGCGCTGGCGTTCCAGTCGGCCGCCCGCTGACCGAATGCGGCGCCGCCCTCGGGTTCCACGTGCGCGGCGCCGCGGATCGTCTCGATGAGGATGATGCTCAGGCCGTCGGGTCGTTCCGCCATCGCGTCCACGAGCCCGCCGATGACCGGTTCGTCGAGCGCCCGCAGGAAATGGCCCTTCCAGTAGTGCCGCAGACCGAACGGCAGGCGGCCGCTCATGGCCTGGAGCTCCGGATAGCTCATCGGGGCGACCGTGTCTGACAGTCCGGGTAGCCCGGCCCGGAGCGGCCGCAGGATCGCGCCGGCCAAAGCCGGGTCGCCCGGCCAGCACGCGCTGACCCGGACCGTCAGCTCGCCATCCTCGTCAGCCTGCCCGATGCTCGCTGCCATCTCCAGCGGATCCGGAGCCGTGGCCGCCACCTCGGCGACGCGCCGCAGGACCTGCTTGACGGCGCTGAGGGGGTAGACGAGCTGCCCGGCAGTGATCAGGCCCGGGTCGACCGCTCGGAACTCGAACGAGGTGACGACCCCGAAGTTGCCACCACCACCGCGCAACGCCCACAGCAGCTCCGGGTCGCCGTCCGGACCGGCCACGACCTTCTCACCCGCCGCCGTGACGACCTCGGCCCGGATGAGGTTGTCGCAGGTGAAGCCGGCGATGCCGGACAGCCAGCCGATCCCGCCGCCGAGGGTCAGGCCGCCCACGCCCGTATCGCCGAAGGTGCCGCCGACGACCGCGAGATGGTGTTTCCAGGCGGCCGTGTCGACGTCGTCCCAGAGAGCGCCACCCTCGACGCGAACGGTGCCCGTGGCTGGGTCGACCGACACGGCCCGGCGATCTCGAAGGTCGACGACCAGTGCGCCATCGGCCATCGCATGGCCCGCGACGCCATGGCCACCGCCGCGCACGGCGATCGGCAGGCCGAGGTCGGCGGCCGCCACGATCGCCGCCACCACGTCATCGTCGTCATGCACCCGAACGATGATCGCCGGTCGGCGCTGGACCGTGGCGTTGAAGGTGGCGCGGATGAGGTCGTAGTCGAGGTCGGTCTCCGTGGTGACCCGATCCAACAGCCGCTCGCGCAGCCGATCGACGACGAATCGCTCCACGACCCCTCCTTGCGCCGGTCGCGAAAACGAGCGACCTGTAAGGGACAGGTTTACACTCTGCCGCGGACCCCATCCGGGGCGCCGATCGATGCGAACCCATCATCACACGCGCGACGTACGATGCGTCAGCCCGACGAACCCGGCGGTCCACGAGCCGGCAACACCCCAGGAGCCCCCGCACTGTGCCGATCCTCCCGACCATCGCCGACCCCGCCGACCTTCGTGGTCTCGACGAGGTCGAGCTCGACCAGCTGGCGGCCGAGATCCGCGAGACCATCGTCCGGACGGTGGCCAGCACCGGCGGCCACCTCGGCTCGTCGCTCGGCGTGGTCGAGCTGACGATCGCGCTGCACCGCCTCCTCGAATCGCCACGCGATCGGATCGTCTGGGACACCGGCCACCAGGCCTACCCGCACAAGCTGCTGACTGGTCGGCTCGAGCGATTCGGGACGCTCCGTCAGCTCGATGGCGTGGGGGGCTTCCCGCGCCGCTCGGAATCGCCACACGACGTGTTCGATGGCGGCCATGCCGGGACGGGACTGTCGATCGCGCAGGGCCTCGCGGAGGCCCGCGACCTGCGCCACGGGCTGGAGCGGATCGCGGTCGTCGTCGGCGACGCCGCGTTGATGAGCGGTCTGTCGCTCGAGGCCCTCAACGACATCGGTCAGCGCCAGACCCAGATGCTCATCGTCGTCAACGACAACGAGATGTCGATCAGCCCCACGGTCGGCGCCTTCTCGAAGTACCTGTCCGAGATCAAGCTGTCGAGCGCGTGGCAGCACGGCAAGAGCGCCTATGACCGGACCGTGGAGCGGATCCCGATCGTCGGCGGGACCGTGCTCGAGTTGAGTCGTCGGCTGCGGGCGTCGGTCGTCCGGTTCGCCCAGCCGGGCCAGCTGTTCGAGGATCTCGGGATCACCTACATCGGGGTCGTGCCCGGGCACGATCTCCACGCTCTGCTCGAGACCATCGGGCGCGCCCTGGTGCTGCCCGGCCCGACCATCGTCCACGTCCGGACCCAGAAGGGCCGTGGCTTCCGGCCGGCCGAGCGCGACCAGGTGGGGTTCCACGGCGCTGCGCTGCCACCGATCGCGATGGCCCCGACTGCCGACGCATATGACGGGGCCAGAACGCCGGTGTCGGCGGCCGCGTCGGCCCCGACGCCGGCCGCGATGCCGACCGAGTCGATGGCTGATGACGCCGCCCCGCCGGCCATCGTGGCCGAGGCGCCGAAGAAGCCCCCGAACTACACCGCCGTGTTCGCCGCTGAGCTCATCGAACTGGCCAGGGCCGATCGGCGAATCGTCGGGATCACGGCCGGCATGCCGACCGGGACCGGCATGGCGAAGTTCCAGGCCGAATTCCCGGACCGGATGTTCGATGTCGGGATCGCGGAGCAGCATTCGGTCGCTCTGGCGACCGGGATGGCGATGGGTGGCATGCGGCCCGTCGTCGCGCTGTATTCGACGTTTCTCCAGCGCGCGTTCGACCAGACCGTCCACGACGTCTGCCAGAACGATCAGCCGGTGCTCATCGCGGTCGACCGGTCGGGACTCGTCGGAGAGGACGGGACGAGCCACCAGGGCATGTTCACGTTGCCCGCCCAGCGCCAGCTCCCGAACCTCGTCATCGCCTCCCCAAAGGACGAACAGGAGCTCAGGTCGCTGCTTCACACGGCGTTCTCGCAGGATCACCCGTTCGCGCTCCACTACCCGCGCGACGCCGGGTTCGGGCTGGCGGCCGTTTCGCCGTCGGTCATCCCGGTCGGTCGTGGCGAGGTCCTCCGCGAGGGGCGCGACCTGCTGTTCGTCGGGTTCGGCCCGATCGTGGCGCGGGCCGTCGAGGCGGCCGATCTGCTCGCGGCGGAGGGATGGTCGATCGGGATCATCAACGCCCGGTATGCACGACCGCTGGATCGACAACTCATCCTCGACCAGGCCCGCGGGAAGCGGATGCTTGTCACGTTCGAGGAGAGCGTGGTGACCGGCGGTTTCGGGAGCGGTGTGCTCGAGCTGGTCGAGGAGGCCCGCCTGGCGGATGCGGCCTATCGCGAGCTGGCCGTCCGGATCCTGGGGATCCCTGGCGATCGCTTCGTGGACCACGGGTCCGTCTCGGATCTGCGACGGGTGCTGCGGCTGGACCCGGAAGGCCTGGCGGCCCAGGTCCGTGAAACGCTGGAGACGTTGCGCGCCGCCCCGGGCCGGTCCGAGGTCGCGGCGAGCTAGCGGTCCGGGCGAGGCGCTGTGGCCGAAGGCCTACCGCCCGGCCCTTCCAGGCGATCCCCGCACCTGGCCACGGCGCCGACGGCGACGTGAGGGCGAGCACCACATCCTCGGTTCGAGCGGGATACGCGGAAGCAAGCGTCGCCTCGAACCAGCGCATGCGTCGTGCCGGTTCGTGGGCCACGCTCGCCCGCGTCAGGGGCATGGATCAAACTGAACCAGACGACGCTCATCCGCCGCTCACCTGACGCTCATCGGAGAAGCCGACGGACGGCCGCAGCGTCACATCCAGAGGCATGGTGAGTCCAGGTGCAACGCGCTGTGCCACGATAGGCGGGTGAGCCCGACCGATCCGAGGACGACCGCGAAGCCGAGGCGTGTTCGGCTCGACCAGTTGCTGGTCGAACGTGGCCTGGCCGAGACGCGTAGCCAGGCGCAGGCGTTGGTCATGTCCGGCAAGGTCAGGGTGGGGGAGGGCGACGCCGCACGCGGGGACCGGAAGGCGGGCGACCTGCTCACCGCGGACACGCCCCTTGTGGTCTCGGAGCCCAGCCCCTACGTCAGCCGCGGCGGCCACAAGCTCGCGGCGGCGCTGGACGCGTTCGAGATCGATCCGGCGGGGCTCGTCGCCCTCGACGTCGGTGCCTCCACCGGTGGCTTCACGGACGTGTTGCTGCAGCGCGGCGCGACCCGGGTCTACGCGCTGGACGTCGGTCGGGGCCAGCTGGCCGAATCGCTCCGGCGCGACGCCCGGGTCGTGTCGATGGAACGGACCAACGCCCGCGAGCTGACCGCCACGCCGCTCCCCGAACCGATCGAGCTTGCGGTCATCGACGTCTCGTTCATCTCGCTCGACAAGATCCTCGGGCCGGTCGCCGCGACGCTCCGCTCCGGTCCGGGCTGCCACATCGTCGCACTGGTCAAACCGCAGTTCGAAGCCGGCCGTGGCCGAACGGATCACGGCGTCGTGCGCGACACCGCGATCCACCGGGAAGTCCTCGAACGGACCGTGGCGACAGCCGCGAGCCACGGTCTGGGTACGCGCGCAGTCATCGCCTCACCGATCACCGGGCCCGAGGGCAACCGCGAGTTCCTGGTCGATCTCGCGGCCGGACCGGGTTGCGCGGAGATCGGCGACCGGATCGCCGAGGTCACCGGCGGATGACCGTCAAACGGATCGGCTTCGCCTACAACCCGACGATCGAGGCGGCCGTCGAACTGAGCGCCCGCGCCTCGGGCTGGTGCCAGGTCCGCGGCATCGGCGACTGGCAGATCCCCTCGAGCGACACCGTCGCGATGGTTCGCGAGCTGCCGTCGACCGATGTCCTCGTGGTCCTTGGTGGCGATGGGACGTTCCTGCGCGCCGCCCGCGCCGTGGCCGATGTGGACGTCCCCTTGCTCGGCATCAACCTCGGCAAGGTCGGCTTCCTGTCGAAGGCCGAAGCCGGCGAGCTCGACGCCGTCCTCGCGCTCATCGTCGCCGGCGATTACCGGATCGAGGAGCGGATGGCCATCGAGGCGCGCATCCTGCGCGGCGGCATCGAAGCGGCCGACACACCGGATGGCACGCACGAGCCGACCGACCATGCCGATCATGACGTCCGCCTCGTGGCCCTCAACGATGTCGTCGTCGCGCGCGGCGCCCTGGCCCGGGTCTGCCGACTCGACGTGGCCATCGACGACACCCATCTCGCGACGTTCATCGCCGATGGCCTGGTGGTCGCCAGCCCGACCGGCTCGACCGGCTATTCCTTCTCGGCGGGCGGCCCGATCCTCGACCCGAGCGCACGCAACCTCATCGTCACGCCGATCGCGGCCTACCTGTCGGCCATCCGCTCGGTGGTGGTCGGGCCGAGCCAGGTCGTCCGCTGCACGGTCGTGGACGCCAACGAGGCACTCGTCTCGATCGATGGACGCGAGGACCTCCCGCTGGCCGTCGGTGACGTCGTCGAGGTCCGGGCGTTCGAGCGTCCGATCCGTCTCATCGAGCCGTTCGGCGCCCAGCCGTTCTGGGATCTGCTGCGACACAAGGTCGCGCTGCTGCCGTCGTGAGCGACGTCATGGGCGCGGGACGGCTGCTCGAACTGACGGTCGCCGACCTCGCGCTCATCGACCGCCTGCGCCTGACCCTTGGGGCCGGGCTCAATGTGATCACCGGCGAGACGGGGGCGGGCAAGAGCCTGCTGATCGACGCCCTGGGTCTGGTGCGGGGTGCCCGGGCGGATACCGGGATCATCCGGCATGGTGCCGAGAGCGCTCGCGTCGAGGCCCTGTTCGACCGGCTCCCGGAGCCGCTCATCGCCGTCCGCGAGGTGGCGATCGGCGGCCGTTCGATGGCCCGCCTCGACGACATGGCGACGACCGCGTCGCGCCTGGCCGACGAGGTCGGGCCGCTCATCGAGATCCACGGCCAGCACGACCAGCAGCGGCTGCTCGACGAGCGCTGGCAACGCGACCTGCTCGATGCGTTCGGGCGACACGCGCCGGCCCAGGCGGCGGCGGCCGAGGTCGTCGAACGGTGGCGGGCCAATCGCGCCGCGCTGGCCGAGCTCACGATCGAGCCGCGTGAGCTTGCCCGGCGGGCCGACCTGCTCGAGCACGAGCTGGCCGAGATCGCAGGTTCGCGGCTTCGCCCCGGCGAGGCCGATGAGATCCGGACCCGACTGGCGGCCGCTCAGCATGGCGAGGCGATCGCCCGGGGAACGGCCGCCGTCCGGGAGGCCCTGGCCGGCGAGGGCACCGGCGCCCGCGAAGCCGCCGCGCTCGCCGCTCGCGAAACGCGCGGTCTGGCCCGGCTCGACCCGAGGTTCGAGACGGCCGCCGACCGGCTGACCGGCCTCGAAGCCGAGCTCGACGACGTCGCCGTCGAGATCCGCGAGCTGGCCGACAGCATCGATCACGACCCTGCGGCACTGGCCACGCTCGAGGAGCGTCTCGGCACGATCTACGCGCTCGAACGCCGCTACGGCGACGGTGAGGCCGAGATCATCGCGCACGGCGAGCGAGCGGCCGCCGAGCTCGATCGACTGCGTGGCCTCGACGAGGAGCGGGCGCACCGGGAACGCGAGGAGGCGGCGCTGCTGGCCGAGGTGGCGGCCGCCGCGGCCGCCCTGTCCGGTGCGCGCCGGACCGCCGCCGATCGGCTGACCGCCGCGGTCGGCGAGGCGCTGGTCGAGATGGGCTTCCCGTCGGGCGTCTTCGAGGTCGTGCTCGGCCGCCGGCCGGCCAACGCCGACGAGCCGGCCATCGAGATCGACGGGGACGCGGTCGCCTTCGACGCCAGTGGCGCCGACCAGGTCGTCTACCGGCTGGCGCCGAACCCGGGTGAGCCGCCGCGGCCCCTGGCTCGGATCGCGTCCGGCGGCGAGCTGTCGCGGGTCGCGCTGGCGATCAAGACCGTCCTCGCCGAGGCCGACGACACGCCCGTCCTCGTGTTCGACGAGGTCGACACCGGGATCGGGGGACGGAGCGCGGACCCGATCGGGCGCAGCCTCTGGACGCTGGCCCGCCGCCACCAGGTCCTGTGCGTGACGCACCTGCCCCAGATCGCCGCTCACGCCGACGCCCACTACCGGATCGCCAAGCGCGAACGTGACGGTCGGACGGTGACCGAGATCGAACACCTCGACCGCGAGGGCCGGATCGTCGAGCTCGCCCAGATGCTCGGTGGCGAGGCCGGCGGCTCGGCCACCCTGGCCAGCGCGCGCGAGCTCCTCGACCGTGCCGCGGCGTGGCGCGTCGAGGTCGCCCGGGCCGGCTGACACCCGCGTGATGGCCGCTCCGACCCTCGACGCCACGATCGACGGCTACCTGACCTACCTGCACGTCGAGCGCGGGCTCGCGCCGGCGACGATCCGGGCGTATCGCTCGGACCTGCGCGACTTCGAGGCATCCCGGAGCGTGAGCCGCACCTGGGCCGCATCACCGGACGCCGCGGTCGACTACCTGGCGGCCCGAACGCGGCGCGGGCGGCGCGGCGATCCGGGCCTTGCCCCGAGCAGCCTGCGCCGACGCGCCGCCGCACTCAAGGGCTTCTACAAGTTCGCCTATGGCGAGGGGCTCATCGGTGTGGACGTGGCTGCGCACCTGGACCTGCCGCGACCGTCACGCCTCTTGCCCGAGACGCTGACCGTCGAGGAGACCGAGCGCCTGCTCGAGGCCGCCGGTGGCGACGAAGTCGCCATCCCCGACGCGGTCCGCGCGCTGCGCGACCGAGCCGTCCTGGAACTCCTGTACGCGGCCGGGTTGCGGATCAGTGAGGCGATCGGACTCGACCGCGAGGACCTGTCGATGGACGGGGCGTTCGTGCGGGTCATCGGCAAGGGCGACAAGGAACGTCTCGTGCCAGTCGGCGAGGTCGCCCTCGACTGGATGACTCGCTGGATCGAGGGTCCGCGCTCGACCCTGCTCGCTATGGCCCATGTCGCCCCGGTCCGCGGCGGGCCGCTCTTCCTGGGCGATCGCGGCGGCCGGTTAGCGCGCCAGCAGGTGTGGGCCGCGGTCAAGCGTGCCGCGTCACGGGCCGGTCTCGCCGAACGGATCAGCCCGCACACCTTGCGCCATTCGTTCGCCACGCATCTGCTCGAGGGTGGGGCCGACCTGCGCATCGTCCAGGAGTTGCTCGGGCATGCGAGTATCTCCACCACACAGCTGTACACGCATCTGACCGGCGAACGGATCCGGGACGTCTACAGTCGGGCCCACCCACGGGCCTGAGAGGGAGGCACCAGCCACATGAGCTACGCCGACGGGTTGCTGTCGACCGGGGAGCGGATCATGTTCCGCCAGAAGCAGCATCCGTTCATCTTCATCTGGGGTGCCCGGTATGCGATCCTGGCGATCGTCCTTGTCATTGCGTTGGCATGGCTCGGCGGCAGCCTGAATCTGACGGGATCGGCCGGAACGATCCTGTTCTGGGTGATCGTGATCCTGTTCTTCGGCGGGATCGCGGTCGCCATCTGGACGGCCCTGCGCTACGTCAACCAGGAATACGTCCTGACCAACCGGCGGGTACTGCAGGTCGAGGGCGTACTCAACCGGACGTCCGTCGACAGTTCGCTCGAGAAGATCAACGACGCAGTCCTGAGCCAGTCGGTCTTCGGCCGGATATTCGACTTCGGCGACCTGACCGTGCTGACGGCCTCGGAGGTCGCGATCGACTCGATGCACATGATCCGCGCTCCGATCGCCTTCAAGAAGGCGATGCTCGACGCCAAGCACAACTTCGAAGTCGACATGGAGCGTGAGGGCTGGATGCCGACCCCGCCCATCCGCGACGGCGGCAGCCCGGGCGCACCGATCCCGCCCGTCGCGCCGGGTTCAGCGCCGGGTGCGCCGCGACCCGATTCCCCGACGGGCAGCGTCGCCACGGGCGGCCCAGCAGCGGCCCCGGCGGCCCCGGCGGCCGCAGCGGTCCCGCCGGCCGCCGCTCCGGCCGCCCCGCGCGTCGATCCGGACGAGGTCACCCGGACGCTGGCCAGCCTGGCCGACCTGCGCGACCGCGGCGCCATCACGCCCGAGGAATACGACCGCAAGAAGGCGGACCTTTTGTCGCGGTTGTAGCCGTCCGCGGACCGTCCCGCCGCCGGGCCGCTACGATGAGCGGCGACCCTCCATAGCAAAGGTGCCGATTGGACCTCGAACGAGCCGTTCCTGCCGCGATCGTCGTCGCCATCATGTTGCTCGTCGGGTTGCCGGTCCACGAATTCAGCCATGCGCTCGTGGCGTACCGGCTCGGCGACGGCACGGCCAAGATGTTCGGGCGATTGACCCTCAATCCGATCGCCCATTTCGATCCGGTCGGCGGCTCGCTCCTGGCCCTCACGTTCATCGGCTCGGCCCTCGCCGGGTCGGCGATCGGGTTCGGCTGGGCGAAGCCGACGCCGGTCAACCCGCTCAACCTCGATGGTGGTCGGCGCGGTGAGGCGTTGGTGGCCGCGGCTGGCCCGCTCTCCAACCTCATCCTGGCCGCCGCCGGCGCCATCCCGCTCCGTTTCATCATCGCCAACCCGCAGCTCGCGGGTCCCGGCGAGATCATCTTCAACGTGTTGTTCTTCTTCGTCCAGATCAATCTGCTGCTGATGATCTTCAACTTCATCCCGATCCCGCCGCTGGACGGGTCGAAGGTGATGTTCGCGTTCATGGACCGCCGGACCGAATACCAGATCCGTCCGATCCTCGAGCAATACGGCTTCCTGATCCTTCTCGCGGTCCTCTTCTTCCCGCCCGGGAACTCCATCGGCTCGCGAATCATCACCCCGATCCTCGATGCCTTCCTCAAGCTCCTGGTGGGCTTCTAGGACCCGCCAGTTCCGTGCGCACCTGCGGGCGAACGTGACGCCCGGGGAGCGGGCGGGCCTGGCGACCTGGATCCCACAAGCCCAGTTCGCGCTGTTCGATTCGATGCACGTCGCCGATCGCCGTCACGGGCTGGACGTCGTCGCCTCGCTGCGCGCCGACGGCGTCACGGACCCGGACCTGCTGACGGCTGGCTTGCTGCACGATGCCGGCAAGGGCGACACGCGGGTGTGGCCGCGCGTCGCCTACACGCTCGGAAGCCGATATGGCGCATGGGTCTGGCGCGTGGCTGCCGTCATGCCCGGCTATGGCGCCGCGCTCGGGCGCTTGCGGACCCATGCCGAGACGTCCGCGCGCCTCGCCCAGGCCGCCGGCTGTTCCCCGCGCACGGTCGAACTGATCCGACACCAGGATGCCCCGGTCGACCCCGAGTACGGCGAGCTGCTCCGTCTCGCCGACGAGGCCAACTGATGACCCTCGGCGGGCCCGGCATCCCGGTCATGGACCCGGTCGCGGCAAACGCCTCGCCGGCGGTGTCGTTCGGGGAAGGCCGCCGGCCGGAGAGCCGGACCCAGGTCCAGATGGCCGCGTTCGATGGCCCGCTTGCCCTGCTGCTGTCGCTCATCGAGGCACGCCAGCTCGATGTCCTGACTGTCCCGCTCGGAGCCCTGGCGGACGCGTATCTGGACGCCCTCGGGCGACTCGAGTCCGACCGGCTCGGGAACGTGAGCGCGTTCGTGACCATCGCCAGCCAGCTGATCCTGATCAAGAGCCGGGCGATGCTGCCGCGGCGCGCGGACCCGACGGACCCCACGGCGCTTGCCGACGAGGGCACCGACCCTGAGGCCGAGCTCCGTGCACGGCTCCTGATCTACCGCGCCCACCGCGACGCCGGACTGCGCCTTGCCGAGGACGCCATCCGCCGGGTCGGGTCGTTCCGGCGCGAGCCGTCAGTCGCCCATGCTGCGGCGATGGCCGGCGCCCGCCCGGGGGACGCTCCGACGCTCGATCCCCGGCGGCTGGTTCGCGCCCTCGACCGGTTGGCCGCGATCGCACCGCCACCGGAGCCGCCGCCGGAGACGCTCGGCCGGACCATCACCATCACGGAGCGCGCCGAGATCATCCGGGCGGCCCTCCGCGATGCGCCACGGGTCGTGCTCCAGGAGCTGCTGATCGGTGTCCGCGACCGGGTGGTGATCGCGATCACGTTCCTGGCCATGCTGGAGCTCATGAAGCGGCGCGAGATCGTGGTCGAACAGGCAGCACCATGGGGGCCGATCGTCGCCCGGACCACGACCGCCGAGGAGCGCGCCGCGGCCGGGATGGGCGCCGACGTCGTCGATGCACCGCTGGACGAGACGCTGGAGTCGTTCGCATGAGCGATGTCCTGGAGCCGACCGAGCTCGAGCCGGTGGGGGCCGTTGCGCCGGCCGCCCCGATCGAGCTGACTGAGGCGGCCCTCGAGGCGCTGCTGTTCGTCGCGGAGAAGCCACTTTCACGGCGCGAGATCGCGAGCCTCGCCGGCACGGACCGGGCGACCGTCGATGCCCGGCTGGGCGACCTCGAGGTGTCACTGCGCACGCGCGGGATCCGGTTGCTCATCGACGGCGACCGCGTCGAGCTTGCGACTGCGCCGGACGGTGGAGCTCTCGTCGCACGCTACGTCGGCGCCGATGCGGTCCGGCTGTCGCCGGCATCGCTCGAGACCCTCGCGATCGTCGCGTACCGCCAGCCGGTCACCAAGGCTGCGGTGGAGCGGATCCGCGGTGTCGACTCGGACTATACGATCCGGACGCTGCTCCACCGCCGGTTCGTCGTCGAGCTCGGCCGGTCGAACGCACCGGGGCGCCCGTTCCTGTACGGCACCGGGTTCGAGTTCCTCGAACGTTTCGCCCTGACCAGCCTCGACGAGCTGCCGCCGCTCGATGGCGACGTGGCCGCGCGCCTCGCCGAGGAGGGCGGGGAGGCCGTCACGGAGCCGCTCTTCCCGGCCGATGGGGCCACCGTCTGATGGCCGTCGAGCGGCTCCAGAAGGTCCTCGCCGCGTCCGGCGTCGCGTCACGGCGCGCCAGCGAGGTGCTCATCGCCAACGGACGGGTCACGGTCGACGGCAAGCTGGCGAGGCTCGGGATGCAGGTCGACCCGGACAAGGCGATCATCGCCGTCGACGGCCGGGTCATCGGTGCGGCGGCCGCCCCGGAATACCTGCTCCTCCACAAGCCAGGCGGTGTCACCTCCACGGTCCGCGACCGGCATGCGTCGAAGACCGTCCTCGACATGATCCCGACCGCGCTGTTGCCCGAGGGCGGGCGGCTGTACCCCGTCGGCCGGCTCGACCAGGACAGCGAGGGTCTGCTGATCCTGACCAACGACGGGGCCTGGGCCGACCGTGTCCTGCATCCGCGCCACGGGATCGAGCGCGAATACGCGATCGGGCTCCGCGCGCCGCTGACCGCAGACCAAGTCGCGGCCATCAAGACCGGGATCCCGCTCGACGAGGGCATCGCCACGCTGACCGGGCTCCGGCCGACGACCGACATCGAGACCCGCCGCCTGGTCGATCTCATCGCCCCACCGCCCGGCGAGCTGATCTGGTATCGCGCCATCCTGGCCCAGGGCTGGAAGCGCCAGCTGCGCCGGACGTTCGGGACAGTCGGCGCGCCGGTCGATCGCCTCGTCCGCGTTCGGATCGGGCCCGTCCGGCTCGACGATCTGCGCAGCGGTCGTGCCCGGCGACTCAAGGGACCCGAGGTCCGCGGGCTGGGCGCGGGCGCGGGGACGAGCCGGGCCGGCGCGAAGGCGAGGTCGGCCGGGGACCTCGACCGACCGTGAGCGAGCCCGCGCGCGTGACCGAGGGCGCCCTCCTGTGGGAGCCGAGCGAAGCGTTCCGCGCGGCGTCCACGATGTCCGACTACCTCACCTGGCTGGAGCGCGAACGCGGTCTGACGTTCGCGGACTACGACGCCCTTTGGCGGTGGTCGGTCGACGACCTGGAGGGGTTCTGGGCGTCGATCGTGGCGTACTACAAGATCCCGCTCCACGGCATATGGGAGCGCGTTCTGGGCCATCGCGAGATGCCCGGCGCCGCCTGGTTCGAGGGCGCCGAGCTCAACTACGCCGAGGTGCTGTTCGGGCGGCTGCGCGACGACCGGCCGGCGCTCATGGCCCAGTCCGAGCGGCAGCCGCTCCGCGAGGTCAGTGCCAACGAGCTGCGCGACGCGGTCACGGCGGCCGCGGCCGGTCTGCGACGGCTCGGGGTCGGCCGAGGCGACCGTGTGGTGGCGTTCGTGCCGAATATCCCCGAAGCGATCATCGCGTTCCTGGCCTGCGCCAGTCTCGGTGCCATCTGGGCGAGCTGCTCGCCGGATTTCGGGGCGCAGAGCCTGGTCGACCGCTTCGCCCAGGTCGCGCCCAAGGTCCTCATCGCCGTCGATGGCTACCAGTACGGTGGCAAGGCCTTCGACCGCCGAGCGATCGTGGAGGAGCTCCGCATGGCCCTGCCCACGCTCGAGCGGACCGTGCTCATCCCGTACCTCGACCCGGACGCCACGACGGAGGTCCGGCCGGGCGAGATGGCGTGGGCCGACTTCCTCGCTGGACCGACCGAGCCACTCACCTTCGAGCTCGTCCCGTTCGACCATCCGCTCTGGATCCTCTATTCGTCCGGGACGACCGGGCTGCCAAAAGCCATCGTCCACGGGCACGGCGGCGTCGTACTCGAGCATTCGAAGGCGATCGGATTGATGTTCGATGTCCGGCCGGGCGATCGGATGTCGTGGTTCACGACCACCGGCTGGATGATGTGGAACTTTCTGGTCGGCTCGATGCTGGTCGGCGGCGTACCGGTGCTGTACGACGGCTCGCCGGGCTGCCCGAGCCTCGACGTGCTGTGGGAGCTCGCGGCCGACGCCCGGGTGAGCCTGTTCGGGACGAGCGCCGCCTACCTCGCGGCGTGCCTGAAGGCCGGGCTGCGACCCGGTGAGGCTCACGACCTGGCGGCGCTGCGCTCGATCGGGTCGACCGGGTCGCCGCTGGCGGTCGACGTCTACGGCTGGGTCTACGACGCGGTCAAACCCGACGTCTGGCTGGTGTCGATGAGCGGCGGGACCGATGTCGTCAGCGCGTTCGTCGGTGGCAGCCCGCTGCTCCCGGTCCATGCCGGCGAGCTCCAGGCGCGGGCCCTCGGTGCGCGGGTGGAGGCCTTCGACGACGGCGGTCGGTCCGTCGTCGACCAGACCGGCGAGTTGGTCCTGACCGCGCCGCTGCCGTCGATGCCGGTCTTCTTCTGGAACGACCCGGACGGTGCCCGATACCGCGAGAGCTACTTCGAGATGTACCCGGGCGTCTGGCGGCACGGCGACTGGATCCGGATCACCAGGCGCGGCAGCGCGGTCATCGAGGGTCGCTCCGACTCGACCCTCAACCGGCAGGGCATCCGGTTCGGCACCAGCGAGCTGTACGGCGTCGTGGAACGTCTGCCCGAGGTGGTCGACAGCCTCGTCATCGGGCTCGAGCTGCCGGGCGGTCGCTACTGGATGCCGCTGTTCGTGGTCCTGGCCGAGGGTTTCACGCTCGACGACGCCCTCAACACGCGGATCCACGACGCCATCCGGACGGCGCTCTCGCAACGGCATGTGCCCGACACGATCGTCGCGGTGCCGGCCATCCCACGCACCCTGACGGGCAAGAGGATGGAGATCCCGGTCAAGCGGATCCTGCTTGGACGGCCGATCGGCGAGGTCGCGGCCGCCGGAGCGATCGCGGATCCAGGCGCTCTCGACGTGTTCGTCGCTTACGCCGCCGAGGTCGCACACATCTCGAGGTGACGATCGCCACGCGCTATCCTGCCCCGATGGACACCCCGACCCGCCGGCACAAGCTGATCGTCGCCCTCGATGGGCCTGGCTCGTCCGGCAAGAGCAGCGTCGGTGCGGCGGCCGCGCTGCAGGTCGGCTACAGGTTCTGCGACACGGGGCTGCTCTATCGGGCCGTGACGTGGCTGGCCCTCGCGCGCAACGTCTCCGCTTCCTATCCGCACGCGATGCGCGGGCTGACCGAGGAGGTGGAGCTGGCGCCAGACGACGAAGGGCGACTCGCCCGCGTGCTGGTCGATGGCGTCGATCACACGGCCGACGTGCACAAACCGGTCGTCGACGCCGCGGTGTCGGCCATCGCGGCGATCCCCGAGCTCCGGGTCGCGCTCCTCGACCGGCAACGCGAGCTCGCGGCGACCGGCGCGATCATCATGGCCGGCCGCGACATCGGCACGGTCGTCCTGCCCGATGCGGACCTCAAGATCTTCCTCGAGGCGTCGCTGGAGGAACGGGCCCGTCGCCGCACCGAGGAGCGCGGCCTGGACCCGCACGGCACACAGGGCATCGCCATCCTGAACGCACTCCGCCGGCGCGACGAGCTCGACTCGACGCGGGCGGTGGCGCCGCTCCGCGCCGCGCTGGACGCCCGGATCATCTCGACCGACGGCAACCGGTTCGAGGACACGGTCGACGCCGTGGTCAACGCGATCCGCGACGCCGAGGCCCGACGCGCGGACGAGATCGACCGGAGCGAACCGGAACCGAGCGGCGCCAACGCATGAGCGACGCCCCGACCGAGGGCACCCCGGCCCCCGCCACCGCGGCCGCCCCGGCACCGATCGAGAGCTCGATCACCCCGCTCATCACCGCCCTGACGACCGGTGGCCGGATCTTTGGCCGAGCGGTCAGCCGGATCTCGATCGACGGCGCGATCGACGAGATCCCCCGTGACGGGCCGCTCATCCTCGCCGCCAACCACGCCTCCAACCTCGACGCGATCGTCCTCGGCTCGTGGCTGATGCCCAAGCTGGGTCGGCGGATCCACTGGCTCGGCAAGAAGGAGCTCTTCGCGTGGCCGTTGGTCGGCTGGGCGGCGGCCAACGGCGGGGTCCATCCAGTCGACCGCGGAGCGGCCGACGTGGAGGCGTTCCGGCTCGCCCGGCGGATCCTCGCCGAGGGGCACATCCTGTTCGTCTTTCCGGAGGGGACGCGCAGCCCCGACGGCACCCTCCAGGCGGCACAGGACGGGGTCGCGGTCCTCGCCATGCGAACCGGCGCGTCGATCGTGCCGCTCGCGATCGCCGGCTCGAACGGGGTCTGGCCGAAAGGCCAGAAGCTGCCGCACCCCGGCGGCCACGTGACGGTCCGCGTCGGCCGGCCATTCCGGCCGCTGGAGCTGCTCCCCGAAGGCACGGACCGGCGGACCGGCAAGGGCCTCGTGACGACCATGATCATGGAGCGCATCGCAGCGCTTCTGCCCGCATCCCAACGTGGCGTGTACGGCGAAGTGACCCCGGCCACGCCGTGACCCAAGGGCCTCACGGGGACCCCGTGCGATAATCGACGCGTGGGAATGGTCGAGGAAGTCCGAATCGCGAAGCGCACCGGCTTCTGCTATGGCGTTCGCGAGGCGATCGACAAGGCGAAGGAAGCGTCGGCCGCCGGTAAGTCGACGCACACGCTCGGCCAGGTCGTCCACAACGAGGGCGTCGTCCGCGATCTCCTGGATCTTGGCATCCAGACCGTCGAATCACTCGACGACGTCGATCACGGCGCCGCCGTCGTCATCCGGGCGCACGGTGTCCGGCCGGACGTCATGGAGCGCGCCGAGTAGCGCGGTCTCGAGGTCATCGATGGCACCTGCACGTGGGTCATCCAGGAACAGCGCGAACTGGTCAAGCTCGTCGCGGATGGCTACACCATCGTCCTGCTCGGCACGCCAAAGCACCCCGAGGTCGTCGGGCTCCTCGGGTTCGCGCCGGATGCGATCGTCGTCGACGACGAGGAGGAATGGGAGGCGGCCATCCCGCGCCGCAAGCGGATGGCGCTCATCTCGCAATCGACCCAACCGCCCTGGAAGTTCGAGCAGCTGGCCGCGTTCATGGTCTCGCGGGCCCATGAGCTCAAGATCGTCAACACGGTCTGCCCGGTCACGATCCGGCGCCAGCAGGACACCCTCGAGTCGGCCGGCGAGGTCGACCTGATGGTCGTCGTCGGTGGCCGTTCGAGCGCCAACACCAAGGAGCTGACCCGGCTGTGCGAGATCGCCGGGACGGCCGCCATCCAGATCGAGAGCGTGGCCGACCTCGACGACCCGGCGCCCTTCGCCGACGCGCGCATCGTCGGAGTGACCGGTGGGACGTCGACCCCGATCGAGGACCTGCGTGACGTCGCCGAGCGGATCCTGGGCATGGCCGGCACTCCGGCGATCGCCGCGCGAGCCACGGAGCTGGCGCACGCCGCCCTGGATCGAGCCGCCACCCCGGCCGGCCGCACGACCTCGCTGCCGACGCCGCCACAGATCGTCCACAAGGTCGCCGCGTCCGGCGCGGCCTGAGTGGCGGTCAGCGGCAGGGGCGGCGGGATCCCGGTCGTCGCCATCGTCGGGCGGCCCAACGTCGGCAAGAGCACCCTGTTCAACCGGTTCCTGGGCCAGCGTTCGGCCATCGTCGAGGATCGCGCCCGGACCACGCGTGACCGCCTGTACGGCGACACCGAGTGGAATGGCCGCCGCTTCGTCATCGTCGACACCGGTGGCCTGGAGCTCGACCCGGATGATCCGATCGAGGCCCGCGTCCAGGAGCAGGCGCGGCTGGCCATCGCCGAGGCCGATGTCGTCCTGTTCGTCGTCGACGCCATGACCGGCACCACGCCGGCCGACCTCGAAGCCGCGCGCATCCTCCGTCGCGCCACGGCGCCGGTCATCGTCGTCGTCAACAAGGCCGACAACGAGAAGCGCGAGCTCGAAGGCGCCGAATTCCATGCCCTTGGCTGGGAGGAGACCTACGCCATCTCCGCCTCGCACGGACGCGGCACGGGCGACCTGCTCGACGCGATCGTCTGGGCGCTTCCGCCCGAGAGCGAGGCCGAGACGGTGCGCAAGACCCGCGAGGCAGAGGCCGAGGCGTGGGCCGAGGAGATCGCCGCCGGCACGCTCGAGCCGTTCGTGGTGGGCGACCCCGAAGCCGGCGACGCCGACGGCACCGATGGCGCCGAGGGCCCCGACCTCGATGGGGTCGATCCGGAGGCCAGCCGCTGGGATGCGGCGATGGCGGCCGAGAAGGACGGCGAGCCCGCCGCGATCGCCTTCGTCGGTCGGCCGAATGTCGGCAAGTCGAGCCTGCTCAACGCGCTCCTCGGTGAAGACCGGGCGATCGTGTCGGAGATCCCGGGGACGACGCGCGACGCGATCGACACCCGGCTGGCCTGGGGCCGAAGTGAGGTCGTGCTCATCGACACGGCCGGGATCCGGCGACGCGGCAAGGTCGCCGGCGGCCCGGCGGCCGAACGCTATTCCACGCTCCGTGCCCTCCACGCACTGTCGCGGGCGGACGTGGCGGTCCTCGTCGTCGATGCTGTCGAGGGCCTGACGTCGCAGGACGCCCATGTCGCGGGCTACGTCGTCGAGGAGGGCAAGGGCCTCGTCATCGCGGTCAACAAGTGGGACCTCGTGGCCGAGAAGACCGACAAGACGTTCGATCAGTACGTCGAGTGGATCCGCAACGACGTGCCGTTCCTCGACTTCGCGCCGATCGTGTCGATCAGCGCCAAGACCGGCCAGCGTGTCGGGCGGGTGCTCGAGGCGGCCATCGACATCTGGGGCGAGCGGCGCAAGCGGGTCACGACCGGCGAGCTCAACCGGGTCCTGCTGGCGGCCACGGAACGGACGCCGCCGCCACCGGTCCGCGGCCATCGGCCCAAGCTGTTCTATGCCACCCAGGCCGCGGTCGCACCGCCGACCTTCGTGTTCTTCGCCTCGGATGCCTCGGCGGTCCACTTCAGCTACCGGCGCTACCTGGAGAACCGGCTGCGCGAGACGTTCGGGTTCGATGGGACGCCCATCCGGCTCGTATTTCGCGACCGGGCGTCGGTCAAGCTGCCGCGCCGCAAGAAGCTGCGCTCCGCGCCGGCGGGCAAGGCGTCGCGTCGCGGCGGGAACGCCGCGCGGGCACGCAAACCGGGCTGATGGCGGAGCCGCGGGTCGCGGTCGTGGGGGCCGGGGCGTGGGGTACGACACTGGCGCGCCTGGTGGCCCGGGTCGAGCCGGTCACCCTCTTGTGCCACTCCCCGGAAACGGCGGCACGGATCGTGGCGACCGGTCGCAACGAGGCGCGATTGCCGGGTGTCGACCTGCCGGCGACCGTCGTCGCGACCGCTGATCCCGCCGTGCTCGTCGCGGCCATCGACCTCATCATCTTTGCGGCCCCGTCAGCCCACCTCCGGACCACGGTCACGGCCCTTGTGCCGCATCTCCCGGCCGAGGCGGATCTGCTGTCGGTGGTCAAGGGGCTCGAGGGCGACACGCTCCTGCGGATGAGCGAAGTCGTCGCCGAGGCGGCGGCCGTGCCGGTCGCCCGTATCGCCGCCCTGTCCGGACCCAATCTCGCCGCCGAGGTTGCGCGCAACCTACCGGCCTCGGCGGTCGTGGCGGCTGCCGACCCGGCCCTCGCGGAACGCGTCGCGGTGCGGCTGGCCCGTCGCCGGTTCCGGCTGTACGTCAACGAGGACATCCTCGGGGTCGAACTGTGCGGGGCCCTCAAGAACGTCATCGCCATCGCGGCCGGGGCGGCCGAGGCGCTTGGGTTCGGGGACAACGGCAAGGCCGGGCTGCTGACCCGTGGCCTGGCCGAGATGACCCGGCTCGGGATCGCCGCCGGCGCGAACCCGCTGACGTTCGCCGGTCTGGCCGGCATGGGCGACCTCATCGCGACAGCCGGCTCGCCCCTGTCGCGCAACCACCGGCTTGGCGAGGAGTTGGCCAAGGGCCGGTCGTGGACCGACATCGAGGCGACCATGCCGGGCACGGCCGAGGGCGCGTATACGGTCCGGGCCGCCCTGGCGCTGGCCGAGCGATTCGGTGTCGAGCTGCCGATCGCCCGAGAAGTGTCGCGGGCCCTGTTCGAGGGTAAGAGCGTGCAGCGCTGCCTGGTCGACCTCCTGGCCCGCGAATCCAAGGACGAGCTGGCCGACTACGCCCGCTGGCGGGCGCGGCTGGTGGAGTAGGCGGGCGCCCGGCCCTGCCATCCGTCCACCCAGTGCGCGTTCGACATCGGATCGGGTCATCACCGGAGGCAGACAGGCAGCCTCGCGCGGCCCCTGAGCGTCGTCCAAGCGCGCAGGGCCTGCCAAATGGCCCGAGGGTGCCCGCGGTCTACCCGGGCGCGTCCAAGTTCACCACCTGGACGGATGGCAAGAACGCCACCGGGATCGGCCGCGGCGGCCGGTGCTAGACTCCGATCCGTCGGGGCGTGGCGCAGTCTGGTAGCGCACCAGTCTGGGGGACTGGTGGTCGTGGGTTCGAATCCCGCCGCCCCGACCATTTCGCACCGTGAAGCCAGCCCTCGGGCTGGTTTTTGGTGTCGCGGGTTGCCGCCGGGGTCACTCCGTCCGGATCATCGAGACGCGCCCATGACGGCCACGGTGTAGTCATATGCCGTCTGGGGGGTGGAGTGGAGGGACCGAACGATGCCGAAGCCGGGCCAGGTGGCCGATGTGCAGAAGGTCATGAAGGGCTGCAAGAAGGATCTCGCGTGCCGAGAGGGTTGCGAGAACCTCTTCACCGCGGGTGGCGGGACCATCACGATCCAGCAAGGTGGCAAGGTCTTCGAAGACAAGGACGGCGGCAAGGTCTTCATCGAAGATCCGAAGTAGGGCAGCCGTGACCAGGCAGACCGCCGCAGGCGTGGCGCCGGGCTCGGTGATCGACGACTGGCCGTATCATCCCGTGGAGGGAACGACCTCGTCGCTCACGACATCAGCCTGACCCACAGCTCTCGTTGACCGCCTCCTGGCGCGAGGCATCGACGATGCGGTCCCGAAGGAGTCGCACATCCTGTCCCGGTCTGCCGTCCGCCTGCGACGCCTCCTGCCGATCCTGCTCGTCCTGAGCATTGCCGGCTGCGGCGGGTATCCGCTGGGCGGCTGGTCGACGCCACGCCCGGTACCGGCCGTCGCCGCCCTTCCGAGCGCGGTCCCATCGGCCACCACGACACCCGAACCGTCGCCGACCTCGAGCCCGAGCCCGACGCCGAGCCCGAACCCGACGCCGAGCCCGAACCCGACGCCGGCCGGGAGCCCGACGCCTGCTGGGAGCCCCAGCCCGTCGCGCCCGCCCGGGATCCAGAGCGACACCGTCCCGATCCTGTACTACCACCGGGTCCAGGCCGTGCCCGACGACTTCTCGAAGTGGTCGAAGGCGCGCCAGCTGACGTTCCTTCGATACGACGCGCTGCCGGCCGCGTTCGTCGCCCAGCTCGACTGGCTGGCCGCCAACGGCTACACGACGATCCTGCCTGGCCACCTCGCGGCCCACTGGGACTACGGCACGCCTCTCCCACCGAAGCCCGTGATCATCACCTTCGACGACGGCTCGCGATCGTGGGCCAGCAAGGTCCTGCCTGCTCTCGAGCGGCGGGGCATGGTCGCCGAGTTCTACCTGACCCTCGACGCCATCAAGGCCGGCGCGATCGGCTGGAAGGAGATCCGGGAGCTGGCCGAGGCGGGCAACGGCATCGGCGCCCACGACGTCCACCACACCCAGATCGCCGGCCTGCCCGGGAACAAGCAGGTGGCGACCGAGACGATGTGGAAGGAGATCAACGACATCCGTGCCGTCATCCTCGCCCACGTCGGGGTCGCACCGGACTCCATGGCCTACGTCGGCGGCGGGTACGACGCCCGCCTGGAGGCGCTGGTCGCCGCCGCTGGCTATACGACGGCGCGCTCGATCAATCGCGGCATCGTCCAGACCACGGCCAGGCGCTTCCGGCTGCGGGTCGTGCGCATCGGTGCCCACGACGACGTCCAGGACCCACGGACCCAGCAGCTGGCACCCGGGCTGCCCGTGTTCGCCGCCCGGATGCGCGGGGTGAGCGACCTCAAGTAGGCCCGGGCTACTTGTTGGCGGTGATGAGCGCCTCGGTGACCGCGTCGGGCTTGGCCGTTGGGGTGATCACGAGCACGAGCTCGTCGGCGTGCTTGTAGACCGCGTAGCCGGCTTTGTCGTCCGACCCCGACGACACCTCGACGCCTGAGATCGTCGCCGCCGTCAACGTGACGCCGAGACTCGACTCGAGTCCGCCGACAGCCGAAGCGTAGGCGGTGTCGCTCAGGAGTCCGGCCGGGAATGCGATGACCATCACGAACCCGACGATCGTGCCGTTCTGGGTGACCTGGCGCATGCCAAGGTCGATGATGCTCCCGAAGGCTCCAAGCGAGCCGCCCATCTGCTGACGAAGCGCAGTTTCCATCGCGGAGTCCAACGCCGTCAGCTCATACGGGGCGCCGATGGCGAGATCCGTGGTCGGATCCTTGATGGCCACGGACGGGAGCGGCGAGGGCGACGGCGCCAGGCTGGGAGTCGGGGCGACCGTCGGCGTCGGGGCGACGGTCGCTGTCGGAGCAGCCGTCGGATCCGAGCTCGGGCTCACACTCGGCGCCGCCGTCGACGAGCAGGCGCTCACGAGGAATGCCGCGACCAGGATCGCGGAAGATGCGGACCGGCCTCGGCCCAGGATGTTGGACATGCGCATATCGGGTTCCCCTCGGAATCGGCAACGTATCGGGTCGGCGTTGGGCGGCCGACGGCGCCCATCCTGCACCATCTCGCCAGGCAGGGTCATCGATGACCTTGCCCGGTCCATGCGACCGCTACGATGGACTGATGGCAGGACAGGGGAGATCGACGTGAGCTGGCAGACGCCGGGCCATGAACCAACGCCCGAACCCGCGCCCCCGCAGCCGGATGCGGAGACGACGCGCGTACCGCTGCCGCCGCCGACCGCGCCGGAACCGACGGACCCGGACGCGGCGCACGACGATCACGCCGCCGAGCCGACGACGGCCACCGACGAGCCGCCCGCGGAACCCGCGGAGCCCGCGGAACCAGCGGAACCCGTGTCGCCGGCCACTGGCCTCATCTCGGCGGCGCCGGTCGGCTGGGCCGGGCCCAGCTCGACCGCGCCGACCCCGTCACCCGATGGTCCAGCCGTGCCATGGGCGCCGCCAATCCAGCCGGCGGCCACGCCGGTCGTCGCTGGCCTGGTGATCACAGGAGTCTTCACCAGGCTTGTCGGTTACTCGGTGGACGTCTTTTTTCTGGGCGCCCTCAACCTGGCCATCGGCGGGGCGCTTGGTGCAAGCGGGCCGGATCAGGACTCGACGTTGACCCTCGCCATCGCCGGGCTATTCGTCGGCATCGACTTCCTGTACTTCGTGGGCTTGTGGACGAGTGGCTGGCACGCGACGTTGGGGATGCGACTGCTGCGGGTGCGTGTGCTCGACGCAACCAGCGCGGGAGCGATGTCGGTCAACGACGCACTCCTCCGCTGGCTGGCGCTCAGTGGTGCGGTCTCGATCCTGGCCATCGTCCCAGGACTCGGCCGATCGATCGGCTGGCTCGGCGGACTTTGGGCGCTCGTGCTCCTCATATCGACGGCGATCAGCCCGCTCCACCAAGGTCTCCACGATCGCTGGGCGCGTTCCGTCGTCGTCCAGCCTGCCCCCGGCGGTTCGGGCGCCGCCATCATCGGCTGCCTTAGCCTCATCGCCGTCTTCGTGCTCATGACGTTCGGCGTGCTCTACGCCTTCAACGACCAGATCCAGCAGATCATCCTCGACATCGGCCGGTCCGTCTGAATCGGATGGCCGTCCGCGCGACCCTCGAGCCGCACGACATCCGCTTCTTCGCGACGCCGGCGGAGCTGCGCGACTGGTTCGACGAGCATCACGCCACCGCCCTGGAGCTCTGGCTCGGCTACCACAAGAAGGCGACCGGCCGGCCGAGTGTGGATTGGTCGCAGGCGGTCGACGAGGCGCTGTGTGTCGGCTGGATCGACGGCATCCTCAAGCGGATCGACGAGGGCAGCCACGCCCAACGCTTCACGCCGCGGCGGAAAGGCAGCACCTGGAGTGCCATCAACGTCGCCAAGGTGGAGGGACTGACGGCAGCCGGCCGGATGCGGCCAGCCGGGCTGGCGGCGTTCGCCGCGCGCACCGCGGCGAATACCGCGATCTATGCCTACGAGCAGCCCGAGGCCGTCTTCACGGACGATGAGACGGCGCGGTTCCGTACCGACGAGGCGGCCTGGGCGGACTGGCAGCGGCGATCCGCGTCATACCGGCGGACCGTGACCCATTGGGTGACGAGCGCCAGGCAGCCCGCGACACGGGAGCGGCGGATCACGGCGTTGATCGCCGATTCGCACGCGGGCCAACAGGTCCGGCCGATGCGCTGGGAGCGCAAGCAGCCATGACCGCGCTCGATGCAATGCTGACCGATGCGATCGAGCGACTGCGCACCCTCGACCTCGGCGACGCGTTCGAGCCGCGGGCGGCGGCGGCGATCGTCGCGTCAGGACTGCCTCGCCTGGTCGTGCCGGCGTCGGCCGGCGGCCCCGGGGCTCGCATGGCCTCCGCCGCCGAGGTGCTCATGGCGCTCGGGGCGCTCGATGGCTCGACCGCGCTCGGGTTCGCGATGCAGGTCCACGTCGTCGGGGCCTTGGTCGACTCGGCGGCGGTCCCGGACGGACTCCGTGCCCGAGTGTTCGACGCGATCGTCCGCGACGGCGCACTCGTCAACAATGCCGCGACCGAGGACGGCGGCGGCTCACCGGCGCGCGGCGCGATCCCGGGCACGACCGCCGCCGCCGACGCGGATGGATCCTGGCGACTGACCGGCGAGAAGACCTGGACGACGTGGTTGCCAGCGCTGACCCACGCGTTCGTGACGGCTCGCGTGGCCGGCACGGACCCGGTCGAGACCGGCACCTGGCTGGTCGACCTGGCGGCCCCCGGGATCAGCCGTCTGCCGGGGTTCGAGGCGATGGGCATGCGCGGCTCCGCGTCGGGTCGACTCGCCCTCGACGACGTCCGGGTACCCACCGACGCCCTGGTCATGCGTCGGCCGGCCGGTGCGCCTGACCCGCGCGGTCCGGCGCCCGCGGCGGGGTTCGGGATGGCGCTGGCGGCGACTTATCTCGGGGTGGGGGAGGGGGCGCGCGACGAGGTCGCCCGTTGGGCTATCGATCGACGGCCCGGCGACGGGTCCAGCCGTGTGGCGGACATCCCGAGCGTGCAGCTCCGTCTCGGGCGGCTCGATGCGGAGCTTCGGGCGGCGCGGATCGTCGTCCTCGCCGTCAGCCGGCGCTGGGACACGGCGGTCGCGACCGGCGACGCGACCGCGCAGGCCGCGGCGGCTGCGGACATGCCCCTGGCCAAGCTCGTCGCGACGCGGGCTGCGGTGACCGCCACGGACGAAGCCCTGCGCATCGCCGGTGGTCCCGGCTTCCTGGCCGGTCGCCTCGAGCGCGCGTTCCGCGACGCCCGGGCGGGGCTCATCAACCCGCCGCTCGAGGACGTGGCGCTGGCCGGGTTCGCGCGGGAGGTCCTCGCCCGGGTCGGAGGTGGCTCGTGACCGGAGACGGTCCGACCGGGCGAGCTGACCGGCGCATCCGAGAAGGGCTGGCACTCCACGATCTTCGGCGACGACCCGCGGAGTCGTGCCAGGCGGAACGACACCCCGGCCGCTCCCGGACTGGGACCGGGAGCGGCGCAGGGCGCCCGCACCCCCTCATCGGGAACGCAGGACTTGTGCCGCGAGGAATCCCGAGCGCGGCGTCGATTCTCGACACCGGCATGCCACCGATCTGAGGATGGAACTACGGTGCCCGCCAGACTTGTGGCCTGGTTTCGGTCGAAGCGCGCCCCGCCTGCACCAAGCGACATGAGGGACGGTGCCGGGTGGGCGCCGCGCCGTCACGCACGGCATGGCATCATCCGCGCATGCCCCCGATCTATGAGTTGACGCGCATCGAGCCTGCCCACATCGAGCGGCTCGATCATCAGGGCATCTTCACGACGGGCCTGCTGCTCGAGGTGTCCGAGACGTCGACGCGCCGGCAGACCTTGGCCGACCAGGTCGCCGCCGACACGACCGACGTCCTGATGTGGCGCGACGAGGCGCTCATGCTCAACCTCGCGGGCTTCGGGCCGGACGAGCACCAGATGATGATCCAGGCCCGCATCGAAGGGCTGCGCGACATCCTCGATCTCGACCTAGACGCGTTCCGGGAGAAGGTTCGGCGAGGCGCGTCCGAGCTGGGGGTCGATCCACCCAGCGATCTGACCATCGAGGGCTGGTGGGACCAGGCCCGCACCCTCGAGGACGAATAGTCGGTCGGATGGGTCGAGACGGCCGGGCGCTCGTCCTCGACCCTGAAGCACGACCGGCAGTCGACAGGTGGGCTCCGGGCAAGGTCCAGCCGGCCCGCCCGGCGGACGAGGCCCGACGGGCTACGATTGTGGCGTGAACGCGCTCCGCTCGAAGATCGCGGTCGTCCTCATCGGGCTGGCCGCGGCGATCGTCATCATCGCCGTCGCGATCCTGCCGTTCCTGACCCCGCAGTGGGTCGCTTTCGAACAGGACCGTTCCCAGGCGACGGCGTGGACCGGCTTCACGACGGAGCAGCTCCGGACCGCCACCGGCGCGATCCTCGGCGACCTCGTCTTCGGCGGTGACTTCGCGGTCACGCTCGATGGTCAGCCGGTCCTCGATGCGCGCGAGAAGGCCCACATGGCCGACGTCCGGACGGTGTTTCGCGGACTGTGGATCCTGGCCATCGTGTCGGCGGCGGTCCTGCTGGCCGCCAGCCGCCGCCCGGACCACGCCTCGACGTGGCGAGCCGTCCGCGGTGGATCGCTGGTCCTGGTCGTCGGCGTGGTCATCCTAGGCGCGGTCGGGCTGGTCGCGTTCGATCAGCTGTTCGAAGCGTTTCACGAGGTGTTCTTCCCGCCGGGGTCGTTCCTGTTTGATCCGCGGACGGACCGCCTCGTCCAGCTCTTCCCGTTCCAGTTCTGGCAGGAGACGGCGATCGTCGTCGGCGTGGTCATCATCGCCATGGCCCTGATCGTGGCCTGGGTCGCTGGACGACGGGCCGCCCACGCCGTGAGCGAACCGGCGCCCGCACCCGACCTCAGCCCTGCCACGGCACCCGGCCGATGACCGCGCCGGCCGCGCCCGGGCTGCTGAGCGTCGAGGCCGCGCGCGACGCGGTCCTGGCCGTGGCCGAACCGGTCGGCACGGAGCGCGTCACCGCCGCCGAAGCCCTCGGACGTATCACGGCCGAGACGGTCGCTGCGCGTGTCGCTCTGCCGCCGTGGGTGAACTCGGCGATGGACGGCTACGCGGTCCGAGCCGCGGACACCCAGGCAGCCCGCGAGGACGTTCCGGTGGAGCTCCTGGTCGTCGGCGACATCGCGGCCGGCTCGGCGCCCGAGGTCGTCGTGACGCCCGGCACCGCTGTGCGGATCGCGACCGGCGCGAGGCTGCCCGACGGCGCCGATTCGGTCGTCCAGGTCGAGGACACCACACCGCTCGACGCGGCCCGTCGACCCGGCCCGCGCGGACTGGACGCGACCGGGCCCGTCCCAGCGGCGGCGCTCATCCACACGCCCGTGAAGCCCGGCGACTCCGTCCGGACTGCCGGCAGCGACCTCGTCGAGGGCGCGCCACTGATCGGACCCGGTACGGCCATCACCCCCGCCGTCGTGACGCTCATCGCAGGAACCGGCGTGGCTGAGATCGTGGTCCACCGCCGGCCACGCATCGCCGTCCTCGCCACGGGCGACGAGGTGCGAGGCCCCGGCCAGCCGCTCGGTCCGGCCGGGATCCCCGATGCGAACGGTCCCGGCCTCCGCGCCCAGGTCACAGCCGCCGGGGGCGAAGCACTCGATCTCGGCATCGCCCTAGACGACCTCGATGACGTCCTCGCCCGCCTTCGCCGCGGGCTGGCCGAGGGCGCCGATGCCCTGATCGTGTCCGGGGGCGTGTCGGTCGGCCCGTACGACGTGGTCAAGACCGCCATCGAGGCCATCGGCCGCATCGACCTGTGGCGCGTCGCCGTCCAGCCGGGCAAGCCGTTCGCGTTCGGCGTCGCGGATCGGCCGGGTGGGGGAGCGCCGGTCCTGCTGTTCGGGCTGCCCGGCAACCCCGTGTCTTCGGCCGTCACCTTCGAGCTGTTCGTGCGGCCGGCGATCCGCGCCCTCGCGGGCCGCACGGACCTCCTGCGACCGGTCGACCGGGCCGTCCTTGGCGAGCCCGTCTCCAAGAGCCACGGTCGGCGAGCGTTCCTGCGCGTGCAGGCCGACCGCGACGCGACGGGCGCACCCGCCCGGGACGGCCGTGGCCGCGTGTCGGTCCATCTCGCGGGCGGACAGGGGAGCCACGTGATCTCCGCCCTGGCCGCCGCCGATGCCCTGGCGGTCATCCCCGAAGCCGACGACACGCTCCCGACCGGCGCGGAGGTGGCTCTGTGGTGGCTCGACACCGCATGATGGAGCGCACCAGCTGACCGACCGCGCCTGACCCACACCCGACCGCCCGACCGGAGGACCTCGATGGAATCGCGACCGCAGCCTCGCGCCGAACGGCGGCGGCTCTCTCACGTGGACCGTGCCGGCCGCCCCCGGATGGTCGACGTGTCGGCCAAGCCGATGACCGCGCGCCGAGCGGTGGCCGAAGCCGCCGTGGCGGTCTCGCCGGAGACGATGAGCCTGGTCATCGATGGTGGCGGGACGAAGGGCGATGTCCTGGCCGTCGCGGAGCTGGCCGGGGTGATGGGCGCCAAGCGAACCAGCGATCTCATCCCGTTGTGTCATCCGCTCGCGCTCACGGACCTGGTCGTGGCGATCACCCCGGATCGTGCCGCGGGCCTGCTGCGCATCCGGGCCGAGGCCGCCACGACTGGCCAGACCGGGGTCGAGATGGAGGCGATGACCGCCGCCTCGATCGCGGCGTTGACCATCTACGACATGGTCAAGGGTGTCGAACGCGGCGTGGAGATCCGAGCCATCCGGCTCGTCTCCAAAACCGGTGGCAAGAGCGGCACGTGGGTCCGCCAGGCCCCGCCGCAGGAGCCGTCACCGACTCGGCCACGGCCGGGTGCCCGGGTGGCCGGGCGGGTGGGGTCGAAGCGCAAGGGCAACGGGTAGCTGGGCGTGGGCACGCCACGGTCGGCGCTCGTCATCACCGCCAGCGATGGCGCGGCCGCCGGCGTCCGAAACGATGAATCGGGGGTGCGCGTCGGGGCCAGGCTGGAGGCCCTCGGCTTCACCGTCGAGCGCCGCGTCGTCCCCGACGATCGGGCCGTCATCGAGGCCGCCCTGATCGATGGCGCGGCACGCCATCCGCTCGTCATCTCGACCGGCGGCACCGGCCTCACGCCACGGGACGTGACCCCACAGGCCACCGACGCCGTGATCGACTATGCGGTCCCTGGCCTGGCCGAAGCGATGCGCGCCGCCGGGCGCGCGACGACGCCACTGGCCGACCTGTCGCGTGGCGTCGTCGGTGTCCGGGGCCGGACGCTCATCGTCAATCTGCCCGGCAGCCCGAAGGGGGCCCTCGAATCGCTCGAGGCCCTCGTGCCTGTGCTGGATCACGCCCTCGACACCCTCGCCGGCCCGTACGATCACACGATCACGCCAGAGGGAGGCTAGCGCGCCCATGTTCGCACCGTTCGCCCATGTCCCCGTCTACCCGCTCGTGTTCGTCGTCTTCTGGGGCGCCGCTGCGTTCTTCGTTCTGGCGATGGCCCGCCATCTGCGGGTGTTCGCAGTCGCGCGGCCCTCGCATCCGTTCGCGAACGTCCCCGCCCGGCTCGTCGGCCTGGTCGAGTACGCGTTTCTCCAGACCAAGATGTTCAAGGACCCGGGCGCAGCCGTGATGCACGCGGGCATCTTCTGGGGCTTCGTCCTGCTGACCATCGGGACGGCCAACATCGTCACCGGCGGGATCATCCAGGCGGTCGTCTCGATCCCGCTCGACGGTGTGCTCTGGGCGGCCATCAGCGCGATGCAGAACGTCGTCGCGGTGATCGTGCTGGTCTTCATCGGTTGGGCATTCGTCCGGCGGCTCATCACAAAGCCGCGCCGTCTGACGTTCAACAGCGATGCGCTGATCATCCTCGGCATGATCGGCGGCGTGGTCGCGACCGAGCTGCTTGCCCAGGTGTTCGAAGTGGCCGCCCATGGCGACGTCCCCGGTGCCTTCATCTCGAACACGGCGGCGATCCCGCTCCGGAACCTCGACCCGCAGGTCCTGGAGACCGCGTTCGCCGTCCTGTGGTGGGCGCACATCGCGATCGTGGCCGCGTTCCTGTGCTACCTGCCATTCAGCAAACACCTCCATATGGCGACGGCGTTCCCGAACATCTTCTTCCGCAAGCTGGCGCCACGCGGTGAGCTGCCGAAGCTCGATCTCGAGGCCGAAGACGCGACGTTCGGGCTCAAGACCCTCCAGGACCTTGGCTGGAAAGACCTCCTCGACGGGTTCACCTGCACCGAGTGCGGTCGCTGTCAGGAGGCCTGCCCCGCCTACAACACGGGGAAGCCGCTCAACCCCAAGGAACTGATCATGGGTATCCGCCACATGTCGGTGGAGGCCGAGCGTGGGATCGACATCATCCCGAACTCCCCGATCGTGCGCGAGACGTACGGCCTCGAGGACACGGTGGTCTCCGCGGCGGCGCTGGCCAAGCCGATCGTGGACGACGCCATCTCGTACGACGCGGTCTGGGATTGCGTGACCTGCGGCGCGTGCGTGGAGGCGTGCCCCGTGCTCATCGAGCACGTCGACAAGATCGTCGGCCTGCGCCGGAACCTCGTGCTGGAGGAGAGCCGCTTCCCGACCGAGCTGACGAGCGCCTTCCGTGCGATGGAGAACCAGGGCAACCCATGGGGCCAGCCGGCGTCGTCGAGGCTCGACTGGACGAAACCGCTCGAGTTCGAGGTCCCGACTGTCGCGGCGATGGCGGCGGAGGGCCGACTCGACGAGCTCGATGTGTTGTATTGGGTCGGTTGCGCGGCGGCATTCGACACGCGCAACCAGAAGGTCGCGCGGGCGGTGGCGACGTGCCTGCATGCGGCCGGCGTGCGCTTCGCGATCCTCGGCCAGGAGGAGTCGTGCACGGGCGATCCGGCTCGGCGGATGGGCAACGACTACGTGTTCCAGATCCTGGCCGCGGGCAACGTCGAGACACTCGATCGGTACGGGATGGGGGCACGGACGATCGTGACCGCGTGTCCCCATTGCTTCAACACGATCGGCAACGAGTACGGCCAGCTCGGCGGGAACTACAAGATCGTCCACCACTCGACGTACCTGGCGGGACTCGTGGCGTCCGGGCGGCTGGCGACCGTGCCGGAGGAGGCGGGCTCGGAGACCGGCGATCACCGGCCGGGGAGTGTCACCGTCCACGACTCGTGCTATCTCGCCCGCTACAACGACATCATCGCTGCGCCACGGGACGTGCTGGGCGCCGCGGGCGTGTCGATCACGGAGATGGAGAAGTCCGGCAAGAACACGTTCTGCTGCGGGGCGGGCGGCGGCCGGATGTGGATGGAGGAGACCCGCGGCACGCGCATCAACGAGAACCGGACGGCGCAGGTCCTGGCGACCGGAGCGGAGACCGTCGCGACCTCGTGCCCGTTCTGCATGGTCATGATGAGCGACGGCCTGGCCGCGGCCGATGGCGGCACGGCGGTCCAGGCGATGGACATCAGCGAGGTACTGGCGGCGCGGCTCGCGGCCGTGCCGGCGGACCGGCAGCTGCCAGTCCTCTGACCCCGCACGGCGGAGGCGCCCCGCGGCGACCCTTGGGGCGGCCCGTCATCTCGACGACCCTCCATCGGATATGCCACTCGAGGGCATCAGCAACCGTTGGATCGAGTGCCGAATCACGCGGTCTTCGCCAAATACGAAGGTGGCTCGTGGTATGCGATGAATCGCCGTTCGTGCCGTCGGAACGCGCCTCACGCGCCCGTGAATTGAGCGTGATCGATGTCGATCCGACGGCCGGGAGTGGGTCCTCGACGATGTGAGTTCGCATATGACGAATGACACTGCTAGGTGGCCAGAACTTGGCGTGGCCGGCGCCGGGACCTGCGCAGGCTACGCTCCCGTGGCGGTTCGGCGAAGGCGGCCCCCTCGCCCCGCCACGCCCGCCGCCCCGCCACGCGCCGTCACGCCCGCCCGCCGCCCCGCCACGCCTCGCTACGCCACGCCCGGCCACGCCCGGCCACGCCCGGCCACGCCCGGCCACGCCCGTCGCCACGCCCGCCGCCGCCCGGCCGTTGATGCTCTCGAGTGGCATACGGAGGTAGGCACCTGGTTTGGCGTGACTTCGAACGCGTGAGGCGAACGCGTGACTGCGAGCGCCCGCCAGCCGCTGCTAGGATGCTGGCGGTGACCGACTCGACCTCGCCCACGTATCGGCTGACCGAGGAGCAGACGCTCCTACGCGACGCGATCGCCACGCTCGCCGATGAGCGTGTCGCGCCGCGAGCCGCCGACATCGACCGCACCAGCGAGTTCCCTGAGGACCTCCGCCAGCTGCTCGCGGCCCAGGACATCCTCGCCCTGCCGTTCCCGGAGGCGTACGGCGGTCTAGGCGCGGACCTCCTGACGGTCTGCCTCGCGGTCGAGCAGCTCAGCCGAGCCTGCGCCACGACCGGTCTCATCCTTGCCGTCCACGAGCTGGCATCGCTGCCTCTGCTGATGGCCGGCACCGACGACCAGAAGACCCGCTGGTTCCCGAAGCTCGCCTCGGGCGAGCACTTGATCGCCTTCGCCATGACCGAAGCGGAGGCCGGCTCCGACGTCGCGTCCATCCGGACCCGCGCAGTCCGGGACGGCGACGACTACGTCCTGACCGGCTCGAAGCGGTTCATCAGCCATGGCTCTGTCGCCGACCTCATCACGGTCTTCGCCGTCACGGATCCCGATCCCGCCGCAAGCCGCCACAAACGCCTGTCCTGCTTCATCGTCGAGGTCCCGACCCCTGGTTTCGAAGTCACCCGGATCGAGCACAAGATGGGCCTTCGCGGCAGCCCGACCGCCGAGCTCGCCTTCGATGGCGTCCGCGTCCCGGCCGCCAACCTCGTCGGGAACGAAGGCGACGGGTTCGGACTCGCGATGCGGACGTTCGATCGCAGTCGGCCGGGGATCGCCGCACAGGCCGTCGGGATCGCGCAGGGCGCCCTCGAGGTGGCCACGGCCTATGCTCGCGACCGCCGCCAGTTCGGGCAGCGCATCGGCGACCTCCAGATGATCGCCGCGATGCTCGCGGACATGGACGCCGCGACGGAAGGCGCCCGCCAGCTCCTGTACAAGGCCTGTGCCGAGATCGACGCTGGTTCGGTCGAGTCCAGCCGGTGGTCGGCGATGTGTAAACTCGTGGCCGGGGACGCCGCGATGCGAGTCACCACCGACGCTGTCCAGGTCCTGGGCGGTTACGGCTATATCGACGAGTTCCCCGTCGAGCGGATGATGCGCGATGCGAAGATCACCCAGCTCTACGAAGGAACCCAACAGATCCAGCGACTCGTCGTGGCGCGGGCGTTGCTCGGCAAGGCCGACTGATCCAGCGCAGGGAAGGGAGACCGCCTCGTGCGCATCGTCGTTCTCGTGAAACCCGTGCCGGACCCAGCCTCGGCGGGTGAACGCCTCGGTCCGGACGGACGGCTCGACCGGGCGTCCGTGCCCGCGGTCGTCAACGGCAACGACGAGTACGTCCTCGAGGCGGCGCTCAAGCTCATCGAAGCGGCCGGCGAGGGCGAGATCACGCTGCTGTCGATGGCCCCGGCTAACGCACCCGAGACCCTGCGCAAGGCCCTGGCCATGGGCGCCCACCGCGGTGTCCACGTCACGGATCCGGCGCTCGGTGGCTCGTGCGCGGTCGCGACCGCGCGGGTGCTCGCCGCTGCATTGGGCGAGCTCGAATTCGACATGGTCTTCGCCGGGATCGATTCATCCGACGGCGCCGGCGGCATCGTCCCGCCGGCGATCGCGGCCCAT
The DNA here is from genome assembly GCA_038248915.1 of Candidatus Limnocylindrales bacterium. GTDB lineage: Bacteria > Chloroflexota > Limnocylindria > Limnocylindrales > CSP1-4 > SPCO01. The sequence goes on along the minus strand of JBBRXB010000001.1, from coordinate 89,964 downwards.
CTCGGCTTGCCGTTCCTGTCCTACGCCGCCCGGATCGAACCGGACATGGCCGCCCGGACGGTACGTGTCCGTCGGATCAGCGCGACGGGCTACGACCTGCTCGAGGCGCCGCTGCCCGTGGTCATCGCCGGGACCCAGGCGCTCGGCGAGCCGCGCTACCCGTCGCTCAAGGGGATCATGGCCGCCCGCGGCAAGGAGATCGTGACTCGCTCGCTGGCCGATCTCGGTATCGACCCCGAAACCGTGGGCGCCGCCGCCGCGACGACGGTCGTGCTGGACTCACGCATGCCCCCACCGCGAGCGGCCACGGAGATCGTGCGCGGGACACCCGACGACGGTGCCGCCCGGATCGTCGACTTCCTCGCCGAGCGGAGGATCATCTGATGGGCGGCCTGTGGGTCGTCGCCGAGCTCGGCCCGGACGGCGGCCTGGCGCGGATCAGCACGGAGGTCGCGACCCTCGTCCGCGAACTCGCGGCGACGGCCGGCCTCGACGCCATCGGCATCGTCGTCGCACCGGACCCCGGGCCGGCCGCGGCTGAGCTCGCGACCTACCTCCCGGTCGTCCGCGCGATCACGGACGGCGCCGCCGGCGTCCACGCGTGGTCGGCTGTCGCCGCCGGTCACATCGCGGCACTCCTCGCGACCGAGACGCCCGACGCGGGCGAGGCGCCCGACGCGGTCTTCGCCGGGGCCGGGGCCGACGGCCGCGACCTCGCCGGGGCCGTCTCGGCGCTGACCGGCCTCGGTGTCCTGGTCAACGCCACATCGGTCGTGTGGACGGACGGCGGCCCTGCGGTCGAGATGAGCGTGTTCGGGGGCAAGCTGCTGACGACCTCGGGGTTCACCAGCGGCCGCGGATTCGTCACGGTCCGCCCGAACGTCATGACCGCCGCTCCCGCCACGACCGCCGGCCGAGTCGAACCCCAGGCCACCACGGTCTCGGCAAGCCCGCCCGCGGTCAAGGTCGTCGACCGGATCAGTGAGGCCGGTGCCGCCGCCCCCATCGAGGAGGCGCGGGTCATCGTCGCCGGTGGCCGAGGCGTCGGTGGGTCTGATGGATTCGGGATCGTCGGCGAGCTTGCCGAGGCGCTCGGCGGGGCCGTCGGCGCCACCCGCGCGGCGGTGGATTCCGGCTGGATCCCGTACAGCCAGCAGATCGGGCAGACCGGCAAGATCGTCAAGCCGGAGCTGTACCTCGCGCTCGGGATCAGTGGCGCGATCCAGCACAAGGTCGGGATGCGGACGTCGGGCACGATCGTGGCCGTCAACCGCGACGCTGACGCGCCGATCGCCGACTTCGCGGACCTGTTCGTGGTCGGCGACCTGTTCGAGGTCGGCACCGCCCTCCTCGAGCGGCTCCGCGCCCGGCCCGGCTGAACGCGGGCAAGGGTCGACCCGTGGAGTTGGTCCTCTTCCTGCCCATCGCCGCGTTCATCGCGCTCGCGGCCGGGCTCGCCGTGGTCCTGCGCGGGACAGGCCGCATCGTGGCCCGGACCCGCGAGGTGGAGCAGTTCCGTGGCGCGATCAAGGACCTCGCTGCTCGCGCTGACGCATCGATCGGTGGCGCGGCCGGCCAGATCGATGCCGTCCGCCGCCGGCAGGTCGATCCGGGGTTGATCACGGACGTCGTCGTCGCCGCGACGGACGCGGTCCAGCGCTACGCGGAGGAGGCGAAGGCGCTCCAGACGCCGCGCCAGGGCCAGCGCATCCGATCCGAGCTCGTGGCTGATCTCGAGCGGGCAGAGCGCGCCCTGGGCATGGTCGAGCACGGCACGACGACGATGGCGGTGGCTCGCCGCGGACCGCGCGAGCTGGAGGCCCAGACCTCGATCAAGCGCGGCTATCTCAACCTCATCCACGCCCGGGAGGCGATCGCCCGGCATGCCCTCGATGCCCAGCAGCTGGCCGGCGAGGACCGCGCCGCAAGGCTCGGCCGCGGGAGGGTCTGAGGCGAGCGAGACCCGACGAAGACCCGACGAAACCACACCATCTAGTGGTACCCTCGCCCCACACCACTATCCCTTGTGGTCCGAGACGACAGGAGAGCGATGCGCTGCCCCCAATGCGGCGAGCGGGAGACCCGCGTCGTCGACTCGCGCGACCTCGATGACTCGGCGACGATCCGCCGCCGGCGCGAGTGCGCCGCGTGCACCATGCGCTTCACCACGTACGAGCGCGTCGAAGCTGCCCGGCTCGTCGTCATCAAGCGCGACGGGGCGCGCCAGGAATTCGACCGCGATCGTCTCGCGTCCGGCCTGCGCAAGGCGCTGACCCGGCGGCCCGTCGCGGACGGCGCGGCCGAGACCGCCGCCGACGCCATCGAGGCGGAGCTCCGCGCGGCGGGTGTGACCGAGGTGCCCTCGTCCCGGATCGGCGCGCTGGCAATGGAACAGTTGCGCGGGATCGACCAGATCGCTTACATCCGGTTCGCCAGCGTGTACCAGAGCTTCGAGGACCTCGAGGCCCTCAAGCGCGAGGTCGATACGCTCTACGCGGAGCGGGGCGATTCGGTCGCCATCGACCAGCGCCCGAAGAGCGCGCAGCGAGCCCGCGCATGAGCGTCCTGTCCGACCGCGACATCCGCGAGGCGCTCGATTCGGGCGCGGTCCGCATCGAGCCGTACGACGCGCACGATCTCCAGCCGTCGTCGGTCGACCTGCATCTCGACAAGAGCTTCCGGGTCTTCCGCAACAATCGGTATCCGTTCATCGATGTGCGGGCGCCGCAACCCGACCTGACCGAGCTGCTGACGATCGGCGAGGACGAGCCGTTCATCCTGCATCCTGGCGAATTCGTGCTCGGCCAGACGCTCGAATGGGTAGAGCTGCCGAACGACCTCGTCTCGCGCCTGGAAGGCAAGTCGAGTCTCGGCCGTCTCGGCCTGCTCATCCACTCGACGGCGGGCTACGTCGACCCGGGCTGGAAGGGCAACCTGACCCTCGAGCTGTCGAACGTCGCCAACCTGCCGATCGCGCTGTACTACGGGATGCGGATCGGGCAGATCAGCTTCTTCCAGATGTCGAGTCCGGTCGACCGGCCGTACGGCTCGCCCGACCTCGGCTCGAAATACCAGGGCCAATCCGAGCCGACCGCCTCGGCCTTCCATCGCGACTTCGAGAGCAGCCGGGCGGGCGGCGAGCAGACTCGCAAGTGATTCGATGGCGATGAACGAGTCGGTCGACTGGTCGGTTGATCTGGGTGGCGGCGTACGGGTCGGGCTCATCCAGGCCGGCACCTTTCGATCCGATGCCGGGACCCTGTTCGGGCCAGTCCCGTGGGTCCTCTGGAACGGGTTGGTCGACGGCGAGATCGACGACAAACGGCGCCTGCTGCAGGCCCTCAACTGCCTGCTCATCGAGACGCGGTCCGGGCGTGTCCTGGTCGAGACCGGGATCGGCGACCGTGTGGATGAGAAGACCCGCGCCATGCGGTCCTACGAAGGCGAATGGATCGTGCCCGCGCTCGAGGCGGCCGGCTTCCCCCCGGAGAGCGTCAATATCGTGGCCATGAGCCACCTCCATTTCGATCATGCCGGCGGCCTGCTGCGGGCCAACGGGGACAAGGCCTTCCCGCACGCCACGATCGTCGCCCAGCGGGCCGAATGGGAGGTCGCGCTGAGCGAGAACCCTCGGGTCGTCGCCTCCTACGTCCAGCCGGAGCTCAGGCTCGTGGAGAAGTGGGGCAAACAGGGCTGGGTGGACGGGGAGCACGAGATCATGCCGGAGGTGACGGTCGTCCCGACCGGCGGTCATTCCTCCGGACACCAGGCCGTCATCGTGCGCGGGTCGGGCAACGGGGCGCGGACACTCGCGTTCTTCGGCGACCTGCTCATGCGGCCGTGGGCGGCCAATCCACGCTGGGTCACGTCATTCGACGATTTCCCGCTCGATTCGGTCAGCCGCAAGGCCGAGCTCTTCGCCCAGGCCGCGGACGAAGGCTGGCTGGTGGCGCTATCCCACGAGGTCGAGCGGCCCGTCGGGAAACTCGTTCGCGACCGCGACCGCTTCCGATTCGAGCCGTCCTGATGGGTGAACGCCCTGCTCCGCCGTTGCATGGTCCCCCCGGCGCCATGAGGTCGTGGATCATGCCCATCCGCCACCGCCGCCTCCGTTCGTTCACGATCGCCACGCTCGCCGTTCTCGCGCTCGGCGCGGCGATCCCGAGCGCGGCGTCGGGCGCGAGCGGGATCACGCTCGATCACATCGTCGGCGGGTTGAGCTCGCCGACCCAGATCATCAATGCCGGCGATGGCTCGAACCGGCTGTTCGTCGTCGAACAGCGCGGGACGATCCGGGTCATCCAGGGTGGCGTGCTCCTGCCCGGCTACTTCATGGACATCCGCTCGAAGGTGGCGGATGGCGGCGAACGCGGGCTCCTCGGGCTGGCCTTCGACCCGAACTTCAAGACCAACCACCGGCTGTTCGTCTACTACACCGGCATCGGCGGCGACGTCGTCGTGTCGCGGTTCACCACGAATGCCGCGCGCACGGACGTCATCGAGAGCACTGCCCGGCCGCTCCTGCTCCTCGAGCACAGCGCAGCGTCGAACCACAACGGCGGCGCCCTTGCCTTCGGCCCCAGTGGCTACCTGTTCGTCGGCGTCGGTGACGGCGGCGGTTCGGGCGACCCGGGCAACGATGCCCAGGAGAAGTCCACGACCCTGCTCGGCAAGATCCTGCGCATCAACGTCAACGGCAACAACGCCGGCCCGTTCCATCACTAGTCGATCCCTGCGAGCAATCCTTCGCAGGGTCCAAGCTCGGCCGCGGCGAGATCTGGGTCTACGGCCTGCGCAACCCGTGGCGGATGTCGTTCGACCGGGCGACCGGACAGCTGTTCATCGGCGACGTCGGCCAGGGCCGATACGAGGAGGTCGACCGCGAAAAGGCCGGCTCCGCCGGCGGCCGGAACTATGGCTGGAACGCGATGGAGGGCATGCACTGCTACACAGCCCGGAAGTGCCCGTTGGCCGGCGACACGCTGCCGAACGCGGAGTACTCGCACACCGGTGGCAACTGCGCGATCACCGGTGGCTATGTCTACCGGGGGCCGAGCCAGACGGCCCTGAAGGGGCTCTACGTGTTCGCCGATTGGTGCAGTGGCCGGATCTGGACGATCCCGCACAATGGTCCGGCGGTGAACCAGCCGGAGACACTCAGGGCCGACACGAACCAGAACATCACGTCCTTGGCGAGAGCGAGAACGGCGAGCTCTATCTCGTCACGAGCCCGGGCCACGTCTATCGGGTGCTCGCCTCGTAGCGGCGTGTCCACCCGAATCCGGTCAGTCGGTCGGACTCGGGGAAGGGATCGGTGGTGTGGTGGCCGGCGGCGTCGCTCCGACGGACGGTGGCAGGATCGCCTCGATGTGGGCGACCGCGCCGGCCTCGTCGAGCGGCGCGCCGACGATGGAGTCGATGACCCCGCTGGCATCGATGAAGACCTGGGTCGGGAGGCCGTACGCCTTGTAGGCATGGAAGATCTTGCCCGACCCGTCGAACCCGATCGTGTAGGGAAGCTGGTAGCGGGCCGCGTAGGCCGCGACATCGGCCGGTGAGGTCTCCTGCACGCTGATCGCGACGAGCGCCAGACCGCGGCCCTTGTAGCGCTCGGAGAGCTCGCGCAGGATCGGCACCTCGGACTGGCAGGGCGGGCACCAGGTCGTCCAGAAGTTGACCCATACGGCCTTGCCCTTGAGGTCGGCCAGGCGGATCGGCTGGCCTTGCAGGTCGGTCAGCTGGTAGGTCGTGCCGTCGGCATCGGTCACGGCGAACTCCGGTGCGGTCGCCCCGACCTTGAGCCCGACCGGCGGCGGCGAGGAGATGATGTAGGCGGTCGCCCGGGGATCCACGGTGCCGGGACCGGCGGTGGTGCCGAGCGGCGTGGTGATCCCGACGAGGACGACGACGGCGACGATGACCGCGGCGAAGGCGAGCACCAGCTGGCGGCCACTGAACGGTCCGATGAGACCGTGGCGCTCACGTTTGTGACTGAACTCCGGACGATCGGTCATCAGATCTGGGTGTTGAAGTTGAAGTAGCGCGGGAAGAGCGCCAACCAATCGAACACCATCGCGACCCCGATGATGACAACCAGCAGGCCGCCGATCAGGGAGACCGTGCGGCCGTGGCGGATGAGCGGGGCCATGAGGCGTGGCGCCCGGTCGTAGACCGCGGCGATGAGCAGGAACGGCAGCCCGAGCCCGATCGTGTAGGCGACGAGCAGCAGGGTGCCCTGGAGCGCCGTGGCCGATGTCGCGGCGAGAGTCAGGATGCCGCCCAGGATGATCCCGATGCACGGGCTCCAGCCGATGGCGAAGATCGCCCCGAGTCCGAACGAGGCGAACCAGCCGCCTCGCGAGGTCACCAGCCGGCCGCCCACCCGGTCTCCGACGCTCGGGCCGGTGCCAGGCCCGCCGGTCGCCAATGCGGTCGAACCGGTCGCGGTCGCGAGCGATCCCGCTGCGCCGGCATCGAGCGGGCGCCACGTGCGCTGCAGCCCGCGGATGTGGATCAGCCCGGCCAGATCGAGCCCGAGCACGATCAGCACGAGACCGCCGATCGTGCGGAGGGCCGGCAGATAGTCGACCAGGGGCCCGGCGGCGAACGTCGCCGTGATGCCGAGGACCGTGAAGACGGCTCCGAAGCCGGCCACGAATGCCAGGGCGTGCCGGACCGCCAGCCAACGCGATGGTCGGGCGCCCGCCGCGGAGCCTGCCACCGCGATCGCCGTCAGCTGACCGAGATAGGCGGGCACCAGGGGCAGCACGCACGGCGACAGGAAGCTGATGACGCCGGCCGCCAGGGCGACGAGGATGGTCAGATCGGAGCCGGACATCGGTCGGTCAGACGTCCAGGACGTCGGTCAGCAGGCGGCGCAGCTTGGCGGCGCTGGTCGCCAGCTCGAGGCGCCGGTCGCCGAGCTCGACGACGGGGATCGTCGTGAAGTACGCGTGCTGCCAGTCCTCGTTGGTCTCGATGTCGCGCTCGACGAGCGTCGGCACGGGCAGGCCGGCGCGTGCCCGCTGTTCCTGGAGCGCGATGAGGATCATGCGGGTCTCGGCGCACAGCCCGCAACCGGGTCGGCCGTACAGGACGAGGTCGGGCAGGGGAGCGTCGTGCATCTCGCGGTGGATTGTAGGCGAGGGTCGCGAATGGCTCGGTTTGCAAGGTCGTGGTCGACGATCTGGGCGCCAAGGCACGGGGTTTTCGTCATCCGTCCACCAGGTGCCCCTTCGGCGGGTCGAAACGGGTTCGGACGCTCGCCCACGACGTTCGCCCGCCGATCTCACGCTCGGATCTCCCGCCGTGGGGCCTGCGCACCGGCCGTTTGTGGCCCCATCGCTCGTCTGCGGTCCACAAGGCGGACGGATGGCAACAGTCCGGCCGCTCAGGGCGCCCGTATCGCCCGCGGTACGATGTGGTCCGCGCCCCCGTAGCTCAGTGGACAGAGCGAGGCCGTCCTAAGGCCTGCGTCGGCGGTTCGAGTCCGTCCGGGGGCGCCATCCTTGGCCCAACCTTTGAGTGTCGGCGAGCCGAATCGCCTGTCAAGCGTTGGCCTCAATGGCGTCGACGCACGTTCTCGCTATGTGACGGTCACTAGGTGACCGCGAACATCTGGGCAACGTCCTTCGGCCGGCATCAGGGAAACGGGTCGACCTTCTCGTCCCAGGGTCGGTCCAGCGGGCCAATGATCGTGCCCGTGACGGCGTCGACGAGGACCCCATGGATCCGCGGGGGCTCGGTTTCGTACCACGGCATCACGCCGATTTCCCAGAGGTTCTGGTCCGCGTCATACCAGGCGATCTCGGCCCGTCCATTCGCGATCGCTTGCGTATCGAGGTAGGTAGCGAAAGTCGCGTCGGCAAGTCCAGCATCGACGGCCTGCGCCGGCGATAGCCGGGCGCCTGCCGTGTCGCTGATGATCCATGCGTCGAGTTCGAGCTTGATCACGTGGTCCGTGATGTCGGTCGGCTCCTTACCTCGCCAGTAGTAGCCGGCGAAGCCCTGGATCGTCGTCGGACCGGCAGCTGGCAAGGCCCGCTGCGGATCAGTGAACCCGGACCACCAACGGATGGTCTTGACGGACTTGCCAGGCTTGATGGTCTCACTGATGCCGATGTCCGCGCAGCCAGTCGAGCCTGTGGATATGCGCTCCTTCTCGACGAAGGACAGCATCCCGTGGGGGTCTGGCGCCGCGGCGATGCTTCCACCGAGGGCGTACGTCTTGAACATCCCGGCCTGTCCCTGGTGCTCCTCACCCATCGGCCACGCAACCTGTGAGACACCATGGACGGAGACCGGTTCGGCACAGCCGTCGTGGAACCAGGTGACATCTGTTCGGCCTTCATTCGTCACGCTCGCCTTGACCCAGCTCACCTGACCGGCCGGAAGTGGGTTGCGCTCAAGCTCGATTTCGACACGGATGTGGTTGCGCTCCTTGACGGTGATGCGCGCGAGGTCGGGCGGGGCGGTCGGGCCTTGAGGCATCGGCGACGACGGTGCGGGAGCCGTCCGTTCGACGGTGACCGGAGCCGAGTTCGAGGCCGCGGCGGTGGACGGCGACGAGCGAGGCGCATTCGTTTGGGCCGGGGCCGCTGAACTGACGGACGCCACACAGCCGATCGTGACGATCGCGATCAGCGTCATGAACGCGGAGTTTCGCATGCGACGTCCTCTGTGACTGGTCGAAAGGCGGGACGTCAACCGGACCAGAAATGTGACGGGTGCGGCTTCGGTGGGAGCCACACAAGGTCACCGGTACATTGTCGGCGGTTTGCCGCCACGTGATTTTCACGATGCGCGGCCGTGGTCACTGGCGGTCATCACAATCGCTTCGGCATACCATTCGAGGCCGTCACGGTGTTTGCTTTCCGCGCCCCCGAGTCCGTCCGGGGGCGCCATCCTCGACCCAACCTTTGAGTGTCGGCGAACCGACTCGCCCGTCAAGCTACACGCGGCCCAACCGTCTCACGCGCTCGGCGCCGGCCTCGTAGAGCTACGGGTCAGCTCGGGACGCGACAACAATCTCGTGAGCCGCGACCGCGGAGCGACCGACCCAGGACGACGTCCGTCACCTTGATGATCGGAGAAGGTCCAACACCAGCTGGCTGGAGTCCGGCACCTCATCTCCGTGCGAGTACAGCAGACGCTCGACCCCGAGCATCGCCACCCGCTCAAGTGAGACGCGGGAGAGCGCCGGATCAGCCGTGAACGCCGGAGGCCCGAAAGACAGCACCCCATCGACGGTACCGACGAGGTCGCCGACGATGACCAGCGATCTCGCCTCGTCCAACAGGCTGATGTGCCCGGGGGTGTGACCAGGCGTCGCAAGCACCAGCAACCCGCCGACTTTGTCGCCTTCGTTGAGCGGCGTGACGAGGATTCCGCCGTCGACCGGGATGCCCCTCGCGTCGAGGGCACCGGCCCAGACGGTGGCCTGCGGCGCTTGTGCTACGACTTCAGCCAAACCGCCTACGTGGTCGAAGTGGGCGTGGGTGAACGCGATGTCGCTGACGTGAGACCAATTGGCCCCAATCCGCTGGAGGGTCGCCTCGATCGCGGCTGAAGATCCCGGCAATCCGGCATCAACGAGCACGACGCCGTTCGGCGTGGGAACCACGAAACACCGGACATCCAGGGTCACCGGGTCGGGCCCAAGGACTCCGGGTGGCATCTGGGCCTCGAACACGACCGCTTCGATGGCCGCCATGGTAGCCATATCCCCTCCTGAACGCTGCCGACTCGTCCGCCGCCTACGCCCGGATCCAGAACCGGGAACAGGTCCTTGAGACGCACCTCTTTGCCGGACCATACGTCACGTCGACTGGTCTATCCGAGCATGGTGGATCGCGAGATGGAGGCAGCTTACGCCGTGCTCAAAGGTCGTCCAGACGAATGTCTGGGGAACGTCGGCGCGTACCAACCGAGCGAATCGACGACTTTGCTTTCCGCGCCCCGGCGTCCGTCCGGGGGCGCCAAGCTCGACCTAACCTTTGAGTGTCGGCGAACCGAATGGCCTGTCAAGCCACACGCGGCCCAACTCCTCCAGCTGTTCCCGCGCCAGCTGACGGTCACAGCGCGTCGGCGCCTCGAATTTCGCCCCAGCGATAGCGCGCTGAAGCGTCCGGAGTCACCGCCCGCGCCAGCATGATCCACGGCCCACGGTCCGATCGACCGGCGTTTCGGCGTGCGACGCGTAGGATGGCATCGGGCGCATAGGCTTCTGGACGGGCGGTCGACGTTGTCGCCCGCCTCGGAGACACACCATGATGATCAACGGATGGGACATGGGTTCGAGCGGCGGCTTGTGGATGATCGGCGGCCTGCTCCTGATCGTGGGGCTCGTGATCCTCGTGGTTTGGGCGGTCAACCGGTCGTCGAGTCACGACCGATCGTCGGCGCCCCCAACGGGTGGCTCGAACGCGCTCGACATCCTGCGCGAGCGGTTCGCGCGCGGCGAGATCACCGAGCAGGAGTTCGAGCAAGCCAAGAAGACCCTGGGGCACTGACATTGCGACGGCTATCGCTGGGATGGCTCGGTCTCGGGTTCGTCGTCGCTGGTGTCGCGTTCCTGGTCCTCGGCGCAGCGGTCGGGCCGAACATGCCGTGGAGCGGGCCCGTCGGCCCCGGAATGGTGGGTGGCGGGGGCGGGACGATCGACCCCGGCGTTGGTGCGGCCAACGGCCCGCAGCCGGGCGAGACTGGGTTCGTCGCTGGGAGCGTCGCCTCACCTCGCGTGATCCACGTCATCGCCGGACCCAGCTACTCGTTCAGCCCGTCCTCGATCACCATCGCTCGGGGCGAGACCATCACGTTCGAGGTCTCGACCATGGGCCCGCTGGTTCACGAGTTCATGGTCGGTCCGGCGGATGCCGTGGCGGCTGACCAGGAGGGGACGCCGGAGGTCGCCGACATCGGGATGATGGCCACCAAGTCGCTGACGTCCACCTTCGACGGCTCAGGCCCGTACGCCTTCGCCTGCCACGCCACCGGCCACTACGAGGCCGGCATGCGAGGGACCATCACCGTCGTCGGGTGAGCCGGCCGGGACCGTCGCGGTCCGGAACCGGTGGACGACGTTCCACATGGGCGAGCCGGGGATCCGACAGATGGACTCCGCTCGAGCAGGCAGGCGGTCGCGGGCCGCGACCGTGGATGGCGCGGGCACCGCACACCGCGCCTGTCATCCCGCCATCAGGCGGTTCCGACGCTAGCCGACGACGCCCGGCACGCCGCAGTCCAGCAGCATCTGCCGCGCCATGTCGCGGTACCGCTCACGGACGTCGCGGGTGGGCGGGCGATTGCGGCTGGACGGCAGGCCGACCAGCTCCATGCACAGCTTGTCGAGGTAGCCGTCGCCGCCGGTGTAGCCCTCGGTCTCGGCCCACAGTTCCATGAAGGGCATGCACACTCGGACCATCTCGCGCTGCGCATCGGCGTACCGGCCAGCTTCGAGCATCTGCCACAGCCCGACCGCGAACTGCGGCCAGTAGTTGCCCTGGTGGATCTCGATGGCGCGGGCGCCCAGGATGTGGCTCGTCACGTAGCGCATCTGGTTGTCGATGATCGAGAACCGCGGTGAGAATCGGAAGACGACCCCTTCGAACGTCATCATCGCGGTGTCGGGCGTCGACCACTTCAGGCTGACGACGTTCGGGACGTCGACCAGCCGTTCGATGAGCGCGCTCGACAGCCCGAGGCTGGTCCAGAATGTGTTGTAGACGATGAAGCCGATATCGGCCGCGTCGGCGGCGGCGAGCACGTGATCCAGGAAGTCGCCCTCGGTGTGGGCGTGGTAGAACGGCGGCGAGATCTGGACATAGTCGGCACCGACCGATGCCGCCGCCTTGACCAGGCGCACGAGCTCGAGCGTGCTCGTCGTCTGGCCGCCGACCGCGATCGGGACCCGGCCCGCCGCGGCCGACACGGCGGTCCGCCAGACGTCGATCCGCTCGTCGACGGTCATCGTCGAGAAGTCGCCGGCCGCGCCGCCCGCCAGAAGGACCGCGTTGCCCGTGACGCAGCCGCCATCGACCAGGAAGTCGACATGTCGCGCGATCGCGTCGAGATCCACCGTCAGATCCGCGTCGTCGCGGAACATCGTCGGGATCGTGACGTAGCAGCCGGTCAGGCGATCGCGCGACTGGGCGGTGTCCATGGCCTCAGGCTTTCCGTATCAGGAAGATGGTGGTCCGATCTGTCGTTGGAGGTCGATGAGGGGCTGCTGGTTGACCTGGATGAAGCCTTCGCGTGGGCGGTCGAGGTCGATGACGATCATGATGACCGCCCCGAGAGCCACTGCGAGGACGATGGCGCTGAGCAGGCTGCGTCGTTCCGTCAGACCTGCGCTGAACCCGACCATGCCGATGCTCAGCGCCGACCCGACGATCAGCAGGAGAAGGACCGTCTCGGGAACACGGGCGTAGATGCCGGCCGTGATCCGGATCTCATGGACGTCGATCGTCTCGTTGAGCGATTCGATGAAGAGCGCTACGAGATCGCCTTTGTCGGTCGTGCGGGCGACGTCCTGGGCGATCGCCCAGAGCTGACCCTGGATCGCCACGGAGCGCGCGACGTCCGCCGGAATGTTGCTTTGGTCGGAAACGATCCGCAGCGGCACATACTCGCGGAGCAGCTCCTGGATCTGGCTCGATGCCGGTTCGGGCAGGTAGCCGGCCCGGAGGTATGTCGTCCCGATCGAGTTGGCCTCGTCGAGCACGGTCGCGCGGCGCGCGTCGAACCGGTCCGAGGCCATGCCCATGGTGACCGCCAGGAGGAACGCGAGAAGAGCCAGGATGGAGCCCACGATCATGCCCGTGGGGCCCTCCTGTTCGCCTGGCGTCCGTTCCTGCCACCAGGATCCGACGCGGAAGCCGCCTTCGTAGCAGAGCAGGGTGACGATGACGAACACCATGAAGATCACGAGAACGGGCAGCGAGTCGAGGATCTGGGTGGGCGACATCGTCATCTCATCCGGCACGTGGCCTGTGCGTGGCGCCAAGGCGTCCTATGGTGTGAATCGGTAGAAGCGGAGCATGTCGAGGGCGGGCTCGTCGAGGCGCTCGACGCTCCGAAACCCCGCCTCGGCACCTAGTCGCTGCATCGTCGACGCGCGCATGACGGTCCCGATCGCCGCCGTCGGACGCGCGGTCATGACCGCCGGAAGACAGGTGAAGACACTGAACCCGTAGTACGCGCGTTCGGTGTCATCGGCCGGCGCCGTGAACCGGTCGGCGGTCTTCTCGTCGGCGATCAGCGCGACGCCGCCGGGACGGAGGACGCGCCGGATCGACGACAGCACGCCGACCGGTTGGGTCATGTCGTGGAGCGCCTCGATGATCACGACGATGTCGTAGGTGTCGTCCGCGATCGTCCCGATGTCGCGGACGTCGAACGTCACCCGATCCTCCACGCCGGCCTCGCGAGCGTTGTGGCGCGCCAGCTCGATCGATGACGGATCGAGATCGAACCCGTCGATCCGGACCGCCGGGTACGCCTTGGCGATGGCGATCGACGCCCAGCCGACCCCGCACGCGACGTCAGCGAGGCGAGCCGGCGGGTCCGCCTGCAGGCGACGGTGCACATCGGGGATCGCCGGCAGGACCTGCGACCCGAACGAATGGGTGAGCCACGGCCGGTTGAAGTCGCCCTGCGACTCGATCATGTCTGGACCGTAGTCCGACCATTCGACGCCGCCCCCGGTCCGGAACGCCGTCAGCAGCTGGGGCAGGGCCTTCGCACACGCCACCACCGATCGGCCGAGCGGCGCGATGGACAACGGGCTGGTCGGGTCAAGCAGCGGCTCGGCGTAGGCATCCGGCAGGCTGAACCGGCGTTCGTCGGCGGCCGCTTCGACATCATCCACCTCGAGGATCCCGGTGACCGCCTGCTGTTCGAGCCACTCGCGTGCGTACCGCTCGTCGATCCCGGCTCGGCTGGCCAGGTCGGACGAGGTTGCCGGGCCGCCATCGTGCAACGCGCGGTACAGCCCCAGCTGATCACCGACATACACGGCCATGACGTCGAACATCCCGAGACTGGCTTCGAACAGCCGCCCGACCAGCTCGTCGGGCGTGCGCTCGTGGGCGGATGTGACCGTCTCCGTCGACATGGGACCCCTCCTCGAACCACCCGGCGCCTTTGCCACCCAGCCTACCGGGCGATGTCCACGGGTGTCGAGGCGAATCGGATCCGTGGCCAGCGCGGACCTGTGCGGCGGTCAGCACCGGGTGCAGGACGGTACGCTTGTCACTTGACCGACCGCCACCTCCACCGAGCGCTCGACCCTCGCAACGGGGAGCTCGCGGATGCGCTCATCGACGTCGAACAGGCGATGGTCATCGCCGCCGGGCTTGGCCTACGTCTTGGCTGACCTTGGGTCGCCGGCATGCGCCGCTGGCTAGACTCGTGGCATGAGCCCCGAGCCCGCCCGTCCCGACGAGACCATGCGGCTCCGACGGCTGCCGACCGCCGCGCTGACGCCCCACGAGATCCGGGCGATCCGGGTCCTGCTGTGGGCCGCCTTCCCGCCAGGTGACGAGGGCTTCACCGAGGACGACTGGGAGCACGCACTCGGGGGCGTCCATGTCGTCCTCGATGTCGAGGGCGCTATCGTCGCGCATGCCTCGGTAGTGGAGCGGGACCTGCATGTCGGCGAGCGGCCGACGCGCACCGGCTATGTCGAAGCGGTCGCCGTCGATCCGGCCCGGCAGGCGAGCGGGTTCGGGACCGTCGTCATGGACGAGATCGATAACGAGATCGCACGGCACTACGAGCTCGGTGCGCTCGGCACCGGGGCCCATCACTTCTACGAGCGGCTGGGCTGGCGGACATGGCAGGGGCCGTCCTTCGTCCGGACCGACGACGGCGTGCAGCGGACGCCCGACGACGACGGCTACATCATGGTCCTGCCAACCCGGACCTGGCCGGACCCCGATCTGACGGCCCCACTGAGCTGCGAATCGCGACCGGGCGACGTCTGGTGAGCCCGGACGATGCGCCGCGTCGCGAGGTCCGACTGGCGATCGACTCGGACGATGAGCTGGTCGAGCTCGAGCGCGCCATCCTCAAGGCTCGCGCCACCGAGCTGAGCGAGGTCCGGCGGCGTAACGTCCGGCTCGTCGCCGGCTATGGTGACGCCACGACCCGGGACGTGATGGATGACGAGGCGCGCCGCGCACAGGCCCGTTACGACCTCCTGACCCGCCTGCTCGAGGCGATTCGCGCGGCAGCCGCCCGATGACCATCAGTACTCCATGGTCGCAGCCGGGCTGGCTGGCGGACATGACGGCCTGGATCGACGGCTGCCTGGCGACCGCCGGGACCCGCCGCCGCGGGCCGATCACCGAAACCCGGACCTGGGAGCGATCGACGGTCATGACCTTTCTGACCGACCGAGGCCGGATGTGGGCCAAGGCCGTGCCGGAGGTCTTCGCTCACGAGATCGCCGTCACCAGCCTGCTCGCCGACATCGACCCGGGGATCGTGCCGCCGGTCCTCGCCGCTGACGTCGCCCTCGGCAGGCTGATCACCATCCATGTCGACGGCCCGCAGCTGGCCACGGTCGGGGATGACGGGACGGCCTGGCCGGCCACGCTGGCGCGACTGGCCGAGCTGCAGCGCGTCCTCGCGCTTGAGCCGTCGACGCTGTCGATGGCTGGCGTCGTTCCGGCCCCGCTCTCGGATCTCGCCGAGGCGGTCCCGCGGCTCCTGGAGGACGACGCGCTCCTCGGGGTCGGTCGACCGGGCGGGCTGATGTCTGGGCAAGCCGCCGCGCTGCGGGACCGGACCCCGGCGCTGGTCGCCGCCTGCCGCGAGCTGGCCGCGAGCGGTGTCCCCGACAGCCTCGAGCACGGGGACCTCGGCCCCGACGAGGTCATCCTCGGGGAGATGGGCCCGGTCTTCCTCGACTGGTCGGACGGCTCGATCACGCATCCATTCCTGTCGGCGGCGTCACTGCTCGGCCATCGCGAAGACGGTGCCCGAGCGGGCCGCGCGCGCGCTGACGAGTTGGTCGGCGCCTACCTCGGCCCGTGGCTCGGGGCCGGCCTGGGTCTGGACGAGGACGTTGCTCGTCGCGCGATGACTGCCGCGCGGCTGGTGCTGCCGCTCCACCTCGCGGCCATCTACGCCGACCGCATCCTGCCCGCGCTTGGTGGCTCGTCCTCGTCCGCTCGCGCGGTCCCCGAGGCCCTGCGGGCTATCCTGCCGGGGTGACACGTCGCCGTATCCCGGATGAGGTCCTGTCCGCTGCCCATGCGCGGTCCGAGGCCCGTGCCTCGCGGGATTGGGCCGAAGCCGACCGGCTCCGCGCGGAGATCGAGGCGGCCGGCTGGAAGATCGCCGACCGGGGCACCGACTTCGCGCTGACACCAGCCGCGCCGGTCGATCTGCCCGAAGGCGATCGGGTCCGCTACGGCTCGAGCGCCGGGGTGCCATCCCGGCTCGACGAGCCAGGGACCGGGCTCGGCACGGTCGTCCTGATCGCCACCGACTGGCCGGACGATCTGGCGCGCGCCCTAGCCGGGCTCCGGGTCGGCGCACCGGACGGGACCTCGGTCGTCGTCGTGGCGGATGGGCCGTCGGCGGACCAGGCGGACGCGCTCGAGCGCCTGACGGCGACCGACACCACCGGTCCCGGGGCCAGCGCCGAGGCCCTCCGCGCGCTCCCGGTCGAGGTCGTCTGGACGAGCGAACGCCTGGGCCAGGGAGCCGCCGTCAACATCGGCATCCGGCGGGCGCCGGGCCCGGTCGTCGTCCTGCTCGACGCAAGCCTCGAGCCGACCGGCGACATCGTCACGCCGCTCGTCCGGGCGCTCGACGACCCGACCGTCGCGGTCGTGGGCGGCTGGGGGATCGTGTCGGCCGATCTGCGCAAGTTCGAGGACGCACCGCCCGGTGACGTCGACGCCGTCGAAGGCTATCTCCAGGCGTTCCGGCGGGCCGATGCCGCCGAGCGTGGACCGGTCGATGAGCGATTTCGGTTCTATCGCAACCTCGACATCTGGTGGAGTCTGGTGCTGCGTGATCAGGGCGAGGGGGCCGCGCCGTCGCGAGCGGTCAGCCTCGCTGGCCTGCCCGTCATCCGGCACGACCACCGGGCCTACGCCAGCCTGCCCGAGGACGAGCGCGACCGGCAGAGCAAGCGCAACTTCTACCGGATCATCGATCGGTTCGGATGGCGTCGCGATCTGCTGACGACGGTGCCTCCCGGCCCATAGTGGCGGCTGACGTCACTCGACGGGCGAGGGCGACGAGGACCGTCGAACCAAGGTCGGCCCATTCGGTGTATCGATGACCTCCCAGCCGAGTGCGCCGAGCTCGTCGCGCCGGGCGTCGGCACGCGTCCAGTCGCGCGCCGTTCGAGCGGCGGCGCGAGCATCGGCCAGGGCCAGGACGGCGGCCGGGATGGCGGCGGCGGCGGCGTCCGTGACCCCGGCGTCGGCCCAGACCCGATCGAGATCGAGCCCCAGGACGAGGTCCGCATCGAGGATCAGCCAGCGCCGTTCGTCGGCGGTCAGCGGCGCGCGCAGGATCTCACGCAGGAGAGCCAGGGCGATGGGCATGTCCAGGTCGGCATCGATCGCGGCGACGAATCGGTCGTGCAGGGCACGTCCGGCGACGGACAGCGGCGCGAGGGGCGTGCCGGCGCGGTCCGCGATCTCGAACGACCCTGGCGCGGGCGCTGTATCGGCCGTCGCCGTGCCGCCGTGACCCGCCGGGCCGCTGGCGACGCCCACCGGTCGGTCGCCGGCCGCGCCCGCCTCCAGGACCGCGGGCGCCACCCATGGGCCGTCCGGCGGTGGAGGGCCCAGTCCTCGGAGCCCGGCCCGCAACGACGCCAACGCCGCTGCGGCTGCAGCCAGTGACCGATCCGAGTACTCGAGCTTGCGCGAATAGCGCGAGGTCAGGACGAGGTAGCGGAACGCCAGCGGGTCGAGACCGCGGTCCGCGAGCTCGGTCACGCGCTGGAAGTTGCCCGCAGACTTGGCCATCTTCTTGCCGTCCATCAGCAGGAACTCACCGTGCACCCAGTGCCGGGCCGGGACTTCGCCCGTGATCGGGGTCGACTGGGCGATCTCGTCCTCGTGGTGCGGGAACACGTTGTCGATGCCGCCGGTGTGGATATCGAAGCGCGGTCCGAGGTAGCGCATGGCCATCGCCGAGCATTCGAGATGCCAGCCGGGGAAGCCCTCGCCCCAGCGCGCGGTCGGCCACTTGAGGAGGCGGCCGTCGCCGGCGGCTTTCCACAGGGCGAAGTCGGCGGGATCCCGTTTGTCGGGCTCGATGTCACCGCGATGACCGGCACGAAGGTCGGTCAGGCTGTTGCCCGACAAGCGTCCATACCCCTCGAACCGGCCGACCTGGTAGTAGACGTTGCCTTCGGGCGTCGCGTACGCGTAGCCGGCATCCTCGAGGGCCTCGGCCAACGCGAGCATCTCCGGGATGTGCTCGGTCGCTCGCGGGAAGACGTGGGCCGGCAGGATGTTGACCGCAGCCTCGTCGGCGTGGAAGGCCGCCTCGTACGCATCGGCGATCTCGGCCGGCGTCTTGTGCTCCAGCCCGGCGGCCACGAGCATCGGGTCCGCCCCGCGGTCGAAGCCCTCGTCGCGCAGGTGGCCGACGTCCGTGATGTTCTTGACGTGGACGACGTCGTTGCCGTGGTAGAGCAGCGTCCGGCGGATCAGGTCAGCCAGCAGGTTGCTGCGCAGGTTCCCGACGTGGGCGTAGCGGTAGACGGTCGGCCCGCAGGTGTACATCCCGATCCGGCCCGCTTCGAACGGCTCGACGGGGTCGACGCGGCGGGTCAGGGTATTGCGCAACCGAAGGCCCATCAGGCCGTCCATGCTACCCACGGTCGGCGCGCGGCGTCGCCGAGACGACCTCGCTGGAAACGTCGTCACCCAGCCCTAACGTTTTCGGCGGGGCCTCGTTATCCAATCCAGGAGGCCTCGCGGTCCGTCCCATCGTTCCCCCGGCGGTGTGGACTTGCGAGGCCTCTTGATGTGCCCGAAAGGGCTCAGGCGAGACCCGCCCTATACTCCCGGCGATGCGCCGACTGATCGTCCTCGTCATGCTCGCGACGCTGTTCGCCTCATGCGGGGGCTCGACAGCGGCCGCTCCCGATCGCCCGGTCCGGATCCTGTCCGGAGCGCCGACGACCCTCGACCCGGCGGCCCAGGGCGACGCCGGCAGCGCCGCCATCAACGCCCAGCTGTTCGAATCGCTGACGGCCTTCGACGCCGGCCTCCAGGTCCGACCCGCCCTTGCCGGATCGTGGCAATTCGCCGACGGCGGGCGGCGGGTCACGTTCCACCTGCGCCCGAACCTGACTTTCTCCGATGGCAGCCCGCTCAAGCCATCCGATGTCGTCCGCAGCTGGCTGCGCCTGATCGACCCAGCCCATCCCTCGCCGCTCGCGTCACTGGCCCTTGATATCACGGGGGCGGACGCATACCTGCGGGGGACCTCGTCGGATCCGGCCAGCGTCGGGCTCCATGCGGATGACGCAGCGGGCGACCTCGTCGTCGACCTGACCCGCCCGGCGACCGACTTCGTGAACATCGTGGCCGGCCCGAGCTTCTCGATCGTGCCGCCCGGGATCGGGGCCGATCCGACCGGCGCCTTGCGGCCCGGCGTCACGTTCGTCGCGAGCGGCGGGTACACCCTCGCCGCGGCCACGGCCGATGGCCTCCAGCTCAAGGCCAACCCCCACTACTGGGCGGGTCAGCCGGCCATCACGACCATCGACCTGGTGGGCGACCTTGCTGGCAAGGGCTCGGTCGATGCGTTCGAGGCCGGCGACCTCGACTACGCGCCCGTGTCCGGTATCGACGCGACCTGGCTCGCCTACGACAAGACGCTCGGACCGCAGCTCCGCCTGGTCGACTCGTTATCGGTCCAGTACTACGGCTTCGACACGCGCCAGAAGCCGTTCGATGACGCGCGCGTCCGGAAGGCGTTCGCCGAGGCGATCGACTGGCGGCGGATGGCGGCCCTGAGCGGATCGGACGGCACGAGCCAGGTCGCCAACTCGATGGTCCCACCGGGGATCCCGGGACGGAGCGACCAGGACTTCGTGCGCGCGTATGCGCCCGATGATGCCCGCAAGCTGCTGGCGGAGGCCGGGTTCCCCGGTGGCGCCGGGTTCCCGACGACGACCCTGATGACCGGCGGTTCCGGGTTCGACGCGGCGATCGTGGCGGAGCTCAAGCGCGAGCTCGGGGTCACGCTCCAGGCCGAGACGATGGGCGACGGCTACTTCGATCGATTGGCCACCGACCCGCCGGCGATGTGGGCCCTGGCATGGGTGGCCGACTATCCCGGTCGGAACGACTTCCTGGGCGTGCTGCTCGGCACCGGCGCGTCCAACAACTACGGGCACTGGAGCTCGCCGACGTTCGATTCGGCCATCGCCGAGGCGGTCTCGGCGGCCGACCCGACGGCGGCCGGCGCCGCATACGATCGGGCCGAGGCCGTCGTCCGTGACGAGGCTCCGGTCGTCCCGGTCGCCTACGGTCCGGGCTGGGCCCTGACCCGGACCGGCCTGCTGGGTGCCGGTCAGAACGGTCTCGGGATCGTCCGGATGGCGGGGCTGGCATGGGCGGACTGATGCGCCGGCTCCTGCCCGTGATGGCCGCCCTTGGTCTGCTGCTCGGCCTCGTCCCGGTCGCCGTCGCGGCGGGCCCAGCCACCTTCGGCACACCGACCGAGACCTCGACGTTCGACACCGGGATCGTCTTCAAGCAGCCCGTCACGATCGCCGGCTCGATCGACCGAGTGGAGGTCCTGGTGACGGTCGCCGACGCCGTCGGCCCGACGGTCGTCGAGATGCCGTCCGCGCCGGCCGCCGGCGACAGCACGCTGACCTACACCCTCGACACCGCCGGCGCCGACCATTTGATCCCCAACACGCCCCTGGTCGTCCGATGGCGGTTGTTCGCGGCCGACGCCCCATCGATCGGCGTGCTCGGGCCTGAGCTCAAGACCGTCTACGCCGACGATCGGTTCGATTGGAAGACCGCATCGAGCGACCTCGTCCGAGTCCATTGGTACAAGGGCGATGCCGCGTTCGGCGCGAAGGCGCTCAAGCTCGGCGAGGACGAGGTCCGGGCGACCTCGGAGCTCCTCGGCGTGACCGAGACGAAGCCGGTCGACTTCTTTGTGTACGCCGACCAGACCGCGTTCTACGACGCGCTGGGGCCAGGCGCCCACGAGAACGTCGCCGGCACGGCCTATGCCGAGATCCGAACGCTCCTCGGGCTCATCCCGCCCGGCGAGATCGACGATCCGCTCGTCGCCGTCCGGATCCCCCATGAGTTCGTCCATCTCGTGTTCGACACCGCCTCGAAGAACCCCTACCACGCACCGCCGCGCTGGCTCAACGAGGGCCTGGCCGTCTACCAGAGCGAGGGCTACGGCTCGTCCGACCGCGGCCAGGTCCAGGACGCGGCCCGGTCCGGGACGCTCATCCCGCTCGACGGACTGACCGGTCAGTTCCCCAACGGCGACGCGTTCTTCCTGGCCTATTCGGAGAGCGTATCCGCGGTCGACTTCTTGATCCGGACCTACGGCAAGGACGCCCTCGTCACGCTCATCCGCTCGTACGCCGGCGGTCGCACCAACGACGAGGCGTTCCACGACGCGCTCGGCCTGGACATGACCGCCTTCGGGGCGGCCTGGTTCAAGGACAACGAGGCCAGGACGACGAAGAAATACGGCCCGCAACCTGCCCCGTCGGGGCCGGTTCCCGCTGCGTGGGCGAGTGGTGGCCCGGGCGCCCTCGTCGGATCTCCTGGCACCGCGTCCGGCGGGGGCCCGGGAGCCAGCGGCGGGATCGCTGTCGCCACGACCGCCCCCGGCGCCCAGGCGCCCGCCAACGCCCCGTCCGGCGCCGGCTGGCTCGCCCCGGTCGGGCTGATCATCGTGGCCGCCATCGTCATCGCCGTCCTCGTCGCTCGCCGCCGGCGTCGAGCGGCGGACGACGCGCCGTGACCGCCAACCGTCGGCTGCGGGCGATCCCGAGCTGGCAGATCACGCTCGGGGTGGCCCTCCTCGCGCTCGGCTTCCTGATCGCCGCCCAGCTGGCATCGGAGGCGCCCCGTGTCCGCTACACCACCCAGGAGCGGACGCCGCTGGTCGAGACGGCCAACGAGCTCCAGGCCCAGCAGGACGGGCTCAAGGCCCGCATCCTCGACCTGCGCTCGCAGATCCAGGACGTGGAGAGCCAGGGCGAGGGGTCGGAGACCCTCGTCCGCCAGCTCAACGCCGAGCTCCAGCAGGCCCGGATCGCGGCCGGGCTCATCGCGCTGACGGGGACGGGGATCGTCATCCAGCTCGAGGATTCGAAGGCGCCGGTCCCACCCGATGGCAACGAATCGGACTATCTCGTCAGTTCGCATGACATCCGGGCGGTCGTCGAGCAGCTGTGGGCTTCGGGCGCGGAGGCCGTCGCGGTCAACGGCGAACGGATCACTCCGACCTCGGCGATCATCGATGTCGGGGCGTCGTTGCTCGTCAATTCGGCCTACCTGACGCCGCCCTACCAGGTCACCGCGCTTGGCCCGCAGGACCTGTTCGACCAGCTGCGCAGATCGGCCGGGTTCGTCGACTTCCTGCGCGCACGGGCCGAGGGGTACGGCATCCGGGTCTCGCTGGCGGCACCGGGCACGGTCGACCTGCCGGCCTTCGTCGGCACCGTCACCCTGCGCTACTCGCGGCCGCTCGCCTCGCCATCGGCAGGCCCGTCCAGCCTCCCCTCGGGCGCGCCCGGCGGCTGACGATGCACCGACGCTCGAGCCAGCTCGCGATCGCCGCCGTGGCCGCCATCCTCGGCCTGTTGGTCGTCATCCAGCTCCGGTCCCAGGCGGGTCCGAGCGGCCTGGGCCAACTGTCCTCGCAGGACCTGACCGTCCTGGTGGCGAACCTCAACGACCGCAACGACCAGCTCCGTCGCGAGGCGTCATCGCTCGAGCAGGAGCTCGCCACGCTCCAGGCCAATCGCTCGCGGGGCGACGTCTCGGTCGATGAGATCAGCGCCGATCTCCAGCGCGTGCGGGCCTATGCCGGGCTCGATGCGGTCGGCGGCCCCGGGGTGACGATCTCCGTTCGAGGGCCGATCGACGGGATGGGCGTCGAGGAGCTGATCAACGAGCTGCGCAATGCCGGCGCCGAGGCGATCGCGGCCGGTAACGTGCGGGTGGTGACCGGCGTGGTCGTGACCGGGTCGGCGGGCGAGACGCAGGTCGACGGGACCCGGCTGGGCGACGCCTTCGAGCTCGATGCCATCGGCGCGCCGGACAAGCTGACCGGCTCGCTGACCCGCTCCGGCGGGGTCATCGCGCAGCTGGCGGCCACGCTGCCCGATGTCGAGGTGACGGTCACGCCGGTCGACCGGCTAGAGCTACCGGCCACGACCCGCACCCTGGTCCCGGCTCACGGCAAGCCACGGCTTTGATACGCTGAGCCGCCGATGCCTCATCAGCCCGTCCTCCAGCTGCTCCTCGGCGATGTCGTTCGCCTCCGCCGTGCGCACCCCTGCGGTGGCGACCGCTGGCTGGTCGACCGGCTCGGGGCGGACATCGGCCTGCGCTGCGCCACCTGCGGCCGGCACGTGCTGCTCGAGCGCCGATCGCTCGAACGTCGGCTGGTCGGCTTCGTTTCGCGCGGCGACGCGGCGATGACCGCCGCCCTGTCCGGCACGCCGCCCATCGCGATCGACGGCCCGACCGGGTGACGGCCGCGACGACCGCGCCCGAGCCGCTTGAGGAGGGCGGACCCTTCGCCGTCTTCCGGAACAGCGGGTTCCTCCGACTCTGGCTGTCGCAGGCGTCGACCCAGATCGGCGGCAACATGGTCCTGTATGGGCTGACCGTCATCGTCGTCAACTCGACGAACTCGAAGACCGCGGTCAGCCTGCTGATCCTGACCTTCCTCGTGCCGGCCGTGCTGTTCTCTGCGGTCGCCGGGGTCTACGTTGACCGGATCGACCGGCGGCTGATCCTGATCGCCACGAACCTGTTGCGCGGCCTCGCGTTCGTTGCCCTGTTCGTGGTCGGGGCCAACCTTGCCGCGATCCTGCTGCTCAACATCGCGATCTCGACGGTCACGGTGTTCTTCGCCCCGGCAGAGCTGGCGATGATCCCGGTCCTCGTGACCCGGAAGCAGCTCCTGGCCGCGAACGGCGTGTTCACGCTCACGCTCAACGCCGCGTTCGCCCTGGGGTTCGCGCTCCTTGGTCCGCTGGTCGTCAACGTCTTCAGCCCGGAGGCGGTCATCCTCGTGGTCGCCGGGCTGTACTTCCTGGCCGCCGTCTTCTGCTTCACGCTGCCGGCGTCGCCACCGCCCCAGGACGAATCCGCGCTGCACACGGGTCTCGGGGTGGGGGACGCCGAACGAGCGGTCGGCTCCACCCTCGCCCAGCTCCAGGAAGGGTTCGCCTACATCCGGGCCAATCGGTCCATCACCTGGTCGCTGATCTACCTGGCGGTGACGGCGTCGCTCATCGGCGTGCTGGGCGTGCTCGGGCCGGCCTTCGCCAAGGAGAGCCTGGGCCTGGCGGCCAAGGACTTCGCCGTCGTCGTGCTGCCCCTCGGCTTCGGCATCGTGACCGGGATCCTGTTGCTCAACTCGTACGGTCGCTACTTCGCCCGCCGGCGGATCATCGAGGGCGGCATGATCGTCCTCGGGATCCTGCTGGCCGCGTTGTCGTCATCGGGTCCGATCAGCCGGCTCCTCCAGCGTGCCAACGCCCCGGGCGGGATCGACCTGTCGATGGTCACGTCGCTGCTGGCGGTCGTGGTCCTTATCGCGTTCTTCGCCGGGATCGCCTACGGGCTCGTCGCGATCCCGGCCCAGACCCAGCTCCAGGAGGACCTGCCAGAGGACGTGCGTGGCCGGGTCTTCGGTGTCCTCGGGATGCTCGTCTCGGTCGCGAGCTTCCTGCCGATCATCATCGTCGGACCGATCTCCGACCTGGTCGGCACCACCGCCGTCATCTTCATCCTGGCGATGACGGTCATGCTCATCGGCATCGTGTCGGTCCTCACCCGCGGCCCGTTGCGCGAGACCGACGCCCGGCCGGCGGCCGACCCGAACACCACGGACCCGATCGCCGCAGCGCTCCACGCTGACCGACCGACGTGGACCGAAGGGAGCCTCGCCGCGAACCCGATGGTGCCATCGACCCCGGATCCGCTGGGGCCCGAAGCCGCTGCCGCGCAGGCCGCAGCCGCCGGCGTGGTGGGGCCCGCCGAACCGGGGGCGATCGGTGCAGCCGCCGACGGTGGGGCCACCGAACCCGACACTGGTCTGGCACCGCCGCTCGTCCCGGAGCGGACCGGACCAGCCGATCCGACCGACCGTGACTGACCGCCGACCGATGGCGCGCGTCGCGGTCGTGTTCACCGGGGGGACCATCAGCACCGCGTTCGATCCGGTCGCCCGCGGCAACGTCCCGATCCTCGACGGGGTGGCCATCCTCGCCCGGACACCGGGGCTCGACGGGATCGCGGAGGTCGTCGCCATCGACCGCGGGCGGACACCGGCCAGCCACTTCTCGTTCACGGACCTGCTCGACATCGCGGCTGACGTGCGCGGCGCCCTCGCGGACCCGACGATCGACGGCGCGGTCATCGTCCAGGGGACCGACACGATCGAGGAGACGAGTTTCTGCTGGGACCTCGTGCTCGACGGCCCCAAGCCGGTCGTCGTGACCGGTGCGATGCGAGCGTCCGATGCGCCTGGCTTCGACGGTCCGGCCAACCTGCGCGACGCCGTCCGGGTCGCCGCCGCCGGGGCGATGCGCGGGGCCGGCGTCGTGGTCTGCCTCGGCGGCACGATCGAGCCCGCGGACGACGTGGTCAAGATGCACGCCTCGGCGCTCGATACGTTCGCCAGCCCGAACGCGGGTTCATTAGGCCGGATCGAGGGCGACGATGTCTCGGTCCTGCGGGTGCGGGCCGGCCGCCGGCACGTCGCGACCACGACGGCCGCGGCGCGCGTCCACCTCATCACCGCGACCGTCGCGATGGACGGCTCCCTCCTGGACGCGGCGGTTGCCACCGGCGCGGATGGCATCGTCGTGGCGGCGACCGGTGCCGGTAACACGGATCCCACGCTGCTGGCCGCCGCGACCCGCGCCATCGAGGTCGGCATCCCCGTCGCACTCGCGACCCGCTGTCCATCCGGCCGCGCCGGGACCGCCTATGCATTCCCCGGCGGCGGTGCCCGATGGATCGAGGCCGGAGCCATTCCGGTCGGTCACCTGTGCGCGGTCAAGGCGCGCGTCGCGCTGGCCCTCGGTCTGGGCGCCGGCCTCGACCGCACGGGCCTCGCCGCGCTGCTCGCGGACCCCGTGGCGGAGCCGACCGCGCGTCCGGGGTCCGCCTGACCGATGCCCCTCGAGATGCTCGTCACCGGTCGGATCGCCACGCTGGCCGGCGAGACCGGCTTCGGCTGGGTGGAGGCCATCGGCATCCGGGGCGGCCGGATCGCCTTCGCCGGCTCCGAGGTGGACCTCGAGACCCGGGCGGACCCGTTCACCGAACGGATCGTCCTCGAGCCCGACGCGGTCGCCATCCCGGGGCTGACCGACGCCCATCTCCACCTCGCCAGCGCCGCCGATGCGCTCCGCCACGTCGACCTGGGCGACGCGATCACGCTGACCGATGGCCTGGCAAGGGTCCGCGCCGCGCACGCGGCCATGACCGACCCTGACGCATGGTTGGAGGGGCATGGCTGGAGTGCCGATCGCTGGGGGCACTGGCCGACGGCCGCCGATCTCGAGCCGGCGGCCCCCGGCCGGCGCGTGGCCATCTGGGCGCACGACCGCCATGCGCTGCTTGTCTCGCGCGCGGTGCTCGAGACAGCGGGCCTCGACCGCGAGACGCTCGATCCAGCCGGCGGTGTCATCGGTCGCGATGCGACCGGGGCGCCCGATGGGCTGCTGTACGAAGCCGCGGCCCGGCTGATCACCGCGCTTATCCCGCAACTGACGACCGCCGACCTCGAACGCGGGATCCTCACCGTGGCGCAGGAGCTGGTCGCGCTCGGGGTCGTCGCCATCCAGGACCCGGGTGGCCTGGCGCCCGATCCGGATCTCGGTTGGTCGTATCCCGCCTACGCCCACCTGTCCGATACCGGCCGTCTGCCGATCCTGGTCCTGGCCTCGTTGCGGGACGACGCGCTCGAGACGGTGCTCAGCGGTGGACTGCGGAGCGGCGATGTCCTCGGGGCGGACCCCGACGGTCGTGCCCGGATCGGCTGGCTGAAGGCGTTCGCCGACGGCTCGCTCGGATCGCGCACCGCGGCCCTGCTGGCCGACATCGTGCCGGAAGCGGACCGGCCACTCGCCGCGGACCGACGGCGGGGCGTCTGGATGACCGAGCCGGAGGCGCTCCGCGACCTCGTGGCGCGCGCCGCCGCGGGTGGCCTCGCCACCCAGATCCACGCCATCGGTGACGCCGCAGTGCGGGCCGCCCTGGACGCCCTGGCCCCGGTCGCCGGCCGGTTGCCGTTCATGCCCCGGATCGAGCACGTGCAACTGGTCGACCCGGCGGACATGCCGCGCTTTGCGGCGGCCGGCATCGCCGCCAGCGTCCAGCCGGCGCACCTCGGCACCGACGCGGTGCAGGCCCGCGCCCTGTGGGGTGACCGCGCGGAGCGCAGCGGCTATGCCTGGGGCTCACTCGCGCGGAGCGGCGCGGTCCTCGCGTTCGGCACGGACGCCCCGGTCGAGCCGTTCGACCCATGGCCCGCCATCGCGCTCGCCGTTCGGCGCGAGGATCCGCGCTGGCCCACCGGCTCGCCGGCGTTCTCGCCGGATCAGGCCCTGTCGCTCGATCGAGCGCTGCGCGCCGCATGCGTGGACGCGGCACGCACGGCGGGGGAGCTGGACCGCGGTCGCCTGACGGTCGGTCAGCGCGCGGACGTCGCGATCGTCCCGGCCGCGGCCCTCGATGACCCGGTCGAGCCTGGTGGCGCGCTCGCCACCGCCAGGCCGTCGATCGTCATCGTCGACGGACAGGTCGCCTACGAGCGCTAGGCCGACGCGCTGCCGCGATCGAGCTCGCGGCGTGCGTCCGCGAACAGCCCATTGAAGATGCGCGAGGTCGACGGGAACGCGTGGATGGTCTCGGCCAGGACGTCGATCGTGATGTGCGCCTTCATCGCCAGCACGCACTCGTGGATGGCGGCCGATGCGTCCGGGCAGGCCATGGCCGCGCCGACGAGCTCGCGCGTGGCGCGATCGACCACGATCGTGACGTGCCCGAATCTGGCTTGCACCGCATACCCCTTGACCGTCTCGGCGAAGTCCACGACGAGCTCGAAGGCATCGAGCCCGGCCTCACGCGCGGCTTCGAGGGTGACCCCGACGAACGATGCCTCGGGGTCCGTGTAGGTCGCCCGCGGCAGTGCCCGGTAATCCGGGGTCACGGCCTCGCCGCGTGCCATCCGGACCGCCAGCTCGCCCTGGTAGTGCGCCTGGTGGGTGTGCAGCTCCGGACCGGCCGCGTCGCCGATGACCCACAGGCCGTCCGCGATGCGTAGCCGGCCATCGCGCGGGAACGGCGTCCGGCCGGTCGTGTCGATGCCGTACTGCTCGAGGCCCAGGTCCTCCAGCGGGAACGACCGGCCGACAGCGAGCAGCACCGCATGACCTTGCGCGGTCGTCCCGTCGTCCAGCTCGACGACATGGGCGCCGTCGGTCGCGCCGGCCCGTACGCGCACGGCCCGGACGTTGGTCCGGACCGTCACGCCGTCCCGCTCGAGCGCCGTCCGCAGCGCCTCGGAGTTGCGCGGGTGATCGGTCGGGGCGAGACGCGGCCCGGACTGGACGATCGTGGTCGGCACGCCGAAGCGGATGTAGACCTGGGCGAGCTCGCAGCCGGTCGGGCCGCCGCCAAGGACCACGAGGCTGGCTGGCAGCTCACGGGTCAGGGTCGCCTCGCGGTTCGTCCAGGTCGGGATCTCGCCGATACCTTCGATCGGCGGTCGTTTCGACTCGGACCCGACGGCGACGACCACGTGCTCGGCATGCAGCTCGTGGACGGCATCGTCATGGCGGACCTCGACGAGATCCCGTCCGGTGATCGACCCGGTGCCGCGATAGACCACGGCGCCGACATTCGTCAGCGCGTCGACGTGCGTGGTGTCGTCGGGCTCGGCGACCCCGGGCGGTCGGTTGACCATGGAGTCGCGCTGCTCCGACGCGGCCGTCCAGTCGTAGGCAGCGGGGTTGGCGTGATGGCGGGCGGCCCCGTCGAGGAGCGATTTCGAGGGCAGGCAGCCGATGTGCGGACAGGACCCGCCGAACCAGCGCCGATCGATGATGGCGACCGAGGCGCCAAGCTCGCGCGCCTTGTGGGCCGCCGCCTCACCGGCCGGTCCGGCCCCGATGATCACGAAGTCGAACGTGTCCACGTTCAGCTCTCCTCGGCGGGGTTCGGTCGGCCGCGCTGCCGACGCGCCTCATAGAACAGGATCGCGGCTGTGACCGAGACGTTGAGGCTGTCGGCCACCCCGTGCATCGGCAGGCGGATCGGCTCGATGTCGTCGGCCGTCCAGGCGTCGGCCAAGCCTTCAGCCTCGGCGCCAAGGGCGAGCGCGATCCGGCCGATCAGGGCGGTCGTCGTGTAGAGGGTCGTCGCGTCCACCCGTGCGGCGAAGATCCGGAAGCGCTGCGCGCGGAGCCAGTCGATGACTTCGGGCGTGCCTGCGGACGCGAGTGGCACGCTGAAGACCGTGCCCGCGCTGGCCCGGATCGTGTTCGGGTTGAACAGATCGGCTCGGAGGGAGGCGGCGATGACGGCGTCGACCCCGGCCCCATCCGCGCTCCGCAGCACGGCCCCGAGATTGCCCGGCTTCTCGACGCCCTCGACGACGGCCACGAGCGCATCGTCCGGCAGGGTCAGTCCATCGAGGGTGGCCGGCGGGATCGTGACGACCGCCACGAGCCCCTCGGCGCGCGCGCCGAACGCGAGCTTGGCAAAGACGGCTGCGGTGGTGGGGCGGATGGTCGTCCCACGGTCCCGGAACCCGTCGAGCGCGGCGCGGGCGTCCGGTCCGGCGAGCAGCGGTTCGCACACGAACACCTCGACCACCTCCACGCCCGCATCCAGCGCGCGCCGGAGCTCGCGCGCGCCGTCGACCAGAGTCAGCCCGGTCGAGTCACGCTCCCGGCGGTCGCGCAACGCAGTGGCGGCGCGGACCCTGGGATTCGCGAAGCTGGTCAGGATCGGCAGGCTGGGGGAGGGCATCGCGGTCATCATGCCCCGCCCGGCGCCCGCGCGAAGGCCCCCAGCTCGAGGCGCCGCCCGTCGGGCGTCTCGAGCCCCAGGTCGCCGGCCTCCACCGTGCCGGGGCCACGCTCGAGCGCCCGCGCCAGGTCGTGCGCGAGCCGGTCCGCCCCGAACGCTGGGGTGTGGGCGGTCAGGAGGACGAAGCCGCTAGGCTCGAGGAGTCGCGCGATCGATCCCAGCAGTGCCGCCAGGTGCGTCTCGATCTGCCACGCGCCGCTGCCCGGTCCGTGCCCGTAGGTCGGCGGATCGAGGACGACCCCCGCATACCGACGTCCACGCCGCACCTCGCGTTCCGTGAACCCGACGGCATCGTCCACGATCCAGCGGATCGGCCGGTCGTCAAGGCCGGCGAGCGCGGCGTTGTGACGTGCCCAGCCGATGGTCGGCCGCGACGCGTCGACATGGGTCACGGCGGCCCCTCCCGCAGCCATCGCCAGGGTCGCGAGACCGGTGTAGGCGAACAGGTGCAGGACGGCGGCGGGGGCCGTCCGGTCCACTCCACGTCCTGCCCGCACAGCGACCTGGTCGCGCAGCCAGGGCAGCATCGCGACGTGCTCGGGGAACAGCCCGACCTGGCCGGCGTCCGTCGCCCGCAGCTCCAGCGGCAGCCCCTCGATCCCGGCGGGCCACGGCCCCGTCGCGACACCCGGGCCGGACCAGCCGCCATCCCGATCGAAGCGCAGATCCGCCGCCTGCCACGGGCCCGGGTCGCCGCGTGCGCCCAGGGCGCCCGGTGCCGGCCGATCGACGAGCCGCTCCCCGAATCGCTCGAGGCGAGCCGCGCCACCGACGTCCTCCAGGCGGTAGCCGCCGGCGCTCATCCCGCGTTCATTCGGCGCTCATGGCGCCTGGCCGAGCGATTCCAGCCGGTAGAGCGGCCTCGTGTACTGCGGGTAGCGCTGGCCCCACGGCACCTTGATCATGGCGACCGGCACCGGATGCAGGTGGGTGGTCGCCTCGATCTTGTCGTCGAACATCATCAGCGCGTAGACCGGACGTCCCGCCGCGACCGCACTGAGCGGCTTTACGACCGGATCGCACGTGACCAGCGCCGCCTCGTCGTATGCGCGCAGGCTGACGTCAGGCCGGACGCCCTCGACGCAATGCTTGTAGCTCAGCGGCGTGAGGACGTCCCAGTAGGTGATGAGCACGGCGTTCGGGGGCAGGGCCGCGAAGATCTGGGCGGTCATCTGCTCGCTGTCGTGGTTCGTCGACTGATCGTGGAGCGTCCAGTTCGAAGCCAGCAGGAGGATCGCCAGCGCCACGATGGCGTACTGGACCACTCTCCCGCGGGTGCCGAGCAGGCGGACCGCCAGGTCGACGACCCGGTCCGCGATGATCGCCAGGCCGATGGCCAGGATCAGCCACGTCAGCAGCAGGTAGTGCGACAGATCGCCGAGGTAGTTGGCGTAGAAGTAGACGTTGACCAGGCCAAGCACGAGGAGCATCGCCCCGAACCATCGGTCACGAACGATCAGGAGGGCCAGCCCGAACACGCCGAGCAGGACGAACGCGATGTTCGACGTCGCCACGAGGTGGCTGATGACCTGCGGCATGGCGGTCCACGCGGCGCGCAGGCTGTCGAGCGACAGGAAATGCATATCGCCTCGGAACTGGGCGCCGCTGACATGGGCGAAGAAGCCATTCCAGTACAGGAACTGACCGTAGACGTCGCTTGGGCCGACCATCGCCCGGAGCGGCAGGTAGAGGTACGGCAGCAGGCCGAGGACGAACGCGGCCGCGGCCTGGGCGAGGATGAGCGGATACGCCACGATCTCCCGGCGCGCATCGACGAGCACGAACAGGATGACCAGCGGGACGACCGTGATAGCCAGCCCGTGATTGGACACGCACAGCCCGCCGAGCAGGGCCCCGATCAGGAGGTCGCGATCGCGCCGTTCGTCGCGCCACACCAGCGCACGGTGGATGAGGAGCGCGGACAGCAGCAGGTGCAGCGAATTCATCTCGGAGAAGGTGGCCTCTTCCCAGAGCGTGCCGGTGAACGCCAGGCACAGCCCCGCGCCGAGGGCGATGACCGGTCGCACGTGGAGCCGGATCGCGATCAGCACGGCCACCGCGACCGCCCCCGCGGCGGCCATCCCGGAGAACACGTTGGCCCGCCAGGCGAGGGACCCGATCGGGATCAGGGTGAACGCCTTGACCAGCATGGTGTAGAGCGGGTAGCCAGTCGGGTGCAGGATGCCGAGGCGTGCCGGGACCATCTCCGACTCCGCCCAGTCGCCCACGCTCACGCCCGGCAGCACGGTCCGGACGTAGACGATGGCGGCGATCAGGAAAGCGGTGGTCGCGGCCAGCGGCGCGGCCATCGACGGCTGTCGGAGTCGATCGAACATCGCGACGGATGGTACGGCCGATGCCCGCTCGGCGCGGTGGGCCTGACCGTCGGGGTATGATGCGCCTCGCCGCTGGCTCCTCGATCCGGCGATCATGGTTTCGGCACGGACGTGGAACACCCGTGAACCAAGCGACTCCGTGAGCAATGGAACGAGGGACTGGCGACGTCGGGCGGCTAACTCAGCTGGTCGGAGCACGTGCTTGTCATGCGTCCCGACCAAGGCCAGTGGGTCGCCCATCTCCATGCCCGGCGCGATGAGCGGTGGACAGCGGATCCCGGACATCGGCGCTCAACGCACGCGCCGGAGGAATCCCCGCGGGTTCAGCGTGAGCAGGAACCGCTCCCGATCCCGGTCGCTGACGAAGTCGTCACGCCCGGTCAGGAATGCGTCCAGGGCTTCCATCGGTCCCGGGCCGAAGTCCGGTCGCACGGGATGGCCATTGACATTGGTGTCCTCGACGATCAGATAGCAGCCCACAGCCACCAGGTCGTGATAGGCCGCCAGCTCCGCGGCGACGTGGGCGGCTGCGTGATCCGAATCCAGGATGACCATCACGCGCTTGCCCGCGGCCGCCGCCCGAACCTGCGCCACGATGGCGGGATCGGTGGACGAGCCCAGGACGTAGGCGATGCGGCGATGGACGGGTCGCCCGTTCATCGCCTCGATGTCGACGGTCAGGACCCGGCCGTGGCCGATCAGGTCCAGCAGCGAAGCGAGGTAGTAGGCACTCCCGCCAAAGCGCGTGCCGCATTCGACGATCAGGTCCGGACGGGTCTCGACCAGGATCTCCTGGTAGGTCCACAGATCGAGCGGGCTCTTGAGCGTGCGATGGCCGAACCACGACAGGGTGATCGTGCCGCGGCCGTCCCCGGTGCCCTTCTCCCAGGCGTCGTAGTAGACCCGATGGAAGGCGTCGGTCGCGGCGATCTCGTCCGGCCGCAACGGACGCAGGTCCCTCGGCGCGACATACGAGCCGGCCTTGAACGCGACGTTGCCATGGACCAGCCGCCTCACCCGACGACGCACGCCGGGGATCGGGTTCCTCATGGCCGCAGTGTAGGGGCGCTGGGTCGGTTCCTGATGATCGGCGCGACCGCGAAAGCCGTCGACAACAGTCGAGGATCACCCGGCCCTCTGAGCGGCGGGGAATGGCTCAGGCTGGTGAGCGACGGCATCGTTGGACCACGTCACCCCCGAGGCTGCGTGATGCCATCCGGCTCGGGTGTGGGACGTCCGGTACAATGCCCGCAAGGGAGCCGGTCACCCCGGCGCCACCCCCATGACCGGTAGTGACGGTCGGGCTCCCGCCCTGGAGGTGCCCGTCTTGCGCCCGACACGACGACCCCACCGTGTGTCCATGCCGTCCTTGGTCGTCACGGCGACGCTGTCGGCGATGCTCGTCTTTGCCATCGGAGCGGTCGAATCGCCGAGGGACGTGCTCGGCGCCACGGTGTCGAAGACAGCGATCTGCAGCGCGAATCTTCGGACCGGCCCGACGACCAGCGCCCGGGTCCGCAAGGTCGTGACCGTGGGCACACGAGTATCTGTCGTCGCGACCGTGACCGGAGGCACCTGGCAGACCAAGTGTCCCAGGGCCGTCAGCGCCAGGAGCTGGTACCGCATCAGCGCGATCGGCGGGACGTCGGTCAAATCACTCTATGGGGTGACCTACCTGTATGCCGCCACGACGTTGTTCACGAGCACGACCGTCAACGTGACCCGATACGCTGACTGCCAGGCCAACCTGCGAACCAGTGCCGCCTCCTCGGCGCGGGCCAGGACGACGATCGCGCGCAATACAAGGGTGCTCGTCAGCACGAGCGTGGCCGGCACCTCGTATAGCACCACCTGTTCGGGCAAGACGGTCGCGAGCAACCGCTGGTTCCGGATCACCGCCATCAACGGCAAGAGCGTGAAGTCGCTGTATGGCGTCTCGTATCTCTACGCTGCCTCGCTCCTGTTCAGGGCGTCGCCGACGCCCCCGCCGGCCGCTGCCCGGCCATTCGCCGCGCCGGTGACCTCGCGGACCGTCAGGGTCCCCTCATCGATCGACGCCAGCGGCGGAAGCAATGCCGGGCCGGCCCTCCAGTCGTTCCTGAACCACGTGCCGAATGGCTCGGTCATCGCTTTTCCGGCCGGTGGCACATATCGGGTGGCTGCCGGTCTCAGGCTCGACGGCCGCCACAACCTGATCCTCGACGGCCACGGCTCGACCATCCGCACGACAGGCTCGGGCGGCTCGGCCCTGGCCAGCCCGATCGTCCTCAGCTGGGCCACCGCCAATAGCGACATCTGGATCAGGAACTTCGTGCTGGAGGGCAACAATCTGCGCACTGGGACGAGCATCTATGACCCAAGCCGTGAGAGCCAGATGGGCATCGATCTCAACGGCGGTGTGCGCATCGAGATCAGCGGCGTCACCATCCGAAGGACCTGGGGCGACGCGGTCTACGCCAACGAGAACACCCCGAGTGCCGGCAGCGCGGCTGCCTGGCCGACCGACATCTGGGTCCACCACAACAGGTTCGACTCGATCGGCCGCAACGCCTTCACGATCAACGCCGGACGACGAGTGACCCTCGAGCGGAACACCATCGACCATGTCGGCGCGTCCGTTCTCGACATCGAGCCAGACCTGCCCAGCCAGGGTGCCGACGCCGTCGTCCTCCGCAGCAACACCATCGGGGTCTATGGCATGAGCCCGCTGTACACC
This sequence comes from Candidatus Limnocylindrales bacterium, assembly GCA_038248915.1. Lineage (GTDB taxonomy): Bacteria > Chloroflexota > Limnocylindria > Limnocylindrales > CSP1-4 > SPCO01. Next base: position 54,592 of record JBBRXB010000001.1, on the reverse strand, counting down.
GGTCATTTCGTCTCCTGCTCCAACGATGCCTATGGCGTCGGGGCGGTCATCCAGGGCATCACCATCACCGGCAACTCCATCACCCGCGGCGCGCCCAACAGTGCCAACAACTCGAACTCCGGGGGGCTCTTCACCTGGATCGGCAAGACCCGGACGTCGAACATCGTCTTTACGAACAACACCACCGCGAAGGCCGGCCATGGGTACGTGCTCATCTTCCAGCACGTCGACGGGCTCACGGTCGCCGGCAATCACCAGGTGCTCACCTCGGGCTCGCTGGTCGCCGTCTCCGATTCGACCAACGTCAGCATCAAGTGAGATTCGCGCTCAGGATGCGACAGACTGACCCGGCCGCGCTGGCGCCCGGGTGACGGGCTCCGGTGTGTCTGGTACATTCACGATGACCTTCGGGCGGCTAGCTCAGCTGGTTAGAGCACTTGCTTGACATGCAAGAGGTCACTGGTTCGAGTCCAGTGTCGCCCACCACATCGCAGGCCCTGGGCCTGCCACACAAGCGTCGAGCGGGACGCACCGCGCGGAGCGGCTCACAAGAGAACCGGGCCCTGGCTGGAAGCCCGGCGACGACCTCCGCGCCGGTACCACCCGCGAGCGGCCGGCGAACCGGCCCGGGCGTCGCCCGTTAGCGCGACGATGAGTGCGCCACCGAACGGCGGCGAAGGCGGGTGGGACCGCGGGAGTGAACCTCTCGTCCATCGACAGGACGAGAGGTTTCGTGATTCTCGAGGAGGCGAACCGCATGAGCCAGGAACAGGACGTCGCGGCCGTGGCCGCCGACGAGGGCGACCAGATCGAGATCGGGCTCGAGGCGCCCGAGCGTGGCTCGGCCGACGAACTGATGGATCACGGCGCGGCCGGCGAGCTCGGTCCGATGCGCCATTCCGCCGCGCACGTGCTGGCGGAGGCCGTCCTGGACCTGTTCCCGGGGACGAAGCTCGGCATCGGTCCGGTCATCACGGACGGCTTCTACTACGACTTCCAGCTGCCACGGCCCCTGACCCCTGACGACCTGCCGGCGATCGAGGCCCGGATGCACGAGAGCATCGCCGCGGACCACCCATTCGAGCTGAGCGAGGTGTCGCCGGCGGATGCCCGGGCGTTCCTGGTCCAGCACGATCAGCCGTTCAAGGTCGAGATCGTCGACGACCTCCTTGCGGCCGCCGCGCGCGACGGCGCTCCGAATCCACCGACGACGTTCTATCGCCAGGGACCGTTCATCGACCTGTGCCGCGGCCCGCACGTGGCCAGCACCGGCAAGATCGGCCCGTTCAAGCTGCTCGGCACCGCCGGGGCGTACTGGCGTGGCGACGAGAAGCGCCCGATGCTCCAGCGCGTGTACGGGACCGCCTGGACGACCCAGGAAGACCTCGACCAGTTCCTGTGGCGCCGTGAGGAGGCCAAGAAGCGCGATCATCGGCGGCTCGGGGTCCAGCTTGACCTGTTCAGCTTCCATGACGTCGCGCCGGGCTCCGCCTTCTGGCACCCCAAGGGCCAGATGATCTGGCGAACGCTCGAGGGCGCGATGCGCGAACTCCAGGCGAAGCGCGGCTACCAGGAGGTCAGCACGCCGATCCTCGTCTCCGAGCGACTGTGGAAGCAGTCGGGTCACTGGGACCTGTACAAGGACAACTTGTTCATCGTCGAGTCGGAGAACCAGCTGTTCAGCCTCAAGCCGATGAACTGTCCGGAGAGCACCTTCATCTACCGCTCCCACTTGCGGTCGTACCGGGACCTGCCGCTCCGCTACAGCGAGTTCGGCCGGCTCCATCGCAACGAGCGATCGGGCACCCTCAGCGGGCTGACCCGCGTCCGCCAGTTCATCCAGGACGACGCGCATCTATACGTGCGGCCAGACCAACTGATGGACGAGATCCAGGCGCTCCTCGGCGAGGTCAAAGAAGCCTACAGCTGGTTCGGGCTAGAGCCGCGCTTCGCGTTCGCGACCAAGCCGGACAAGGCTATCGGTGATCCGGCGCTCTGGGAGCGGGCCGAGCAACTCATCCGCGAGGCGTTCGCGGCGGCCGACATCAGCTACACACTCAAGGAGAAGGACGGCACGTTCTACGCGCCAAAGATCGACATCTACATCGATGACGCACTGGGCCGCGAGTGGCAGATGGCGACCATCCAGGTCGACCTCGTGATGCTGCCCGAACGGTTCGACCTGACCTTTATCGACGAGAACGGCCGACCGCAGCGCCCGATCACCATCCACCGCGCCATCTACGGCTCGCTGGAGCGGTTCATCGGCATCCTGCTCGAGCATTTCGCTGGCGCGCTGCCGCTCTGGATCGCGCCGGTCCAGGCCGTCGTCATCCCGATCGCGGACCGCCACATCGAGGCGGCCGAGGCGCTGGCGGGCGTCCTGCGCGCCCGCGGCGTGCGGGTGGAGGTCGACGGCTCGGACAACCGGATGCAGAACAAGATCCGGCTGGCCCAGGAGCAGAAGGTGCCGTACATGCTGGTCCTCGGTGATCGCGAGATCGAGGCCCGGACCGTTGCCCCACGCGCCCGCAACGCGGCCCGCGGGGAGCAGCAGGAGGCGGTCCCCTGGGAGGTCCTGGCCGACCGCCTGGCCGAGGCGAGCCGGGAGCGCCGGGTCGGGTAGGGCAGGGGTCGGTGGTGGCATCCTGGGTCCGTTACGCCCTCGAATATGACTCGCACCGGCCAGCGGCGGTGCCGGATCAGCGCTTGCACCGGGCCGTCTCGAGCGTGGACCGATGGCTAGCGATTGTCGCCTCGGAACGGCCTGTGCTATCCTCCCGCTTCGGCCGAAACCCGGGTCGTCGTCTACCCGCGCCGGTCGAATGGAACCGTTACAACGAAGGGGAACAGACCATCAGTCGAGACCTGCGCGTGAACCAGATGATCCGCATCCCACAGGTCCGGGTCGTCGATGAAGAAGGTGCCCAGCTTGGTGTCATGCCCACGCCACGGGCACTGGAGATGGCGCAGGAGCGAGGCCTGGACCTCGTCGAAGTCGCACCGATGGCAGCGCCGCCGGTCGTCAAGTTCCTCGACTTCGGTCAATACAAGTACGACCTGACCAAGCGCGAGAAGGAAGCCAAGCGCAAGCAGCGTTCGGTGACTTTCAAGGAGGTTCGCCTCTCGCCGAAGATCGGGTCGGGCGACTTCGACACCAAGGTCCATCGCGCGATCGAGTTCCTCGAGGACGGCGATCGGATCAAGGTGACCGTCCGCTTCCGCGGTCGGGAGCTCACCCACCCGGAGCTCGGTCGGAACCTCCTTGCGAGGTTCGTCGAGCGAGTCAAGGACCACGGCGTCGCGGAGCGGACACCGCTCCTCGAGGGCAAGTCGATGCATATCACGATGGCATCGGTGCACAAGCCGAAGGTCCACGAAGCAGCCCATCCGCGGCCGGCCGAGACGAACGACGGGAAGGCTGAGGCGGCCGAGACGACCGAGGCGGCCACGACGACCGACGCAGCAACCGAGATCGAACCGACGACAACCCCCGCGACACCAGCGACCACCACACCAGCGATCGCCACGACCAAGGTCCCGGCCAGCCCGGCAGCCAGGGCGCCGGTCCGGACCGCTCCCGTCGCAACGGAAGCACCGGTGCCGGTGCCGGTCGCGGCGAAGCCGGAACCGAGGAAGACCACCGAGAACACGCCGGCCCCGGAGCCGGTGACGTCAGGAGAGTGAGGCCCGAGTGCCCAAGATGAAGAGCCACAAGGCGGCCCAGAAGCGGATCGGCGTGACCGGCAGCGGCAAGTTCATCCGCGTCAATGCCTGGAGTGGCCACCACCTCGAGATCAAGTCGTCCCGACGGACCCGCCGCTATGCCGGCAAGTCGGTCATCGGGCCCGAGCATGCGAAGCAGGTCCGTCGCCTGCTGCCGTACCTCTAGGAGCAGGTCCATCCCATGGCAAGAGTCAAGCGGGGCGTCACGTCCCATAAGCGCCACAAGCGCCTGCTCAACGACGCCGAAGGCCGCAAGGGCACGAAGTCGCGTCTGATCAAGCCGGCGCGCGAGGCGCTGCTCCATGCACTCGCCTACGCGACCCGCGACCGCAAGCAGCGCAAGCGCCAGATGCGCGAGCTGTGGATCGTCCGGATCAACGCCGCGGCCCGCCAGAACGGCCTGACCTATGGCCAGTTCATCGCCGGTCTCAAAAAGGCGGACGTCGAGATCGACCGCAAGATCCTGGCCGACCTGGCCATCCGCGATGCCGGGACGTTTACCCGCATCGTCGAGCTCGCCAAGGGCGCCTGACCCCGGCCACCGGGCCGACCATCCAGCCCGCAGCGGAGCCCTCGACGTCGACGACGCTCGAGGGCTCATGATTCCACCCAACTCCGGCTACGAAGGGACCCCGTGGACCTGTCCGATCTGACCCGCGATCTGGAGGCGCTGCGCGACGAGGCGCTGGCCGCCATCGATGCCGCCCCGGACGTGACCGCCGTCGAGGCGATCGAGCTCGACGTCCTCGGCAAGAAGGGCCGTCTGACCGGCGTGCTGCGCGGCATCGGCGCGCTGCCGGCCGACGATCGACCGCGCGTCGGGGCCGTGGCCAACGTCGTGCGTGCCGCCATCGAGGTCGCCCTGGCGGAGCGCGGGAGCGAGCTGCGCGGATCCGCCCTGACGACGCGTCTCGTGGCCGAGAGCGTCGACGTCACGACAGCCGGCCGCCCGATCCGGCGCGGGAGCCTCCACCCGAGCATCGAGGCGATGGCCCAGATCGCCGAGATCTTCGGCCAGTTCGGGTTCGTCGTTCATGAGAGCCCGGAGATCGAGGACGACCTGACCAACTTCCAGATGCTCAACATCCCACCCGATCACCCTGCCCGCGACCTGTGGGACACGCTCTACGTCGACGTCGAAGGCCGGCTGCTGCGAACGCACACGTCGCCCGGCCAGATCCACGTCATGCGCGCCTCGGAGCCGCCGATCCGCGCGCTGCTGCCCGGGCGCTGTTACCGCTACGAGGCGGTCGACGCGTCGCATGCCTCGGAGTTCTTCCAGGTCGAGGGGATCATGGTCGACGAGGGCACCACGATGGGCGACCTGCGTGGCCTCCTCGACCAGTTCGCGCGGGCGATGTACGGCGCCGACAAGAAGACCCGCTTCCGGCCAGGCTACTACCCGTTCACCGAACCGTCGGTCGCGTTCGATGTCGAGTGCCTCGTGTGCGGCGGATCGGGCTGTCCCGCCTGCGGCCGGACCGGCTGGATGACGATCCTCGGAGCCGGGATGATCCACCCCGTCGTGCTCCAGTGGGGCGGCCTCGATCCCGAGCGCTACCAGGGCTTCGCGTTCGGGATGGGCCCGGAGCGGATCAAGATGCTCAAACACGGCATCACGGACCTGCGCCTGTTCCAGGACAACGACCTGCGTTTCCTCGAGCAGTTCCGATGAGGATCCCCCTCAGCTGGCTGCGCGAGTTCGTCGACGTCGACCTGACGCCGGAAGTCCTGGCCGAACGCCTGACCCTGCTCGGGATGGAGGTCCAGGGCATCATCCGCTGGGGCGGCGACTGGCAGAACGTCGTCGTCGGCGAGCTGCTGTCGGTCGAACGCCACCCCCGCGCCGACCGGCTGTCGGTGACCCGGGTGACGGTCGGTGACGGTGAGCCACTCGACATCGTCTGTGGTGCGACCAACATCGCCGCCGGCCAGCGCGTGCCGGTCGCGCTACCTGGCGCGGTACTGCCCGGCGACCGACGGATCGAGCGGACCGAGAAGATGGGCGTAGTCAGCAACGGGATGCTGTGCTCGGGCGACGAGCTCGGGCTGACGGCCGATGCCGACGGGATCCTGATCCTGCCGGCCGAGGCCCCGATCGGAACCCCGCTTGTCGACCTGTTCGGCGACGTCGTCCTCGACGTCGACGTCAAGCCCAACCGCGGCGATGCGCTGTCGATGGTCGGGCTCGCCCGTGAGGTCGCGGCCGTGACCGGTGGTCCACTCCGTCTGCCGCCGATCGATCTGGTCGAGCGCGGACGGCCGACCGCCGAGCGGCTCAGCATCGAGGTGCGCGATCCCGACCTATGCCCGCGGTTCGTCGGTCGCTGGGTCAGCGGCGTGCGGGTCGGTCCATCGCCCGACCCGGTCCAGATGCGTCTCCTGGCGGCCGGCCATCGTCCGATCAGCAACGTCGTCGACGCCTCCAACTACGTCATGGTCGAGCTCGGCAAGCCGATTCACACATTCGACGCGTCGGCCGTCCACGACGGCCGGATCATCGTCCGCCGGGCGACCCCCGGGGAGCGGTTCGAGACGCTCGACCACATCCAGCGCGAGCTCGATCCGGACACGTTGGTCATCGCCGACGCGGTCGGCCCGATCGGCATCGCCGGGGTCATGGGCGGCGTCGCCTCCGAGGTCGGGGAGGGGACGACGGACATCGTCGTCGAGTCGGCCATCTTCGACCCGATCAGCATCCGGCGAACGGCCTTCCGTTACGCTCTGCGGTCCGACGCCAGCCTGCGCTTCGAGAAGGGCCAGGAATGGCGGCTCGCGCGCGTCGGCGCCGACCGCACGGCGCGGCTCATCGCCGAGTGGGCCGCTGGCGAGGTCGCACCCGGCGCGGTCGACACCGACCCGACCGAGCCCGAACCGGCACGGGTCGCGTTCCGCCCGGCACGCGTCAACCGGCTGCTGGGGACGGACATCGACGCGGACGAGCAGCGCGAGTTGCTGGCGCGAGTCGGCATCGCGACGGCGTCCGCCCGCCCTTCGACGCGCATCCGCGTCGCGTCCGGCTCCAAGCCGCTCGAGGTCGAGCCCGGCTCGGTCGATGTGGTCGAGGCCACCATCCCATCCTGGCGCCGCGACCTCCTGGTCGAGGCGGACCTGGCCGAGGAGATCATCCGGGTGCACGGCTATGAGCTCGTCCCGGCCAGCCTGCCCCATACGCCGATACCGCCGTACCGGCCCGACCCGCTGGCCATCCGGACCGCCGTCCGAACGACGCTCGTCGGGGCCGGCCTGACGGAAGTGGTGACCCCAGCCCTGGTCGCGCCACGCAGCGTGGAACGATTCCCCGCTCACGACCACGGCGCCCTCGACGGCGAGCCCGGTCAGCGAGCGGCCGGCCGTCCCGTGGCGGTGACGAACCCGCTGTCGAGTCAGCATTCGGTGCTGCGCCAGAGCCTGCTCGGGAGCCTGCTTGAAGTCGTGTCGACCAATCTCCGCCACGGCCGCGACGACGTGGCCATCTTCGAGGTCGGCAAGGGCTACGGTGCGTCAGACGAGCGATCGACCCACGAATGGTGGCGTCTCGGGCTGGCGCTGACGGGCGACGCCGAGCCGTCGGCCCGGGATCGGCCTGCCCGCGCGTACGACCTCGATGACGCCAAGGGACTCCTCGAGCTGCTGTGTCGCCGGCTCGGCGTGCCGGCGCCGTCATACGCGCCCCTGACCGACGACCCGAACCTCCATCCGGGCCGTGCCGCGCTCGTCCGGGCGGACGGCCAGCTGGTCGGACGTGTGGGTGAGCTCCACCCGGCCATGATCGCGGAGCTCGACCTGCGCGCGGAGCGGATCCTGGTCGCCGAGGTCGCGCTGGCCGGCCTGGCCGGTGGCCAGCCAGCCGACTACCGGGTGGCGGCCCCGTCGCGGCAGCCGACCGTCGAGCGCGACCTGGCCATCATCGTCGCGGCGGACCAGCCGGCGGCGGACGTCGAGGCCGCGATCCGCCGGCACGGTGGGCCGCTCCTCCGGGCCGTGACGCTGTTCGACATCTACCGCGGGCGTCCGCTGGCCGAGACCGACAAGAGTCTGGCTTACCGGCTCACGCTGCGCGATGACGAGCGGACCCTGACCGAGGCCGAGCTCGACGCGGCGGTGGCGGGCGTGATCGCCGGGTTGGCGAACGACCTCAGTGCCCGCATCCGAACTTGACCGGACCGCTCCGCACCGATCCGTCGTGGGGCGATGCCTTGCGGCTCGCTGATTCGCGCTGCTACCCTTGCCCCGCTCTCGGCGTTGCCGCGGGCACGGATGACGGAGGCGCAACCGCGTGGATGTCGGAACGTTCCTGAACGGGGTCGGGACCGTCGACCTGCTGATCGTGCTCTATTTCATCGGCTTCTTCGTCCTCGGGTTCGCCCAGGGGACGATTCGCCGACTGCTCGGGATCGCATCGATCCTGTTCTCGTGGTTCCTGGCCGCGCTCCTGGCTGAGCCGCTGTCGAACTTCCTCGGCGCGAACTGGACGCAGTTCCCGAAGGAATACAGCTACATGATCGGCTTCGGGACGATCTTCGTGGCGTCGTCGATCGCCTTCGCGCTGGTCGCGCAGGGCTTCTACAAGCCCCAGCCGCTGTTCCAGAAGGCGCGCTTCGCGGACGAGATCATCGGGGGCATCCTCGGGCTGCTCGAGGCGGCCATCATCTTCGGCGCCGTCCTGATCATCCTCGACTCGTTCTTCCGGATCCCCGGCGTCGCCCAGGACCCGCAGGAGCTGCCGTTCCTGCGCGAGATCTGGAACGCCCTCGACGGGACGCAGTTCGCCGTGCTCTTCCGCACCACCCTGATCCCGGCCTTTTTCGTCCTGACCGGCCTGTTCGTGCCGGACTCGATCAAACGCAACTACCCGGCAAGCTGAGGGTCATCCCCCGGAGCCTCCTGAGCGGTCCGACCATCGATGCCGGCCGGGCGCTCATCGGCGCCCGCCTGGTCCGCGATGACGCCACCGGCCGCCGGGTCGGGCGCATCGTCGAGGTCGAGGCGTACATCGGGGAGGACGATCGCGCCTCCCACGCCCGCTTCGGCGAGACCGCCCGAAACCGAGTCATGTTCGGGCCGGCGGGCGTTGCCTACGTGTACCTTGTCTACGGGATGTACGACTGCCTCAACGTGGTGACCGAGCCTGCTGGCGCACCGGCCGCCCTGCTCATCCGCGCCGTCCAACCGCTCGACGGCATCGACACGATGCGCGTGGACCGGGTCGTGCGGACGACGCTCCGGCGACGGAGCCTGACCGAAGCGCGCGCGGCGGCCGAGGCGGAGCGCATCGCGCGCTTGCCAGGCGACCGGCTGGCCAGCGGCCCGGGCCTGGTTGCCGCCGCGTTCGGGCTCGACACCGCCTGGACCGGGCTGGACCTGTGCGACCCGGCATCGCCGTTGCGGCTCGAGGCGGAACCCGCCGGTGAACCAGCACCGGTCATCCTGGCCACGCCGCGGATCGGCGTCGACTATGCGGGCGAGCCGTGGGCCGGACGACCGTGGCGTCTCCTCGAGCGCGGCCATCCGTCCGTTTCCGGCCCTGCGTCGGCTCGCTGACCGCGCGCCTCGATGGACCAACGCACCCTCGGCCTGCTCGAGTTCCCGGCCATCCGGGCCCGGCTGGCGGACGCGACCTCGTTCCCGCCATCACGCCGCCTGGCCGAGGCACTGCAACCATCGAACGACCCGGTCGTCGTCGCCCGTGGGCTCGACGAGACCGACCAGGCTTGGTCGCTTCTGCAGGACCGCCCGGGGGTCGGCATCGGGGCCGCGCAGGACATCGGTCCGGCCATCGAGCGGGCATCTCGCGGCGGCCGCCTGGAGCCCGCCCAGTTCCTCGAGATCGCCACGACACTGGACGCGACCGCCCGACTGGCGACGCTCCTCGCCGACGATCGCCGGCCGCTCCTGCGCGAGATCGGGCACGAGCTCCACGCGCTGCCATCCCTGCGCTCCACGCTGGCGCGCAGCTTCGACCCGGTCGGCGAGCTGCTCGACACGGCGTCGCCACGGCTCGGCAGCCTGCGGGCGGCGGTCAGGGTCGCCTATGACCGGCTGCGCCGCCGCCTGGAGTCGCTCGTCGGCACGGAACTCGGCTCCGCGCTCCAGGAACCGATCATCACCCTCCGCAACGGGCGCTACGTGGTCCCCGTCAAGGCGGAGGCCCGTGCCCGGGTCAAGGGCATCGTCCATGACGCGTCGGGCAGTGGCGCGACCCTGTTCATCGAGCCGCTCGTGGCGGTCGAGCTCGGAAACGCCTGGCGCGAGGCCCAGGTCGCCGAGGCCGAGGAGATCGCCCGCATCCTCGACGAGCTCTCGGCGTTCGTGGCGGCCAATGCCGATGCGCTGCGCGAGACACTTGAAGCTCTGGCCCGGTTCGACCTATGGGTCGCCAAGGCGACGCTCGCCGCCGAGATGGGCGGCAGTCGGGCCGAGACCGCGGACCGCCCGGAGGCGATCCTCCTGTCGGCGCGGCACCCGGGCCTGACCGGGCGGGTGGTACCCATCGACATCCGCCTCGGCGACGGCTACACGGCGCTCATCGTCACCGGGCCGAACACCGGCGGCAAGACCGTCACGCTGCGAACGCTCGGCCTGCTCAGCCTGATGCACCAGGCCGGGCTGCACATCCCCGCTGATCCGGGCAGCCGCCTGCCGATCTGGCGCGACATCTTCGCCGACATCGGCGACGAGCAATCGATCGCGCAGTCGCTGTCGACCTTTTCGGGGCACCTTCGCTCGATCATCCGGATCGTGGAGGCGGCGGGACCCGGCACGCTCGTCCTGCTCGACGAGCTGGGCGCCGGTACCGACCCGACCGAGGGCTCTGCGCTGGCCCAGGCGCTGCTCGACCACTTCATCCGGGCCGGCGCGCTCGTCGCGGCTACGACCCACTACGCGGAGCTCAAGGCCTACGCGCACACCACGCCGGAAGCCCGCAACGCCGCGGTCGAATTCGACCTCGAGACGCTGTCGCCGACGTACCGCCTGACCATCGGGCTGCCGGGCGGCAGCCAGGCCTTCGCCATCGCCGAACGCCTCGGCCTGCCGGAGCCGATCGTGACCGACGCCCGGTCACGCCTGTCGGAGACGCAACGCTCGTTCGAGGCGACCCTCGCCTCGATCCGGGCGACGGAGGGCGAGACGAGCGAGGCCCTCGATCGGGCGCGGGCCGCCGAGCTTCGCGCGGCAGACGCGCTGCGGGCCGCCCAGGAGGAACGCCGGCGGGCGCGGAGCGAGCGTGACGCGGCGGTCACCGCCGCCCGGGCGGAGGCGGAACGCATCGTTGACGATCTGCGGACGGAGGTGCGGACGACCCGCGAGGCGCTCGACCGCGAAACCGTCACCGCGCCGGCGCTCGACCGGGCGGTCGACCGTGCCGAGGCGACGCTCGGTCGCCTGGCCCCACCGGACGAATCGGCCGAGGTCACCGAACCGGCCATCCCTCGCACCTGGTCGCTCGGTGAGCGGGCGCGCAGCGCGTCAGGCGGCTGGGAGGGCCGGATCGTGGCGCTCGAGCGCGGTGGCAAGCGCGCGACCCTCGAGGCCGGCGGGATGCGGGTCACGGTCGATGTCGACGATCTCGTCCCGGCTACCGCCGAGGCGACCGGCAGCGGCGCGCACGGTGGTGGTGCCTCGACGCCGGACCCCGGCTCGAATGCGGCGGAGCTGCGGCTGGATCGGGCGCGTTCGGTGGCGTCGTCGCTCGACCTGCGCGGCGCGCGCGTGGACGAGGCCCTCGATGCGCTCAACCGCTACCTCGACGACGCCGGGCTGGCCGGACTGGACAAGGTCCTGATCATCCACGGGATGGGGACCGGGGCGGTGCGCGACGCGGTCCGGAGCGCGGCCGCCAGTCATCCGCTGGTCAAGTCTCTCCGACCCGGGCAGCGCGGCGAGGGTGGCGACGGGGCGACGATCGTCGAGTTCTGAGGGTGCGGGGTCTCGTGCTGGCGTCAGTGTTTGGGGCTGGGCTTCGGCTTCGGGGTCGGGAACGGCTTCGGGGTGGGGAAGTTCCCCGGCGTCGGCGGCGGCGGCGGCGTGCACGTCGGCTCCGGGATGATCGGGGTCGGGTTCGGGTTCGGCTCGTTCGGCGGGCCGCAGGTGGGCGGTGGCGCCACCGCGATCGGGCACAGGCCGCTCGGCTTGAACGGCGCGCCCCAGGTCCGGCCGAACGGCGCGAACGCTCCGTTGTAGAAGTAGGCGGTGCGGGTGCCCTTGAGACCGCCGCGGACACCGGGTCCGCGGGCCGCGCGCGCGGCCCAGTTGGCGTTCGCCCGCTGCCAGGCGGGGAAGTTGGACTCGACCTCGGACAGGTTGAAGAACCCGCGGGTGACCTTCGGGCCGACGCAGCCATCGCGCCACAGCAGGCCCGACGCGGCGTCGACCGTGGTGGCCACCCGGATCGTCTCCTTCTGGGTCGGGACCGTGCCGGGCAGGAACAGCTCCTCGATCGTCTGCTTCGAGAACGGGCCGGGCTTGAGCCCCGTGTACGCGTCCACCGATGCGGTCACCAACTCCTTGGGCGGCTTGAACTGGGCGATCTTCTCGCCCTTGGTGACCTCGGCCAGGATCGCTGACCAGAGGGGTGCGGAGGTATCGAGCGAGAGCTTGCCATCGTTGGGGCTGTTGTCGCTGTTACCCATCCACACGCCGACTGCGAGGGCGGGTGCCTTCTTGTCGGCCGGTGGGGCGACGAAGCCGTAGGCGGCCACGTCCCGGTTGTCGCTGGTCGTGCCCGTCTTGTAGGCCGCCGGACGCCGGGTCTTGCCGTCATAGATCGCCCATTTGCCCCAGAACGGATTGACTTTCACCTGCGTGTTGCCGGCCATGATGTCGGTGATGATGTACGCCGCCCCGGCGCTGACGACCCGCTTGCCGGTGGGGGTCTGGGCCGGCGTCGGCCAGTAGACCGTGCCGCTCGAGTCGAGGATGGTCCCGATCACCCGGCGGGGCATGAGCACGCCCTGGTTGGCGATCATGCTGTAGGCCCCGAGCAGGTCGATCGGGTGGACTTCGAGGGTCCCGATGCCTTCGGACAGGACCGGCACGGCCGTCTTCGGGTAGCTCAGGCCGAAGTCTTTCGTGCGGTCGTAGGTGTGCTGCAGGCCGTCCATGACCGTGGCCTTGATGGCCGGGATGTTGAGCGAGAACTGGATCGCTTCCCGCACCCGGACCGGACCGCGCTCGAGGTGGTCAGCCTGGGTCGGGATGAAACCGCCACCGAAATTGGTGGTGACGTCCATGATCATGGTCGAGGCGGTGAGGGTCTTGTCGTCGATGCCGACCAGGTAGTTGACCGGCTTGATCGCCGAACCGGGCTGGCGCCAGCCGTCCGCCAGGACGTCGAATTGGGGCTGGAACCTCTTGCTGCCCTTCGAGGTGTAGCTCGCCGAGCCGGCATAGGCGAGGATCTCGCCGGTCCGGTAGTCCTCGACCGCGGCAGCCGCGTTGTTGAGGTTGTGCCCGCGCAGACCGAGGATCCACGACCGAGCCGCGCGGGGGATCTTGCGGCTGGTCAGGATGGCGCTCGGATTCTTGGCGTTCGGGGCGCGGGCCGCGACGTAGACCCATTTCTCGGTCGCCTTCTGCATCGTCCAGTCGAGCGTGGTGATGACCTTGTAGCCACCGGTGTCGACCTCGGGGCAGTCCGTGGGGTTGTCAGGGCACAGCATCTGGGCGAGGTCGCGACGGACCTGCCATACGAACTGCGGAGCCTTCCACGCCGTCGAGAGCTGGGGGACCAGCTCGACCGGCTCGTTCTTGGCCGCCTCGTACTCGGCGACGGTGTGCTTGCCGCCGGTCAGCGTGCTGCGCGTTTCCATCAGGTCGAGGACCTTGTTGCGGCGCTGCACGACCTCCGAGTCCTGGGGCACGACGAGCTTGAACTTGGTGCACTCCTGACCCTCGGCCACGTCCTCGAGGCAAACCTCGGTCGCGTTGCGAATGAGGTCGAACTTCGTCGGCGACTGTGGGATCGCGGCAAGGATGGCGTCCTGGGCGAGGGTCAGGTCGGCCAGCGACTTCCCGAAGTAGCTCCTGGCCGCCGCCTTCACGCCGTAGCTCTGATTGCCGTAAAAATTCTGGTTGAGGTAGGCCGTGATGATCTGCCGCTTGCCGTCGAGCCCCGGATACGCCTGGGTCAGGCGGATCGACTGGATGATCTCGCGGGCTTTGCGCTCGTAGGTCGTGCCCTCGAACGCGGACGGCGGCAGGAGCCGGGCTCGGACGAGCTGCTGGGTGATGGTCGAGGCGCCGCGTGGCTTGCCGGAGACGGTGTCGAGGCCGGCCGACACGATGCCCGCCGGGTCGAACCCCGGGTTGACCCAGAAGTCCTTGTCCTCGATGGCGGTCGTCGCGTCGACGATCTCGCCCGGCAGCTGGTCATAGGTCACGAGCTCGCGCTTGAGGTCGCCGAGACGAGCCAGTTCGATCTTGCCGGTCCGGTCGTAGATGACCGTCTGCTGCTCGAAGTCGATGTTGGTCAGCGCCGCCACGGGGTCGGGCAGGCCAGCCGCGTAATGGTTGTAGGCGCTGATGGCGGCGACGACACCGCCGCCGGCCAGGAGGCCACCGGTCAGGAGGGCCACCATGAGGACGACGACGAGGATCTGAGCGATGGTCGACGATCCGGACCGACCTTGGGGTCGGCGGTGGAGCGCACGTCGATGGCGCTGGCGCCGCGCGAGACTGGTCTGCATCTGAGGCCGCACGATAGCATAGGAGGCGTGGAACGACGGTTGACTGGCCTCCGGAAGGTCGAGACGGCTCGACGCGTGACGCTGTGACGGGTACCCCCGGGGACGGCGCAGGCGGATTGCTGGCCGAGCTCGAATGGCGGGGGATCCTGCACGCCACGACGCCCGGGCTGGCGGCGCGGCTGGAGCGCGACCCGCCGATCGCCGGCTACATCGGGTTCGATCCATCGGGGCCGTCGCTGCACGTCGGTCACCTCGTGCCGATCTTCGGTCTGCTCCGGCTCCAGCGGTTCGGGGGGCGGCCGCTCGCCGTGGTCGGCGGCGGTACCGGGATGATCGGCGACCCGTCCGGGCGATCGTCCGAGCGCAACCTGCTCGACCGCGAGACGCTGGAGGTCAATGTCGCCGGCATCCGGGGCCAGCTTGAGCGGTTCCTCGACTTCAGCCCGGGCGACCGCGGCGCCGTCATGGTCAATAACCTCGACTGGCTGGGCGAGCTGTCGCTGATCGACTTCCTGCGCGATACCGGCAAGCACTTCACGGTGCCGTACATGCTGGCCAAGGACTCCGTCCAGGTCCGCCTCGAGCGCGGCCTGTCGTTCACCGAGTTCAGCTACATGCTGCTGCAGGCCCATGACTTCGCGCACCTCCATCGGACGATGGGGGTCGAGCTGCAGATGGGCGGCGCCGATCAATGGGGCAATATAACCGCGGGGCTTGAGCTCATCCGGCGGACCCTCGGGACGGCGGACGACGCCGAGCCCGCCCATGGCCTCGCCTACAGGCTGCTGCTGTCACCGTCGGGCACGAAGTTCGGCAAGAGCGAGACGGGCGACTCGGTCTGGCTGGACCCGGCCCGGACCTCGCCCTACGCGTTCTACCAGTACTGGCTCAACCTCGACGACGGCGACGTGGGCACGTACCTGCGCTGGTTCACCGAGTTCCCGAAGGAGCGGATCGAGGCGATCGAAGCGGAGGCCGCCGACCGACCCGATGCCCGCGTCGGTCAGCGTGCGCTGGCGCTCGACATCACGACCCGGACCCATGGTGCCGAGGCCGCGACACGGGCCGTCGCCGACTCGCAGGCCAGGTTCTCGTCGGTTGCCATCGACGACCCGGCAGTCCTCGCGTCGCTTCATGCGTCGTCCGGCGGGTTCACGTTCGAGCCGGGCTGGCTGGCGGCCGGAGCGGCGGTCCTGCTGGCCGAGGCCGGCCTGTTCGCCTCGAAGGGAGAGGCGCGGCGGATGGTCGCCGGCGGCGGCGTCACGATCAACGGCCAGCGAGTGACCGATCCGGCCGACGTCCCGGAGTCGATCGCCGGGGAGTGGCTGGATGTGCGGATCGGCAAGCGCCGGCGCGAGATCGGGCGGGCTCGCCGCTCTTAGTTCCCGTGGCGAGCCCGGAGCGCCTCGATGACCGCCGATGGCGGCAGCGAACGCTCCGCCAGTACCACCAACCCGTGGTACAGGAGGTCGGCGGTCTCGCTGGCGAGGGCCACCCGGGTCGCCGCGCGATCCCCACCGGTCGCCTCGGCGGTCGCATCGTCCTTGGCGGCCAGGAGAACCTCGGTCGCTTCCTCGGTCACCTTGCGAGCGACCGCGTCGACGCCGCCCTCGATGAGCGATGTCGTGTACGAGCCGGCCGGTCGTTCGGCGGCTCGGGACGCGATCGTCGTCCACAGCGTCTCGAGCCAGGCGAAGCCCTGGCTGGTCGATTCGGCGGGCGCACCATCAGCATCGAAGCAGCTCCGGGTGTCTCGATGACAGGTCGGTCCGACCGGGTCGACGGTCACGAGGAGCGCATCCCCGTCGCAGTCGACGTCCAGCCCGACCAGCCGGAGCCCATGGCCGCTGGTCTCACCCTTGCGCCACAAACGGTCGCGCGACCGGGAGTGGAAATGGACATCGCCCGTGTCCATGGTCGCCGCCAAGGCCTCATCGTCCATCCAGGCGAGCATCAGGACTCGGCCGTCGGTCGCATCCTGGACGATCGCGGGGATGAGCCCGTCCGACCCGAAGGTCACGGCCGGCCGGTTCACGCGACGCGCTCCGGGACGAGGCGGACCGGTAGCCCGGCCGCCGCCATGGCGGCCTTGACGTCCGAGATGGTGTGGATCCGTCGATGGAAGATCGATGCCGCCAGCACCGCATCCGCGCCGCCATCGCGGATGGCGGCCACGAAATCATCCGGGCCGGCCGCCCCGCCCGACGCGATGACCGGGACCCGGACGCGCGACGTGATCGCTCGCAAGAGCGTCGTGTCGAAGCCCGTACCCGTGCCGTCGCGGTCGATCGACGTGACGAGCAGCTCGCCGGCACCGAGGTCGACGGCGTGCGCCGCCCACGCGATCGCATCCAGACCGGTCGCCTCGCGTCCACCCCTGACCACGACCTCCCAGCCGGCCGCGGCCTCGCGGTCGGTCGGGGCGACCGCGCGGGCGTCGATGGCGACGACGACGGCCTGGCGGCCGAACCTTGCCGCGCACCGGCTGATCAGCGTCGGGTCCGCCACGGCGGCGGTGTTGAGCGACACCTTGTCGGCGCCGGCACGCAGGACGTCGCGCATCTCGGCCACGGTCCGGACCCCGCCACCGACGGTCAGCGGGATGAATGCGCGCCGAGCCGTGCGCTCGACGATGTCGAGCAGCGTGCCGCGTCGCTGGGGGGCGGCGGTGATGTCGAGGAAGACGAGCTCGTCGGCGCCCTCGGCCGCGTAGCGCTCGGCCAGTTCGGCCGGATCGCCCTCGTCGACGAGGTCGACGAAGCGCGTGCCCTTGACGACACGGCCATCGGCGACATCGAGACAGGGAATGACCCGGCGACGCAGCATCAGGCCGCTCGCACGAGGTCGACGAAGTTGGCCAGCAGCCGGAGCCCGTCGTGGCCGCTGCGTTCCGGGTGGAACTGGACGCCGAGGAGCGAGCCGCGTCCGACGGCCGAAACGAACGGGCCGCCATGGTCGGTGGTGGCCAGCACGACGTCATGGCCGGCGTCGTCGGGGACCCCGACGTACGAGTGGACGAAGTAGAAATCGGCGCCGTCATCGATGCCGTCGAACAAGGGGTGGGGCCGCGTCCACCCCACCTGGTTCCAGCCGATGTGCGGCAGGGTCGGGGCGTCCTCGATCCGGGCCGTGCGGCCGGGGATGACCCCGAGCGTCGTGGCGCCGTCCTCATCGCTGCCGTCGAACAGCAGCTGGAGCCCGAGACAGATGCCGAGGAACGGGCGGTCGACCGCGATCCAGGCGCGGATCGGCTCGGTCAGGCCTCGCGTGGCCAGGCGATCCATCGCGGGTTCGGCCGCCCCGACGCCCGGCACCACCATCGCATCGGCGCCGCGGATGCTCTCGGCATCGCGGGCCAGCACGACCTCGGCTCCGACGGTCGTCAGCGCCTGCTCGATGCTCACGAGGTTGCCGGCACCGTAGTCGATGACGGCGATCCGCGGCCGGCGAGTCATCCGAGCGTGCCCTTGGTCGATGCGACACCCTCGCGCCGCGGATCGATCTCGCAGGCGACACGGAGCGCGCGGCCCAGGGCCTTGAACGCGGCCTCGGCCAGGTGATGGTCGTTCCGGCCGGTGCCGCTGAGATGGAGCGTCGCGCCGGCCGTCCGAGCGAACGCCTCCAGCGCATGCTCGACCAGCTGGAGCGGGAGCCCACCGGCACGCTCGCCGCGGAACGGCAGGTCGATGACCGCATACGGCCGGCCACCGATGTCGATGATCGCCGTCGCGACGGATTCATCCATCGGGACCGGGCTCTGGCCGAACCGGGCGATCCCGGCTCGGTCGTCGAGCGCCGCCGCGAACGCCGATCCCAGGACGAGCGCGACGTCCTCGACGGTGTGGTGCTCATCGACCTGGAGGTCGCCGTCCGCGTGGATCGCCAGGTCGAACAGCCCGTGATGCGCCAGCGCGCCGAGCAGATGATCGTAGAAGCCGATCCCGGTGTCGATGCTCGCGTGACCGGCGCCGTCGATCCCGAGCGTGACCGTCACCTCGGTCTCGTTGGTGGTCCGGGCGACCGTCACGCGGCGGCCCTCGCGCGGACCGACCTCGATGTCGCCGAGGGGGGTCGTCATCCGGTGGCCTCCTGGGCGGGCTCGGTCGTGACCGCCATCTCGGTCGCGGCGGCGATCAGGCGGTCGTTCTCCTGCGGGTCGCGGACGGTCAGGCGAAGGTGGTCGGCGATCGGATGACCGGCCCCGAACGTCCGCGGGACAAGGGCCCGTCGCAGGAGTCCATCGGCCACCTCCGCGGCCCGTTCCGGGGACCCGAGATCGACGAGGATGAAGTTCGTCACCGACGGCCCGACCGACCAGCCGATGGCGCGCAGGGCCTCGGTCAGCCGCGCCCGCTCGCGGACGACGCGCTCGAGGTTCGAGTCGAGGACCGTGGGATCGAGCAGCGCCTCCGTGACGAGCGTCACCGACACGGTCGAGATGGAACCCGGCGGGCGGTAGGGATTGAGCCGGGTGATCATCTCGGGTCGGGCCACGGCAAACCCGATGCGCAGGCCGGCGAGGGCGTAGGCCTTGCTCGCGGTGCGGACCACGATCAGGTTCGGGTGGTCGTCGCGAAGGCCGACGAGCGATGTGCCCACGAATTCCGCGTAGGCCTCGTCGAGGACTACGACCGGCGCCGCCCGCCCGGCCGCTGCGGCGTCGTCGGCCAAGGCCGCCAGGAGCGCCGCGATCGTGCCGACCGGCTCGGCCAGGGCCGTCGGGTTGTTCGGGCTGCACAGCCAGACGACGGTGGCGCCCGTGTCGGCGACGGC
This sequence comes from Candidatus Limnocylindrales bacterium, assembly GCA_038248915.1. GTDB lineage: Bacteria > Chloroflexota > Limnocylindria > Limnocylindrales > CSP1-4 > SPCO01. Next base: position 35,405 of record JBBRXB010000001.1, on the reverse strand, counting down.
CTGGCGGATGGCCGGACCGTCGAGCGCGAAGCCTGCCGATTCGTCGAGACGCGGCACGGGCACGACGATGCCGCCGCGTTGCTCGGTCACGACGCGGTACATCGCGTAGGTCGGCACCGGGACGACGGCGCTGCCACCACCGGTGATGAAGACCTTGGCCACGATGTCGAGGATCTCGTCCGCGCCGGCGCCCACCAGCAGCTCGCTGGGCGACACTCCGTAGCGGGCTGCGGCCGCCTCGATCATGCGGCGGTAGTCCGTCGGCGGGTACTCCGACAGCGACGCCTCGAACCGCCCGGCGGCCAGCAAGCCGTTGACGAGGTCCGGCGGGGTGGGGGAGGTGTTCAGGTCGAACCGGACGATCGTGGCCGGATCGACGCCGTAGCGGGCCGCGACCTGCTCGTCAGTCGCTTCCCAGGAATACGACGCGGGGGCGGTGGGCGAGGAGAACGTGACCGGGGTCGGGCTCATGGGGCCGGGTCCTCCTCGAAGCGGATCTCGACGGCATCGCGGTGGGCGAGCAGCCCCTCGGTCTCGGCCAGCGTCGCGATGGTCTCGCGGATCGAGGCCAGACCGTCGCGGTCGATCCGCTGGACCTGGCTGAATCTGCCGAAGGTCTCGACGGCGAGGGCGCCGGACGCGCGCGCCAGGCCGCCGGTCGGCAGGACATGGTTGGCGCCGGTCGCGTAATCGCCGGCCGATTCGGGCGCCCAAGCGCCGACGAACAGCGAGCCGGCGTTGCACAGGCGGGCGACCGTCGGTTCGAGCGGTTCGATATCGACCGACAGGTGCTCCGGGGCGTAGGCGTTGACGAACGCGATGGCGGCGTCGAGATCGGGGGCGAGGACGATGCGGCCGTGGTCGCGCAACGCGACGGTGAGAATGTCCTGGCGGGCGGCGCGGGCTAGCTGGTCGGCGACGGCCGCTTCGACGGCGTCGGCGAAGGCGGTGTCGGTCGTGACCAGGACCGCCGGCGAGTCCGGACCGTGCTCGGCCTGGGTGATGAGGTCGGCCGCGATGCGGCGGTGGTCGGCCGGTGGCGCGGCGAGGACCATGCCTTCGGACGGACCGGCGGGGAGGTCGATGCCGACCTCGCCGCAGACCTCGATCTTGGCGGCCGTCACCCATGCGTTCCCCGGGCCGACGATGCGGTCGACCGGGTCGATGCCCGCCTCCGGAAGCCCGAACGCGAGCGCGCCGATCGCCTGCGCTCCACCGGCGACGACGAAGGCATCGACCTCGAGCAGACTCGCCGCGCCGACGAGGACCGGGTTGGTCGCGCCGGTCTGGTCGGCGGGTGAGGCGACGATGACCTGGTCGACGCCGGCGACGCGGGCCGGGACGACGGTCATGACCAGCGACGACGGATACGGGGCCGAGCCACCCGGGACATAGGCGCCGACTCGCTCGAGGGGCGCCCACCGCCGCTCGATCTCGATCCCGGGCGCGATGGTCGTGCGGGTCGAGACCGGGCGCTGGGTTTCGGCGAAGCGGCGGACGTGGTCGATCGCCTGGTCGAGGGCACGGCGGACTGGTGGCTCGAGTCGGTCGCGGGCGGCTCGGAGGTCGTCGGGGTCGAGGACGAGCCGACCGTCGGGGCGGCCGCCGCCGACCGCGGCATTGGCATCGCGGACCGCCTGGTCGCCCCGGGCGCGGACATCGGACAAGGTGATCCGCGCGCCGTCGCGAATGCGCGGATCGGGGACCGCGCCGCGGCGGACCAGCGCTCGGTGCTCGCGGACAGCCTCCGCGTCGCCCGACGCGACGGCGCTGAGGTCCAGGCGGCGAAGGCGGAGGGCGCCCACTGGCGTCGCGGCGCTCACGGGACGATCTTCTCGATGGGGAGGACGAGGATCCCGGACGCGCCGGCGGCCTTGAGGCGTGGCAGCAGACCCCACACGTCGTCCGCCCCGACGACCGAGTGGATCGCGATCATCCCGGCGTGCGCGAGCGGGATGACGGTCGGCGACTCCAGGGCCGGGAGGAGGCCCTGGAGCTCGTCGAGGCAGCGGGCCGGGGCATTCATCATCAGGTACTTGCGGCCACGCGCGGCGATGACGGCGCTGAGCATCGTATCGACGGCGGCAAGGTCCGGTGCACGCTCCCGCTGAGCTGTCGGGTTGGCGACCAGCACGGCCTCCGATGCGAGGACGTCACCGATCTGCCGCAGGCCGTTCATCTGGAGCGTCGAGCCGGTCGAGACGAGATCGACGATCCCCTCGGCGAGTCCGAGCTTGGGCGCCACCTCGACCGCGCCGGAGATCGGCACGATCTCGACCGCGATGCCTCGGTCCGCAAAGAACCGGCGGGCGGTGTTCGGATGGGCGGTCGCGACGCGCAGGCCGGCCAGGTCCTCGACCGCCTGGTACGGGGTGTCGTTCGCGACCGCCGCCGCGAGCCGGCAGCGGCCGTAACCAAGAGTCCGCACGCGCGGGAGCTCCGCTGCGGTCTCCGTCAGCAGGTCGATCCCGGTGATCCCGAGATCAGCCACGCCGTCACCGACGAACTCGATGACGTCGTTGGTCCGGACGAACAGGATGTCGAGCTCGTAGTTCTGGACGAGCGCGACCAGGCTTCGATCGTGCTCCTCGAAGACGAGGCCCGCGTCATGAAGGAGCCGAAGGGTCGGCTCGACCATCCGACCCTTGTTCGGGATCGCGAGACGGAGGCGCCGACTCATCGGTCGCCGGCGACGGGGTAGGGGTTCGTGCCGGCTCGCGACGTGGCGTCGAGCTTGTCGAGCATCGCGCGGTAGCCGCCCTCGCCGTGATTGAGCCAGCCGGCGATCCTCGTGATGGTGGCCGTGCTCGCGCCAGTCGTCCGCGAGATCTCCGCGTAGTGCATGCCGCTGTCGAGCATCCGGACGACCGCCCATCGCTGGGCCAGGTCGCGCAGCTCGTTCAAGGTGCAGAGATCGCGGAAGAAGCGCTCGGTCTCATCGAGCGTCTCCAGGCGCAGGATGGCCTCGAAGAGCGCCTCGACGTCGTCAGTCTTCCAGTCGTCGGCCATGCCGTCTACCCTCGTCTGGTCGGTCGTCGCCGCCGTCACCCGCGTCACGCGCGTCCATTCGCGGCCGTAGTAGCATATTAGCGTGCTACTACGATATCATGACCCCATGACCAAGGCAAGGCCGTTCGACATCCTGCCGGCGATCGACCTTCGCGGCGGTCGCGTGGTGCGACTCGAGCAAGGTGACTTCGCGCGGGAAACGGTGTACTCGGACGATCCGGCGGCGATCGCGGACAGGTTCATGCGCGACGGTGCTCGATGGCTGCATGTCGTCGATCTTGATGCTGCCAGAACCGGGACGGCGGGCCACGAGGAGGCCATCGCCACCATCATCGCGTCCGCCAGGGTGCGGGTCCGCGTCGAAGTCGCCGGTGGCCTCAGAACGGAAGCGTCGGTGGCGGAGGTGCTGGCCGCCGGGGCCGCACGAGCCGTCATCGGTACGGCCGCGCTCGGCGATGCGGAGTTCGCTGGCCGCGTTGTCGCGTCCCACGGCGTCGACCGGATCGCCGTTGCGATCGACGTCCGAGACGGCCGTGCCATCGGCCACGGTTGGGCGACCGACGGCGACGGCCTCGCCGCGGCAGACGCCATCCGGCGACTGGCCGACGTCGGCGTCGAAACGTTCGAGGTGACTGCAATCGAGCGCGACGGCCTCCTCCATGGCCCGGACCTCGCCCTCTATGACCGGGTGGTCGCCCTGGAGCGCGGCTCCATCATCGCCTCGGCCGGCATCGCGACGATCGAGCATCTGGAGCAGGTGCGGCAAACCGGCTGCATGGGAGCCGTCATCGGTCGCGCGTTCTACGACGGGTCGCTCAGCCTCGTCGAAGCCTTGACGACCACAGAGGATGTCAAGGGTTAGGCGGATCAGGGACTGAAGTTCCTGTGAGGAGCGCATCGGCATCATTTGTGCGTGATCGGGTCTCGAATCCGACCATTCCCGTAGCATCTGTCATGCGACCGAGCGCGAATGACCCGGATGTGTTCCTGTGAGGCGCACCCGGCCGAGGCGCACCCGGCTGAGGCGCACCCGGCCGAGGCGCCACGCACCCGGCTGAGGCGCCACGCACCCGGCTGAGGCGCACCCGGCTGAGGCGCACCCGGCTGAGGCGCCACGCACCCGGCTGAGGCGCCACGCACCCGGCTGAGGCGCCACGCGATCGGGCCGCCCGTGATCGGGCCGCTACGCCGTGCTCAGTGGCCTGCGCTGTGGCCCCCGGCCGCCTCGAGTTCCTTGCGATGCGCCTCCATGACCTTCTCCGCGATGTGGCCGGGCACGTCGTCGTAGTGGTCGAGCGTGGCCGAGAACGACCCGCGACCCTGGGCCAATGACCGCAGCTCCGTGGCGTAGTTGAACAGCTCCGCCTGCGGGACGTGGGCGATGATCACCTGGAATTCCCCGTCAGTGTCCATCCCGAGCACCCGCCCGCGCCGGCCATTCAGGTCGCGGTTGACCTCGCCCATGTAGGCCTCCGGGATCCGGATCTCGACGGCCATGATCGGTTCGAGGAGGGCGGGCTTGGCGTGATGGACGCCATCCTTCAACGCCATCGACGCGGCGATCTTGAATGACAGTTCGTTCGAGTCGACCGGGTGGAACGAGCCGTCGTACAGCGTCGCGCGGAAGTCGGACAGCGGAAACCCCGCGATGACCCCGCCCTCGGCCGCCTCGCGGATGCCCTTCTCGACGCCGGCGAAGAAGCCCTTCGGCACCGCCCCGCCGACGACCCGCTCGGCGAACTCCACGCCGCCGTCAGGGTTCGGCTCCAGCTCCAGCCAGACATCGCCGAACATGCCATGCCCGCCAGTCTGCTTCTTGTAGCGGCCGTGGACCTGGGTCTTGCCCCGGATCGTCTCCTTGTACGGGACCTTGGGCGTGTGGGTCACGATCGCCGCGCCGAACTTGCGTTTGAGCCGCTCGATGATGACCGCGTTGTGGGCCTCGCCCATCGTTCGGAGCACCTGTTCGCCGGTCGCGCTCCGCTCGAGCCGGACCGTCGGCTCCTCCTCGAGCATGCGGGCGAGCGCCGGGCCCATCTTGTCGAGGTCGCCCTTGCTCTGCGGCTCGATGGCGACCATCAGCGACGGCTCCGGGAACGCGAGCGCCGGCAGCACGAGCGGCTGCTCGCGCGACGCAAGGGTGTCGCCGGTCTCGGTCACGGCCAGCTTGGCGACCGCGCCGATCTCGCCGGCCTTGAGCTCGCCGATCGGCTCCTGCTCCTTCCCGTGGAGGAGCAGGAGCTGGCCGATCCGCTCGTCCTCGTTCCGGGTGCTGTTCCAGATGTGAGCCTGCGAGTGGAGCGTCCCTGACAGGACCCGCAGATAGGTCAGCCGGCCGACGAACGGATCGGCGGTGGTCTTGAACACGCGCACGAGCAGCGGGCCGTTCTCGTCGGCCTCGACTTCGACGGTCGCGCCGCCTTTATCGGCAGGGCACGCTGGCGGCTCGTCGGCCGGGGAGGGGAGATAGCGGACGATCGCGTCGAGCAGTGCGCGCAGCCCGATGCCCTTGACCGCGCTGCCGACCAGGACCGGCGCCAGGATCGACTCCTTGACACCCTTCCGCAGGCACGCTTCGAGCTCCGGGTCGGAGATCTCCTCGCCCTCGAGGTATTTGGTCAGGACGTCGTCATCGGCTTCGGCGGCTGCCTCGAGCAGCTGGTCGCGTCGGCGGCTCACCTCGCCTGCGAGCTCGGCCGGGATCGGGATCTCCTCCTCGGTCGTGCCGTTCCAGCGCCAGGCTTTGCGGTGGACGAGGTCCACGTAGCCCTCGAACGCCTCGGCTGCCCCGATCGCGAGCTGGAGCGGGGCGATCTTCTCGCCGAAGCTCGCGCGCAGGGCATCCAGCGCGGCCGTCGGGTCGGCGTTCTCGCGGTCGCTCTTGTTGATGAAAAAGCAGGCCGCGGTGTTCGTCCCGCGCCCGAGCAAGACCGCATGCTCCAGCCCGGCCTCCACGCCGGCCGAGGCGTCCATCACGATGATCGCGCCGTCGGCTGCCGCGAAACCCTCGATGACGTCCGCGATGAAATCGGGGTAGCCGGGCGTGTCCACCAGCGAGATCCGCGTGCCGTCCGCCTCGAATGTACCGACCGCCAGGCTCAGCGACTCGCGCCGCTTCTGCTCCTCGGGCTCGAAGTCCAGATGGGCGGTCCCGTCATCCACGCGTCCGAGCCTGGGGATCGCCCCGGCCTTGAACAGCAGCTGTTCCGCGAGCGTCGTCTTGCCGGCGCCGGCATGGCCCGTCAGGACGACGCTCCGAAGGTGGGGGAGATCGACGCTCTTCATGGTCATCGGCTTCGTCGGTCCTTCTTCTGCAGCAGGGAGAGGAGACGTCCGGGGGGAGCGCGGGTCCGGCCATGATAGTCCGCTATACTCCGGCCCGCGATGTCCGGTCATAGCAAGTGGTCCACGATCAAGCGCGCGAAAGGCATCACTGACGCCAGGCGCGGAGCCCTGTTCACCAAGGTCGCACGCGAGATCAGCGTGGCGGCACGGCAGGGTGGTGGTGACCCCGACGCCAACTACCGATTGCGACTTGCCATCGAGAAGGCACGTTCGGTCAACATGCCGGCCGACAACATCAAGCGCACGATCGACAAGGCGACCGGCGGCGGCGAGGCCGAGCAGTTCGAGGAGATCGTCTACGAGGGCTATGGCCCGGGCGGCGTGGCCGTCCTCGTCGAGGCGCAGACCGACAACCGCAACCGGACCGCGGCCGAGGTGCGCTCGATGTTCGCCAAATCCGGCGGCCAGCTGGCCGGGTCCGGAGCGGTCGCCTGGCAGTTCGAGCCACGCGGGCTGATCGCCGTCCCGCGCGCCGGCGTCGACGCCGATGAGGTCGCCCTGGCCGCCATCGATGCGGGCGCCGAGGACGTCGATACCGACGGCGACGAGACCATCGACATCTACACCGCGCCGAGCGAGCTCGAGACCGTCATCCAGGCGCTCGAGTCGGCCGGGATCCAGATCGAGTCGGCCGAGTCCGCGATGGTCGCCAAGCAGACCGTCGAGCTCGATTCGTCGAAGGCGCGGCAGGCCCTGCGGCTGGTCGAGCTGCTCGAGGACCTCGACGATGTCCAGCGCGTGACGGCCAACTTCGATATCCCCGAGGACGTCTTCGCCGAGGTCGCCGGGTGAAGGTCCTGGGCATCGACCCGGGGACCGCGGCGCTCGGCTACGGGATCGTCGAACGATCGGGCGGCCGCCTGCGCGAGATCGACCACGGCTGCCTGACGACGAGCCCCGATCGGCCCCTGCCGGAACGGCTGCTGGCGATCCACGCGCTCGTCGACGAGCTGCTGAGCCTCCACCAGCCGGACCTGATGGGCGTCGAGCGGCTGTTCTTCTCGCGCAACGTCCAGACGGCCCTCGGGGTCGGCCAGGCGCGCGGGGTCGTCCTCCTGGCGGCCGCGGAGCACGACACGCCGGTCCGCGAAGCGACGCCCAGCGAGGTCAAGAGCGCGATCACGGGCTACGGGGCCGCGGACAAGGAGCAGGTCCAGCGGATGGTCCAGCTGGTGCTCGGCATGAGCGAGCTGCCACGGCCCGATGACGCCGCAGATGCCCTGGCCATCGCGACGTGGGTCGCCAACACGGATCGTGGCGCGACGGTCGCGTCGGCCGGGGTCATGGATCGCGCGGCGATCGCACCGATCACCCGCGGCGAGACGAGCTACGAACGGGCCGTCCGCGAGGCGTTGGCGTCCGAGCGCGCGATGCGCCGGACCGAGAAGCGCAGCGCCTCGTAGGTGATCGCGTCGGTCGAGGGTGTCGTCGGGGCGGTGGCGGCGGATTCGCTCGTCATCGAGGTCGGCGGCATCGGCTATCGCGTGTTCGCCGCACCGGCCGTGCTCGCCAGCTCGCAACCCGGCAAGGTCCTGAAGCTCCACACGTTCCATCTCGTGCGCGAGGACCAGCAGGCCCTCTATGGGTTCAAGTCGGCGGAGGAGCTCGGGTTCTTCACGTTGTTGCTGACCGTCAACGGGGTGGGTCCGAAGGTCGCCCTCGCCATCGTCGGCTCGCGCCCGACCCCGGATCTCCAGCTCGCGATCATGGCCCAGGATCAGGCCGTCCTGGTGTCCATTCCCGGGATCGGCAAGAAGCTCGCGGAGCGGATCATCTTCGAGCTCCGTGAGAAGGTCACGGCGGCCGGCGTCACCGTCTCCGGCCCGTCCGTGCCGGGCGAGGCCGCCAGCGAAGGCGAGATCGTCGCCGCGCTCCAGGCGCTCGGATATTCGCTGGCCGAGGCGCGCGAGGCGTCGCGCACCGCCCTGGCGGATGTCGGCGTCGAGTCGACCCTCGAAGAACGCGTCAAGGCAGCGCTTCGGAGCCTCCTTCGCGACTGACCCGAACAGGCCATCACCACCGTTGGTACGACCCCGTTGGGATCGAAACGAACGGCCGCCAACCGGCCGCCCGTGCGAAGGAGCCGGCCATCGCCCCGATGACCGGCTCCCGGTGAAGACGACGATCCAGGGCTACTTGCCGTGCATGCGCTCCAGTCGCAGCGCCTGAGCGGCGTCGCCGTCGGTCCCGGAGACGGTGGTCTTGGCTGGCCCGGCGACGAGGATCCGATGCTCCAGTCGGAGCGCCTGAGCGGCGTCGCCGTCGGTCCCGGAGACGGTGGTCTTGGCCGGCCCGGCCACGAGGATCCGATGCTCCAGTCGGAGTGCCTGAGCGGCGTCGCCCGGGGTGCCGGACAGGACCGGTGCCGTGACGATCACATCGTCAATGGCGGCCCGGGTCAGCGGCGCCGGCGCGGGGGCCGGGACGGACACGCCCTTGCTGGTGATCGCAACTGACCAGCCGGCGACGACGAGGCAGGTCACCGCGACGACCGCGGCGGCGGACGCCACCATCCGTCCTCCGGAGAACCCCTTCGGGGTGCTGGATACTGTCTGGGGCTGGGTGGTCATGGCGGGTCTCCTGTGCGCTCCTGACCTCGGACTGAGGTCGATGACAGAACGCTACGAGTGACCGCCGCCTGGGACATCGACCGATCTCGGTAACCGTGGACGGCCCGACTGTTCATTTCCGGCCGGATCCGGCGTGCGGGCCTTTACGCCCTCGACGGATCGCCCGTCACGCGTGGGTCGGCCGGTCGAGTCCCAGCCGGACTGCCACGGTCGCCGCCTCCGTCCGCGACACGACACCGAGCTTGCCCAGGATGTTGGAGACGTGGACCCCGGCTGTGCTGTCGCTGATGAACAGCTCGCTGGCGATGCGGCGGTTCGTGTAGCCCTCCGCTACGAGCGCCAGCACCTCGCGCTCGCGAACCGTGAGCCCGAACGGGTCGGCAACGATGGCCGGTGCCTCCGCTGTCTCTTCCGCTTTCGGTGCTCCAGTCACGAGCGGGACATCATCGTCAGTCGACGTGACGAGGTCCACCCGGAGTCGACGTCCGAGACCTTCGATACGCACCATGAGCAGCGGCGCGCCGATCCGCCGCGCGATGGTGTGGGCGGCTCGCAGGCGCTCGGCTGCGCCGACGTGATCGCCAAGCGCTGCGAACGCGTCTGCCGCGCGCCATAGGACGTACGCCTCGAGGAAGGGCGCCGGCCTCGCCGCGACTACGGGTCGGATCGCGTCCCAGCGCGTCGGATGGTCATCGCCGGCGCCGCGCGCAAGCTCGGCGGCGCAGAGGTCCATCCGCCAGCCGATCTCGTGCTCCGCAAGCTGATCGATCTCGGTCAGCCGAGCCGTCGATGCCCGATATCGATCGATCACGTCGCGGACAGCTGCGACCGCCGCCTCCGCACCGGCCGGGTCGCGTCCGGCCCGGGAGCGCACGGCCAGATCGGCCCCGGCCCGGACGGCCGGGATCGCCAACTGCCCGAGGATGACAGCATCATCGATGTCCGCCAGCCGGTCGAGCCCTTCGATCGCCACCGCGAGGGCCGCGACCGGGTCGTCCTCCCAGGATTCGATCTCGGTCGCGAAGGTGTGCAGGTCGATGACGAACTGCGCGTCGGCGATCCGACTGGCCTCTGCCTCGGCGATCACCAAGTGGTGCCGCGCCGCCGCCAGCTTGCCGGTGCGGATCTCGAGATGGGCGAGGGTGGAGTTGAGATGGATGGTGCTGACGCCGGGCATCACCCTGGACACGTTCCGATCGAGGAGCTCGGCGGCCTCCGGGTACCTGGCCAGCTCGATCAGCATGGCCGCCGCATTGACCTCGAGGAAGATCAGGAACGAGAGTTCGCTGCCGTAGCGGCGGATGTGCTCCGCACCCGCCAGTGAGACGTCCAGCGCCTCCTCGACGAAGCCACCCATCTCCAGGACGGTACCCAGGTTCGTGTAAACGCTCTTGTCGTTCAGCGGGTCGTCGGCTGGACTCCCGATCGCCATGGCCCGACGGAGCAGGTCGATGCTCGCACCGATGTTCCCGAGCGCCGCCCGGTCGACGCCGAGCACGTTCATCGCCCGCGATTCGATGGCCAGGTCCCCGATCGTCCGAGCGCAGGCGATGGCGCGTTCCGCAAAGGGCACGGACTCGGCCGACCGCCCGGCGAGCATCAGATTTCCGGCGAGACCGGCCAGCACTCGCCCCTGGACGATCGACGGCGGCGTGTCCGAGAGCAGGTCGACGGCTTCCTCGAGAAGACGGATCGACGTCGCGGTGTCGCCCGCCAACCAGGCGGCGAAACCGAGGCGCTCGCGAGCCCTGGCTCGTCGCTCGCGGTCGCGGCCGGGGGCAGCATCGACCAGCTCGATCGCGTGCTGGGCCAGGCTGACGGCGCGCGAGCCGTCACCGACCAAGGTAGCCGTCGCGCTGGCGGCGTCATACAGGTCGCCGAGGTCGCGATCGGTCGGGCGATCATCGGCCGGCACCGCGTCCCACAGCTCGATCGCGCGCTCGTACTGGCGACCTGCCTCCGCGTAGGCGTAGACGGTCCGCGACGTATCACCGGCCTCGACCGCGGCGTGCAGCGCCCTGGTCGGGTCGTGGGCAGCGGACCAGTGATGGGCGAGCTCGACCAGACGGCTGGCCTCGGCCGCGCCGCCGATGGCGGGCCTGGCTTCCAGCGCGTGGGCGTAGGTCTCATGGATGTGGCGTCGTTCGGAGGGCAGCAGCTGGTCGTAGGCGGCCTCCTGGAGCAGCGCGTGACGGAACCGGTAGCAATCCGCCGGCCCAGATGATCCGACCAGCAGGATCTGCGCGTCGACGGCCTCGCGGAGCGCGGCGGTCAGCTCCGCCTCCGACAACCCGCACACGTCGGCCAGGAGTTCATGGGAGACCTCCCGTCCGGCCACAGCCGCGATCTCCAGGAGCCGCCCGGCCGCGTCGGATCGTGCGGCCAGACGGACGAGAAGGACGTCACGGAGGGTGTCCGGCAGCTGGTGGCGCCAGCGGCCGCTCTCATCGATGCTGGCGACGAGCTCCTCGGCGAAGAATGCGTTGCCGTCCGATCGACGCGCGATCAAGTCGACAAGGGTCGCCGCGATCGGTTCACCGGCCACGCCGGTCAGCTGACCGAGCAGGTCCACCAGGTCGTCGTGACCGAACCGAGCGAGATCGGTCCGTTGGACGCGCGGCTGCCGTTCGGCCTCGGCCAGCCAGGTCGTCAGGGGATGGCGGCGGTGCAGCTCGTCGGTCCGGAAGGTGGCCACCACGAACAGCCGCTCGGCGCGGGCATTGCGGGCCAGGAACGCCAGCAGGTCGCGCGTGGACCGGTCCGCCCAGTGGAGGTCCTCCACCACGAGCAGCACCGGCTCGGTCTCGCTCAGGTTGGCGAGCAGCCGCAGGACGCCTTCGAAGATCCGGACCTGGACCCACTCCGCTTGCGGGGCGGGCGCCTGGCCATCGCCGCCGACGCGCGACAACTCCGGGACGAGACGAGCGAGCTCGGGGAGCCCGGGGCCAGCCGCCTCGGCGATGCGCGCCGGGTCGACTTCGCGGACGAGGACGCGGAGCGCCTCGACGATCGGTCCGAACGGCAGGCCGTCGTCGCCGAGCGCGACCGACCCGCCTCCGAGAACCAGCCAGCCGCGTGCGCGGAGACGCGCGACGACCTCGGCCACAAGCCGCGTCTTGCCGACTCCCGCTTCGCCACCGACGATCGCCAGGGAAGCCCGGCCCGCCTCGGCGACGTCGGCACTCGCGAGCATCCAGTCGAGCTCACCAGAGCGACCGACGAACGCGGGGGTCGACATGCGGCGGGTCATGCCGCCGATGATAGGCCCTGTGTCGTCGCGCCCCACCCCGAAGGAGGACGGGGAGGGGCGCGACGGACCGGCATCAAGCCCCGGTCGAGCCGGTCTGGGAAGAGGCACGGGAAGGTCGGCGCGAGCCGCGATGGACGATCGTGGATGGCAAGTGTCGGATCCGGTCGGCGAGGGTCCGCACCCGGCCGGGGGGTGCTTCCGGCAGCGGCTCGGCGTCGACCTTGGCGTATCGAGCGTACTGTCGGGCGGCGAGCTCGACCGCCTGGTAGGTCATGCCGCGTTCGTGGTCCTGCTGTTCGACCCACAGGAAGGTGATCGGATGGAACGGCATCGGCGGGCTCCCAGCGCGCCTCGGGTCATTCCCCGAGGTCGTTGGTGACACGGTACGAGCCGAATGGGCCGCTCCACATCGGGCGAACGACTGATGGACTGCTGACCACGGCTCTTCATTTCGCGGCGGTCGCTCTTTAGGGCGCCGGGTGGACGGACGGACGCTACGGTCGGCGGCCCGCCAGGGCGTCGGCATGCCGACCGCGCGGGTCGATCGACGGGCGCCCGGTCCGGGCGGCTAGTTCGGCCAGCGACTCCGTGTCGAGGATCTCGAGCATCGCGTCGCGCACGTCGAGCATCACGTCGCGCAACGGACAGGTCGCCTCGTCGACGCACGAGCACGGCTCGTAATAGCGGAGCGAAACGCAACCGAGCGGCGCCAGGGCGCCATCGAGCAGGCGGATGACGCGGCCGACCGAGACGCTCGTCGGATCGGCTGCGATGGCGTAGCCACCATGCGCACCGAGCGTCGTCCGGACGACCCCGGCGTGCTTGAGCGTGGCCATGATCTGTTCGAGGAATTTGGTCGGCAGCCGGTTCCGCTCCGCGAGCGCCGCCAGGGCGACCGGGCCTTCACCCTCGTGGCGGACGAGGTCGATCAGGGCGCGCAGGCCGTACTCGGAGCGGCGGGAGAGGCGCATGCGCCATCATAACCCCCCGCGCTGCCGCCCCCGGGGCCGGTGCCGCCCTCACGCTCGATGCGAACATCCGTACGATATGCGGTCCTGCGTGCTAGACTCCGGTTCGCATGGTGGACGATCTCTCGCGCCTCCTCTCGGCGGACCTCGAGGACGACGGCGACCTCGTCATCGAAGGCACCCTTCGGCCGCGCACCCTCGGCGAATACATCGGCCAGCGCGAGGTCAAGGCCAACCTGTCGGTGTTGCTGACCGCGGCCAAGGGCAGGGGAGAGGCGGCCGACCACGTCCTCCTCTATGGTCCGCCCGGCCTCGGCAAGACGACCCTTGCGACGATCATCGCGCGCGAGCTCGGGGTCAATGTCAAGTACGCCTCGGGTCCGGCCATCGAGCGCGCCGGCGACCTGGCCGCGATCCTGACCTCGCTCGAGGAGCGTGACGTCCTGTTCATCGACGAGATCCATCGCCTCAATCGCGCGGTGGAGGAGATCCTGTACCCGGCGATGGAGGACTACGCGCTGGACGTGATGATCGGCAAGGGCCCGTCGGCGCGCTCGCTGCGGCTCAGTCTCAAGCCGTTCACGCTCGTCGGGGCGACGACCCGAGCCGGGCGGATCAGCAGCCCGCTGCGCGACCGGTTCGGCGCCACCTATCGGCTCGACTTCTACACGGAGCCGGAGCTGGCCGCCATCGTCGACCGCTCGGCGGCGATCCTCGCCGTCGGCATCGAACCGGCTGCGACGAAGGCCATCGCCCGCCGCGGCCGCGGCACGCCGCGGATCGTCAACCGGTTGCTCAAGCGAGTTCGCGACCACGCCGAGGTCCACGGCGACGGCCACGTCGATGAGGCGACGGCCACCGCCGCCATGCGGGCGATGGAGATCGATGACGAAGGGCTCGACTCGACCGATCGCAAGCTGCTCGCCGCCATCATCCAGAAGTTCGCGTCGGGGCCGGTCGGTGTGGCCGCACTGGCCGCCGTGCTGTCCGAGGAGATCGAGACGATCGAGGACGTCTACGAGCCGTTCCTGCTGCGCCTCGGGTTCATCGACCGGACGCCGCAGGGCCGGATCGCCACGGACCTCGCGCGGGCGCATCTGTCGGGACTCGGCTACGAGATCCCGCCACCGCGCGGCTCGGACCCAGGCGCCCCCGGGCTGTGGGACCTGCCCGCCGTCGCGGATCCGGGTCCGGCGACCCTGCCGACCGAGGACGCGTGACGGCCCCGGCCGTCTACGAGGGTCGTGCAGCGCGCTACGAGGTCGACGTTGCCCCGCCGGCAGATGGCTCGACCCGGGCACGGACCGGGCGCTTGACGCTGACCCACGGCGTCGTCGAGACCCCGCAGTTCATGCCGGTCGGCACGAACGCGACGGTCAAGGCGCTGACCCCGGACGACATCCGCGACACCGGGGCGTCGATCATCCTGGCCAACACGTACCACCTCTACCTGCGGCCGGGGCACGACCGGATCGCCCGGCTCGGCGGCCTCCACCGGTACATGGACTGGGACGGCCCGATCCTGACCGATTCGGGCGGGTTCCAGGTCGTCTCGTTGGGCGACCTCCGCGTCGTCGATGAGGACGGGGTCACGTTCCGCAGCCACCTCGATGGCTCGCAGCACCGGTTCACGCCAGAGCTCGCGGTCGGCGTCCAGGAGGCGCTGGGCTCGGACATCGCCGTCGCGCTGGACCAGCCCGTCTTCCCGAGCTCGCCACGGGACGTCGTGGCCGAGGCGACCGAGCGCACGCACCGCTGGGCGGCCCGTTCCCTGGCCGCCCACGCGCGCGAGGATCAGGCCATGTTCGGCATCGTCCAGGGCGGGCTGGAGCCGGACCTGCGGGCCGCTTCGACCCGCTACATCGCGAGCCTGCCGTTCGACGGCATCTGCATCGGCGGCCTGGCCGGTGACGAGACGCCCGAGCAGCGCGACGCGGCGCTCGATGTCGCGATCCCGCTGCTGGCCGACGATCCACGGCCGCGCTACCTGATGGGCCTCGGCTCACCGGCGGACCTGCTCGAGGCCGTGCATCGCGGCGTCGACCTGTTCGATTCGGTGCTCCCGGCGCGCGTGGCACGGAACGGTCAGCTGTGGGTGCCCGGCGGTCGCCTCAACCTGCGCAACCAGCGCTTCCTCGACGACGCCGGGCCGGTCCAGGAGGACTGTCCGTGCCTGCTCTGCCGGCGGTTCTCGCGGGCCTATCTGGCCCATCTGTTCCGAGCCAAGGAGCTGCTCGCATACCGGCTCGCGACTTGTCACAACCTGACCTTCACCCTAGACTTCATGATCAGGATCCGAGCCGCGATCCGGGCCGGAACCTTCCCCGCCACGATGTCCGAACTCCGCGTTCGCGCGGGCCGGGTAAGTGGCAGTGAAGTCGCCGAGCAGTCGGCGTGAAGGATCGTTCGGTAGGCTGCAGGACGACGCGGAGGCGATCAGATGGGCTCTCGAGATCGACCGAGCAAAGAGAAGAAGAAGCCGAAGGCGAAGACCAGCCAACCGAGCCTGTCGCCGCTGTCGGAGCCGCCGCAGAACGTCGAGGTGATTCGCAAGCCGCGCAAGGAACGGACCGTCGTCGAGGACGACGCGGAGGAAGGCTGATCGACCGGAGGACGGCATCGCGCCCGCTCCGACGAGCGGTCCACTGGATCGGATGAGGAGCGTGACGAACAGATGGCGATGACCGAAGAACGAGCCGCCGAACGGAACACCGCCGAACGAAGCAAGGCGGTCGACGCCGCCCTCGCCTCGATCGAAAAGCAGTTCGGGCGCGGCGCGATCATGAAGCTCGGGTCGCGCGAGAAGCTTGTGCTGGACACGATCCCGACCGGCTCGATCGCGCTGGACCTGGCGCTCGGCGTCGGTGGCATCCCACGCGGCCGGATCACGGAGATCTTCGGCCCGGAGTCGTCGGGCAAGACGACCGTCTGCCAGCACGTGCTGGCGGAGGCCCAGGCTCGCGGCGGGGTCGTCGCCTTCATCGATGTCGAGCACGCGCTCGACCCCGGTTACGCTCGGGCCTGCGGCGTCAATGTCGATGAGCTTCTCGTCAGCCAGCCGGACACCGGTGAGCAGGCACTCGAGATCACCGAGACGCTCATCCGTTCGGGCGGGATCGACTGCGTGGTCGTCGACTCGGTGGCGGCGCTCGTGCCGCGCGCCGAGATCGAAGGCGAGATGGGCGACAGCTTCATGGGCGTCCAGGCCCGGCTGATGAGCCAGGCCCTGCGCAAGCTGACCGGCGCCGTCTCGCGCTCGAACACCGCGCTCGTCTTCACCAACCAGCTGCGCGAGAAGATCGGGGTCATGTTCGGCAACCCGGAGACCACGCCGGGCGGCCGGGCGATGAAGTTCTACGCCTCGGTCCGCCTCGACATCCGGCGCATCGAGACGATCAAGACCGGCACGGAGTCGGTCGGCAATCGCGTCCGGGTCAAGGTCGTCAAGAACAAGGTGGCCGCCCCGTTCCGCGTCGCCGAGTTCGACATCATGTACGGCGAGGGCGTCTCCAAGGAGGGCGGCCTGCTCGACGTCGGCGTGGCGATGGACACCGTGACCAAGACGGGCGCCTGGTTCACCTTCGGTGAGACGCGGCTCGGCCAGGGTCGCGAGGCGTCCAAGGACTTCCTCAAGCAGAACCCGCCGATCGCCGCCGAGATCGACCGGCTCATCCGGGCCAAGATCAACGAGGTGCCGATCCCGGTCGAGGGCATCGAAGAGGCGTAGATGTCCGGCGACCGCGGCGAGACGGTCGCGAGCCCGCCGCGACCCGGCCGACGGCCGTCGTTCGCCGAGCGCCGGGAACAGAAGGCGCAGATCGACGATCCGGCCGTCGTGCTCGAGGCGGCCGCGCGGTTCCTGGAGCCCCGCGCCCGATCCGTGGCCGAGGTGCGACGACGCCTGACCGGCGCAGGCTACCGGCCGGAGCTGGTCGATGGCGTGATCGACCAGTTGCTCGAGTTCGGCATGCTCGACGACGAGGCCTTCGCGCGGTCCTGGGTCGAGTCGCGCGACCGGGTGAGGCCGCGCGGAGAAAGAGCCATCCGCCAGGAGCTCGGTCTCAAGGGCATCGACCGGGCCACGGTCGATCTCGTGCTCGGCGAGCGGCGCGAAGCCGTGGCGGGGATCCCGGGCGACGACGGCGAGACCCAGTCGCCGGACCGGTCGGCGGCGGACCGGTTGCTCGCCCGCCACGCCCGCTCGCTCGCTCGCGTGGCCGACCCCCGCCAGCGACGTCAGCGCGCGTACGCCCTGCTCGCCCGCAACGGCTTCGATCCGGACGTGTGCCGGACGGTCGCGGCGTCGGTCGACGATGGCCAGAGCGAGCCCGATGGATCCGTGGCCGGCGACATCGGGTAGCGGCCGCCGCCGGCGCGCGAGCGTAGCCAACGACCCCCTTATGACGATATGCCACTCGAGAGCATCAGCCTCGCAGCCGGAATGACCTCGACGCGCCAGGTATCGCGGGTCAGGCCGCCTGGTCGTACCGTGGCCCATCGTTCCTGGGATCCGTCCATGCTGTGCGCCTGGCCAAGCCGGAAGCGACCACAGGACCATGACGGCCCGGTACCCGGGCTCGAATGACGTCGACGTCGTCCCACCAGACGGCCGACCCGCCCCGATCTGCCACGCGATATGCACCTCGTGGACACCTGGCAGATCGCACGGCCCGCGGCGCCCAGCCGGCATCCTTGAGCCGGGCGCCCAGCCCGGCATCCTTGAGCCGGGCGCCCAGCCCGGCGTGCTTGAGTCCGGCGTCTTTGAGCCCGCCGGCCCCGAGCTAGCCCGCCTGCCCTCGAACCGGCAGCCCTCGGCTCAGCGACCACTAGCCCGCCGGCCCCCCAGCGCCAGCGACTCCAAGATGCTCTCGAGTGGCATACGACCAACGGGGGGTCGCGAGCGATATGCGGGGACCGCCCGCCCGGGACGCCGCCCCTGCGCCCCCACACCGCCCCCGCCCGCCCAGCCCGCCGCGTCCTGCCGCCGCAACCTCGGTTGACCCTCCGGCACACCGGCCGTAGGCTACGCAACAGAACGACAACGTGCCGCTTCGGCGGCGCGCTTCCCAGCATCGGCTCGATCGCGTCCCATGCATCGGCCCTCTCGCCAGCGTGCGACTGGTCGACACCAGAGCGGTCGGTCCGACTTCGGCATCACGCACGTCCGACCCGTGATCGGTCGGATGGGAGGAACAGAATATGGACCCCCTGCTCATCCTGGCGGTGGCCGTGGTGGCCGCCGTCGGTGGAGCCGTCGCAGGCTTCTTGCTGCGCAGCCTTTGGGCTTCCCAGACGATGAAGGCAGCGACGGCGGAGGCGCGCCGCATCGAGGCCGAGGCCCGGGCGCGCCAGAAGGAACTCATCCTCGAGGCCAAGGACGAAAAGCTCCGGATGCAGCGCGAGGCCGAGGAAGAGGCCCGCGCCCGCCGCGCCGAGCTGGCCGGCCTCGAGAGCCGCCTTCTCGCTCGCGACGAGCAGCTCGATCAACGCACGGACATGCTCGAACAGCGCGACCGCAAGCTGCTGGAACGCGAGCGCGAGCTCGACACGACCCGCGAGGCACTCGCCCGCGCCCACGGCGAACATGTCACCGCGCTCGAACGCGTGGCCGGCATGAACGCCGAGGACGCCAAGGGCATCCTCATCGAGGCCGTCCGCGAGGAAGCCGAGCACGACGCGGTCAAGATCGCCCGGGCCATCGAGCGAAGTGCCCGCGAGGACGCCCAGGACAAGGCCCGCGACATCGTCGTGACCGCCATCCAGCGCGTCGCGGCCGACCACACCGCCGAGCACACCGTCTCGATCGTCCATCTCCCGTCGGACGAGATGAAGGGCCGGATCATCGGCCGCGAGGGCCGCAACATCCGGGCGCTCGAACAGGCGACCGGGATCGACCTGATCATCGACGACACGCCCGAGACGGTCATCCTGTCGGGCTTCGACCCGGTCCGGCGCGAGATCGCCCGGATCGCCATCACCAAGCTCATCGCCGACGGCCGGATCCACCCGGGCCGCATCGAGGAAGTCGTGGCCAAGGCCCGCGCCGAGGTCGACACGATCATGCGCCAGGCCGGCGAGCAGGCGGCCTACGAAGCCGGCGTGCCGGGGCTCCCGGCGGACATCATCAAGACCCTGGGCCGGCTCAAGTTCCGGACCAGTTACGGCCAGAACGTGCTCAACCACGTGGTCGAGACCAGCCATCTCGCCGCCGTCATCGCGGCCGAGATCGGCGCGGACGTCCAGGTCGCCAAGATGGGCGGCCTGCTCCACGACATCGGCAAGGCGGTCGACCACGAGGTCGAAGGGCCGCATGCCGCCATCGGGGCTTCGATCGCTCAGCGCCACAACCTCTCGCCCAAGGTCATCAACGCGATCGCGGCTCATCACCAGGAAGTCGAGTACACCTGTCTCGAGGCCCCGATCGTCCAGATCGCCGACGCCATCAGCGCGTCGCGGCCGGGGGCGCGCGGCGAGTCGATGGACACCTACGTCAAGCGCCTCGAGGATCTCCAGGCGATCGCCGAGAGCTTCACCGGGGTGGAGCGCTCGTTCGCCGTCCAGGCCGGGCGCGAGGTCCGCATCCTCGTCCGGCCCGAGGAGATCGACGATCTGACGGCATCGCGCCTCGCCCGCGACATCGTCAAGAAGATCGAGGAGCAGCTGACGTACCCGGGCCAGATCAAGGTCACGGTCATCCGTGAGACCCGGGCCGTGGAGTACGCGAAATAGCCGTGGGGCCCGGCCCCGACCAGACCCACACGGGGCGCACGCGCCTGGGCAACCCCGCCAACGGGGATGCCTTGCGCCCGCCTGGCGCGTGCCGCGTGCTGATGATCGGGGATCTCATCGGCAAGCCCGGCCGCGTCGCGGTGGAGGAGATCCTGGGTACGCTGCGCGACCAGCGCGGGATCGACTTCGTCACGGCCAATGGCGAGAACGTCGCCGGCGGGATGGGCCTCACGCCCTCGACCGCGGACGCCATCCTGGCCTCGGGCGTCGACGTCATCACCAGCGGCAACCACATCTGGGACAAGCGCGAGATCTACCCATACCTCGAGGCCAACGACCGCGTCCTGCGGCCCCTCAACTACGGCACGAACGAGGTCCCGGGACGCGGCTGGGGCACCTACCAGGCGCTCGACGGCACCGATCTCGCGGTCATCAATCTCCAAGGTCGGACGTTCATGCAACCGATCGAGAACCCGTTCACGGAGGCGGACCGCCTGCTCGATGAATCATCCGAGCCGTTGCCGCCGGTCCGCCTGGTCGACTTCCACTGCGAGCTGACGTCCGAGAAGAACGCTCTAGGTCTGTACCTCGATGGCCGGGTGAGCGCCGTCGTCGGGACCCACACTCACGTGGTCACCGGCGACGAGCGGATCCTGCCCAACGGCACGGCCTACCAGACCGACCTGGGCATGACCGGTCCGGTCTGGAGCGTCATCGGGTTCGAGCCGCGGACGGTCATCCCGCGGTTCATCAATGCCCTGCCGACGCGCTTCGAGGTGGGCGAGGGGACCGTCGTGTTCAACGCCGTCCAGATCGACATCGACCCGGCCACAGGACGCGCCCTCGCCATCGAGCGCATCCAGCGGCTCGTCGAGGCCTGACGTGACGGCCGCGCCGCGCCGGCGCCGGCACGACCCGCTGCCACCGGGGTTCGGCGGGGTCGTGCCACCCAGCCCATCGACCATCGACCTGCACACCCATACGACACGCTCCGATGGCGTCGTCGCGCCGGCCGACCTCGTGGCGGCGGCCTTCGCGGTCGGCGTCAGGCTGCTGGCCCTGACCGATCACGACACGCTGGCCGGGTTCCGCGACGTCATCGCCAGCGACGCCGTGCCGGCCGGGCTCACGTTGCTGCCGGGGGTCGAGATCAACGCCATCGTGACCAGGGACCTCGGGTTGTGGGAGGGCGAGCTCCACATCCTCGGGTTCGGGATGGATCCCGCGGATCCGGCCTTCGAGGCGACGCTTGCCGCGCAGCGTTACCGCCGGCTCGCGCGTTTCGAACGAACGGTGGCGCGGTTGCGCGAGCTCGACCTGTCGATCGACGATCAGATCGGCCACGTGTCGACGACCGGCGACGACGCCCTTGGCCGCCCGACGGTCGCCCGCGCGCTCATCGCGGCCGGACACGCCGCGAGCGTCGAGGACGCCTTCGGGCGGCTCCTGGGCTGGGGCAAGCCGGCGTACGTGCCGCGCACCGGGCTCGGACCGGTGGAGGCCATCGGCGCGATCCAGTCCGCCGGCGGGCTACCCGTGCTGGCCCATTTCGGCGAGGCGCCGTCGCGAGTGGAAGTCGTGCGTGAGCTGGCCGATGCCGGGCTCGGTGGCCTGGAGGTCTACTACCGGGCCTTCGACGCGGCGACGGTGATCGGCGTCGGGGAGGTAGCGGTCGCGCTCCGGCTCGTGCCGACCGGCGGCAGCGACTATCACGGCGACTCCGGCACGTACGCCGAGATGCATGCCGGCCTGTGGGTCCCGCCGGAGGTCGCGGCTGGCGTCCTTCGCCCCGGCGTCGTAGGCTCCGGCCCACGACCATGACCGACCGATCGACCCTGACCCGCGAGCTGCCGATGCTCGAGTTCGTGCCTGCCGGGCCTGCCGCGCCTCTGCGCCAGCCCGCGCCGCCCGCCGATGCGCGCCTGACCGAATACGTCCCGGAGTCACGCGTGCTGCCGCGCTTCCACCTCTGGACGCTCGGCTGCCAGATGAACCGGAGCGACTCGGAGGAGATGGCCGGCCGGCTCTTGCAGGCTGGCTGCGAGGAGGCCGAGGCGCTCGAGACGGCCGACCTCGTGGTCATCAACACCTGCGCGATCCGCGAGGGCGCCGAGCAGAAGGTCATCGGCCGGATGGGTCAGCTCGCGAAGCTGAAAGCCGCCAATCCGGGCCTGCGGGTCGTGCTGACCGGGTGCTCCGTGCGCGAGCCTGACCGGGCCGGCCTGCGCCGTCGCTATCCCGCGGTCGACCTGTTCCTTCGGCCGGACGAGGAACCGGAGCTCGTCGATCGGCTCGGGTTGGCCTCTGCCCAGGCGCCGATCGGGGCGTTCGGGGCCGTGGGCTCCCTCGGCACGGTCGGGGCGACCACGACCGTCGGTCGTGCGACGGTCGGCGTGGCGGACCACCTGGCCGGGACCCGGGCCCGCGCGGTCGGGGAGGGGACCGTGGCCCGTGGCTCGGCCATCGCCGCCTGGCTGCCGATCATCTACGGCTGCGACAAGACCTGCACGTACTGCATCGTGCCGTTCAGCCGCGGGCCCGAGCGAAGCCGCCCGTTCGACGACATCGTCGATGAGGCCCGCGCCCTGGCCATGACCGGCTATCGCGAGGTCACGCTGCTCGGCCAGAACGTCAACTCGTATGGCCACGACCTCGCGCCAGACCCGCGCTTCGGGCACGTGGCTGCGGCACGCTGGGCCGGCCGCCAGCTCGACCTCGCCGGCCGCCCCGACCTCGCCGAGCTCATCCGCGCCATCGATGCCCTGCGGACCGCGGACGGCCGGCCCGCGATCGGGCGGTTGCGCTTCGTCACGTCCCATCCGTGGGACCTGTCCGACCGGCTGATCGCGGCCCTCGCCGACTGCGACTCGGTCTGCGAGCACCTCCACCTGCCGGTCCAGTCCGGCTCGGACGTGGTGCTCCGCCGGATGGGCCGCCAGTACACCATCGAGCACTACACGGAGCGACTGGCCCGGATCCGCGAGGCCGTCCCCGGGATCACCATCTCGACCGACATCATCGTCGGGTTCTGCGGCGAGACCGAGGCGCAGTTCGAGGCGACCCTCGCCCTCCTCGAAACGATCCGCTACGACCAGGTCTTCGCGGCGGCCTACTCGCCCCGCCCCGGGACGCCCGCCATGCACCTCGACGACGACGTCCCGGCCGACGTCAAGCGGCGTCGGCTCAACCAGCTACTGGCGCTGCAGGAACGGATCGGACTCCAACGCAACGAGGCGTGGCTGGGTCGGGAGGTGGCGGTCCTCGTCGATACCGTGGTGCCGGCGCGGGGCCACGACCACGAAGCGCCTGGTGGCGGCGCCATCCCCGGGCCGAGGCTCTCGGGCCGGACGCGTGGCAACAAGCTCGTCCATCTCGGGGGGTCGCCTGAACTCGTCGGTCACGAGGTCACGATCCGGGTCGAGCATGCCGGCCCATATGCGCTGCGGGGCGCCCTCGTCGAGGCGTGACGAGCGCGCCGCCGCTCATCGTCATCGCCGGTCCGACGGCGACCGGCAAGACCGAGCTCGCGATCGAGCTCGCCGAGGCGCTCATCGCCGGCGGCCGCCCGACGGAGGTCATCTCCGCCGATTCCCGCCAGGTCTTCCGCCGCCTCGATATCGGGACGGCCAAGGCGACCGCCGCGGACCGGGCGCGCGTGGCGCACCACGGACTCGATCTGGTCGAGCCCGACCAGCCGTTCAGCCTGGCAGACTTCGCGACCCACGCCGAGGGTGTGCTTCGGGATCTCGTCCGGCGTGACGGCACCGCGATCCTCGCCGGCGGGACCGGGCTGTACCTCCGGGCCATCGCCCGCGGCATCGACACCGGTGCGCTGCCAAGCGACGCCGCCGTCCGTGCGCGGCTGGAGGCACAGCTCGTCGCCGAGGGGCTCGACCAGCTGGTCGGGCGCCTCGTCGCGATCGCGCCGGCGATGGCCGCCACCGTCGATCTGCGCAATCCGCGCCGGGTGGTCCGTGCCCTCGAGATCGCCGAACTCCAGGGCGATGCCCCCCGGCCGCCGGCGCGTGGCTACCCCGGCCCGGTGGCCTGGGTCGGCCTGGAACTCGAGCCTGTCGCGCACCGCGCCAGGATCGCCCAGCGTGTCCGGGCCCAGTTCGACGCCGGCCTGGTCGACGAGGCGCGCGATCTCCGCGAGCGGTTCGATCCGGCCCTGCCGGCCTTCTCGGCCATCGGCTATCGGGAGGCCTGGGCCGTCCTCGATGGCCGGCTCAGCCGCGATGCCGCGATCGAGCTCGACGCCACGCGGACCGCCGCGTTCGCCCGGCGGCAGCGGACGTGGTTCCGTTCCGAGCCGGACATCGCGTGGCACCCGGCCGGCACGACGGCCGCCGCACTCCTCGCGACCGGCGACCTCGGGCGACGACTCGGCGGCTGACATGAAGAGACCGACCCGGCTCGCGACGGATCGGTCTCGTGACTCGAGCGTGGTGGGTCAGCCGGCAGGCGGTGCCGGTGGCGTGTTCATGCCCGGAGCCGATGCCTTGGCCATGGCCGCATTGGCCGCCTGCATCTGCGCCAGCGCTTCGCGCTGCTCGGGGGTCATGAGCGACATCTCGTGCTCGACGAAATGCTGCTGGACGCCCGGGTAGTTGAGGTAGAAGAAGATCGCGATGGCGAGCAGCCAGCCGACCGTTTCCGCCTCCATCGTCGAGCCGCCCAGGAGAGCGAAGAACCCGAAGATGACGGTGAAGATGCTGATGAAGATCCCGAACGACCAGGCATAGGCGCGGACGTTCCAGAAGCCCATCGCGACCCAGAACCAGATCGCCGCGATGATGAGAGCCCACAGCGCCGAGCCCCATTGGGCCGTCGGGAACGAGACGTCCTTGCCGACGAAGTTGAAGCTGACGACGCCAAGGAACACGAGCGCCCGCCAGATCTCGAACAAGCCCGCGAGCCCCGCCCCAAGGGCGAGCAATGTGACCCCGATGGGTCGATTCATACGGAACCCTCCTCCTCCACTGTCGAGCCTTCTGCTGGGATGGCCTCGATGCAGCAAGGATAGCGGCCGAGGGAACTCGAAATCGGGGCGAATCGGGCGGGTCGATGTCGGGTGTCAGAGGCCCGGGTAGACGGTCTCGTCGAGGACGTCGTCGACGCCCGGCACTCGCGAGACCACGGCGACGATATCGTCCGAGTCGTCGATATCGTCGACCGTGCCACGGACGATGGCGGTCGAACCGACGACGGCGATCACGAGCAGGTCGGCCAGCCGCGACGTCGCGCTGTCCGCCCGGAGCGCCTCGCGGATCCGTTCGTTGATCTCGCCCTCGTCGCTCAGCAGGACGCCCGGCTCGTCCGGATCGTAGCGCTCGTCGAGGGCGGACACGCCGGTGCCCGCAGCGACCACGGGATCGCCGGACCAGGGCGTGGCCACGACCGGCGGATCGATCGGCGGCACCCACGGCATGCCTTCCTGGGCCGCGACCTCCGGGTCGTCGGTCTCCTCGTCGCGGAGCTCACCGTCGAGACCACCGGCCAGGCCCTCGATCTCGTCAGCCCCGCCCTCCGGGCGCTCCGTGTCCTCCAGCCGATCGAACTCGGTCTGCGTCGGCGTCCGGCGGGCCTCGATCTCGTCGGGCTCGAAGAAGGCGTCCTGGTCGGCCGGCATCTCCTCGCCCTCGAGGGCCTGAAGTCCCTCCAGGAAGGGCATCGTGCCGATGTTCGGGCGGTCGTCGGGTGTGTCCTTCGGTCCTGGCATCGGGTCCCTCGGTCGAACGGGCGGGCGGGTGTGAGCGTCTACACTACGCCCCGATGCCCACCGACCTCATCGACCTCGCCACGCCCATCGAGAAGGCGTTCCTGGTCGCCGTCGATACCGGCGGCGATGACGGCTGGAGCGCCGAGGATTCGCTCGCGGAGCTCGCCAACCTGGCCACCACGGCCGGGGCGGACGTCGTGGGCGCCGAGTGGCAGAATCGCCGCCACCTCGACCCCAACTGGTACGTCGGCAAGGGCAAGGCGGAGGAGCTGGTGGCGGCCAAGCGCGAGACCGGCTTCGACCTGCTCATCGCCGACGACGAGCTGTCACCCGCGCAGCAACGTGCGCTCGAAGGCCTGCTCGGCGTCAAGGTCATCGACCGCAGCCGGTTGATCCTCGACATCTTCGCGCTGCACGCCCAGACCCACGAGGGCCGGCTCCAGGTCGAGCTGGCGCAACTCGAATACCAGCTGCCGCGGCTGACCAAGCTGTGGACCCACCTGTCGCGGACCCAGGGCGGCATCGGCTCACGCGGACCGGGTGAGAGCCAGCTGGAAACGGACCGGCGGATCATCCGGACCCGCATCTCGAAGATGAAGGAACGGGTGGAGCAGGTCCGCCAGCAGCGCGAGACGGCCGCTCGTGGCCGCGACCGGCGCCTGTGGCCGACGGTCGGCATCGTCGGCTACACGAATGCGGGCAAGTCCACCCTCCTCAACAGCCTCGTCGGCTCCGAGGTCGCCCGGGCGGCGGACCAGCTGTTCGCCACGCTCGACCCGACCAGCCGCCAGGTCAAGCTCGGCGACGGGCAGACGGCGATCGTGACCGATACGGTCGGGTTCATCCACAAGCTGCCCCACCAGCTGGTGGATGCGTTCCGGGCCACGCTCGAGGAGGTCAATCGGGCGGACGTGCTGGTCGAGGTCGTCGACGCGTCCGACGAGCACTTCGAGGAACATCGGGCGACCGTCCAGACCGTCCTCGACGAGCTCGGTGCCGGTGAGAAGCCGCGCCTGCTCGCGTTCAACAAGGCGGACCTGCTCGATGCGGCGGCCCGGAACGGCGCGACCCCGGCGCCGGCCATCGCGGGTTCGGTCTTCGTTTCGGCGCTGACCGGCTACGGGATGGAGACGCTCCGGGCCGAGATCGCAGCGCTGCTCGCCTCGATGTGGGTCGATGTCGACGTCTGCCTGCCGTATGCCGCGGGCGAGCTGCTGGCCCGCGTCCGCGAACGCGGCACGATCGAGCTCGAATACGGGGAGCGCGAGGTCCGGGTCGTCGGGCGGGTGTCGCCGCCGCTGGCCGGCGAGCTCAACGCGGTCGCGGCACGCTGGGCGGCGGCCACGCTCGAGGATGCCGCGGCCGTCGAGGCCGGCGCCGCCACCGATCGATGAGCCGCCTGGTCCGGCTGGCGGGATGGGGGAGCCTCCCTGATGGCGGGCAGGTCACGTGGACCATCTCCGAAGGCCGGCGCGGGCGGCGCTGGCGCGAGGTCATCGCGGACGGCCAGGCGGTTCGGCACGCACTGCTCCTCGAGACGGATCGGGACGGGCGGTTCAGCCACCTCGAATCGGCGTCCGCGGCGGGTCTGTGGACGCTCCACCCGGAAGGTGACGGCACGCTCCACGGCAACCACGTCGACCCACACGAACCGGGCGTCCGGCATGTGACCGGCTGGTCATTCGGTGCCGATGACGCGGTGTTCGTAGCCGGGTCGCCACTGGCCGCGGCCGCGGTCGTGTGGCAGCTTCGGGACGTCGTCCGGCCGGGCTCGGAGGTGGCCTGCGCCGGCGTCTGGCTCGGCCCGGATGGACGTCTGGCCCAGGAGCCCGCCGTCCGCATCGAGCGTCATTCGGACGCCGCCTGGCGGATCGCGCCGGGGGAGCCGTTCGCGATCACAGACGCCGGTGCACCGGTCCTCGACGGTGGTGGCACCTCGGATCTTGAGCTCGGATGAGGCCCTTGGTGGACGGCCTGTGGACAACGCCCCAGGGAACCGCCGAGTTCGCGCCAAACTCGTGGATAACCCCGTATCCCCATCAGGCGCCGGCGGCTATCGTAGGACTTGCTCGAAGGGGCCCCAGACCGAAAGCAGTGTCGCGGATGCAAATCAGCGGCGTTGACTACGGACCGGTGGTTCCTTCGGGCGTTTCTGTGTGTGCCGCGGGACGAAAGGGACTGTGCCCGCGATGATCACCACCCCCGAACTCGATGCTGCCGCGATCCGTGCCGCCTACGACCGCATCGCGCCCGTCTTCCGGGACACCCCGCAGTACGTCCACGAGGGCCTGTCGGCGCGCCTCGGCGTCCCGGTCATCGTCAAGGTCGAGACGAGCAACCCGATCGGCTCGTTCAAGGGCCGCGGGACATGGATCGCGCTGAAGGCCCTGGCGGGGGAGGGGAGGATCGGCCCGGACCGCCCGATCGTGTGCTGCTCGGCCGGCAACTTCGGCCAGGGCATCGCCTATGCGGCGCGCGCGCTCGGCATCCCGGCGGTCGTGTTCTCGTCGCGCAATGCCAACCGCGGCAAGATCGAGCGGATGCGCGCCCTCGGCGCCGAGGTCATCACCGTGGGGGAGGACTTCGATGCCGCCCGGAGCGCCTCGGAAGCGTATGCCGCCGCGCACCCGGTCGAGCTCCTCGTCGACGGTGACGACCCGCGCATCTCGACCGGG
Source organism: Candidatus Limnocylindrales bacterium (assembly GCA_038248915.1). Taxonomy (GTDB): domain Bacteria; phylum Chloroflexota; class Limnocylindria; order Limnocylindrales; family CSP1-4; genus SPCO01. The sequence goes on along the minus strand of JBBRXB010000001.1, from coordinate 7,137 downwards.
GCGGCGACGCTGGCGCTGGAGCTGACCGACGCCGTCGCGGCGGGTGACTTGCCGGCACCCGTGATCGTGTCTGTCCCGGTCGGCAACGGCGCGCTGGTCAACGGCGTGGGCTCGTGGCTCCGGGCGGAGCTGCCGGCCTGTCGCGTCGTCGGCATCCAGGCCGAGGGCGCCGCGGCGATGACCCGCAGCTTCGAGGCTGGCCGGCCGATCGACACCGACACCGCCGCGACCTACGCCGACGGGATCGCGTCGCGGGTCGCCATCCCGCGTGCCGTGGCACTGATGCCCGGACGCGTCGACGAGATGCGCCTCGTCAGCGAGGCCGCACTCCACGAGACCCAGACGGAGCTGACCGAGGCGCTCGGGATCACCGTCGAGGGCGCAGCCGCTGCGTCATGGGCCGGTCTCCTGGCCGGCGAACGGCCCGCTGGGCCGGCCGTCGTCATCGTCACGGGCAGCAACATCTGACGTGGCGCGCCTGCCCGCCGTCGGTCTGGGGAGGTGGAGTAATGTGTTACACTGTGTCACATGGAACAGGTCGGAATGCGCGAGCTCCGTCACCGGTTGCGCGAATACCTCTCTCGCGTCCAGGCCGGTGAGCGATTCGAGGTAACGTCGTTCGGTCAACCCGTCGCTCAACTCCTGCCCTCGGATCGGCGGCCTGTGGGCTTGGCACAGCTGATCGCTGAAGGCCACGTGACACCGGCGCTCGATCCCGACACGACGACGCTGCCGATGCCGGTCCCACCGACGATGGGCATCAGCGCCACGGCGACGCTCCTGGCTGAGCGTGACGCCGACCCACGGTGACTGGCCTGTATCTCGACGCCTCGGCGATCACCAAACTGGTCATCCTGGAGCAAGAGTCGGCAGTGCTGCTACATGCCGTCCGTGGCCACAACCTTTTCACCAGCCGCATCGCTGTCGTAGAAGTCGGCAAGGCAGTCGCCCGGTCTAGCCCGGGCGCGGACCCGCGGACGACGTTATCGAAGCTAGGCTTCGTCGAATTGGATGCTGATCTTGCGCAGATCGCCGGCGCGACCGGCGGCCCGGCGCTGCGAGCCCTCGATGCCATCCATGTGGCCTCCGCGCTCCGACTCGGACCCGAGATCGAGTCGTTCGTCACCTACGACGACCGTCAGGCAGATGCCGCCCGGTCCGCGGGACTCACCGTCATGTCTCCGAAGTAGGGCCGCGACACGTCGCCGGCGATCGCGGGGCGGCGTTACGACGCCGGGTCCTTGACCTTGGATCGCGGAGCCCCTACGGTTAACTGCACGGATAGTGTCGTTGTGTGTAGGTGACATTCATGTCTGAACAGCGCTCGAACCGGGTCAATGTCCTTCTCGACGACGAACACGCCGCAAAGCTCTACAGAATGGCCGATCGAACCTACGTCAATGCCGGCACGCTCGCTCGGTCACTGCTGTCGACCGCGCTCGACCAAGTCGACCTTGACGCGGCAACGATCACAAACGTCCTCGATGCCATTCCCGGCGCGCGGGAACGGGCGCTACAGGGCCTCGCGGATGTGCGCGCAGGGCGTGTCGTCCCGCTCGACGAGCTCTAGGTGGTGGCGACCGTCGTCGTCGCCGACTCCGCTAGAGCCGACCTTGAAGCACTGATCAGCTCGCACGGTCTGCCTTCGTCGACCCGGGATCGCGTGAAGGCGGCCCTTGGACCATTGGCGACGTTCCCACTCATCGGCCCGGCACTTGAACAAGGCTGGGCGGGATTTCGGTTCGTCCTCGGGCCTTGGCCCTGGATGCTGGTGGTCTACGTCTTCGACGAGGCGAGCGACCAGGTATCCATCGTGTCGATCCAGGACGCGAGATCCGCGAGATCAGCCAGGGGCGAGTCGATGATGACCTGCTACCAGAAGTCCTTCTGGCACTTCCGATAATGTAAGTTATGTCTGCAGGTCACCTCGAGAACAGGGCGATCGTGTTCCCGCGCCATCTGACGGTCACCAGCCGCGCCAACTGTGCCCGGCGTTGCGAAGTGGTAGCCAGTCGCCCCCGACGACAGGCTCGGATTGATCCCGACCAGTAGGAGTGCCAGATTGCGCGCGATCAAAGTCCGGCACGCTTCGATCCTTGGCGAGCTCCTCTTGGGCGCGAGAGGGTCGCTTCATCGATCGGACCCGCTCATGAGTAGCTGACCTCGTCCTCGGCCGCCCGCACGACCAGCTTCGTCGGCTGCTCGATTCGATTCAGGACAAAGTCGCGCGTCGGTGCGTCCATGAAGTAGACATAACAGCGGCTTCGCCACGCTTCATGATCCCAATCGCACCCGGCTTCGGACGGGAAACCAGGCGGGCCTGCACCAGGTATGTAGGCGCCCATTCGACGCGGCTGCGCATTTTGGCCTTTCCTGACGCGGTGACCAGAGACCGCTCCTCGTCAGATAGGTGGAACCCGTCCGAAAGGATTGCCAGCGCGTCTGAGAGCAACACGACTGGCTGCTGCGACGCGAGTGTGAGCAGCGGTAGGGTGACTGCTTGGTATTCCGGTAGTGGCATCAAGCGCTCCGGTTACGACGTTCGGCTTGCGGCGCGAGTGTACCGGAGGGGGTCTCCCCAATTACTTGAGGGAGCTGGTCGCCACGGACGTTGACGTCGATTTGCGGCTCGTCCTCACAGATAGGAGGCCGGGGCGCGGAGCCTGGGGCTGAGGCCGGTGAAGTTGGTCCGGATCTCGATCGTGTCGAGGTCACTCACGACGAGGAGTGGCGGGTTGCTGAGGTCCTCGCGGCAGCCGAGCAGCTGGAGGTAGGCGGCCTTCAGATCCTTGCCCTTGCCCTTGTACTCCCAGCCGAAAAAGTCCTTCTTCCAGACGTCCGCAAAGCCGTCGCCGCCGGCGGCCTTGGTGACGGACTTCTCGAAAGCGTAGGTCGTGCCGGTCGGATCCGCCTCGTTGGGCGTCGGCTCACCGAGCATCCGGCAGAGGTCGATGAAGTGTTCCTGGGAGGCGGCCTTCTCCTTCGTCGCGTTGTCGCCCCATTTCTGGGCGAACTCGCGAGGCGTCAGGGTTTGTCCCGAGGTCGCGCTTCCCCGCCCATCATCAATTGAGCGGAATCAGTTTCACGGTCAGCGTGCTGGTCAAGGCCCAGGACAACTTTCCTGTCCAGACCAACAGGCTCAACGACCCATCAGATGCGAACGCGACTTGCAGACTGACGGATGCCCCGTCCTTTCCAAGGACCAGGCCTGGCTCGCCTTCGCCCGCGACCCCGACGATGCCCGCGATTTCGAGCAGTGCCGCCGTAAGCGGAATGTCTATGGGAGGGGCGTCTCGAAGCAACTCTGCGGTGGGTTCGGGAGGCGGGGCGAGGCTGACCTTTAGCACCTGAGTCTGTTCAGTCGAAACGTTGACCTCAGTGCCGAGCTCAAGGTCGACGACTGGGATCTTGAACTTGGGCTTGAACGTGTTCTTTGCGCTCTGGACCACCTTCAGTTCCAAGTCGATCGAGCCGAGCTTGAATGGGAGGCCAGCACTGCCGACTTGGAGCTGTGCCGCCGTTAGCGCGTACTTGATCTTCCCGATCGCGTCTTCGACATCGATTCCGAGGCCTTCGTTCTCGTCCGTCATCAGGTAACCCTCCACTTTGCGACGGGACTGGACGCCACGGATCAGAATCGGAGCATAGTCCTCGCGATTGCCCGCGAATCGGTGCGGACGGGCCCCGCGGGGCTCGGTCATGGCCGTTTCACCGTAGTGTGGCCTACATGTATCTAGGTTGAAATGGGCAGATCAACCCGCATCTGGGGCGACCTCGGGCAGGCGCCCGATTGCCACGCCGAGCGCGGTGACCTGGAAAGCGAGCCTTCAGCGCACTCGACGATGGTCGAGGCCCGGGTTCGATCGAAAGACCTCCGCCCGCAGTCGCCGTCCACGACGGCGGCTGACCAGCCGCGCTACACGATCGCCTTCGCCGCCGATGACCTTATGCAGTCCCTGTCACGGTGTAGCTGTAGGTGTCCCATTTCGCTGTGACGACCCAGTGTCCGTTCGAGTCCGTCGTGTAGGAGTAGTACGGGACCTTCCAGGTGAAGGTGAACTTCGGGACGGATCCATGGGGGACCTTCTCGAAGTAGGAGTTCTCCATCGATGGGACCTTCAAGGCATAGTCAGAGCGCCATGTCGCGCTGATGGACGCATGGCTCTCGAGCGTGACCTTGTATCCGCTGCACGCCTGGATCGTCGTGCCGATCGAGATCGGCCCCGCGCCGATCCCGACAGAAATTGGTACCGAACACTCATGGCTCGAGGTGTAGGTTCCCGTCCAGTCGTAGACGCTGTCCTTGGGCGTCACCGTCGAGCTGACCGATTGCCGCGCGACGGCCTGCATCCAGTTCATGAGTCCCCCGCCGGACCACACCGACTTGAGGTCGACGCCGTAGTAGTCCCCGTCAGACGTCTTGTTGCCGAGGCGGTACGTCGTGTAGCAGAAATACATGGTTCCATGCGGGGCCTCGTCGAAGGGGTACCACGCGAAATCGGAATACTGGGTTTCGCCGCCACGCCATGAGATCAACGGGTTGCCCGCCGATGACCGACCGACGCACTTTGACGTGATCGGATACGCGGTCACATTGCTGCTGAATGCCGCACTCGCCGGCGTGGCGACCACCAGGGCAATCATGGTTGCAGCCAGCATCGCGGTGATGCCGCGCCGCACGGTGGAACGTCGACCAGCCATCAAGTCCCCTTCGCCAGGCGGGCGCGACCACGCCCCTCACGCGGAGGATAACGCTCGCCGCCCCATACTGAACGCTCATTTGCGCGCCGCACGTCGACTGCCAGGATCGAACTTTGGAGCCCACTTCCCAGCTCGACGGCGCACGACAAAGAGTCCGACAGCCTCCTCATGAGCATCGAGCCCGATTGCCGCTAGCGGTCGAGCTCTGGTCCGACGTCGTCTGCACGTGGTGACAGATGCCCGACCGGCGATGGCGTCGGTAGTCGACCTCGCTCTGAAAACGGCGAGTTGACAGACATGCCCTAGGCCGGCGTCAGGTCTTGGTCCCCACGATGGTGACGCCATCGACCGGTGGATAGTTCGAGAAGTACCGCTTCTGCCAGTGGAGCTTGCCGTGATCGTAGATCGACACGGTGACCCACACCTTGGCTCCGTCAACGGCGGAGTTATTCAAGAAGGAATACCCCACGGGCTTGGTCGGGTCCTTCACCGTCTTGTGGACCGCGCTCTCACCCGCCTGGACGACCAGGTTGCTGACCTTGGTGGTCCGGCCGTTCGGCACGCTCCAGATCTTGAACGTGAGCCATCGCTTGTTGCCGGCGTTGGTGACGGTCCGCGTGATCAGGATCGGGTACTTGGTGTCGTTCCTGAAGCTCATCGTCTGCTTGGTCCCGTCGACGATCCACACGGTGGCATCGAGGCCCGGCGGATACCGGCTGATGAACTCGTTGTGGTTCTGTCGGGCGAGCGGCACCATGCCTGCCCGGAACGCCGCGTTGAACAGTGTCGTGGACGTGGTGCAGATGCCGCCGCCGAACGCGCCGGTGACGGTGATCTTCCCGCCCTCGATGGCGTTGCCAGGGCCCTCGCCCGGGAGCTTGTGCAGGTCGCCGACGACCTTCCAGAAGTCGAACTTTGCGCCCGCCGGCACGACCGTGCCGTTGATCTTCGTGGCCGGCGCCTCGATGTTCCCGCCCCAGTGGTTGTTGACGAGGACCCAGTAGAAGACGCTGAACGAGCTGATGGGACGCATCTTGCCGGCGAACGCCTTGGCGGCCGTCGTGGTCAGCTTCGGGTCGACGGCCTTGACGACGGCCGCGACCGGCGATGCCGCCGCACCCGCCTGGCGGGTCCCGATCTCGCTGATGATCGCGGCCTTCGTGTCGGCAGCGTTGAGCGTGCGGCCCTCGCGGCTGGTGCCAGCGGCGACGACGCGTCTGCCGACGAGCTTGAGGCCGGCGTCCCGCGCGGTCCGATTGACCTTCTGGGCCAGCGTCTTGAGGATCGGGTCGAGGCCCGACTCGTCAAAGGCCGGCGCGATGCTCCCGTCGGCCGCGGTCGAGAACGAGATCAGGGGCGCGAGGCTCGTGCCGGCGATCGTCCAGCTGTCCTTGTCCCGGGCGACGACCACGTCCGCGGCGATTCGATCCGCGGCCGCCTTTGCCGTATCGGCCGAGGCGGTGGCGACGGCGGGTGTCAACGACACGACCGGCACGGCCATCGTGATCGACTCCGGCGTGCCGAGCGCCGCGAGCTGCTGGTCGAGGGCGGTCAGCAGGGCCGCCGTGTCCACGGCGCGACCGTCCTTCGCGGGGGAGACGCTGAACGTCCCGCCTTGGCCGGCCGACACGGAGGCGTCCACGGGGGTCTGGTCGATCGTCGTGGCCAGGGTCTCGACGGCGGCCGCCAGCTTGTCGCGGTCGTAGGCTACGCCGGAGGCGAGGGTCACGCCGTGGATCGCGGCCTGGGGTGCGCTGATGAGGTTCGCGAGAGGCTCGCCCTGGCGGCCTGCCGCGAATGCCGCGTCGAGCAGCGCCGAGGTGTCGGGGCCACGGCCGACGTCGGCGTAGCTGATGGTCGTCATCTGGCCGTCCGGCCCGGTGAGCGAGATCTGCCCAGTAGCGAGCGACCCATAGGCGTTCGCGATCTCCGCCGCCGCCTGCTCGCGGGTGAGCCCGCCGAGTTCTGTGCTGCCGACGCGGACGCCGGGCAGTACCCGGCCGTCGTACTGCTGACCCCATCCGTACAGGACGCCGACTCCGATGCCGATGCCGAGCAGGAAGCCCAGGACGCACGAGACGCTGAAGCGGAGGGCGAGCGACCGTCGACGCCGAGGCCATGCCGGGGGCTCGCCGTGGGTCACGGCGGCCACTGGGAGCAGGACCGGCACCGCATCGAAGACGGGCTCGGTGGCATCCGCCCCGGCCTCGGGCGTGGCATCGCCGGCGGTGGGGCCCGCCTCGGACGCCAGGGCGACGAGCGACGCGAGCTCGGGGTCGTCTGCGGAGTGGGGCAGGTCGGTCATCAGGTTCTCATGCGCTGTCGGCCGGCGCCGGGCCTCGACTCTGGCCGCGCCGACATCTTGGCGCGTGCACGCGAATCTGTCACGTGACGGTCAGCTCTGCGCCGGCAAGCCTTAGAGATCCCGACCGCTCC